>NZ_CANMRY010000005.1 GCF_947500405.1 uncultured Maribacter sp.
GATTTTGAACTTAAATTTGTAGCTTAGACTAACTAAAAAAAAAGCAACGTTTGTTGCGTTAGAACCTTGAATGCAGCGTGGAATGGGATGAACATAGATAGTTTTAAAAAACATAGCTATGCATTTTGTCATTGGTCTCCAAAAATGACATTTAGTCGTTATAATGATAACTTTAACAACTAATTAAAACCTCATTCATAATTTTTTTCTAGTTTTATTTCAAAATCTAACTAATATTTGAATTAAATTTTCTTGTTTCTATTTATTGTGACAACATTTTTCAGCTAATTTGTAGAAGTGTAAATGCCATTTATTATGGAAAATGGTCAAATGTGAATTATATAGAAAAGGACTATTCTTAGTAATTGAGAAACTTCTGCGATTAATTGTAATCCAGTACTCTTTTTTTTTTTAATAAAAGACAATAAGTAACCATGAAATTAAAACTAATTGGCCTAATGTTTTTTTTAATAGGCATCAGTAACTTAAACGCCCAATGGACCGATGAGCAAAAGCGTATAGCAAGCGACAATGTAGAGGGAGACAATTTTGGTAATTCAGTGGCTGTTTCAGGAGACTATGCCATAGTAGGGGCAAAATATAACGATGATAATGGGGCCGATAGCGGTGCTGCCTATATATTTGAAAGGTCATTAAGTGGTAATTGGATTCAGCAACAAAAGCTTGTTGCCAGCGATGCCGGTGAATTTCATCGATTTGGTGAATCGGTTGCCATTTCTGGGGATTTGGTTATAATAGGAGCTCCTGTTAATAATGCTGTCTATGTATTTGAAAGAGGAGCAGATGGTAACTGGACAGAAGTACAAAAGCTTATCTCCAGCGACGCTCCGCGGGGTAACTTATTTGGTGATTCAGTATCTATTTCTGGTGATGTGGCTGTGGTTGGGGCATTCAGGGACAATGGGTCGACAGGTGCGGCCTATGTGTTTGAAAAAGGTTCAGATGGAAGCTGGTTTGAAGTAAAAAAACTAACTGCGAGCGATGCCTTTGATTCAGATGGTTTTGGCATTTCCGTATCGGTTTCTGGTGATTTGGCCATTATAGGAGCCTTTTTAGATGATGACAACGGTATTAGTAGTGGCTCAGCCTATATATTTGAAAGAGGTCCTGATACTTGGATTGAATCAAAAAAGCTAATCCCAAATGATGGCGGGAGGTATGACAATTTTGGTCAATCAGTGGCTATTTCAGCTGATGTTGCTGTAGTTGGTGCGCGAGGAAAAGATGGTTTTGGAACCGATACAGGTGCGGTATATATCTTTGAAAAAGGAATCGATGGCAGTTGGGGTGAAATTCAAATGCTAAGAGGTTTTGTTGAAGATCAATTAGGTAATTCAGTAGCTGTTTCAGATAACGTGGCCGTTGTAGGGTCTTTTTTAAATGATGAAGAAGCGGGAGATAGTGGTTCCGCTTATATGATACGAAAGGGGGCAAATGGCCTGTGGGAAGACATACAAAAAGTCAATGCCAGTGATGCTGCTTATAATGATAGGTTTGGGTGGTCAGTTGCCATTTCTGGAGATGTTGCGATAATAGGGGCAGCCTTTAGTAATGAAAATGGTGAAGACAGTGGCTCTGCATATTTTTATCGGTATACCCCTACTACAAATCAAGCACCAAGCCTAACGGCATTGGGAACGTTAAACGTAGAGGAAAATAGTATGGTTATTCTTAGAGGGGATATTACCGCAACCGACGATACCGATACCGAGGGTAATGGTTTAAGTTATGCCTTTTCAACAAAATACGGTTATGGTGAAGACAATACTCTTTTTATTTTGACGGAAGATACAGGTGTACTCTCTTTTATCAATAGCCCTGATTTTGAAAATCCACTGGATAAGGGTAACGATAACCTTTACGAAGTACAGGTTACAGTAACGGATAGTGGTGGATTTTACGCATTCCAAAATTATCCTATAAGGGTAACCGATGTGAATGAAACTATATGGGGTAATGTACAAAAGGTATTAACCAGTGTTTCTGGGGAAGGATTTGGTAATTCAGTATCTATTTCAAATGATTTTGCCATTATAGGTGCATCTGGAAATGATGACCTGAGTGATGAATATGGAAGAGATAGTGGTTCTGCATATATATATCAAAGGGACACCAATTGTAACTGGATCGAGGTGCAAAAAATCTTTGCAAGTGATGGTACTTCATATGATTACTTTGGCACATCGGTTGCAATTTCTGGTAATACTGCCATCGTAGGTGCCAATGGTAATGATGATAATGGTAGTAATAGCGGTTCGGTATATATTTATGAAAAGAGAGCTGATGGTACTTGGATAGAATCTCAAAAACTGACAGCCAGTAATGCTACTTCTGAGAGCAATTTTGGTACTTCGGTAGCCATATCGGGTAATTTTGCTGTGGTCGGTACGCACTATGATAGTAAAATGGGCTTAGCCTATGTATTTGAAAAGCGTGTAGATGGTAGTTGGGTTGAGCTACAAATGCTCGCCGGTAGCGACACTGCCTTAAGAGAGGATTTTGGTAAGTCAGTATTCATGTCGGGGGATAATATCATAATAGGTGCGGAAGACAACGATACTAATGGAAGCGGAAGCGGGGCCGCTTATATCTTTGAAAAGAGCTCCAATGGTACGTGGGTAGCTTCTCAAAAGCTAACTGCGAGTGACGCTTCTTTAGGGGATGGTTTTGGTTCTTCTGCGGCTATTTCCGATAATGTTGCCATAGTTGGCGCATGGAGTAATAATGATGATGGAGAAAACAGTGGTTCTGCTTACATTTTTGAAAAGAGTCCGACCGGCAATTGGGTAGAGGTTGAAAAACTAAAGGCCAGCGACGCATCTCGTAATGGTTTTTTCGGGATTTCAGTAGGAATTTATGGTGATATTGCTATCATAGGTTCAGATGAAGATGCTACTAAAAAAGGTGCTGCCTATTTATTTGAAAAACAGTCTAGTGGCAATTGGGTAGAAACGCAAAAATTTACACCATTTGACGGTTCAGGATATGATTTTTTTAGCAGGAACGTTTCAATATTTGGAAATACAGTTATAATAGGAGCCAAAAATGACAATGAAAGCGGTTCCCATAGTGGTGCTGTGTATTTTTACGGTTGTGCCCCTAATGATACGACTAGCCCTATCATTGTTTTAAATGGTGCCAACCCTTTAGAACTGAACCTAGGCGACATTTTTATTGAACCGGGGTTTTTGGCAACGGATAATGTTGATGGTGAAATTTCGGATAGGTTAGTGGTAGATACTTCCGATTTAAATACAAATGCAACAGGTACATATGGGATTACCTATAATGTAAGTGATGCATCGGGTAACGCTGCGGTCGAAGTAATTAGAACAATTAACGTTAGTAGTGCCCCTAATGATACGACTAGCCCTATTATTGTTTTAAATGGTGTCAACCCTTTAGAACTGAACCTAGGCGACATTTTTATTGAACCGGGGTTTTTGGCAACGGATAATGTTGATGGTGTAATTTCGGATAGGGTAGTGGTAGATACTTCCGATTTAAATACAAATGCAACAGGTACATATGGGATTACCTATAATGTAAGTGATGCATCGGGTAACGCTGCGGTCGAAGTAATTAGAACAATTAACGTTAGTAGTGCCCCTAATGATACGACTAGCCCTATCATTATTTTAAATGGTGCCAACCCTTTAGAACTGAACCTAGGCGACATTTTTATTGAACCGGGGTTTTTGGCAACGGATAATGTTGATGGTGAAATTTCGGATAGGGTAGTGGTAGATACTTCCGATTTAAATACAAATGCAACAGGTACATATGGGATTACCTATAATGTAAGTGATGTATCGGGTAACGCTGCGGTCGAAGTAATTAGAACTATTAAGGTTAGTGGATCAACAAACAAGTCAAAACTATATCCTAGTCCTACTTCAGATTGGTTTAACGTATCAGGGTTCGATAAAGATGGAAATGTAGAAATTTCAATCACTGATTTATCGGGTAAAGTCGTTAAAAATTTAAAACGATCTATTGTAAATGGTTTTTTAAAAATAAACGTATCGGACATTTCCAGTACAGGAGTTTATATCTTGAGTATTTATCAAGATGAAAAAGAGCGAGTTGATTTTAAAGTTGTAATCGAATAAGATATTTAATAAAGTACCTTAAAGGATGATAATCCTTGCCTGGACCTTAAACTGGTATGAAAGTATTAGGCGAGTATATTTTTCATAATCAGATAAAGAATTTTAATTAAGTCTATATCTGCAACTATGTAAAATAGACCGAAAATGGTCTATCCGCCAATTTACTGTGTTTGTTCTATAATGTTCTGCGTTATGTAACTTTGCTTTGGGAAAAGCGAAGTTCTTCTCCTAAATTTTCTTAGATTTTTTTCTTCTCAAAAGTTTCTTTAAAAATGTAATGGAATACTCTTTGCCCGAAGCGACGATAGGAGCGAAGTGGTAATGTGTATGAAATGGTAATATCTAATAACGCATTAAATTTATACCGTTCATCGAAAACAAAAAATTCATAGTAGGGTTTTTACTTTCTTTGTTGTTTACAAAGTACCAAACCCTTATTTATAGGGTTTTACGTAACGAAAACCTTAAATTTTAAACTATGAAACTTAACTTTTTAAATGTTTTTCTTGTTGTTTGTAGCATTCTAATTAGCTCATGTACCGATAACAATGATTCCAACAGTGGGTATGGCCAATTAAATATACAATTAACTGATGCCCCATTTCCTCATGATATGGTGGCCGAAGCCAATGTAACAATTTTTAAAATTGATGCTAGATATAAAGGAGATATCGAATTAAACGCTCAAGCAATAGATAGTACTGACGTGACAATAGAAACCGACAGCGGTAAATCTTTCATTGTATTAATGGAAGATGAAATACAAGTAAATCTTTTAGAGCTTACTAATGGTATTACCAAGAATTTAGTAGATATGGATATACCGACAGGTTCTTATGATTTAATGCGCGTCTACGTAAAAGGAGTAAACATTGTTTTAAAAGATAGTACAACCTATAATCTAAAAGTTCCTAGTGGCGCACAATCAGGCATTAAAGTGTTTATCAAACCCGAACTTATTGTAAGTAGCGGACTTTCATCAGATTTGTTGCTAGATTTTGATGTGAGCAAATCATTTGTAGCAAAAGGTAGAGGACAAAATATTACAGGATTCAATTTTAAACCTGTAATTAAAGCAAGTAATTTGTCTACAACGGGTACGTTGTTGGGGTCAGTTACTGGCGTTGAACAAGATTCTACTATAACAACTGTAGAAGGCGCTCAGGTGGCTGTTATCGTTTCAGACACCATTAATACTACAACTTTCACAGATGTTGATGGTGCTTATATGTTAATGGGATTAGATGCTGGGTCATACAATGTTGAAGTACAAAAAGAAGGCTATATTATGCAAACCACTGAAGAAGTTCAAATAAATGCAGCGAATAAAACAGTTCAAGATTTTGAATTAGTTAAGGAATAATACAGAGATTATAAAAGTAATTACTGGCGGGACATTTATCCCGCTTTTTTTGTTTTACTAGTAAAGAAACTGCACGGTATTTCTTTGTCAGAACCTTAAAGCTAATCTAAATTCTGATAAAATTTGATTTAAAGACATTTAAAAATTAAACAATATATACTTTATATATAAGTTAAATAAGTACTAATCATTTATATAAAAATTATGAAAAAATTAAGTTTATTGACTTTATCTGTTCTTTTTATGGGAATAATTTCCTGTAGAGACACAAAAAAAGAACAACAAGAATTAGACGCTACTTTAGATAAAATAGAGGCCGTAGAGCAAGAAATTGATGAAACAGTAAAAGAAGTTGAACAAAAATCAGAAGAAGTAGAATCAGCGCTTAGTGAACTTGATGGTATCTAAAAAAGAAAAGACATGAAAAATATAGCACGTATAATAGGTTTAATGCTTTTTGCATTTACAATGATGGCAACTACTGGGTATGCCCAAGGTAAATCTCAGGAGAAAGGAAAAGCCAAGAAGGAGAAAGTTAAAAAGGTCAAAGAAGATGTTGAAGAAGACATTGATAATGCCGTAGAGCAGCAAAAAGGTAAAGCTGACGAAATGAAAGGGAAAGGCAAAGAAAAAATGAAAGATAAGGCCAAGGATATGAAGGAGAAAGGCGTAGAAATGAAGGGGAAAGGTAAAGACAAAAAAAATAAGATTAAAAAGGAAAAGGGTGATGATGACTATGATCTTGATGAAGACAATGAGAAAGATGATGAGTTAAAAAAAGAAAAGAAAGAAAAAGCCAAAAAAGAAAAATCAAATAAAGGCAATGCGTATGGTCGTGATAAAGGCGATATGAGTGGAGAGGAATTTGGTAAGCATAGAGCAACTATAGCCAAAGAAAAAATTGACGAAACTGCTTCAACCTTATCTGATGAGGAAGAAACCTTAAAACGTGGTCGTAAAAAAGTTAAAGAAGCTAAAGAAAAAGTAGCGAAACAACGTGAAGAAAAAGGTGTTGATGAAGAAGCTATTAAAGAGAAAGAAGCTAAAATATCTAAAGCCGAAGAGAAATTAAATGAATTAGAAGACGTAATTAAAAAAGGAAAGGAAAAAGTAAAAAATAAACGTAAAGAAATTGAAGAGGTAGGCAACAAACCTGTAGAGTAAATTAGTATCGTAATACGTTTTAAAAATGCCCTTGTTATATTAAACTAGGGCATTTTTTATTAAATAATTTCGATAGAATAAGATTCAATTTTTTCAGATTATTAATAACTTATTGCTATTTTATATAACGTCGGATTATGAAAAACAAAGTGTTTCATAATGTTCTGCGTTATGTAACTTTGCTTTGGGAAAAAGCGAAAGTTGTTTCTGCGGTTTCGTGAAAAAATTTATTCTAAAAAGTATCTTCTACAA
Source organism: uncultured Maribacter sp. (assembly GCF_947500405.1). Classification (GTDB taxonomy): domain Bacteria; phylum Bacteroidota; class Bacteroidia; order Flavobacteriales; family Flavobacteriaceae; genus Maribacter_B. The sequence goes on from NZ_CANMRY010000005.1 coordinate 6,913, forward strand.
TGTTAATGGAACACTTATTATGCGACGACGCAGGAGGGAAGCGTAATGTGTGTGAAATGGCATTGATGTAGAAGGCTTGAACCATCTTTAGTAATCACATTTTTAGGGTTTTAATAAAAATTTATTAACTTTATAAAACCAACACCAACCATTACTATTATGATTCACAAAGAACTAATTGACCAGCCAAAACAACTCTACAAATTAAGTCAGCTAATTCAGAAAGGATTATTAGACCTAGATGATTTAGCCCTAATAATCCCTGGAATTTTACACATAAATTCTCGTGAAGATTTGGCATTACAATATATGTCCAAAACAGGGTTGGATATTATTCGTTATTCGATGGAAGAACTAGAAGAATTGGGCGCAAGTGTTCTGGAAAAACACCAGGGTGAATTCACGTTAAAAGTTACTTATCCAAAACTATTTGCAGAAATATCTAAGAACGATGAAAATGCGGTAGTTCCTTTCTTTCAAGATTGGCAATACAATGAAGGTGAAAATCCAGTTTATCATTTTACTACCACTAAAATACTGAATGACACGCAACTAATTTCTATTTCACTTTTCCCTCAAGAAATAGAAGCATTTTCAAAGGATGTAAATCGTCTATTCGGCATTAATGCTGTTTTTGACAAATATTATAATTGCTTCAATTTACTTACCAAAAGAGAAAAGGAAATTCTCAAATTATTGGGTCAAGAATTATCTAGAAAAGAAATATCCCAATTGCTTTTTATTGACCCAAAAACAGTTAAAAAGCACTGTGAAAATATCTTCAAAAAGCTAGGCACCAATAAGCGAACTGAAATCAAAAATATAGCCGATGCTTTTCGGTTGATATAAAATAGGCTGTTTGGCGTATTTTTATTTTAAATGAGATTTTTAAACTTGTCCTTAAAAATGTAAATGAAATGATTAGAAACAAAATCCTCATAAAAATTCCTTTATTTCTTTTTTTTATTTGCAGTATAAGTTTTTCTCAAAACTTTGATTCAAAATGGCAGTCATATTCTAGACAAGGTTTAGGGGTTTCAAGCGCCAAAGATATCGGAGCAGTCTGGGGTAAATTAGATTTAGATTATCAAGTTACCGTAAGAGGAGAAATAGTAACTATAAAATTTAAATTGAAAAAATTTACTCCTAGTAATAGTGATGCCTATTATTACCAGCCGCAAGGAAAGACCTATACTTTAGAAGCACTTAATAAGCTAGGAATTAGTAATTCTAGATATATATCTGAAATCAATGCTAATTATACAGTAAATGAATTTGAAGAGGTTTCTGTTAGTTTTATATGTAATAATGATAATGAAAGTAATATAGCGACAGCAGGTAAAGGCTCTACAATCGGTGGTGGGGTGGTAAATGGCCCCTTTCAACTAGATCGTATTTATTCAATAAGCTTACCATTACAATATGGTTATAGATTAGGATTCCACAACTGTTTGGCAAAATCGGAAATGAAAATTTCAAAAATCACATTTGGAGGTGGGACACAACAAACAGATTCCAGTTTTATTAATCAGATATTGGATAACCCAAGTGAAGTTGAGAACACTGCTATATCTGGAAAAAATGAATCTAACTTAGCTATTGAGGAGGACAAAACATCAAATATTGAGTCTGGCATGGATAATATCAAAAAACCATATGAGTACTCTAAAGAGGAGTGGGAGAGTATGAGTAGCCAAGAACAACAATCAAGTTTACAAAATCAATTGGATAATCTTTATTCTAATGACTCGAATACCACAGAAATCTCTATTGATAAAAATTTACAAAAACAAGGTTACGCCTCAATGGCAAAAGGAGATTTCTTAAGTGCAGCTTCAAATTTATCGGCTGCTGGTGATACCTATGGAGCCATTGCAGCCACCGGAGTTGGGATTACTAGTTCTTTGATAAAAGACTTTAGGGATGCCAGAAATTTGAAAAAAAAAAATGCTGAGGAACAATATACTTCTATACTAATACTCGTTGAAGAACTCATACAACAAAGCAATAAACTATTATTGAACAAAGATGTGCAGGCCTATTTTCTAAAAGAAATAGAAATTATGAAAGCAAATCTCGAGGCATTGGCGTGGATTAATGCGGCCAATACCATGGAGAATAGTGAATATCACGACAAATTAGTAGACGCTATTGAAAGTTTTTCAGGCAAGAAATTTAAATTTAATGACCAAAGTAATTTTTTAAACGATTTCCAAAAGTTACAATTGTATTTATACCACCATTATGAACTTGATGATTTAGAAATTCACAAAAAATATCTTGGTATTTTTCAAAATCTGGAATTAGAAAAACAGAAGTTTTTAATTTCTTCAAGTCTAGATTTACACTATACATTTAGACAAAATGTCATTAATTCTGGACGTTATAAAAATAGATACAATTATATATTCACAAAAAAGAAGGACTTCTATGATTATAAATTAGCCTCGTTACTTAATACGAAAATCGATTTAAACTTTGACCCAGCAATAAAACACCCAGAACTTTCTCAAGGTAAAACAAAAGGTTATGAATCATTAATGATAGTAATGCAAGTCAAATCTCCCAATAAAGAATTACCAAAGTTACTGTATGGTCTTGAGTTAAATAATTCCTATAACACTATTGTTAAAAAATTTTCTAATGAAGGAGTGGATATAGAAATAGAATCAAAAAAAGGCAATCAAGTATATTTAGACGAAATAGAAATTTCACATCAAACTCCAACAGATTTTGAAGGTAATAGTTTGCCATGGCCTTCTCCATTAACTTTAAAGGATGTTACTTTTTTAGAAGGAAAAATAAAGGTGAAAATGCCAACAAATATGAATAGTATTCCTTCAGAAGTCTTATTAGCAAATGGATATACCATTCAATCAATGCCGATTTGTGCTTACATCACAAATTTTACAAGTAAAAAAGTAAAGTCATATGGTACTAGAATTAATTGTGTTTTTGGAATTTCTGAATTAACAGAAGATAAAACACTTGAAGAGGTAATGAATACTTTAAGAGTTGAATATAGCTCTAAAGATGAAAAGCATAAGATGCTAAATTTTATTAAACGTGATGTTAATGGCCTTAATTCGTTTTATGTAGAACATAGAAAAAGAAAATCAGGATTTTTAGAGTATCGAAGACTTATGTTCTATAAAGTTGATAATAAATTATATAGAATAAATATTCATTTCCCTTTCACAAATAAATTGTTGGAAAAAATTGTCGATGAAATTTATGAATCATTTAAGCTAAATTAGTAAGAAGTGGCCTAAGAGAATTTTTGGCAAAACAATAGGGGAGAGGAGAGTTAAGAATTTTAGGGGGCTGGCTACTATATTTGTTGACGGCCATATTGATTGTATTGCTTTAAAGCAATCTTAAGAGTTACAATGGATCCTAAAATTTAGCGACCGACCCGTACATTGTTTCCAAAATTCTCTACGTGACAAAAGAAATTAGCCAGTGGCTGATTACTTTTGGCGGCGGGTTGAAGCGTTGGCATTTTTTTGTTTCGCAGCCGCATCATCTCGCTCAAAGTATACTTTGCCGTATCAAGAAAAAAAGATAGATATTACTTTTAATAGTTAGAATGTTGAATTTCTATTTGACATAATATTAGAAGTGCTTAAAGTAATTATTGAAACAGGGCTAAATGGTAGCAAGTGCACAGAAATTTTATTTTCGAAATTTTGTGCTCTTGCGGCAATCTGACTAAATGTTTGTGAAAATTTTATTGACGTATAGTTTCGTATAAATTATGTATTTCAAAATAATCTAAAAGTTTTGCTTTTTTTGGCGCTGGCCAAGCGTTGGCAAATTGTGTTTAGAAATGAACGCCATAAAGCGTTTATTTTTAATAAGCAATCGAGCGATTGGCTGTGCGGCAATTTTACATAACGACTAATTATGGTACAAAATGAAATATGCGCCGTAGGCACCGCTTAAAAAAGATTGATGACCCTGTTGTAAGTTTTAATCGATTCTCAGAGCTTGAGGGCTATTTTATATAATATAGAATTATAGCTTACAAACGTATATTCTCTTGTTTGGTGAAAATGTTATACTTTGTACTATAATTTATATTATGTAAAATAGAATTTATAAAGTACTACTAAGAATCTTTCTTATGTAACTGTAAAACCATTGCTATGCTTATTCTAAGAAAACTAAAAAAGGCTATGGTATTACTTAGAATAATAAAAACATCTACAAGTGTAAAATTAAATGCCATAATATCATGTTTTCTTTAATATTTTAAAAATACATTAAGAAAATTAACTAACTATAAACTACTGTATACTTGGTAAAAAATAAATTATAAATGGTAACTTTTTAGTATTAAACACTTATTGCACTATATTTTCTCTTATACCAGATATTTAATAACACTCCTGTTATAATTAGTAACATCCCTACAATACTTAAAATAGTGTACTCTTCGTTTAAAAAGCCAATTCCTGCAACTATAGAAAATACTACTTCTATATATTTAATTGGAGCAATAATATTGGTTTCTCCAATCTGAAAAGCTTTGGTCATAAATATCTGTCCTACATACCCTAAAACACCAAGACTAAATAACAGTAATATATCTATACCATGTGGAGTTTTCCAATTAAAACTAGCTAATACACCACCTACTACGGTAGCAATGCACATAAAGTAATTTACAATTACAACGGGGTGTTCCCTATCCCCTATTTTTCTTATAATAGTATATACTAATCCGCTTGTAGCAGCAGCTGCAATAGCAAAAACAAAACCAAGAATGGATACATTTTTGTCAAACCCTTTTAAAGCAATAACGCCAACAAAAGACATTAGAAAAAACAGCCATTGTACAGGTTTTATTTTTTCTTTTAGCATAAAAATAGCAAATATGGCTGCAAAAATGGGAGAAATATACCGTAGCCCAACTGCCGACCCAACTGGCATATAATGTATTGCTAAAAAGAACAGAGACATAGAAGTTACCCCCACAACGCCTCTTAGAACTAGTAATTTTTTATGGGTCCCTAAAATGGGAATTTTTTTATGGATTAAAATACCAAAAGTGAAAAATAAGGTACCTAAAGATCTAAAGAAAACAAGCTCAAAAGTATCATAGGCTGTTAAATACTTAATTAGCACATTCATACAAGCAAAAGCTATGGTACTTAGCATCATAAAATAAATAGCCCTCCTTAAATCCATCTTCCAAATAATTTAATCTAACAAAGATATTATAATGAAGAATATAGAACATTACTGTCCTATTTGTTTTCTGCAATAGAATATATAAGAACTTCCTTATCTTTTCCTTTTAAAAGAACACTTCCAAGTTTATTAAAAGCATATAAATTGGTATTTAAAGTATTTTTTAAGCTTTGAGATATAAGCATCTCTTGTTTATAGGTATTACATTTTTCTTGTATTCTTGCTGCAGTGTTTATAGTATCTCCGTGATAAGCAATTTCTTTTTTATGCTTGCCAACTTCGGTAACTGTAACAATACCAGAGTTTAACCCTGCTTTAAAAAAAGGAAGTACGCCATAGTTTTTTAAATAGTATGCTTCTTTTTTATTTAGTTGGTGCTTAAAATTATAAAATGCGTTTATACAATTATTTGCTCTAATGCCGTCTTTTAATTTCCAAGTTAATATTACTTCGTCTCCTACATATTGGTATATTTCTGCTTCATTTTCTACCACCACTCCTAAATCTATAAAACAGTCTTGTAGCATTTTACTGTACTTAATATGCCCCAAATTTTCGGCATGAGTTGTAGAAGATTGTAAATCTAAAAACATAAAAATACGTTCTTCTTCTCTTGGCGTATAAAATTTTCCAAGAAAGTAATTTTTTAGATTTTGTTCGCCTAGCATAAGATTTATTTGCCTTAGAAAGCCCAAAAATAAATCTACCACTATAATATAAAAATAGATTGCAAAACTGCCAGATTCCCCTGCAAATGCTACTAGTCCTTTAGTTTCTCCTAAAAAAGTAGTAACAATAAAATGAGCAAAAACAATTATTAATGCCAGCAATATTATAATTGAAATTAAACGGAGAAGCGTTAATTTTAAAATTGAAATTCTTCGGTATAATTTTTCTTCAATAATTAATTGCGCAACTCCGGAGAGACTCCCAATTGTAAGACCAAATACTATAGATATGGTTATAGAGTGCCAAAACTCAAACTGTACAGAACTAACCTCTATAGTACCCACACCACGAACAATAGATAAGAAAATGAATGCTAGTGTCCACCCAATAATATAGTCGCTAACAATTTTTAATTTTCTTTTTGTAATAAAGTTCATGCTATATAAAACTATGTAATTTTTATTTATAAGAAGGAAATTGTGTTATACCATTTGTTTTTAGTTTCAACATCTGAAGTCCCCATTTTATCTACCTTGGCAGATATACTAGCTATAGGAGCATTTATAAAAATAATAAGATACGAATTTGCATTTTTACTTTTAGATATAAAGAAAATTTCTTGTGGAATATTTTCATATTTAGGAAGCCAATTATTTACTATTGCTTTTCTACAGCTTTCATTTTTTCCAGAAAATTCTATTTTATAAATTTCACTCTCTTTAGGAAGATTTTTAAAATAGGAATTACTTACATTTTTTAAATCACATTCTAAAAGAACTTTATTAGAGCTAAATATGTTTTTTAAATGTTCTTTTAAGGGTATTGTACTTTTTTTTAACTCTTTATGTATAATATCTGAAGGCGAATATGAAGATTCTGAAGGAATAGTTATAGTCTCCTTTTCTATAGATATATTTATATCATTTATAATAGGAGTGTTTCCCGCATATTCATTAATACTCCCTGAAACATATTGAAAAGTAATGCCGTTTTCTAGATTCTTAAAGGTTTTTGTTTTTAACCACTTCTTATTATTTTCTACCTGCTCTTTATGCTGTGAGGTATAGTCAAAACTAAAATATGATAATGTTGCAATACACCCGAAAACACCAAAAGCAATTATTAAAATTGGTATTTTAATAGAGTTTGTAAAAAAACTAAATAGAAAAGCGGTTAGGGAGCAAACAAAAAGAACACCCATCCCGATAATAGGGAAAAAAGTACTTAAACCATCTGCCCCCACAGAAGCAAAATAATTAAAATAGATAAGTAGCCCCAAAAAAAGTGCTGTTAAAACTAAAAATAGCTTGGATTTTTTTTTCATTACAAATCTTTTAGTATAGACTAATCAGAATACTAAAGTAGAAATAGTTATTTTAACATATAATCTCTTTAGCTTTTTTTAACGTAGAAAAGGGGTGTAATGCTATTATTTTAAATAATAATATTACAACTAAAAATAGTATCTAATTTGCAAAGTTTTTTTGTTATTAGACAACTTAAAGAAGAAACGGGAATTTAAAATAAAGTAATTTAAAACTTTACTCCAACTGCCTCAAACAAATGACTCATTGTCCAAGCAGGGCCAATCATTAAAAACTGAATATCTTTTAAGAAAGATGGTTTTTTTCCTTCATGGTTATGCCCTACAAATTGTATAATCCAGGCGATTACAAATATACCAAGCATAATAACCCAAAGCGGTGCTATATCTAGAATTTGTACTTGCTTTATACCAAATAATACTAAAACCGAAAATAGTAACATGCCTATAAATAAAGGAATAGATAGTCTTAAATAGTATAGCAATCCTAATATAATTACAATGCTACCAATATGGGCATACGGTAGTAATGAGGCAGGAATAATTTCTGTGAGTAAATTTCCTGTTGGGATAGATGCTAATAAACCAATTAGGCTAAAAAAGATAGCAGGAACGCAAAAATAGTGTACTATTCTATTAAATTTTGTTTGATGGCTTTCTCCATATTCTTCTAATAACTGGTCTATTTTTCTCATTGATATTAATTTTTAAGTAGTTAAAATTTTGAGTTTGCCTCATAATTTAGCTAAAAATTAATAATTAAGAAGATTCTACGAAAGTATTTTTTTTGAGTCTCTGGTATAAAATTTTTACTTTTTTTGTTCTACTAACTTATCATTTTCCCAAATTCCTTGCGTAATTATATCTCCTTTCTTGTTATAAAAAACACCTTGTCCATTGCGCTTGTCTCCTTTCCAATGGCCCACATATTTTTCGCCATTTGTCCAATAATAAGTACCCTCTCCATTTCTTTCATCATTTTCATAAGACCCTTTATAGTGCTCCCCATCTTTCCAATAAAAAACACCTTCGCCATGACGTTGGTTATTTAGCCATTGGCCTTCATAGCGGCTACCAGAATCTAAAATTGCTATTCCAAAACCATTTGCTTTTTGGTTAGTTACTTTACCAACGTAGTGAATATAGTTTCCTTTTTTACTCTTGAAAGTTAAATAGGCTCCTAAAGAGTTGTCTTGTAATTGCGATCGCATGCGGTTTACTTGTACTCTGGCTTTTTTTAATGCAAAATTTAAAGAATCTACTTCTCTAGTAAATACTTGTGTTTTTGCATTATTTGCGTTTTGTAAAGAATCTATATTTTTAGGAATAAACTCTTGTGTTTTAGCAGGCAAATTATCTCCTAAAGCCTGAAGTTTATTGGTTAAAGCAATCTTAAGTTTTAGTTCCTTATTAAATTGTTCTTTATTTGACAGTTGCGCATCATACACTTTTAAAGCCTGGCTGTATTGTCCTTTTACTAGTAGCGAATCGGCCTCCAGAATATTATCCTGAACCTCTACCCTATTTTGCAAATCTTTTTGTGCTGCTATACTTTCTTCTAGTTTTTTTTGAGTGCTAACTGTTTTTGTAATAAAAATGATAGAAGTTATTATGCTAGCTGCCAGTAGTATATATAAAATAGTTTGTTTGCTTTTCATTTTCATAGGATTTAATCGTCCAAATGTATTTCTGGTAGTTTATTACGTACTTTTCTAAAATCAGGAGAAAAATAAAGGTGGCAGCGTATAGCCCAACTTTGTTTATACTCTCCTCCGTTACTTAATTTTTGCCCTTGAGAATACATTGCTCCAGCGGCTACAGTTAATCTTGGAGTTAAAATATAACCTAGGGTTGTTGTAATCCTTAAATCTTCCATTGGGCTAGCTACAACAGATTTTCCACTCTGCATAATTAGTTCGGTTTCAGGAGCTACGTAAAAAGTTTTAGGTTTTAGTTTATGACTATTTAGCGGAATTTTTAAACGAAACATGTAACGCCATCTATTTCTAAATGTATAGTTACTATTTTCTTCAAAACCTTGTGTCCATCTATGTTCTATACGCAACCTATGGTAAATCATCATACTAGATAATGGTACAGCAAATTGGTATTGGTGCCATATACGCCATTCTGGAACTAAATTACGATCCGTAGAACTTTCATCTGTATTAAAATTAAGGCGCAAAACCCCGCCTAAACTTGCATTAAATTTTTTAGAATGTAAATACCCAATGGCATGGCGATTATATATTTGCGCTACTTGGCCAACAAAAGGAGTTTCTTCTGTTTCTGCAAATCTAAAATGTGTTTGTGCTACCCAAAAAAGACGTTTAGAAATACGAATATTACCGTATGTATTTATCCATGTCTTTGTGGAGGGTTCTTTATATTTAGATTCTTTTGGTAATACTTTTTCTGTTTCCTGTGCTAGTATAGTATTGGTAATTCCTAGAATTAATACAACCAAAATACCTGTAAAAATTTTCATAAACTGTTTCATACTTAGTGGTCTTTGGTATTTGCGTAATTATGAAACAACTCCATTATAGTTTTTGGGTTTTGTTCTTTCTTTAATTTGCGCTCTAGTTTATGAGTATCTTTATTTCGTAGAGCCAACACATCTTTGTGTGTTGCTTTTATTTGCGTATTTAATTCCTTTGCTTGTTCACAATCTAAGTAACTTTCTACGTGCTCTAAAAAATGAGGAATTACTACTTTGTCATAAGCATTAGTTATTTGTTTTTTTATTACTTCATCCATTAAAGTAGCCGTAAAAGGATTCCAAATTTTATCTATATATATTTTTTGAAGGCTGTCTACCTGTACCGGAATATTAGCTGTAGTTTTAGCTAGTTCTAAATAGGTTTTATTGCATGCGAGGATAGATTTTGCTTTTTCTAATTTAAGCCCATTATCTTTTACAGTTGCATAAATACTTAGTTGTTCTTTAGATTTAGCTTTAATGCTTTGTAATGCTGGAACATATTTTTTATGGATAGCATTAGCTGTAGAATCTATGTAATTAGATAATGTAGTATTATCCGATATTAATGTTTCTTCTAGACTTATAAGTTCTTGTTGTCTTTGTTCTTTGGTTAGTTTGTTTACTACTATTTCTTGAATACGTACTAAGCTTTTTTCTACATTAGAAGCTATTTGAGCAATTTTTTCTAAACTGTTAGATGTAGCAAAAGAAACTTCTTTTTCGGTATAAAGTTCATAAGTTTTTTTACTTTTTTCATTTGTTAAGTCATTAGCTACAGTTATTGTTTTGGAAGAAGGGATTTTACCTTCCCATAAACTTTGTAAAACTGCTTCTCTTGGAAAAAATTCTATTATTTGTTGCTCGTTGTAAGAAACAAAATTGGCTATAGGATTTACAAACTTATTGGTAATTTCATTGATAATATTGTAATAATAAAAAGACTCAGAATCTGAGAGTTTTAAAATGTTTAATTGTGTATTACGTAATAAAACTTCGCTTATTTTTTTTGAAGAGTTATTATTTTCTACAATAGTTTTTACCAAACCAACTTCTACAGAATCTAAAGGGTAATACGGGACTTTTACTTTTAGTTCTGGTGAAAAATTAGATTTTCCTAGCTTAGAAAGTATCCCATCTATCTTTTTATAGTAATCATTATTCTGTTTTAATAATTGTTCTATGTTCCCATGATAAATAGAATCTTCCCCATTTAATGCTATTTGTAATTGAATAGCTTTTAAATAGCGTTTATCTAAATGTATAGTTTTTGTATTACTATTTTTGAGTGTGTAAATTGGAATAGTTTTGTTTCTAGAATCGTTTATTTGAATGTTTTTTAGAATACCATCAGAAAAATTCCAATCTTCATTGGTACCCATAGCATTACTAGAAAATAAGGACCATTGGTCATGTGCTAGTCCATTTCTTAAAAACCTTCCTACCAGGGTATTTTGCTCATTCTCTATACTAAAATCTTTTTGTGGAATTCCTTTATCAAACGTAATAGTACTTTTAAAAGTAGTTTTTTCTATTTCAGAATTCTTAATATGATTTACAGTGTATACCCATAAACCGTCTGGTTTACCCTGCTTAATTTTACCTTTCGCTTCTTCTTGAATACCATTAATATTTACCCGGTATTGGTAATTTACTAGTTGAGAACTTTTATCTGTTTTAAAATCACCAAATTGAAAAATCCAATCTCCTATAGGGTAATTTTCTTTAAAAGCACCTTTAAATAAAAAGGAAGAATCCTCTTTGTTTATTAATAAATCTAGATTAGAGCGGTACATTTTAAAATCGCCTTCTAAAACAGTATCCTTAGAAATTAAATAGTAATTATATTCAGCTATACCAGCATATTTTTCAATAGCAAATGGGCCAGAATACTCTTGTGTTTGCCCAGACAAAGAACTAGAAAAAAATAAAAATACTACTAAGCCAAATAAAAAGGGGTTGGTAAGCCTTTTATGGTTCATATGATGTTTTTAATTATACTTTTATACGTAAAAAAAAGCAAGTTAGATGTTCTTTTAAAAAAAATAGATTTTTAATCCTATAAAACACTAAAATAACTGCATTATATTGGTATTTATATAGTGTGTAAAGTTTTAGTGAATAGTTGTTTTTTTAGGTTTAATTACACAAAAAATACGTTTCAAAAAAGTATCTTCGCGCGAATGTGGATGTATTTAGGCCTGCTATCGGCTTTATTTTTAGGATTACATAATTTATGCAAAAAGCATGCGGTACAAGGAAATGAAGTATTTCCTGTGCTTTTAGGTACTACAACTGCTGGTTTTATGTTGTTACTGCCATTTTACATTGGTTCTTTAACATCTCCAGAATTTATGCAAAAAATAGGTTTTTATGTTGCCCAAATTTCTTGGAAAGTGCATGGTTTTATAGTAATAAAATCTATGATTATGGCATCTTCTTGGCTTTTGGCTTACCAAGCATTAAAGCATTTGCCTATAACCATTGTTACACCAATACGTTCTGCAGGTCCTTTTTTTACTTTTATTGGTGCTATATTCTTATACCAAGAGAGCCCTAATTTTTTGCAATGGGTTGGTTTTTTTCTTATTATATTTTCGGTACTTCTATATTCTAGAGTAGGAAAAAAAGAAGGTATAGATTTTAAAAATAATAAATGGATTTTTGCAATTATAGGAGCCACTTTCTTAGGTGCTTCTAGCGGTTTGTACGATAAATTTTTAATTCAATACCAAGATTTAGCACCACAGACACTACAGTTTTGGTTTTGTTGGTATACCGTTTTAATTCTTTTAGTAATACTATCCATAACTTGGTTTCCAAATAAAGAAAAAAGAAAAGCATTTAAATGGCGTTGGACTATTCCCGTTGTTGGTATTTTATTACAAACAGCAGATTATTTTTATTTTAAAGCCCTGCAAGATTCAGAAGCTTTAATAATGCTATTATCGGCGATAAAAAGAAGTCAAATACTTATAGCCGTTTTAATTGGAGGTGTTGTTTTTAAAGAAAAAAATAAAAGAAAAAAGCTTGTTCCTCTGATAGGTATTATGTTAGGAGTAGCATTAATTTTATATTCTTAGTTTTTAAATTGTTGGCTGCGTAACACTTATATAATAAAGCATTATTATTTTTGAGATTTAAGTAAGGTTACTTTATCATTATTAATTGCTGTAACTTTACACTTAGCTATGATGTATAAAAAAGTCTTCTTTTTAAAGCTATACAAGCCTTATGGTGTTCTTAGTCAGTTTATATCAAACAACGATAAACAAAATCGTAAAAAGAGATTTTTAGGAGAGTTACAAGTTTTTCCAGAAGGTATTATGCCAGTAGGAAGGTTAGATGAAAAATCGGAAGGCTTATTATTACTAACTACTTGCGGTAAATGGAGTGATATTATTAACCAATCTGGTATTGAAAAAGAATACCTAGCACAATTAGATGGCGAAATAACAGTAGAGGCTATAACCAAACTTGCACAAGGTGTAGAAATAGGCTTTTCAGGTAAAAAATATATAACAAAGCCTTGTACTGTTCAAAAACTAATAGAAACCCCAGAATTACCTTTACCAAATTCTGCTATACGATTAGGGAGGCACCGCCCAAACTCATGGGTGCGTATAGTCCTAACAGAAGGCAAATTTAGACAAGTACGTAAAATGACGGCAGCTGTTGGTTTTCCTACGCTTAGACTTGTACGCGTTAGAATTGGAGATGTTTATTTAGAGAACATGAAACCTGGTGAAGTTGCTCAAGTAGAAAATTCTAGTTTACTTACTATTGATTTTTCCACCAAAGAGAATTCTATAGGATTTTTATCTAAAAATATAGGTTCTCCAATTTTAGGAACTATCGTATTTATTTTTAGCTCGTTGGCTTTATTTAAAATACGTTCTACAGGATCTGTCCATGAATGCATAGCAAGTTTAAAAGCTCCCCAATGTATTGGCATTATAATTTCTGCTTTAATATCTACACCAGCTTGTGCAGTTTCTTCGGGCATCATATGAATTTCACTCCATAATTCATTATACTGTCCGCATTCTAGTAAACCTATATCAAAAGGGCCATATTTATCTCCAATATCTTTAAAATGAGAGCCATAACCACTATCTCCACTAAAAAATATGTTTTCTGTAGTAGATTGTATTACCCAAGAACTCCATAAGGTAGTTCCACGGTCATTAATACCTCTACCAGAAAAATGCTGCGCAGGGGTACAAACTAATTTTAAATCGTTTAAAGTATTTTCTTGCCACCAATCTAGTTCTGTAATATTTTCTTTTGATACGCCCCAGGCTTGTAAATGTGCTCCTACCCCTAAAGGAGTATAAAAGTGAGTAACTTTTCCTTTTAGTTTTTTAATAGAACCATAATCTAAATGATCATAATGATCATGAGAAAGAATAACAGCATCAATCTTTGGTAATTTTTCTATTTCTATAGGTAACTCTTTACTAAACCTATTATTTCCTAGCATTGGATGCGGTGCAGGTACCTTTCCAAACATTGGGTCTATTAGAATATTTTTGTTATTCATTTGTAGTAAAAAAGTAGAATGCCCAAACCAAACTAGCCTAGTTTGATCTTTATATTCTGCAATAGCAACAGAATCTATTTTTTGAACAGTTATATTTTTTTTAGGAATTGTGTTGGGTTGCGGACTAAAATATAGTTTTAGCATTTTGGTAAAATTGCTAAAACTCATATTCATTTTTACATCACCCAAATTTATAAAAGTTCCTTTTTTATAATTACTAGAGGCTGTAAACTTCTCTTTTTGTTCTTTGGAAGGAGTACCTCCAAATTCTGGGCTTAAGTTCACAAATAAAGCCACAATAATGCATATAACCACTAGTAGTGTACCTATAACTGCAAGCATACGTTTTAAAAATTTAAATGCTCTTTTTTTCATTTTACCAATCTATAGGACGGTAATCTTTTAAAAATTTTCCGGACCAGTGTTTACCAGTATTTATTCCATCGATTAAAGGATCCATTACTCTAGCTGCCCCATCTACAATATCTAAAGGAGGCTGAAAATCGTGTAATTCTTCTTTTTTCTTTGCTAATTCTACAGGATCTTCATCGGTAACCCAACCTGTATCTACAGCGTTAATATAAATACCATCTTTAGCAAGACTACCAGCAGCAGTATGTGTAAGCATATTTAAAGCGGCTTTTGCCATATTGGTATGCGGGTGCCTGTCTTCCTTAAAAAAACGATGGAATTTACCTTCCATAGCAGAAACATTAATAATATGCTTTTTACCTGTATTGTCTTTCTTCATTACCTCAGACAAACGATTACAAAGTACAAAAGGAGCTACGGAATTTACTAATTGCACTTCTATCATTTCGGTAGTTTCAATTTCACCTAACTTAAGTCTCCAGCTGTTTGTTTTACGTAAATCTACCTGTTGTAAATCGGCATCTAACTCTCCTTCAGGGAAAACTTCTTGTGCCTGTAAAGAATTATCAAAACTATATGGTATTTGTGATAATTTTGCAGAAGCACGTATACCAATTCCTGGTTCTGGTCCATGCCACGTTACTGGCATATTTTGATTAGGGGAAGCGGTAGTTCTTAACTGCTTTAATTCCGCTAAACAATTGGTATGATCTTGTAATAAACCTGCAGCGTATTTAGGTAATTCATCTATAGTTAACTCCTCATTAGGCATTAAATGTTTGTAGAAACCTGCCGGTCTACGTACAGTTTGTGCGGCATTATTTATTAAAATATCTAAGCGTTCATATTTTTGTTCTATAAAATTACAGAAGATTTCTACACTTGGAATATGTCTTAAATCTAATCCATGTATTTTTAATCGATGTCCCCATTGCGTAAAATCTTCTTCTTTAGAAAAACGTAAGGCAGAATCTACAGGGAAACGTGTGGTTGCTACAACGGTTGCTCCTGCACGTAAAAGCATTAGGGTAATATGATAGCCAATTTTTAGTCTAGAACCGGTAATAACAGCTACTTGCCCTGCTAAATCTGTGGTTTGAAAACGTTTTGCATAATTAAAATCGCCACATTCGGTACACATAGTATCATAAAAATGATGTAATTGTGTAAAAAGTGTTTTGCATACATAGCAGTTTCTAGGTGACTCTAATTCCTGCAAGTCTTTTTCTTTGAGTTCTGCTTCTGGTAATAGCTTAGGAGCTACAAAAACTACGGATTCTCTAGCACTACGGATTCCAGTTACTTTACGCGCATTTTTATCTCTTGCAGCCTGTTTTCTTTTTTGTGCTTTTTTGGCATCTTTTTTTCTTCTAGAAAACTCTTCTCTATTAGGCCTAGATAATTTACCCGAGGCTTTTAATAAAGCAGTTCTTTTTTCCTTAGAAATTTCGAAAATCTCATTGGTATTATTAATTAAATGTTCTAGGACAGAAATGCATTTATCTATTTCGGACTCACTAATACTATTAGGGTTTTCTATATCTTCTTTATCACTCATAAAATATATCCAATAAAACTATTTAAAAAAATAGAAACTTATTTACGTTTGTTTCTTTTATTATAGTTTTTATCACCTTTTGTTTTTCTCTTTTTGTACTTTTTTTCTATGATTCTTTTGTAAGATCCTCCTTGGTTAGTTTTCTTGTTTTTTTCTGATTTCTCATGAAAACTTGGCCCTGGAGCATCTTCATCGCTTATTTTAATAGGATTGTTAGGCTCTATTACTTTAGGCTTTTCTTCTGGAGTTTTCTTTTCAGAAATTTCTATATGTTCTGGAAAGGGAATGTTTGGAATAGAAAAATCCATAAGACTCTCTATTGCCTCTTTATCTTCTGCTTCTTTAGGTGTATAAAACAATAAAGCATTTCCTTTTTTCTCTGCCCTACCCGTTCTACCAATTCTATGAATATAGTTTTCAGGAAAAGATGGGGTATCAAAATTTATAACATGGGATATTTCATCTAAATCTAAACCACGCGCCATAACATCTGTAGTTACTAATATTCGGTTTTTACCCTCATCAAACTGGCGAATAGAACGTACTCTATAATTTTGAGTTTTGTTAGAGTGAATTAAACATATTTCTTCACTATATATATCTTCTAAAACAGCAAACAAACGGTCTGCACTTTTCTTATTAGAGACAAATACTAACACTTTATGAAAAACTTCCGCATCTTGAAGAATATCTACTAAAAGATTGGCTTTGGTATAAAAGTTAGGAACTTCATAACAACTTTGTGTAATGTTTTCTAACGGTGTTCCACTTAATGCAACAGACACTTTCTGCGTATCTTTAAAAAAATTGGTTATTAGGTTTTCAATTTCATCGGTCATTGTTGCAGAGAACATTATATTTTGCCTTTTCTTAGGAAGCAAATCCATAATATTTGTTAGCTGAAAACGAAAACCTAAATCTAGCATTACATCCACTTCATCTATCACTAATTTTTTAATCATTTTAAGCTGTAGAGCTCTACTTAGAACCAAATCATATAAACGGCCAGGTGTAGCTACAATAATATCTGCACCCTGCATTACTGCCATTTTTTGGGTGTTTATATTAGTGCCACCATACACAGCTAGGGTTCTTACATTCTTATATTTGGTAAATTTTTCTATCTCTTCTACTACTTGTAATACAAGTTCTCTAGTAGGAACTATGACTAAAGCTTTAGGATGAATATCTTCTGAATACGGCAATGTATTTAGCACAGGAAGCATATATGCAAAGGTCTTTCCTGTTCCAGTTTGTGCAATACCAATCATATCTTTACCCGACATAATTACTGGAAAAGCTTTAGATTGTATGGGTGTTGGTTGGGTAAACCCCATGTCTGCAATAGCATTGCGTAATGGTGTTCCTATTTTAAAATCGTTAAAAGATTGCATACACTAAATTTTTGCAAAGATAGCTACATTATAGTGCAAGTTTACATAAATAAAAAGATATAATAGTACCTGATTTTAAACCCTTTAAGTTTAATTATTTACTAATCTTCTAAGTGCTACCCATTGTTTAAGCATATCTCTAGAATCACAAGCAGGATACCCTAAAACGGTTTTGCCAGCAGGAACATCGCTAACCACACCAGAACCAGCACCTACTTTTGCACCAGCGTGTATGGTTGTATGGTCATTTATAGAGGCACTACCACCAATAATTACGCCGTCTCCTAAGGTTACAGAACCCGCAAGTCCACTACTTCCGGCCATGATGCAACAACGTCCTAAAACACAATTATGACCTATTTGTACTAGGTTATCTATTTTACAGCCATCTCCAAGAATGGTAGAGCTAAATTTGCCTCTGTCTATACATGAATTGGCGCCAACTTCTACATGATTACCAATTACTACATTGCCAATATGTGGAATCTTAACTAGACCTCTACCGTCTTCACTTGGTCTATAACCAAAACCATCTGCTCCAATACTTACATTGTTATGAAAAATACAATGCGAACCAATTATAGAACGTTCTCTAATTACGGTTCCAGACCAAATTGTAGTATTTGCGCCAATTTCAGAATCATCAAAAATACTAACATTAGGATATACTATTACGCCTTCTGCAATTTTAACATTTTTTCCAATATAGCTATTTGCTCCAATTTGTGCACCTTTACTAATAGTAGCAGTTTCATGAATAACAGCTGTAGTATGTATATCAATTTCAAACACAGGTGGCTCTGGACTAAAAACACCTAATAATTTAGCCATTGCTAAATCTGCACACTTTACTTTAATAACCGCTTGATTGTCTTTAGGCATTATTTTAATGTTTTCACTAACTATTGCAGCACATGCCTTAGAGTCTTTCCAAAGTGATGTATGTTTTTTACTACCAATGAAAGTTATTTGATTTGGAGTAGCGTTTTTTAATTGATTTAGTCCGGTAATTTTTTTAGAAGTATCTCCTATTAATTCTCCAGATAAAATAGTGTTTATCTCTTGGATGCTGAATGAATGCATATAGTAATTATTGGTTGTTTTTTAACTGAAAAAATGAAAATTACGTAAAAAATATCCTAAAATGTCATTTCTTTAAGAAATATGTAATAAAAGTGGCTAAAAAAAAGCTCCTTTAAATCTTTTCAAAGGAGCTTTTTTATTTTATACAAAAAAGTTAATCTTCTGGTGGATAGCCATGAATATCCTCAAAGACAGTATCAAAATTTGCTCTTAAATATGCATTTAATTTCTTTTTGTAATCATCTTTTAACCAATGTAAAAAATTAAAAGTACTTCTACTTATGCATTTAGCATAGGTTTGTATTCTATTGTTTATATCTTCCGTTAGTAATTTAGCTAAACCTAAGGCATCATAAACATCTTCACTGTTTTCTATACAAATATATGCGTGTTGTGCAATAGAACGCTCTAAAACAACTTTAGAGGACTCTCCATTAGAAGTTGCACTAATATAGGTTGCTTTTATATCAAAATAAACCTCTTCAGACTTAGGAAATTCTGCTCTAACTTCTTCAGACATTTCATGTCTAAAGTTAGCTTCTATATCCTCATCATCCTGTAATCTATCCATGTAGAAATTAGGATTGTTAAATATAGTTTGCCAATCTAAATCTGCTCCCCATGGTCCAAATCTGTAATAGTTATTTCCTAAATCAATAACCTTAAAAGAAGATTTGTTATTTAAGATACGAGAACCACGCCCAATCATTTGGTAGTATAAGGTAAGTGATTTTGTTGCTCTATTTAATATAATAGTATCTATAGTAGGTTCATCAAAACCAGTAGTTAAAATACTAACCGATGTTAATACGGCATCTGGTGTTTCTTTAAACCAATTAAGAATTTCTTTTCGTTGTTTTTTTGTAGCGGTATTATCTAAATGCCTTACTGGTATACCTGCAGCATCAAAAGTGTGATATACATGTATAGAGGTATTAATACCATTGTTAAAAATAAGTGTTTTTTTACCTTTAGAGTGCTTTTTATACGCATCTAAAAGCTTTTCTAACATGGCTGGGCTAGAATATAAATCTTCCGATGATTTAACAGTATAATCTCCATTAGAACCAACTTCTAAAGAAGTAAGTCCCATATCATACTGAAAAACTTCTGCTTTTGCTAAAAACTCATTTTCTATAAGCGAACCAATACTCTCTCCTGCAATTAGTTCATCGTAATTATCTTTCATTGGTAAGTTCTTGTTAGAACTTAGTGGCGTTGCTGTTACACCAAGTATGAAAGAATTATTAAAGAACTTAAATAATTTATTAAAAGAGTTGTAATGCGCTTCATCAATAATAACTAATCCAACATCTGATATGTCTAGCATATCATCATTTAGTCTGTTATTTAAAGTTTCTACCATTGCCACAAAACAAACGTATTCGTCTTGGTCCTCAAGGTTTGCAGTACTATTAACTACTTTGTTTACTACCCCAAAGCTCGTAAGCATTTTAGAAGTTTGGCTACAAAGTTCTACACGGTGTGTCATTACCAAAACCTTCTTATTGTGGTTTTTTAAGTATTGCCTAACCAGTTCTGAAAATATTACTGTTTTACCTCCACCTGTTGGTAGTTGGTAAAGAAGATGATAATCATCGGGAGCACTATCAAATTTTTCAAAAACTTGGTCAATTGCTCCTTTCTGATAGCTATAAAGTTCTTTATCTGTCTTTTTTTCTTGTACTTCGTGTGATAAGTTTGCCATACCTTTCATTTCTCAGGACTGCAAAACTAAGACCTTTTATAGGGTTTTGCGCAATTTTTCGTTAAAAACTCTGTACCTTTTTGTTTAAAGGTCTAATAATTAAGACTATTGGTTGAAATTAATCTTGGAGATTAAATATTTAATACTAAAAAACTCCAATATATTTATATTGGAGTTTACTATTATGTGTTATATAGTAATTAAATTTTCTTTACTCGCACAGCATTCATCCCTTTCATTCCTTTTTCTAATTCAAAGGAAACTTTATCATTTTCGGCAATTTCATCTATTAAACCACTAACATGGCAAAAATATTTTTCTTGATTATCAGAATCTATGATAAAACCAAATCCTTTAGAAGTATCAAAGAAAGATACTTTACCATTACGTACTGGGTCAAATTCCTCTTCTTCTCCTTCCACTTTTTTAGGAATACCTAAAACAATATCTTCTGCTTCAATTTCTACTTTCATAGATGGATCTGGCGGGGTATCTACAAGATTTCCATTAAAATCTACGTAGGCCATTGGAATACCTTTTTTTCCATTTTCTTTTGCTTCTTCTTTACGAGCAAGCATTTTTTTTCTTTTTTCTTCACGTTTTTTTAAACGCTTTTTTTCTTTTTCACTTTTATTAAACGTTTGTTGCGACTTTGCCATTATTACTTATTAAGTTAGGGTATTAATTTTATGGCTTAATGTGAAATAGAATAATTACTTGAAGAGTGCTAAAAAATTTAATCTGAAAAAAATTAACCCTAATAAATGTAATTTACTGGTACGTATATTACATTAAACCTGCTGTAAAGATACTATTTCTAGTAAATTTTTAAAAGAATTGCGTGTAAAAAAATAGTAATGAAACTTACAAGTATTAGATTTTAAATATTTAAATCTAAATTTTAATTTAATATATAAAAATAAAACACTCTTTCTTGTTTATTGTAAGTTGTTGAAATACATAATTTTACAACATGTTATTACTACTTTTACATTATTCATAATTTAACTCCTTAAGAAGGATATGAAATGTTGCAATTATTTAATAAAAAGCTAACTTTAATGAACTTTAAAATGTTTTTAGTCGATAAATAGTAACATAATATCTATTGAAAAATAGACTCATTTAATTATAGCGTATTTTTAACAATTAGTATTAAAATTATTCAATGAAGATTTTTGATTTTTTAAAAAGTAGAAAGAATTTATTTTTATTAGCAATTATTTTTTCAGTAAAACTATGTTTATTGTCTTGTTCTAGTGATAGAGTATCCGAAGAAATAATAGATAAAGAGCCTGAAGAAGAAACTGTGATTATAAAAACCCAGCCAATACCATTTTCTGAGCAGCGAGAAGGCAATGCAGAAGCTGGTAAGGAGTATTTGTTATCTGGTAATTATATGAGTTCTGGAGTTCCTTATAATGCTTTTGTACAAGGGAATGGAGAAGACACAAGTAACGTTCTAAATAGAACAGGAGATAATGCTGTAATTCCTTATGATTATACTGCAGTAACAGCAAGTAACGGGGTGCGTGTTGTAGCTCCTAATTGTTTAAATTGCCATTCTTCTAGGATAAATAATGAGCATATAATTGGTTTGGGTAGCCATGATTCTGATTTTACGGTTAACCGAGCAATCCAAACACAAACATTAAATGTAGCTATTCCTCTTGTTTATGGGGCAGATAGTGACGAATGGGAAGCATATGACCAATTTAGAAAAAGTATTGAAGCCATTGCTCCTAAAACAATTACTAAAAGTAGAGGTGTAAATACTGCTAATAAAATTGCAGAAGTTTTGATTTCTCATAGAGATAAAAATACGCTTAGATGGTCTAATGAGCCTTATGTAGTATTGCCAGATGAAGTTATACCAACCGATGTTCCTGCTTGGTGGTTATTAAAAAAGAAAAATGCTATTTTTTATAATGCCATGGGAAGATTAGATTTTTGTAAATCTATGATTGGGGCTAGTATGTTAACCCTTACAGATATTACAAAAGCGCAGGAATTAGACAAAAATATGGTTGATGTTTTAGCGTATATAGAAACTTTAGAAGCACCAAAATATCCAGAGAATATTAACGAAGTATTAGTTGCAACTGGAAAAGAATTATTCAATGCTACTTGCGCTACTTGTCATGGAACGTATGGAGAAAATGGTTCTTACCCTAACTTATTAGTAGCTTTAGAGAGTATAGAGACAGACCCAGAATTATCTAACCATTACACTACCGTAACAGATGAAACTACTTATTTCTTTAATTGGTTTAATACAGGTTGGTTTGGTAGTGCTACAGATCCTTTAATATTAACTCCTGAAGGTGGTTACATAGCTCCGCCGTTAGATGGAATTTGGGCTACGGCACCATATTTACATAATGCTTCTGTGCCAACTTTAGAAGATATGCTAAATAGTAAAGAAAGACCTAAGTTTTGGAAAAGGACTTTCAATAATAGCGATTATGATTATATAAAATTAGGGTGGAATTATACTGTAGAGAGTAGTAAAACAGATAAAAACACTTATGATACTACTTTAAAGGGGTATGGTAATGGCGGGCACCGATTTGGAGATAAATTCACCGATGAGGAGCGTAAAGCTGTATTAGAGTATTTAAAAACCTTGTAAAAAAGAAAAAGGCTCCGTAGTTACGAAGCCTTTTTATAGTTACATTTATTTTTTTATTCCTTTAGTAAAATATCTTCTGTAATACCGTTTGGATATATAACCGTAGCATTAGCATCGCACGTGCCATCTCCAAAATTAACTTTTACAAGTAATCCATTTTTACTTAAACTCATTACACCTGTAGTAAAGTGTTCGCAAGCCAAGTTTCCTTCTAAAGTATTTTGTACTGCTATAGTATAAGTAGTTTCATCTACTTTTAGTGTCCAATCTCCTTCTACTGTAAAAGTACTTGTTGCATCTGTTGCTCCAGTAGTTAAACTTACTGTTTTTGTTCCATTTTCAGAAACAACCGAACCATCATCCATAATTATTGTAATAGCATTTAACACCGTAAAAGAAACCTCAGACTGCATAGTTGATGTACTTACAGTAAATCTTTTAGTTCCATCTACTTTAATATCTCCAACATAAAAAGCGTCATAGGCAGCTGTGTACGTAATAACCTCATTTTCAATACTGAAAGTAATATCCACACTACCATTTACATTGTCAGTTCCGTTTAAAACACAGTTATTAAAAGTTGCAGTATATCCATTTTCATTAAAAACAATAGAATGACATTCTGATGTCTTGTTTGTAGTACCTTGTTTTCCAGAAATACCATTTTCGGCAAATAAATCAGTAATAATAGTGTCTGCTACATTAGAAACCCCTTCAGCAGCTAATACAGAAGTAATCTCTTCTTTGTCAATAGAATTGCTATTGCTGTTATCTGAATCGTCACTACAGCTATTAAATATAGAAGCCATTAGAGTAAGAGCTGCTATAATTTTTACATTTTTCAGTAATTTTTTCATTTTAAAATATATTTGGGTTACGAGTGACAAACGTATTTTTTTGGTTTATAGTATTTTATACTATTTACTTTCGATGACTTTAATATCATAAAATCGTATACGATACGTTATATTTGGTATAATGGCAAAAATATTAATATTAAGAGACCAAGTAAGGGAACATTTGCTTAAACAAATGGTGCTTGGTAATTTACAAATAGGAAATACAATTAATTTAGCTGCATTAGCAAGAAAATTAAACGTTAGTGTTACTCCTATTAGAGAAGCACTTACACAATTACAACAAGCAAATATTATTAAAGCGGTACCTAATAGAGGTTTTGTTATAGCAGCATTAAATGCCAAAGAAGCGAGTGATTTGTATGAATTAGTGGCCAATTTAGAAGTTTTAGCAATTGAAAATAGTGATTTTTCTGCTACAGCTATAGAAAAACTAAAAGAACAACAAATAGTATTTGAAAATGCACCAGATGCTATTTCTAGGATTAATGCCGATTTTGAGTTTCATAATTTGCTTACTAAATATTATACAAATGATATAGCACTACAAGTTTTAACAGATTTAAAAACAAGAATCTTTTTCTATGAAAATGCCTTCATGAAAAACGATTTTTTTTACAATAGAACAGACAATCAGCATGAGGCTATTATAGCAGCAATTGAAGATGATAATATACCAACAGCATCTTTATTATTAAAGATGAATTGGATGTTGATATTAAATTATATATTAAAACAGCTGGGTGTAGAATAAAAGCAGCTTACCAATGAACTAGTTACTTTCAACTAAAAAAATGTGTTTTTTAATGCCTTTATTATAAATTTCTGTTAATTAATCACAAAGTATTTGTAAATTGTTAGATAAAAATAACAAAAGAAACTACTATTGTACTGTAATTAATACTTTGTAAGTGAAAAAATGTAAGAATCACACAACAAAGTAACTATTACTACGTTTTTATAGAAATTTAAATTGGAAGCATTATGAAATATCTTTCTCCTGAAATAGAAGCTATTTTAAATAGCAAGAAAAAAACTGAAAAATCTTTAGTTAAGAAAAACATTTCTTGTGGAATTTTTCAAGACTATGACATTACAGAAGACAATACAAATGAAGAACTAGTTAGTTAATACTAGTTCTATATTATGTTTTAATCTTAAGGAGGTTTAAAGTATAAATATATTATTTATGCTATTTCTCCACTTACTCTTTTAGCAATTAAATTTGCTCTCAGTTCTACATACATAGCCTCTTTTATAGCATGATCGCTTAAAAAGTTATTCATCATGGCGTAACCGTGAACAAAACTAGAGCAAAATTCGTCTATATCGCCACCTGCGCAGGTAGCTTCATATTCTTTTATTATATAATCCCAATCAAAAGTATAAGGCTTTGCTTCTACAACGCCGTACAATATTTCATTAAGTCTTTTTAGGGTCTCTCCTAGCTTTGTATTTATAACGCCTACAGCGCCTTTTACAAAATTAAATTGTGTTCCGTTGTTATACATGCTTTCTGTTTACTAAATGTTTTCTTCTTCTACGGTTTGTATTTGCTTTTTAGTTTCGAGGGAACCTTTATGCTTTAGAAAATGCTCTGATAGCATTTTATTATTATTGAAAAAGAAATTAATGGCTAATAGAGAACTAATCACTATAGTTAAAATTATTTTTACGTGTGGTTCATTCAAATCAGAGCTTCTAAAATCAAATAAAATTAGTATTATTTGATATAAACTAAGAGAAACAGGTACTAATAAGAAAGGACGATATAGTTTATCTTTAGCTTCAAAAAACCAGCCAACATACCCTAAATGGGCAAAAAGATGTATTAAGAAAGTGTAAATAAAAACGCGGTAAGTAGAAAAACCAGCAACATAACCTTCAGAATTGGTTAAAAATTCTTGAATACCCCAATCTGGAACCCAAGAAGGGAAGGTGCTCCCACGTATAGTAATAATATCATGAATATAAGGTAACGATGACAATACAATGATTGCCACCGCTTTTAAAAGTTCTTTAAGTATCTCTTTCTTCAATTTCATCCCTTGCAACACCGTATGTATCATCAGTCTCAGCAGTTGATTCTTCTGTACAAGAATAATTTAATGCAACAAGACAAAAACATGCTGCCAAAAAATAAAGCTTTTTAGTAATCATAATATTGTTTTTAGGGGTTTGTAACCCTTTAATAACAATAGGATGATTAAAAAATTGTACAAAAGCATCAGCTTTCGACAAACTACAACGTATTATAATTCTTACTAAAGGTATGCGTATTAAGATAATTTTGCAAATTTATAGCCTCACAAAAACAAATATTTTTGTTTTTAAGAACATAATATACTGATATACAGCAGTTAATGAAAAAAACTGCAGAAAATCTATTCTTGTATTTTTTGTGCAACTAATTGCAAATAGCTTTCAAAAGTATCAATATCTAAAGTATTTAAAGTACACTCACATTTTTTAACTTCTTGCTTTTCCTGCTCTAAAAGCTTTTTTGCACCAAAATCTTTATTCAAAATTTCTAAAGTAGTATAGTATTTGTCATTAAATAAAGCAGGAACACCAAAACCTTGTGCATACCTAGTAGCTACAATCTTTGAATTTATAGAACCTTTTATCATGGCATTTATATATTCTGTAGAAATATAAGGTTGGTCCGCTAGTAAAATTAAAATGTTTTGGAAATTATTCTCTAATGCTTTTATTTGTTTTACACCAGAAGCAATACTAGAGCCTAGACCATTTTTCCAATTTGGGTTTATGATATAATTTACATCTTGTTTTATGCATTCTAAACTCACTTTATCTGCATAAGCGCCTAAAACTACTAGAATTTCTTTCCCTAAAGATTCTTTAGCAACTTTTACAGTATTACCTAAGAATGTACTCTCTTTCCATGGTAGTAATTGCTTTATTTTATTTTTCATTCTGGTAGATGCACCTGCAGCAAGAATAATAATAGCAGTAGAGGGTTCTAAACTCATTGGTGAATTCCGTTTACTTTATCTTTAAGCATTATTGGCTTTTTATTTCTAACTACAGCTAAAATTTCAGCCATAATAGAAATGGCAATTTCTTGCGGAGTTTCTGCTCCTATATCCAAACCAGCAGGACCATGAATATTTTCTATAAATTCTAAATCTACATCTGGTTTCTGCTCCATAAATTCATGCAGTAATTTTTCTCTTCTTTTTGCAGGCCCTAAAGTTCCCAAATACATAGGATAGGTATTACTTATGGCTAGTAAGTACTTTAAGTCTTTTGCATAACTATGTGTCATTAGTACTACAGCGGTGTGGGCATCAATATTTTCTGTACTAAGTAATTCTGGTTCTACAGGAACTAGCTCCTTTGCTCCAGGAAAGTCAAAAATATCCTTTTGTTGTAAAGGCGTAGTAATGACAGTTACATCCCAACCTAGGGCAGTTGCAAAAGAACATAATTGTACTGCATCATGCTCTGCTCCTATTAGTAATAACTTATTATTAGGAGCCATATCTTGAGTAAACTCATAAAATGAACTGGTATTAATTTTTTTCCCTTGTATAGAAAAAGTTTTACCTTCTAAAAAGCATAAAGTACCGTAGTTATAGTTTTTAGAATCCTCTTTGATGTAATAGGAACTAAGCGAAAACCTCTTTCTGTTTTTTAATGTCACAGTAAATAAATTCAAGAACTCTTTGTTGGGGTTAAACAACTCAATTAAAATATAAAGAATACCTTCACAGCCAAGCCTAAACCTACCATCATAGGTCATAATTTTTGGTATTCCAGTTGCAAAAACGGTTGTTACTTGCCTTTCAATTTCTTTTTCTACACAACCACCACTTACAGCTCCTGTGAATTTCCCGTTTTCCCAAATAAGCATACGTACTCCCGGTCTTCTATACGAGGAACCGTCTAATGCAACTACAGTAGCTAATACGGTTTTATAACCTTCTTTCTTGGCTAGATTGTAACTTTCTACTATATGTTTAAATTCATGTGTCATACTAAATAACAAATTAAACTTATATAGAAACATTAGAAACAATTTTGATATTCTTTAACAATCTTTAACATATAATAAAGAGTACTACTATACTTAATGCCCAAAACCTACGTTCTGCTTGTTGAACTCAAAATTATTGAAAATGAAAAATGTTTTTAAGGTTATAACTACAATATTACTATTATTTATAGTTATTTCATGCGGAAACGCAGAAGACGATATTAATTTTAACCTTAATAAAGTAGATGGTTTAGGAAAAGGAAAACCAGTAGACGATTGTTTAGGATTAGATGAAAGTGATTTGGTTTTATCTATTCAAGATGAATTTACTACTTTACCTGGAAAAGTTTCTATTTTCTTTAAAGTATCAGACACAGAGGGCAAACCAGTTCCAGGATTAACTGCAGACCAATTTACTATTTACGAGCAAGGTAGAAACGATGCATGTTTTAATACCATATCTACATCAGAGTCTTTTGCAAGAATTTCTCCTAATTCCCAAATATTTAATAATAATACCATATTAGTATTAGATTTAAGTAATAGCGTATTAAGTAGCAGTTTAGAAGAATTAAAATCTGCAACTAGTAGCTTTATAAACAATGTAATGCCAGCAACTACGCAAGAATCTTTTAAAATGGGGATTTATTGGTTTGATGGGGAAGATAAATTACATTTATTAAATGAGCTTACGTCAGACAGACAAGAATTAATAGCTTCGGTAGATGAAATTACGGAGGATATAAGTAATGACCCTTCTACAGATTTATATGGAGCTGTAATAAAAGCAACAAATATAGCAGAAGATGTTTTAAAGCAAAGTACTAAGAACAATACCATAGGAGCATCATCTGTAGTATTGTTTACCGATGGTACAGACCAAGCATCTAGATATAAAAAAGATGATGCATTAAAGAAAGTTACTAATACAAATGCTAATATCTCCTTCTTTTCTATTGGTTTAGGTGCTGAAATTGATACGGATGTGTTAACAGAAATAGGAAAAACTTCCAGTGTTTTTGCTAGTAATAAAGAAGAGTTAGAAAATACGTTTAATGATATATCTTTTAAAGTATCTGAGCAAGCCAATAGTTTTTATTTATTTGAATACTGTAGCCCTAAAAGAGACGGTAGTGGAGAAAACAACTTAGCTATACAAGTAAGAAACGGTAATAAGCAAGGAGCTGTACAAACTAAATTTAATGCATCTGGCTTTAAAGGAGGTTGTAATTAAAAAAATAGCTATTATTTTATATAGTAAAGGCTCTTTTTAGAGCCTTTTTTATTTTTTACACTAAAAATATAGCAAAAAAAAGTAAAAATAAATTACTGTTTAACAGTTGTTTACGGTATAATATAAATATAATCATCGATTAAAAACATCTTTATCATAAAAATTACCGTAGATATTGAAACCTATTTTTTAAAAGATGATGAAAAAATTATTAATTACAAGTACGTTATCTGTTGCATTATTAACTTCATGTGTTTCTAAAAAGAAATATGTTGCTTTAGAGAACGATTTATCTAGTACTAAAAGTGTTTTATCTAAAACACAAGTAGAAAAAGAAGAATTAGAGTCTAAAATGGCTAAAATTGAAGCTAGAGTTACAGAGTATAACAATAAAATTAGCTCTTTAAAAGAAATAAACGATAGCCAAATGACAAGTGTAGATGGTATTGCTGTTATGAGCAACAACACTAAAAAGAAAATGAGAGCTACGTTAAAAAATGTAGACCCAGCTAAATTGGCAGGTGCTAAGACTTTACAGGATTCTATGAACCTTGCAATTTCTTACAAATTGAAAAAATCTATTTCTGATGAAGAAGGAGATGTTGATGTAAATATTGATAAAACAGTAGTTATGATTAATATTTCTGATAAATTACTTTTTAATAGTGGTAGTTACAGAGTAAGTAGTAAAGCAAATACTGTTTTAGCTAAATTAGCAGAAGTTATTAATTCTGAATCTAGCATGGAAGTTATGGTAGAAGGCCATACAGATTCTAGAAGTATTAACACTGCAATGTTTAAAGATAACTGGGATTTAAGTGTAAAAAGAGCAACTTCTGTAGTTCGTATACTTCAAAACAAGTACAATGTAGATCCTGCAAAATTAATTGCATCTGGTAGAAGTTCTTATTTACCTTTAGTAGAAAATGATACTAAAGATAATAGAGCTAAAAACAGAAGAACAAAAATTGTTATTCTTCCTAATTTAGATAAATTCTTTGCTTTATTAGATGCGGAGAATAATTTATAAAAAGGGTAATATACTTTATTTCTAAGGGGAGGCAAATGCTTCCCCTTTATTTTTTTATAAATTCTGGTAGGGTTTTTGTGCTATATGTTGTTATATTATAGAGAACCCAAAGAACAACTACCTACATCCTAAAAACGAAATGAAAAATACTAAAATGAAAGATTATGGATGTACTAAACGATATTTTTGAAAAAACAGCATTAAGTCTTTTCCCTAATGTAGTACGAAGTATTATACTACTATTATTTACAGTAGTATTGTTACTTATATTTGGTATGTATACTGCGCTTTTAATTTATGGAATTGATAGCCCAATACAATTTAGTTACTAACTACTTATCACCTATAAATCATTGCATTTTTTAAAGTTCCCTCCCCACTTTCTAGATTAATTAAAAAACCATTAATTACAGCATATTTATTTACGCCATTTTTCTCTAAGAGAAACGTAGGATTTACACCTGGTTGTAATAGTAACTCTTCTGGAATTATAAATTTAGAGCCAATAATATGTAAAGGGAATGGAGAAGAAAGTTGTTTGTGGGGTATTTTAGAAATTCTAAGATGGGTATACCCTTTTTTTAGAAGAGAAATAAAATCTAAGTTAGATGCTTCGCTAATTGTAGCTATTTGTTTTGGATACACTTTTCCCTGTTTTATAGTATAGCCTGATGCATTAAAAGTTTCATACCCATAATAGGTAGATAAATCTCCCTGATCTAATATTCTACTGCTATACCAAAAATCGGAATAGTCCTCTTTGTTAACTTCTAAGCGATTTATACCAATATCTATTTTATAAGCTTTGTTATTTAGAATATACTTTGCTCCTTCTATTTTTAAATCGAATAATTTTCTATCATTTTCTGGTATTTTTTCATATTCTGCAATGTCTATATTTTTAAAGTTTTGGGAAGCTATACTGTATATGGCAGAAAGGATGGATACATAATTAAGTTTTCTTATTTCTTGCTTTTCTATATCATTCTTATAACCACCAGACTCTATTAAAATAGTACTTGTTCCCCACTTCTGAATATTATCGCCAAAAGCTCTAGGTTCAAAATCATCATTATATTTAGCTACTTGCCCTGGAACATATTTTTGAACTATGTTATTCATAAAAACAATAATCTTCATGGCATTTGCACGAACCTCATTTACATCTTTTTTATAATTATACGCTGGTGCTAAATATGAAATTGTTGCTGGTTTGCTGGTTCTTTCTGCGTTGTAATAAGTGCTTTGGTCATGTAAATTAAATCCAAAATTAGCAGTAAGGCTATCTCTAACTCGTTTTAAAGTTTTTCCTTCTGGAGATTGTAATCGTAGCGCATCTCTATTAATATCTATGCCTAATAAATTTCTACGTTGGTACAATGCCGCTCCGTCTGGATTTAACATTGGAAGAAAGTGTAGTGTTAAATTAGTTAGAATAGCATCTTTTTCTTCTTTAAAATCAGGGCTTTCCAAAAAATTTAAAATATCAAAAATTGCTTGTGTTGCTGTTGGCTCATCACCATGCATTTGAGACCATAGAAATACTTGTGTTTTTCCCGTTCCAATACTTACTAAAGATAACTCTCTACCAGCTATAGACGTACCCACTTTAGAGACAGTAAAACCAGGAACATTTTTATAATGTGTTAGTAATGGTTGTATATCTTCATGTTTTATTCTTCGCTTTGCTATGGTTGTTTCTTTATAGGTTTCATAAGTAGTATACAATGCTGTTGTTATATCATTTTCTTGACTAAAAGCTACAGAGTATAGTAAGCTTAAAAGCAGTAGTAGTAAGTAATTTTTCATATAAAATTAAAAATTAGGGATTTCTTTAAACTCTAGATTTTGGGTAGCTTCACGTATATTTTTCATAAAAAAAGTACCTGGGTCTGTTTTTATAGTTCGGTATTTAGCATCTTTTTCTAACCAGAGCGTAGTTCCTTCAAATCTAGTATATTCATAATGACCTATAAGAAAATTTATCTCTGAATACTTTTCTTTTAAATAATATATCAAATCTATATTTGCTTGTAACTGCTCTTTAGTTAATGGTAGTTCTTTACCACCACCAACATTTTCAATGCCAATTGCACAATGGTTTAATCCTATTACATGTCTTGCCATAGTTGTTTCTGGCATAAGTCTATAAATAGTTCCGTTGCGATCCACCATAAACTGTGATGAAACATTAAGGCCACTTACATTTTTAATATCTGGTCTCCAGTTAGGCAATTTAGAAGAATTAAAGGCATTAAAAGATGCTTCTAAAGTGGAAAAAGCTGTCCAATGCAAAACTATCATTTTTGGGATAATTGTGGGTTCTTTTTGTAGTAGACCATATCTATTTTCTAAATATTCTAAAGTCAGTTCTTTTCTTTCTGCATCAAAAACTATTGGTTTGTCTATTATTTTAATATTGGATGCACATGAAAAAAATAAAAAACAATAGATAAAAAGAAATCTGTTCATTGCTATTTTAATTTAGTATTTAAAGAATCCTTTTTAACACGATAGTATATTTTCTTTTTCTTTCTCCCCCACTCTTTAGCTTTTGTAACATCTATTCCCATATAAATGTCAATTCTGTTACGCCATTTTTTATTCATTTTATCATTTACAATATAAATGCCTTCTAAACCTTCTATTTTTATTTGTGTGTTATGTGTAATGCCTAGTGAAATTAAGTTTCTAGAAACCGCAACACATTTCATTCCTGGTACTAAAGTATCTCCCCATGCAGTAATATTAGGCGTGCTTGAGGTTTGCGATGCTAAAGAATTATACGCAGTAGCAGTAACCATAATTGGTTTCCAAATATAATCCTCTTCTTTAGGTTCTTTTTTACAACCAAAAATAAGGAAGATGAAAATACTTAAACCTGCTATTTTAGTATTAAAAGACATATTACAAGATGCTTATTAGTATCATTTCTTTTTTTAAATTTACGATAATAACTAAAACTACACTTTTGAAAATAATAAAGAGAATTTTACTCGCCTTAATTATCATCATTGGAATTGTTATATATTTAAATTACCCAAAACTGAATATAATTTCTGGGTATGCTTCTAAAAATTTAACTTCTAATACTCTTATTTCAAAACGCTCTGTAGCTTCTATAGCTGCCAATGATAACAATATGCCCTTAATAAAATTGGCAGATGTTGCTTTTAATGAAAAGGAGAAAATTGGCTCTGCTACCGTTTTTGGACTAATGGAGCGCAAAACCATATATAGAGAAGGCTTAGGTTGTGTTTTAGTAAATGATAGTTTTGATGCTTCTAAAATGGCATTAAAACCCAGAAGAAATAAAGTAATAGATACACTACCCTATCCTTTTGGCAATAACAAAGCTTTAGACACCATTTTTTCCTCTGTAGATTATGAACAGTTAAATAAAGCTGTAGATTTTGCTTTTAGTACTCCCGAGATAAACAAAACAAGAACCGTTCTTGTTATTTATAAAAACAGAATTATTGCAGAAAAATATGCTGATGGTTTTTCTAAAGAAACACCTATACTAGGGTGGTCTATGACTAAAAGTATTATTTCTACATTATACGGTATCTTAGAACATAAAGGTAAGATAAATGTAAATTCTATTACTTCTATTCCAGAATGGCAAAATGATGAACGTAAAGACATTACTATTAACCATTTACTTCGTATGCAAAGTGGTTTAGAATGGGAAGAAGATTATACTAAAATATCTGATGTTACTAAAATGCTGTACCTAGATGCAGATATGACAAAACCCCAAAGAGATAAAAAAGCAATAGCAAAACCTACAGAAATATGGAATTACTCTTCTGGAACCAGCAACTTACTTTCTGGTATTCTTAGAGACCAATTTTCTACAAGACAAGAGTATTTAGACTATCCTTATAAAGCTTTAATAGATAAAATTGGAATGAACTCTATGCTTTTAGAAGCAGATATGGAAGGTAATTACGTAGGCTCTTCCTATGGTTGGGCTACTACAAGAGATTGGGGTAAATTTGGTACGTTATATTTAAATAATGGAAGCTGGAACGGAGAACAAGTATTCTCTAAAGATTGGGTAAGTTATATAACAAAACCAACAAAAAAATCTGACGGGGTATATGGTGCACATTTTTGGTTAAATGCAGGTGGTAAGTTCCCTGATGTTCCAAAAGACATGTATTCTGCAAATGGTTTTCAAGGACAATACGTTTTTATAATACCTTCTAAAGACTTGGTTGTAGTGCGTACAGGGTTAGCACAAGAGCCTATTTTTGACCTTAATAAATTTTTAAGTAGAATAACTAAAAGTATAGATTAAGATTCCTACAATAAAATCTTACCTGTTTCGTAAGTTGCTAACAACAATTTTTAAGAAGATAACCACAAGTTTCTCTTGTGTGGCAACATAACTTTTTAGAACACCTAAAAGGGAAATATATTTACAGTGTTATTAAAAACATAGAGTAAATTTTTTCATTTTCATATAGTGTTCTCGTAAAAGAGCCTTATCAATTAAGATAAGGCTCTTTTTAGTTTATATATAGTAAATAAGTGCTCTTAATCTCCAAGTTGTACTTACGTTCTCAAGATTTTTTCAATTTTTCGTCCTTTAGCTAATTCATCTACTAATTTATCTAAATACCTTACTTGTTTTGTTAAAGAGGTTTCAATATTTTCTATTCTATAACCACAAATTACACCTTTAATCTTTTCTACATTAGAATTTAGTTTAGCTTCTTCAAAAAATATTTTAAATGTTGCTTTTTTAGCAATTAGCTCTTGGAGTTTACTGTCGTTAAAACCTGTTAACCATTTAATTACTTGGTGTAATTCTTCTTTTGTTCTTCCTTTCTTCTCCACTTTTGTAATATAGTGAGGATAAACCGAAGAAAAAGTCATTGTAGCAATGCGAGCATCATGTTCTGGTGTTGTTGTCATGATTTAGTTTTTATAGTTTCTTTTTTATACTTGTATTTAGCAAGCCTCCTAAAATTACACAAGTCATTTCAATAATATATAGCAACTTTATAATGTAATACTTTAATTATTGTTAAATTAATTAAAGTAAAGACAATAATTTAGTAACATAAACTTTTAAAAACCAATAATTTCTATACTACTTTTATAATAAAAAAATAAATAGCGCAAAAAATGGCATTAGTTAAAGAAATTAAGAAAAACAGTTCATATACTACAGTAAAATTTACAATTGGGGAACAAGAAGCTCCAAGTGCTTCTTCTGTTTTATTATTAGGAGATTTTAATGATTGGCAAAGGAATAACAGTACTAGCCAAATGAAAAAAGAAGGGAATACCTTTGTAAAAAAGGTAAAACTTGAAAATGGGAAACGTTATGAATTTCGCTATTTAAGTGAAGATAACGGCTGGTTTAATGATAGTGCAGCAGATGCATACACTGCTTCTCCGTTTGAAGGAATAGAAAATGGCGTAGTAGATTTAAGTGCTATACCTACTAAAAAGAAAGCGGTAAAAAAGGTTAAAAAAGACGATTTAAAAAAGATTGAAGGTGTAGGACCTAAACTTTCTTCAATTTTAATAGAAAATGGTATAGAAACTTTTGAAAAATTAAGTAATGCACCTATTTTTATTCTTGAAGGTATTATAAAAGAAGCAGGACCTAGATTTAGAATGCACAAGCCAGGAACATGGCCGCAACAAGCTAAACTAGCTCAAGATGGTAAATGGGAAGAATTAAAGCAGTTACAGGATATGTTAGATGGTGGTAAATAATTATTCATCAAAACTTATATAAAACAAAAAGCTCTAAGATTAATACTTAGAACTTTTTGTATGTACCTATATTTTGGCCAATTGAAAAATTTGCTCATTTTGCCTTTTATTTACGGATGAAGGGGTTACTTGTAACATTAAATTACGTAAACCAATTAATATTGGATTTGAAAAATGAGCCATTTTTCCAACCATCCAACTGGCTTTAACTACCTGGTGTGCTTTGGGTAATCTTATTTTTTGATATTCTAAAAAAGCTTTATTTATATTATACTTGTCTAAACATTCAGAAAGTACGTAAGCATCTTCTATAGCTTGGCATGCTCCTTGTCCCATATTTGGGGTTGTAGCATGTGCAGAATCTCCTATTAAACATACATTTTCTTTATACCAAATGTTGGTTGGTTTTAAATCTGAAATCTCTGCTGTATTTATATGTTCTTTCTTAGTTGCTTTTACTAAACCTTTAATAGTAGTATTATAGTCCTTAAAATAAGTGTTTAAATCTTTAACAGAGAATTCATTTTTATCTTCTTTAAAAGCTTTTAAAGCATACCAATACACTTTGTTTTCTGCTATTTGTACAAACCCAAATCGTTCTGTTTTTCCCCAAGCCTCATTTAATTCATTCCCATATTTTTTTGGTAATTCATAATCTGTAACTCCTCTCCAGCATATTTGATTTGCATTTCTTATGCTAGTATTAGGGAATATAGTTTCCCGTACCGTAGAATTTAATCCGTCTGCTCCTATAACATGGACAGATTTTATTTTTTCTCCATTAGAAAACTTTAAATCATAATCATTTCCGTTTTTTTCTATTTTAGTTAGTTTATGATTTAAATATATTTTAGTGGTTTTTAGCTCCTTAATTAATATTTGTTGTAAGATTCCTCTATGTATAGCAATATTTTTAGTGTTGTGCTTTTGCTCAAAGTAGGATAAATCAATTTTAGAAAGCGGTTTTAAATTTTTCTTTGTTATGTTCATAGAAGAAATAGGGTTTCCATTTTCTTCAATTATATTTCGCAGACCTAATTTATCATAAACTTGCATTGCATTATTAGCTAAAATAATACCTGCTCCTACTTGTTTTATTTCTTCTGCTTGTTCAAATATTCTTGTCTTAATTCCTTTTCTTTCTAGTGCAATTGCAGTAGTTAGTCCACCTATTCCTGCTCCAATAATATCAAAAATTTTGCTCATAATATATTTTATTTAGTAACTTAATATGTTTTTATAACCTATAAAATTCTATTATAAATGGTTTATGGTAGCCATTTTTTTTCAAAATTGGGTTTTCGCTTTTCTAAAAATGCATTACGGCCTTCTTTGGCTTCCTCGGTCATATATGCTAAACGGGTTGCTTCTCCTGCAAATACTTGTTGACCGACCATTCCATCATCAGTTAAATTCATAGCAAACTTTAGCATTTTTATAGAGGTAGGAGATTTTTCTAATACTTCTTGTGCCCATTGGTATGCGGTAGCTTCTAGCTCTTTATGAGGTACAACAGCATTTACCATACCCATTTCATAGGCTTCTTGCGCAGAGTAATTTCTTCCTAAAAAGAAAATTTCTCTTGCCTTTTTTTGACCTACCATTTTTGCTAGGTATGCAGAACCATAACCACCATCAAAACTAGTAACGTCGGCATCGGTTTGTTTAAAAATAGCATGTTCTTTACTTGCCAAAGTCATATCGCAAACTACATGCAAACTATGGCCGCCACCAACAGCCCAACCAGGTACTACTGCTATAACTACTTTTGGCATAAAACGTATTAAACGCTGTACATCTAAGATGTTTAATCTGTGGTACCCGTCTTGCCCAACATAGCCTTGGTGTCCCCTAGCCTTTTGATCGCCTCCGCTACAAAAAGAATACACACCGTCTTTTGTAGAAGGCCCTTCGGCAGACAATAATACTGCCCCTATTGAGGTATCTTCCTGCGCATCATGAAATGCTTCTAAAAGTTCACTAGTTGTTTTGGGTCTAAAAGCATTACGCACATTTGGTCTGTTAAAAGCTATACGTGCTACGCCGTTACTTTTTTTATAGGTAATGTCTTCAAATTCTTTTGCAACTTTCCAATTTGGTGTATTCATGGGCAATTTTATATCTTAATTATTTGCGTATTTTCTTAACTATTAGAGTGTAACCCTATTCTATTACCCTCAGTATCTATACATTGTGCAAAAAAACCAAATTCTCCAATATCTGTTTTAGGAACTATTAGTTTACCTCCTGCTTTTTCTACTAAAGCAACCTCTGTAGCAACGTCTTCGCAAGAAAAATAAATAATAGTACCATTTGCACTTGGCGTATTCTCTTTAGATTGTACCAAACAACCAGAAGAACCTACTTTAGTTGGGTCTCCAAACATATACATTTTGCTATCTGGCATATCTATAAATTGAAATTCTAAATTAAATACACTTGTATAAAAGTCTTTTGCTCTTTCTAAATTAGTTGCAGCAATCTCTAACCATTGTACGGGATTATTCATATTCTTTAGTTTTTAGAGTAATAAATTAAGAATTAAAGATACTACTCTATTTTTTATTTTTAGCTTCTATCCACTTAGACATATATTTTGTACTTGCCATAGTGTGTTGTTGCAGCATTGCTCCTATAAAATTAGAGCATCTGCGTTCTTGTAAATGCTGTATAGTATCTTCAATTTTTTGAAGAAATTCTTTTTCGGTCTTTTCTTTGTTAGATAGCTGCTTTAAAAGCTTTTTTCCCTTTTCTTGTGCCTTATTCCATGCTTTTTTAGAGGAATATAATTCTATTGCAGCTGCGGCAATGGTTTCTGCTGTTTCTGTAATTGTATTGTTTAGGTTTAAATGATTTGTACTAATGCCCTCTGCTCCTATTGCAGTAGTTACACTTGGGGTATTTGCTTGTAGTGCAGTTATAAGTTTACCTTTTAAACCTGCGCCAAAACGTAATGGTGCTAGATTTACTTTTGCTTTACCCATAACTTCTACAGCATTGGTAGCCCATCCTTTTACTAAAAAACCCTGTTTAGGATTGTGCATTTGCAAAATTTGTTCTGGTAAATGTCCGCCATAGATAGAAAGTGTGGCTTTTGGTAACTGCTTACGAATAAGTGGCCAAATTTCTTTTTTTAGCCAAATAACCGCGTCTTTATTTGGTGCATGATTGCCATTACCAATACAAATAAATCCTTCCCGTTCATCAAAAGGAATTTCCACTGTATGTTTAGCATCGATTAAAAAAGGCAAATGATGCAGTAAACTATGGTTTATATTTAGCTCCTTTGTTAGTAATTGCATTTCAAAAGAAGAAATAATTAAAGACACATCGGACCTATATATACTCGCAATTTCTCTTTTCGTAATGGAATTTTTTTTCCAGTCTTCTAACGTAAAAGAGATTCCTTTTTTTAAGGCATTTTCTCTTGTATTTCGTAAAGAATGCACATCTTCGGTATCTAAAATACGAAGTGCTTCTGGGTTCCTTTCTGCCACACGCCAACCAAATTGTTCTTCGGTTAAGAAGCGGTCAAAAATTACTATATCTTTTTTATTATCAGATAAATAGGTGTCAAAATCTGAATCGTTAAGTGAAATCTCTTTTTGAATAACTCCTAAAGAGTCTAA
The DNA here is from genome assembly GCF_947500405.1 of uncultured Maribacter sp. Lineage (GTDB taxonomy): Bacteria > Bacteroidota > Bacteroidia > Flavobacteriales > Flavobacteriaceae > Maribacter_B. The sequence goes on from NZ_CANMRY010000005.1 coordinate 46,363, forward strand.
CGCATAAGAATAGGCATTCTTTTTTGCAGTACTAGCAAACGTAATGTTACAATCTTGTTTTAAGAAAAAGTGTATTAACTCTAACATTCTTTGGCCTGCTGCAGTAGTAGTAGGCTCTGGCCATACAAACCCAATAATTAGAACTTTTAATGCCCTCATAATGGTTTACATTTTTGCGGCAAACTTCTTAGAGATATTAGAACGTAGTTTGCGTTCATAATCTTCTTCTAGCCATTCCTTGTAGTTCTTTGTATTGTTCATAATACAGTACGAGTATTGCTTTACTCTAAAACTAATTTCTTCTTGCAGTTGTTTTGCTAGTATTCTAGCGTCAAAAACATCTTCGGCATTTTCTACACAAATGGTAGCGTGTTGTTCTATACTTTTTTCTAATACTAACTTAGATTTAAGGCCTTGTGCAAATACTTTTTTGTATTCTTCCTTAATATCAAACTCTATATTTTTAGATTTAGAGAACATTGCTCTTAAAGATTTTGGCATTTCGTAGACAAAATCCCTTTCTATATCCTCATCATTCTTAATATTTTCTAGAAAAAAATCTGGGAAGTGAAAAATTTCTTGCCAATCTATGGGGGCACTCCACATACCAAAACGGGCAACATTATTCCCAAAATCTATTACTGTAAATTCCTTTTTATTTGGTAATACACGAGAACCACGCCCTATCATCTGAAAATATAAGGTAAGCGACCTTGTAGCTCTATTTAGCATAATAGTTTCTACCGTAGGTTCATCAAAACCAGTGGTTAATATACTTACCGATGTTAAAATGGCGTCTGGCGTTTTAGAAAACCATTCTAATATTTCTTTACGTTCTGTAGCATTATTCTTATTATCTAAGTGCCTAATATTGTATCCTGCCTTTTTAAAGGTCTCATACACATAAATAGAGGTATTTATACCATTATTAAAAATAAGCGTTTTGGTGCCTTTAGCAACCTCTGTATAGCCATTTAAAAGCTTGGTAAGCATACTTTGATTCCCATATAACTCATCTGAAGACTTTACGGTATAATCGCCATTAATACCAAGTTTTAAGTTTTGTAGACTTACATCGTAATTATAAACATTGGCCTTTGCCAAAAAGTTTTTAGAGATTAAGGAAGATATAGATTCGCCTACAATAAGTTTACTGTAGTTATCTTTCATTGGTAATTTTATATTAGAACTTAATGGTGTAGCCGTAACTCCTAATATTATAGCATTATCAAAATACTTAAATAATTTACGGAAAGAATTGTAGTGGGCCTCATCTATAATAACCAAGCCAATGTTACTAATTTTTACTTTTTCTTCCTGTAAGCGATTGTTTAAGGTTTCTACCATGGCAACATAGCAACTTATATTGTCCTGATCCATGACCTCTTTAACCTCGCTATTAATAATTTTGTTCTTAACGCCAAAGCCATCTAACATAGAAGAAGTTTGTACACTAAGTTCTATTCTATGGGTAAGAACTACAACTTTCTTTTTAATCTCATTAATGTACCTTTTGGTTATTTCTGAAAACACGACGGTTTTACCGCCTCCCGTAGGTAATTGGTAAAGCAAATTTTCGTTATCCTTAGAATTCTTTAAATGCTCAAATATGGTATTTAAATCTTCAATTTGATAATCGTAGAGATTTTTCTCTTTTATATGCTTTTTATACTCCAAAGGTATGCTAGTAGTTTTGTTTGCTAATGTAAAATGCCAATCTTACAAAACTATAAGTTTTTTATAGGTAAAAGAAATAATAGCCGTAAAATGAAGATTTTTTTTATTTGTGTTATAAATTGATAAAAAAGAAATCGAAGTAATGCTAGTCTACAAGATCTAAGGCTTTAGAAAAATCCTCGGCAAATGTCCATTTTTTTTCTTGAGTAAGGGTATATATTTTTACAATACGGTCTTTATTTTCGGTAACAAAACCATGTAAAGCGGCATATTGTAATGCTTCTTTAAAGGAGTTTAGCATACTTTTATAAAAAGAATCGGGCACATTTTTTTCTATGGAAAAAGATTGTGCTATTTCTAAATTAAAAAGCATTACATCTACAATTAAAGAAGGAGCTACACCTAATTTTATAAAATGCTTAATATATTTTTGAGCTACAGACCTACGTGCTTTGGGTCTTTTTCTTTTTACAGGAAAATACTCATTTGCAATTTTAGTTTTTGCTTCTTGTACTAGTTTGTCTTCTTTAGGATTAAACACAAAATCATAATATTCTTTCACCAAAGGAAACCGTTGGTATAAGTCTACTAGTTGTTCTTCTAATTCTTTCTTTTTTAAATCCTTTAAATAGGTTGTTAAGGCTCTTTTACTCATTTTTTTATAATAATTTCAAAAATAGAACAACTCTGTTAATTTATTAGAATTCTTACATAGATTTACAAGATTTGTAATAAAATCTGTATAACTATGTATCTATCTGTTTGGAAAAGAGATAATAAAAATGTATTATGAGTTCTTGTACAAGAACTAAAAACACACGAATATATGAGGCAACTAAAAATTATCAAGCAGGTAACCAATCGTGAATCCAAATCATTAGATAAATACTTGCAAGATATTAGTAAGATTGATTTAATAAGTGCAAGTGAAGAAGTAGAATTAGCCCAATTAATACGTACAGGAGACCAAGCAGCATTAGAAAAATTAACCAATGCTAACTTAAGGTTTGTTGTTTCTGTAGCAAAACAGTACCAAAACCAAGGATTAAAGTTGCCTGATTTAATAAACGAAGGAAATGTAGGACTTGTAAAAGCTGCAAAACGTTTTGATGAGACTAGAGGTTTTAAATTTATTTCCTATGCCGTATGGTGGATTAGGCAGTCTATTTTACAAGCATTAGCAGAACAATCCAGAGTAGTACGTTTACCTTTAAATAAAATTGGGTCTATTAATAAAATTAAAAAGGCCTTTTCTTATTTAGAACAATCCCATGAACGCCCTCCTTCTCCTGAAGAAATTGCGAACGAGTTAGAAATGACGGTTTCTGAAGTTAAACAATCTATGAAAAATTCTGGGAGACATGTTTCTATGGATGCTCCATTACGTGAAGGAGAAGATTCTAATTTGTATGATGTTTTACGTGCTGGAGAGTCTCCAAGACCCGATACAATATTATTACAACAATCTTTAAATACCGAAATTAATAGAGCTTTAGATACGCTTTCTCCAAGAGAAGCAGATGTGGTTAAATTATACTATGGTATAGGAGACCAACATTCTATGACGCTTGCAGAGATAGGACAAACTTTTGATTTAACTAGAGAGCGTGTTCGTCAAATACGAGAAAAAGCAATTCGTAAACTACGCCATAACTCTAGAAGTAAGCTATTAAAAACCTATTTAGGTTAATATTTACAAAACAAAAAAGACCGCTATTCTTAGCGGTCTTTTTGTATATTTTTTTAAACCCTTTATTAAGAGTAGGTAAGTTTATTAATATTATAATCTACTAGAATTTCGTTTAAATTCTGAATAAAATTTAAATAAGATGTGTTGTCTTGATTCTTGTTTGCCATAACTTGTTGGGGTTTTAATGATACATTTAGGTTTTATGAAGATTACATAAAGTCTAATTCTACCAATTCGTTAATACTTAATATTTCATTTAAATCTTGAAGGAAAGCTAAATACTCTTCTCCGTAGGTATCATAAAGCATATTAATGTAGGTTTAATTAATACTAGGACTTGGTTATAATTTCATTGTAAACATATATATAACGAGAAACAAGAACAATTAATTGTGGTGTACTATCCAATTTTTGTTGTATAACTATACTTCTTTTGTTGTAAAAGTAAAAATTGGCCATAATCCCTTTGTATATGGTAGTTACAGCGCTATGCAGTTCATCGAATATTTTGACATTTGTTAGAATTTTACCTGGTAAGTAATCCCTGCAGATACAGACCAAAAGAATTTTCCTGGTTCAAAAATAAGCTCCTGCCGTGTTACTCCTAAATTGGTTTTATAAATATTAGGATTCTTTTTTCCTGTAAATTGATATTCAAAAAGTACTTGTTGCGATTCTACATACAATACGGTTTCTGCCAATAAAGCATCTTGTGCATTTCGTAATTGCTTTAATTCTGATGCATACCCAACTCCTGCTATAACTCCTAAATAGTTATCCTTATCTCTTAAATATTTTCTTGCCAATACAGTTCCGGAAAATCCTAGATTTTTATTGTTACTTATAGCCGTTACATAGGGTCTAGCAGAAAAGAAATAGTTTCCAGTGTATAAACCAACACTTGCAGTGGCAATAGTTGCCTTTATAGATTTAAAGTCTAAATAACGAACTCCTAAAGAAAGCTCCATGTTTTTTGGATAATTGGCATATACCTCTACTCCTGCTCTATGTTTAGGAAAAGTAGGTGCGTTAGAAAAACCATAATTTAAATACCCGTAAATCTTTTTAGAAAGTTTGGGGTAAAAATCTAGTTCATATTGTAAACCGTGTGTACCAAACCTATTACTATAATTTATTCTTGGAATAATAGGGCCAGAAAGAGTTTCTCTTTTATACTCTATACTAGAATAAAACATAGGGTCATAGACAACATCAAAAATTTCAAAGCTATTGGTTAATCCAAATTGGTTTTTAAGCATTGTAGTGGTAGTATCTATTTCAGATTCTTTCCCTTCCTCTGTAACGCCAATTATACCGTCTATAGCGTATTGTTTTTGTTTCGCTAAATCTTCATCATTTGGAATATATTTTAATGCCTTATTTGCTAAACCTAAAGCTGTAGCGTAATTTTCAGAATAAAGTTCATTATTAATAGCTGCCACCCAAACTTCTTTAATTTCCTTTTCTTTAGAGATTATAGTATTAAAATGTTTTCTTGCACTATCGTATTCTTTATCCCAGGTATGTGTTTTAGCTAATAGAACACGAACATCTGTATATTCTGGGTATGCACTTAAAATAGTAGTAAGCGTATCTCTAGCAGCTACTCTATTCCCTGCAAAAGCTAATTCCCTAGCGGTAAAGAAAGAGGAATCTGGGTCTCCAGAATACGCAAGCTTCTCTTGTGCTGATATGAACAAACTGCAAAAGCATAAAAGAATAAGAATGTATGTTTTTAGTATATGCATTAAAAATTTATTTCTGCTATTTCTTTATTTTTAGTTAGTATGGTATTTGCTCTTAAAAGCTTAACCTCTATTTCTTTAGAACTAATATTGTTTTCTTGTATTATTTCTTGAATCTCTGGTACTCTATCATTATTATTAGACCAATAATACACGTCTAACAACGCAGCATAACCATCTTCATAGGTTGGGTATTTACGAATAACTTCTTCTAATACTTCTATAGAATTATTGTATTCTTTCTTCCAAGCATATATTCTACCAACAAGAATTTCAGTATCTGCATGTCTTGGTATTTTAGATAGTATATAGTTGCAAAGTAATAAAGAGCGGTCCCATTCTTTATTAAAAGCTAGTTCACGAGCAGTTTCATAAGCATTATCAAAATCTTTATCATTAAAAACACTTTCTACCCAAATTTGGTCTTGTTTAGAAAACTCTTTTGTTTTAGTGACATAGAGAGATAAATCTTCTGGAATTATTTTATTTGTAGTAGTAACATATTTATTTACCGATTTAAAATAACGAAACCTCTCTTTTATGGCATCTTTATTACTAGATTCGTCTTCTTCTAAAAGGTCTAAATCTTTATATAACTTATATACGTTGCCCTTACTAATAAAATTAGAACCACTTATATAATCTACTATGGCTTTTCTCCTTTTGAATAAAGGAATTTCTTTATCTACTTTAAATGTATTTTCATGTACTAAACTACTCCCTAACCAAGAATTTTTTATCGGTATTTTTAAAGTATAATTAGCATCTAAAAAAGAAATTAAAGAAGGTGTAATATCTGCATGTGAAGTAAGCGATTTTATTTTTTTAGGTGTTTTTAAAAGCGGACTAAACAATAATAACGGCACTTTATACTTCTGTAAATTAGTGGTTTGTGGTAAATCAGTACTATTATGTGTACCCGTAATAATGAAAATTGTATTCTTATATTCTGATTTTGTTTTATAATTTTCTATAAACGATTTTACAGCATTATCTGTATACAATAAGCTAGCAAAAAGTTCTTTATTTTTAGAAATTATTTTTCTGGCTCTTTTTGTATATCGTTTTTTATTCCCTAATTGTTTTTCTACCGTTTGTAAATACTTTTTTGCATTAGGAATAGCGTAAGGATTTTTAGTACTAAGTGTTACAAAAAAATCTAACCTAGGTTTTTTTGTACTAAAAAATGATGCATTAAATTTTTTAAATAATTCTGCATCTGGGTATCCTAAAGAAATTCCGGCAGCATCTTCTTCTTGTAAACTATAATTTTGATTAAATACTTTTTTGTCTATAATACGGTCTACACGTTCTTCATCTAAAAATTTATCAATATAATTAAGAGCACTATTACCGCCATAATTAAAAGAAGTAGCATAACCATTTTTCTTAAGAATACTATATAAGGTATTTCTATTAATATAATTATCTAAATTGGTAAACCCTTCTTGCCCAAAAGGCAAAGACCCAAGTATATTTGGTATAGCAGCAAAACTTTCTCCACTATTACTTAGATGGTTTTCCCAAAAAAGACTCTTTGTGGTTAATTCTTGTAAATATGGTGTAAAGCCTTTGTAGTCTGGTTTATCACCAATAAAATCGGAACCCAAACCTTCTACAACTAAAAATATAATATTTGGTTTTTCTTCTTTTACATTAAAATAAGTGGACAAAACATCTTCCTTAACATAGTCTTTTAAAAGTGGATATTCCGCTGTGCCTTCATACGTATCATTTTCAAGAGCATAATTCTTTAAACTAGTAATTAAATGATGTGTTTTATTTTCATTAATTGGTTTTTTATCCGCATATAAAGTGGCTAAAAACAAACTAAATAGTATTAAAGTTACTGGATACATTCTACTAATAACCGTATATGTTTTTGCTGTAAATTTTTGTACATAATAACATACAGCAAAACAAATAAGTAAAAGACCTATAATTGGTAATAAAGAAAAAATTACAGTATCCGATTTAAAAATACCAAGAATACCTGTTCCTAATATCTCATAATTTTGGATATAGTATTGTATTAAAAATGCTTCTATACAAATAAGAAGTATTAGTATTATTCTGGTTACCTTATACCCTAAACCTGCTTTTTTATTTTCTAAATAATTAAATAAGAAAGATAAGATTAGTGCTGTAATTGCTACATATCCAGTATGGTTAAGAAGCAAATGAAAAAAACTTTTATTAAAAACGCTATCTATAACACCACTTAAATATAAACTAAGATTTTGATACACAGAAAGTACAAAAAAAGCCACAAAGAAAGTTAATAACATAGGAATAAAATCCTTTAACTTTTTTGGCGTACCGTCTTTTGGTATGTTATTTTCTACTTGCATTATTATGAAGCTTTTGCAAATCCTTTACGAACTTGTGACCCCCAGCCAGATTTAATTTTAAATAATTTTTTATAATTTCCACGTATTGCTGCCCATACTACTATTGGGTGAAAAGTAATAGGTTCTATAATTGCACAAAACATAAGAATTAATATATCTTTTGTTTTCTTATATTCATTATATGCATATACATCCCAAAGGATAGCGTAAAAAGAAAACATAATAGAAAAAACATAGACAGTTGTTGTAATTGCTATGAAAAAATCCCAGTTTAGTATTCCTAAATAGTAAAAAAGAATAATGGTAAACATTCCAAAAAACTCTAACATTGGAGCTAACCATTCGTAAAAAAACCAATACGGATAACTTAGCATGCCTAGTTTTCCAAATTTGGGATTAAAGAACATTTCTTTATGTTTAAAAAGTGTTTCTAAATTGCCTCTAGCCCACCTATCTCTTTGGTTTACAAGTATTTTTAAATCTTCAGGAACTTCGGTCCAGCATAAAGGGTCTGGTATATATTCTACAGTATATGGTATTTTACGTTCGTGCATATACTTACGCATCTTAAAAACAATTTCCATGTCTTCTCCTACGGTATTGGTATCATAGCCATCTACCGCTAATGCTATTTCTCTATCAAAGAAACCAAATGCTCCTGAAATAATTAATAAACTATCTATTCTTCCCCACGCCATTCTACCTAAAATAAAAGAACGCGTATATTCTAATAATTGAAACCTTGCCAACCAATTTGTTGGTAATTTAATCTCTTCTAATTGTCCGCCTTGTATAACACAAGAATTTGCAACACGTATTACCCCACCAACTGCGATAACACGTTTTTCCGAGCGTTGGTAAAAAGATTTTACAACATGTAGTAATGCATCTGGTAATAAAAGACAATCTACATCTATACAACCAACATATTTATTTTTAGATAACGCCATGCCTGTATTTAAAGCATCAGACTTACCTCCATTTTCTTTATCTATTACTGTAAGTTTAGAAAATGCTCTTTGAGGCGATTTATAAATACCTCTAATAGGTTTAGATTTCCAATTTGGGTCTATTTCTTGGTCTATTTTTACTAGGTCATAGGCATCAATCATTTTTTGAAGCGTATCATCTTTACTTCCATCATTAACCACCATAACTTCATAGTTAACATATTTTAAAGACATTAGAGACCTAATATTTTCTACAATCGTCATCCCCTCATTATAGGCAGGAGCAATTATAGTTATACTTGGTGCTAAAGGAGAAGCCATTAATTTAGACATGTCTCCAAAACTATTTTTGTTCTTGTAGTGTATTGTATTTCGGGTGGCTAAATACCCCATTGCGGTAAAAAATGAAAATAGAATAACTGTAAACAAGAAAAAAACAATGTTTATATATTCTAAAATGATATTGAAAAGACCGCTATCCATTAAAACTTATCAAAGAGTTTACTGGAGAAAGAATAAAACTGTTCTAAGAAAGAAGGCTCTTTAGTAACGGTAGAAACTTCTTCTATATCTAGATTACTTATTTTTGAGGGATTAATATTGTTTTTTTGTAACTCTGCTTTATAATCTTCAAGAAAAGCATACTCTAGCGGAATTGGTTCAAAAGAATCATCAGGTATAATATTTTCAGATTCTATTTGATCTTTTAATTGTTTTAAGCATTTTTTTGCTTTTTCTCTAACTCTTTCATCATCATCTTCTACTAAGTTCATTAATAATTTTACTTCTTTTTTATCACTAACGGCAACTATTTCATTTAATAAAATAAGTTTAGATTCTGTATCAGCATTTGTAAAAAGTTCTTCTAGTATAGAAGTCTCTGTTGTAACATCATCCATTTTTATTTCTTTTTTAGTAGGTAATTCTTTATAAAATTTTTCTAAAAGCTCTATAATACGGTCTCTTACAATACCTTCTTTTTCTTTTAATAAATATTCTTCTAAAAGTGGAATTTCTCTAACATCTCCTAACTCGTTTAAATCTTCTAAAAGAGATAGCATTTCTAATTCTCTTTTATCACAGAATACGGCTTTAGGAATAAAGAACTCTTCCTCTACATTAGTATTAATAGTAATTTCATCTTCATTACTTAGTAATTTATTAATGTCTAGTATCGTATTTTCTGCTTCCGTAATTGTTTCATTAGAAATACTAATCTCTTCAAATATTGTATTAATGTTTTCAATTTTTGAATTATCAATATTTATAATGGATTCCGGCTCTTCTGTAACATTAATCATGTCATAAATAACAGGTAAGAAATCTACATTTAAAGTTTCTTTCTTTTTAATACTTATTTCTTCTCCTATTACTTGTAAATCTAAAGGGTTAATTTCTACAGTTTTTTTCTCTATAACATTAGTAGTAACAATTGGAAGGAAATCTAAATTTAAAGCCGAAATTTCATTTTTATTGTTAGGTTCTACAATAGAATATTCTACGTGTATATTAGTAATATTAGAAGGAACAACTTTCTGGAAATTAACGATAATTTCTTCTGGTTTTACTTCTGGCTTACTGTCTTGAGTAATCATATTTTCATTTTCCTTGCTGGTTACAATAGGAAGAAATCCTAGACTTTCTGATATATCGGTTTCTAAAAAATCTTTGTCCGTCGCATTTATTGCCATGGCCAATTCTTCTTGTCTTAGTTCATGAATAGAATCGTTTGTTTTTAAATCTTCAACTTTTTCTATACTCTCCTTAGGGTTTTCCGTATTTTTAATAATAATTTCTTCAGGTTTTTCTGCTATTATTAATTTTTCTTCTTCTGGAATTACAATATCTTTTGGAGTATTATGTGCTATATTTTTTTCAATTTCTTTAGTTGGCATAATGGTTTCTGGAGCAATACTGTTTATAGTACTCAGTGCTTTACTTTTTACATAAAAATTACGTTCCTTATTTTCTATTTGATTTAAAAAAGGTAAATCTTCCTCTGTCCCAATTTCTGATAAGGCGCTTAGTATTGTAATTTTAATATCGGTAGAGCAATTCCAGAATATTAATTTTAAAGTATCTGTAGCTCTCATAAAACCAAATTCTTTAATACAAAGAATAGCTTCTTGCTTTATTTGAGTGTTTTTGTGCTTTACTAACTCTATAATAGAAAGTTCTGCGTCATTCTGGTTATAATGCTTAATTAATCGTAATGAAAAAAGAACAACATGTTTATTATTAGAAGTTAGCCACTGTTTAAATTTAGGCGGATTAAAATCTTTCTTATTACGTAATACTTCTAATATTTTTAATTGTTGCCATTCAGATATTTTATATCTGGTAGTATCTAAAAAATAAGAAATACCTTCATGCTTTAAAGTTACTGTTGCAATTTCTGCCTGTTTACGTATGGTTCCTCTTTTATCATTTATACGTTTTATGATAAAACCATAAGATTCTGAAACTTGCATTTGTGTTAACTCTAAAATTCCTTTAGAGACAATTTCCCACCGCCAACTTTCTAATTTTGTATACGCATCCTTATGTAAGTCTAATTCCTTATATAATTTAAAAAGAGATTTTTGAGTGCTTCCAGAAACATCAATACTTAAATCTAATAGCACTTCTGATAATATTCTTCTATTAAAAACATCTTTTAAGAATTGTCTTATTTCAATTTTTAATTGAATGTAATTTGTTTTTTCATCTTTAGAACTCTCTTCTTCAAAAAAAAGAAACTCACTAATAATTGGAGAAAGGTCTTTCTTTTTTTGTGCTACCTTTTTTGTTTTTGAAGATATTTTATTTCTAAAATAAAAGATAAATAGAAAATATAGCAAAGCTAACCCCACAAACATGAGGGATAAATCCCAGAGTAAATCTGTGTGAATTTTAGGCGCAGTAATTAACGCTCGGGGGTTATGCGTCTTGATACTTAACAATTGGGGGTTGTTTTACTTATTTAATTCTTTTGTTATTCTTAATAATAATTCTGTTGGACTAAATGGTTTTGATATAAAATCATTTGCGCCTAACTCAAAAGCGCTTAATACATTTTCTTCATTTCCAGCGGAAGAAATTATTATTATTGGTATAGTTAATTTTAGTTCATTTCTTACAAAACCAACTAACTCAATTCCAGAGAAATAAGGCATCATAATATCACTAACAATAACATCTGGAATGGTGTTATTTAGATATTCTTTTACCTCTTTACCATTAGACACAAAAGTTACCTCATGACCTTCTTTTTTAAGCCTAAATTGTAGTAAAGAAATTAAAAGTTCATCATCATCTGCAAGTAATATTTTTTTTTTCATGCTTTATTATTGATTGCTTTTAATTTTAATAAAAGCAGCATCTAATTCTTTTTCTACTATTGGATATTCTATTAAAAATCTACCATATAAAAATTCTAGGTGTTTTTTGTCTACATTGTCCTTACAACCATTTTGTATTTGCACTATAATTTCTAACAAGCCTTCTGTTTGTAACATTGCTAAACCAGCTTTTATTTTATGTGCAGCTAAGCCAACTTCTTCAAAAGCATTATTTTTTAATTGTGTTTTTACAACGGTAATAAATTCTTGTGCATTTTTTTTATATAAGGATAATAGTTCTTCTAACAACTCTGTTTGTCCCATACACTCTTGCCAAATAGGAGTTAGATCTATTTCTTTTTTAGAAACTAGCTCTTTTTTAACTTCTATAAATTCTTTTGGCTCTTTTGCTACAGTAATCATTTTGGTTTTATTTTTTACAAGTTTTATTAATAAATCATCTGGGGCATATGGCTTTAAGATAAAATCATTAATTCCATATTCCGAACATTGTTCTTGGTCTCGAATACTAAAATCTGCCGATAAAGCAATAATTGGCACTTCTTTTATATATTTCTTTTTATTGTTTCTTATGAGCTCTGTAATTTGAAAACCATTCATATTTGGCATTCTTAAATCCATAAGAACAATATCAATTTTTTTATTTTTCAGAATATTTATACCATAAGTAGCACTATCTGTTATATATACTTTACAACCCCAAGTTGTTAAACGTTGCTCAATTAAACGTTGGTTTAAAAGATTGTCTTCAAAAACTAAAACGCGAGTACCATTTACCAGCTGTCTTCCTTTTTGTAAGTTTATAGTGTTTTTATTTTTCTTTGGAACCTTAGAATCATTTCCTTCTTTATATGGGAGTGTAAAACTAAAAGTGGTACCAATATTTACTTTACTGGTAACATGGATGGTTCCGCCAAGTTTTTCTATAATTTGCTTTACAATACTTAATCCAAGTCCAGTACCTCCATACTTAGTAAATGTATCATACTCAGCTTGTTTAAAAGAATCAAAAATATGATTTAGTTGTTCTTTAGTCATACCAATACCAGTATCTTGAACTCTAAATTCTAATATAAAACTTTTCTTGTCTTTTAATTCTTTTAGATTTATAGCAACATTTATTTCTCCATTTTCAACAAACTTTATAGCATTTCCAACAAGGTTTAATAAAATTTGAGATAATTTAGAAGGGTCTCCTATTAATGTTTCAGGTATTGCTTCATCAATTTTAGTATGTATGTTTATATTTTTACTAGCACTAAGTGTCTGGCATAAATAAACTACATCTTTTACTAAATCATAAAAATCAAAGTCTACACTTTCAAATTCTTCTAGACCTGCAGACAGTTTAGAATATTCTAAAAGTTCATTAATTATTTCCATTAAAGAATAAGAAGCAGATTGTATTGCATTTACTTGCTCTAACTGCTCTCCTTTTAATTTGCTTTCTTTTAATAAATCTGCAAAACCAATAATACCATTTAAGGGCGTTCTAATTTCATGACTAACATTTGCTATTAATTTATTAGCATCTGTATTTGTAGTATTAGAATCATTTGGAGTTTCCTCTAATTCTTCTAAAAATTGATTCTCTACATGCGTTGAAACAAGTGGTCCAAAAATTTTAGTTTCTAAGCTATTTTTAAAGGATAAAAAAGATTTTTTAAGCTTTGTAGCCTCTTCAGTATTTAGCTCTTCAAATGAAAATTCGTTTAAAGTAGTTTCTAAACGTAACATTTGATTAAGTAGGTCTTGTGTTTTCAATAAAATGGGTTTAATATTTATATAAACATTCTCTAATTTGCACAATGCCATTTTTTTAAAAGACATATTTAAAGAACTTAACATCCTTAAAACTCTACTAATAATGCTTAATTCGCAATAAAATGTTCCCTACTACCCAAAAAGTGTTGTAAAAATGCAGTATTTGTTGGTCAAAAAACCTTTGAAACTATGTATTTTGTCTATGTTTTTGGTATTTCGTAGATACTACTAGTTCAATAAAGGATGAAAAAAGGTGCTTATATAAAAAAAATAAAGACATAATTAGATATGCCTTTATAGAGTGAAGAATTAAATTTTTAAAAGAATATTTTAGCTATAATTATTCTACTGCTAACCTATCTTTCACATATTCTATTTTTGTTTTTCCGTGTGGTTTTGGTTTCCCATTTTCACCAAGATTTACCATTATAATATTATCTACGGTAACAATAGTTTCATGGGTCATTTTATTACGAACCTCACAATTTAAAGTAAGTGAAGATTTTCCAAATTTTACCACTTCAATACCAATTTCTATGACGTCACCTTTAACAGCAGTACTCATAAAGTTAATTTCGGACATATATTTTGTTACTACTCTTTTATTTTCTAACTGAATGATCGCATATAAAGCACATTCTTCATCTATCCAAGCTAAAACTGTACCTCCAAATAGGGTTGAATTAGCATTTAAATCTCCGGGTTTTACCCATTTTCTAGTATGAAACCTCATAGTTAAGATATTTTTTGCGTAAAATTAAAAAAGAATAAAATGCTAAAATAACTTTGGATTAGAAATATTAATCGTTTTTGGAATAATTAAATTACTTCCCATTCTTTTATTTAATTCTGTAATAAAATAGGCTGATAATAATGGAGACTCTAATTCTAAGTTTTGATGTATAAAAAAATGAATGTTTTTTAATCCTTGTTCTTTCCATTTTATTAATCTTAATATCCATTCATCTAATCTGGTATAATCACTTTTATGATTAGCGCCAACATATCTTATAAAAGCCTCATTTTTTGTAAGTCTCATATGCATTATATCTCTTCTGCCAGCAGTATCTACAATTGTATTACTTATGTTATTCTCTTCTAGTAAGGAATATAATTCACTAGCTACTGCTGTATCATTAAACCAATCTGTATGTCTAAATTCTATAGATAATGGAAATTCTTTTGGCCAGTATTCTATAAAACGCACTACTCTATCCCAATTTTTAGGTCCAAAGTTAGTATGCAATTGTAAAAAGATAGTACCTAATTTATCTTTTAAATTTGAAGTTACATTAAGGTATTCATCTAATATTGGATAAGCCTGATCATTGAGCCTTCTTAGGTGACTTACATTTTGAACTATTTTAGGAAAAAACTTAAAATTTTCTGGAGTCTTATCATACCATTTTTGATACTGTTCTGCAGGGAATATCCTGTAAAATGTAGCATTTAATTCTATACTATTAAATTGAGATGCATAATATGCCAACTCATCTTTTGTTCCTCTTGGATAAAAGTTTTTTAAATCTTGTTTATTCCATTTAGCACAGCCTACATAAATAGAAGTTGCCACATCTTTTTCGGATTTTGAAAGTACAAGATTAGTACCAGAATGATCTTTTGGTAGTGTAAAATCTATAAGTTCGGGTTGTTCTACTTTTCCAAATTTCATAGGAATAACAAAGTATAATGTTAAAAATATATTTTAAAATAATAAAGATAAAGTAATAGTAGTTTTGTTCATAACCACGTTAAAAACTAATTTTATTTTAAGAATTTTAAGATAAGGTTTCTTTTACCTTTATAAAAACCATATGATTATTATGTTAGATCGGTCCCAATACCTTTTAAAGATTCGTCCAGATATACCAACAACAGCAATAAATGAAACTATGGGTCTTAATGAAAGGTTCCAAAATGAAACATTACGGCCTGTGCTAAAGTTTCAGAATGGATTGCTTATAGCTGTATTTAAAAACTACATAACTAAACATAAAAATAAATTTCAAGAACTTTCTATAGAAAAAAAATTGCTTTATATAGAAAATGCAATACAAAAAGACATAAAATTTAGAAATTCTCTTAAGGGTATAATTATAGGTGCTTTTGCAGAAGAAGAATATGCTATTTATATACAAGATTCTTCTGCGCTAAATAAACGCATGATGAATTTAGTTATTAAAAGGTTACAAGATCAAATACAAGTATTTGAGGAAGAAGCATTAATCCACTAAAGATTCACCATTTAAGTTTGTAGTTAATATGCTACTCATTAAATTAAAAAAGGGTCTTATAGATTTAAAAGAATTGTCTATAACGGTAGTAAAATCTTTTGATAAAACTTCTTTATCAGAGAATTTCTTGATAAAAATGTATTGTTTTCTTTTAATTAAATCAATGTTTGGGTGTGCTTTATCAAAACCCTTTGGAGAAGTTTTTACTTGATCACCTACTACATCTCCCCATACTTTTTTAAAAGAAGGGGCTTCAATAATTTCTCTAACTTCTGTAGCATCTACCTCAAATTCTTTTCTTATTCGTAATAAATCTGCCGGATTAGGATCCCAAAACCCTGTGGCAACAAAAGAATCTCCTGGTTTTATTTGCAAATAGTAACCACCTCTTAATTTGGCACCAGATCTAGCAAAAGAGATAGAAAAATGAGACTTATAAGGTGTTTTGTCCTTAGAAAACCGTACATCTCTATATATTCTAAAAACTTTCAATTTTTCAATTTCGTCATGTTTATTTAGGTTTTCCATAACTACAGAAGCCAAGTTCTTTATAGTTGTTTGGTACTTTTTAAAAACCTCTTTATTTTCTGTAAACCACTCTCTATTATTGTTTTTTTCTAACTCTTTTAAAAAATTAAAAACTGGTTTTGTAATCATGTAATCTAACATTCGACTTATGTGTTGTTATTTTATGCTAAAGTTAACCATTTAGAACATTATACTTTTTAATATTTGGTTAATTTTGATGTATTAATCCTATGTTTATGAAACTAGAGTCTGTAATTAATAAAATAATTCAACATAAGAAACAACCTAACTTAAGATATCAATTAAAAGAAAAAGTAGAAGAATTTACGAATAGACTTTTTTATACTCTTTTTGATATTGATACTCCGGTAGAAGAAAATTTAAAAAAGCTAGAAGTAGATTTTGATGCTTTAGTAAATCTTGCTTGTTGGGAAGTAAAAAAACCATGTAAAAAAATATGGGAAAACTATGTGGAAAAATTACCTGAAATTTTAAAAAAATTAAACATTGATGCCGAAGCTACAGTAGAATGTGATCCCGCGTCTCTTTCTATAGAAGAAGTGTATATGGCATATCCAGGGTTTTATGCTATAGCTATTTACAGGTTAGCACATGAATTATATAATGATGGTTTTCCTTTAGTACCAAGATTAATGACAGAGTATGCGCATAGACAAACTGGCGTTGATATAAACCCAGGAGCAATTATTGGACATGCTTTTCATATAGATCACGGAACAGGAATTGTTATAGGAGAAACTGCAATAATTAAGAATCATGTAAAAATTTACCAAGGGGTAACTTTGGGAGGTTTATACGTAGCAAAGAGTTTACAAAAGACAAAAAGGCATCCTACTATTGAAGATAATGTAACTATATATGCCAATGCAACTATTTTAGGGGGCAATACTACTATTGGGAAGAATAGTATAATTGGTGGTAACGCATGGGTTACCGAAACTGTCCCAGAAAATTCAACTGTTTATCATACGCCAGAAATTAAAATTAAAACACTTCCAAATGTCTAAAACAATACTAGATTTAATTGGTAATACACCATTAGTAGAAGCTAGAGTTCTTAATCAAAATCCAAATGTTAAATTATTTTTTAAGTTAGAAGGGCATAACCCTGGAGGTAGTGTAAAAGACCGTGCTGCTTATAATATGATAAAAAATGGATTAGAAACAGGTTCTATAAAAAAGGAAGATAAATTAATTGAAGCTACAAGTGGAAATACTGGAATAGCTTTAGCTATGATAGCTGGCATTTATGGTTTAGATATGGAATTAGTGATGCCAGAAAACTCTACTAAAGAAAGAGTGCAAACCATGCGCGCATATGGCGCAAAAGTTACACTAACTAGTGCAGATGTAGGTATTGAAGGAGCAAGAGATTATGCAGATGCTAAAGTTGCAAATGAGGGGTATGTAATGCTAAACCAATTTGCAAATAATGATAATTGGAAAGCGCATTATAAAACTACAGGCCCAGAAATTTGGCAAGATACTAAGGAAGAAATAACGCATTTTGTGTCTGCCATGGGTACAACAGGGACTATTATGGGAACTTCTACTTACTTAAAAGAACAAAACCCAGACATACAAATTGTAGGAGTACAACCTATGGATGGTGCAAAAATTCCAGGAATACGTAAATGGCCAAAAGAATATTTACCAAAAATATTTGATGCTTCCAAAGTAGATAAGGTTATGGAAGTTAACCAAGAACAAGCTACGCAAACCACAATTAAATTAGCAAAAGAAGAAGGTATTTTTTCTGGTGTTAGTAGTGGCGGTGCTGCATATGCGGCAATACAATTAGCAACTACTTTAGAAAAAGGTGTAATTGTATCTATTGTTTGTGATCGGGGAGACAGGTATTT
The DNA here is from genome assembly GCF_947500405.1 of uncultured Maribacter sp. GTDB lineage: Bacteria > Bacteroidota > Bacteroidia > Flavobacteriales > Flavobacteriaceae > Maribacter_B. The sequence continues at coordinate 64,526 of NZ_CANMRY010000005.1, forward strand.
ATCTTCAGATATATTTGGGTAATTTTATGGTAAAGCCTCTGTTAATCCCATTTTAAAAGTTTCGTAATCTTGTAAATAATTATGACCTGCATTTTCTATAACGTAAAACTTTTTCCTATTCCCCTTAATTTCATCAAATAATTTTTTACTTGAAGAAAAAGGAATAACACGATCATCTTTTCCGTGGAAAATAAAAATAGGACAAGAACTCTCTTTAATATATTCATTAGATGGAAATCTAAATTTAGATAACCAATTTATTGGTAAAAACGGAAATCTATGTTGTCCTAAACTAACTGCACTATAAAAAGGAGATTCTAAAATTAGCTTACAAGGTTTATTTTTGGATGCTAATGCAGAAGCTACTCCAGTACCAAATGACCTACCATATAGAATAATTTTATCTTCAGAATATCTTTCTAATGCGTATTTATACACCATATCAGAGTCTGAATAAATTGCTTTTTCAGTTAAAGTACCACTACTCTTTCCAAAAGTTCTGTAATCTATCATAATAATATCATACTCCTTTTTAGAAATCATATTTGCAACATGGGATAAATGAGATAAATTTCCAGAATTCCCATGAAAATAAAGAACAACCCCTTTAGTAGAATTATTTTTTATATGTATACCGTTTATTTTCCCTCCATCTTCCGCATTTAACCAAAACTCTTGAAAAGGTTGGCAAAAATCATAAATATGATTCATTGGCATTTTAGAAGGCATAAAAACAAGTTTGTCTTGGTTATAATAGGCTAAGGCAGTAATTGCAATGTATAAAACACCAATAATAAGTAGTATTTTTTTTAATCTTTTCATATATATTTTAATTGAAAGTCAAATTATTTAATAATAAACCAGAACCAGGAGCTACATGTTTTAGTAGTGCGGTATCTTCAGAAGTTAAACTAGCTTTAAGTTGGTCTATAGAAAACTCTCCTTTTCCTACTTGTAGTAATGCTCCCATCATCATTCTAATTTGATATCTAATAAACCCTTTTCCTTTAACATGAAAGGCATAAGATTTTTTAGGAAAAAAATTTGCTGATAATAAGGTATTTTCTGTAATATAAGAAGAGACAACTTTTCTTTGTACTATTGTATTCTCTTGTAATCTAGCAGTAAAACTTGAAAAGTCATGCTCTCCAACAAAGCAGTATGCAGCTTCTTTCATTACATCTAAATCTAAATTCTCTTGTATGTTTGTTAAATAAGGAGCACAAAAAGGATGATTTTTCTCACCAAAAGAAAATAAATAAACATATTCTTTTAATTTACTATGCTGTATTATATTAAACTCTTTGGTAGTTTCTTCTATATCTAGTACTCGAATATCAGATGGCAAGTTTTTATTAAAAAGTGTAATAAAAATACTTAAATCTTCTATTGATCTATCTGTTAAAAACAATTCAAAAGCAGCATCAAGAGCTGATACTTTAGCATCTGTCCTCCCGGCTCCTAGTATCTTAAAAGTGGTTTCTGGTAAAATATATTTTAAAGTTTTAGTGAGCATTCCTTCAATAGTTTTTTGGCCAGGTTGTTTTTGCCAACCACTAAATCTAAAACCCAAATATTGCAATCTTACCAAATAATAATATTTCTTTTTCTGCATTAATTTAAAATCACAAAATATAAACTTATAATTTTTTTGTAATTTAAGAAGAACTTTAACCAACTAAAATAATATTATGGCAACAATTAAAGAAAAAGCACCATTATGGTTTTGGGTAGTTAGTGGGCTAGCATTATTATGGAACCTTGCAGGTGCTGGGGCATATTTGCAACACGCGTATATGAGTATAGAAGATTTAGAAAAATTATCTCAGGCAGAAAGGCTATTGTATGAATCGCAACCATCATGGGTTACAGCAGCATTTGCTATTGCCGTTTGGGGTGGAACATTAGGATGCGTTGCTCTTTTATTAAGAAAAAAATGGGCAAAACCAATTTTATTAATTTCTTTAATTGGTGTACTTGCACAAATGGGATATTCTTTTTTTATGACAAATTCTTTTGAAGTATACGGGCCTGGTGCAATGATAATGCCAATTATGGTGATTATAATAGCCATAGCTTTGGTTTTCTTTGCTAGAAAATCTTTAGACAGAAAATGGATTACGTAATAACCGCAAAGAAACCTTCTAAACTTTAAAATCTGGATTTTCAATTGAATTTTCGCAACAATTTTTTAGTGTTTCTCAACATTAAATGTTGTTCATCGATTTTTTAAAATAAACAAAAATGAGTTCCGTTTTAAAATTTTAATAGGAGTTCCCCAAAAACTCAAAATTATTTTCTAATATGCAATTACTATCTAAGTTTCTTCCTTGGAAGAGAAGTGTTATTATTACTACGATTATACTTTCCTTATTAATTGTTTTAAGTTTTTATGGCTTATATACAAATAAGTTTTATTTTTTTAAATATGATAATTATATACTACCTGTATTTTCTATTATTCACTTTATTTTCCTATATGTTTTATGGTTTAAAATAAAAGAAGGTGAAATAAGTGATTCCCCAATGCGAAATGTAGAATATGCACTCTACATTGTATTAGTTGTATATATATTTAAATTATTTGATACTATATACACTCTAAGCACCTATACTGAGTTTGATAATCATCAAATACCAAGCACTTTTTTCCCAATGGGAATACTAATTGTTTTTTTATATATATTTTTAGTTGGATTAACTTTTTTAAGCTTTTTGTATCGTAAAAAACATGTTGGCCCATATAATGTGGATATATTAAATGAACAAATAGACTCTTGGGAATAAATTAAAATATTCTACGTTATGGCAAAAAGCCCTTGAGATAGTTTTATCTTAAGGGCTTTCTTTTTTTCTAATATATTTACTTACCTAGTAACCGTACCAGTAGGGAAACTTTCTGTTACATAATCTCCAATTTGTTGTACCCCCATAGCATCAGAAGGGATCATACCAAATAATGGTTTAAGAGTAAATGGAGCAGGACTATTATCCGGATAAGGTTCCACACTTATTACAGCCACTTTGCCTCTAACATCTGTCGGGAAAGTTACACCATCAGGAGCATTTACTAAAAAGTCTTCTCCTGGAAACGGAGGACCTGGGTTTGCTCCACTAAAAGGACTTCCTTCATCTGCACCCATTACAGAAGTAAAAGTGCCTGTAGATAAAGGAACACCGTCTATTACTACCCATCCTTCATATTTCCATCCGGCTTCTAATGTCGGTAATTCTAATCCTGCTACAGCGCTTCCAGAACTATTATCTAAAAACCAAACACCACTATATTTTTCTTCCTCTGCACCAGTACCTGTAGGGGCAGCAATGATAAATTTTCCGTTAATTGCATCAAAAGAAGGGGCAACAGTACCTGTAGTTAAGCTTGCAGAATTACCATCAAAACTTCCTATAAATATTTTAGTATCTGCAGGTGCGTCAGATGGGTCTGGATTAGGCTCAATAGTAAGAACAAAATCAGACGCACTTTCTAAGACTTCAGCATCTAAAGTAAAACTAGACTGTGACAAATTATGATCATCATCCACAGAAAAAGTACCTGTAGAAACAGGAGCTCCATTTACAATTACCCACCCTTCATACAAATAATCTGAACCTAGGTTATCTAAACCATTAATATCTAAAGTTAAAGCAGTAGATTTAGGACTATCATCTAAATCATCACTACTACATGAGGATACAAATACTACTAAAGCAAGTAGCATTACATTAGTTAATTTAAATTTTTTCATCTTTTTAATTGTTTTATGATTACAGGACAAATTAACTGAGACAACATAACAGAGATATCACAGAAGTATAAACTTTTGGTGATATTTTGTAAGTTTTACAAATATCTTTCGGCTTAAAACTGTATTAACCACCCTATGAAATAGTATTATAGTAGAAATAGAGTGTATTAATAGGAGATTTTAAACACTGTGATAATCATGTGATACTTTTTTGTTTATTTCGTAACAATCAATTATGAAGAAAATATTACTTATAGAAGATGATTTAGAAATAGTAAAATTACTAGAAATTCATCTTACAGATTTAATTTATGAAACCTCTAAAGCTACAGATGGTTCTATAGGTTTACAAATGGCACTGGAGAACGATTATGATTTAATTCTTCTAGACCTTACACTTCCTAGTATGGATGGCGTAGAGATTTGTAAAAGACTTAGAGCGGTTAAAAATACTCCCGTAATTATGCTAACCGCAAAATCTGAAGAAATAGATAGGGTTCTTGGGTTAGAAATAGGTGCAGATGATTATATAACAAAGCCTTTTAGCATTAGAGAACTCCTTGCAAGAGTTAAAGCTGTAATGAGAAGAACCGTTATTTCTACTGCAGAAAACTTAAAAGAAGATTCTTCTATAATTGCTGCAAATACTATGCAAATTGATATTGATAAAAGAAAAGTATTAATAGAAGATAAAAAAATAGAATTATCTCCTAAAGAGTTTGAATTGTTGGTTTTAATGGCCTCTAACCCTGGAAGAAATTATTCTAGAACCGAGTTACTAAATTTAATTTGGGGATACAATTTTACAGGTTATGAACATACTGTAAATTCTCATATTAATAGATTAAGAGCTAAAATTGAATCGGATATGACTAACCCAACTTATATATTAACTACTTGGGGTGTTGGTTATAAGTTTAATGAAGAAATACTATAATGGGCCAAAAATATAAAGCACTTACTCCCAAATTAGTCAAAAAATTATGGCTGGCATTTATACTATTAATTTTGCTAATGGGTACCTCTTATATTTTTATAACTGGGTATTATGCCAATAAATATAACCAAGCAACCATACAACAAGTAAATGCAAATGTTGCAAATCATGTAATACAAGAAAAATTTGCAAATGCTTCCCCTTTTTTGGAAGATGGCACCGTTAACAAACCATTATTTGGCGATTTGATGCACGATATGATGGCTGTAAATCGAAGTATAGAAGTGTATTTATTAAACGATATTGGTGAAATTTTATATTCAGTAGTTTTAGACCATAGTGATAATGCACCTGCAAAATCTGTTACACTAGAACCAATAAAAAAATTCATAAAAAATAAGGGAAATTCCTATATTGAAGGGGATGACCCAAGAAACCCCGGAGAACAAAAAATATTTTCCGCAGCTCCTTATGAAGTAGACTCAAGAAAAGGATATGTTTATGTAATACTGGCTGGTGCAGAATTTCAACATATAAGTAATAGTCTACTAGGTTCCTATTTTAGACAATTAGGAGTTGGTGCTACGTTATTAACTATGCTTTTTACAGTAATTATTGGTCTTTTAAGTATTTGGTTTTTAACTAAAAATTTACGTCTAATAACTGGTACCGTAAGAAGGTTTCAAGAAGGAGATTTAGAAGCTAGAATAGAAAATGCTGAAGATTCTGATATAGAAGTTTTTGCACATTCTTTTAATGAAATGGCAGATACTATTGTAGATAATATGGAGAAAATGAAATCTGTAGATTTATTACGTAGAGAGCTTATAGCCAACGTTTCTCATGATTTAAGAACACCTTTAGCCATATTAAAAGGGTATATAGAAACATTACAAATTAAAAAAGACACCCTTTCTGAGGTTGAAACAGATGAATATTTACAAATTACACATGATAATGTAGATAAATTATCTAATTTAATTAACCAATTATTTGAATATTCTAAACTAGAAGCAGAACAAGTTACACCAATTAAAGAACCTTTTTCTATCACCGAATTATCACATGACTTAATAGCAAAATTTAATGTTCTGGCTCAGAAAAAAGAAATAAAATTACAGTTAGAAAATCCTAAAGAAAATTGTATGGTTTTTGCTGATGTTAGCCTTGTAGAAAGGGCTTTGCAAAACCTTATAGAAAATGCTATAAAATATACAAACCCTCATGGTTTGGTAACATTATCCTTAAACAAAATAGGGAATAATATAGAAATTAACCTTACAGATAATGGTGCTGGTATACCCTTAAATGAACAGCCTTTTATTTTTGATAGATATAAGCAAGTAAATGAAAGCGCTAAAAAACAAGGATATGGTTTAGGACTTGCAATTGTAAAGAAGATTATGGACTTACACGATACTACTATTACGGTTTTAAGTAAACCTAAAGAAGGAAGTTCTTTTGTTTTTAACCTACCAGCTTATCAAATACAATAAAGATTGCTATGTAAAAGAAAAGCTCCTTAACATAAGTATTAAGGAGCTTTTTAATAGTTATAGACCACTTATATAACTTCCATACAAATCATTAAATTGGTAACCTTCAGAAAATCTATGCTTACTTAATTTTTTATGAGCAACTAACCCCCAAAGAAGTACTTCTTTTAAAAAGTTCTTGTCTTTCTCTTCAAAGTCTGGTTGGTACTCCTTAATTAATTGAGTTAAAGGTGCTATATTATTTAACGCCCTTACATATTCTTCCTCTGTATAATCATCATCTATATCAACTCCTTCTCCTTCATAAAACCATTGTATTAATTCATCATAAGGGGTTTCTTCACCTTTACGTTCTAATTTATTTATTGCAGGAAAATAGCTAGTAAAAATAGTTTTAACAGCTTCGTTTAATAATAAACTTGCAACACCATCTGCACCTTCTTGTTCTCCCTCATAAACCAATTCTATTTTTCCAGTAATTGCAGGAATAACACCAACAAAATCGCTTAACCTTACAGTTGTTGCTTCTGCCCCACTTAATAATGTTCTTCTTTCGGCTGTACTTAATAAATTTTCAAAAGCAGTAATACTGGTACGTGCACTTACGCCACTTTTAACATCTACATACTCACTCTTACGAGCTTCAAAACTAATTTGTTCTAGAATATCTTTAGCTATACTAGGAACGTAAACAACATCTTCTTGTCTAGAATCTAAGTTAGATTCTTGTTCTGTAATTTTACGTGCTGTTTCTATATTTTCTGGATAGTGTGTAAGTATTTGTGAACCAATCCTATCCTTTAAAGGGGTTACAATACTACCCCTATTGGTATAATCTTCTGGATTTGCAGTAAATATAAACTGAAGATCCAAAGGTAAACGAAGTTTAAAACCTCTTATTTGTATATCCCCTTCTTGTAAAATATTAAATAAGGATACCTGAATTCTTGCTTGTAAATCTGGTAATTCATTAATAACAAAAATGCAACGATTAGCACGTGGAATCATTCCAAAATGTAAAACACGCTCATCTGCATAAGACAATTTAAGATTTGCTGCTTTTATTGGATCTACATCTCCTATTAAATCTGCAACAGTAACATCTGGCGTTGCTAATTTTTCATAAAAACGGTCGCTTCTATGCATCCATGAAATCGGTGTATTATCTCCTTTTTCTTTTAATAATTCTATAGCATAGCGAGACATGGGTTGCAAAGGGTCATCATTTATTTCGGAACCTTCTACAACAGGTATCCATTCATCTAATAAAGTTATCATTAACCTTGCTAAACGAGTTTTTGCTTGTCCACGAAGTCCTAGTAAATTTATATTGTGTCTAGATAAAATAGCTCTCTCTAATTCTGGAATAACCGTATTCTCATACCCCCAAACTCCTTCAAAAGTAGTCTCTCCATTTTTAATTTTATTTCTTAGGTTATCTCTAAGCTCATCTTTTATACTTTTACTTTTATATCCTACTTTTTTTAATTCTGCTAATGTGGATATTTCTTGATAATTCAATTTCATATATTTTTTTAATATTTTAAACCGATTTTGACTTTACTAAATCTCAAAAATTATGATGACTAAGCGTAGTCATAGTTTTTTATTTCAACCTCTTTCTTCTATTAGTTTCATAATCTTCAAAAATCATTTCCCCCAGACCTTTTAAACCCGTAAAAAATGCTTTCCCTTTATTGGCTTCTGTAAACAGTCTAATAAACTTCATTAAATAAGGATCTTGGGCAATCATAAAAGTGGTAATTGGAATATGTAATTTTCTAGCTTGGCTAGCCATATTATAACATTTCTCTACAATATACTCATCAAGACCAACACTATTTTTATAATAGGTGCCGTCTGGCATACGTAAACAACTTGGTTTACCATCGGTAATCATAAATATTTGTTTGTTGGTATTTTTTTTTCGTCTTAACATGTCCATTGCTAATTGCAAACCAGCAACTGTATTGGTGTGGTAAGGACCAACTTTTAAGTATGGTAAATCTTTAATTGGTATTGGCCAAGCATCATTACCAAATACAAGAATATCTAAAGTGTCTTTTGGGTATCTTGTCGTAATAAGTTCTGCAAGTGCCATGGCTACTTTTTTAGCAGGTGTTATTCTATCTTCTCCATACAAAATCATACTATGGCTTATATCTATCATAAGCACTGTACTCATTTGCGCTTTATGTTCTGTATCTTCTACTACTAAATCCTCTTCATTTAAAGTAAAATTACCTATTCCACTATTTACTTGCGCATTTTTAATACTCTCGGTCATAGAGATATTATCTAAACCATCTCCGTATTTATACGCTCTTAAATTTCCAGTATGCTCATCTCCATTTCCAGATTTTCCTGTTTTATGGTTCCCAGAACCACTACGCTTAAGTTTACCAAAAATTTGGTCTAACGCACGTTTTCTAATAATACGTTCCATTTTAGCAGTAATAGAAACTGTTCCTTTAGGGTCTTCTGTACCTTCACCATCATCATTTGTTTCTCCTGCCCCATCTTTAAACTCTTCCTGTATATATCCTTTTTGTTTTAAATCTTCAATAAAGTCATCAATAGTATAATCTTCATCTGTAAGTTGGTATTCTTTATCTAATTCTCGTAACCAATCTATAGCCTCATCAAAATCACCAGAGGTATGCGTTATAAGTTCCTGAAAAATATCAAACAACTTTTCAAAAGGGGTCTGATTTGGAGCTTCATAGTTTGAAAAACGAAATCCTTTTCTTGTTTGTAATCCCATTCTATAAAAATAACACATAAACAAATTATAAAATAGCTTTTAAGAAAACTTAACTATTTGTTTCGCAACTATTTTAAAAAAATATAAATAATAAAATTTAATTTTAATTTGATGCAACCTTTTACTTTTACAATTGTCTTTGTAATAAGAATGTAACTAAAATTTAAGAAAACAACCAAAGAAGCGTAATTACTTAATTGGAAACTATAGTCCAAAATACACACAAAGAGCTTGTTGAAAAAAGCAAGCTTGGCGATAGAAACTCGCAATACAAATTGTATGAGTTATATGTAGATGCTATGTATTCTGTAAGTATGCGTATGGTTGGTATTAAAGAAGATGCTGAGGATGTAGTACAAGACAGTTTTATAGATGCTTTTAAAAAAATTAACAGTTTTAAATACGAAAGTTCTTTTGGAGCTTGGTTAAAAAGAATAGTAATTAATAAAAGTATAAATCATTTAAAAGTTAAGCGTATTGCCTTAACACCTATAGAAGATCATGAATACCACTTAAAAGATGAAACTGCGGAACCTATAGAAAAAATAGATTTGATAAAAGTAAAACTAGGAATAGAAAAATTACCACAAGGTTATAAACAAATAATATGCCTGTACTTAATTGAAGGTTATGATCATAATGAAATTGGAGAAATTTTAGAAATAAGTACCTCCACTTCTAAATCACAATACCATAGAGCAAAAAAGAAATTAATTGAAATTATTAAAGGGTTATGATGGATAATTTTGAAAAACATATACGAGAAAACAAAGACTTTTTTAATGATAAAAAGGTGGATAAAAATAAAATGTGGGATGCTATATCTAAAGAATTAGACGCTACAAAACCTAAAAAAGTTATTCCGTTATGGAGGTCTACAGGCTTTAAAATAGCAGCTAGTATCCTTCTAATATTAGGGCTCTTAACTATAGCTGGCCCATTTTTATTACAACCAAATAATACAAGCATAGAAACTAGCTATGCAAATAAAGAGGTTTTAGATATAGAAATTCATTATAAAAGCCTAGTAGAGCACCAGGTAAAATTAGTACAAGAACACCCTGCTTTATCTAAAGAAGACAAAAAAGAGTTTTTATCCTTTATGCAAGATTTGGATGATGAGTATGATGAACTAAAAATTGAAATGAAGAAAAATTTAGACAATGAGCGTATACTAGAGGCACTTATTGGTAATTATAAAAAGAGAATTGAATTAATAGAGAATTTACTAAAACAGATAAACTCTTCTAAAAAAATAAACGAGGATTATGGTTATACATTATAAAAAACTACTGCTGTTCATAATGGCTATTGTTTTAAACTTTAGCCTACATGCACAAAATAAAATTTCTAAGAAAATAGAAAAAACTTTTCCTATGACTAATTCAGGAAAGCTTTATCTAGAAAATAATTATGGAGACATTTCTGTGCAAGGGTGGAACAAAGAGAGTCTAGTTATTAAAATGGAAATTGAAGTAACTCATAAAAAAAGTGAGAATGCAAAAAGTCTTATAGATAGAATTGGTACTTCTATAAATGAAAATAAAGATTATATCATTTTTAAAACTGCAATAGCAGAAAAAAGTACAGGCTTTTTTGCAAAGTATTGGAATAAAGCAACTCCTTTTGATTATAATAAAAGTAACTTAAAAATTAACTATAAAGTGTTTTTACCAAAAAATGCCGAATTAGATATTACGAACAAATTTGGAGACATTATCGTAGAAGATTGGACCGGAAAATTCAAAACAGATATACAACATGGTGATTTATGGTTAAATGGAAATTTAAATTTTGTAGACATAACCATGAAATATGGAAAAATTAAAGCCGAAACTATTAACTATGGTAATGTTCGCGTAAAAAACGGAAAATTTATTGTAGAAAACTCAGAAGATTTACGAGTTAATAGTTCTGGTTCTATTCTTAATTTAGAAACTATTAATACGCTAGAATTATACTCCAATAAAGATGAAATAAAAATTGATGTAGTAAATAAAATAAAAGGCTCTATGAAGTTTACTACTATAGACATTAATTCTTTAAAAAAAGAAACTAATCTTGATTTAAAAATAGCGGATTTAGTAATTAAAGAAATTACTACAAGTATACCTTTTATAAAATTAAATCAAGAATCATCAGAAATTAACATTAATGTAGAAGATACTTCTTTAAAGTTTAATGCAACATTAGAAGAAGGACTATTAAGGTTACCAAAATCTTTTAATAATGTTACCTCAGATGTTATAGATAAAGGAGATAGAATTAGAAAAATTAATGCCACCTACGGAAAAGAACAATTGGGTAGCATTACTATTATAGGAAAAAAAGGGCTAATTCAAATTAAAGATAATTAGAAAAAATGTTCCTGTTATTGTAACAATATTTATTAAAAAATAGTCTACTTAATACAACAATTAAAAACAACCAATAATGAAAAATTATAATATAATAATGCTCTTAGCTATGTTAGGATTTTGCCTAATAACCAACGCGCAGGACAATGGAGATTATATAGAGTTTAACGACCGTAAAAATGTTGTACATGGTGTTTATCTAGGACTTTCTATGCATTATGGAGAAATGGATAATAAAAGCACCTATTTACCAAGTTTTAAAGTTGCATATGTTGCTAATAGAAAAGTAGAAGTTGGTTTTGTAGCAACATTCTTTTATTCTCAACAAAACTATTTTAATGAAATAGAAGGCATAAATGAAGATATTATTGGTGCCTATGGTGGTTTACATATAGAACCTATACTTTTTAGCAAATCTACTGTAAACCTGTCATTTCCTTTATTAATTGGTGCTGGTGGACTTGGTGTTTTTGATTCCGATTTTGATTTTGAAAATAATGATTTAGAAGATGACGAATTAAGAGAATCTGATGGTTTCTTTGTTGTAGAACCAGGTGTTAATCTTTTATTTAATGTATCTAGATATTTACAATTAGAAGCAGGAGTTAAATATCGCTTTTCAAGTAAAACAAGGTTAGAACCAGCAACTTTAGATCGTATAAATGGTTTTTCTGCTGGTGTCGGTATAAAAGTTGGTGTTTTTAATATGGGAAGAAACCGCTACAAGAAAAAAATATAATCCTAATAAACAAAAGAAATAGTTTTTGCTAAAAATACTTTAATAACCAAAATTGATTTTAAAATTTTTGTATGAAAAATAAAAACAATGTTTTACTTTTTTTTCTACTAGTATTTAGTTTTTTTAGTAATGCGCAAGATACTACAGACTATATAGAATTTAATGACCGTAATAATGTAGTTAATGGTGTTTATTTAGGTTTATCTGCTATTTATGGAGAGTTAGGAGGAGAACCATTATATGGAGGGCAATTTAAAATAGCATATGTAGCGGATCAAAAATTTGAAGTCGGAATAGAAATTACAGGATTTCAATCGGATCAGCAATTTATAACTAGCACTACAATAGAGAACAAACTTATTGGAGGATATATTGGAACACATTTAGAACCTATTCTATTTAGTAAACGTAAGGTTAGTTTGTCTTTTCCTCTTTTTATTGGTTTGGGGGCTATTGGTTACACTAATAATGGAGATGATTTTGATGATGATTTTATTGAAAAAGAATATGAAGACGTTAAAGCTATTTTTGTTTTAGAACCAGGTGTAAATGCACTTTTTAATATCTCTAGATATTTGCAGTTAGAGGCTGGTATTAAATACCGTATCACAAACAATTTTAATCTTGCTACTAGTCCTATTAAAAATTTCAATGGTTTTTCTGCTGGTGTTGGAATAAAAGTTGGGGTTTTTAATATGGGTAGAAATCGCTACAAAAAGAAACTATAATGTTTAAAAATAGAAAAAGAAAGGTTATAAAAACACAAGCTGTGTTTGTGAAAAACAACCAAGTTTTTTTAAAAAAAAGTTCAACTAATAAAAACTATTCCGAAGAATGGTTACCAGTTGTGCTACAATGGACAACAGTTTAAATTAAACATATTCATCAATAATCAATCAAAATTAACAATCATGAAAATCAATCAAAATCAATCAATTACAAAAGTTATTTTTTTAAAATTAATAATTGTGTTAACAGCCGCAACAACTTTTTTCTCTTGTGAAGATAATTTTATAAGGGCATCTGGAGATATAGAAACGAGAGAATATTCTTTTTCAGAGTTTAATTCTATTGAAGTTTCTAATGATTTTAATGTTTATGTACATTTTACAGAAGGAGAAGAATCTGTGAAGATTGAAGCAAATAGTAATGTCTTTAAAGCTATACGAATAGACCAAGAAGGAAGTAATTTAAAAATTAGACTTAAAAATTTTGTAGTTATAAAAGGTAAAGAAACATTAAATGTTTATATATCTGCAAAGAATATTACAAATTATAAAGTTTCTACAGATGCTAAAATTGAGTTAGAAAATACATTAATATCTAATACTGTTTTTATTGAAGCTTTTGCCAATGGTTCTTTTAAAGGAGAAGTTGATGTTGAGAATATTGAAGTAAAACTATCTGCAGATTCTAAAGTAGATTTATTTGGTTCTGCAACTAAACTAAAAGCTAAATTAACCGCAGATTCTGAATTAAGAAATTATGATTTAGAAGTAGAAGATTTAAATATAAATCTTTTAGCAGATTCTAGAGCTTACTTATCAGTTTCTAATACAATAGATGTAGTAGCCAAAGCAAATAGTAGACTATACTATAAAGGAGATGCAAAAATTACGCATGAAAAAGTAAACAGTGGTTCTAAGCTTATCCATAAAGACTAAAGCATTATATACGAACAAAAAGAGCCTTTTAATCTTAGTAAGATCAAAAGGCTCTTTTTGTATTTATAGGAAAACTACTTTTCTCTTCCTCTTAAAACTTCTTCAATATCTTTTAAAGTAAAACCTTTGGCTTGCAAAAGCATTAAATAGTGAAAAAGTAAATCTGCGCTTTCATTTAAGAATAAATCATCATTATCATCTTTAGCTTCAATAACAACTTCTACAGCTTCCTCTCCTACTTTTTGAGCTAGCTTGTTTATTCCTTTTTCAAAAAGAGAAGCAACATAAGATTTTGTGCCGTCTGATGATGTTCTTCTTTGTTCTATTGTTTTTTCTAATTTAGATAGAAATCCAAAGCTAGAATCATTTTCTTCATTCCAACATGTATCTGTTCCTGTATGGCATGTTGGCCCTACTGGGTTTACTTTAATTAATAAAGAATCGTTGTCACAATCGTTTTTAATAGAAACTAAATTTAAGAAATTTCCACTTTCTTCACCTTTAGTCCATAATCGCTGTTTACTTCTACTAAAAAAAGTAACCACATTAGTTTCTACAGTCTTATTATATGCTTCTTGGTTTAAATACCCTAGCATAAGCACATTTTTAGTAGTAGCGTCTTGTATAATTGCTGGCACTAAACCATCCTTATTTTTATCGAAATCTATTTTCATTACTTCTATTAATTTAATCGTAGTAAACTTATAGGAAAGCCTAATGTTTTTTCCTCTCTTATTATTTTAAAACCAAATTTTTGATACAGCTTTATATTATACTCTGATACGGTATCTAAAACTACAGGTTTTTTATTTTTTTTATACTGACTCATTATTCGTAACACCATCCTTGCCGCAGAACCACTACCATAAGCTTCTTTTAAAGCTCCCATAATAACTGGTTTTATATGTGCTTCTTTAGGATAAAAATCTTTAATTATTTTTTGTCTTTTTAGAACATTAAATAAATTCTTAAAACCAATACAGTTAAAAAGTAATTTTAAATCTAAACCTATAGTTTTTAAAGTAACTTTCTCTTTTTCTGAAAAAGATAGTAAAAGACATGCATTTTTATTCTGAGATAAATATACCTCACCAAATAGCATGGATTTTTCGAATAAATATCCCATTAAAGCTTTCATTCTATCTATTCTATCCTCTCCATTTTCTACAATAAAATTAATAGAATTATCTTCTTCTAAATCTTTAAAAGCAGACACTAAAATACTAACTACTAACTCTTTATCTTTTTCTGATGCTTTAATCAAAACTTATAATCTTACTGGTATTCCTTCTTTTTTTAATTGACGCTTTAAATCTATAATTTCAATTTCTTTAAAATGAAAAACACTAGCAGCTAAAGCTGCATCTGCCTTACCTTTTACAAAAGTATCGGTAAAATGTTGCATGGATCCTGCGCCTCCAGAGGCAATTATAGGAATATTTAACTCTGTAGACAATTTATTTAATGCTTCATTTGCAAATCCGTCTTTAGTACCATCATTATTCATAGAAGTAAAAAGTATTTCTCCAGCCCCTCTTTCTTCTACTTCTTTTGCCCAATCAAACAAATTCAATTCTGTAGGAACCTTACCTCCTACTAAATGCACAATCCAATCTCCATCAATCTTTTTTGCATCTATAGCTACTACTATACATTGAGAACCAAACTTAGCAACTAAATCATTAATTAATTGCGGATTCTTAACAGCAGAAGAATTTATAGAAACTTTGTCTGCACCGTTTTGCAAAAGTATATCTACATCTTCTACTGAGGATATTCCACCACCAACTGTAAATGGGATATTTACTTTCTCTGCAACATGGTAGACTAATTCTGCCAATGTTTTTCTACGTTCTTCAGTTGCAGAAATATCTAAAAACACCAATTCATCTGCTCCAGAAGCTGCATAAATTTCTGCAAGTTCTACAGGATCTCCTGCATCTCTTAAATCAACAAAATTTACACCTTTAACGGTTCTTCCATTTTTTATATCAAGACAAGGAATAATTCTTTTAGTAAGCATTTATTTAAAGTAGTTAGTAGTTAGTAGTTAGTAGTTAGCAAGCTAAATACGTAATACTACAAGCTATAGATTATTATTCTTTTTAAACTGTTTTGCAATTACTTGTTTATTTTTTATAGTTACTAATTCTTAGTACTATTATTTAATATGAAAGCTTCTAATTGTTTTAAACTAATTCGATTTTCATAAATAGCTTTACCAATTATGGTTCCTTCGCAACCTATTTCCGCTAGTTTTGGTAATTCATTAAAAGTAGAAATACCACCACTTGCTATAAGTTTTAATCCAGATTCTGATTGTTCCAATATCTTTTTATACAAATTAAAAGAAGGTCCTTCTAACATACCATCTTTGCTAATATCAGTACAAATAACATAGCTTACTCCTTCTTTTTGGTAGCCTTGAATAAAAGGAACTAACTCTTCTTTAGACTCTTCTAACCAACCAGATACTGCAACTTTTTCATCCATAGCATCTGCGCCAAGGATAATCTTTTCTGCTCCAAAATTAGAAATCCATTTGGTAAAAGTTTCTCTATCTTTTACTGCAATACTCCCGCCTGTTATTTGGTTAGCACCACTTTCAAAAGCAATACGTAAATCATCATCTGTCTTTAAACCACCGCCAAAATCTATTTTTAAACTGGTCTTACTAGCAATTTGCTCTAAAATTTTATGATTTACAATATGTTTAGATTTTGCACCATCTAGGTCTACCAAATGTAAATGAGTTATTCCATGATCTTCAAATTCTTTAGCTACTTCTAATGGATTCTCATTATAAATTTTCTTGGTATCATAATCTCCTTTAGAAAGCCTTACACATTGTCCTTCTATTATATCTATTGCTGGTATTATTCTCATTTTTTTCTAGTAAATAGTACTAAGTAAGCAGTACTAAGCATTAAATATTTTTCTCTATTCTTTATTCAAACTTCTTTGTAATGAAAAATTCATTTTTTTAACTTCAATACATATATCTAATATTGGCTTTATTTTATGTTCCGAGCATGATTTTAATCTTTGCACTAGTAATATTTGAGTTTCTAATTCGGTTGTTGAACCATTAGCGATACTTAAAAAATGAGCAAACTGTTTGTTTGAATTTCTTCCAGCTCCTTCTGCAATATTGGAAGGAATACTAATAGAACATCGTTTAATCTGTGAAGTTAATCCATATATTTCATCTGCTGGCATATCTTTCATTAACTCATAAATTAACTCCACGAGATCCATTGCCTTTTGCCAAATTTTTAAATCCTCATATTTATTCATACATCAACTATAACACAAAGCTACTATATACTATTTACTTAGTACTTAATACTATTTAAATGCTTAAAAAATTCTCTAGTATTTGCTCTCCTACTTTGCTACTTTTTTCTGGGTGAAATTGTGTGCCGTAAAAATTATTTTTTTGCAGTGCAGCACTATAATTAATTCCATAGCCAGAAGTTGCAATTGTTTCATCACATATGGGAGCATAAAAACTATGCACTAGGTATATATGCGCATTATCTTTTATATCAGAAAATAAAGGGGATTTTAAATCAGAAATTTCGTTCCAACCAATTTGTGGAACTTTTACTCCATTATTAAATTTCACAACATCAACGTTAAAAATCCCTAAACCTTCTGTGCTTCCTTCTTCTGAAGCATTGCACATTAATTGCATTCCTAAGCAAATACCTAAAACTGGTTGCTTTAAAGTTGGTACAAGCGTATCTAATCCACTATCTACAAGTTTAGCCATAGCACTACTTGCCTCTCCTACTCCTGGAAAAATAACTTTATCGGCAGATTTTATTTCTTCAACATTATCTGTTAAAACAGCTTCATACCCTAAACGCTTTATCGCAAATTTGATACTCTGAATATTCCCCGCTCCGTAATTTATAATTACTATTTTCATTGTTTATTTAGTATTAAGTAACTAGTACTAAGTATTAAGTCTATCATAAAAAACTTATTACTCTTTACTTTGAACTAAGTACTGGTATGCTAAAGCATACCTTTTGTACTTGGCAAAAACATTTTATTTACATCTCTTTTTACAGCCATTTTCATTGCTTTAGCAAAAGCTTTAAAAATACCTTCTATTTTATGATGTTCGTTATCCCCTTCTGCCTTGATGTTTAAATTACATTTTGCCCCATCAGAAAACGATTTAAATAAATGCAAAAACATCTCGGTTGGCATATCTCCAATTTTCTCACGTTTAAAATGGGCATCCCAAACTAACCAAGGTCTTCCTCCAAAATCTACTGCCACTTGCGCCAAACAGTCATCCATTGGTAAACAGAATCCGTAACGTTCTATTCCTAATTTGTTTCCTAATGCTTTTGCGAATAATTCCCCTAAAGCAATCATGGTATCTTCTATAGTATGATGCTCATCAACATGTAAATCACCATCTACTTTTACTGTTAAATCCATAGCGCCATGGCGGCCAATTTGGTCTAACATATGATCAAAAAAATCTAATCCAGTAGAGATATCATTTTTTCCTGAACCATCTAAATTTAACTTAATATAAATCTTAGTTTCATTGGTATTACGTGTAATTTCTGTTACTCTATCTTGTAACTTTAAAAACTCATAAATCTTTTTCCAGTCTGTAGATGTTAATGCAATAGCATCTAAAATAGTTTGCTTATTAGCCTCTATCTCATCTGCACCTAATTCTGGGTCTTCTGATAAAAATATTCCTTTAGCCCCTAAATTCTTAGCCAATTCCATATCGGTAATACGGTCTCCTAACACAAAAGAATTTTCTAAATCGTATTCTTCTTTATTAAAATACTTAGTAAGTAAACCTGTTCTTGGCTTGCGTGTTTCTGCATTTTCATGGGCAAAAGTTTTATCTATAAACACTTCTTTAAAAACGACTCCTTCTTTTTCAAAAGCAGAAATAACTTTATTTTGTGCTGGCCAAAAAGTATCTTCAGGAAAAGAATCGGTTCCTAAACCATCTTGATTAGTAACCATAACTAATTCATAATCCAATTCAGAAGCTATTTTAGCCATGTATTGAAATACTTTTGGGTAATATTCCAATTTTTCTAAACTATCTAATTGATAATCTACAGGGGGCTCTAAAACCAATGTTCCATCACGATCTATAAAAAGTACTTTTTTCATTTTATACTAATTCTTTTAAAGCTTTTATTAAAGCATTGTTTTCTTGAGTTGTTCCTATAGTAAAGCGTAAAGTATTCTCACACAAAGCCTGTGTAGTTCTATTACGAACAACAATACCTTTTTCTAATAATTGATTGTATCTTTTTGTAGCATCATCAACCTTTACAAGAACAAAATTTGCGTTAGTTGTATATATTACTTTTACATAAAATATATCTTGCAGCGCACGTATTAAAGTATCTCTTTCTTTAAGAATATTTTGCACTTCTGTAGCAATCAATTTTTTATCAATAACGCGTTCTAATGCCTTTTTCTGAGTTAATTCATTTACATTATATGGTGGTTTAATCTTATTTAAAACCGCTATTATTTCTCTAGATGCTAAACAAATACCTAAACGTATACCTGCCATACCATAGGCTTTAGATAATGTTTGCGTTATTATTAAATTTGGATAATTAACTAATTCTGCAACCCAACTTTCATCTTCAGAAAAATCTATATAAGCTTCGTCTATAACTACTAAACCTTTAAAATTAGTTAATAATTCTGAAATCTTACTTTTTGAGATAGTATTCCCAGTTGGATTATTTGGTGAACAAATAAAAAGAATTTTTGTAACCGCAGTTACTGCACTTAATATTGCTTCAACATCTGGCTGAAATTCTTTAGTTAATAGTACTTCTTTATTTTCTACAGCATTAATATTGCATAAAACTTTATACATACCATAAGTGGGGGGTAAACTAATAATAGCATCTACATTTGGCTCACAAAAAGCTCTAAATAGTAAATCTAAAACTTCATCACTGCCATTTCCTAAAAGTATATTTTCTGATGAAATACCTTTTTGTTCAGCTAATACTCTCTTTAAGCTTCTCTGTTGTGGGTCTGGATATCTATTTACTCCATTATTATAAGGATTTTCATTCGCATCTAAAAAGACCATTGTAGAACCATCAGAAACATATTCATCTCTAGCAGATGAATATGGCTGTAACCCTTTAATATTTTCTCTAATTATAGTATCTAAACTAAACATTATTCTAAACTTTTTAAACGTAATGTAACTGCATTTTTATGAGCTTGTAGGCCTTCTGCTTCTGCCATAAGTTCAATAGCTTTACCTATTTCTTGTATGCCTTTTGGCGTAATTTTTTGGAAAGTCATACTCTTCATAAAACTATCTAAATTTACTCCACTATACTGTTTTGCATAACCATTTGTTGGTAAAGTATGGTTTGTTCCAGAAGCGTAATCTCCAGCACTTTCTGGCGTATAATTTCCTATAAATACAGAACCAGCATTTTTTATTTGTTTAATAAAAATTTCTTCATTTAAAACACATAAAATATAATGTTCTGGGCCATATTCATTTATTAAATCTATTGCAATTTGTTCATTCTCTACATAGATAAGTTTACTGTTTGCAATTGCTTGCTTTGCAATTTCTTTTCTAGGTAAAACATTAAGCTGTTCTGCAACTTCTTTTTCTACAGCATCTATCACACTTTTTGATGTAGATACTAAGATTACTTGACTATCTACACCATGTTCTGCCTGACTCAACAAATCTGAAGCAACAAAGGAGGCATTAGCAGTATCGTCTGCCATTACTAAAAGTTCACTAGGACCAGCAGGCATATCTATTGCAACACCGTATTTAGTTGCTATTTGCTTTGCTACGGTTACAAATTGATTTCCTGGTCCAAATATTTTATATACTTCTGGAATAGTTTCCGTCCCAAATGTCATTCCTGCAATTGCTTGTATACCACCAACTTTAAATATTTTAGTTACTCCACAAAGATTTGCTGTATAGAGTATCGCCGGATTTACATTGCCTTCTTTGTCTGGCGGTGTACATAATACAATCTCTTCGCAGCCAGCAATATTAGCAGGCACTGCAAGCATTAAAATTGTTGAAAATAATGGTGCCGTTCCTCCTGGAATATATAAACCAACTTTTTGAATAGGACGTTTCTCTTGCCAACATTGCACTCCGTTAGCAGTTTCTACTGAAACTTTAGCAGTTTTTTGAGCAGCATGAAAAACTTCAATATTATTTTTTGCTAGTTGAATAGCTTTTTTTAAATCTTCAGAAATAAGCGAAGCTGCAGCATTAATTTCGTCCTTAGAAACTATGTTAGAGAAAAGTGTTACACCATCAAATTTTTTTGTGTATTTAGTTAAAATACTATCACCACCCTCTTGTACTTCTTTAAAAATATTATTTACTGTGCCTTCTATGTCTGCAACCGTTTGTGTTGGTCGCATAAGAATGGTTTTCCAGTCTTCTTTATTTGGGTTATAAATTTTATTCATTATTTCTATCAAAAACGTTTCTCATGTGGTATCCTTCTGGAACATATCCTTGTTCTTCCCAAAATTGTACTCCTCTAGTATTTTTTACATAGCAATTAATCTCAGAGCTATTACAATTATTTTCTTTTGCATACTCATAAATCCAATCTAACATTAATTTGCCTACACCTCTACTTCTATATTCTTTGGATATAAAAACATTATCTGGTTCTATATGCTTTCCTATATAAAACTTATTTAAAATCCAAAAACCGCATATACCAATTAGCTTTTCTGCATCATACACACCAATGCATTGAAAACCAATTTTCTTCATCTCAGATAAGCGCTCTTCAAGAATTTTTGTTTCTATCTTTCCATCATTAAGAATAGCAACTAAAGGTAAAATTGTGTGTAATTCTTCTTGTGGTATTAAGAAAATTTTCAACTCATTTTCCATAGCAAAAATTTTACAAAACCATTTTCTCTATTGGACAAACAAGTAAACCTTCAGCTCCTGCTTGCTTTAACTCATCTATAACTTCCCAAAACTTGTTTTTATTAATAACAGTATGTACAGAACTCCACCCTTCTTCTGCTAATGGTAAAACAGTAGGACTTCGCATTCCTGGTAATAAAGAAATTATACTATCCAATTTATCGTTTGGAGCATTTAAAAGAACATATTTAGATTGTCTAGCCGTTAATACTGCATTAATTCTAAATTGTAATTTTTTAAGTATCTCTTTACGTTCTTCAGATATTTTAGGAGAAACAGCTAATACTGCTTCACTTTTTAGCATTACTTCTACTTCTTTTAAACCATTTTTAAATAAAGTACTACCACTAGAAACAATATCGCAAATACCGTCCGCTAAACCAATGTTAGGTGCAATTTCTACAGAACCATTAATAATGTGTATATCTGCAGCTACTCCTTTTTGTTTTAAATATTGTTTTACTGTATTAGGGTAAGATGTAGCAATACGTTTACCATTAAAATCTTTTACAGAAGAATATTTTACTTCTTTTGGGACAGCTAAAGACACTTTGCATTTAGAAAACCCTAGTCTTACATTAAAACCAATACCTTCTCCTTTTTCTATTAAAACATTCTCTCCAATAATAGCTATATCTACAACACCATCTTTCAAATATTGTGGAATATCACCGTTTCTTAAATAAAAAACTTCCATAGGAAAATTACGGGCAGATGCTTTTAATTGATCTTTACCATTGTCTATAGATATACCACAGTTTTTAAGTATTTCTATAGAGTCTTCATTTAATCTTCCAGATTTTTGAATTGCAATTCTAATTTTTGTCATTCCTTTCTTAATTTTGTTTGGAAATCAAATTGGTTTAAAAATAAAACCCGCTTGATTTCTCAAACGGGTTATATATATTTAGTTTACACAATACATTATCACCTCGCTTGACAGCCAGTATGAAAATGATGATGTGTAGTTTTGTTTCTCATTACTCTGTAAATGTAAAATATATTTTAATTGCATAAAAGCAAAAACTATTTTTTTAACAACTATTAATGTTTTAATAAAAAAAATAACAGTTATTTAGTTATTCCCTAATATTAATGGCAAACCAGAATCACCACTACCAACTACAATAACTTTTGCATTTGGAGATTCTGATAATTTAATAGTTGCATCTATTCCTTTATCTTGTAATATTTTATCTGTTAAAGATGCACTTAAAATACGGTTTGCATCTGCTTTACCTTGCGCTTCAATAGTAACTTTTTCTGCTTCTTTTTTAGCTGTTACTAGTCTAAACTCATACTCTAAAGACTCTTGCTCTTGTTTTAATTTACGCTCAATAGCATCTTTTATAGTATTTGGAAGTTTTACATTTTCTACTAATACTCGCTTTACATTTACGTATTGACCATCAAGCTCTTTTCTAACTTCTTCTAATATCTCTAACTCTATTATATCTCTTTTACTTGAATATAATTGTTCTGGAGTATACCTACCTACAACACTTTTAGCTGCTGCATTAATTGCAGGACTTAAAAGTTCATTTATATAATCTTCCCCTTTAGTCTTTATAAGTAATCCTAAACTTTTAAATTCTGGCTCAAACCAAATTGTACCACTTACTGTAATATCTAACCCATTTACAGAGAGTACATTCATATTATCTGATATAGATTGCTGACGAACTTTTTGCACAATCATATCATTCCAAGGAGCTACAATATGAAACCCTTCTCCATAGGTTCTTTCTGTATTAATACCTTCTCCAAAAGTTTCAAAAATTACTCCACCTTCTCCAGGCCCAATGGTTACAGCAGATTTAGAAATTAATAATGCTAATACTATTAAAGCAAATACAACGGGTACAGCTATTTTAGGTAATTTATCCATAATTATTTATTTACATTAAACCTTTATACTTTCTTATAAACCACTCTAAAGTAAGAGCTCCTATTATTAAGCCTAAAAGAATCTTAAAGTCTACCAAAGGTACAATATTTTCAGTCCTCTTTTGCACTGGTACAAATGCTTTATTAGACAATAAGGTATTTTCTAATTCCGAAATTTGACTTGGAAATAAGAGTTTTCCATTGTTATCATTTGCTAGAGACTGCATTTTTTTATAGTTAGAAGACAAAAACTGTTGCTCTACATTAAAATTTTTAATAGAAAAACTTCCTGATTTTGAATAGTTTTTATCTTTGACTGTTACAATAAAGGTATAATTTCCAGGTGCCAAATTAGATACATCTACTTCAAAAAAATCTTGTTTTAAAAGCATTGGAATTTCTAATTTTTTCTCTTTATTTTGAATAGTAACTATAATAGTTGCATTAGAGTCAAAAGTAAAAGACTCATCAAAATAGGTAGCTGTAATTTTTGAATTACTATTTCCTTGATATACTGGTTTGTAATCTACATTTAGTCTATCCTTATTTTTTGAACTAGTTAAATAGATTATTATTTTCCCTATAAAATCATCAAAATTTTTAAACTCTTTAGAATTTCTATATTCTTGAACTCTCCATTTCCAAATATTTTCACCAAACCAGAAACCTTCTTTTGTTATATTATTATCTAAAACAACGCACAGAGGATTGTCTATATCTACACCTTTTACAACCATATTTAACAATGACTCCACATTATCATTAAAAATAATAGGCCCTACATTCGTCTCTAAAGGTGGATAATCTATGGATTTAAAATCGGATATATCAAATTTTGAAAAAGTCTGATTTATTTTAGGGACTACCTCTTGTATTGGATAATTATCCTGAACTTTTACATTCTTTTGAATAGCATTTAAAAAACTCCAGTCGGTTTTAGTTCCTGTTACAGTAAGACTATTTACTTGTTTTTGCTTGATGTAATTATAAATTGAAGAAAAAGAACTATTTGGCTGATAAAGTATAAACAAATCTATCTTTTCTAATTCTGAAAGACTTGTAGTAGGTTTTAAAATAAAAACTTCTCTTTGCTTATTTATTTCAATAGATTTTTTTAAAGTACCAATATCTGGATGTAATATAGAAGATACTACTCCAATTTTTGTAGTTTCATCTATTACTTCTATAAATGCAATTTTACGGTTGTTAACTACATTTTTTTCCTTCTCTAGCGTTTCTATATGTACCGCAATAGATTTTACCCCAACGCTTAAAGCCTTTAAATTCGCAGAAATAGTTTTAGAAGAATTATTTTTAGAAAAAGAAATTTTTTCTTGATATTCTTTTTTTCCATCTACAGTAATTGTAATAGTTTTATTTACTTGTGAAATACCATCATAATTTACAATTACTTCAATAGGAAATTGATTGTTTAAAAAAGAGTACGGATTACTATTAATTTGTTCTACTCTAATATCATTATATTTAGTTGTGTCTCCTATACAAATTGGAAAAATTGTAAAATCCTTTTTTAATTTTAAATGTTCGTAATCTTGTCCTATAGTTTGGTTACCATCTGTGA
The DNA here is from genome assembly GCF_947500405.1 of uncultured Maribacter sp. GTDB lineage: Bacteria > Bacteroidota > Bacteroidia > Flavobacteriales > Flavobacteriaceae > Maribacter_B. Next base: position 89,667 of record NZ_CANMRY010000005.1, read on the forward strand.
GTAGTACTACAGCAGAATTTGTTCTAGTATAAATATCTTCTGTAGTTAATAAAGCTTTTGAAATATTAGTGTTTTGCTCTAAAAATGATAATGAGTCTAATGTGCTAAATTCTTTTCCAAAAGCATATTTATGAATAGTAAACTTATCTTTTAAAGCCTTATTTGTAGTTAACTTTTCTAAAAGACTTTTAATAAGAGTTTCTTCTTTTTTTATAGAAGAGGAGTTATCTACTAAAAGAACTAGATTAGTTTTTACTATCTCATAATTGTTCTTAACAAACTTTGGATTTATAAGAAGTAACAAAATACCAAAAATGGAAATAAAACGTAAAAAGGAAAGCACAATAGTTGTCTTTCCTTTTATTTTTTTTTTGTAGTAATATTGATATAGCACTAGAAACAATGCTACCACTACAGCTAAAATAATAAATAGTACTGTTTTGGTTTGCATGTATTAGTTATCTCTCTTCTCAAAATTTTCTTTCTTCTTATCTTCTATCCTTTTAAATATTAAATAAATTATTATGGCAAAAAAACTACCATAAATTAAAATCATTAAAAAGACAGGAAATAATTCCATAAGATGTAATTACTTAAGTTTTACAGCAGTACCATAAGCAAGCATTTCTGCTGCACCTTGCATAACTTGAGATGTAGTAAAACGAACATTAACAACAGCATCTGCGCCTAAACGTTGTGCATCATCTAACATACGTTTAATTGCTTGTTCTCTAGCATCTGCTAATAACTTTGTGTATTCTGATATTTCACCACCAACAATATTTTTTAATCCTGCAAAAATATCTCTTCCAATATTTCTTGCTCTAACAGTACTTCCTCTAACTGTTCCTAATGCAGATTCTATTTCTTTACCCCCAACGGTTTCTGTAGTTACGTATATCATAATAAGTATTTTAATTTATGTAAGCATCCCGCCATCTACATTAAGTACTTGGCCGGTAACATAAGCAGATAAATCGGATGCAAAAAATAAACAAGCATTGGCTATATCTTCTGTAGTACCTCCTCTTTTTAAAGGAATACCATCTCTCCAACCTTGTACTACTTTTTCATCTAATTTAGCAGTCATTTCAGTTTCTATAAAACCAGGAGCTATTGCATTACATCGTATATTTCTAGAACCCAATTCTAAGGCTATAGATTTAGTAAAGCCAATCATGCCAGCTTTAGAAGCGGCATAATTTGCCTGGCCGGCATTCCCTTTTACACCAACGACACTACTCATATTAACAATAGAACCTTTACGTTGTTTAAGCATAGTACGTTGTACTGCCTTTGTCATATTAAAAACAGATTTAAGGTTTATTTCAATAACTTTATCAAAATCATCCTCTGCCATTCTCATTAGTAAATTATCTTTTGTAATACCTGCATTATTAATTAATACATCTATACCTCCAAAATCTTCCAAAACTTTAGCTACTAACTCCTCAGAATCGCTAAAACTTCCTGCATTACTTTTATATGCTTTTGCTTTTATTCCTTTTTCTGATAGTTCTTTTTCTAATGTCAAAGCCGGAGCTTCACTAGAACTATATGTAAATGCTACGTTTGCACCATTTTCTGCAAACACCTGTGCTATCCCCGTTCCTATTCCCCTACTTGCACCTGTGATTATCACATTTTTTCCTTCTAATAATTTCATACTAGCTTAATTTGTTATTTTTTGGTTAGCAAAACAAATATACCAATTAAAAATACTCTGCATAAATTATAAAAGAGCTTTTCTTTTAATTTTTATTACCCTTTTATTGGAGCCGATTTTTCAAAATTAAAAATTTCATCAATATCCATTTCTTTAATATCTCCTAACTTTTTTAATGCATTAAAATCGATATCTTTTTTATTTCCAATTACAATAACATTGTAATTTTCACCTTTAATGTTTGCATTAAAAAAAGTTTTTAAATCATTTAAAGTCATATTTTTTATAGCATTATAAAGCGCTTCTCTATTGTCATTTTCAAATCCTCTTTTCTTTAAAGATTCATAAGTCCAAAAAATGTTAGACTTTGTTATTCTTTCTGCAGCTATCTTTTTTAATGTAGCTTCTTTTGCCTGGTTAAATTGTTCTTCCGCCTCAGGCATATTTGTCATTAATTCCATCATAGCATCTACAGCTTCTGGTAATTTATTTGCCTGTGTTCCTACATACGCCATAACATAGTCAGAATCTCCTTTTTCTCTTGCATTGCTATAACTAGAAAATGCGGAATACGCTAAAGATTTAGATTCTCTTATTTCTTGGAAAACAATAGAAGACAAACCACTTCCAAAATACATATTAAACAATCTAGAGACTGCCATTTTTTTAGCGTCAAACTTTGCGCCTTTTGCTAATAAAAGAATTTCACTTTGTACCATGTCATAATCTACAAAGTAAACGTTACCTCCAGTTTCTTTTTCCTCGTATCTTTTTCTTTCTGGATAATCCTTAAGTTCATTAATGTTTATGGCATGATTAGTATCTAAAGATGTAATTGCATTATCTACATCTTTTCCATAATAAAAAACTCGTTGTTTATATTCTTTGAGTTTTTTTATTTTTTCTACTAGTTCAGAAGGCGTAATAGCTCTTAATTCAGACATAGTATAAATATCACGTAAACGAGAATCTTCTCCGTACTTACTATAACTCATTAACCCATTCCAAAAAATATTTCTCTTTTGCGTTTTAGAATCTTGCCTTCCCTTTAATATTTTGTCCACATATTTATTATATGTTTCTTGATCAGGAACTGCATTTTCCCAAAGATGTTCTAATAATTCTAAACCTGGGTTTAAATTTTCTTTTAAGCCAGAAATACCAACATAAGTTTTATCGTTAGCCGTATTTACATAATAAGAAATTCCAATCTTATAAAATTCTTGTTTAAGTTCTTCTGGAGAATATTTATTTGTTCCTAAATAATCTAAATATCCGGCAGCTAAAGAAACCATTGGATCATTGTCTTTACCCATATCAAAAATTATATTCAGATTAAATATGTCATTATTTGGGTTTTCTATATAAGAAACTTTTAAACCATTTTTAGTTTTTGTTTCATTAATTTCAGACTTATAATCTACAAATTTCGGAGTTAAATCTGGAGAGCGTACCGCATTAAATTCTTTTAAGAAATTAGACTCTTTGTCTCTATTTAAGTTTATTGGGGTAATTCCTGGATTATCTACTTTTACAATATGTTTATCTTCTCCTTTTATTTTGTGTACTTCTACATAATTATCTGCATATAATTCATTTGCAAAAGAAATTACTTCTTCTTTTGTTATTTTTTTCATCTCATCTAGCATACTTAAACGCCTGTTCCAATCTTGAAAACCAATAAAAGCATCTAAATATTCATAAGCCGTAGAGGAAGATTTTTCAAAAGATTTAATTTTAGAAAGTCGTAAGTCATTTACAACTGCATCTAAAAGCCAGTCCTCAAATTCTCCTTTTTTAATTTTCTCTACTTGTCCTAATAACAAATCTCTTACTTCATCTAAAGTTTGCCCTTGTTTTGGAGTCCCATATAATAAATGAAAACCGTAATCATTATTAAAATTGGTAAAAGAAGAAGCTCTTTGCACCATTTGTTTTTGATTTAAATTTAAATCTATTAATCCAGCATTAGAGTTTGCCAACATGTAATCTATTAAAGTAACCATTACTTCTTCTTTGTCCCCTTTTCCCTTGGTTCTAAAAGCAACATAAACAGATTCTGCCGTTGGTCCATATACTTCTTTTTTAACAGGAGTTACTAAAGGTATTTCTTCTGGAAAAGTAGGATGCGAAACTTCTTTTGATTTATAGTCTCCAAAAGAATTATTTACTTTTTTTATAGTTTCTTCAAAATCTAAATCGCCAACCATAATAACTGCCATATTATTTGGGACGTAATATGTTTCAAAATAATTATGAATAGCCTTCATTGACGGGTTCTTTAAATGCTCTGACTTCCCTATTGTAGATTGCGTTCCGTATGGGTGATTAGGATACAGACCTTCTAAAACAGCAAAATATTGTTTTCTTCCATCACTATCCTGCCCTCTATTAAATTCTTCATAAACAGCCTCTAACTCTGTATGAAATAAACGCAAGACTAATGTTTTAAAACGCTCGCTTTCTAATTGTAACCATTTATCTATTTCATTTGAAGGTATTTTATTAACATATACAGTTTTCTCATTAGATGTAAAAGCATTTGTACCTTCTGCTCCTAGAGAGCTTACCATTTTATCATATTCATTTGCAATAGAGATATTAGAAGCAAGTAAAGAAACGGAATCTATCTTTTTATAAATTTCTCTCTTCTTTACCGTATCCTTTTCTTTTTTATGCGCTTCATACAGGTCAGAAATTTGATTCAAAAAAACTTTTTCTTTTTCAAAATTTTGTGTCCCTATTTTGTCGGTTCCCTTAAAAAACATGTGCTCTAAGTAATGTGCTAAACCAGTATTATCTGCTGGGTCATATTTAGAACCCGCTCTTACAGCAATTAAAGTTTGTATTTTTGGTTCTTCCGTATTTTTTCCTAAATAAACTTTTAAACCATTATCTAAAGTATACAATCGTAAACCTGTAGGGTCATCTTTAACTATTTCATAGGTAAAACCATTACTATCTTTAATAGTTGAAGATGCATGCTTTTCATTTTTAGATTTAGAACACCCTACAATAATTAAAAGACCTGTAAAAACTGCTATAAATTGGTTTTTCATTGAAATAGATTTTAAATAGTTAACACTTTTAAAAATACAAATTATTAGTTTTAAAAAGACGCTGAATTTTTTGTAAAAAAAATCCACCATTCTAATGTAAGAATGATGGATTTAATGTAAGGCTTATTTTGAAATATTTAACACTTAAAGTGTTATTATCCCATAACTTCTTTTACTTTAACACCTATTTCGGCAGGAGAATCTACAACGTGTATTCCACATTCTCTCATAATACGCTTTTTTGCTTGTGCAGTATCATCACTACCTCCAACTATAGCACCAGCATGCCCCATAGTTCTTCCTGCTGGAGCAGTTTCACCAGCAATAAAACCAACAATTGGTTTTTTACTTCCACTTGCCTTGTACCATTCTGCAGCATCAGCTTCTAGTTGTCCTCCAATTTCTCCAATCATTACAACACACTCAGTTTCAGAATCATTAATCAATAATTCTACAGCTTCTTTTGTTGTAGTTCCAATTATTGGATCACCACCAATACCAATTGCAGTAGTTATTCCTAATCCTTGACGAACAACTTGGTCTGCAGCTTCATAAGTTAAAGTTCCTGATTTAGAAACAATACCTACATTACCTTCTTTAAAAACAAATCCTGGCATAATACCAACTTTTGCTTCTCCTGGAGTAATAACTCCTGGACAATTAGGCCCAACAAGTCTACAGTCTTTATCTTTTATATAATTAGAAGCTTTTACCATGTCTGCTACAGGTATGCCTTCTGTAATTGTAATAATAACTTTAATACCTGCATTAGCAGCTTCCATAATAGCATCTGCAGCAAATGCTGGCGGTACAAATATAATAGTTGTATCTGCCCCAACTTTTTCAACTGCTTCTAAAACAGTATTAAAAACAGGTTTTCCTAAATGTTCTTGCCCCCCTTTTCCCGGAGTAACACCACCAACAACGTTAGTACCGTAATCAATCATTTGTCCGGCATGGAAAGTTCCTTCACTTCCTGTAAAACCTTGTACTATTATTTTAGAATCTTTGTTAACTAGAACACTCATACGATATTATTTTTTTAATGACACAAAAATATGTGTTTGTAAATGATTTTTAAAGTAAACTTCTTTTTAATTTACTTTTCTACTTTTTTTATTATTTCTGGAATTTTTTTAATGTATGCTAATTGCTTCAATTTCTCTCTAGATTCTTCTATTGGAGTTCCAAAATAGCTTTTACCACCTGGCACTGACTTAGTAACTCCTGTTTGCCCCATTATAACAGCTTTTTTACCAATAGTAATTCCACTATTGGTTCCTACTTGCCCCCACAAGGTTACTTCATCTTCAATAATAACACAACCAGCAATTCCTGTTTGGGATGCAATTAAACATTTTTTCCCAATAACAGTATCATGCCCTACATGTACTTGATTATCAAGTTTTGTTCCTTTTCCAATGGTAGTATCTCCTGTAACTCCTTTATCTATAGTACAAAGAGCACCTATATCTACATTATCTTCTAATACAACTCTTCCGCCAGAACGTAATTTATCAAAACCTTCAGGTCTATTTTTATAATAAAAAGCATCAGCTCCTAAAACACTCCCTGCATGGATAGTAACATTATTTCCTATAACACAATTATCATAAATGGCTACGTTAGAATGTACTACACAATTTTCTCCGATAGAAACATTATTACCAATAAATGTATTGGGTTGTATAATGGTACCCTTTCCTATTTTCGCACTTTCTGAAATAGCGGAACTTGCAGGTACAAATGGCTTAAAATAATTTGTTAGTTTATTAAAATCGCGAAAAGGGTCGTCTGAAATTAATAGAGCCTTGCCTTCTGGGCAAGCTACTTCTTTATTTATTAAGATAGTAGTAGCTTTAGAGTTTAGTGCTTTATCATAATATTTTGGATGATCCACAAATACAATATCTCCCTTTTCTACAACGTGAATTTCATTCATACCAGTTATAGAAAAATTAGCTTCTCCTCTATATTCTGACTGAATAATTTGAGAGATTTCTTGTAAAGTATACGATTTAGGAAATTTCATTCTAAAAAGCTACTATTCTTTTACTCTTTCCATGTAGCTACCTTTCTCTGTATCTACTTTAATTTTATCTCCTTCGTTTATAAATAAAGGAACGTTAACTTCTGCTCCAGTTTCTACTTTTGCAGGTTTTGTAGCATTTGTAGCTGTATTTCCTTTTACACCGGGTTCTGTATAGGTAACCTCTAAAATTACACTTGCAGGCATTTCTACAGATAAAGGCATGCTATCTTCAGTATTAAACATGATTTTTACAATAGTACCTTCTTTTAACAAGCCAGGAGCGTCTAATGAACTTTCTTGTAATGTAATTTGGTTGTAATCATCTGTATTCATAAAATGAAAAGTATCTCCTTCTGGGTATAAAAATTGATATGAACGTGTTTCTACACGAACATCTTCTATTTTATGTCCAGCAGAAAAAGTATTATCTAATACTTTCCCAGAACTAACACTTTTTAATTTTGTTCTAACAAAAGCAGGGCCTTTTCCTGGTTTTACATGTAAAAATTCAATGATTTTGTATATATCATTATTATATCTGATGCATAATCCTTTTCTAATATCTGATGTAGATGCCATTTATTTGTTGTTAGTTATTGGTTAATTATTAAGAGAGTTCTTTTAAAAGATATATTCTCTTATATTTTATACTTAGTTATTACTAAAATACCCTTTCATAATTCCACGTTGTGAATCTCTTATAAATTGAAGAATTTCATCACGTTCTGGAGTTGCTTCCATTTCTGCTTCAAGAATTTGAACTGCTTGTGTATTATTATAGTTTTTTTGATAAAGTATTCTATAAATATTCTGAATTTCTCTAATTTTTTCTGATGCTATTCCTCTTCTTCTTAATCCTACAGAATTAATACCAACATAAGAAAGTGGTTCACGTGCGGCTTTTACAAAAGGTGGCACATCTTTACGAACCAAAGAACCTCCTGTTACAAACGCATGCTGCCCTACAGATACAAATTGATGTACTGCAACTAAACCAGCTAATATTACATTATCTCCAATAGTTACATGTCCTGCTAAGGTAGAGTTATTAGAAAAAATACAATTATCACCAACTAAACAATCATGTGCTACATGGCAATAAGCCATAATTAAACAATTTTTACCTATAACAGTTTTCATCCTATCTGAGGTTCCTTTGTGTATTGTTGCACATTCTCTAATAGTAGTATTGTCTCCTATTACAACCGTAGTTTCTTCACCATCATATTTCAAATCTTGAGGTGGTGCAGAAATTACTGCTCCTGGGAAAATATTACAATTTTTTCCAATTCTTGCTCCTTCCATAATTGTTACATTGGATCCTATCCAAGTACCATCACCAATAGAAACATTATTATGAATTGTTGTAAAAGGTTCTACAACTACATTTTTTGCAATTTTTGCACCAGGATGTATATAAGCTAAAGGTTGATTCATTTTTATTTCTTTTTAGCTATTTGCGCCATTAATTCTGCCTCACAAACTAACTTATTATTAGCATAAGCATATGCTTGCATATGACAAATTCCTCTTCGTATAGGAGTAATTAAACTACAGTGAAAAACTAGTGTATCTCCTGGAAGTACTTTTTGCTTAAACTTTACATTATCCATTTTCATGAAAAAGGTAAGGTAGTTTTCTGGATCTGGCACAGTACTAAGCACTAAAATGCCACCTGTTTGCGCCATTGCCTCCACTTGTAATACACCGGGCATTACTGGTGCTCCAGGGAAATGGCCAACAAAAAATGGCTCATTCATAGAAACATTTTTCATACCAACAACATGTGTATCAGAAAGCTCTAAAACTCTATCAATTAATAAAAATGGAGGTCTGTGAGGTAACATATCCATAATTTGATGGATATCCATTAATGGTGGTTGGTTTAGATCATAACTAGGAACTTTATTTCTTTTCTCAAGTTTAATAATCTTTGCTATTTTCTTAGCAAATTGTGTATTTACATAGTGCCCTGGTTTATTGGCTATAATTTTACCACGTATGCGTGTTCCTGCTAATGCTAAATCTCCAATAACATCTAATAATTTGTGTCTTGCTGCTTCATTTGGCTGATGCAATGTTAAGTTATCTAATATGCCATTAGGTTTAACAGATAGCTTTTCTTTATCAAAAGCTTTCTGTAATTTTTTCATTGTGGTTTCGGAAATTTCCTTATCCACATAAACAATGGCATTATTTAAATCTCCTCCTTTAATAAGTCCATGCTCTAATAAAGCTTCTAACTCATGTAAGAAACTAAAAGTTCTTGCATCTGCAATTTCAGTTTTAAAATCGCTAAGTTTTTCTAAAGTCGCATTTTGTGTTCCCAAAACTTTGGTACCAAAATCTACCATTGTAGTTACCATATACGTATCAGATGGTATTATAGTTATTTCACTACCAGTAGCTTCATCTTTATAAGAAATAACATCTTTTACAATATATTCTTCTCTTTCAGCTTCTTGTTCTACAAGCCCAGCTTTTTCTAAAGCTTCAACAAAAAACTTAGAAGAACCATCCATTATTGGTGGTTCTGGAGCATTTAATTCTATTAAAACATTGTCAATTTCAAGACCAACTAAAGCAGCTAAAACATGCTCTGATGTTTGTATTTTAACTCCATGCTTTTCTAAATTAGTTCCTCTTTGTGTGTTTACTACATAATTGGCATCTGCCTCTATTATTGGCTCCCCTTCTAAATCCACTCTTTTAAAAGCATAACCATGATTTTCTGCCGCTGGTAAAAATGTAAGAGTTACATTTTCTCCTGTATGTAAACCTACACCTGTTAGTGTAACTTCTTTTCCAATTGTTCTTTGTTTTTGTGGTTTCATATTCACAATTATTCTTTTTTTTCCAATTGATTTATTCTATTTACAATTTTTGGTAAATTTTTAAAATGTACATAAGATTTATTATAATCTCCATAATTTAAAGCAGGAGAACCTTGTAAAACTTCGTTATCTTTTACATTTCTTCCAATACCAGATTGCGCTTGTATTCTAACATTATCGCCAATAGTAATGTGCCCAACAATACCTACTTGCCCTCCTATCATACAGTTTTTACCAATCTTTGTTGATCCTGCAACACCAGTTTGGGCAGCTATTACTGTGTTTTCTCCAATTTCTACATTATGAGCTATTTGTATTTGATTATCTAGCTTTACACCTTTACGAAGTACTGTAGACCCTAATGTTGCTCTATCTATTGTGGTTCCTGCACCAACATCTATATTATCTTCTAAAATTACATTTCCAGTTTGCGGTATTTTTCTATATGAGCCATCTTTATTTGGTGCAAAACCAAAACCGTCTGCCCCCACAATAGCACCACTATGAATGGTACAGTTTTTTCCAATAACGGATTCTGAACAAACTCTTGCACCTGCTAAAACAGAACTATTATCTCCTATTACTACATTGTCCCCAATAAAAACATTAGGGAAAATCTTTACATTTTTTCCAATTACAACATTAGCACCTATATAGGTAAAAGCTCCTATATATATATCTTCTTCATATTTTGCAGTGTCTGCAATAAATACAGGATTCTCTATACCTTGCTTATTATTTTTTACCTTATTGTAATATTCTAATAGCTTAGAAAAAGATTCATAAGCATCTTCTACTTTAATTAATGTTGTAGATATGCTTTGCTCTGGAATAAAGTCTTTATTTACAATTGTAACTGATGCTTTTGTAGAATATATATGTGAAGTATATTTTGGATTAGCTAAAAAAGTAAGAGAACCTTTTTCTCCTTCTTCTATTTTGGCTAATTTGTGAACGGCAATCTCTGGGTTTCCTTCAATTTCCCCCTCTAATATGCCTGCAATTTGACTCGCTGTAAATACCATGAGCACAAAAGTAAGAAAAATAGTTAAACGTAATCTTTAGGGTAGCATATATAATATTTAGAAACCGTCTTTGACAATGTTTTTATTTTTAAATAATCAGACAGTTTTGCAATATCTACTACTCTTCCATTTTTTTTAAGGATATTAATTGGCTGATAATCTCTATCATACGCCTTATTTTTTATTTCTCCTGTAAAAACAAAATAATTTGTTTCTTCATCAGTTAAATCATTTTCTGCTTTAAAATCATTAAAATGTTTTTCTAATTTAATTTCAGAAATAGGTTCATTTTTAACTTTCACTTGCAAAAGTCTTCTATTTATAACCATTTGGCATAATTGCGACAAAACAAAATCGGAACTTTCTTGCCAATTCTTAATTGCAGAAAGAATATCTATATCATCTAGCTTAGAAAATCGGACTAACGTATCTAAATCAAAATTATCAATGTCAATTTTATTTTCTAAAAAGAACTTTAAATTTTTACTGCAATCTAGGTGCTCTCCTCTTAATATTAATTCTTTGGAACGTTTTAGAATACGCATTAATAATTGCTCTGCAGCTACTCCAGTTTTATGTAAATAAACTTGCCAATACATAAACCTGCGAGCCATAATAAATTTTTCAATAGAATAAATTCCTTTTTCTTCTATTACTAACTCTCCATTAACTACATTAAGCATTGTAATTAATCGTTCTGCATTTGTATTCCCTTCTGCCACACCAGTATAAAAACTATCTCTTTTAAGGTAGTCTAACCTATCCATATCTAACTGGCTAGATACTAATTGATTTAAAAACTTTTTAGGGTAATTGCCATTAAATATTTCAATAGCTAAAGTTAATTTTCCTTCAAATTTTTTATTCAACTCTTGCATAAAACATAAAGAAATATGCTCATGATTAACCCCTTCTACAATACTGTGTTCCATTGCATGCGAAAAAGGTCCGTGGCCAATATCATGTAAAAGAATTGCTATTAAAAGCCCTTCTTCTTCTTCCTTTGTTAATGCTACATGCTTAAATCTTAGTACTTGTATAGCTTTCCGCATTAAGTGCATACACCCTAAAGCATGATGAAAACGTGTATGATGTGCCCCTGGATATACAAGGTAAGAAAGCCCCATTTGAGATATTCTTCGCAGCCTTTGAAAAAAAGGATCTGCAATAAGATCAAAAATTAAAGTGTTGGGAATTCTAATAAATCCGTAAATTGGATCATTAAATATTTTAAGCTTGTTAGATTTTATCAAAATCGGTATAATTTACGCGCAAATATAAGTACTAAATGAACAAGATAACAATACTTTGGGTAGATGATGAAATAGATTTATTAAAACCACATATTCTATTCTTAGAAGCTAAAAATTATATAGTTGTAACCTGTAAAAGTGGACAAGAAGCCTTAGAAGAACTTCAAGAAACTCGTGTAGATATTGTTTTCTTAGATGAAAATATGCCTGGTATTTCTGGGTTGGAAACCTTAAACGAAATAAAAATTTTAAATTCTTCCTTACCTGTAGTAATGATTACTAAAAGTGAAGAAGAGCTTATTATGGAGGAAGCAATTGGCTCTAAAATAGCAGATTACCTTATAAAACCCGTTAATCCTAATCAAATTTTACTTTCTTTAAAAAAGAACTTAGACCATTCTCGCTTAGTTTCTGAAAAAACTACTGCCAACTACCAACAAGAATTTAGAAAAATAGCTATGGATTTAGCCATGGTAAATTCTAAAGAAGAATGGATAGAATTATACAATAAGCTAATATACTGGGAATTACAATTAGAAGAAATTGAAGATAGCAGTATGTTCGAGATTTTAGAATCTCAAAAAACAGAAGCAAATAATCAATTTTCAAAATTTATTGATAAAGAATATAAAAATTGGTTTGTAAATGATAATGCTCCCGTATTATCGCATACTTTATTTAAAAAATGGGTAGTACCTGAGCTCAAAAACAATAAAACATTATTAGTTGTTATTGATAACCTTAGATTAGATCAATGGTGTTCTTTTGAAGATACGGTAAACTCTTTTTACAAAAAAATTAAAGAAGATTGTTACTTTAGTATTTTACCTACTGCTACGCAGTATGCAAGAAATTCTATTTTTTCTGGATTAACGCCTTTAGAAATGGAAAAAAAACATCCTGACTGGTGGAAAAACGATACAGATGAAGGAGGAAAAAATCTTTTTGAAGATAAATTTCTTAGTGCACAAATAAAGAATTTAGGCTTAGATATAAAATGGGAATACCATAAAATTAGTAGCTTAAAACAAGGAAAGTATTTATCTCAAAACTTTAAATCTCAAAAGGATAACGACTTAACTGCAATTGTATACAACTTTGTAGATATGCTCTCACATTCCAAAACTGAAATGGAGGTAATTAAAGAACTTGCTTCCAATGATAAAGCGTATAGGTCATTAACACAAAGTTGGTTTAAAAATTCTCCGTTATTAGAAATAATACAGCAAGCTCAAAATATGGGAATGAAACTTATTATTACTACAGATCATGGAACCATAAATGTAAAGCAAGCTTCTAAAGTAATTGGAGATAAAGACACTAGCTTAAACCTAAGGTACAAAACAGGTAGAAGTTTAACATATGAAGATAAAGAGGTAATTGCAGCAACAAATCCTAAAAATATACAATTACCAAGTATAAATATGAGTAGTTCTTTTATTTTTGCAAAAAATGATATGTTTTTTGCATATCCTAACAACTATAATCATTACGTAAAATACTATAGAAATACTTACCAACATGGTGGTGTTTCTTTAGAAGAAATGATTATTCCGTTTGTAGTATTAGAGCCTAAATAAAATTAAATGAACATTATATATTCTGAAAATCAGTTAAAAGAAGTTGCAGAAGAGATTTTAAGAAACGCTCCAAATAAATTTTTAGCCTTTAATGGTGAAATGGGAGCTGGAAAAACAACATTAATAAAAGAAATAGTAAAACTTCTTGATGTAAAAGATATAGCAAACAGTCCTACTTTTGGAATTGTAAATGAATATGAAAATATAGAAGGAGAATTAATTGCCTATCATTTTGATTTTTATAGATTAAATGATGAAAATGAAGCTTTAGACTTTGGTTTAGAAGATTATTTAAATTCTAAAGCATGGATACTTATGGAGTGGCCAGAAAAAATACCTTCCTATCTTCCTGAAGATACTACACAAATAACTATAGAAATTATTGATACCACTAACCGCCAATTAGTTATGTAATCCTTTTTCTTATATACAAAAAGCACTTCTCCATCCTTTAAAAAACATCGACAAAATGCCTTTTTTTACGTTAAAGTGTTTAATTTTAACGTTTAAATGCATTGTCGCATCATTTTTTTAGTTACTTTCGTTTGTAGAAACACTCCATGTCTAACTAAATACTTATGAAAATGAAAAAAATTATTTTTGCTTTTGCAGCATTGGTTACTTTAATGGCTTTTTCTTGTTCCCCTAACACGTCATCTGATGATGATCAACTGTATGAACAAGGGATTGAAAAAAAGAAGCTAGATAGAAGAATTTAAAAATCTCAATAAATTTTTAGGAAGAGCAATAAATTATTGCTCTTTTTTTTATACTTTTTTTAAAGCATTATCGTTAGTAGAAAAGAACTTCTACCAAATGATAAATAACTCTACAAGTAAAAAAGCTAGGACTAGAATTATTTTAGAATCTTTTTGTGTTTTTTTCATAGCTATTTCCCCTTTTTTATATAAAGTATATGATTATTTACCTACAGACCCTAGTGCCGTTATTTCTATTTTAGGAATTAAAATTAGTAATAATGGATTTTCAGATGTATCTACATATTTTTGGTTCGTCATTAGTAAGATTATTCCTTTGTATTTATTAATATTATGGTTCATGACAGCAAAAAATTGGTGGTATCATATTATTATAATACCAATTGCAATGTATGCTTTTCAATTATTTGAAGTACTTTTTGATTCTGATGATGTAATAGATACTGAAAACATATGGTGGGTAATTCCTATATGTATGGTGGTAATTCCTATTGTGTATTTTATACGTATTAAACTGTATGATAGGTATGTGCATGGTATAGACATTGAAGCCATGGAAAAAGAACTACATATTCTTAAAAAGAAACAAAAAGAGAAAGAAACTAAGGAGTACAAAGAAGAACTCTCAAGTGAAGAAGATATTTACAAAAAATACTCTTGGTCAGAAATTATAAATAGAAAATTATCTACCCATAATCTAGAAAAATATTTTAGAGGCTTTCAAAACACGTTAAATAATTGGTAATATAACTGCAAAGAAAATACTTAGAAACAAAAAAAGGGAAATCTTATAGATTTCCCTTTTTATTTATGCCTTTTCTCGAGCTGCTTTTTTAGCATCTCTTTTTTCTTTTAGTAATTCTTTAATATTACCAAATAACCAGTAAGGGATAACAAATGTTAACAAAAAAATCATTAACCAAAAACCTATGGTTAAAATGGTTAAAAATGATAAAAATCCTAAATATTGGTCAAAGTCAAACATGATATATAATATTAACATTGCAAAGATACTTTTAAATACACTAATAGTGCAAATCAAAATTAAAAAAAATGGAAATAAATCTGTAAACCCCTACCTTTGGTATAAATAAAACTTTTTAAGAAATGAGCTTTAGGATAGAAAAAGACACTATGGGCGAAGTAAAAGTTCCTAGTGATAAGTATTGGGGAGCGCAAACAGAACGCTCCAGAAATAATTTTAAAATAGGAGCAGCTGCATCTATGCCATTAGATATAGTATATGGTTTTGCCTATTTAAAAAAAGCAGCTGCTTATACCAATCATGATTTAGGAGTACTTACCATTGAAAAAAGAGATTTAATTGCTAGTGTTTGCGATGAAATTCTTGCAGGAAAACACGATGATCAATTTCCTTTAGTTATATGGCAAACCGGTTCTGGTACGCAAAGTAATATGAATGTAAATGAGGTTATTGCTAATCGTGCTCATGAAATTGCTGGAAAAAAAATTGGTGAAGGAGATAAAACTATACAACCTAATGATGATGTAAACAAATCGCAATCTTCTAACGATACCTTTCCTACAGGCATGCATATTGCTGCCTATAAAAAAATAGTAGAAAATACTATTCCTGGTGTAACACAGTTAAGAGATACATTTGCTAAGAAAGGAAAAGAATTTAACAATGTTGTAAAAATTGGTAGAACCCATTTAATGGATGCTACTCCCCTAACCTTAGGGCAAGAATTTTCTGGTTATGTATCGCAGTTAGATCATGGACTAAAAGCCTTAAAAAACACACTAGCACATTTAAGTGAACTTGCTTTAGGTGGTACTGCTGTAGGTACGGGCTTAAATACCCCAGAAGGCTATGATGTATTAGTAGCAAAGTACATTGCAGAATTTTCTGAATTACCTTTTATTACTGCGGAGAATAAATTTGAAGCACTTGCTGCACACGATGCTATTGTAGAAAGTCATGGAGCTTTAAAACAATTAGCGGTTTCTTTAAATAAAATTGCTAATGATATTAGAATGATGGCTTCTGGTCCTCGTTCTGGTATTGGCGAAATTATTATTCCTGCAAATGAACCAGGTAGTTCTATTATGCCAGGAAAAGTAAACCCAACACAATGCGAAGCACTTACCATGGTATGTGCGCAAGTAATGGGTAACGATGTTGCTGTTACTATAGGTGGAACGCAAGGTCATTATGAATTAAATGTTTTTAAACCAATGATGGGTGCAAACATTTTACAATCTGCACAACTAATTGGAGATGCTTGTGTAAGTTTTGATGTTAATTGCGCTTCTGGCATAGAGCCTAATCATAGTGTTATTAAAGAGTTATTAAACAACTCTTTAATGCTTGTTACAGCTTTAAACACTAAAATTGGTTATTATAAAGCTGCAGAAATTGCAAACACTGCACATAAAAATGGTACTACTCTTAAGCAAGAAGCCGTTAATCTTGGGTATGTATCTGCAGATGATTATGATGCGTGGGTAAAACCAGAAAATATGGTAGGTAGCTTAAAGTAATATTTTAATTCTACTACAAAATAAAAGAGCCAATCAAATTAATGATTGGCTCTTAAATATTAATGGATAGTGTGTGTTCTCGTTATTACTTCAAAGTAAACTTAGAAGTTCCTAATAATTTTAATTTATCATCATAAACATTTACCATATAATTTCCTTTTTGGAAATCTCCAGCAGGCTTTCCTATATAGTCACAAACATCTAAAGATTTATTTTCATAATAAAAACTTGTAGACTTGCTATAGGTTACAGAAGCTCCAGATTCATTTGTTTTAGAATAGCTTTCTCCTAAAACGTTTCCTTGAGGGTCTAAAACTTCCACAAAAAATTCTCTATCACCAGCACCTGCAATTACATTATCTGCAACGGTAAAACATATTTTAAATTTATCGGTTCTACTAGCTCTAGATGTAGATACTAATTTTCCACTATTACGCTCTTTTACAGCATCTACAGAAAATTTTGATAAATTTAATGCAGAGCCTTTTTCTACAACATCTGCTAATTGTGTGTTTTGTACAACTAGAGAATCATTAAAAACTGTTTGCTTTTCTAATTCTACGTATGTACTATCCCTTTCCAAAGCAATTAAAGTATTAGAGCGTGTAAGAGAATCTACTTGCTTTAATAATTTAGCTCTTTCCGCTTTTAAAACACCTACTTGTCTTCTATATCTAGACAAAGATGCTATATCTCCTTTCATTGCTTTTACAGAATCAATATATTTTGAAATGTTATCTCTTGCAGTTACTAATTCTTCATTAGTAGCATTACTTTCTAAAATAGCTTTATCGTACTCCGATTTTAAACTATTTAAATCTTCTACTACTAATTCTTTTTCTTTCGTAAGAACAGTTTCGGTCTTTTTCTTCTCTTGATAAAGACTAACAGTATAAATAATAGTTCCTAAAAGAATTACTCCTAGTAACCCTGCTAATACCTTTAAACCGTTGTTATTTTTAGATTCACTCATAATGTAAAAAATTAATTAACCTTGTTTAACTTTTAAAATTTGGTTGTTTGCTTTTTAAATATACGCATGAAAAGTTGTTTTAGATTTTTTTTGTTAAAAAAAGTTGGAATTAATTTTATTTCTATGAATTCTATATCTTTAATAAAATACAGTAATTACAAAAAATGAGGTTACAAATAATACCCTATAAACCTATACACGCAAAAGCTTTTAAAGATTTAAATATAGCTTGGTTGGAAAAATATTTTCATGTTGAAGAAAAAGATTCTCAATTATTAGAAAATTGTGAAGATGCTATTATTAAACCCGGTGGTTATATTTTCATGGCTCAATACCAAAATACTATAGTTGGTTGTTTTTCTTATATTATAATGAAAGACGGTAATTATGAATTAGGTAAAATGGCTGTGAATCAAGATTACCAAGGCTTAAAGATAGGGCAACAACTATTAGAATTTGCTATAAATTTTGCCAAAGAAAAGAAATGGCCTAAAATTCTATTATATTCTAGTACCAAATTAGATACAGCTCTTCATATTTATAAAAAATATGGTTTTGCACACATTCCTTTGGAAAAAAATTTGCCTTATGTTAGAAGTGATGTAAAAATGGAATTAATTTTAGACTAAAAAAATGCCTCTTGTATATCTTACAAAGAGGCATTTAATGTTGATATTATATTTTTTATCTAATTAACTTTTTGTACTTAATACGTTTAGGCATTAAATCGCCGCCTAAACGTGCTTTCTTATTTTCTTCATAATCAGAAAAAGAACCTTCAAAGAAATATACTTGAGAATCTCCTTCAAAAGCCAATATATGTGTGCAAATACGATCTAAAAACCAACGGTCGTGAGAAATAACTACTGCGCAACCTGCAAAATTCTCCAAACCTTCCTCTAAAGCTCGTAATGTATTAACATCTAAATCATTGGTAGGTTCATCTAAAAGCAAAACATTCCCTTCTTCCTTAAGTGTCATTGCCAAATGTAAACGGTTACGCTCCCCACCTGAAAGCATGTTTACTTTTTTATTTTGTTCACTACCAGAAAAATTAAATCTACTCAAATACGCTCTAGAATTTACTTGCCTGCCTCCCATCATAATAAGCTCTTGCTCATCACTAAAATTTTGCCAGATAGTTTTTTCTGGATCAATATTAGAATGACTTTGATCTACATAGGCAATCTTTGCTGTTTCACCCACAACAAACTCTCCTTTGTCTGGAGTTTCCTCTCCCATTATCATTCTAAAAATAGTAGTTTTACCAGCACCATTTGGACCAATAATACCTACAATACCAGCTTGCGGAAGATTAAATTTTAAATCTTCATACAGTAATTTATCGCCATAGGCTTTGCTTACTCCTGTTGCTTCAATAACATTAGTTCCTAGTCTAGGGCCATTAGGGATATATATTTCTAATTTTTCGTCAAGTTGTTTTTGATCTTGACTCATTAACTTATCATAATTCTTAAGACGTGCCTTTTGTTTGGTTTGCCTTCCTTTTGCTCCTTGGCGTACCCACTCTAACTCTCGTTCTAATGTTTTTTGTCTTTTAGAAGCTGTTTTGCTCTCTTGCGCTAATCGTTTAGATTTTTGATCTAACCAAGAAGAATAATTTCCTTTCCAAGGAATACCTTCTCCTCTATCCAATTCTAAAATCCATCCTGCAACATTATCTAAAAAATATCTATCATGTGTTACAGCAATAACAGTTCCCTTATATTGTGCTAAATGGTGTTCTAACCAGTGTACAGATTCTGCATCTAAATGGTTAGTAGGCTCATCTAATAATAAAATTTCTGGTTCTTGTAGTAGCAATCTACATAATGCAACTCGTCTTCGTTCCCCTCCAGATAATACCGCTATTTTTTTATCGGAATCTGGAGTACGTAACGCATCCATTGCTATTTCTAACTTGGTATCTAATTCCCAAGCATTAGAAGCATCAATTTGGTCTTGTAAAACAGCTTGTCTAGCCATTAACTTTTCCATCTTATCAGCATCAGAATATACTTCTTCTAGACCAAATTGGTCATTAATACTGTTATACTCATCTAAAATGGCAACTGTTTCTGCAACACCTTCTTTTACAATTTCTAGTACCGTTTTATCCTCATCTAACTGTGGTTCTTGTTCTAAATAACCAACCTTATAGCCTGGAGAAAAAACGACATCCCCTTGAAAATTTTTATCAACCCCTGCAATAATCTTTAGTAAGGTAGATTTACCAGAACCATTAAGTCCTAAAATTCCAATTTTTGCTCCGTAAAAGAAGCTTAAGTATATATTTTTTAATACAGGTGTATTTGCAGTTTTAAACGTCTTGGAAACTCCAGACATTGAGAAAATTACTTTCTTATCGTCAGACATAGTTTGTATTTATCGTAAATGAAAAGTGTGAAAATTTATTAAACTCTACCTTTTAAGGCGTTAAAAACCCATGCAATTGCAAAAAAACCAATACCTACTGATGCAAATCCTATTCCTGATACTTCTCTATATTTAAAAGCTCCTAGCGCAATAAGAACCACTCCTACAAATAGCATTATAAATGTTGCCCACGCGAGTACGGTGTTTTTATTCATTCCCATAGTTTTTTGGTTTAGTTTTTGGTAATTTCAAATATCGGAAAAATTCCAAGATTTATAAATGTATAATTCTAATATTATTCTTCAAAAGGAAAAATAACTCCTACTTCTTTACGAATAGAGTCTAACAATTGTGCTAAATCTATACTATTTTGATGGTTCCACAATTCACTTTCTGTTTTATTTTTTAGAATACATTGCTGCACTTCTTGAATTTCATACGTAAACCCAAGTCCAATTCTTGGCATAGAAAAGAAAGAAGACTCATTTTCTTTTTTTAATTCATAACCTTGCGCTTCATGCCATCTAGAAGGAATTAGTATGGAACCTTCAGTGCCAGAAAACTCAGCTATTGTTTGCGTAGTAGAATTTAATCCAGAATATAGTATTGCTTGTGCATTTTTATAATGAAAAATTATAGAGGTTTGGATTTCTACACCTGTACTATGAAAATTAGATTTAGCAAGGATAGTCTCTGGTTTACCTAAAAATAAATAAGCCAAAAAGACCGGATAAATTCCAATGTCTAGCAATGAACCACCTGCCATAGTAGGGTTTAACAATCTTCCATTCTCTTCTCTATTTAATCCATAAAAAGCAAAATCTGCATATATATGATTTAAACTACCTATCTCTTTTTTATCAATAAGATTTTTTACTTTTCTAATTGTCGGGTTAAATCTAGACCACAAACCTTCCATTAAAAAAACCTTATTATTTTTAGAAGCTGCTACCATTGCTCTTACTTCTTTTTCATTAACACCTAAAGGCTTTTCACACAAAACATGTTTCCCGTGCGTCATTGCCTGTATACTTAATTCTGCATGATTATTATGTGGTGTAGCTATATAAATAACTGCAACTTCCTTATCTTCAAAAAGCTGCTGGTACGTTCCAAAAGCCTTAGAAGCATTATTTTCATGAGCAAATTCATTTGCCTTAGTTAAATCTCTGGAAGCTACAGCATGAAGCGTAGCTGTTGGGACTAACTCTAAATCTGAAGCAAATTTTTTAGCTATATTCCCTAAACCTAAAATACCCCATTTTATCATTGTTATCTTTTTGATTATTGATTTTTATCAAATGTAATCAATTTTACTTCTTATCTTTATACGGACTAATAAACAAAAATAAGGAATGGATTTAACCTTCAATAAGAACGAAGATCATAATAAATTACTTTTATCAGAATTAAGAAAAAGACTTGCTCTAATTAAATTAGGAGGAGGAAAAAAAAGAATAGAAAAACAACATTCTCTAGGTAAAATGACTGCTAGAGAACGTATAGACTATTTATTAGACAACAAAAAAGATAGTATTGAAATTGGAGCTGTTGTAGGCGAAGGAATGTATGAAGAACACGGAGGCTGTCCTTCAGGTGGTGTTGTAATTAAAATGGGGTATGTTTCTGGGAAACAATGTCTTGTTGTTGCAAATGATGCTACTGTAAAAGCTGGAGCTTGGTTTCCCATTACAGCAAAAAAGAATCTAAGAGCCCAAGAAATTGCAATTGAAAATAGATTACCAATTATTTACTTAGTAGATAGTGCTGGAGTATACCTTCCATTGCAAGATGAAATTTTTCCAGACAAAGAACACTTTGGACGTATTTTTAGAAATAATGCCAAAATGAGTAGTATGGGTATTACACAAATATCTGCCGTTATGGGTAGTTGTGTTGCTGGAGGAGCCTATTTGCCTATTATGAGCGATGAAGCTTTAATTGTTGATAAAACAGGAAGCATATTTCTTGCGGGTAGTTACCTTGTTAAGGCTGCTATTGGAGAACAAATTGACAATGAAACTTTAGGAGGAGCCTCTACACATTGTGAAATTAGTGGTGTAACCGATTATAAAGAAAAAGATGATACCTCTGCTCTGGATACCATAAAAGGTATTATGGATAAAATTGGTGATTTTGATAAAGCTGGTTATAACCGAACAAAAGCTATTAAACCAAAAGAAAACCCTGAAGACATATATGGTTTACTACCAGCTGCTCGTCATGAGCAATATGATATGGTAGAAATAATAAAAAGACTTGTAGACAATTCTGACTTTGAACAATATAAAGAGGGTTATGGACAAACTATATTAACTGGTTATGCTAGAATAGATGGTTGGGCTGTAGGTATTGTTGCCAACCAGCGTAAAGTTGTAAAAACCACCAAAGGAGAAATGCAATTTGGGGGAGTTATTTATTCTGATTCTGCGGATAAAGCCACTAGATTTATTGCCAATTGCAACCAAAAGAAAATTCCGTTAGTATTTTTGCAAGATGTCACTGGCTTCATGGTAGGCAGTAAAAGTGAGCATGGCGGTATAATTAAAGATGGCGCTAAAATGGTAAACGCAGTTAGTAATTCTGTTGTTCCTAAGTTTACTATAGTAATTGGCAATAGTTATGGTGCTGGTAATTATGCTATGTGTGGTAAAGCTTATGACCCAAGACTTATTGCTGCTTGGCCAAGTGCAGAATTAGCTGTAATGAGTGGTAATTCTGCGGCAAAAGTTCTTCTACAAATAGAAAAATCTTCTTTAAAGAAAAAAGGGGAAGAAATAACTCCAGAAAAGGAAGCTGAGTTATTCTC
The DNA here is from genome assembly GCF_947500405.1 of uncultured Maribacter sp. Lineage (GTDB taxonomy): Bacteria > Bacteroidota > Bacteroidia > Flavobacteriales > Flavobacteriaceae > Maribacter_B. The sequence goes on from NZ_CANMRY010000005.1 coordinate 112,498, forward strand.
CAAAATTAAAGAAAGGTATGACGATCAGGTTTCTCCTTATTATGCAGCTTCTCGCCTTTGGACCGATGCTATTATAGACCCATTAGACACTAGAAAATGGATATCTATGGGTATTGAAGCAGCAAACCATGCTCCTATTGAAAAACCTTTTAATATGGGGGTTTTACAGGTTTAAAGCTCTTAATGTAGCTTTTCTATTAATTTTCCCATTAGGCGTATATACAAAGTTCTGTGCTGTATATACACCTTTTGGAATTTGATATTTTGTAATAGTTTTTAATTCTTTTATTTCCTCTAAAATTGAAGGGTTTTGTTTATCCGTTTCTAAAACTAGTAGTAGTTTCTGCCCTAAGGTTTCATCTGGTACTCCTGCAACAAAAAATCTGTTTTTAACAATAGTAGAAAGTTTAGTTTCAATTTGTTCGGGATGTAATTTTACTCCTCCAGAATTAATAACATTATCTACTCTACCCAACCAATTAAATTCTGTTTCAGAAATTATCTCTACTACATCATTCGTATAAATGGTTGCATTTGTAATTTTGGGCGCGTCAATTACCAAACAATCTCTATTATCTTTTGTTATTTTAATACTTGGAAGAATAGAAAAAGTTTTTTCTGTATTATTATTTATTTTCTTTAGAGCAATATGGGTAATTGTTTCAGTCATTCCATAGGTTTCAAAAACTTCTGTTTTTATTCCTTGCACTTTTTCTTTTAAAGAGGCAGACATTGGAGCACCACCAATAATAACTTTTTTTAAAGTATGTAATTTGTTTATAGAGTTTTGCAATTGTAAGGGTACCATTGCACAAAAATCAAACTGTTTTACTACGTTCTTTAAAGGAGTAGAACTAGGTGCAATAATTGTTATTTGCAATCCTAACACCATTGCCCTTACCAGCATCATTTTACCAGCAATATAGCTTGCAGACATACACATGAGTGCAGTATTCTTAGGCTTTAAATTAAAATAATCTCCTGTTGCTAAAGCAGAGTTCACCATATGTTCTTTTTTAAGAACAATTAATTTTGGAATTCCTGTAGAACCAGAAGTTCTAACTTCAATAGTTTCTTTATTATCTATCCAACATTGCAAAAAGTCACCAATTTCCTTTTCAAAATCTTCCCCTTCTTTAATAAAAGAATAAGCAACTTCAGAGATTGAATCTTCCCCAATAGAAACACCATTTAATTTAAAGTCTGCATGTATTTTATTCCAATCCAATTTCTTCAATTTTCTCTTCTAAAAATTCTTCTTTAGATACAATTTCTCCTGTAAGACGTTCTTTCCAATTGGTCCAATTATACTTTTTAGAAAAAATATAGAGCAGAATAGGAAAAATCACAAAAATTGGAACAAAAACATCTAAACCTAATTCTGGGTTAGATATATCTCTATAAATAGAATCGGTCTGAAAAGCTGTCCAATCTGCCGTTACAAGCAATGCTGTAATTAAATTGTTTGCAGCATGAAAACCTAACGCTAACTCTAGACCTTCATCCATTAAAGTTAAAATGCCTAGAAAAAAACCAGTTCCTATATAGAATACCATAATGCCGTACCCTAATTTATCCACTTCAGGATTGGCTAAATGTAATAGCCCAAAAATTACAGAGGTAATAACCAAAGGGAGCCATTTATTTTTAGCTACAATTCCTATTCCTTGCATTAAATATCCTCTTAAAAAATATTCTTCAAAACTCGTTTGTATCGGAATAAGAATAATACTTATTGCAGCAAGAATAAGAAATTGTTTTAATTTAAAGTTTAATACATAATCATCTGGAGATAGATAAATATCCAACAACATTAATCCAGCAGATAGTATTCCCCATAAACTAAAAGAAAAAAATACTCTACTCCAATCTATTTTTTTTCTAGAAGTAGTTAGTGAAACTATTTTTTGCTGGTGTAATACAGATGTGGTAAAAAATGTAGCAACAAGACCAAAAGCAAAAGAAACCAACATTAAAAAAAGAAACATATTAGACCCTAATAAGGTACTCATTCCTGCAACATCTGTTGGTAAATTTCCTAAGCCATCCACTTTAGATACAAGACCAATCATTAAAGGAATCATCCCTAAAATTTGCCAACCCACAAAAATAATTAAGACACCAATAATATATCTCCAAAAATCTTCTCTTCCTTTAAATCCTTGCTCTATATACATAAATCTTCTATTAAATTATTTTGCCAACCTTCAAATTTACTGTAGAATAATTTTCCGTTTTCTACATATAACGGACTAGTAAAATTATTGGTAAATAAGGCTCCTGTTCCAAGACCTTGCGGCATTTTATTAGAAAGTGTATATGTCCATTGCGCAATTGCATTTAAACCAATATTACTTTCTAAAGCACTGGTTACCCACCAACCAATATTATATTTTTCTGCTAAAGTAATCCATTCTAAACTTCCTTTAAAACCACCAACTAAACTTGGTTTAAGGATTATATATTGTGGCATTATTGTTTGCAATAATTTTTCTTTCTCATCAATTGTAAAAACTCCAATTAACTCCTCATCTAATGCAATTGGTAAAGGGGTTGCATTACACAAAACTTTCATATCTAAAATATTACCTTGTTTAATAGGTTGCTCTATAGAATGAATTTTAAATTGTGCTAATTGTTTGAGTTTAGATAAAGCTTCTTCTATAGTAAATGCACCATTGGCATCTACTCTTAATTCTATTTCCTCAGGCGTAAACTTTTTTCTAATAGATTCTAATAGCGCTAATTCTTTAGAAAAATCTATTGCTCCAATCTTTAACTTTATACAATTAAAGCCTTCTCGTAATTTTTCTTCAATTTGTTTTAACATAAAACCTTCATCTCCCATCCAAATTAAACCGTTAATGGGTATTGAAGCATTATTATTTATAAAGTTAGATGGAAAAAGAGAAAAAGAGTCCTCTGAATTTAAAGATAAAAAAGCTTGCTCTAATCCAAATTGGATACTTGGAAAAAAAATTAATTCTTCTAATAAAGCTTCTAATCCTAGATGAATGTTTGCTACTACCCATTTAATTTTTTTCTCATAATCTAAAAAACTATCCACACTTAAACCTCTAAAAAAACCACATTCACCAATTCCTTTTTTGCCATTTTCTTCTAGAATAATAAACCAAGTTTCTTTATTAGTTAGCACCCCTCTAGAGGTACCACTCGCTTGTTTAAATATTAAATTATATTTTTTATAGGTAGCTTTCATATATTCCTATCAAATTTAACTATATTTTTAAGCAGTAAAAACATTTTAATGAAAAGGATAAATAATAAAATTGTTTGGATTACTGGCGCTTCTTCTGGTATCGGAGAAGCCTTAACTTATTTGTTAAACACAAAAAATTGTAAATTAATTATTTCGGCTCGTAGAGAAGAAGAATTAAACAAAGTAAAACAGCAATGCGCTACTCCAGAAAACATAAAAATAATACCGGTTGATTTAGAGGATCATGATAAAATGAACTTAATTACAGAAAAAGCAATTTCATTATACGGAAAGGTTGATGTTTTAATTAATAATGCCGGTATTAGCCAAAGATCTTTAATTAAGGATACTAATTTTGAAGTTTATAAAAAATTAATAGATGTAAACTACCTAGGAACTATAGCTTTAACAAAAGCATTATTACCCTATTTTATAAAACAAAAAAGTGGAAACTTTACCACGATAACTAGCTTAATGGGAAAATTTGGTTCTCCTTACCGATCTGGTTATTGTGGTGCAAAACATGCATTACATGGTTTTTTTGATGTTTTAAGAATGGAACACGAAAAAGATAATATTGATGTAACTCTTATTTGTCCAGGATTTATAAAAACTGATGTTGCCAAAAATGCATTAACAGGTAATGGAAGTAAACAAGAAAAAGAAGATGAAGCAACCAAAAATGGTATAGAACCAAAGGTTTTAGCAAAAAAAATTATTGCAGCAATTGAGCACAGTAAATTTGAAGTATATATTGGAAAAAAAGAAATTATTGCTGTTTATATAAAACGATTTTTTCCGAAATTACTTCATAAAATTGTACTAAAAAGTGCGGTAAGATAACAAAAGTAAATTAGTTACATTTTTTTCTAAAAATAGAAATAAAATTTTACGATTTAGGTAGGCATCAAACTTTATTAGTAAATCGTAGCCTTAAAGAATTTAATTATTTAAAATTAAACCAAAAGCGTACTCCTTCAGTAGTTCTGTCTGTATTTAAGCTGGTTTGAAGCTGGTTTGCCAAGCGGTTCATTAAACGAATACCCATAGAAGCCTCGGCTCTAACCTCAGTATCTTCTGGTAATCCTACACCATTATCAGTGTATTCAAAAAAGCCTTCTTTACCTATCATTTTTCTTAGATGAATATAAATTTTACCATCTGCATTATCATCTGGGAAAGCATATTTAAAGGAATTAGAAACTAACTCATTTAACATTAATCCAAAAGGGATTGCTCTATCAATATCTAGCTCTACGCCTTCCGCATCAATAGTTATATTAATATTATGACCTCCTTTTTTATAAACAGACTGTACACTATTTATTAAACTCTCTATATACCCTTGCATTTCAATAACAGAAAGGTCTTCATTTTGATACAATTTTTGATGAATTAAAGCCATGGCCTTTACCCTACTTTTACCTTCTTCTAAGGCAGCAATTGCAGCTTTACTTCTTGTATTCTTTGTTTGAAGACTTAATAAGCTAGAAACCATTTGCAAATTATTTTTTACCCTATGGTGTATTTCTTTTAAATGGGAATCTTTTTCTACTAATGCCTTTTCAATAATATGTTTTTGTTCTACAATTAGTCTTTGACTTTTTATAATTCTTAAATATGCATAAACCAAACCTGCAAAACCTAATAACAAAAATACTAGGGATATAAATACAATATTTATACGCTCATCTTTTGCAATCATCTCATTTCTAGAATCTTCAAGAGCTTGCTTTTGTTGCTCCATCATCTTTTTAGAATATTCCAAATCTTGACCAACTACCGCTGCTAATTGTTGTTTTTTTAAAGATGATTGGTTTAGACTAACCGAATCTTTTATACGTATTACTTTATTTAAATAAGCCGTTGCATTTTTATAGTCCCCTGTTTTATTATAATAAGAAGCGTAAAGTTTATATTTTTTAAGAATATTATCGGTTTTAATTGGTGTAATGGTATTACTTAAAATATCAGTAGTTTTTTCTAAATCATCCAATTGTAAATAACACTCTGCTATTTCTAAAGTATTTTCTACTGCATCTGAAGAAAATTTACCTGCATTAAATTCTTTTATTGTAGCAACACTTCTTTCTAAATATGGTAAAGCGTCACTATATTGTTTTAATAATACATGACATTTTCCAATATTTCCTTCTATAATTCCTTTAAGATGGTTGGCTTCAGATAATTGCTTTTCTGTTTTTATTTTAGTCACGTCGTTTAAATAAATATCTACAAAACCTTTAGCTTTTTTATACGTACTTAATGCCGTTGGGGTAGATTTATCTAAACGTAAATAATTACCAACATTATTATAAAAAACAGCCTGGCCGTAAAAATCATCTTCTGCAATAAACTTTTTTTCCTCTTTAAAATAATCATCCATTGCTTTTCTATGGAGACCTAAATTGGAATATATATCGTAGAAAGCAATGTTTTCTGTAATACCTAAATCTTTCTTTTCCTTTCTAATTTCTATTTGCTTTGCATAAAGCTCTAGTTTAGAATAGTTAGTATCTAAAAGATTTAAGACTATAAGCTTAGAGTCTGTACCTAGACTTTCTTTTTTTTCATATAATTCTTTAGCAATAGCTAAACTTTTATCATAATCTCCTAAATCGTAATGAATTTGAGACTGTACAACAGAATACTTTTGTACAGCTATAGAATCGTTCTTATGTTCTGATTCATTTAAATATAAATTTACAGAATCTAACCAATCATAAGCAGAATTCTCTATATATCTATTTGGAGTATTAAAAAAGAAGTTAAATCTCGTATTTACATTATCTAGTAATTTAAACTCTTTAAAAACTTTAGGCTTAACGTCTAAAGAATCCTGAGCATTAATACCAGAAATAATAAAGAAGCATAATAAAGTGGCGTGTAAGAATTTTTTTAGCAGTTTTCTCATAGTATTATAATGCAACAAATTCAAACATAATTACTCTTCTTTTTGTATTAGTTTTAACGCAATTAGTATTTAAAAATTATCACGCGTTAATATCATTCAAAAATATTGTATCCATAGAAAACTATAGAAATATTGTTGTGTAACCCTTAAATATTGTTGTGTAATTGAGTTTAATTAAAAACCCGTGTATTTCATCGATAAAATACGTATTTCATGGATGTTTTAGATGGTCTTAAAACTAAAAAAACGCCATAAAAGGCGTTTTTTTAAAACTGAAATATTTTTTTAAGAGTTCATTGCTGAAATAATAAACTCTTTAAAATCTTTTGATATTGGAATTAAATTATTGTTAATCATAATGTCTTTAGAGTTAATAGCATCTATATGATCCACATTAACTATGTATGATTTATGCGCTCTATAGAATTTGTTTTTTGGTAATTTCTCTAAATAGTCTTTTAAAGGAGATCTAACTAAAAACTTTTTATCTACAGTATTTACCTCCAAGTAAACATTGTCTGCTTTTATAAATTGAATATCTCCAAACTGAATTCTGTAATAAAGATGTTGTTTTTTAACAAAAATTGAATCTTTAAGAATAGAGTTAGACATTGGAGCATCTTCTGAAGATGCTACATTACCATTTTTTTCTGCAGCACCATAAGTAAAATTAGAAAGTGCTATTTCTATAGAAGTGTAAAGGTCTTGCTGCTCAAACGGTTTCACCAAATAACCATTAGGTTTCACTGTTTTTGCATTTTCAACAGTTGCTCTATCTGAGTTAGATGTTACGAAAATAAAAGGAATATCATAATTATCGCGAATATGCTTACCTAAATCAATTCCAGTTTTATCAGATGCTAATATAATATCAATTAAGACTAGGTCTACTTGCTGAGTTTTTAAGACTTCAACAGCCTGTTCATATACTATAACATTGTCTACAATCTCGTAACCAATTTCTTCTAACATAGATTGCATATCATCCGCAATTATGACATTGTCCTCTACGATAAGTATTTTAATTGGTTGTTCCAAGGTTATTTAGTTTAAATGGTTTAATCTCAAAATTACAAAAAATAATTGTAACAAAAATATATGAGTAGTGACATAAAAAAAGTTGTTAATGCTAATTTTTTAAGTTCTGGATCTAATTTAATGGGTTCCAAAGTAGTAACAACTCTTTTAGCATGTAAGGATAAAGGAAATATAACTATTAGTGGTAGTAAAGTAAACCCGTTTTGATATATTTTAATAGTAAATACCAGTAAAGATAAAACTGCTATTGTCAATAAAATATAATGGTAAATTTTTCCATTCTCATATCCCATTTTTACTACTAAAGTATTTTTTAAAGCTTTTTTATCAGAGTTATAATCTCTTAAATTATTTAAATTTAAAACCCCAGTACTTAAAGCCCCAACAGAAATAGCAGGTAATACTGATAAAAAAGTAATGTATTTAGTATATAAAAAAAGTGTTCCTAAAACACTTAGAAGTCCAAAAAAAAGAAAGACAAAAACATCTCCTAAACCTCTATAACCATAAGCAGATTTGCCTACAGTATATTTTATAGCTGCCCAGATGCTAAAAGCTCCTAAGATTAAAAAAAGTATTATATACTTCCAGTTTTCTACTCCAAAACTATAGAAGACTAATACAAGAACTAAGACTATATTAATACCAATAGAAAGAAGTATTCCTTTTTTTAATTGAGTTCTAGATAATAATCCGCTTTGTAGTACTCTTTTGGGGCCTATGCGGTCTTCATTATCTGTTCCTTTAACTCCGTCTCCATAATCATTAGCAAAATTAGAAGTTATTTGAAAACCTATGGTAGTACATAATGCTAGAGCTAAAATAATATTGTCTGTAAAACCATACATATTAGCAATTGCTGTACCCACTAAAATACCTGAAATAGATAATGGTAGCGTTCTTAATCTGGCTGCATTTAACCAGATGTTTACTTTATTCAAAATTAATAAGGATCTTCTATTTGAATACGTTTCCCATCTTTATAGGAAGCAACAAAAGCATCTTGAAAACCAAGGTCTACCAACTGTTTTCTAAATTTTTGAGCTTCATTAAGAGTTTGAAAATTTCCTAAAGAATAGGAATAAAAAGGGTTTGTTTTTACAAATAGTGTATTTGTTAAAGCTTCTGAAGCTAGAGTAACATTATTCTCTACAAAAGATTTAACCTGTACAGAATAAATTTTTTCTTTCTCTATAAACTCTTTAGCTAAATAAAACTCTTTAACCAGACTTAGCTCTTCATTCTGAATTTTAAGATTGTCTATTCTACTTTTAATAGCATCCAAACTATCTATAGAAACCAATAAGTTATTAGTATTATTTTGTTTTTTAAAAGTGTTAGAACTACTAAGACCAGCAGTAAATGAGGTTATAACTAATGTACCAACTAAAAATAAAGCAGTTACACCAGCAAGTACATTACGCTGAATATTACTTTTTTTTATTTCTTTGTTTTTAATTTTTATTTGATCCAATAAACGCTCATTAATTATCTGAGCTTTATCAATATCTTTATGCAATTCTAATAAATCGCTTTCTTCTATAAATGGCATGCAGTATTAGTTTTGGGGCTAATTTAACACGCTAAAGTTAATTAAAATAGCCGAATGTCTACTCTTTTTTTAAAAGAAAAATTAAATTTTATATTCTTAATATAAATAAATATAGTGAATTTTGTAAACAACTAAAAATCAAATAATTATACAAAGAGTCTTAATTTGATTTTATACTATGAATACCGTCTGTCTTAATCTCTATTTTTCTTTCTTTATATAAACTTCCTATTCCTTTTTTAAAAGTCTTTTTACTCATCTGAAAAGTTGTTGTAATTTCTTCTGGAGACGACTTATCATTAAAAGGTAAAAAACCGTTTTCTTTAGTTAGCATTTCAAAAATCTTATTCGCAGCAGGTTCTAAAACCCTAGTTCCTAATGGTTGTAAAGAAATATCTAACTTATTATCTTTTCTAATTGTTTTTATACAAGCAGGCATTGTATCTCCTATTGCAATTTTTTTAAACACCTCATTAGAATATACTAATCCTTTGTGTTTATTGTTTACGATAACTTCCCAACCTAAATTGGTTTGTCTTGTTACAATAATTTCTATTTGATCCCAAACCTTTAACTCTATATTATCGTTACTTAAAAAGCGATCTAATTTATTAGACGCAACTAAACGGTTAGAGCGTTCATCTAAATAGCAATAAACAACATACCATTGTCCTTCTTGCATTTTTACTCTTTGCTCTCTAAAAGGAACTAACAAATGCTTTTCTAAACCCCATTGCATAAATGCACCAAATTCATTTACCTCTACTACTTCTAATAGCTGAAATTCGTTCGCCATTATATAAGGTTCTAAAGTAGTCGCAATTGGCCTTTCTTCATAATCTAAATAGCAAAAAACAGATATTTTACTTCCAATTTCATAAGATTCTGGCACATACTTATTTGGTAAAAGAATATCATTACCTTCATTATCTCCTAAGAACAGCCCTACACTTGTTGTTCGTAATATTTCTAAACTATTTAACTTCCCTAATTCTATCATGCTACAAAATTACATTTTAAAAAAGAATTATATGTCTTGTTATTAAAATATATAAAACAGTAAATACGACATTAAAATTAGTACAAACAAAAAAACCGCTCTTTAGGAGCGGTTTCATATTTTTTATTGAAATTATGTCTAGTAAACAGACTGCTTTCCAAAATGCTTACAAAGCATATAATAAACAACAGCTCTATGCTTATTTCTATTAGAAGAACCATATTTATTCATTACAGTTTTAATACCTTCATCTAATTTAGCAGAATCTTCCATACCTAATTTTTTGATTAAGTAGTTGTTCTTTACAGTTGCTAATTCTTTCTCATCTCCACCAGATACTTTAGAAGCATCAATGTTGTAGATAGAAGGTCCTAATCCTATAGTAACTTTTGTTAATAAATCCATATCAGCATTTTCTCCAAACTTGTCTTTAATGTCTGCAGCATACTTTGCAATTAGATCGTCTCTTTTACTCATAATGTTTAGAATTGTTATTAATTAATGGTTAATAAAAGTCTAAGATATGAAATCAAAATAATCAATCAAAATTTTATCATTTATTAATCTAGGGGTTTTTATTTCTAAAACTGTAGGTTTCTCAGCTGTTTTATACATTTTTCTTAATTGTTCTTCTAATGAATATTCATCTTCTGCATGCAAGTATTCTAAATTATATAGCTTACATATTTCTTTTGCAGATAAATTATTTTTAGTTTCAAAAAAAGTGTTAAACGTTTTAGATTCTTCTTTTCCTGGTAAAATTCTAAAAATTCCTCCGCCTTCATTATTTACAACAATAATTTTAAAATCTTTTTTTAAATAATTATTCCATAAACCATTACTATCGTAAAAAAAACTTAAGTCCCCTGTAATCAATAAAGTAGGTGTTGTATTATAGATAGATGCACCAACAGCCGTAGATACGCTACCGTCTATTCCACTGGTTCCTCTGTTACAAAAAACAGGAACAGTTTTATTATTATCAAAGAGTTGCGTGTAGCGAACCGTAGAACTATTTGCTAGTTGTAATTGATATTCATTAGGTATGCTTTTTAAAATACTATCAAAAACTTTAAAATCTGAGAACGGAATTTTTTCTATGTATTCTTCTCTTTTGAGTTGATATTGATTCCTTTTTTTATTCCAAAAATTAAAATAATTACTTTTTTCTTTTTTTGATGTTACTATAGATTTTAAGAAAATAGAGGGTTTTTCCTTTACATGATGACTTAAACTAAAGTAAGTATCTAAGGCTTTTAGTTTATCTATATGCCAATGTTCTACTGGTTTATAACCTCTTAAAAAGGCTTTTATTTTTTTTGAAACTACTAATCCTCCAAATGTGATTAAAATTTCTGGCTTTAAATTCTTAAATAATTCTTCTTTATTATTTGCTTTTTCTATGGGTGCAAGAATACTATCTATACTTGGAAAAAAATTGGGATGGTGTAAATTAGAAGTAGTTTCTGTAAAAACTATAATTCGTGAATCTCTTCCTAACACATCTAACAACTCTTGGTCTATGGCATTAGGTTCATTAACTCCTACAAGTACCATTATGCGTTCTGCACTACTCCATTTTTCTTTAAAATCTTTAATTTTATAATTAAGATTTGAATTAGAATCTTCTTCAAAAAGAATATTTGGAACAACAGATACAGTACTAACCTTATCATATAAAGGCTCTTCAAAAGGTACATTAACATGTACTGGTAGCTTTAAATTTATAGCTATATTCAAAGCTGTATTTAATTCTGAATCGTTATAAGCTTGTATGGTATCTTGGGCATTTTTAGAATCTCCATTATGTAATATATGCGAATTATAAATTCCACTAGCATGGTTTGCATCTTGTTTTAAATTTGCAGAATAGCCAATATGGTTACTAAAAACATTTTCTTGCCTTATGGTTTGCCCATCACCAATATCTATTTTATAAGAAGGTCTATCTGCAGAAATTACAACTAGAGGAATACCACTATAATATGCTTCAGCAATTGCAGGATAGTAATTTAATAATGCACTTCCTGAGGTACAAACAACAACAACAGGTTCTTTTAATTGCTGCGCCATACCAAGTGCAAAAAAAGCAGCAGAACGCTCATCTACAATACTATAGCAGCTAAAAAAAACATTTTCTGTAAATGAAATTGTTAAGGGAGCATTTCTAGAACCAGGAGATATAACTATATTTTTTATTCCCTTTGCTTTACAATGTAAAATTAAAGTTTGTGCAGATGCAATTGTAGAGTATTTCATGTAAAACAAAAATACAACGATGTACTAACTAAACCCAATTCTACAATAAGATTATGTTGCATTAAGTATAAACAACATTGTTTTACTTTTATTTACAGTTTCTTTCCACTCTTTTTCTGGGTCAGAGTCTTTTGTAATGCCACCACCAACATATAATATTGCTTTGGCATCTTTTAGTTGCATGCAACGTAAATTTACATACAATTCAGACACCTTTTTTATTGCTTTATAAACATTATTTTCTGTGTTTTTACGCCTTGTAGTTCTTAAATTTTCTTGCGTAAAATTTAATTCTCCTAAATACCCTGTGTAATATTCCCTATCGTAATTTTCCTCTTCTAGAATAAAAGATTTTGTTTCTTGTTTAGGCATACCACAGACTGCTGGCGTAGGATGTAGTACTTGTATAATACTTTTTAAAGATTCATTTTTAATATCTGCCGTTAACTTGGTTCTTAAATGCCACAAATTTCCAGCACGTATAGATTCTACCTTAGAATATAATAGTCTATCTACTTTATTCTCTAATGCATTTGTTATATATTCTGTAACTAAATTTTGCTCATCTAATTCTTTTGTTCCCCAAGTAACTTTTTTATCTTTTTCATAGGGTTTTGTTCCTGCTAAAGACATAGTGGTTAGTCTTTTGTTCTCTAATTTTAAAAGAATTTCTGGGGTAGCTCCTAACCACATTCCTACTTTAGGGTGGTACCATAAGTAACAAAAAGCAGATACATATTTTTGTAATAATGAACTAAAAAGTAAAAAAGGGTCTTTAATACAGTTCAGTTCTATTTTTCTAGAAACTACTACTTTTTTAAAATTGGTATTCTCAATTTTAGAAATAGCCTTTTTAACTAATTGTATATGTTCTTCCTTGTCTTCTGTAGTACTAGGGTACTCTATTCCCTGTTTATACGCTTTAATACTAAACTCATAAGTCTCTTCTAAAAAATCATCAAATTTTAATAATACTATAGGAGACTCACTATTAAAAGGAGCAAAAACAAATCCTTTTTCTTCAAAAGAATTAACATTAAAAACAGCTGATGTAGATTGAAAACCTGCATTAACAATAGCACTATTAGGTTTCCTGTATAAAACAAAAGGTAATTTTGCTTCTAGTTGTTTACCTGCTTTATTTATGATTTGGGTAAGCATATTATTTTCTTGGTAAGGCAATAGTACTTAATTTACAAACAGATATTAAATGATTTTCATCATCTGTAACCTTAATTTCCCATAACTGCGTTGTACGCCCTTTATGTACCAAAAGTGCTTTAGCATATACAAAGCCTTTTTTTACACTCTTTACATGGTTTGCAGAAATTTCTATACCACGTACAAAAAAGTTTTGTCCGTCTAAGAAAATATAAGAAGCAGTACTCCCTACGCTTTCTGCTAAAGCAGCAGTAGCACCACCATGCAAAACACCATCTGGTTGATGCACTCTAGAATTTACTGGCATTTTTGCAATTAAAAAGTCTTCTCCAACATCTGTATATTCAATTTCTAAAGTCTCCATAAGTGTGTTTTTGGAGCTTTCATTACAAATAGATAGAATCTTTTCTTTATAATCGTTCATGCCTTTTTTTTGTAAAATTAAGCATTAGCTAAGAATAAAAGAAGTGTTTAAAAGGGAATGGTTTCTTAAAGTAAACTTTGGTTTTTTACCTTTACTGCAATATTAGTTATTGATAATAAAAATGAGTAATCAAGAAAAAAAAGTAAGTTACACTACAACGAACACCTATGAAACTCTTAACTCCTTAACCAATAAAACCAAAAACATATGGATTGTTTTACATGGCATTGGATATTTAAGTAGATATTTTATTAAACATTTTGATTCCTTACCTCCTGAAGAAAATTATATAATAGCGCCACAAGCTCCTTCTAAATATTACTTAAACAATAAATTTCGTCGTGTTGGCTCTAGCTGGCTTACTAAAGAAAATACCACTTTAGAAACAAAAAACATATTAAATTATTTAAATGAAGTATACCAACAAGAAGCTGTTACTGACCAACATAATATAATAATTTTAGGATATTCACAAGGCGTTTCTATTGCTAGCAGGTGGATTTGCTATTCTAAAGTTCCATGTAATCATTTAGTATTATACGGCGGAATTATACCCAAAGAATTAACTAAAGAGAAATTTTCTAATCTAATAGATAACAAAACAAAAATAACCTTCTTTATTGGTGATAAAGACGAATATATTACAGAGGCTAAAAGAGTTTTAGAAGAAAAAAGAATAGAACTTTTACTTGATGGTAAAGTAAACATAATAGTATATGATGGTGAACATGCCATTAAAAAAGAAATAATAGAATCTTTAGTGTAAGTTACTTATTAAAAATAAGTTATAGTCCTGGTTTTATAACTATTATCTGGCGTAATAATTTGTTTAATCCAATTGCCAGAATTGCCATTATCATATTGGTACACATATTCTTTTATCGTGATAATATCTTCTAATTTCTCTTCCGTTTTAATCAGCATGTCATTTTCGTTATAATCATATAATATAACTTTCTGTGGTTCAAACTCTTTTTTATCTGTATTAAACAAAAACTTAATCTTAGAAACTATTTTATCTTTTTGGTTTACTTTATCTTCTTCTGCAGATATTGGTTCTCCATTTAAAAAAGTCTTAGTAAGCACTAATTTTTGTTCTGAAGTATTTTTCTTTTTTATTTTTGATGTTCTAATAGATTTAATAATCTCACCATTTAAACTATATGTTTTTGTGTTTTCACCTTTAAAAGTTGTAAAAGTAATAGCAGTAGTATCTATACCATTATCATTAGTTCTTGTAATTTTCTCTAAAACATTTTCTTTAGAATAGGTATATTCATATTGTTCTAAAAACTCTTTAGAATACGTAAGTATTTTTTCTGTGATTTTTAAAGTTGTTGTACTATCTATAGTATAAATATTAGCAATGGAAGTACTAGGGTCAAAAGTGTTTTCTCTATAGTTTTCAAATCTTTTTTCTATTAAAAATTTTCCATCATACTTATAGTATGTAATATTATAATCAGCATCATTATGTCTTGTAACAGACTTAGATAAACGTCCATCTTTTAAAAACTCATATTCTTCCTTACCATATTTAGTATTTACCAAACACGTTTGCACACTATCTTTTAAATCAAAATCCTTCACCGTAAAAATTCTAATTTCTTGTGCATTAACAGAAAAAGAAAAGTTTAGGAATAAAAATATAAAAATATAGGAGGTATAATTTTTCATAATACAAAATTAGTTATATTCTTATTTACCTGAAAAAATTACCCCAATAAAAGAACGCTTTTAAACGTTGTAACGGACAAAAAAACACCAAGTTTTTTCTATATCTTATTATTACATTAAAAGTTGTAAATTTGATATTAACACCATTAATTTTATTGCTTATATATTTTTATGGACTTACCAACCTCTCCTTTTAGTAAACAACAACTTCTTCCGCAAGAAGAAACTTTAGAAATCTTAAAACAGAAAGGAGAACTTTTTATTGGCTTACCAAAAGAAAATCAAAATCAAGAAAAAAGAATTTGTTTAACCCCAGATGCTGTAAATGCCATAACTGCCAACGGCCATAGAATATTAATAGAAGCTGGCGCTGGTGAAGGTGCTAATTTTACAGATATAGAATACACTAATGCTGGTGCAGAAATTACTACCGATATTAAAAAGGTGTTTTCTTGTCCGCTTCTATTAAAAGTAGAGCCACCAACTTTAGCAGAAATAGAAATGTTAAATCCGCAAGCAACTATTATATCTGCATTACAAATAAAAATACAAGAAAAAAGATATTTTGAAGCATTGGCAAAAAAGAGAATTACTGCCATTGCTTTTGAATATATACGTGATGAAGATGGTAAATACCCTGCGGTACGTTCCTTAAGTGAAATTGCAGGAATATCGTCTGTATTAATAGCTTCTGAGCTAATGGCAGTTACCAATGAAGGTAAAGGTTTAATGTTTGGAAATATTAGTGGTGTTCCTCCTGTAGAAGTTGTAATTATTGGTGCTGGTACTGTTGGTGAATTTGCCGCAAGATCTGCTATTGGCTTGGGTGCAAAT
Source organism: uncultured Maribacter sp. (assembly GCF_947500405.1). Lineage (GTDB taxonomy): Bacteria > Bacteroidota > Bacteroidia > Flavobacteriales > Flavobacteriaceae > Maribacter_B. The sequence goes on from NZ_CANMRY010000005.1 coordinate 128,577, forward strand.
ATTAAAGTTTTTGACAACTCTATTACTAAACTTAGAAATATACAAACAAACCTAAACCAGACTATATACACTTCTACCATACAACCAAAAAACTTATTAAAAGCCTTAAAAAGATGTGATGTTGCAATTGGTGCTGCAAGAGGTAAAGACCGCTCACCTGTGGTAGTTTCTAGTACTATGGTAGAACACATGAAAAAAGGTGCTGTAATTATAGATGTTAGTATAGATATGGGTGGTTGCTTTGAAACTAGTGAGGTTACATGCCATAATAAACCTACTGTAGAAAAATTTGGTGTAGTTCATTACGGTGTTCCTAATATACCTTCTAGATACCCAAAAACTGCATCGGTATCTATTAGTAATATTTTTACACCTTATCTACTAAAACTTGGAGAAGACGGGGGTATAGAAAATTCTTTACGTTTTGACAAAGGTCTTAGAAATGGTCTGTATCTTTACCATGGAATTTTAACCAATAAATCTGTAGGCGAATGGTTTGACTTACAGTATAGCGACATCAATTTTCTTATTTTTTAATATGGCATTTTTAAAACGTTTAGGTTACTTTGTATTTGGCCTATCATTAGGTATTGTTTGTTTAACTTTTTTCTTCAAGAAAAAATCGGATGAAACGGGTACCAGTTTATCTTTTTGTTATTTACCAAATTGTAGAACACTAAAAGACATACGTTCTAAACCGTTACACTACTCCGAAGAAATAAGTACCTTGCTTTTAAATAAAGAATTAGACTCTACAGATATTGCTTCTTTCTTAACCAACGGAGATGTAGACTTTGGAAACAGTGATACTAAATCTAATCCATGTAAAACCTATCTTATAGAAGGCAACTTACACGGAAAAGAAGCTATTTTAACCGTAAAAAACTGTAAAGACAAAGCGCAAATAAGTAAACTTGTTTACTAAATTTTCCTTCTCTTTCGTTCTTCTTTTAACAAGGTTAATTCTCTTGTTGTTTGCCCCGCCACAGATGTGTTCTCCTCTGCCCTACGTATTAAATACGGCATAACATCTCTTACTGGGCCAAAAGGTAAATATTTTGCAACATTATAGCCCTCATTAGCTAAATTAAAAGATATATGATCGCTCATACCATAGAGCTGCCCAAACCAAACTCTAGTATCCGATTTTTCGATATTCTTTTCCTTTAAAAGTTCTAATAAAGCATAACTACTAGCTTCATTATGCGTACCACAGAAAAGAGAAATAATATCTAAATTGTCTATTATATAGCTAACTGCAGCATCAAAATTAATATCGGTATCTTTTTTACTAGCACAAATTGGTGTTGGGTACCCCTTTTCTTTTGCTCTAGTATTTTCTTTCTCTAAATAAGCACCACGTACTACTTTTAAACCTACCAAAAAACCTTTCTCTTTAGCTCTTTTATGCAACCTTTCTAAATATTCCAAACGATCCCATCTATACATTTGCAGCGTATTAAACACTACCGCTTTTTCCGTATTATATTTTGCCATCATATCTTCTACCAATTGGTCTGCTGCATTTTGCATCCAACTTTCCTCACCATCTACTAACAAAGCTACTTTCATATCAAAAGCTTTTTTACAAACCGTGTCAAACCTTTTAATAACACGCTCCCACTCTACTTTTTCTTCTTCGGTTAGCTCTATGTTACTAGATACTTTTTGGAATAATGCAAACCTTCCAAAACCAGTAGGTTTAAATACCGCAAAAGGAATAGAATCTAATTCTTTTACAAAATTTAAAATCTTTAAAATCTTATGTAAAGCTTCGTCAAAAGTAGCTTCTTCCTCTTTTCCTTCTACAGAATAATCTAAAACAGAACAAACTCCTTTTTCCCACATTTTATCAACCACTGGCAGGCAATCTTCCTCATTTACGCCACCACAAAAGTGGTCAAAAACAGTAGCTCTTATTAGGCCTTCTACCGGCAAATGTGCTTTAATTGCAAAATTTGTCATTAATGTACCCATTTTTACCAGAGGCTCATTTGCAATCATTTTAAAAAGAAAATAAGCTCTTTCTAATTCCGAATCCGTTTTTAAGGCAAATGCCGTTGCGGTATTCTCAAAAATATGCTTCATTTATTAAAATATTAGTCAACATCAAATATAATAACACTTTTTACAACCATTTCATTTAAAATAAGCTTTATTTTGCGAGCTATTAAAAAAATATTTTTCTTTGAAAAACTTTAGAGAAAAACTTAATTACAACTATGAACTCTATTACCACAACGGCTTATTCTATACATTTTAATACAGATGCTTTTAATGCTCTAAACACCCATTTAGAAGAAAAAACATATTCTACTATATTTATTATGGTAGATGAAAATACGCATGAGCATTGTTTACCTGCTTTTATGTCTCAAATTACTGGAGACTATGCTTTTGAAATTATAGAAATAGAATCTGGTGAAGAAAACAAAAATATAGAAACTTGCACAGGAGTTTGGAGTGTACTTTCTGAACTTGGTGGAGACCGCAAGAGTATTCTTCTAAACCTAGGAGGTGGTGTTCTTACAGATTTAGGTGGCTTTGTTGCTTCTACTTTTAAAAGAGGAATTAATTTTATAAACATACCTACCACATTACTTTCCATGGTTGATGCATCTGTAGGTGGTAAAACTGGTGTTGATTTAGGGCCTTTAAAAAACCAAATTGGAGTTATAAACCAACCGCAAATGGTACTTATTGTTCCGGAATTTTTACAGACTTTAGAAGCTAGGCAAATAGAAAGTGGCTTTGCAGAAATGCTAAAACATGGTCTTATTAAAGACAAAAACTATTGGGAAGAACTTAAAAAAATAACATCTTATAAAGAAATGGAAGCATACATACATGATTCTGTTATTATTAAGAATGATGTTGTTACCATTGACCCAACAGAACAAAACCTACGTAAAATATTAAATTTTGGTCATACACTAGGGCACGCTATAGAGTCTCATTATTTAGAGAGTAAAGAATTACCAACACTTTTACATGGAGAGGCAATTGCAATTGGAATGATTTTAGAAGGATACCTTTCTTATAAACTAACAGGACTACCTAAAAGTGAATTGGAAGATATTAAAAAAACTTTTTTAAGCAGGTATAAAAAAATTGAATTCACTGAAGAAGGAATTAAAAGCATTTTAAAACTTTTAATTTTTGATAAGAAAAATTCTCATGGTAACATCAATTTTGTTTTACTAAAAAGTATTGGCGAAGCTGTCTATGACATTAAAATTAAAGACGAACTGTTTTCCGAAGCTTTTTCTTACTACAAAGAATAAGAGATTCATGTACTAAATTCTTTATTTTACAACTCTTTAAAAAAAGTAAAGCATAAATTATATAGATTCGGTAGTATAAAAACCAAACCTATACATTATGTTACGCAAACTTGTAGATTACAAAAAATTAGACCACAGCATTGTTTCTCTTTTAATTGAAACGTACCCTCATGGGTACGGAGATGATGATATTATAATTTTTAAAAATCTAAATGGTGAAATTATAGAAACTGTTGAACTAAAAACAGAAGACACTATTTACTTAGTAAAAATTAGTAAAAGCTTATCTAACTTTATTGCAAATTTTGAAGACAACGTAGAAAAAGAAATAGAACCTAATACTACAAATGTTTTAGAAGAAGTAGATTCTTCTGAAATGCAATTAGATATAGATTCAGATTCTTTAGAGAATGAAATAGAATAGACTAAAAATACCTTTCTTTTAAAATTTTCATGTGGTGCTTTTGATGACCACAAATAACAAAGCCTAATCCGCCAACACTCCATTGTATATTACTTGCTGTACCTGTGTGTAACAGTTGTTCTTTAGTAATATTCTTAAACAATGTAATTGTAGACTCTCTTACAGCAAGAAATTCTTCTACTATATTTTCTTTATTTCTATTCGCTACAGAAACTTCTTTTACATAATCATTTTCATTAAAACTTGGTAAAGCTGTTTTATCATTTCTACAAAAACACAGTGCCCTATATTGAAAAACCCTTTCTGTATCTATAATATGTAACAAAACTTCTGCCACTGTCCATTTATCTTTACCATAGGCATAAGAAAATTTAGTAGCATCTATAGTTTCTACTAAATCTAGAAACTGTTTTTTTCCATTAAGCAATTCAGACATGAGCTCTACATCCTCAAGAGTATTTAAAATAGGTAGCATAAAACTCTTTATATTCTACCTCTAGTAAATCTGATTTTTTCATTTTTAATAAATAAAAAATCCTAATTAAAATAATTTCAATTAGGATTTAAGTTTATAGTAATTAATGCTATTAAAGTTCATTAAAAATTTTGTGCATTAATCGTTTTTTATCATTAATACTTTCTTCTAAAGAAATCATTGTTTCTGTTCTACTAATTCCTTCAATATCATCAATTTTGAAAATAATATTTTTAGCGTGAGTAGTATCTTTTGCTCTAATTTTACAGAAAATATTAAACTTTCCTGTAGTAATATGAGCAACAGTTACATTTGGAATTTCATTTAAACGCTCTAATACAAATTTTGTCTGGTGCGTTTTTTCTAAGAAAACACCAACATAAGCTATAAAAGAATATCCTAACTTAACATAATCTATAGTTAAAGAGGAACCTTTTATTATTCCTGCCTCTTCCATTTTCTTTACTCTAACATGTACAGTACCAGCAGATATTAATAATTTCTTTGCTATATCTGTAAATGGAGTTCTAGTGTTATCTATTAACATATCTAGAATCTGGTGGTCTATCTCGTCTAACTTAACTTTACTCATGGTTTTAAATAGTTTAAATGCGAAAATAATAAATTACGATAGAAAACTCAATAAAAGTTGCTTTATTATAACAAAAATGTAACGTTTAGGTAATTAAATATCATATTATGCAATAAAATTTTCTAAAAGTTCTATGAAAGGTTCCTTTTTTAAGTTAAACAACTCTTCTTCTTTTAAACAATTATAGGTTTTATGACCAAAATAAGATGTTGTTAATTTTCCAACCTTTTCTATTGCTGGCACAAACTCAAGAACACCATTTATTAAGGTTTCTTTAAACAATATTCCTATATCTGTATTTGGGTCTAAACTTGAGTTAATTCCCTCTGCATTACCTATTAAAACGTCAAAGAAAAGTTTTCCGTTTTCTGGTATGGTAGTATAGTCTTCTTGGCTATAACTAGGAATAGTACCTAAACTAATTGTACTAATTGCTTTTAGTAAAGATATATATATAAGTTCTCGTGTAGTTTCCCTTTCATAATCGTTAGGGTAATGACCAGACTCAAAAAGTATTGTTGGAACGTGTAGCATTTGAAAAGTGTCTCCCACACAATTTGCATTAAACCCATCATCATACCTTCCAACTTGACCTGGAATTATTTTTTGTAACTCACTATTCATTGCAACAATTAATTGCATACTTATTCCTCTAGTTTTAGAAATAGTTCTTTCTTCATTGTGTGCAGGAGCTAAAAAAGAAACTGTTGCAGGCTTATTCGTTGTCCCTACATTAAAAATAGTACGCTGGTCATGTAAATTAAAGCAGTAGTTAGGTTTAAACTTTTTATACTCTGCCATTAAAATAGTACTCTCTGGCTGGGTTTGGTTTTGCGCATCTCTATTTAAATCAATCCCATTTGCATTTATTCTTGTGTAGGCATGTGCCCCATCTGGATTTAGCATAGGGATAATATGTAGTGTACAATTAGCTTTTATATTATTTACTTCTTTAGTATCTTGTTGTAAATAATTAATTAAATCTAATACTGCTTTTGTAGTGGTAGATTCATTACCATGCATTTGGGACCACATTAAAATTCTATTGGATCCATTACCAACAGTAACGCTATATATTTTTCTTTTTTGGACAGAATCTCCAATATAGGAAACACTAAATTCTGAAGGCAATTTTTCTAAAACAGAGAAAATTTGTTCATTAATTACATAACGACCAGTAACAGATTTCTCTTTTATATTCTTATACTCTATGGATGAAAACATCTAAAATTCTTAAATTTAATTAGTAAAAATACAATCTATATAAATTACATTTGTAATCTATAGCGTGTTTTTTGTTATGTAATTAAATATTAAAACAACTAAAAACAAAAATATACACGCAATAATCTGAAAGTGAAATATTTAATTAAATTTATATAAATAAATACTTTACCTAAAACCTATAATAAGGTTTGCTAACTTAATTATTTTCTTAAACTATGATGAAAAAAATAATCTGCATAATATTACTATTATTAACAGTTATTTCTTGTTACCAACCAGAACGAAACTGTAGCAATTTTAAAACTGGAGAATTTACGTTTACATATGAAATAAATGGAGTTTCTAAAACCGGTAAATTTATACGTGACAAAGAATACAGTGTAGATTATTATGATAATAAAATTGACAGTGCTTCTGTACGGTGGTTAAATGATTGTGAATTTGTTTTAAAAGATTTAAATAATGATATTGCCATTCATTATAAAATTTTGAGTACCACAAAAAATTCTTATACTTTTGAATATAAGAATGCTGTAAAAGACGCCAATAAAAAACTAATTGTAAGAACGGGAACGGCAACAAAAACTAAATAACCATGTTTGAAATTTTTTCTAATCCAGATGCTTGGATAGCCCTTTTAACTTTAACCTTTTTAGAAATTGTATTAGGTATAGATAATATTATTTTCATATCTATTGCTGCAGGAAAATTAGAACCTGCGCAAAGAAAAAAGGCAACTAACATAGGCTTAGTATTGGCCATGGTTATGCGTATTGTACTTCTTTTTGGTATATCCTTACTAACCTCCATGAAAAAACCTTTCTGGGTTATTGATTTGGATTGGATTTCTGGCGGTATTAGCGGACAAGCAATAATTCTCTTTGCTGGTGGATTATTCCTACTATACAAGAGTACAAAAGAAATACATGAAAAAGTAGAGGATAAAGGTCATGATGAAAGAGAAGTAACTAAAGCTCGTTCTAAAACATTAAGCAACGCTATAGTACAAATAACAGTTATTAATATTGTTTTCTCTTTTGATTCTATCTTAACAGCTATTGGAATGACAAATGGAATATCTCCAAACCCTAATGATGCATTAATTTTAATGATTGTTGCCGTGGTTGTCTCTGTGATAATAATGATGTTATTTGCTAACCCAGTTGGGGAGTTCGTAAATCGTCATCCGTCCGTACAAATACTTGGGTTATCTTTCTTAATATTAATTGGGTTTATGCTTATTGCAGAAGCAGCACACCTTGCTCATTTAATTGTTTTCGGCAATGAAGTTGGCACCATTCCAAAAGGATATTTATACTTTACTATTGCATTTTCTTTAATGGTAGAATTTTTTGATTTAAGAATGAAAAAAAATAAAAAAGGAATAACTGAAAATATAGAAGAGTAATTTCACTTTTCTAAACAAAAAAACACCCTAGTAAAATAATTTGCTAGGGTGTTTTTATTTTAATAACCTTAATGCCTCTCTCCTACTTAATGGCTCTAAATTTGTATTCGCTACAAATTCCACAACCCAGTTAGGATTGGTTCTACTGTATTCCCTTAAAACCCAACCTATAGCTTTATTTATAAAAAACTCTTTAGAACCCAACAAACTATTAATTGTATTGTGCAATACTAATGTATCTAATTCCTTTTTATATTTTAATTGAAAAAGTATAGCACTCCGTTGTAGCCAAATATTATTAGTCTTTAGCCACTTTTTAATAGTTGCATCTTTAGTTTCAGGAAATTTTTTAAAATAAGCTCCTAATAATTTAACCGCAATAAAATCTACTGTATCCCACCAAGATTTATTTGTAATCATATACTCATAAAGCAAAATATCTTCTACTTCTTGGGCTTTTATATATTTAAACACTAATTCCTGTCCAAAATGCTGAAACTCTCTTTGCGGTTTACTCCATAAAATTTTAATTAATTTTGGAAGCACCTCTTTAGGAAGAAGGTAAGATGTAATTAAAAATGGTTTTTGAATTTCTCTTCTAATAGGAGTTTTTAATCCATAATAATCAAATTGATCACGCATGTACGCTTTTTGATGCATAGCAACTAAGCTATCTGCACTATTGGCAAATTCATTTTCAAGGCTCTTAATATATTCTTCCATGAGTAAAATTTCAATCTTAAAATACAAATTTACTCTACAATAGTAAATCTCTTCAAATTTTCTATTTCTGGAAGAATAACCTCTTTAACCAAACTATGATCTTCCGTATATATACCAGAAGTAATAAGATTATAAATAAATTTACCATCACGTATAGTAAGTAATACACCATTAGGTTCTCCATCATAGGTTCTAATAGCATAAAAACTATCCTCTCCAGGAAGATTTATATTTTTTACCTCTTCAGTACCTTGACCAAAAGAACTTGCAACTATATTATAAGCGCCATTAGTTAATTGATATGCCTTTTTTGCTTCCTTAACACTTCGTTCCTTAGCTATTGTAATGGAATAATACAAAGGACTATACCTATCTGTCTCTATTAAATCATACGTATATTCTAACTCTACAGACCCATCAAAATACTTGTGTACACTACAAGTCTCACTTTTTCCGCTCAAATCTAAATTAATATCATAAACTTCTGTTATTTCTTTGATAGTAGTAATTATGGGATATTTAGACACCTCAATAGTATCATCAGAAATACAAGAACAAAAAATGAGGCAGACAAGAAGTAAGATTTTTTTCATCAATTATATTTTATAAAATATAACGGAAAATTCTTATTTTATATATAATCCTATTAATTTAAGCTTAAAACTATTTTTATAAATCTTTTATTGGTGAAATTCAAAATTTATAAAAACCCTCCGCGGGGGACACGGAAGGTTTACATACCACAATCATCTTCATCATAAATCTACATTTGCAGCAATTTTTATTTCTTAGAACATTTAAACTATTTAAAAGCAGCATCGATATGCATATTAGCTATATGATTTGTTCTGTTACTTATTGTTTTATGAGATAAGCTTAAGATTACATTTAAAACATTTTTTTCTTCATATCCAGCTACAAAAAAGCTTCTAATTTCAGCTATCTAAAGGGGGTTCGTTACGCAAGGCTTCAGTAATAGAATCATTAACTTTCATCATTATTGCAATACCTGTATGTACAGGAACACATTAATGTCAAGGGTACTGAACATTAATAGATTGCTAAACAACATTTAATTATTCTTCATCAAATGAAGTCTGCTATGCTTCTAAAAATTTTGGCGAACCTGCTAATAATCCATATAAACCAAGAATCATTCCATACGCTTTTTTGTTTTTTTTAATAATGGTTTTACTTCTTCGAGTGTAGATTCCATATTGTATACTTGTAATGTTATCATGATTCTAATTTTTATTCAAACTTTAACTAAGCAAATGCTTAGTAATTATACAAAAAAAAATGCTACATATTTGTAAATGCAACTTCTATACTATTTTTTAATTGTTTTTTATTAAATACTTTAGATGCAATAGACAAGCCTAAAAGTGTATTCATTAAAAAATCTGCTTGTTGTTCTATTAAATAATTTTCTTTTTTGTCGTCTTGTTTTAAATTACTTATAAATAAAGCTCTAATTTCATTTGCAAATCTCTTTAACTCAAACATTACCTCTGGTTCTTGTTCTTCATTTATCTCATTTACAATATTGGTAACTAAACACCCTTTTTGTATTTCTCCTTCGCTAGAAAACTCTATAAAATCATAAAAATATTGTTTTAATCCAACAACACCATTGTTAGATGTTCTAAGCTTTTCTTTGATAACATTAATCTGCTTTTTATAATACTTTACACTTTCTAAAAGAACACCTTGTTTATTATTAAAACTAGAATAGATAGAAAACTGGTTAATACCCATTTCCCTTTCTAACATACGTACAGAAGTTGCTTCATAGCCATTACGCCAAAAAAGACCCATTGCCTTTTTTATTACTTCTTGTTCGATATATTGTTTTTTACGAGCCATTGGTTATCATCTACAAGACAAAACTAAGCGATTGCTTTAAGGTTAAAAAAACAGTTTAAAAAACTTTAACTAAAAGTAATTAATTATTTAAACATAAAATAGTCACTAATACCACTAAGTATACTCTGTACTGCGTAGGATGCTAAAATTAATCCCATAATTTTACTAATTACAGTTATACCGTAGCTCCCAATACGTTTTTGAACAACACTAGCGGTAAGTAAAATTAATGAAGTAATTGCAATAACAACAAAAACAAGTAAGGTAGTAATTGCTTGTTGTTGGATAGTAAATATGTGATATCCGTCATAATTACTACCGCCATTATTGCTCCTGGGGAGGCAATAGATGGTATTGCTACAGGAAAGATAGTAACATGCTTATAATCTGTTATTTGATTTTTTTCTCTTTCTGGTTTGCCATCTCCAAAAATCATAGTAAGGGCAAAAAGAAAAAGAATAACACCGCCTGATATTTGAAACGCATCTAACGAAACAGACATTCCCTCCAGAATTAACTGTCCAATAACAATAAAGAATAATAAAATACCAAATGCAATTAATGATGCTCTTATGGCAATTTTCTTTTTATGTAATTTATCAAATTCTTTAGTTGCTTCTAAATAAACAGGAACAGAACCTATTGGATCTATTACAGCAAAAAGGAAAAAAATAGTAGTTATTATTTCTTTCATTACATTATTCTATTCTCTTAGCTTGTGTAGTAAAAGAAAGTCCTTGTTGTCCTAACGTAGAACTCATTACTCCTTCAAATAAAGGCTCTGATGTTTTTGATTGTTTTTTCCATTCTATTAAAAAATTAGAACCTGTTCCTCCTGTCACATCTCCTTCCTCTATAATTATTTCTGTAGTCTCCATAGGAGCTAAATATATAGGAAAATCAAAATAGGATCTAATTAACTTTCCATGTGTATCAAAATAATTGGCATTAAGTAAATAAATTGTGTCTTTATCACTAGTATTTCTTAAACTTACCATAGCAGTTAAGTTATGCCTTTTATGCTCCGATAAACTATAAATTTGAGAATATATAGACAAGTAAGATTTTCCAAATTCTAAAGAATCTTTTATTGATGCACTTGCAGCTCTTTTTGTCCAATTTTCTGTAGCAACAGAACTAAGCTCTTTCTTTTCTTCACAAGCTAGAAAAATAAAAAATAGTATTAAAATAGAGATATATCTTTTCATTTTATTTTTTTTAAGTGAATATAAAACTTAGAAAACTAAAACCAGCATCTCATAATTTATAAGGAATGAGGTACAACTATAAAGATAAAGATATATTTTAATTTGGTCTACTAAATTTAGTATTAGGATTGGTGTTCTTATGATCTTTAAATAAACTTTGTTGTTGCTTAACTGTCATGGTACTTCCATCATGACTCCAACCAGGAGGACCAAAAATATACATTAGTTTATGGGATAGTTTTGGTGACTTTTTAGTGTCATTCCAAATATCTTTAAATTCATGAGTTAAAATTACCAACGGATTATAAGACTGTGGTGCATGTATTACACCAAACTTAACATCCACATCATCATCTAGCTCTTTCCATGTTCCAAATATTTTATCAAAAACATTTAAAAATCCTCCATGGTTTTTATCTAAATATTCCACATTTTGGGAGTGGTGCACTTGGTGCATAGTATGCGTATTAAATATTTTTTCTACCCACCCCATCTTAGGCACATATTTAGAATGCAATTGAAATTGCCAAAAAGATTCTATTGCTAAAGCAAAAACCACAACTTCTACAGGGAACCCTACCGCAGGCATCCACATATAAAAAAAAGGCTTATATAATAACGTAAACCAACCATTTCTAATAGCTGTTCCTAAATTAAAATGGTCCGAAGAATGGTGCACAATGTGAGCAGCCCATAATAATCTAATTTCATGATTGGCCCTATGGAACCAGTAGTACGTAAAATCATCTGCTAACTGACATAATAAAAATATATACCATGCATATCCAAAAGATTCATACCCCATGATATTAGTACGAACACCATCTACTAAAGGGTTAAAGAATTCATAGGTGTAATTAAAAACAGTAATTAAAACGGTAACTTTTATTAATGGTCCTAAAATAGCAGAACCTATTCCCATAGCACCACTTGCCATTAAATCTTTCCACACATATAAATCTTCATTATCATGTGTATGACTATAGGTTATTTCTAGTAAAATTAATGCTATAAAACAAGGAACACCATATATAAGGGGGTTGGTCAAATCCATAAATTAAAAAAATGTTTTTTTCAAAGATAGCCATACAATACTTAGATATAAGGATTAGGCTATTTTTATTTATAATTTCTAAATAATTATTATTTATTATTCTTTTCTAAAATCTCATTTTGCCTTTTCAGTAGCTGTTCCATTTTAGATAACAGCTCAATATCTTTTGGAGTTGCTACTGTTTTATCTTCTGGATTTTCTGCTTTATCCTTAAAATGATTTATAAACTTTAAAACCACAAAAATTGTCAGAGAAATGATTCCAAAATCTACTAAAACCTCTATAAGTTCTCCATACCAGATGGCAACTTCTTCTATACCATTTGTATTACCTTCACGTAAAACAATTTTCCTATTGGTCAAGGTAACACCCTCTGATAATAAAGATAGAGGTGGCATTATTATTTTTTTAACTAATGTATTCACTACTTTGTTAAATGCTGTTCCCACAATAATACCAATAGCCATATCTATCATATTACCTTTTACAGCAAAATTTTTAAACTCTTCAATAAATTTTTTCATAAACAAGAAATTAAAAAAGTGTTATTTGTCCATCGTCGTCAATATCACTATCAGCAGCATCAGGAGAACTTTTTGAAGAAGTATTAGTTTCTTTTTCTTCCGAAGAATTCTTTTTCTGCTCTTTTATTTCTGGTTTTTTATCCTGACTTTCTTCCACAACCTCTATTTCACTAATAGGTGTTTCTTCTTCTACTTCATAAGGTAATGCTTCTAAAGAATTAACATTTTTTACTTTATCTGAAGTAAGTTGGTTTCCTAATGCTTTTATACCTTTAATAGAAATAAATTCTTCTAAATTTATAGTTACATTAGGTTTTGGGTCTTTTCCCCTTGGCTTCACAAACTCAAGCTCTACCAATGGCCTCCAATCTGTAGAAATTAACTCTAAATAAGATTTTGGATGCTCTGTGATAATAAGGTCTTCTCTGTTTTCTTGTTCTATTAAAAAACGTTTTACAGCTAACCTTTCTTTATCTCCATCCCAATAAATAGCTGATAATGGTTTTTTAGGAATCCATTTTTCCAGAACTATCATATCATCCTCAAAATGAGACGTCAAGGTTGGTAACATGGTTTTAACCATACCTTTTTGAGTTACGATCAACAGTAAATCATCTCCTCTAAATTCTCCTAACAACTCTCCTCTCCCATCTACATTTAATCTACGCACCACATCATCAAACCAAATTTTTCTTGGTTTTAAGGTAGAAACTCCTTTTTCTTTAAGTTCTATTCGTTTTACAGCGTATTTAGTAACAATATTTCCTTTAGAGCCACGCCCTTTTATTAAAACATCCGAAAAATCTATATCCCATTTCAGTTTTTTAACACTACCAACTTGTCGCAAGTTTATAGTAACTACTTCTGCTTCTCCGTTAGGGTTAGCCGAATAGTATAGTACTTGAGATCCAGGTTTTCCTGCAGTTAAATCATATAACTTATCACGAGTCATACTCGTTACATTAAATCTTTTAATATACGTAGCACCGCCTTTACCATCTTTATAAATCATATTATAAGTGGTTCTGGAATCCTTCTTTTTAAAGACTGCTACATGTATAATATTTTTTCCTACAAAAGTTTTTGAATCTACCTTAGATACCATCATTTTACCTTCTTTGGTAAAAACAATAATATCATCAATATCACTACAATCTGTTACATACTCATCTCTACGAAGTGATGTTCCAAAGAAACCTTCTTCTCTATTTACATATAGTTTTGTATTTCTAATAACAACTTTAGTAGCTTCTATATCATCAAAAACTCTAATTTCAGATTTACGTTCTCTACCTTTACCATATTTAGCTTTTAAGTTTTTAAAGTAATCTATAGCAAATTCAATAATATGCGCAAGATGATGCTTAACCTCTGCTATGCGTTCTTCTAAATTATCTAATAATTGTTGTGCCTTATCAATATCAAACTTAGAAATACGTTTTATTCTAATTTCTGTAAGTCTAACAATATCTTCTTCTGTAACTGGTCTTTTTAAATGTTTTACGTGTGGTTTTAACCCTTTATCTATAGCAGAAATTACACCTTCCCATGTTTCTTCTTCTTCTATATCTCTATAAATACGATTTTCAATAAAGATTCTTTCTAAAGATGAAAAATGCCATTGTTCTTCTAGCTCGTTTAATTGAATTTCTAATTCTCTCTTTAACAATTCTACCGTATAATCAGTAGAGCGCTTTAACATTTCGGTTACTCCAATGAACAAGGGTTTATTATCTTCTATAATGCAACCTAACGGAGAAATAGAAGATTCACATGAAGTGAAAGCGTATAATGCATCTATAGTTTTATCTGGCGATATTCCACCTGGTAAATGCACCAAAATCTCGACATCTGCAGCTGTATTGTCTTCAATTTTCTTAATTTTTATCTTTCCTTTTTCATTTGCTTTAAGGATAGATTCTATTAAAGAAGAAGTATTAGTTCCGTAAGGTATTTCACTTATTACCAATGTCTTACTATCGTATTGTGCTATTTTTGCACGCACTCGTATTTTTCCACCACGAAGTCCGTCATTATAATTACTAACATCTATAATTCCTGAAGTTAAAAAATCTGGAAAAATAGTAAATCTAGAACCTTTTAAATGCTTTATAGACGCATCTATGAGTTCATTAAAATTATGTGGTAATACTTTTGTAGATAAACCTACAGCAATACCTTCTGCTCCTTGTGCTAATAATAGTGGAAACTTAACTGGAAGATTTACTGGTTCTTTTTTTCTACCATCATAAGATAATTGCCATTCTGTAATTTTAGGACTAAACACTACTTCTAAACCAAATTTAGAAAGCCTTGCTTCTATATATCTTGATGCTGCCGCTCTATCTCCTGTTAAAATATTTCCCCAGTTTCCTTGAGTATCAATTAGCAAATTTTTCTGGCCAATTTGCACCATGGCATCTGCAATACTAGCATCCCCATGCGGGTGATACTGCATAGTATGCCCAACAACATTCGCTACTTTATTGTAACGACCATCATCTAACTCTTTTAAAGCATGTAGAATTCTTCTTTGCACAGGTTTAAAGCCATCTTCTATAGCTGGTACTGCACGTTCTAAAATTACATAAGAAGCATAATCTAAAAACCAATCTTTATACATTCCCGTAACCTTGGTTAAGGCTACTTGGGAATCGTCATTGTTTTCTATATGTTCTTGGTTTGGTTCTTCGTTGTCTTCCATAAAAGAAGATGCGTATTTTTATTTATTATTACTTTTCCTCTACTAAATCAATCTCTACTTTAAGATTCTCTATGATAAACTTTTGCCTGTCTGGCGTGTTTTTCCCCATATAGAATTGTAATAGGTTCTCTATAGACATTGTCTTATCTAACATTACAGGTTCTAGGCGAATATCATCCCCAATAAAATGCACAAACTCATCTGGTGATATTTCTCCCAAACCTTTAAATCGGGTAATTTCTGGTTTTCCTGTTAATTTCTCAATTGCATTTCGTCTTTCTTCTTCGCTATAACAGTAGATAGTTTCTTTCTTATTACGCACTCTAAACAATGGCGTTTGTAATATATACAAATGATTCTCTTTTATTAGCTCTGGAAAAAACTGTAAAAAGAAAGTTATTAGTAAAAGACGAATATGCATACCATCTACATCGGCATCAGTAGCAATTACAATATTGTTATATCGTAAATCTTCCATAGATTCCTCTATGTTCAGTGCTGCTTGTAAAAGGTTAAACTCTTCATTCTCATACACCACTTTTTTAGACATTCCGTAAGAGTTTAAAGGCTTACCTTTTAAACTAAAAACTGCTTGCGTATTTACATTACGAGATTTTGTAATAGAACCAGATGCAGAATCTCCCTCTGTTATAAACAAAGTACTCTCTAGGTAACCATCTTTTTTAGTATCCCCTAAATGTATACGGCAATCTCTAAGTTTTTTGTTGTGCAAACTAGCTTTCTTAGCACGATCTTTTGCAAGTTTACGTATTCCCGAAAGTTCTTTTCGCTCGCGTTCTGCTTGTACAATTTTACGTTGTAAAAGCTCTGCAGTTTCTGTATTTTTATGAAGGTAATTGTCTAAATATTTACCAACAAAGTCATTTATATAGGTACGTACGGTAGGTAAATCTCCTCCCATATCTGTAGAACCTAGTTTTGTTTTTGTCTGACTCTCAAAAACTGGCTCCATTACTTTTATAGATATTGCCGAAATAATAGATTTTCGAATATCTGATGCCTCGTAACTTTTACTATAAAAATCGCGGACTGTTTTTACAATTGCCTCTCTAAATGCTGCTTGGTGTGTTCCCCCTTGTGTTGTATTTTGTCCGTTTACAAAAGAGTGGTATTCCTCGCTATATTGGGTTTTACTATGCGTAATAGCTACTTCTATATCATTACCTTTTAAATGTATAACAGGATACAACATATCCTCTACATTGTTATTATCTTCTAAAAGGTCTTTAAGGCCATTTTCGGAATGAAACTTTTCTCCATTAAAAACAATAGTTAAACCTGGATTTAAATACACATAATTTTTAAGCATGCGCTCTACATACTCATTACGATATTTAAAGTTTTTAAAAATTAACTCATCTGGTATAAAAGATACTTTTGTTCCCTTACGTTGCGAGGTTTCGGAAGGTCCCTCTTCCTGCATTAAATTACCCTGACTAAACTCTGCTGTTTTTAATTGACTATCTCTAGAAGATTGTACTTTAAAAAAACTAGATAAAGCATTTACCGCTTTAGTACCAACACCATTTAAACCTACCGATTTTTTAAAAGCTCTAGAATCATATTTACCACCAGTATTCATTTTAGAAACTACGTCTACAACTTTTCCTAATGGAATACCACGACCATAATCCCTAACATTTACTAATTTATCTTTAATAGATATTTCAATGGTTTTACCAGCCCCCATAACAAACTCATCAATACAGTTATCTATAACTTCTTTTAAGAGAATATAAATACCGTCATCTGCAGAAGAACCATCACCCAATTTACCAATATACATACCTGGACGCATACGAATATGTTCTTTCCAGTCTAGGGAGCGTATATTATCCTCGGTATATTGTGTGTTTTCTGCCATATATTGCGATTTATTCGAAAGTGTTGCTAATATAGCACGAGTTTAAAAAAAATAAAACCCTTAACGACTAAAGTAATTAACAATAAAAAAAGTGTTTTTGTTGATAGAATAGGTGTTTTATTGAAAAAAAAGACAAAACAGGTAGTTTTTTACCATTTATTCCTCTTTTTTCTTTGATATTATAGACACGCCACTAATTACAATTAACATACCAACTACTTGTAGTAATGAAATACGTTCCTCTAAAAAAATAAAAGCCAAAACTATAGTAGAAACCGGACCTAAACTTCCAAAAATTGAAAAGGTATTTGCCCCAAGTTTTTCTATTGCGGAAGAGACTAAAAAAGACGGAATTAAAGTACAGAAAATTGCCATTACGGCACTAATAAAATATACCTCTTTTGGATAACTAAAAATGGCATAATTACCTTGAATTAAAAAATGAACCACAACACAAAACGTAGATACTATCATAGCATTAGCGGTAAAACGAAGCACTCCAAATTTAGGAATTAACCAACCACTACCTACCAAATAAGAAGCATAAGTAATTGCACTTAAAAAGATTAAAAAAGCTCCTTTATATACCGAAGTCCCCTCTAAACCTATTTCATCCCAAAAAGTAATTAGAACCCCTACATACGTAATAAAAATAGCCAAAGATTGTTGCGTAGATAGTTTTTTCTTAAAAAACAACCAAGAAAGCAAAACCACAATGGTTGGATATATAAATAGGATAATTCTTTCTAAACCAGCTTTAATGTATTGCAACCCAACAAAATCAAATAAGCTTGCTAAGTAATACCCTAAAAAACCAAACAAGAATAACCATAAATAGTCTTTAGTCCTTATGGTAACACTTTTAGAATTCTTGCACTTGTACGCTATAGCCACATAAAATGGTAAAGCAAATACCATTCTAAACAAAAGCAAAGTTAAATGATCTATAGAATACCCATATGCTAATTTTACTAATACAGCTTTTGCAGAGAATAATAATATTCCTAAAATGGCATAAATAATACCAATAGTAGTTTTTGAAGAGGTTTTAAACATACCGCTAAACTAGACTACTTACATAAAAGTAAATTTAAGTAATCAACCTAAATACAATGTTCAAAATAGATAAATAAATAATTTGCACTAAAAAAGGTATTAAAAAACGGATGTTTTTAATACCTTTTTTTACATGTAGCAAATAACTACTATACGTTAAAACGAAAATGCATAACATCGCCGTCCTTTACAATATATTCTTTGCCTTCAACTCGCATTTTACCAGCTTCTTTTACTTTTGCCTCACTACCGTAAGTAGCATAATCATCATACCCAATAACTTCTGCTCTAATAAATCCTTTTTCAAAATCGGTATGGATTACACCTGCTGCTTGTGGCGCAGTAGCTCCTACAGGAATTGTCCAAGCACGAACCTCTTTTTCTCCAGCTGTAAAATAAGTTTCTAAGTTTAATAATTTATAAGCGCCACGAATAAGTTTAGCAGAACCAGGCTCATCTAACCCTAAATCTTCTAAAAACATTTGTCGTTCTTCATAAGTTTCCAACTCTGTAATATCAGCCTCAGTACCAACAGCCAATACAATAACTTCTGCATTTTCTACAGCTACATTTTCCTTTACTTTTTCTACATATGCATTACCAGAAACAGCAGCATCTTCATCTACATTACATACATATAAAACCGGTTTATCCGTTATAAACTGTAAAGGTTTCACAAACTCTGCTCTATCATCTTCACTTATTTCTATTGCTCTTACTGAAGTTCCAGATTCTAATCCTGTTTTTATAGCAACCAAAACAGCCTCTTCTTTTTGGGCGTCTTTATTCCCTGTTCTAGAAGCTTTTTTTACTTTTTCTAATTTTTTATCTACAGTCTCTAAATCTTTTAACTGCAACTCCATATCTATAGTTTCCTTATCTCTAATAGGATCTACAGAACCATCTACATGCACAATATTATCATTATCAAAACAACGCAAAACATGAAGAATAGCATCCGTCTCTCTAATATTTCCTAAAAATTGATTTCCAAGTCCTTCTCCTTTACTAGCCCCTTTTACTAAACCAGCAATATCTACAATATCTACAGTAGCAGGCAATACACGCTCTGGATTTACCAATTCTTCTAATTTCTGAAGCCTAGCATCTGGAACATTTACTACTCCAATATTTGGTTCTATTGTACAAAAAGGAAAATTGGCACTCTGTGCTTTTGCATTAGACAAACAATTAAAAAGAGTTGATTTTCCTACGTTGGGTAGACCTACTATACCTGCTTTCATGTAAATTAATTTTTAAACGCTGCAAATATAGTTTTTACTTCTGTAATACATATTGATAAAATTAACAATGGTATTATTAGGAATACTAAATTTAAATAGTGAATTATTATTTTTATAACAAAAAACTACTATTTAATGAAAATTATGTAATTTTTTAACCCAAAAAGTATATATTTGATTAACAAGTACTTAAAAACATATGGAAATTTCAACTGAAAAATCTTTGTGGTATTTATTTATTGAGGGAGATTTAAATGCTTTTTCTTGCTTATTCAAGCATTTTTATCCTATGTTGTATAATTATGGTTTAAAAATATCTGGCAACACAGAATTAACAGAAGACTCTCTACAAAGTTTCTTTGTCTATTTACATGAACATAGGCATACTATAGGTAAGGTATCTAATATAAAAGCATACTTATTTATATCTTACAGAAGAAATTTATTAAACAACTTAAAAAAAGAACGTAAGTATACCACATATAACGACTCAAGTATCTTAGAGTCTAATTTTTCTTTGTCTATTGAGGAATTAAGTACTAAACAAGAAACGTTTAAATTAAAATCTGCTATACTTCTAAAATTATTAAATTCTTTATCTGCAAGAGAAAGGGAAGCTATTTATTTAAAATATTATAGTAATTTAAATACAAAAGAAATAGCAGAAGTAATGGACATAACTTACCAGAGTGTTCTTAATACTTTACAAAAAGCCTTTATCAGGCTAAGAAGCAAATCCGAATCTAGCTTAATTCAAAATATTTTAAATTCCTAGTTAAAACTAGGGTATAAATAATTATTTCTTGCTCTTATAGTATATAGGGGCTAATAAATTAATTTAAATCTCTTACTTCTTAGTATTACATATTTGTAAGAAATAACCTATATTTATTACCCAGTAACTAACTCTCAAAAACAATTACATTATGAAAAAAATGAAACTTTTAAATGTTTTATTCTTTAGCTTATTCTCTATGGTTACCATAAAAAGTCAAGCGTCAAAAAAAAGTTTTAAAACAGTTTTATACAATTTAGAATTACAACAAGCTATTTCTGGTACCATTACAGATGATGCTGGAGAACCTTTACCTGGGGCCTCTATAGTCGTAAAAGGCACTAGTAAAGGAACCACTACAGATTTTGATGGTAATTATACTTTAGACGCTTCTATGGGAGACATATTAGTTATTTCCTATATAGGGTTTACAACGCAAGAAAAAACAGTAAACAGTTCTACAATGAATATAACTTTAGTTTCTGGTGTAGAACTAGCAGAAGCAATTGTTATTGGATCTAGAAACCCAAATAGAACTGCTACAGAAAGTACTGTACCTGTAGATGTTATAGACGTTAAAACCTTAAACTCAGTAGCTCCACAAGTTAATTTAAATCAAATTCTTAACTACGTTGCTCCATCTTTTACTTCAAACACGCAAACCATTTCAGATGGTACAGATCATATAGACCCTGCATCATTAAGGGGTTTAGGACCAGACCAAGTATTGGTATTAATTAATGGAAAAAGAAGGCACACTTCTTCCTTAATAAATGTTAATGGAACTTTTGGACGTGGTAGTGTTGGTACAGATTTAAATGCTATTCCTGCAGCTGCTATTAAAAGAATAGAGGTTTTAAGAGATGGTGCTGCCGCACAATATGGATCTGATGCTATTGCTGGAGTAATTAATATTGTTTTAAACACAAGTGTAAACGAATTAACAACCACTGTAACAACAGGTGCAAATTTTGCAAAAAACGCAAATAACCAAACAGGAGGTGTAGATGGTGCTACTACAAACTTTTCTGCAAGCTACGGACTTCCAGTAGGTGATAAAGGCGGATTCATTAATTTTTCTGGAGACTTTGATGTTAGGCAAGATTACAGCAGAATGAAAGAATGGGAAGGAAACGTTTTCAATGCATATAATACTGTAGAACGAGTAGCAAGTGCAGATGGATATGACATTACAAATTTATTAGATGACGATGTAAATGATGTAATAAATTATGCAAACCAAGCTGGGATAAATTTAAATGGTGCTACAACTAAAGAAGAATTAAGAGGTGTTCTTTCTGCAGATGTTACAGATTCCGAATTAGCCGCAAGAGGACAAGAAAGAAGTGATTATAATATGCGTGTAGGGCAATCCGCTCTAAGAGGAGGACGTTTCTTTGCTAATTTTTCTTTACCATTAGATGATAACGGTACAACTCTTTATGCTTTTAGTGGAATTAGTTCTAGAACAGGAAATTCTGCTGGTTTTTATAGATTACCAAACCAAAGTAGAACTTTTACCCCTGCATATATTAATGGTTTCTTACCAGAAATTAATTCTACAATTAAAGACAAATCTATTTCAGTAGGTATAAAAGGTAAAGTTGGTGAGTGGGATGTTGACTTTAGCAATACATATGGTAAAAACTCTTTCCTTTATACTATTGGGAACACTTTTAACGCCTCATTACAAAGCTCCTCTCCTACTGTTTTTGATGCAGGTGGATTTTCTTTTGCGCAAAACACTGCAAATTTAGACATTTCAAAATTTTACGAAGATGCTCTTGCAGGTGTAAACGTTGCCTTTGGTGGTGAATATAGAGTAGAAAATTATGACATTTTTGCTGGTGAAGAAGCTTCATACAGCCAATACACCGCAGACGGACAAAGAATAACTTTAGCATCACAAAGTCCTTCAGAAGACTTTTTTGGGAACTCTAGACCAGGAGGTTCGCAAGTTTTTCCAGGATTTAGCCCTACAAATGAATTATCTAGAGGACGTAGCAGTGTAGCGGGTTACTTTGATCTTGAGGCTGACTTTTCAGAAAAATTCTTAGCTAGTTTTGCAACACGTTTTGAAGATTATAGTGATTTTGGTTCAACTATTAATTTTAAACTTGCAACACGTTATAAAATTTCTGATAACTTTAATTTAAGAGCTGCTCTTAATACAGGATTTAGAGCCCCATCATTACACCAATTAAATTTCAACTCCACATCTACAATATTTGACCAAAATGGAAACCCGCAAGAGGTTGGTACTTTTGCAAATGATAGTAGAGCTGCTAACTTACTTGGAATACCACAATTAAAAGAAGAAACATCTAGTAGTGCAAGTTTAGGTTTAACAACTAAATTACCAGATGCTAACCTTACAATTACTATAGATGGTTATTTTGTAAAAATTAATGATAGAGTTGTTTATACTGGGCAATTTAGAGGTCCTGGAACAGGTTCTGAGTTAGACAACTTATTAAGTCAAGCAAATGCAACGGCGGCATCTTTCTTTGCAAATGCAATAGATACAGAATCTAAAGGTATAGATATTGTTGTTACACATAAAGCACAACTAGGAGAAAACTGGAGATTAAAATCTGACTTATCTGGTACTTTTAGCCAAACAAGACAAGTAGGAGATATAAACTCTTCGGAAGTACTAAGAAATGCTGGTTTAGTAGATACGTATTTCCCAGAAGATAGTAGAGTATATTTAGAAGAAGCCGTACCTCGTACTAAAATAAACTTATCTAATAGTTTAACATCAAATAAGTTTATGATTTTTCTAAGAAATGTGTACTTTGGAGAAGTTACTGAAGCAACAACTACAGTTGCTAACCAACAAGTTTTTGGGACTAAAATAGTGACAGATTTATCTGTAGGTTATAAAGCTTCAGATGCATTAACTTTTACTGTAGGTGCAAATAATTTATTAGATGTTTACCCAGATCGTGCCGATGATGCATTTAACAATCGTAGTAGTGGCCGCTTTGATTGGTCTAGAAGAGCACAACAATTTGGTATTGGAGGTAGATATTTATTTGCTAGAGTAAGCTTAGTTCTTAAATAAAAGAAATAGAATAAATGTTTTAAAAAGCTGCCGTAATAGGCAGCTTTTCTTGTCTAATTTAAAAAAAATCTCAAAAAATAAAAATAATTTAAAAAATAGGGTATAAAACTAAAAGTTGGTCCTCTTTATGTATGTAAAGCTAACTAATGAAAAATATTGATCAACAATTTTTAGACAATTTAATAAAAGACCAATCTTTTATTAATTGGGTTAAAAAAAGCAATAGGAATGACATACAATACTGGAATTCATGGATTTCTAAAAACCCTGAACAAATAGAAACTATAGAATTAGCCAAATCAATTGTTTTAGGAATAAGATTTAAAGAAACAGTAATAGACGAGAAAAAAATTGATAAAGAACTACAAAAAGCATTAAGTAGTATTCATTTAAAATCAAAACCAACTAAATCTATTTACAACTATAAAAAAGCTTTATTACCTTATAGCATAGCTGCTACTATTTTAATAATTATTGGACTATTCTTAGGATTACAACAATATAACACCAATACTACAACAGTTCATAAAACCTCTTATGGAGAAATTATTAATCTAACGCTTCCAGATGGCACATCTGTTGTTTTAAATGGAAATTCTACTATTAGCTATGATAAAGAAAACTCTAGAGATATTAACTTAATTGGAGAGGCATACTTTAAGGTAAAGCCTATCCCCTCTACAAAAGCTAAATTTTGGGTAACTACAAATGATTTAAAAATAGAAGTATACGGTACTCAGTTTCATGTAAATACAAGAGATGAAAAAACAGATGTTGTTTTAGACGAAGGATCTATTCACTTAGTATTAGATAATGGAATATCTACAAAAATGATTCCTGGAGAGTTTGTTTCTTTTTCAAAAAGCACAGAAAACATCACTCATAAAAAAGTAAACCTACAAGTTCCTTATAGTTTATGGAGAGATGGCACCTATATTTTCAACAATTTAACATTAAAGGAAGTAATGAAAAACATGGAATACACCTATGGTATTTCAACAAATTTTGAAACTAAAGAATTAGAACAAAAATTAATTTCTGGAGGTATTCCTAATAAGAACTTAAAAATTTGCTTAGCAGCCATAGAAAAATCTGCCAACGTAAATATTATTCAAACTAATAATACATTAACAATAACTAACAACAACTAGAAAGTAACCTAAATTAAGAACATTATGAACAAAACAAGACTTACTATTGTAGGTATTGCTTTATTTCTAATTATTGGAAATTTTAAAGTAAATGCTGCCGAGAAAAGCAATAAGCGAATAACGCTTACAGAATTATTAAAAGAAATTAGTGCTAAACATGAGGTTTTCTTTACGTATAACCCTTCCATGATATCTACAACTGTTTTAAATCCTGAGGAATACAAATATTCAGTTTTAGATAGAATAATCTCAAAGCTCGAAAAAAATACTAGATTCGATTTTGAGTACCTTGGAAATAAATACTATGTAGTTTATAGAAAAAAAGCTGAAAGAGTTAATCTAAAAAAAGTTTCTACCACTAATACTACTTCTATTTTATCAAGTACTA
This sequence comes from uncultured Maribacter sp., assembly GCF_947500405.1. GTDB lineage: Bacteria > Bacteroidota > Bacteroidia > Flavobacteriales > Flavobacteriaceae > Maribacter_B. The sequence continues at coordinate 153,632 of NZ_CANMRY010000005.1, forward strand.
CGGTAAATTTAACTGTATTTCAAAATATTGTAAAAGGTAAAGTTACAGATGAATCTGGAGCGCCGTTAGGAGGTGTAAATATTATTGAAAAAGGAACAACAAATGGTACAACCACAGATTTTGATGGAAACTATGAACTTAAAGTTGGAGATGCCGCTACATTAGTATATAGTTACATTGGTTTTGGAAAGCAAGAAGAGGTTGTTTCTGGAAGGTCTCTAATTAATGTTTCTTTAATAGAAGGAGAAGCTTTAGACGAAGTAATAATGGTAGGTAACCGTTCTAAACCAAGAACAGCATTACAATCTGCTGTACCAATAGATAATATAGGTGTTTCAGAATTAAGAAACACAGGACAACCTACAGTAGATAAAATGTTAACATATAAAGTACCTTCTTTTAACTCTACTAACCAAACAATATCAGATGCAACAGCACATTTTGACCCTGCAGATTTAAGAGGTTTAGGCCCTAGTAGAACTTTAGTCTTAGTAAATGGTAAGAGAAAAAACCAAAGTGCATTAGTATATATTAATGATACTCCTGGAAAAGGAGAAGTTGGTGTGGATTTAAAAAGTATACCAGCTGCCGCAATCCAAAGAATTGAAGTATTAAGAGATGGTGCTTCTGCCCAATATGGTTCCGATGCAATTGCAGGGGTTATTAACATGATATTAAAGAAAAATGTAGAATACACTACAGTTAATTTAAAAACAGGAGTAACAACAGAGGGAGATGGTTTTAATTTTGGAGCAGATTTAAATACAGCTATCAACCTTGGAGATAATGGAGGTTATTTAAATATGACTTTTGGATACTACCAACAAGATAAAACAAACCGTGCAGGAGAACCTGGGGAAGATAGCTTATTTGGTGTTCCAGCAAATGATCCTACTTGGGGAAGTTGGCTAGCTGATAATCCTGATTTAGGAATGACAGTAGGACAACCAGATATGAAAAACATTGACTTATTCTTTAATGCAGGTGTACCATTTAGTAATGACAAAGGAGAATTTTATACTTTTGGAGGTTTAACAGCTAGAAAAGGTACTAGTTTTGCTTTATACAGAACTCCATATTGGGTAGGAGATCCTTTTAATTTATTACATGATGCCAGCGAAGAGTATAATGGTTTTCAACCAACCTTTGATACAGACATTAGAGACAACAACCTTACTGCTGGTATAAAAACAGAAGTATTAGGGTTTCATATGGATATTAGTGGAACCTATGGTAGGAATGCTGTAGATTATACTGTAAATAACAGTTTAAACCCTGCTTTAGGTGCTAGTAGCCCTACTTCTTTTGATGTTGGTGGTTATACATTTAGTAATACTTTAGGAAATTTAGATTTTACTAGAAACTTTGGAGATGTTAGTATTGGTTTTGGTACAGAATATAGATCAGAACGTTTTACAGCAAAAGCTGGTGAACCAGCCTCTTATGTATCAGGTGGAGCGCAATCATTTCCAGGTTTACAACCTTCAAATGTTGTAGAAGCAACAAGAAATAACTTAGGTATTTACGGAGATGTAGAATGGGATATTACCGAAAAATTCTTAGTTGGTGGTGCATTGAGACATGAAGATTTTAGTGATTTTGGTAGTAATACTTCATGGAAACTAAGTTCTAGATATTTATTAGGAGAGAACAAAGGTGCTGTTCGTGCTTCCTATAGTACAGGTTTTAGAGCGCCATCTTTACATCAAATATATCTAAGTAACATTCAAACACTAGTTTCTGGTGGTACTATTTCTAATCAAGGTACCTTTAATAATGTAGACCCAATAATTAGAGAAGGTCTTGGCGTTCCTCAATTAACTGCAGAAACTTCTAAAAATATATCTGCTGGTATTACATTTAAGCCAGTAAATAACTTATCCTTATCTGTAGATTTCTACAATGTAAAAATGGATGATAGAGTTTTATTTACAGGAGAAATTGGTTTTGATGGAGACGATAGCACTATAAATCCAGTAGAACAAATATTAACAGATAATTCTATTACAAGTTTAAAATTCTTTGTAAACGCAGTAAACACTAATACAACTGGTGTAGATTTAGTTGCCAGTTATAGAAATATAGAATTAGGTGCTGGTACATTAGCAGCTACACTTTCTGCTAACTACAATGAAACTAAAATAGATGGTGAAATTAATACTCCAACCCTATTAGCCCAAAATGGTTATGATATTTTTAATAGAAAAGAAGAATCTAGAATTACTTCTTCTAGACCAAAATCTAAAGTATTATTAGGCTTGGATTATAACTTAAATGATTTAATGGTAAGCCTTAACAATACTTATTTTGGTGAGGTTACCTGGCAACATGCTACCACACCAGCAAATGATCAAACATTTGCAGGAAAAGTTATTACAGACTTAATTATTAATTACAATTTCTCTGAAAAAATTTCAGCAAATATTGGAGTAAATAACCTTTTAAATGTTTACCCAGATGAGATAGATACAAAAGGAGATGTTGTTACAGATTTAGGTGGTCGTTTTAAATACCCTTGGGAAGTAAACCAATTTGGTTTTAACGGAACTACTGTTAATGGCGGTGTAACTGTTAAATTTTAATAAAATAAAGTAAATATTATTTCAGTGACTAATTAAATCAAAATTATATATATATGAACATTAAAACCAGAATGAAAAAATTATTGCTAGTAGCTATAATATTAGGAGCTACCAATTTATCTGCTGCCGAAAGTAGTAAAATTAAGAATGAAGATTTCAAAGGATATAATAATGTCCAGAACTCTGTTAAAGGAAACGTTACTGATGAAAGTGGTATTGCACTTGCAGGAGTAAATATTGTAGAAAAAGGAACATCAAATGGCACAACTACCGATTTTGATGGAAATTATTCTATAGATGTTGCGGATGGAGCTACATTAGTATTTAGTTATATTGGATTTGGAACTTCTGAAGAAGTTGTTTCAGGGCGCTCAATAATTAATGTTAGCTTATCTGAAGGAATGAAATTAGAAGAATTCATTGTAGTTGGTTCTAGAACTGCTCCACGTAGTAATGCCGATACTCCATTACCAGTAGACGTTGTTGGTGTAAAAGAATTAACTTCTACAGGGCAAGCGACTTTTGATAAAGCTTTACAATATAGAATTCCATCTTTTAACACTGTGCAAACACCTGTGAATGATGCTACTTCTTTATTAGACCCATATGAAATTAGGAATATGGGGCCAAGTAGAACATTAATTTTAATTAATGGCAAGCGTAAAAATTTGAGTGCTTTATTATATACACAAACTTCGCCAGGTAGAGGTGAAACAGGGGCAGATATCTCTGCAATACCAACAGATGCTATAAAAAGAGTTGAAATTCTTAGAGATGGAGCATCAGCTCAATACGGTTCAGATGCTATAGCAGGGGTAATGAACATCATTCTGAAAAACTCGGCAAATCAAGGGTCTGCAACAGTACGTGCAGGAATTACAAGTGAGGGTGATGGTGAAATGTTTGGGGTTGCTTTAAATAATGGAAGTGAAATTGGTGAGGATAAAGGATTTGTAAACTATACAGTAGATTTATCCAAGGTGAATCTCTCTAACAGGCCTGGAACTGTAGATGCTGAAGGAGAAGCTGGTGATTTTGGAGCAAATATTGTTGATGTACAAGAATTTTTATCCAGACGCCCTGATGCAGGTAATATTAATGGTTCTCCAGAAACTGCTGCTGCCAAATTTTCTGTAAACTTTGGATATGATTTAAGTGAAAACACACAATTATATGCTAATGCGGCTTATGTTTATAAGGCCGTAAATAGTTTTGCAAATTATAGAACTCCGTACTGGAGGACTGTGGACGATTTTCCATATTTAGCCGATTTTTTCCCAGGTAACCACCCAACTAATGATGGCGGTTATGATGGTTATGTTCCAACTTTTGAAGGTTTATTAAGTGATTATAATGCTACTGTAGGTTTTAAATCTACTATAAATGATTGGAATCTTGATGCTAGTTTCACAACTGGTGGAAATCTTCAAACATACAAAGTAAACAATTCTCATAACAGAAATGTAGTTTTTTCACCATCTACTTGGGTTGACGCAAATTCTAATGGAACAGTAGATGATGGTGAAATAACTGAAGGTTCTCAATTATACAGAGAAAACAGTCAACAATCATTTGATCCGGGTGGAACCAAATTTTCTCATAATGTTGGTAATATAGACATCTCAAGATTACTTTCTGATAAGGTAAGCATTGGTGTTGGTGCTGAATTTAGAACAGAAACTTTTGAAGTCATAGAAGGAGAATTAGCTTCTTATGATGGTGGTGGTGCAGATTCATTTGCGGGTGCTTCACCTCAGAATGCTGGTAAATTTAACCGTTATAATATTGGTGGGTATTTATCTTTAGACTACGATATAACAGATGCTTTTCTTTTAAGCGGTACTGTTAGAACCGAAAACTACTCAGATTTTGGAAATGCATTTGTTTATAAGTTTAGCTCACGCTATAAAGTAAGTGATGCATTTACTCTAAGAGGATCTATTTCTTCTGGTTTTAGAGCCCCTACTCTACACCAAATTTACACTCAAAAAGCACAGTATAGTTTTGTTCCAGGACAAGGGATTCAAGTAGGTGGCTTAATAAATAATGTATCTACACAAGCTAAACTATTGGGTATCCCACAATTAGACGCTGAAACTTCTACTAACTTTACGTTAGGTTTTGGAGGTAAAATTTCAAAATTCAGTTATACGTTTGATTATTATAACATTGCCGTAAAAGATAGAATTGTATTAGGTTCTGAAATAGGACCAAGTGGAGATGCGACAAATCCATTAGACATTCTTTTAACAAACAATAATTTAAGTGATGTAAGTTTCTTTTCAAATGCAATAGACACTAAAACTTCTGGCGTAGATGTTGTTTTAGCTTATAAGGGTATTGATTTAGGTTCAGGTAGTTTAGATTTAAATTTATCTGGTAATTACACTATTCAAAATGAAAGAGATGGGGCTGTTAAAGATGTGCCATTAGTAGCAAACTCTGGTCAGTCCGTAGTTAATGAAACGCAAGAAGCCTTATTTTTCACTTCTCGTCCTAAAACGAAATGGATTTTAGGTACGAATTATGATATTAACAAATTTGGATTTTCTTTAAACAACACGTACTTCGGAAAAACAACGTTTCAGCAACAAGGCTTAGATTCTAATTTATTTACTGAATTTACACCAAAAATTGTTACCGATTTAGGTATTAATTTTAATGCATCAGAGAAGTTTACAATTGCTTTAAACATCAATAACTTGTTAGATGTTTTACCAGAATGGAGTTTTAAATCTAAAAATGCAGCAGGTGATGCTATTTTAGCAGACCCCGTACAAACTAAAAATCAGTCAAACTTAATTACATTCAATCAAAGATATTCTCAAATGACATATGATGGTTATCATTTTAGTCAATTAGGAACTATGTTTAATTTATCATTAAACTATAAATTTTAAAAATAAGTTTGTTGAGTTTATTATTTAATTAGTAGATATAGCGGTTACCAAAAAAAATGGTAGCCGCTATAATTTTATAGTAAATTAAAAAAACCGAACTAAAATATAGTTCGGTTTTTTTAAATATACAGAAGGTGCATATTATAATTTACCCATCAGGGTGCATAAACTTTTGCTTTCCTAAAAGAGTTTCTTCAGATTCCACATTATCCTCATCTGGGATACAACAATCTACAGGACATACTGCAGCGCATTGAGGTTCCTCATGAAATCCCATACATTCTGTACATTTATCTGGAGCAATATAGTATACTTCATCACTAATTGGCTCTTGGGCTTCTTCTGCATTTACAGATTTTCCACTAGGTAAAACAACATCGCCTTCTAAAGAAGTACCGTCGTTATATCTCCACTCATCTGCTCCTTCGTAAATAGCAGTGTTTGGGCATTCTGGCTCACATGCGCCACAATTTATACATTCGTCTGTTATAATAATTGCCATAATATCTTTCTTTACTTCCTGAATTTAATTGCTCTTAACTTGTTTCAAAAACCCAGTATCTATACTTTTGCGCAAAGTTAGTACCAAATAAAATCTTTTACAAATATAATGATAGACCATAAGGTTAGATTAAAAGCTTTTGTTAAACTTGGAGCATTCTTCCAAGAGTTTTGTGAATATGCTAATAATAACGCTATTTCTTTAGAAAATGATACATCTTGGAATGAAGAATTTTTACAAGTAGTAAATAATGCTAAGCATTATAATGGGTGGTTTACACAAGAGAATGTCCTTTTAAGCATAAAAAGTTGGGGTAATTTACTAATAGAAAGCAATTTAAAGAAATGGTTAAATGGGTATAATCTATCAAAAAATACTCCTAAAACTGTAGCACTTATTCTTGCAGGAAACATTCCTTTAGTTGGGTTTCATGATTTTTTAACCGTTTTAATAACAGGAAACAAAGCACTTGTTAAGCTATCATCAAACGATAAATTACTATTTAATTTTATTGCAAAATATTTAATTCATATTGAACCTAGTTTCAAAGAAAATATAGTATTTACCGATGAAAAGTTAGAAAATTTTGATGCTGTAATTGCTACCGGAAGTAATAATACTGCTCGTTACTTTGAGCATTATTTTAGTAAAGGACCTAATATTATTCGAAAGAATAGAAATTCTGTAGCTGTATTAACCGGAAAAGAAACTACAGAAGAATTAACTGCTTTAGGAGATGATATATTTACTTACTATGGTCTAGGCTGTAGAAGTGTTTCTAAACTTTTTGTTCCAGAAGGTTATAATTTTGATGAATTTTATAAAGCAATATATAAATTTTATCCAATAATAAACCAAAATAAATACGCTAATAATTACGACTATAATAAAGCTGTTTATTTAATGAGCGAATTTAAAATATTAGACAATGGTTTTTTAATGCTTAAAGAAGATTCTAACTACGGCTCCCCTATTGCATCTGTGTTTTATGAGTATTATACATCTTTAGAGGAATTAAAAATTAAACTAGAGCAAGAACAAGACAAATTACAATGCATTGTTGCAAATAATTTTAACGCAAACGAAATAGCATTTGGAAAAACACAAATGCCAGAATTATGGGAATATGCAGATCACATAGATACTGTAGAATTTCTTTTATCAATATAGCACACTAACAAGATAATCATAAAGCATATTCTTAGTATTTTTATGCTCCTCAAAAAAAACAAATATGAAAAAACATAATTTTAGTGCAGGTCCATGTATTTTACCTAAAGAAGTTTTATTACAAGCTTCAGAAGCAGTAATGGATTTTAATGGCTCTGGACTTTCTCTTATAGAAATATCTCACAGAAGTAAAGACTTTGTTGCTGTTATGGAAAAAGCAAGGTCTTTAGCTCTAGAACTTTTAGGATTAGAAGGGCAAGGTTATGAAGCATTATTTTTACAAGGTGGTGCTAGTACTCAGTTCTTAATGACTGCTTATAACCTTTTAGAAAATAAAGCAGGATATTTAAATACGGGTACTTGGAGTGATAAAGCTATTAAAGAAGCTAAATTATTTGGAGATGTTATGGAAGTAGGGTCTTCTAAAGATGAAAACTTTAAATATATTCCAAAAGGATATACAGTACCAGAAGGGTTAGACTATCTTCATTTAACATCAAACAACACTATTTTTGGGACGCAAATAAAAAAATTTCCAAAAACAGATGCACCATTAATTTGTGACATGAGTTCTGATATCTTCTCTAGACAGTTAGATTTTTCTCAGTTTGATTTAATTTATGCAGGAGCACAAAAAAACATGGGGCCTGCTGGGGCAACATTAGTGGTTATTAAACAAGATATTTTAGGAAAAGTATCTCGAAAAATTCCTTCTATGTTAGACTACCAAGTGCATATTACAAAAGAGAGTATGTTTAATACGCCTTCTGTATTTGCAGTTTACACTTCTATGCTAACTCTAGAATGGTTAAAAAATTTAGGCGGAATTGCAGCAATAGAAGAAATTAATAATAAAAAAGCACAACTTTTATATTCTGAAATAGAACTAAATCCTGTTTTTAACGGATATGCAAATAAGGCAGACCGTTCTAATATGAATGCTACTTTTAACCTTTCTGACGATAAATTAAAAGGCGAATTTGAGAAATTATTAGAAGACGCTGGAATAAATGGACTAAATGGCCACCGTTCTGTTGGCGGCTATAGAGCGTCTATGTACAATGCACTAAGCTTAGAAAGCGTAGGAATATTGGTAGATGTTATGAGCGAAATGGAAAGAAAAGGATAATAACCCAACTACTTTAATAGAAAACATATATGACAATATTAGCAAATGATGGTATTTCTACTTCAGGAATATCTACTTTAGAAGCTAATGGTTTTAAAGTATTAACCACTACTGTTGCGCAAGAGCAATTGGCTAACTATATAAATGAACATAAGGTATCTGTATTATTAGTACGAAGCGCCACTAAGGTTACCAAAGAAGTTATTGACCAATGTTCTTCTTTAAAATTAATAGGTCGTGGAGGAATTGGTTTAGATAATATTGATGTTGCTTATGCAAATAAAAAAGGGGTTAAAGTAATAAACACTCCTGAAGCATCTTCTATATCTGTAGCAGAACTAGTTTTTGCACATTTATTAAGTGGATCTAGATTTTTGTATGATGCTAACCGCAATATGCCTTTAGAAGGAGACAGCAATTTTAAAAAACTAAAAAAAGGGTATGCCAAAGGATTAGAACTGCGTGGAAAAACTCTTGGTATAATTGGTTTTGGTAGAATTGGACAAGAAACAGCTAAAATAGCTATTGGTCTTGGTATGAAAGTAATGTATCATGATACCGCTGTAAACAACATTTCTCTGGAAATCAACTTTTTTGATAATCAAAAAGTAAGTTTTGATTTAAAAAACTCTCTAAAAGAAGAAGTTTTAAAAGCTGCAGACTTTATTACTCTACATGTACCTTCCCAAAAGGATTATACTATAAATAAAAATGATTTTAATAGTATGAAGAATGGTGTTGGCATAATAAATACTGCTCGCGGTGGTAGTTTAGATGAAGTTGCATTAGTTGCAGCGCTAGAAAACAAAAAAGTTTCTTTTGCTGGTTTAGATGTTTTTGAATCAGAACCTACTCCAGAAATAAAAATTTTAATGCACCCAAGTATTTCATTATCTCCACATATTGGTGCTTCAACCATAGAAGCGCAAGATAAAATTGGCATGGAACTTGCAAAGCAAATAATAGAAATATTTAAAGCATAATAGCTAATTATTCTTTAAATTTATAAAATTGAAACATTAATTAAACAACTATAACATGTCAGGATTATTAGACTTATTAAACAGCCCAATGGGTAAACAATTAATTAGCGGCGTAGCTGGACAAACTGGGCAATCAGAATCTGGTACTGCAAACCTATTAAGTATGGCTATGCCAGTTCTTATGGGGGCAATGAAAAGAAACGCATCTACTCCAGAAGGAGCACAAGGACTTATGTCTGCATTATCTAGCAAACATGATGGTGGTATTTTAGAAAACCTTGGTGGTTTATTTGGTGGTGGTGTAGACCAATCTGTTATGGATGATGGTGCTGGTATATTAGGTCATATTCTTGGTAACAAACAACCACAAGTACAAAATGCATTAAGTCAAAAATCTGGAATAGATGCTGGTAGTGTTGCTAATATATTAAAAGTTGCTGCTCCCCTTTTAATGGGAGTTTTAGGAAAACAAGCAAAACAACAAAATGTTACAGATGCTAATGGTATTGGTGATGTTCTTGGTGGATTATTAGGCGGCGGAAGCAATGCAGGCCAACAACAATCTTTAATTGAATCTTTTTTAGATTCTGATGGTGATGGTAGCATTTTAGACGATGTAGCAGGAATGGTTCTTGGAGGAAACAAAAGTGCTGGCGGATTAGGAGGTCTTTTAGGAGGCTTATTTGGAAAATAAATCTTATTACAACACTTAAAAAAAAGGCCAAACATATACTTGTTAGGCCTTTTTTTTACTAGAACTTGGTATTAATTAAGTAAACGGAGATGAAAATAAAAGAAATTCATAGAAATGAATATACCATTTCAACGGACAAGGATAAATTAGATATTTTAAGCATTCACAAATTCCTTGCAAATGAAACCGATTGGGCTAACGGAATTCCAATCAATACTTTGAAAACATCCATTGAAAACTCTTTGAATTTTGGACTTTATTATAAAAATCAACAAATTGGTTTTGCTAGAATAATTTCAGACTATTCAACTATTGCATATTTAGGAGATGTTTATATTCTAAAAGAATTTAGAGGAAAGGGATTAAGTAAGTGGTTAATAAATGAAATAATGGAACACCCTAATCTTCAAGGATTAAGACGTTGGATTTTATTAACTGATACAGCTGAATGGCTTTATAAAAAATTTGGGTTTACGCAAATACCTAATCCTGAGTTTTATATGGAAAAACATAACCCAAATGTATATCACAGAATAGATAAAACTAATGCCAACAATATATAAAATAATTGCGGTTTAGTATTTAATTAAAGGGAGTTACAAATTTTATACGTCTTATTTTTCTTCGGAAAATACTCATACATATACACGAAAATATGCTTATACTAGAACAATAATTTACCTTTAAACAACATTTGTATCTTCCTTTGCCTTAAAAGGAGTAATTATTAAACGGGAAGCTTTATCAAAATTAATATAGTTATACACCCAATTAAATAGAGTTATTACCTTATTCCTAAATCCTACTAAGAAAACCAAATGAATAAACATCCAAATAAACCAAGCAAAAAAACCACCAAAACGTAATTTTCCTAAATCTACAACAGCTTTGTTACGGCCTATAGTTGCCATAGAACCTTTGTCAAAATATTTAAAAGCTTTTAATGGCTCATTGTTATGCAATGCACGCAAGTTTTTCCCTAAATGACTCCCTTGTTGTATTGCAGGTTGCGCCACCATAGGCAGCCCTCTTTCATATTTCTTAGTTTGCATTAATGCAATATCTCCTATTGCAAAAACATTTTCAAAACCTAAAACTTGGTTATACTCATTTACTTTATAACGATTTGCTCTTTCTATTAAAGCATCACCATTTATACCATTAATAGGTGCTCCCGTAACTCCTGCAGACCAAACAAAAGTTGCCGCTTTTAATTCTAAATTAGTATTTGTAGAGACTAAGTGGTTTTCATAATTAGTAACTATGGTATTAAAATGAATTTTAACACCTAATTTTTCTAGAAATTTCTTGGCATTTTTACTAGCTTCGGCACTCATAGGTGGCAAAATTCTATCTGCACCCTCTATAAGATGAATTTCCATTTCAGAAAAATCCATATCCGGATAATCTTTTGGTAATACATTTTCTCTAAGCTCTGCTATACCACCAGCAAGTTCTACACCAGTTGGCCCTGCCCCAACAATAACAAAATTTAACAACTCTTTTCTTACTTCTAAATCAGGAGTAATTACAGCTTGTTCTAAATTTTCTAACATTAAGCTACGTAATTTTAGAGCTTGTGGCACACTCTTCATTCGCATAGCATTTTGTTCTATAGTTTTATTTCCAAAAAAATTAGTACGTGCTCCTGTAGCTATTACTAAATAATCATACGTTAAAGAACCTATATTAGTTTCAATTTCTTGTTTGAATGTATCTACTTTTAAAACCTCTGCCATCCTAAAAAAAGTATTTTTTCCTCTTTTTACAATTTTACGTAAAGGATAAGCAATAGATTCTGGTTCTAATGACGAAGTAGAAACTTGATATAATAGAGGCTGAAAAGTGTGGTAATTTTGCCTATCAATTAACACAATCTGAAAATCTTTCCTAGTTACTAATTCTTTAGCAATAGAAACCCCTCCAAAACCTCCACCAATTATTATAACTCTTGGTTTTTTTGTTTTTGGTATATTTAATGTTGTATCCATAGATTATAATTGATATAAAAACCTCTAATTTTTAAACAAATATCCTACCTAAAAAGGTCTAAACCATAAAAAAATGCAAACCTTTTAAAAAAAATAGTAACTTTAAAAGAAATGAAAAAATCTACCATTAAAATATTAATTTTAATTAGTATATGTTTAATAGTTTTCAATAATTGTAAAACTTCTAAAGAGCGTATATCCATATCAGATGATGAGAAAACTTCTTTTAACAAAACAGAAGGAGATACAATTACAATATCTAGTGATGTAACAGAATATGAGATTATAATAATAGAACCAGGTTTTAATTTTTGGTTACAAAGCACTGCAAGACCAGAGGGCTTTTACTCACAAACTTACTTAGAAAATAGAAATCAAATATATGTTTCGGAATGGAACCGTAGAGTTTTAAAACCACAAAGATATAATCCTAATTTATATGAGCTAGAAATTAATTACCAACCAAATATTAATTATGGATACGATGTAAATTACAAACTATACAATTACTTTATTTATTTTCAAAGAAAGTATAATCAACGTTTAGGTCCTTTTATGCCTCGTATTTAAAAAGTATATTTGCAATCCATTCTTTAAAATTAATCATGGAGAAGCTTAAAAAACGTTGGGGTATAGATTCTAATTTTCAAATAATATTAATTTTAATTGTCTTTTCTGTAACTGGTTCTTCCTCTGTATTTTTAGCAAAACCTCTTTTAAATTCTTTAGGTCTGGTCAGAGAATCTTTTTCTGGTGAGTGGTGGGGAACAGTGATATATGTTTTACTGAGAATTTTAATTATTTTCCCAATTTACCAAGTTTTATTAGTTGCTTTTGGTTGGTTGTTTGGTCAATTTAAATTTTTCTGGAATTTTGAAAAGAAAATGTTAAGCAGATTTGGTTTAGGTTTTTTATTTAAATAAACTTCTAGGTGTTACTAATAAGACAACTTTTTTGTATTCATTTATTAGATAAGCTTTATATTTGCAAGAATTCTGATGAAAAATTATATAATCCAAATATCATCTTTCTTTTTTTTAATAGTATTACTAGCTAGTAATACTATTAATTTACACGTATATTTTCATAAACAAGAATTAAATCATTGTCAAAATGATAATGCTAGTCATAATGGTGATGAAAATGAAGAAGAAGCTCCTTGCGATATTTGTTTAGTTGCTTTTAATCTTACAAATTTAGATTATAACAATACTCCATTTTTTTTATTTAAAAAGCTTACTAAAACACAACAAATACCTGAAAATAAAATAATAGGTTATGTTGAAGTACTTCAAAAACAAAGCTATTTAAATAAAAATAGAAACAAAGCCCCTCCATACCTAGCATAGTACTTCATTTAAATTAGTAAATAAATTAGTAATCAAGATATTTCATAAAAATGAAAAATATCTATCTAATCTTATTTGTACTATTCTCAGGTTGTATTTACAGTCAAAATTGTAAAAGTATTTTTATTGGAGAAGTTCTAGACTTTCACGATAAAAAGCCTTTAATGAACGCAACTGTAAAACTTGTTGGCACAAATAAGATAACAATAGCAGACGAAAAAGGAAAATTCACATTTAAAGATTTATGTGATAAAACTTACACTATAGAAGTTTCTCATATTGGTTGTGAAACCAAAAGAATAGTACTTTTAATAAATGGTGATACCTACACTAAAATAAATCTAGAGCACCATATAGAAGAGTTAAATGAAGTAACCTTAAGCAGCGATATCTTCATTAAGAAAACCAAAACGGGTCAAGAATCTATTATAAAAACTAAAGATTTAGAGCGCTTTAGTGCAGCAAGCATAGGAGACGCATTAAAACAAGTTTCTGGAGTCTCTTCAATTAACACAGGAAACACTATTGTAAAACCCATGATAAATGGCTTGCATAGTAGTAGAATTTTAATTCTAAATAACAATGTACGTTTACAAGATCAAGAATGGGGAATAGAACATGCTCCTAATATTGATATAAATAGTGCAAATCAAATATCTGTTATAAAAGGTTCTGGTTCATTAGCTTATGGAGGTGATGCTGTAGGTGGTGTAGTTGTTATTAATCCTAATAACATTATTCTTAAAGACACACTTTATGGTAGAACTATTCTTAGCGGGCAAACTAATGGAAGAGGTTACAATATATCTTCTACACTAAACAAAAACTATAAATCTGGTTGGTTTGCTCAAATTCAGGGTTCTTATAAAAAGAATGGGGATTTTAAAGCTCCAGATTATAACCTTACAAATACAGGTTTAAACTCTGTAGGTTTAGCTACTAGGTTTGGGAAAAAGAAGTTTGAATCTGGTTTTGAGTTATATTATAGTTATTTAAATAGTGAAATTGGTATTTTAGGAGCTTCTCATATTGGCAGTGCTTTTGATCTTGAACGAGCTATAAATTTAGGCCAACCCATTTTAATTGAAGATTTTAGTTACAACATTAATGTTCCCAAACAAAATATTACGCATCATTTAGCTAAAGCAAACTATTATAAACGATTTCAAAACTTTGGAAAAATTAATTTGCAATATGATTATCAAAACAACCAACGCTTTGAATTTGATGTAAGAATTGGGGATAGAAAAAACACTCCTGCCGTTGATTTAACCCTACAAACACATACCTTATTAGCCGATGTAAATTTAGATGCAAACCTAAATCGAAAAGTTGATTTTGGGTTCATGGTAAGGTATCAGGATAATTTTGCAAATCCAGATACTGGTGTAAGACGTTTAATTCCAGATTATAATAAGTATGATTTTGGAGTATATACTACCACGGAATGGCGTATACATGATGCTATAGTTTTTGATGCTGGGTTAAGGTATGATTTTAATAGAATGGATGCTAAAAAATTCTATCGTAAGTCTAGATGGGAAGAACGAGGTTATGATGTGGATTTTCCAGATATTATTATAGAAGAAACAAATACACAATTTTTAACTAATCCTGTTTTTGACTACCATAACATCTCTGCTTCCGTTGGAATAAATTATAGATTAAATGAAAAAAATCAAATTATACTAAACTATAATTTAGCAAGTAGACCGCCTAATGCATCAGAGTTATTTAGTGATGGGTTACATCATTCCGCAGCACGATTTGAATTAGGGGATCTTAGATTTAACAAAGAAGTTTCTAATAGAGTTTCTGTTTCGCACACCTATAATAAATCAAAATTTAATCTTATAACCGAAGTATTCTATAACAGAATTAAAAATTACATATATCTAAGACCTTTAGATTTTATACTAACAACAAGAGGCCCTTTTCCTTTATGGAGCTACCAACAAACAAATGCTAGTTTATTTGGTATAGACCTTACAGCTACATACAAAATAACGAATGCTCTACAGTGGCAAAACAAAACAGCTTTTATAAAAGGATATGATGTAAATACAGATTTACCACTAATTGATATACCGTCATTTAATACCATAAATGAAATTAAATATAGCAATGAGGCATGGCATAATTTTTCTGCTAGTTTAAAATCTGATTGGGTATTAGAACAAAATGAATTTCCTGATTTTAATTTTGATGTAGAAAACGAACTTAATGGAGAAATGACAACTATAGATATTAGTTCTCCTCCACCTTCATATCATTTGCTACATTTTTATAGTGAAGCCACATTTCCTTTGCGTAAAAAAACACGTTTAAATATAGGTCTTGGGGTTAACAACCTTTTAGACACTTCTTATAGAAATTACTTAAATCGTATGCGATATTTTGCTAATGATTTAGGAAGAAACATAACATTACAAGTAAAAATAAATTATTAAATGAATACTATAAAAACAACAAACATTAATTTTTTAAATTTAAATTCTATGAAAACAAGTAAATTTTTTATTAGCGCACTTTTTTGTTTAACACTTATTACATCGTTTACATCCTGCTCAAGTGATGACAATGATCCAAAAGAAGTTATTGAAGAAGAATTAATTACAGACGTAATTTTAACCTTTACGAATACTAGTGACAATACGGACACGGTAGTTTTAGCAAGTATTGCACCAGACGGGCAAGATGGAGCATCTACCGAAACTATTACTGGAACTTTTACTGCTGGAGCAACATATTCTCTAGGTCTTGTACTAACAAATGAATCTGAAAATCCTGCAGATGATGTTTTAAATGATGATATTATTCCAGAAGCAGATGAGCACTTTTTTAAATATGCTGTAAGCGGTATAAACTTAACTATGACAAGAGATAGTGATGATACGGATGGTGCTGAAGGAAGTAAATTAGGTATTAAAACTACATGGGTAGCTGGTGCAGCTAGTTCTGGAAATGTACAAATAGCTTTAATACATGAGCCACAAACTACAGATGATAGTGATGAATGGGGAGCTTCTACAGGTGGTTCTGAAGATTTAAATATTACATTTTCAGGTGTTGAAATTGAATAGATAAATACAAGTTAAATTTTATAAAGACTGTTTAAATCTTTTAGGCAGTCTTTATTTTTTTAAATTTACGTCTACTCATTATAAATGTTGTGAAAAAATTATAATTTTTGAATTCTACTTTTGCAACAATTGCTACATATGAAGAAGAAGTAAATGACCTAGAGCCAAATCCATAAGGTATTCTTAAGAAAACAACTTAAAAAAATTGGGTCAAACCTTTAAGCATTTAAATCTAGATTATAGAGTAAAGTTTTATATTGTAATTAATCTACATCTATAATTTTATTAAATTTAGATTTTTTAAATACATAGGTATATAACCACATTATGGTAAAGGTTGGTATAACATCTAACCCAGGTATAATTTCTTCTACAAAAGAAACTACACCAGCTGCTTTTCCTATTTTACCTTTATAAAGTTTAATCATTAACCAAGCAGAAATAGGCGCCCAAATAACATCTGAGAAATCCCCAAGAAAAGGGACTGCAAAAGAGAGCATTCCTATACCATCAAACAAAAGGCTTAGAAAAAGATGTTTTATTTTTTTATTAGATTTAGTAGGCATATAAATAATTTAGTGTTTATACTTACTAAAGCAACAAAGATGCCAAATTATGACAAGTGAGAACTTATAAGTTTAAGAAACTCATTTCTTGTTTCTTGTTTTTCAAACTGTCCTCTAAATCCTGATGTAGTTGTAACAGAATTTTGTTTTTGTACACCACGCATCATCATACACATATGAGACGCCTCAATAACAACAGCTACTCCCTGTGGTTTTAACGTATTGTTTATGCACTCTAATATATCATGTGTTAGCCTTTCTTGCACTTGTAATCTTCTTGCAAAAACATCAACAATTCGTGGTATTTTACTTAATCCAACTATATGACCGTTAGGAATATAAGCTACATGCGCTTTTCCAAAAAAGGGTAGCATGTGGTGCTCACATAAAGAATATAATTCTATATCCTTAATAATAACCATATCATCATAATCTTCTTTGAACATAGCTCCCTTTAATATTTTCACAGGGTCTAAATCATACCCTTGCGTAAGAAATTGCATTGCTTTTGCAGCTCTTTCTGGAGTTTTGACTAAACCTTCTCTAGAGATATCTTCCCCTATTCCGTTTAAAATAGAAGTATATTTTTCCTGTACTTCTTTCGTAACTTCTTGATCGTATTCTTCTAAATTTTTATATGATGACATGCTTTATAATATCTTTTAATCCTAATATTATGCAAATATATGCCTATTCTATTAATTCCTAGTATTTTGATATGTGTACTGGCGTGTATTTAAAAAGACAACTCTAATGATTATCTCTATATTTTGGTATGTCCGTGCTAATGTTTACTTTCATCCTGTTAAAAAAAAATAGATGATAAAGGCTTCCAATATTCAAAAATTTTATGGAGAACTTCAGGTTTTAAAAGGAGTAGATTTACACATAAAAAAAAGTGAGGTTATATCTATTGTTGGCCAATCTGGTGCTGGAAAAACAACTCTTTTACAAATATTAGGAACATTAGATGCGCAATATAACAAACAAGATAGTAGCCTTTTAATTAATAATATAGATGTTACTAATTTAACGGATCAAGAGCTTGCAAAGTTTAGAAATGAGCATATTGGTTTTATTTTTCAATTTCACCAATTATTACCAGAATTTACGGCATTAGAAAATGTTTGTATTCCTGCATTCATAAAAAAAACAAATAAAGCCCAAGCGGAAAAAAGAGCTAAAGAATTGTTAGATTTTTTAGGATTATCTCACCGATATAATCATAAACCAAATGAATTATCTGGAGGAGAACAACAAAGAGTTGCTGTTGCCAGAGCTCTAATTAATAATCCTTCAATAATTTTTGCAGATGAACCTAGTGGTAATTTAGACTCAGAAAGTGCCGATAATTTACACAAATTGTTTTTTGAATTAAGAGAAAAATATAACCAAACGTTTGTTATTGTTACACATAATGAAGAACTGGCAAACTTAGCCGATAGAAAATTAGTTATGGTAGATGGCAACTTTACACAAAAAGAAGAATCTATAGAATGGCAAGAGTGGAATGCAGATAAATAATACATGACCAAAAAGGAACTCAAAGATTTTTTAGATGCTAAGGTTGTACAATACAACAGACCAGATTTTATAGAAAGTGACCCCATACAAATTCCGCATACCTTTTCTAAAAAAGAAGATATAGAAATTAGTGCTTTTTTAACCGCAACAATAGCTTGGGGTAACAGAAAAAGTATTATTAAAAATGCAAAACAAATGATGTCTATTATGGGAAATTCTCCTCATGATTTTGTTATGCAGCATAAAGAGGAAGATTTAGAAGCTTTTAATACTTTTGTACACCGAACTTTTAATAGTGAAGATGCAAGGTTTTTCGTAAAAAGCTTACGTAATATTTATAAAAACAAAGGAGGGTTAGAATCTGTTTTTAAAACCAACCTTTCCGAAAATTCTTTACAACCAGCTATTTCTAGTTTTAAATCTGTTTTTTTTGAAATTCCACATCCAAAAAGAACAACCAAACACGTATCTGACCCTTTAAAAGGTTCTGCTGCCAAGCGTATTAATATGTTTTTACGTTGGATGATAAGAGACGCATCTACAGGAGTAGATTTTGGTATTTGGAAAACCATACCCACCTCCTCTTTATCTTGCCCCTTAGATGTTCATTCTGGTAATGTTGCTAGAAAGTTAAAACTTTTAAACCGTAAGCAAAACGATGCTAAAGCACTTTTAGAACTAGATATTTCTTTACGAAAATTAGACCCTAAAGACCCCGTAAAATATGATTTTGCTTTATTTGGCTTAGGAGTTTTTGAAAAATTCTAATCTATAATACATCAATTAATTTTTCTGGAACTAATACTTTATCTATAACGTGTATTACTCCTCTTAAAACCTCATTATTAGATTTAGAAATTCTTGCCAACGAATCTGTTTTATCTTTAATATAGATACCATTATTATTAACCAAAAGAGTAATATTTTCCCCTTGCGCTGTATCTAGATTTTCATTATTAATTATGTTAGATGACATTAATTTTCCAGATTCTATACAATGGTATTTAAAAATATTTTTTAACATTTCTAAATCTTCAGCTGTGTTAAATTCTTCTAATGAAGTATACCCTTTTTCTTGTATAAGCTTTATAAATGCAACGTCAGAAGGTATAAAAAAAGTAAATTCTTTATCTAAAAAACCTCCAAGACTACTTTGTAATGTTTTAAATAGACTATGCGCTACGTTGCAATTATCTAAATTTTCTAAAGCAGCAGCAAATACTCTACTAGTTTCATTACTTAAATCATCTATCACAGATTGTGGTAACAAAACTCTATCTATAGTATGTATCACTCCATTTTTTGTTGGTATATCTGTTAAAATAAAATTTGCTCCTAAAGTAGTCGCATCTATTAATTCGTATCCATTACTTGTAAGTGAAATTTTTATTTTATTACCTCCAGATAGAGTTGCAATTTCCCCTTCAGTAATATCAGAAAAATTTACAACATCTTTTAACACATGATAAGATAATACATCACGCAACAAATCTATTTCAAACGTAGTGTCTATATCATCTAAAGAAGTAATTCCCGCTCCAAGAAGGGCATAAATACCTCCAAATGAGTCATTCGTAGGAGCAAAAACTGTATAAGTCCCGTCTTCATTTAAAGTATCTAACAACCCTGTAATTTCTAAAGCATCTTTTAAAAGAGAAAAATCTTCATTTTCCTGCACTAATTCTGAAATTGTTTTACTATTAGTTGCATTTGTAGTGTTTAAAAACTCTTGTACCTCTGCAGGAATTAAAATTTTATCTATGGTATGTAGTATACCGTTACTAGCTTTAGTATCTATTTCTAATAAATTAGCATTTACCTCAGATGCATCCCCAATAACAAATGTTTCTCCAGAAGCAATTATTTTAATACTATCGCCTTCTAATAGTGTTTCTAGTGTTTCTGCAGAAAGTGCATCCGAATTTAGCTGCTTTTCTACACCATGATATAATAAAATACGCTTAAGTAATTCTATTTCAATAAAATCGTTAAAATCATTAAAACTATTATAATCATCTCCTAACAATATAAACAACTCTTCTATTGCTTTATTAGTAGGAGCAAATAAAGTTAATGGCCCACCAACAGAAAAATTGCTTTCTAAACCAGCTTTTACAATTGCAGCTTTTAATAATGATAAGTCTTCTGCTTTACTAATTGATTCGATAATATTTAACGTAGCTACTTGCTCTACAAATTCTTCTTCTTCTTCCTTAATAGATTCTTCTTTTATTATTTCTTCAATTTTTTCTTCAGAAATATTTTTACTACAAGAAAATAGTATTGCAAAAATGCTCAATAATAGTAGTAGTTTTTTTAACTGTGAGGTGGTTTTCATTTTGTTGTTTTTTGGTTCTCTAAATAATTCTGGAAAATTAGTGCTTAACAAAACCAACTAGATAAACATAACCTTAATTATAAGTTATTCAAAGTTTAAATTTTAAACATTTAATACTATAAAAAACACGATTATTTTTAGAAAAAAAACGTAACTATTTAAACTACCTATCCAAATAACAAAAGTCTTTAAACGCTTACAATACTAGACGTTTAACTACTTACACTTAAAATATAACCCCTAAACTAACTTAAAGTTACAAGATTAATATAACACTTTAAATTAATGAAAATCAAATAGTTACAACCTTTATGAAATATAATTTTGAATGATTCTAATTAGTAACAATATAATAATAGTCCTAACATTAAAAACAACAAAACAAAATATTCAGTTAAACCTAGCTTAAACCATTGCTCTTAATTTTACACCAGAATTTATAACCCATAACAAACACATTAAAGAAAATGAAAAAATTTACAAGTGTATTGCTTTTAGCAGGTTTAGTTTCGGCTACTTCTTGTGACAAATTAGACGATTTTACTGGAGGTGGAAACGGAGAACCTAAAGAAGGTGTAACTTTAAAAAACCACTCTACTGTACCTGCTTTTTTTAAAGTAGCTCCAGAATTCAATGATTTAAAGATATACTCTTTATTAAGTTCTCCAGATGTACTACAAGATTCTCCAAACTTTATTTATGGATCTATGGCTGATGGTGCAGGTCTTTTAAAAGAAGCTGACGGGACTTTTACACTAATTAATAATATTGAAGCAGATTATTCTATTGCTAGAGTAACTTTTGATGAAACTTTTAAACCTGTTAAAGGAGAATATATTCTTAATGCTGAAGCTACAGCATATACTGCACAATGTTCTGGTTCTTTAATTACGCCAGAAGAACACGGTTTTGGACCCACTTATTTATCTGGTGGAGAATGGGGTGGATCTTCTAAAGCAGTTTTTGCTGTAGATCCTTACAAGAGCCCTTCTAATGCATCTGTAGCAACTACATTATCTGCTTTAGGAGAGTGGTCTACTGAAAATGCAGTGGCAATAGGAAAAGATGCTTTCCCTGGGAAAACTATAATTTTCATTGGTGATGACCATTCTGATAATGAAGTTCCTTCTGGACAATTAGGTATGTATGTTGCAGATCAAGGAGATCTTAACAATGGAAAATTATATACTTTAAAAGTTACTACTGAAGGTGTAATATATGAAATGGATATGGCTGAAGGAGAAACTTACGATGCTGAATTCATTGAAATGAATGAAAGAAATATTGATCTTTTAGATGCCGAAGCTAAAGAAAAAGGTGCTATGGGATTCTCTAGATTAGAAGATATTGACTGGAGAAGAGGTATAGCTGCTAACCAAAGAGAATTATACATTACTGTTACTGGTAGAAAAAAAGATGGTCTTGTTGGTAAAGGTTCTACTTACGGAAGAATATACAAAGTAGTTTTAGATAAAGAAGATCCTACAAAAGCAACCATTTCTTGTGTTTTAGATGGAGATAAATTAGATGGTAAAGCAAAAGCTTTCCATAGTCCTGATAACATTGTTGTTACTAAAAACTATGCATACATTCAAGAAGACCCTAATGGATATCCTGATACTGCAGATAAAGCACACTATGCACAATTATACCAATACAACTTAAATACAGGAGAATTAAAAACGGTATTAGAGTGTGATCAAGTTGCAGCTGCAGCTGCTGGTGTTGGTAACACAGAAAGAAATTGGGAAATTACAGGTATGATTGATGTTTCTGAAACTTTAGGGATGGAAGGTACATTTATCATGATT
This sequence comes from uncultured Maribacter sp., assembly GCF_947500405.1. Classification (GTDB taxonomy): domain Bacteria; phylum Bacteroidota; class Bacteroidia; order Flavobacteriales; family Flavobacteriaceae; genus Maribacter_B. The sequence continues at coordinate 176,254 of NZ_CANMRY010000005.1, forward strand.
ACGCAAAACCATGGTTGGGAACCTGCAGATGGTTCTGCTTTTACGGATCCTTTAGCTAACTCACAAGCAAATAGCCGTAAAGAGGGTAGCCAGTTATTTGTTCTTAAAGGTTTATCTAACTAATAATTTTTGAATGATTAAGCATTTAAAAAAACAATTAAAAAAAGGGGTTTATGTTTACATAAGCCTCTTTGCTTTATCTATTATTTCATGTAATCAGATAAAAAAAGACACTAAAGAGGTTCATCTAAACATGGGTCAAAAACTTCAAAAAAATTATACTGCAAAACTTATTACATGCCAATCGCACTTAGATAGTTTATCTAAAAGTAATTCTAAAAAAGATTTTGAAAAATATTACTTAAATGCTAGAAAAGTGTTTAAACAAGTAGAACCAATGATGGCATTTGTTGATGCAGAAAATTATAAGTTTTTAAACGCACCTAATATATTAAAAGTAGAAGAAGAAGATGCTACTAATATTAAAGTAATGTCTCCTAAAAGCTTTCAGGTATTAGAAGAATCTATTTATACAGAGGAAACTTTAGACATTAAAAAAGTACAAGAAACCGCTAAACTTATATACCATAGATTAAAACTAATTGAAAAAAACACCAAAATAGAGTATTTTAAAGAACACCATGTTCTTTGGCTGCTTAGAGATGCTATACTAAGAGTTTCGCAAACAGGAATTACAGGTTTTGATTCTCCTGTTTTAGAACAATCTTTAGCAGAAGCGCAAGAGGTATACAATACTTTAAATGACTATATACATATTTTAGAAACAGAATTTGTAAATAAAGAACTTTATAATAGTTGGGTTTCTGAAATTGAATCTACTATAAAAAATCTAGATACTAAAAACTTTAATTCATTTAATAGGTATAACTTTATTAAAAATCACACACACAAACAGTTGCGTTTATTTAATGAAACTGTTCTAGACTGGAATACTAAATTTCCATTTACTTTGGCTCTTAAAAATGATGCTCCTTCCCTATTTTCTGATAAAACATTCAACACAGAATATTATTCAGATATAAAAAACAAAGGATTCTCTAAAGAAGTTATTGCTTTAGGACGTGATTTATTCAATGACAAAAGTTTATCTATAAATAACTCTATGAGTTGTGCTACATGTCATAACAAAGAAAAAGCATTTACAGATGGTTTTAAAAAACCTAAAGGACAATTAAGAAATAGTCCAACATTAACATATGCTTCGCTTCAACAAAGCTTTTTTTATGATAATAGAGCAGGAAGTTTAGAAGGCCAAATAGTATCTGTTGTAAATAATGAAACAGAATTTCATACAAATTTAGAAACATTACAAAAAGCTGTAAATACAAGTCCTGATTATAAATCTCGTTTTGATAGTATTTATAATGGCAAAGTAACAGACTATAATATACGCAATGCTATTGCAGAGTATATTAGAACCTTAAATAAATTTAACTCTAAGTTTGATAAAAATATTAATGGTCTAGAAAATACCTTAACCAAAAAAGAAATTAATGGTTTTAATTTATTTATGGGAAAAGCTAAATGTGCAACTTGCCATTTTGCTCCTGTCTTTAATGGTACTGTACCAACATTATATAAGGATACAGAAATAGAGTTATTAGGAGTGCCTACTAAAAACGACACAATTAATGCCATAGTAGATACAGATTTAGGAAGGTATAACGTATTTAAAACTGAGGAAAGAAAACACTTTTTTAAAACTCCAACGGTTAGAAACATAGAACTTACAGCTCCTTATATGCATAATGGTGTTTACACTACACTAGAAGAAGTTGTAGATTTTTATAATCGTGGTGGCGGTGCAGGAATAGGAATAGATTTAGAATTACAAACACTACCTCCTACTCCACTAAATTTATCCGAAATAGAAAAAGAAGACCTCATTCTTTTCATGAAAAGTTTAACTGATTCTACTAAAGAAAATATTTAAATTAAGCTTTTAAATATAAAATAGCCTTGCAGAAATACATAGCTGTAAGGCTATTTTTATTTATAAGTATTTATAAACTATCTTAGAGGTTTAATTTTTTATTTTAAATAAAATATGCAACCAAAAGCCTTTTTAAAAACCTTAAATTTTCTTCATCTTTCTTTAGTATTGGGTCTAATACTTTTTACAGTAATAGCTTATATGCAAAATTCAGAAATAACGGCACAACCAGATTCTAGCAACCCATTTTTATATGCGGTACCAATTATTGCTATTATTGGTTATTTTGGCAGTCAGTTTTTATCAAAAAAAATGTTATCAAAAATTACATCCAACTTATCTTTAGAAGAAAAATTAAAAAAATATAAGTCAGCATCTCATGTAAAGTTTATGATTATTGAACTTCCTGCTATTTTTGCATTATTTGCTTTTTACACTACATCAAATGCTTTGCCTCTTGTAATTGCTGTTTCCTTAATTGCTTATTTATTCTCGCAAAAACCTTCTTTAAATAAAATAAAAACAGATTTAAACTTAAGCAAAGAGGAAATAAAAGCTTTAGAATCATGAAAAATTTCAAAATCCTTATTATAATTATGTTAGCATTCTTAGGTATAAATAAGGCAAAAGCGCAAACGGAAGACTGGGCAAATTTAAAACATTTTCAAAAAGAAAATGAAGCCATTAAAATTCCTTTAGAAAATGAAGATAGAGTAGTTTTCATGGGAAATTCTATTACTATTGGTTGGCTACACAAAAGACCAGATTTTTTTAAAGGAAAACCATATATAAATAGAGGAATTAGCGGGCAAACTACGCCACAAATGCTAATTCGCTTTAGACAAGATGTTGTAGAATTACATCCAAAAGTTGTTGTTCTATTAGCTGGTACAAATGATATTGCTGGAAACACAGGCTCATCCACTTTAAATATGATTATTAATAATATTAAAGGAATGGCCGAAATTGCAAAAGCAAATAATATTAAAGTAATCCTATCTTCTACTCTACCTGCTTATAAATACCCTTGGAGTCCAGAAATTAAACCTGCAGATAAAATTGTTGCATTAAACAAAATGATAAAAGAATATGCATTTGAAAATGACTGTATTTATTTAGATTATTTTTCTGCTATGGTTGATGATAGAAATGGTTTACCTAAAAAATATGCAAAAGATGAGGTACACCCAACAGCAGAAGGTTATGCGGTTATGGAACCTTTAGTAGAAGAAGCAATTAAAGAAGCGCTAAAAAAATAATTTGGAAAAAAATCAACAAGACTGGGACACAATTATTATTGGTTCCGGAGCAGGTGGCTTAGCAGCTGCAATATGTTTGTCTAGAGAAGGACAAAAAGTTTTAGTTCTAGAAAAGCATGATGTTCCTGGCGGTTGGTGTCATAGTTTTTATTTAAACGGTCATAGGTTTACTCCTGGAGTACATTATATTGGCTTATTAGGAGAAGGAGAATCTACAAGCGATTTATATAAAGGGTTAGGTATAGCAAATGATCTTGTTTTTTTTAGAATGAATCCTGATGCTTATGAACACTGCTGGATAGGTAATGAAAAATTTGACTACCCATCTAACCTAGAAAAGTTAAAAGAACGATTAGCAAAACGTTTCCCAAAAGAAAAGAAAAATATTGCTAAATATTTAACTTTAGTAAAAAATGTAAGTACGCAAATATATTCACTTCCATATATTAAAGGTTTTTGGCAAAAAATAACTATTCCATACCGTACTCGTCATATGGGTAAATATGGTTTATTTAGTCTTAAACGTGTAATAAACTGGCATATTAAAGATCCTTTGCTTAAAAACATACTTAACGTGCAATGTGGAGACCACGGGCTACAACCAAGTAAAGCAGCTTTTCCTTTACATTGTGCATTAATGAGTCATTATTTTAATGGTAGTTACTACCCAATGGGTGGCGGTGGTGCTTTAATAAAAGCCAAAACTAATGCTTTAAAAAAACACAATGGCAAAATTCGTACTAGTACAGGTGTTAAAAAAATTATATTAGAAGAAAACTCCAAAATTAAAAAAGCGGTAGGTGTAGAATTAGAAAATGGAGAAAAAATTTACGCCAAAAATATTATTTCTAATGCGGACCCAGGAATTACCTATTTAAAACTCATTGGGGAAGAAAATATTAGTAAAAAGCTTCAAAAAAAACTAAGTAAAACTAAATATTCCTGTACTTCTTTAATGCTCTTCTTAACGGTAAATTTGGATGTAAAAAAAGTAGGGTTAGACTCTGGTAATATTTGGCTAATGCCAGATAAAGATGCCGATGAATTTTATGATGGCTTAATGAAGGAAGATATTTTAAAGGGGGATGCCTTTGAAGGTATGTTTATAAGCTGTACAACACTTAAAGACCCATCTAGTTATAATGGAAAAGAACACTCCTTAGAAGTTATTACTTATATAAATTATGATTCTTTTAAAGAATTTGAGAATGAAAATAAACAACGCTCAAAAGCATATTTAGAGTTTAAAGAGAAATTAACCCAAAAGATGCTTAATGGTTTAGAAAAGGCCATTCCAAATATTAGAGAACATATTATACATCAAGATTTAGGCACACCCATTACAAATGAGTATTATGTAAATAGCACAAGAGGAAATGTATATGGCACAGAAAAAAGTTTAATGCATATTGGCCCATTTGCTTATAAACCAAAAAGTGAGATAGATAATTTATACTTATGTGGTGCCAGTATCTTATCACACGGTGTAGCTGGTGCAGCACATTCTGGAGTAGAAACTGCCAGTATTATTCTAAATTGTGAAGCAGATAGTTTAAGAGAACCACAACCAGATCAAGAATTAACTATTTTAGAAGCAGAAGATTCTACAAATTACCCAGATTGGTTAGTTAAAAAAATAGAACATAGAAAAACAAGAGCAAAAGCTAAATCTTTAGTAGATTAAAAAACTAAAAATAGCTAATAAGTAGAACCCAAAAGTTTCATAAACTTTTAAGTATTTTTGTACTACATAATTTACAACTTAATAGCTATATGAAAAAAATACTTTTTTCTACAATGGGCATCTTTTTTGCATGCAACACATCTCAAAAAACTGTCACAGAAGAACCTAAATCCAAAAAAGAAATAGATGTATCTACAATTGCTACTTCTATAACCGAGGATGAATTAAAAGAACATTTATACGTTTATGCTTCAGACGAATATGAAGGAAGAGAAACAGGGCAACCTGGACAAAAAAAAGCAGTAGAATACATTAAAAAAGAATATGAAAAACTTGGTATTCCTGCTGCAAAAAAAGATGGAGATTATTTTCAAAATGTTCCTTTAAAACTTAATAATGTACCATCAGGAAAAATAGTTTTTAACAATAAAGACTATAATGTAGGCGAACACGTTCTTACCTTTAATGCTGCAAATTTAAATTTTAGCTCTATAACTTATGTTGGTTTTGGTATAGAAGTAGATAATTACTCAGACTATATAGATATTGATGTAAAAGACAAAATTATTTTACTAAAATCTGGAGAGCCAATGGATGATGATAATAATTATATTATTTCTGGGTCTAAAGAAAAATCTATCTGGAGTAATGCCTCTGAAGCCATTGGTAAAAAAATAAAGATAGCTCTAGACAAAGGAGCCAAAGGAGTTCTTTATTATGATTCCTTGAGCTATAATAGATTTAAAAGCAGATTTAATTTCATGAAAGAAAACAATAGTGGCCGCATGGAAGTAATAGATAAAACTAAAAAACAATTTTCAAGTTTGTTTATTGACTCTTTTTTAGCAAAAAATATTTATCCAGAAATAGAAAGCAACAATGTCTCTAAAGTTTTGGAAAGTCCCCTATCTATACAAGTAGCTAGTACAGATGACACGTTAAATTCTGAAAATGTGGTAGCAATATTAAAAGGTTCTGAAAAGCCAGAAGAATATATTGTTATTTCTTCCCATTTAGATCATATTGGCATAACTCCAAAAGGAGAAATTAATAATGGTGCAGATGATGATGGTTCTGGTACTGTAGCACTGCTAGAAATAGCAGAAGCATTTAAAAAAGCAGAAAAGTTAGGGCAAGGTCCAAAAAGGTCTATAGTTTTCTTACATGTCACAGGAGAAGAAAAAGGGTTATTAGGCTCACAATATTATACAGACTTTGACCCTATTTTTCCTTTAGAAAATACCGTAGCCAACTTAAATGTAGACATGATTGGCAGAATAGACCCCAAAAGAGAAGGAAACAGAAATTATATTTACCTAATTGGATCAGACAAATTAAGTACCGATTTGCACAACCTCTCTGAGGAAGTGAACAAAAAGAACACTAATATAGAATTAGATTACACTTATAATGATGAAAACGACCCAAATCGTTTTTATTACCGAAGTGATCATTACAATTTTGCAAAAAATAATATTCCAATTATTTTTTACTTTAACGGCACACATGATGATTATCATAGACCAACCGATACTCCTGATAAAATTAATTATGATTTATTAGAGAATAGAACTAGATTAATTTTTTATACTGCTTGGGAAATTGCCAACAGAGAAAAACGATTAGTAGTAGATAATACAACTAAATAAACTTTAAGACTATAGTAATAAAAAAGCCTTATCAAAAAAGATAAGGCTTTTGCTTTTAGGGTGGAAGACGGGATTCGAACCCGCGACCCTCGGTACCACAAACCGATGCTCTAACCAGCTGAGCTACAACCACCATTTGTAAGCGAGTGCAAAGATAATTTTTTTTATTTAATCTATCAAAATAAACCAAATAAAAAAATGAGAAAAAGCACTAGTAATAATTACTTAATATTATTAACTTGTAAGGTATATAACTATATAATTATAGGTGAATTATATAGGGCTATTTATTGAATCATTTTTAAAATTATGCAAAATTCTAATAATGAATAACTTAAAACATATTCTTAAATTGCTCTTTAACTTAAAAATATTTTTTTGCATTTTTTTTTGTATTACTACGAATATACATTCTCAAAAAAAAAGTATAAAAAAAGATAGTTTATTACGCTTAATTAAAGAGCAAGAGAATAAAAAAAATTTTACGGTAAAGGATACTGTATATATTAATTTATTAAATAAACTAGCAATTGAATATATATATTCTACATCTGACACGCTACCTACCTTATCTAATAACATTTTAGAATATAGTAACGCTATTAATTATGATAAAGGAAAGGGATATGCATATATAGGTTTAAGCAACTATTATTTAGAAAAAGGGAAGGACTCATTAGTCTTTGAATATCTAAAAAATGCTAAAAAAATAGCTTTAAAAACTAAAGACACTACCCTTTTATTAGAAATAAGTAATCATTACGCAATTGAATATGATCATATAGGAGACAGCTCCAAAGCATTAAAAGAATATTTAAAGGGGAAAGTATTAGCCGAAAAAATTGAAAATAAACTGTATTTACTAACTATATATCAAAATATAGCTGTAACCTACAGTCATAAAAAACTATACACTAGAGCTCTTAAATATTTTAATAAAGCAAATGCTTTAGCAAGTAAAATAAATGACTCTATATCTATTGGTATAACTATGTGTAATATGACTAGAGCATATATTGGTTTAAATAACTTTGAGCAAGCCACTAAATGTATTGACAAAGGAATAAGCATTGTAAGCGAGAATGATTTATACGAATGGTTAGGTTATGCATATATGCTAAAAGGAGATATATTACTTAACGAACATAAATATAATGATGCCATTGTATGGTACAAAAAAAGTGAACCTATTCAACTTTCTACAAACTATGACATTGGTGTTATGGATTTATATAATTCTATGGCAAAATTATACATAGAAATAAATAATATTGCTTTAGGAAAAGAATTTGCTATTAAGGCTTCTAATTTAGCAGAAAAAATAAGGTACCCAATTGGTATTTCTAAATCTGCTGAAAATTTATCTTTAATTTATGAAAAATTAAATGATGATACTAATGCTTTAAAATATCATCGTCTTTTTAAAAAAATGTCCGATTCACTTTCTAAAAATGAGCAAGTAATAGGTATTGCGTTGTTAGATATTGAAAATCAACATAAACATGAACAGCAAAAATTAATTAATGAAAACAAAAGTAAAGTTAATAAGCAAAAGAATTTACTCTATTTTTCATTAATTACAATGCTTGTTTTATTTGCAATAGCGTCATTAATTATAAGGAATTTAAACACTCAAAAAAAACTAAGCGAAGCTTTAAAAGTTAAAAACGAAATACTAGCTTTTAATGAAGAAGAATTAAAAAAAATTAATACTACTAAAGATAAATTATTTTCTATTATAGGTCATGATCTCAGAGGACCTATTTTATCCTTAAAACAACTATTACAAGCCACCGAAGAAGAGTCTATAATAAAACGTTTTATCCCTATATTAAAGAATGATGTAGAGCATGTACATTTTACTTTAAATAATTTACTTACTTGGGGGCAAACACAAATGAAAGGTTTTAAAATTTTTGCAAAAAAAATAGATTTAAAAAAAATCATAAAAAACAACATTGATTTATTTGAAATTACTATTAACAAAAAGGAACTCCAAGTTTCTTTAGAAATGCCTAAAATTGTTTATGCTTTTGCAGATGAAGATCATATAGACTTAGTTTTTAGAAATATATTAAATAATGCTATTAAATTTACTGAAGTAGGTGGTTCAATTAAAATTAGCTCTATAAATACAAATAAAGAAGTTCAAGTCTATATTTCGGATACTGGTAAAGGGATTAAAAAAGAAGACATTGATAAGCTTTTTAATAAACGTAAACATTTTTCTACGTATGGCACTTCTAATGAAAAAGGGACAGGCTTAGGCTTATCCTTATGCAAAGAAATGATAGAATTAAACAATGGAGAAATCTGGGTTAAAAGCGAAGAAAATAAGGGTAGTACTTTTGCTTTTAGCATTCCTAATTTAGGAAAAGAATAAACCTATAAGAATACTACAAATCTTCAAAACATCGATAAAACACACGTTTTACAAGACAAAACACACAAAATATGGTGTTTCACAACATTTATTAGCAAACTACTGCGTATCAAGGTAATTTTATTTTCTTAATATATTAAGAAACCATGACTAAAAACTGTACTCCATTAAAGAACAGTTTTCCCCAACAAATAATCCGTAAAATTTTACTTACGGTACTACTTTTATTTATGCTAACTGGAAGCGCACAACAAACAGTTCGCGATAGTTTAGAAAAAATAATAAGAGCTACAGAATTAAAAAGTGATTTTAGTACAAAAGACACTTTATATATTTCATTACTAAATAAATTAGGAAATGAGCTACGGTATTACAATACAGATAGTTTATTGCATATATCTAAAACTGCATTAAAGTATAGTAATGAAGTAAATTATAATTCTGGCAAAATTAATTCATTAATAGCAATAGGAATTTATTACTCTGACCAAGGTTCTCATAAAAAAGGTATTGAGTATTTTAAAAAGGCTTTAAATGTTTCAAAAGAAATAGAAGATTCTAAAAAAATTATACGGTCTCAAAATAATCTTTCTGGTGAATACACATATTTAGGGGATTATGCAATGGCACTTAGTGGCTATTTAGAAGCAGAAGAATTAGCAACTACAACTGCTAACAAAAAAATGCTATCTATAATAAATGAAAATATAGCTAATCTTTATATAAGTCAAAAAGACTATACCCAAGGTTTATTTTTCTTTAAAAAAGTAAAAAAAATAAATGAAGAGTTAAAAAACCCAATTTTCTCTGCCGAAACAATGAGTAATATGGCTTCTGCCTATGCAGATATGGGAGAACTAGACTATGCCATGTTTAATATAAACCAAAGTATTGCAATTTTTGAGAATAAAAAAATAATGGATTGGCTTGCCTATGCATACGAAATAAAGGGGAAAATTTATTTAAAACAAGACAAATACAAATGGGCTCTTTATTGGTATAAACAAAGTGAAATGCTCCATAAGTCACTACAAGATGTTAGAGGCAAAATAAGTCTTCTTAATGGTATGTCTGAAGCTTACTTAGGGCAACAAAAAGATAGTATATCTCAAGTTTATGCAATAAATGCATTTAAATTATCAAAACAATTACAATTTAAGGAAGGATTACAAGAGTGTGCAAAAATATTATACAAGATAAATAAAAATAAAAAAGATTATGAGCAAGCTTTAACATATCATGAGCTTTTCCAAAAAATATCAGATACTCTATCAAGAAAGGAAAATCAGACAAGTTTAACAATGCTCAAAACAAAAGTTGAACATGAAAGACAAAAAGAAGAATTAATACTTTCTAGTGAAAAGGCCATAGCTAAACAAAAAAATTATGTGTACTATGCTTTATCTATCCTGCTTATTTTTATTATAATAACTTTTATAATAAAAAGAAATGAAAAAATACAAAAGAAATTAAATTTAGAATTAAATACAAAAAAGAAAGATTTAGAAAAAAAGGAAATTAATTTACGAGAAATAAATTCTACAAAAGACAAACTATTTTCAATAATTGGACATGATTTAAGAGGCCCTATTGGTGCTTTTCAAGGGCTATTAAAATTATTCAAAGATGGCGAAATTGGTCAAGAAGATTTTTTAGGTTTTGTACCTAAGCTAAAATCAGACATAGATCATATTTCTTTTACTTTAAACAACTTACTATCTTGGGGACAATCTCAAATGAATGGCGCAGTATTAAAACCTTCCGAAGTATGCTTAGAAAATTTAGTTTCAGAAAATATTAATTTGTTATCTGAAACAGCCCATACAAAATCTATAAACCTAATAAATCAATTACCTCCAAAAACGTATTCGTGGGCAGATAAAAATCAAATAGATATTGTAATACGAAATTTAATAAGCAATGCTCTTAAGTTTACACCAGAAAAAGGAACTATTACTATAGGTTCTATGCAAAAAAGAAACACTTGGGAAATTTTTGTAAAAGATACTGGTGTTGGTATGAGCGTTAATATGCAGGAAACAATTTTTAACAAAAATTCTAATGTTACAACTTATGGCACCAATAATGAAAAAGGTACAGGATTAGGCCTTTCCTTATGTAAAGAAATGGTAGAAAAAAATGGCGGCAAAATATGGGTAACAAGTACTTTAGGAAAAGGATCTTGTTTTTATTTTACAGTGCCAAAAACAAAAAAAGAATATAAACAAATTGCTTAAAAAATAGCATCTAAATTATCCACCCCTATTACTCTTTCTACTGTAAAACCCTCTGCATGATTAACCCCTATTAATCTTCCAAAATCTCTTGCTCTATAATCTACACTATCAAAAAAATTCTTGCTTGTTATTGGAGTCTCTGGTTCCTCACTATTTGGGTCATAAAATTGTGAAGCATAAGCTTTTATAGATTCCATTTTAGTATCTACATAACCAGTAATGTCTACAACAAAATCAGGAGTTATATTTTTCCATTGTATATAATGATATACATTTTTTGGCCTCCAAGGTTCTTGTTTTTTACTTTCTACTTTTGTTTCTATTTTTACTAAACCACTTAAAAAACAAGCATCACTTACTAATTTACTCCCTTTTCCATGATCTATATGCCTATCATCAATAGCATTACATAAAACAATTTCCGGGCTATATGTTCTAATTTGCTTTATAATTTGTAATTGGTGCTCCTTGTTATTTACAAAAAAACCATCGGCAAAGCCTAAATTAACACGAACTGCAATACCTAAAATTTCTCCTGCCTTAGCAGCTTCTTTATCTCTTATTTCAGCAGAACCTCTTGTACCCAATTCCCCTCTTGTAAGATCTACAATACCAACTTTTTTTCCACTTGCTATTGCCTTTGCTATAGTGCCTCCTGCTCCTAACTCTGCATCATCTGGGTGTGCACCAAAAACTAATATATCTAATTTCATTTTTTATATTTTAAAACTAGTCGGTAATAGCAAAAACAACTTTCAGTTCTTCTAATTATTTTTTACTAAAATTTATTTTATATCTCCAATAACTTACTGCTCCTAAAACAAAAACTCCAAATACAGTATAGTAAATAAAATTTGGGGTTATAACTTGATCTCCACTAGCATAACTATGCAACCCAACCAGATAAAAGTTTACTCCAAAATAGGTCATCATAATAGAGCCAAATGCTACAACACTTAAAAAGTTAAAAGTCCATTTACCTCTTAAACCAGGAACTAGTCTTGTATGTATTACAAAGGCATAAATCATAATTGATACTAATGCCCAAGTTTCTTTTGGATCCCATCCCCAATAACGACCCCAACTTTCATTTGCCCATTGCCCACCAAGAAAGTTTCCAATTGTTAGCATTATTAAGCCTACAGTTAAAGCCATTTCATTAATAATTGTTAGTTCCTGTAGGTTAATATCCATTCTTTTCTTATTCTTCTTATTGGTTAAAACCATAAGTAATAAAGAAACTACACCTAAGATCATACCAACAGTTAAGGGGCCATAACTACCTACAATTACAGCAACATGTATCATTAACCAATAACTATCTAAAACTGGTTGTAAATTTGCTATAGATGGATCTACCCAACTTTGGTGCGCTATCCATAATAACATAGAGGTAACAAATGCAGTGGCTGCAATTGTCATATTATTTTTTCTTCCTAAATATAATCCCATTGCCATAGTAGACCAAGCAACGTATAATATACTTTCATAAGCATCACTCCAAGGAGCATGGCCAGATATATACCAACGCATTATTAAACCTGCGGTATGCCACAAAAAGAAAATAACAATTACACCTTTAAAAGCGTAAATTCCAATTTTCCATATTTCACGGTCTTTAAAAATTTGAAATATTAGTGTAGAAAACATCAAAACACCTACTACAGCATAATATTTATACAAGCGATTAAAAATATTAAGCTTATTATAAACTACTTCAGCATTTACCTTTTCATCTGAAGGTAAAACTTCTTCACCGTGGTTTTTTTGGTTTTGCTTAAAAGCATCTAATAACTTATCTGCTTCTGCATAGTTGCCAGATTTTTTTGCTTTAGATAAAGTCATTAAATAATAAGGCACTGCATTTTTAACAAAATTAGCATATAAAGAATCTGCAACTTGGTATTGTCCTCCCCTATATTCTACTGCAGATATCCACTTATTATTCTCATTATTTAACAATGGAAAAATTTTTACAATTTGCCCACTCAAAGCTTGGTTTAATAAGCTAAGTCTAATATTAGCATCTTTTATATCTTGCTGAAACTTATTAGGGTTATTTGTGCCTGTTGCAGCTTTTAAAAAGGGTTCTAATTTATAGTTTCCTTTGCTATCAAAAAAGTCTGTAGCCTTTACAAATTCTTTACCCTTTTCTACACCTATAGTTTTTCTAATACTATCATTTTGTTTTTTCTTATCTACCGCAATAAATTCCGTATTATACCATATTGCAGGATTCATCATCATAGATAAAAATACTTGGTCTGCATTTAAATCTTTATAAGTATCCTTTAAACTAAGTTTTCTTAATAATTCTGATGAAAATGTATTTATGGGTTTCATTCTACCACTCTCATCTTGTATGACTAGTTTCCCAAATTTCTCTGCGTGTTCTTTAGAAACCATAGTAGCCATTAAAACAGAGTCTATTTGCGCAATAGTGGGTTCATTATTATGATTATGCCCATCATTTACACTATGTTCTTGACTTAAAACAGATACTGTAGAACTTAATAATAATATTAAAGTAAGTGCGCCTTTTTTTGCTTTTATTTTATGTAGTTTTTCTACTAAATCTCTAAATCGAGTTTTTCCAAAGAAAATAGTTCCTAACAAACCAATATATAAAAGTGTATATCCTATATAGGTTATCCAAGTTCCCCAAAAGTCATGATTTACAGAAAGAACAGTCCCTTTTTCATCTGGATCAAAGCTTGCTTGAAAAAAACGATACCCTTGATGGTCTAATACATGATTCATAAATATTTTATAATCAAAAGGACGTTCATCTTCAATGGTAACTTTACTCATAAAAGAGGCATAGCCTTTTTCTGTACCTGGATATTTTTCGGCAATAAAATCGTTAAGTTTTATACTAAAAGGAAGCTCATATACTTTAGAGCCATAGGCTAAAGCAAAATCTAAACCACCTACCTTTATTTTATCTGTAAAGTTTGATGTTCCTTTTCCTCCAAGTATTTTCTTTTCTACAACTTCGCCATTACTCTCAATTTTTACAATTAAAGCATCTTGACTAGCTTTTGTAATTTCTTCTTCTGGTAATGGCACTACTCCATATTCCCCTTGTGTAATTGGATCTGGAATTACAAATTGCATACCTGCTGTGTTATATAAAGATCTTAATTGTAGTTCTTGTAAACTATCTTTTATAACAGTGCCTTGCATTTGGTCTGCCATTCGCATAAAATCACCTTCGAACGGGGACTTTATACTATAAGAACCGTCTTTAGTAAAAATATTAATAGCGCCTTCTGTACTTTTATTTAAAGCAAATAAAACATTATGAATGCTTACTACTTTACCACTCTCTAAATAATGGTCATGTCTTTGTCCATTACCAGCTTCAACAATTTTTAAAAAGAAGTTTCCGGTATTACTTGGCACCAAACCTAACTTAGCCCCTTTTATAAAATCTACATAAGAAATTGTAAAATCTTGATTATTATAATCGGATTTCCAAGGTAAGTTAGATTTTAATGCTTCAGGAGTAACAATTAAATCATCTTCAAGAACCTTTCTCTTAGGTTCTCCATTTATTTCCCCATCAACAAATGCTGTTAAATATGTTTTATCAGAATAAAAAACTTTTTCTGTATTGCCCTCTCTAATAGGCATCATACCTTCAAAACTAATATACCTAGTTACAAAAGCCCCTAAAATTATTAATATCCAAGAAAGGTGTAATACTAAAACTGGCCACTTTTCTTTTCTTAAAAGTTTATACCTAAAAATATTCCCCACAAAATTAATTACAAAAAACACCATTATAGCTTCAAACCAGGTAGTATTATAAATCCAGATTCTTGCGGTTTCTGTACTATACCAACTTTCTATAAAAGTTCCAAATGCCATTGCTGTTGCAAATACAATAAATAGAACAGACATTAAACGTGTAGAGAAAAAGAATTTTTTAAGTATGTTGGTCATTACAAAAATGAGTTAATTTTCAGCCAGTAAAAATACAGCCTTTTTGCGAGTATTATTTACAATACTACTGTTAAAATAATTACAACGTTTAATTTTAATTGGCTAATTATTTGCTTTATTAAGAGTAAATATATCCTTAATTTAGCAGTATGTTACAAGTAGTAATTTTAGGCACAGGAAATATTGCGCAACATTTGTTTAATATATTTACTACCTACACTAATATTACAATTGTACAAGTAGTAGGCAGAAATAGTAAAGCTTTAGAGTTTTTTAAGGAAAAAACGGAGACCCAAACTAACTTTAACAAAATTAAAAATGCTGATTTTTACATCATAGCTGTTAGCGATTCTGCTGTTGAAGAAGTGGCTTCTTTTCTTAAGAACAAAAACGGTATAGTTGCCCACACAGCTGGGAGCATACCAATGAAAGTATTACAATATCATCCTAATCATGGAATTTTTTATCCGCTCCAAACATTTACAAAAAATTATCCTGTAGATTTTAAGAGTGTACCTATGTGTATTGAAGCAAATACTAATGAAAGTAGTATTCTTTTAAAAAAATTAGCCAATATTATATCAGATACTGTATACGATGTTACCTCAGAACAAAGAAAAAAATTACACTTAACCGCTGTTTTTATAAATAACTTTAGCAACTATATGTATCAAATAGGAAGTGATATTTGTGAGAAAAACGACCTATCTTTTGATATTATAAAGCCTTTAATCCTAGAAACAGCAAAAAAAGGAACGCTATTTAATCCAGAAACTATTTTAACTGGTCCAGCCCGCAGAGGTGACTATAAAACAATAGATATTCATAAATCTCAAATTAATAATAAAGAGCATCTAAAAATATACAATGTTATAACAGATGCAATTCTAAATAAATATGGAAAAAAGCTATAAAGAGTACCTACAAAACGTTACAACTTTTGTTTTTGATGTAGATGGTGTATTTACAGATGGTACTGTACAAGTTACTACCTCTGGAGAAATGTTACGTACAATGAGCGTAAAAGACGGTTATGCTCTAAAAGTTGCCATTAAAAAGGGGTATAATGTTTGTATAATTTCTGGAGGAACAAATGAAGGGGTAAAAATTAGACTTCAAGGACTTGGCGTAAAAGATATTTACATGGGCGCGCATTTAAAAATGCCCCCTTTACAAGAATATTTAACTGCTAATAATATTGCTCCTAAAAATGTTCTTTATATGGGAGATGATATGCCCGATGTACCTCCATTAGAATATGTAGGCCTATCTACTTGCCCGCAAGATGCAATCCCCGAAGTAAAAGCAGTTTCAAAATATATTTCTCATAAAAATGGTGGCCATGCTTGCGTAAGAGATGTTATAGAGCAAGTGCTTAAAGTACGTGGAGATTGGTTGGGAAATTACAGTGCATCAAACGATTAATATGCTTCTACAAAAATTAGAAAAGTATAAAATAATTTTAGCATCTGGATCTCCTAGAAGACAACAATTTTTCAAAGATTTAGGAATCCCTTTTAAAGTACGTTTAAAAGATGTTGATGAAGTTTATCCTGATAATTTAAAAGGGGAGGAAATTTCTGATTATTTAGCAGAATTAAAAGCATCTCCTCAAAAAGAAACTTTGCTAGCTAATGAAATTCTAATAACATCAGACACTGTTGTTTGGTATAATAATGAATCTTTAGCTAAAGCAGCCAATGCAGGGGAAGCCTATAAAATGTTACGGAAATTATCTGGAGATTGGCATAAAGTAATAACATCAGTATGTTTTACTACTTCAATAAAACAAACAACTGTTAACCATACTACCAAAGTAAAATTTAAAGAATTAAGTGATGATGAAATTTGGTATTATATAGAAAATTACAAACCTTTTGACAAAGCAGGTGCGTATGGTATTCAAGAATGGATTGGTCTTATTGCTATTGAAAAAATAGAAGGTTCTTACACTAATGTAGTAGGTTTACCAACACAACTAGTATATAATTATTTAGAAGAAATTACTAAATAAAAATGATTCTAGGTTCCTACTACAAAACCTAGAATCATTAATAATTTACTCCATAATTTAGATTTAAACTTGCTGAGAGTTACCTAGACAGTTTACTTACTTTCTTTTATTAAAAATAATAAGCCATACCAAAAAGTAAATTAGATGTGTCTAATGAAAAATTAAAAGAATCGCTTTTATTTTCATTAAATTGATTTTCTTCTTCTGTTTTAAAAGACGAATATCCTAATGCCCCAATACCCGCTTCTAATGCTAATTTATTAGAAATTAAAAAAGAAATTCCTGGACGAAAACCAAGAAAAATACTTCTCCCATCATTCGTAGACTCTGGAGAATTAGAAGATGTTATATTTCTCCAATTTTTTGAATAATTAACTTCTGCTTGCACATAAATTGCCAGCCTGCTTCCCAAACTTTTATACCCTCTTATAAATGGCAAAACACCAATACTTGTTGATGTATTTTCACTTTCATTAGAATTAAGCATGGGATAGTCAATATTGTTTTTAGAATAACTAGAGGTAATACCTAAACCAACTATGAAATTATCTTTAATTGCATAACCTAATTTTGGAGCAAAACCCATATTGGTATTATTAAACTCTACACTCCCGTTACTAGAATTGTTTTCAGAATTTGAAAAATTAAAAAAAATAGAGCCCCCTAAATATTTAGAGCCTTTCTCTATTTTAAAATTTTCATTCTCTACTTGTGCAGTTAAAAATAGAACGATAAAAAACTGGTAAAAAAGAATATTTTTTTCATTTAAATTATTTTATAGATTAAGTAATGCCTTACATCAACCTTTATACCATTACCATGTTTATTTTCTTAATTAGCATATAAATAACATTGAATTAACTTTTTGTTTTTATGCCTACAAAAATTAAAAAAACATAATTCACTTATATTCTATTTAAAAGCCATCCCTAACTATATTTTTGGTAATTTTATTAAAAATTCACAATCATGAGAAATACTATGTATTTAGTAAGTTTATGTTTTTTACTATTGCTAAATTTTAGTGCATGTAAGAATAAGGCAAAACAAAAAGAAAATGTTTTAGCTCTTGAAGCAAGTTTAAAAAAAGAAAACAGTGTAAAACCTAACAAAGAACCTAATCCAGAGTTTAAAAAGTATTGGTATGTTGGTAATGCAGAAATTACCTCTTACCAACTTACCCAAGCCCGCTATGGAGAACTAAGAGAAGGTAATGCTGTACTTGTTTATGTAACCGAACCTTTTTTGGCAGACAAACAAGTAAAGGCAGATAAACCAAATAAAAACAATATTTCGGTATTAAAACTAAATAGCACAAAAAATTACCTAACAGGAATTTACCCTTATTCTATAATGAATAGTAGTTTTTATCCCGTACACGACAATTCTCATGCATTAAAAATTTCATTTTCTGCCCAGGAATGGTGTGGTCATGTATACGGTCAAATAAATAATAAAGAAGATTTTGAAGTAATGTCTCACTCCTATTTTGAAAGTGATGCGGATCAAAGTTTTAAACTTCAAAAAACGGTTTTAGAAAACGAAATATGGAATAAAATTAGAGTTAACCCAGCCAACCTACCTATTGGGAATTTAAAAATTATTCCTTCTATAGAATATACCACACTATCTCATAAAAAATTAAAGGCTTATAAAGCAATTACATCAATAGAAAAAAAAGGTAGTATTTATTATTATTCTATTTCGTATCCAGAATTGGAAAGAGACTTAACAATACAATTTTCTGCCAAATTTCCATACATAATTGAAGGCTGGGTAGAAACTTTTAATAGTGGATCTGGAGCAAACAAGAAAAAATTAATCTCCACAGCAAAAAAAATAAAAACTATTAAAACTGATTATTGGAATAAGCATGATAATGCGCATTTACATTTAAGAGACAGTTTAAAATTATAATATTATAAAAATTATTAATGGATAATTATTTTACAAGGAACCAAACAGAATTACTAGCCACAGCTGTAACAATTGCTCTTTTTATTACATTAAAACTAATAATAACTAAAGTTGTAAAAAAAACAGGAGAATCTAGTAAGTTTATAGAAATACGAACAAAACTAGTTAACAAGTATATAACTATAATATTATACATTATTGTTATTGGTATCTTAACCTTTATTTGGGGTGTAAACTTTAAAGAAATAGGGCTTTTATTTTCCTCCATTTTTGCAGTAATAGGTATTGCTTTATTTGCGCAATGGTCCATACTAAGTAATTTAACAGCTGGAGTTATACTTTTCTTTGCTTTTCCTTTTAAAATTGGAGATAAAGTAAGAGTTTTAGATAATGATATTAATAGTGAAACTATTTATCTTATTGAGGATATTAAAGCTTTTCATGTAAGTTTACGTAAAGAAAGTGGTGAATTGTTAGTATATCCAAACAGTTTAATGATGCAAAAAGCTGTAGCTCTAATTAACTAAAAACTTTTTTATCTGTTAAAGAAGTTTTAAAAAAAATTACATGGGGTTTAATCTTTATATCTTTGATAGCAATCTAAACCAAAACTCATGCTTCAAAGACTAGCAACTTGCTTACTAGCATTTTTTTCATTTGTATTAAGTTTCTCCCAAGCCCCTCAAAAAAATACGCCTTCAGAAATTTATCATTCTATAGAAAAACTTAATTTTTTAGGAACTGCATTATATGTTGCAGCGCATCCAGATGATGAAAACACAAGACTTATCTCCTATTTATCTAATAAAGTAAAAGCTCGCACAGGCTATTTATCACTCACCAGAGGAGACGGAGGGCAAAACATTATAGGTCCAGAATTAAGAGAATCTTTAGGAGTTCTTAGAACACAAGAATTACTAAAAGCACGTAGTATCGATGGTGGAGAACAGTTTTTTAGTAGAGCTAACGATTTTGGGTATTCTAAACATCCAGACGAAACACTTCAAATTTGGAATAAAGAAGAGATTCTAGGAGATGTCGTACGCGCAATAAGAACATTTAAACCAGATATCATTATTAACAGGTTTGACCATCGTAGTCCAGGTACAACTCATGGCCACCATACCTCTTCTGCAATGCTTAGTGTAGAAGCTTTTGATTTGGTTAATGATGTTACCTCATACGCAAAGCAATTAGAAACTACAGACACATGGCAACCACAAAGGTTATTTTTTAATACCTCATGGTGGTTTTATGGTAGTGAAGAAAAATTTAAAAAGGCCGATAAATCTAAAATGTTAAATGTAGATATTGGTGTGTATTACCCAATGTTAGGAATGTCTAATAATGAAATTGCTGCAATTGCAAGTAGCCAACATTTATGCCAAGGTTTTGGTCGTTTATCAGAAAGAGGTTCCACAAAGGAGTATGTAGAACTACTAAAAGGAGATTTACCGCAAAACAAACATGATTTATTTTATGGCATAAACACCACATGGTCAAGAATTAATGGTGGAAAGGAAATAGGAGCTATATTAAATAAAGTAGAAGCAGAATTTAATTTTAAAAACCCATCTACGCATATCCCAGATTTAGTAAAAGCATATACTTTGCTTCAAAAATCTAGCAACGAACATTGGAAAGCTATTAAATCTAAAGAGCTAAAAGAAATTATTAGTAACCTAGCAGGGCTACATTTAGAAGCTTTTGCGGCAAATACAAATGCCACCCCAGGAGAAACAGTTTCTGTAAACATTGAAGTTATTAATAGAAGCACGTCCCCTATTACACTTAAAGAGGTCTATTTACAAAAAGATAGTGCTAAACACGAGAATATAGATTTACAAGAAAACGTAAAAAATAATTTAAAATTAAACCTTCTTATTCCTGAAAACACTCAATTTACTAGTCCTTACTGGCTAAATGAAAAAGGAACATTAGGAATGTATATTGTAAAGGATAAAAAATTACTTGGCAAACCAGAAACACCAAGAGCCTTTAACGCTACTTATGTTTTAGATTTTAACGGTTCTACAATTACATTTATAAAACCAATTGTATATAAATATGCAAAAAGAGATAAAGGAGAAATTTTTCAGCCTTTTGAAATTGTTCCTGAAGCAACCACAAGCTTCAATGACAAAGTAATAATATTTGCTGATGAAAAATTTAAAGAGGTAGAAGTGTCTGTAAAAGCGCATAAGAATAATATAGAAGGTACAGTACAATTATGTTATGACAAAAAGTGGGGTATAAATAAAGAAACTAAACCTTTTAAAATAGAGAAAAAAGGAGATGAACAAATAATAAAATTCATTTTAACACCTCCAGAGAATGAAAATGAAAGCTATATATCTCCTATTATAAAACTTAATGGAAAAGAGATTACTAAAGACTTAATTACTATTGCGTATGACCATATACCAACACAAACTATTCTTTTACCTGCCGAAGCAAAAGTAGTACGCTTGAACATTAAAAAAGCAGGAGAAAACATAGGGTATATTATGGGTGCCGGTGATGAAGTTCCAAAAAGCTTGCAACAAATAGGATATACAGTACACACTATAGACCCTACAACAATTACAAAAGGTTCCTTACAAAAATTTGATGCCGTTGTTGTTGGTATACGAGCCTATAATGTAATTCCAGAACTAAAATTTAAGCAACCTTTTTTGTTAGATTATGTTAACCAAGGTGGTAATTTAATAATACAGTACAACACTGCTGGCAGATGGGATAAACAGTTTGAAAACATTGCCCCTTACCCACTTCAAATATCAAGAGATAGGGTTACCAATGAAAATTCTGAAGTTAAAATTCTTGCCAAGGATCATTCTGTAATCAATTTTCCAAATCAGATTAACCAGAACGATTTTAATGGTTGGGTACAAGAAAGAGGGTTATATTTTCCAAATAAATGGTCTTCAGAATTTACCCCAATTTTACAAATGAAAGATAAAGGAGAAGCTGCTACAAAAGGAAGCTTATTAGTAGCTCCTTATGGCAAAGGAAATTACATTTATACAGGACTCAGTTTTTTTAGAGAATTACCTGCAGGAGTTCCTGGAGCTTATAAGCTATTCTCTAATCTTTTATCTATAGGAAAAGATTCTATAGAGAAAAAAAGAAAGATTAAAGGATGAAAAACAAAATTAAAAAAGCTTTATGGAAAAAAGAATACACATTAGTACTTGTTCTTAATATAGTATACATATTAGTTTTTTTCTATGTAATGACATCTTTCTGTTAATATGGGAATATTAGATTGGGTAATACTTAGCGGAACACTACTTTTTATTGTTGGTTATGGTGTCTGGAAAACAAAAGGAAGCTCCAATGTAGATGAGTATATTCGTGCTGGTAATAAAGCAAAATGGTGGACAATTGGTCTTTCTGTAATGGCAACGCAGGCAAGTGCTATTACTTTTTTATCTACACCAGGCCAAGCTTTTCATGACGGTATGGGTTTTGTTCAATTTTATTTTGGACTACCTCTTGCAATGATTATTATTTGTATGGTTTTTATACCTCTTTACCATAAAATGAAGGTATATACCGCCTATGAATTTTTGGAGAATAGATTTGACCTTAAAACAAGAACCTTAGCTGCTATATTATTTTTAATACAAAGAGGACTAGCAGCAGGAATTACCATTTTTGCTCCTTCTATAATTTTATCTGCAGTATTAGGTTGGCATTTAAGAACTCTTAATATAATAATAGGAACCTTAGTTATTATATATACTGTTTCTGGAGGCACAAAAGCAGTAAGTGTTACGCAAAAACAGCAAATGTTTATAATAATGTCTGGAATGTTTTTGGCTTTCTTTTTTATATTAGATTATTTTCCCTCAGATATTTCTTTTTCCAAAGCTTTAAAAATTGCTGGAGCTAACAATAAACTAGAAATATTAAATTTTAGCCTTAACACTAAAAGTAGATATACTTTCTGGAGCGGAATTACTGGAGGTTTATTTTTGGCACTGTCTTATTTTGGTACAGATCAAAGTCAGGTACAACGCTATTTATCAGGAAAATCTGTTCGTGAAAGTCAATTAGGACTGGTATTTAATGGTTTCTTAAAAATTCCAATGCAATTCTTTATCCTTCTTGTGGGTGTAATGGTATTTGTTTTTTATCAATATAACCCAGCACCCTTAAACTTTAATCCTTCTGCTACAGAAACCGTACTAAATTCTAACTATAGTGACGAATATAAATTACTGCAAAACGAACAAATAAAATTAGAATCGGAAAAATATATAGCTCAAAATAAATACTCTTCTGCTTTAGATTTAAAAGAGTATACTGCTATTCAAGAAGCTAAACAGCATATTATAAAAATTAACCAGAAAGATGCTAAAAATAGAGTTCTCGCAAAAGAAATCATAAAAAAAGCAGATAAAAGCGCAGAGACAAATGATAAAGATTATGTTTTTATATATTTTATACTAAACAACCTACCAAAAGGGTTAATTGGTCTTTTGCTTGCCGTAATACTATCAGCTGCAATGTCTTCAACAGCATCAGAATTAAATGCTTTAGGAACAATAACAGCATTAGATTTGTATAAAAGGAACAGAAAAGGAACTTTTACAGAAAAACACTACGTAACCGCCTCTAAATGGTTTACTTTAATTTGGGGGGTAATTGCCATTTTAATTGCTTGTATTGCCAATTTATTCGACAATTTAATACAGCTCGTTAATATTATAGGAAGTATATTCTACGGCAACGTATTAGGTATATTTTTATTAGCTTTCTTTTTAAAATGGATAAAGGGTAACGCAGTGTTTTATGCTGCCATACTTACCCAAATTATTATATGCTTTATATATTACTACCTAATACACATTTACCCAGCTGGTGAAGAAAAACTTGGCTATTTATGGTTAAATTTTATTGGTGCGGCTTTAGTAATTTTCATTGCAATACTCTTTCAATTTTTTGATAAAAAGAACAAAAAAATTAAGATTAGAGCTTAAATAATATTTTCTTTATATTGTATAAATTATTTAATTCACTAATTATTCTAATATAGTATCTTTAAAAGTGATTTTAATGAAATATTTTACATGAAATTATCAGGTTCATCTTATAATATTCAACAAAAAATTCTGGTTGCAGTAGACTGTATAATTTTTGGATATGACTCCAACAATCTTAAACTTTTATTATTTAAAAGAAAAGTAGATCCCTTAAAAGGGCAATGGTCTTTAGTTGGTGCATTTGTAAAAAATGATTTGTCTATTAAAGATGCTGCAAAACAAATTTTGTTTGAATCTACAGGTTTAAAAGATATATTTTTAGAAGAACTTAAAACCTATGGAGATATTAACAGGGATCCGGGAGAGCGTGTAATTTCTATAGGACATTACAGTTTAATAGGTATAAATGATTTTGACATTGAGCAAGTAAAAGAATTTGATGCCGAGTGGTTTAATATAAATGAAATTCCAGAATTAATTTTGGACCATAGAATTATGGTTGAAGATGCTATCATTGAACTAAAAAATAAAGTAAGACACCAACCTATTGGTTTTAAACTACTACCAAAACATTTTACATTACCAGATCTTCAAACTTTATACGAATGTATTTATCAAAGACCGTTAGATTCCAGAAATTTTAGAAAAAAATTTCTTTCTTTAAACATATTAATAAAAACAGACAAAAAAGATAGAACCAGCTCTAAAAAAGGAGCTTTTCTATATCGTTTTGACAAAGAAAAATTTAATGATTTAATTGCAAAAGGGTATAACTTCGAAATATAGAATTCTTAAATTTATTTAAATAAGCGTAAATTTTACACTTAAAATATATTTCTTATATTGCAAGCATTATTCATTAATCTTTTTATGTATGATTAAAGATAGTGTTGTTAGTTTTTTTAAAGAAAATTATTCTCCTAATCCCATAATTATAAAGTCTCCTGGAAGAGTTAATATAATAGGGGAACACACAGATTATAATTTAGGTTTTGTTTTACCTGCATCTATAGAAAAAGCTATTTATTTTGCAATACAAGTAAATAACACTTCTACATTTAATATAGAAGCGTTTTTAACGCTTCCAGAAAAAATAACTTTAAATTTAAAAGGAAATGGTCCAAAATTCTCTTGTTTTTGGGGAAAATATTTTAAAGCCATTATTGAAATCTTAAACGAAAAAAATTATACTCTTAAAGGTATAGATTGTGTTTTTGGAGGAGACATTCCAATAGGATCAGGTCTTTCCTCATCAGCTGCTCTTTGCTGTGGTTTTACACTTGCTATTTCTGAATTGTTAGATTTAAAAATACCTAGAGAAGAAATTGCCAAAATTGGACAAGCTGCAGAACATAAAATTGGTCTTAATTGTGGATTAATGGATCAATACGCTGTTTTATTTGGTAAAAAATCTAATGCGCTGTTCTTAGATTGTAAAGATTTAAGTTATAAATATGTTCCAATTAATTTAGTAGGATATAGTTGGGTACTTATAAACTCCAATGTAAAACATGAATTAGCTGTTGGCAATGAGTATAATAACAGAAGACAATCTTGTGAAAATATAGTGGCAAAAGTTAAAGAAACTAGCCCTAATGTAGCCTCATTAAGAGATGTTACAGAAGAAGCTATTCTAAAAGTAAAAGATAGTGTTTCATCAATAGATTTTAAAAGAGCTCTATATGTAATAAAAGAAAATGGTAGGGTTCTAAAAATGATAAGTGCGTTAGAAAAAGGTAACGCAAAAGAAATTGGAACTATTTTATTAGAAGGTCATAGATCCATGTCTTCAGATTTTGAAATTAGCACTTCTGAAATAGACTACTTAGTAGACGTAAGCCAAAAACAAGACGGAGTTGTAGGTTCTAGAATGATGGGTGGAGGCTTTGGAGGTTGCACTATTAATTTAATTAAAGATGAAAACAGAGAAGTAGCTGTAAAAAATATTTTAACAGCTTATAAAAAAGAAACTGAAATTACTTCTGAATATTATCATTTAAAAATAGACGATAGCGTACATATTTTAAATTCTTAAGATAAATGAACGATAATTTTAATGCTGCACCGCATAGACGATATAATATTTTAACTGGTGAATGGGTTTTGGTTTCACCACATAGAACAAAAAGACCGTGGCAAGGAAAAAAAGAAGAGACTGCTAAGCCAGAAATAATTACTTATGATCCAAATTGTTATTTATGCCCTACAAATACAAGAATTAATGGCGAAGTAAATTCAGATTACAAAAACACATTTGTTTTTACAAATGATTTTGGAGCCCTACTTCCTAATAGCTTAGATTTTAATTACGAAGAAGGGCTTTTAAAAGCAGAAGGTGAAACTGGTATTTGCAAAGTAATATGTTTTTCTCCAGACCATTCTTTAACGCTACCTGATATGGAAGTATCAGACATAGAAAAAGTCATCACTACTTGGCAAGAAGAATATAAAGAATTAAGTGCTAAGCCAGAAATTAATCATGTGCAAATATTTGAAAATAAAGGAGCTACAATGGGATGCAGTAACCCGCACCCGCATGGGCAAATATGGGCGCAAAAGTCTACCCCAAATGAAGTTTTAAAGAAAACAGAAAAACAAGAAGAGTATTTTAAAAAACATGGAAAAAGCTTATTAACTGCTTATATAGAACAAGAGTTAAAAGAAAAAGAACGTATTATTTTTGAGAATGAAAGTTTTGTTAGTTTAGTTCCTTTTTGGGCTGTTTGGCCATATGAAGTAATGATTGTTCCTAAAAACCATAGAAAAAGTATTTGCGAACTTACAGGTAAAGAAAAATTAGATTATGCTGAACAACTAAAAATTGTAACGCAAAAATATGATAAGTTATTCGACACCTCCTTTCCTTATTCTTCTGGTATACACCAATCTCCAACAAATGGAGAGTATCCAGAATGGCATTTTCATATGAGCTTCTACCCTCCTTTATTACGTTCTGCAACAGTAAAGAAATTTATGGTAGGTTATGAAATGTTTGGTATGCCACAAAGAGACATAACAGCAGAGTTAGCCGCTAAAAGCTTAAGAGAACTATGAGACTTTCGGTAATAAGTACAAACTATAAAATTAAAGGCAGTTCCCCCGAGTATTTAACTAGCAATTATTTTGCAAATTAAATAACCAACTCTAAACAACAAAAAGCCATAACTTTAAATAATTATGGCTTTTTTAAATTTATATAATCAGAGTTACAAAAGGCTATTCTACTTCAATACCCCACTCTGTTAAAGAGTCTTTGTTCATTTTTATATAATTTGCATTACCTGCTTCTTTAGCAGCTGCTAAAGACCTTTTTGCAGCGGCAATTGCATTTTTATTATCTCCTTGCTTAGCATAAATAAGAGATTGTTTTCTAGACATCCAAAAAGCTTTATCATTCATAGAAACCGCTTTAGCTATCCATTCTTGTGCTTGCTTTAAATCTTTATCTGCCTCATAATAGTAGGAAGCAGCTGCATAATAATCATTTGCAGAAGGTCCATTCATTACAGTTTCTATACTTTTAGATGCTTTAACATCTGTAGGAACAGTAAAAGGAACATTTACCATTGTTTTATCCCATAAAATTCCTAATGATGCTCCGTTATTAGTTAAATCATCAATAGTAATTGTAAAACTCTCTACAGCCATTGGTAAAGCATATACTTTAACTGTTGCTTTGGCTACAACTAAGCTCTCATCCCATGTTTTTGGTGCGCCCCAGTTTTCTGTATTAGAATAGAAAAGCACTTCCCAATTTTCTTTTCCAGGTTTTGTAAAAACAGCATAAGTACCTGCTTTTACTTTAGCACCACTAATTACTACATCGTCACTAAAAGATATTGTAGTGTTTTTATTTGCACCTGTTCTCCATAAAGTATTAAAAGGAACTAAGTTTCCAAAAATCTCTCTACCCTTTTTAGAAGGCCTAGAATATTCTACAGTAACGTCTGTTAAACCTACTTTTTGCTCTAATTTAGAAGCAGGACTAGGTGCTGGTGTTGTAATCTGAGCATTCATAGATAATGAAGCTGCTACAGCTACTAGTGTTAATAGTATTTTTTTCATTTTCATATTATTTTATTGTTCAGGCAAAACTAAACATTATGATAAGGTGTATTTGTTAATAAATCCTTAAATTAAACTAGAAGACACTTACAAAACTAAATCACAAACACATAATTTTGTTTAATTTTTATGAAATATTATTAAACAAAATTGTATATTTGTTTGATGAAACTTTATCAACTACATACCAAACAAAAACTACCTATATCACAAAAAGATGCTTGGGACTTTTTATCAAATCCATCAAATTTAAAAATAATTACACCAGATTACATGGGGTTTAACATCCTATCTAATCAAGATAAAAAAATGTATTCTGGTCAAATAATACATTACAAAGTAACTCCTGTACTTGGAATAAAGACAACTTGGGTAACAGAAATTACTCATGTTAAAGAAGGAGAGTATTTTGTAGATGAACAAAGGTTTGGACCATATTCTTTATGGCATCACAAGCACTTTATAATACCTACAAGCGAAGGGGTTATCATGGAAGATATAATAGACTATAAAATTCCAATGGGGATTTTAGGGCAATTGGCAAATCCTATAATAGTCAAAAAAAAATTAAAAGAAATTTTTACATACAGGTATCTAAAACTGGAAGAACTATTCGGAAAAGTTACAAACAAAAGTCCTGAATTAACTTTTAAAAGTTTTTAAAATGAAAAAAAATATTCTCATAATTGGTGGCTCTAGTGGTATTGGAAAAACTATAGTAAATAATATAATGGAAGAGTATAATTTATATGTTGCAAACAGGTCTAAAGAAAATAGTAACCTAGAAGATGTAACGTATATAAAATTTGATGCTACTAAAGACAACTTAGAAACTTCATTATTACCAGATGTTCTTCATGGATTAATATACTGTCCAGGTAATATAAATCTAAAACCCTTTAAAATACTAAAAACGGAGTCTTTTCGTGAGGATATGGAAATTAACTTTTTCAGTTTAGTTAATATAGTAAAGAGTGTTATTCCTATAATGACGGATGAAGCAAGTATTGTTTTATTTAGTACTGTTGCTGTTGGTACTGGCATGCCTTTTCATACAAGTATTGCTGCTGCTAAAGGTGCTATTGAAGGTTTTGCAAAATCACTGGCTGCAGAATATGCCCCAAAAATTAGAGTAAATGTAATTGCTCCTTCCTTAGTAGATACTCCTTTATCCAAACGCTTATTAAACAATGACAAAAGAAGAGAAGCAATGGCCAACAGACATCCTTTAAAGAGAATTGGCAATACAGAAGATATTGCAAGTATGGCTGGTTTTTTAATCAGTAATAAAAGTACCTGGATTACAGGTCAAACAATAGGAATAGATGGTGGTTTATCTCAAATAAATAAAGGGTAAAATGAAGATAAAGGTTTCTATTTTTTGGTTTAGAAGAGATTTACGTTTACATGATAATGTTGGTTTTTATAACGCATTGCAAAGTGGAAATCCAGTTCTTCCTATTTTTATTTTTGACAAAATTATTTTAGACAAGCTTCCTAAAAATGATGCTAGAGTTAGCTTTATTCACAAAACTCTTCAAGAAATGAGAGAAACACTCTCTAAAAAATACAGTAGTTCACTAGCTGTATTTTATAACGACCCCAAAGAAGTCTTTAAGAATCTTTCTGACAACTATAATATAGAAACTATTTTTACAAATCATGACTATGAACCCTATGCCATAAAAAGGGATTTAGAAATTCAAAAAATATTAGGTGATAAAAAAATAGGCTTTAAATCTTTTAAAGATCAAGTAGTTTTTGAAAAGGGAGATATTTTAAAAGCAGACACTACACCTTACGTAGTATACACACCCTATAAAAATAAGTGGAAAACACAATTTAATCCTAATGCACACTTAAAACAATTCCCTAGTGAAACCATTTTAAATAATTGTATTAAAGATAGTAATACAGAAAATATAACTTTAAAAGAAATTGGTTTTACTCCTTCGTCCATAAAAGTAGAAAACCCTACTACCACTCCACTTTTAATTCAACACTACGAGGAAACAAGAAACTTCCCAGCAAAAGAAAATGGCACTTCAAAATTAGGTCCACATTTACGATTTGGAACCGTATCCATTAGAAAAATGTTACAAAAAGCAATTAATGAAGACAATGAGGTTTTCTGGAATGAATTAATTTGGAGAGAATTTTTTATGCAAATTCTTTGGCATTTTCCCAAGACCGTTAATTATTCTTTTAAACCAAAATACGATAGAATAGATTGGAGAAATAACGAACAAGAATTTGTAGCATGGAAAAACGGTAAAACTGGCTATCCTTTAGTCGATGCTGGAATGCGAGAATTAAATACAACTGGTTATATGCATAATAGAGTGCGTATGCTTACCGCTAGTTTTCTATGCAAACATTTATTAATAGATTGGCGTTGGGGAGAAGCTTATTTTGCAGAAAAACTATTAGACTATGAATTAAGTTCTAACATAGGTAACTGGCAATGGGCTTCTGGTAGTGGTGTAGATGCTGCACCTTATTTTAGAATTTTTAACCCTACTACACAAATAAAAAAATTTGATAACAAGTTAGAGTACATAAATAAATGGGTTCCAGAATTTCAGGAACTAAATTATCCTTCCAAAATTGTAGACCATACTT
This sequence comes from uncultured Maribacter sp., assembly GCF_947500405.1. Taxonomy (GTDB): domain Bacteria; phylum Bacteroidota; class Bacteroidia; order Flavobacteriales; family Flavobacteriaceae; genus Maribacter_B. Next base: position 206,977 of record NZ_CANMRY010000005.1, read on the forward strand.
TTGCAAGAGAACGCTGTTTAAAAGCTTATAAAGAAGCTCTAAATTAAAATGAAAATAATAACAATATATTAAAACTCTAATCTTAAATTTTTAATTACTTTTAAAAAGTAATTAAAAAAACATACAAAATGAACACTCAAGAAGTTGCAAATAAATGGCGTAAAATGTGTGCTGAAGGTAAAAATTTAGAATGTATTACTGAATTATATGCAGAGGATATTGTTAGTAAAGAAATGCCCGGTATGCCTGGAGAATTAATCACTGGCAAGCAAAATGTTTGGAATAAAAGTAAAGATTGGTTAGAAAGTGTAGAGGATTTTCATGCAAGTGAAATTTCTGAGCCAGTTGTAGCTGGAAACTTTTTTACTGCAAAAATGACTTTTGACTGTACTTTTAAAGAAAGAGGAAGACAGCAAATGGAAGAACTTTGTGTTTATGAAGTAAAAGATGGAAAAATTGCTAGTGAGCAGTATTTATACTCAATGGGGTAATAATTTAATAAAAATATAATTCCTGTAAAGATTGAGCAGTAGTTTAATAATAAAGCCCATTACTTATAAAAAAAACCTGGCCCATAAGGCATTCTGTGATGTATCCAGACTTTCCTTTACAACATTTTATATTAGAAAAAGATTCTGAAGGCATTCATTTTGGAGGTTATGTAAAAGATGAGTTAGTCTGTGTAGTTTCTTTATTTATAAATAATAAAGAAGCACAGTTTAGAAAATTAGCCACCAAAGAAACACATCAGAAAAATGGGTATGGTACAAAAATGATAAACCACCTTTTAGAGTATTCAAAAAAGAATAACGTAACAAAGTTTTGGTGTAATGCCAGAGAAAACAAAGCAAGCTTTTATCATAAATTTGGTTTAAAAGAAACGAATAAAACTTATGTAAATTCAGGAATAAACTTTGTAATAATGGAACTTAATTTTTTAACAAAACAATGATGAAAAGAGCTATACTTTTATTCTTAATATTAAAATGTTTTTCTGTTTGTTCCCAAGAATTTAATTTCCAATACGATCATTATTCCGTTATTGTAAAAGACTCTGATAAAAGTGCTGAGTTTTACAGCTCTATTTTAAAGCTAAAAGAAACCCCTCACCCTACTCTAGCAAAAGGGTTTAGATGGTTTATTATAAACAACAACTCTCAAATTCATTTAATTCAGAAAGAAAACCCAGAATACAAAAAACATAAATCTGTTCATTTATGTTTAGCAACCCAAAATCTTAAGGATTTTATAACTCATTTAAAAGAAAATAACATTACGTATTACAATTGGCCCGGCACTAAAAATGCAATTACTGTTAGAGCAGATGGCGTACAACAAATTTATTTTCAAGACCCAGATGGGTATTGGATAGAGATTAATGATGCTAAACATTAAAAAACAATGAATTCAATAAAAAACATTTTTCCACTTGGTTTTCCTTGGCAAACGCAAGACCCTTTTCTTTTTTGTGCATATCATTATGATTTGTATCCTAAAGGCAATGAAGAAATGGGACCTGCAGTATCTTTAAAAGGCAGAAATTTAGGTAATGATTTTACCATTAAAGATGGTTGGCGAATGTATCATGGAAAAACTATTCCGGGGTTTCCATCACACCCACACAGAGGTTTTGAAACCATTTCTATTGCAAATAAAGGTTTTTGCGATCATTCAGACTCTTTAGGTGCTGCAGGTAGGTTTGGCAACGGAGATGTACAATGGATGACTGCCGGAGCTGGTGTGCAACATTCCGAAATGTTTCCTTTATTAAATACCGAAGAAAAAAACCCTTTAGAGTTTTTTCAAATATGGCTAAACCTAGCTAAAAAAGATAAATTTGTAGCACCGCATTTTGCAATGTTATGGAATGAAGATATTCCTATAATAAAAAATACTTCTTCCACTATTAAAGTAATTGCTGGAACTTATAACAAAGTTAATGCATGCAACCCTGCTCCTAATTCATGGGCTGCAAATACTGAAAATGAAGTAGCTATATGGACACTACATTTAGAAGCTAATACAAGTTTTAGTTTACCTGCTTCTAAAAATGATATAAACAGAACACTATATTTTTATGATGGAGATGCTATTCTTATAGAAGACAAAACTATTACTCCAAATCATGGTATAGATTTAATTTCTAATAAAGAAACAACTATAAAAGTAGGCAAAGAAAAAGCACATATATTACTATTACAAGGTAAACCTATTAAAGAACCTATTGTACAACATGGCCCTTTTGTAATGAATACAGAGACAGAAATAAGAGATACTATGAAAGAATATGGTCTTACTCAATTTGGTGGGTGGCCATGGCAATACGCGGATAACGTACATCCAAAAGAAAAGGGAAGATTTGCCAAATACCCAGACGGAACTTTAATTGAAAAATAGGTTAATAAAAAAGCAACTCGTATGAGTTGCTTTTTTATTTTATACTCCAAAAGGTATTTTACACACGAACAATTTTTGCTCCAATAGCACGTAAACGCTCGTCTATATTTTCATACCCACGATCTATTTGCTCAATATTATGAATAGTAGACTCTCCTTTTGCTGATAAAGCTGCAATTAATAAAGAAACTCCTGCTCTAATATCTGGGGAGGTCATTGTTGTTGCCTTTAAACTAGATTTAAAATCGTGTCCCATAACAGTTGCTCTATGAGGGTCACAAAGAATAATTTTAGCGCCCATATCTATTAACTTATCTACAAAAAATAACCTGCTTTCAAACATTTTTTGATGAATAAGTACTTCTCCCCTTGCCTGTGAAGCTACCACCAAAATAATACTTAAAATATCTGGCGTAAGTCCTGGCCAAGGTGCGTCTGCAATAGTTAATATAGAACCATCTATATAATTCTGAATTTCATAACCATCCTTATGACAAGGAATATAAATATCATCGCCTTTCTTTTCTACAGTAACACCAAGCTTTCTAAAAGTAGTAGGTATTTGCCCTAAATCTTTCCAACTTACATTTTTAATGGTTAACTCACTTTTTGTCATTGCAGCAAGACCAATCCAACTACCAATTTCAATCATATCTGGTAGCATAGTATGCTCAGTACCACCAAGAGAATCTACCCCTTGAATAATAAGCATATTAGAACCTATTCCAGATATTTTTGCTCCCATACGCACTAACATTTTACAAAGTTGTTGCAAATAAGGTTCACAAGCAGCATTATAAATAGTGGTTTCACCTTCTGCTAAAACAGCTGCCATTACAATATTAGCAGTTCCTGTAACAGAAGCTTCATCTAGTAACATGTATGTTCCTTTGAGCTTTTTAGCTTCTACACCATAAAAATGTTCTTCTTTATTGTATCTAAATTTTGCGCCAAGATTAATAAATCCTTCAAAATGGGTATCCAATCTTCTACGACCAATTTTATCACCACCTGGTTTTGGAATGTACCCTTTTCCAAAACGTGCTAATAAAGGGCCTACAAGCATTATAGAACCTCTAAGTCCTCTACCATCTTGTTTAAATTGGTCAGATTGTAAATATTCTAAATTAACATCATCTGCTTTAAAAGTGTAAGTTCCCTTACCTCTTTTTTGGATTTTTACACCCAAATCTTCTAGTAAAGCAATAAGTTTATTAACATCGACAATATCTGGAATGTTATTTATTGTCACTTTTTCTGAAGTTAGTAATACTGCACAAAGTATTTGTAAAGCTTCATTTTTTGCACCTTGAGGTGTTATTTCACCAGATAAGGCATGACCACCTTCAATCTTAAATGTTCCCATGTAGTTGTATGAAGAAGTTTAATAGCGTTTTTTACCGCGATTATTATTTTTTGAATATTTTTTTCCTGAATTATTATTTCTAGGTGTTTTTGCAACTCTATTTTTTAAAAACTGACCGCTATCCGTTAAAGTAACTTCTTCTGTTTTTAAATCAATTTTACCATCACTCAACTCATGCAAATGCTTAAATATAGCTTTATCATCTACAGTGTCTTTATTCCAGTTTAGATAGCACTTTTTCATATGGTTTGCTATTGCAAACTCTAAACCTTCACGCATATCTCCTTTTTCCCATTCTACAGCAACATCAATCATACGTTTAATATTGTTTCCATAAAAACGATACTTTGGAAAATTCTGAGGATACTCTAATGCTTCTGGTCTTTGTTTTAAAACCTCTTTGGAGGTAATAGGAAAAGGCGAGTCTACATCTAATTTAAAATCAGACATAATAAACAATTGATCCCATAACTTATGCTGAAAATCTGGCACATCTCTTAAATGCGGCTGTAAATTGCCCATTACATCTATGATAGACTTTGCAATTTTGTTTCTTTCCTCGCGATCTTCTATAGATACCGCATGATCTACCATTTTCTGAAAATGACGGCCATATTCTGGTATTATTAAATGAGGACGTTCTGTATTGTACTCTAAGTTTTCTATTAAATTCAAATTAAAAGTTTTAGGCTTTTATAAGTATAAAAGTGAAGTATTTTTATAACGACTGCAAAATAAGAAAATTATACTATATATTATTATTTTATAAGGATATTACACCCTCTATCTGTGTTACCTCTTTATATTTAGCTACAACAGCTTCCGGATTTTTTAGAGTCACTGTTATAGAAAGGCTTGTATATTTTCCATTTTTAGATTTTTTAGACTCAATAACCGCTCCTGTATTATCAAAAATAGCATTAATAGCATCTATCTTTTCTTTCTTGCTAAGTACAATAAATTTATACAAATAGGTAGAAGGCCATTTTGATGTATCATACAATTGCTCAATTAGTTTTTTATAAAACTCTTCGGATTTTTCAGTATCCATTTTTATTTCTTTTTACACAAAGATAGTAGTTAGTTACTAATTTTTTTATCCTTTAGGTTTCCTTACTTTTGTTTCTATAAATTTTAAAGTTTGAATCCAAAAAAAATAGTAATTACTGGTGGCCCAGGAACAGGTAAAACCTCGGTAATAAACGCTTTAGAAAATGAAGGTTTTTATTGTTTTCATGAAATAATAAGAACTATGACTTTAGAAGCCAAAAAAGAATTAGATCAAAGCTCTTTAGCATCTAATCCCCTAGCTTTTGTAAAAGACCCTAATGCTTTTAATGATATGCTTTTTAATGGCAGATACAAGCAGTTTATAGATGCAAACAGTCGTAAAGAAAATATACTTTTTTTTGACAGAGGAATTCCAGATGTACTAGCTTATATGGATTATTTTAAACAAGAATATCCAGAGAATTACATAGGTACTTGTATGGATTATAAGTACTCTCAAATTTTTATTTTACCTCCTTGGAAAGAGATCTATGTTTCAGATAATGAACGACTAGAAAATTTTAAAGAAGCAGTTGAAATTCATAATCATTTAGAAAAAACATATACTCGTTTTGGTTATAATACCATAACTGTCCCAACAGGAACTATTGCAGATAGAGTTTCCTTTATAAAAAAGAAAATAGATAGTGCTAACAAACCCTAAAGATCTTCTTGAAAAATATTGGGGTTTTACAACCTTTAGAGGGTCACAAGAAAAAATAATTAATGCCGTATTAAACGGTAAAGATGTTCTTGCTTTACTACCAACTGGCGGAGGAAAATCCTTGTGTTTTCAGTTACCTGCATTAGCTTTAGACGGTATTTGTATTGTAGTATCACCTTTAGTCGCATTAATACAAAACCAAGTAGACAGTTTACAAAAAAAGGGTATAAAAGCTATTGCTCTTACAGGTGGTATTCCTTTTAATGAAATAAATAATTTACTAGATAATTGTATCTATGGTAATTATAAGTTCCTATACTTATCTCCTGAGCGCTTAAAACAAGAAATTGTTGCTACAAGAATACAACAAATGAATGTTAATCTTCTAGTTATAGATGAAGCGCATTGCATATCGCAATGGGGGCATGATTTTAGACCTGCATATTTAGAATGTACTAACCTAAAAACATTAGCTCCAAACATTCCAATGATTGCTTTAACAGCAACAGCTACACAACAAGTAGTAAAAGATATTGAAACAAACTTAAATTATAAGGACTCTCTTTTTATTAAAGACTCTTTCTATAGAAGCAATCTTGCATATAAAGTACTCTGGGACGAAAACAAAAAAGGCCGTCTAAAACAACTATTTAGTGGAGTAGAAAAAAGCGGTATTGTATATGTAAGAAATAGAAAAAACACAATTGAGATCTCAAATTTTTTAAATCAAAATAATCTTAGTGCTACTTTTTTCCATGGCGGACTTTCTAAAAAAGAAAAAGAAAAAAAGCTAGACTCTTGGTTAGCCAATGAAACTAACATTATGGTTGCTACTAATGCCTTTGGTATGGGCATAGACAAACCAGATGTGCGTTTAGTGGTGCACTACCAAATACCAGATTGTATAGAAAATTACTTTCAAGAAGCTGGTAGAGCTGGTAGAGACAATCAATTTTCTGAAGTAGTGCTTATTACCAACAAAACAGATGAAGAAAGGTTAAAAAAACAATTTCTAAGTGTTTTACCAGATGTAAAAACCTTAAAAGTTATTTATAGGAAATTAAGCAACTTTTTTCAAATTTCTTATGGAGAAGGGCACACTATAAAACAACAATTAAACTTTAATGAATTTTGCTCTAGATACTCCTTAAATCCTTTATTAACCTATAATTCGTTAAAAGTTTTAGACCAGAATTCGGTTATATCCTTATCAGAAGCATACCATATAAAAACAACTATACAATTTATTACTACAAAAGAACAACTATTAAGTTATTTAGAAAAAAATGAATCTATTGCGTTAATTACGCAAGTAATATTAAGAACTTATGGAGGTATTTTTGAATTTGAAACCAAAATAGACACCTATCTTCTTGCTAAAAAAACAGGACAAAAAGAAGAATTAATTATTTCTATCCTAAAACAATTAGAAAAAGCAGAAATAATAACCTACCAAGGAAAGCATAGCGATTTAGAAATAACGTATTTAATACCAAGAGAAGACGACCACACTATTAATAGATTTGCCAATAAAGTAGTAGAAAGGAATACCATTAAAAAAAACCAAATAAAAGATATGCTCTCTTTTATTAATAATAATGCTATATGTAGAAGTAAACTATTACTAAAATATTTTGGAGAAGATAAAAGTGAAGATTGTGGTATATGTGATGTTTGCGTTGCTAAAAGTACAAAGCCTGACTTTAAAAAAATTTCAAAAGACATATTACAATTAATACACTCTAAAAGTTTTTCTTCTAGAGAAATTATACAACTCCTACCCTATTCAGAAACTAACCTAATATATACTTTACAACAATTATTAGAAAAAGGGTATTTAAAAATAAATTCTAAAAACGAATACGAAATAAGCTAAAAATGAAAAATATAAGAATACTCTTTATGGGTACCCCAGACTTTGCTGTAGCAACACTTTCTGCAATAGTAGCGTCTAAATATAATGTTATTGGTGTAATTACAGCTCCAGACAGGCCAGCTGGCAGAGGTCGTAAACTAAACACCTCGGCAGTAAAAAAGTATGCTTTAGAACAAAATATTCCAATACTACAGCCAACCAACCTTAAAGACACCTCTTTTTTAGAAGAACTAAAAAAGTTAAACGCTAATTTACAAATTGTAGTTGCGTTTAGAATGCTCCCAAAAGTAGTATGGCAAATGCCAGAATATGGTACTTTTAATTTGCATGCATCTTTATTACCAAGTTATAGAGGTGCTGCTCCAATAAACTGGGCCATAATTAATGGAGAAACAAAAACGGGAGTTACTACTTTCTTTATAGACGATAAAATAGATACTGGAGAAATAATATTACAAGAAGAAACCACAATAACGCAGGAGGATACCGCAGGAACATTACATGACAAGTTAATGGTTATTGGAGCTACATTAGTAATAAAGACTATTACTGCAATATCTAACAACACAGTTACACTACAAAAACAAAAGGAGTCTAAAGAATTAAAGTCTGCCTATAAAATTCATAAAGAAACCTGTAAAGTAGATTGGCAATTACCGTTAAATTCTATTTATAATCATATTCGTGGTCTTTGTCCTTATCCTGCAGCATGGACAACTTTATATAATGGTAATGAGGAAATATTCTTAAAAATATATGCTATTTCTAAAACAGAAGAAATACATACTTATAAGTTTGGACAACTAATTTTTAATAAAAAAGAAATTAAAGTAGCTGTAAAAAATGGATTTATTAATCTATTAGAAATTCAATTACCAGGAAAGCGAAAAATGAAAACTAACGATGTTCTTAATGGACTAAAATTAGAAGAAAACGCACATCTTGTGTAAAGTCCTACTACCATTGGGCTGCGAGAAGCGTAAAAAATACCCTACTTTATTAACAAACCGCCTGAGTTATCAACAAAATAGGGTATTTCCCTTGATTTTACTTGTGTTCGTCGGAAATCCATATAAATTTGTTAGAGGATTGAAATTATTTTAACAATTAATTTAATTATATTATGAACAAAACAGAATTAATCGATGCAATGGCAGCTGACTCTGGTATTACAAAAGCAGCAGCAAAAAAAGCTTTAGAATCTTTCTTAGGAAATGTTGAAGGATCTCTTAAAAGTGGTGGACGTGTTTCTTTAGTAGGATTCGGATCTTGGTCTGTATCTAAAAGAAATGCAAGAGAAGGAAGAAACCCTTCTACTGGAAAAACTATCCAAATTGCAGCAAAAAATGTAGTAAAGTTTAAAGCTGGAGCTGATTTAGGTAAAGCAGTAAACTAATCTGTATAAAATACAGTATATAAAGAGCGTTTCTATTCTTAGAAACGCTTTTTTTATTCCAAAGGTTTTTGGTTTCTATTATAAATACCTTATTTTAGATAACGTAAGGATGTTATAATGATAGATATAAAACCCAATAAAGGAAAACTATTAATTGCAGAGCCTGCCTTAACAGGAGATGTATCTTTTAACAGATCTGTGGTTTTATTAGCCGAACATAACCAGGAAGGCTCTGTTGGTTTTATATTAAACAAACCGTTAGACTACTTTATTAATGATTTAGTTAAAGAAATTAAATTTCCTTTTCAAGTGTATAATGGTGGCCCAGTAGAACAGGACAACTTATACTTTATACACAAAGTCCCACATTTAATTACCAATAGCATAGAAATATCTGATGGTATATTCTGGGGTGGAGATTTTGATATTGCAGTAAAATTAATAAATAAAGAATTAATTACTGAAAATGAAATTAGGTTCTTTTTAGGATACTCAGGTTGGTCCTCTCTTCAATTAGACCAAGAACTTACTTCTAAATCTTGGATTGTAATAAAAAACAAGTACCAAAGCGGTATTATACAAAAATCTGCGGGAGCTTTTTGGAAAGAAAAAATGTTAGAATTAGGTGGCAAATACCTTATCTGGTCTAATGCTCCAGAAAACCCTAGTTTAAACTAAATCTCTTTTTTGCAAGCGTATAACTGCATTTAGTTTTCCAACTAATTCTTTTGCAACGACAGCTGTATATTGTTTTTTACGATATTTAGTTACCGGTTTAATTCCTTTAATAGAATTTGTAAAAAATAATTCATCCGCTTTTTGAAGTTCAAAAGTAGAAATAGAGGTCTCCTCTAAGACATAGCCTTCTAATTTCTTAAGAATATTTATAAGTTGTTTTCTAATAATACCATTTACACAACCATCCTGTAATGGTGGGGTTTTAATAATATTACCTTTTACAAGGAAAATATTCCCATTTAATCCTTCTACAACGTTCTTAGAGTTGTTTATTAACAAACAATTATCGTAATCATTTTCTTTTGCAAAAACACTCCCTACTACGTTTAAAATTCTATTATTGGTTTTTAAATTAGAAAGCATATCCGCATTAACATAAAAATCTTTAAATAACTCTACTTCGTATTTTTCGGTATTTAAAATATAATAAGGAGCATCTAAAGGGCTTGTTTCAATAACAAAAGATACAGTATTTGTTTTTGGCAAATATAGGCCTCCAGAATTTCTATAAATTGTTAATCGCACTCTGGCCTTATCGTTACATTTATTTTGAACAGCCAACTTTTTTATTTGCTCTTCTAAATACTCTAACGTAAACTCCATTGGTATTTCCATACGAATAATACGCATAGAGGCCATTAATCTTAAATAATGTTCTTCCCATAAAAGAACCTCATTATTTACTAAACGAATGGTTTCAAAAAGAGCATCGCCATACCTAAGTCCTCTATTTTCTTGATTAAGAAAAAGAACGTCATCCTCAATAATTTCACCATTAAAATTAACCATAAAAAAAGCCTTAATAAATTAAGGCCAAAGATACTATTAATATTAGAAAAGGGTTATTTAGAACCTAAAATACTCTTTAAATCTGAAACTTGATTTTCCCATAACATTTTTGCTTCATCTAGCTCATCTTCTTCTGCAAAATCTGTAATAAATAAAGAAACATCCTTTGTTATTTCATCTACAATTATTTTAAGCTCAAAGAAACTATCATCTTCATTATCTACCCAAGAAAATCTAACAAAATCGTCATTCTTCTTTTTTAGTAATCTTGCTTCTTCTTCTGCACCATCCCAAATAAACTCAAACAACTCTCCTCTAGAATTCACATTATCTGCAAACCACTCTGATAAACCAGAAGGTGTAGATAAATATTGATATAATAGCTGTGGAGAGGATTGTATTACAAATTCTATTTCATATTTTATTTTATCACTCATTCTATACAATTTAATAAAGCCCAATATATATATTTATATATGATAAAAAAATAAAACAGTGAAGAATATTTTTTTTGCAACTATAGTTGCAAGGTATTAAAATTAAACTATATATTTGCATCCGTTAAAAAAACCTGGCGAGGTAGCTCAGTTGGTTAGAGCGTCGGATTCATAACCCGGAGGTCACGAGTTCAACTCTCGTTCTCGCTACTATAAAAAGCAAAAAACCCAAGATTAAAATCTTGGGTTTTTTGCTTTTTATAATGCCCTGTCCTGAAATAGCGATACACTAAAAATTAGTACCGTTTAATATTCTAATTTATTAGCTTTAAATTTTAACTGATTTTATAAAATATCGTCATTTTTAATACATCTAACAATAATTAGTATCTAGTTTATGTATCTGAATATAGAATTTAAACCACTAGACTAAGACAGTCTACATTTCAAAAATCTTTATGCAACACAAATAATAAAGATTACTCTACAAATTGTTACTTAAAAAACTAATTTTGTAAATACTCTAAAACATTACTATTAATACGTTCTTGTATGTCAGATATATCTGCTTTCACAAAGGTTTCTCCTGTAATATTTTCATAAAGCTCAATATATCTATCAGAAACAGAGGTAATATATTCATCGGTCATTTCTGGTACAGTTTGCCCTTCTAACCCTTGAAAATTATTACTTATTAACCATTGTCTTACAAATTCCTTAGAAAGTTGTTTTTGAGCTTCTCCATTTTTTTGTCTTTCTTCATAACCATCTACATAAAAATATCTAGAAGAATCTGGTGTATGTATTTCATCTATCAATACAATTTTACCATCTGCCGTTTTACCAAATTCATATTTAGTATCTACCAGAATTAAACCTCTCTTAGCTGCTATTTCTGTTCCCCTTTGGAATAATGCATTAGTATATTTTTCTAATATTATATAATCTTCTTCCGAAACAATTCCTTTTTTAAGAATGTCTTCTCTAGAAATATCTTCATCATGGTCTCCCATTTCTGCTTTAGTAGCAGGAGTAATAATTGGTGAAGGAAATTTATCATTCTCTTTCATTCCTTCTGGCATAGAAACTCCACAAAGCATTCTTTTACCTGCTTTATATTCTCTTGCTGCATGGCCAGACATGTATCCACGAATTACCATTTCTACTTTAAAAGGCTCACAAGCATGCCCTACAGCTACATTGGGGTCTGGAGTAGCCGTTAACCAATTTGGTACTATATCGGCAGTATCTGCCATCATTTTAGTGGCAATTTGATTTAGAATTTGGCCTTTATAAGGAATTCCTTTTGGCATTACTACATCAAAAGCAGAAAGACGGTCTGTAGCTACCATTACTAAAACATCATCCTTTAATTTATAAACCTCTCTAACTTTTCCTTTATAAACGCTTTGTTGCTCTGGAAAATTAAAATTGGTATCTATAATTGTATTACTCATATTCTTTATTAATTCTGATGTTCTATACTCTTGTATGCTGAAATTACTTTTTTAACTAACTTATGACGAATTACGTCTTTTTCATCTAAATATATAACCCCTATCCCTTCTACATTTTGAAGTATTAGAATGGCTTCTTTTAAACCAGATATGGTTCTTCTTGGCAAATCTATTTGCCCCGGATCACCTGTTAATAAAAATTTTGCGTTTTTACCCATACGCGTTAAAAACATTTTCATTTGGGCATGCGTAGTATTTTGGGCTTCATCTAAAATAACAAAAGCGTTATCTAAAGTTCTACCTCTCATAAAAGCCATAGGAGCTATTTGTATAGTCCCGTTTTCTATATAGTGGGTTAATTTTTCAGCAGGAATCATATCCCGTAAAGCATCGTATAAAGGTTGCATATACGGATCTAGTTTTTCCTGTAAATCTCCTGGTAAAAATCCTAAGTTTTCTCCTGCTTCAACAGCCGGTCTAGTTAAAATAATTCTCCTTACTTGCTTTTCTTTCAAAGCTTTCACTGCAATAGCTACACTAGTATAGGTTTTTCCTGTACCTGCTGGGCCAATTGCAAAAACCATATCACTTTTCTTAGCTGCATCTACTAATTTACGCTGATTGGCTGTTCTTGCTTTAATTAATCTTCCACTAACGCCATGCACTAAAACTTCTCCACTATCCTCCGAAGTTGTATATTCTGCTTCGTCTTCACTAGTTAAAACCCTTTCAATAGCATTTTCATCTAAAGTATTATACTTAGCAAAGTGTGCCGTAAGCATATCAAAACGCTTTTCAAACTCTTCTAAAAGTTCTTCATCACCATAAACCTTAATTTTACTTCCTCTTGCTACTACTTTTAGCTTTGGAAAATATTTTTTTATAAGGTTAATATTCTCGTTTCCTTGTCCAAAAAACTCTCTAGGACTAATCTCCGTTATCTCTAAAATAAGTTCGTTCAAAAAATTTTACAGTTTTTAAGTTATGGTATAAAAATATTAAAATGCTCCGTTAATTTTGTTTAATTTTGTTTAACAAACTTAAGTAATTTTTCAGTTTACATAACCAAAAACATATCAACATTGCTGTATGGCAATAATTACACTAACTACAGATTTTGGACTTAAAGATTTTTATGTTGGAGCCCTAAAGGGTTCTATATATAAAGAATTGGATACTATTAAGATTGTAGACATCTCTCATCATATAGAACCTTTTAATATACAACAGTGTTCGTATGTTTTAGAAAACTCCTATAAAAGCTTTCCTAAAGGGACTATACATATAGTTGGTATAGATTCGGAATCTACCATAGAGAACCAACATATTGTTGCTTTAATAGATGAACATTATTTTATAACCGCAAATACTGGTGTTATTGGTTTATTAACTGCTGATAAAAAACCAACAAAAATATTTAAAATTGCCATTCCAAACTCAAACAAAGGCCCTTTTCCTGTAAAAGATGTTTTTGTGAAAGTTGCTTGCCATATTGCAAGAGGTGGTACACTAGAGGTCATAGGAAAACCATTTAATGCTCTTAAAGAAATAAAAGAATTTTCTGCTATGGTTTCTGATAGTGGAAATAAAATTACTGGTAATGTTATTTATATAGATAATTACGGTAATGTAGTAACGAATATTCCAAAACATCTTTTTGATTCTTATAGAAACGGAAGAGATTTTGAATTACATGCTAGAAACAATATTATTAAAAAAATTCATAATAGATATAGTGATATTATTGATTTTAGCATAGACAAAGCTAGCCGTAAAGGTCCAGGAGATTTATTGGCTTTATTTAATTCCTCGGAGTATATAGAACTTGCTATATATAAAAGTAACTTAGATACTGTTGGTGGGGCTTCTACCCTATTAGGGTTAGATTATAGAGATACTATATCTATAAATTTTATTTAACATGATAGTACGCATTGTAAAATTGACTTTTAAAGAAGAAAACATTGCTACTTTTGAAGCTATTTTTAAAGAAACAAAACATAAAATTAGAAGTAGTAGTGGGTGTTCTTTTTTAGAGTTATACCAAGACAAAAACAACCCTTCAATATTTTTTACTTATAGTTACTGGGAAGACGAGTCTTTTTTAAACGCCTATAGAGAATCCGATTTTTTTAAAACAGTTTGGCAAAAAACAAAAATTCTTTTTGCAGAAAGGCCACAAGCATGGAGCGTTCAAAAAAGAGCTATTCTAGAATAACTACAAAAGCGCTTTTAACTTTGTACTCCTTCTAACAAAAGCAAGAAGCTCTTACTTAAAGTTTTATTATTTAAAAGCCTCCAAAAATTTGTTAATAAATAATAAACACAAAAGCAACATTAAACACTCATTTACAACACATTAACCACACAAAACAGTATTTACCGCTACTAAATTCTGTTAATAAGTTTGTTTCCATAAAAAGAGCATTTAAAATATCTTTGTTAAGCAAGATAAAAAATAGCTTTACTCCTATTTTATATTTATTACTGTTTACAAAAAGATATTTTCAACAAAAAACTAACGAATGAAATTTATAGTATCTAGTACGTACTTATTAAAACAATTACAAACTTTAGGTGGTGTAATTAACAATAGTAACACCCTACCTATTTTAGATAATTTTCTTTTTGACCTTAAGCAGAATACGTTAACTGTATCTGCTTCCGATTTAGAAACTACCATGAGTTCTATTTTAGAAGTAGATTCTGATGCAGAAGGAACCATTGCAGTTCCTGCAAAATTATTATTAGAAACTTTAAAAACTTTTCCGGAGCAACCATTAACCTTTGTTGTGGAAAACAATAATACCGTAGAAATAAGCTCTAACCATGGTAAATATGCTCTTGCGTATGCAGATGGTGCAGAATTTCCTAAAGCTGTAGAATTAGCGGACCCTAGTTCTACTACAATTTTAGGAGATGTTTTGGCAACCGCTTTAAACAAAACTATTTTTGCTGCTGGTAATGATGATTTAAGACCCGTAATGAGTGGCGTTTTCTTTCAGTTTTCTCCAGAAAATTTAACTTTTGTAGCTACAGATGCACATAAATTAGTAAAATACCAACGTACCGATATTACAGCGTCTCAAGTAGCAGAGTTTATAATGCCTAAAAAGCCTTTAAATTTATTAAAAGGAATTTTAGCTGGTAGTGAGGCTGATGTTACTATAGAGTATAATGATAGTAATGCAAAATTTAGTTTTGAAAACACAGAACTAATTTGTAGACTAATTGACGGTAAATATCCTAACTACGAAGCGGTAATACCAAAAGAAAATCCAAACAAACTTACTATTTCAAGAACACAATTATTAAGTTCTGTACGTAGGGTTTCTATTTTCTCTAATAAAACTACACACCAGATAAGACTTAAAATAGCTGGTGCAGAATTAAACATTTCTGCAGAAGATATAGATTACAGTAATAAAGCAGAAGAACGTTTAACATGTTCTTATCAAGGAGATGATATGCAAATTGGTTTTAACTCTCGTTTTTTAACCGAAATGCTTAATAACCTTACCTCTGATGATATTGCTTTAGAAATGAGTTTACCAAACAGAGCTGGGATTCTTACTCCCGCAGACGGTTTAGATGAAGGAGAAACCGTTACTATGCTTGTTATGCCAGTAATGCTAAATAGCTAAGAAAACTTTTATATACTAAAAAAGTCCACCTAAAAAAAAGGTGGGCTTTTTGTTTTTACACCGTTTATGAGATTTAAGAAATAAACTTAAAAGTTCCAAAATAACTTGGCGCTTCTCCATTAGTAGCTTTTATAGCATTTACTGCTGGCATTATTAATCCTAAAACAGCTGCAAAACCAATAATTAAAAACCCTAAGCCTAAAAGTAGTATGCAAGGAATTCCTATACATATATATGCAATTAAACTTAATTGAAAGTTAATAACCGCCTTACCATGCTCCTCCATGGCGTGTACTTTGTCTTTAGTTGTTAGCCAAATAATTAAAGGAACTATAAGACCGCCAAAACCAGTTACATAATCTAAATATTGTGATAAGTGGGTTACTACTAATAATTGTTTATCGTCTCTTTTTGCTATATGTGTATTTACTATTTCCATATTTTTTTGATTTATTTTAATTGATGCTTAACTACTAATAAGACGAGGAACTGCGATTTTTGTTACAAAAAAATACCTCAGGGAAAATCCCTGAGGTATTTATAAGAAAATAATCTTTAAAATTTAACTATCTGGAAAAAACAGCTTACTGTTTTTTAAGCAGCTTTGCTAATTTAGATTTGTCTTTAGCAATAGCGTTAGTTTCCTTTTCTATTTTCCCGTTAATTTTTTCAATAGCAACAGGAGACAAACTACCTTTAGCTTTTCCTTTTGCTAATTTAGATTGCAGCTTACTTATTTGTTTTTCACTTTTAGCAATACCCTTCTTTTTACTAGAAATAGCTTTTGCCAATTTTTCCGCTTTTTTTGCTTCTTTTTCGGCTTTTTTTATTTCTTTTTCTGCTTTCTTAGCTTTTTTCTCTGCTTTCTCTATTTTCTTTTCCGCTTCTTTTTGCTCCTTCTCTTCTGCTTCTTTAATGGCATCTTCATCCATTTCAACCGCTTCTTCTTCTTTTTCTACCTCTTTTATTTCAATTTCGGCTTCCACCCTTTCCTCAATTTCTGTTTCTAAAGGAGTAGCTTCTTCTAGAGTCATTTCTGTAGCTGTAGTAACATCTACTTCTGTTGGTATTCCATCTTCTCCCACTACTTCTGCAGGTACAACCTCTTGTACTATAGTTTCTTGCGCATTGGCAATACTAACTGCAAAAGAGCTCACTATTAAGGCACATTTTAATACATTTTTCATTTTCTTTTTTTTAATGTTAATGGTAAATTAATTGATACGAATTTAAATTATTTTTTAATATAAAAACCAAACAAATAAGTAACCTTCACAAAAAATAGAGACACCTATTTCTATTTTCATTTTACTTATTTTTGCTAAAGATGCAAACAACAATAAACGATACTATAATTGCTTTAGCTACACCTTCTGGTGCAGGTGCTATTGCTGTAATACGCCTTTCTGGGCCAAATGCTATTGTAATAGCATCTAACCATTTTATATCTTCATTTAATAAGAAACTAAAAAAGCAAAAAAGTCACACTATTCTTTTAGGAAATATTGTAGATGGAGATAGAACTTTAGATCAAGTACTAGTTTCTGTATTTAAAAACCCTAATTCGTATACCGGAGAAAATGTAGTAGAAATATCTTGTCACGGTTCTCCATATATTCAACAACAAATAATTCAGCTATTTTTAAGAAATGGTTGCCGAATGGCAAATGCGGGAGAGTTTACCCTAAGAGCTTTTTTAAATGGCAAGATGGATTTAAGTCAGGCTGAAGCCGTTGCCGATTTAATTTCTTCCGAAAACGAAGCATCGCACCAAATAGCCATGCAACAAATGCGCGGTGGTTTTAGTAATGAAATTAAAAGTTTAAGAGATCAATTATTAAACTTTGCCTCTTTAATAGAGTTAGAGTTAGATTTTGCTGAGGAAGATGTAGAATTTGCAGACCGTTCTGCTTTTGTTTCCCTTGTAAATAAAATTAATACGGTCTTAAAAGGACTTATAGATTCTTTTGCTGTTGGGAACGTTATAAAAAATGGTATTCCTGTGGCCATTGTTGGGGAACCCAATGTAGGTAAATCTACCTTATTAAATGCCCTATTAAATGAAGAAAGGGCTATTGTAAGCGATATTGCAGGTACTACTAGAGATACTATAGAAGATGAAATTTCTATTGGCGGTATTGGTTTTCGTTTTATAGATACCGCAGGTATTAGAGATACTAAAGATGTTGTTGAAAATATTGGTATTAAAAAAACTTTTGAAAAAATAGAACAAGCGCAGGTAGTTCTATTTTTAGTAGATGCAAAAGAAGTGCAGAGTACAGACTTAGGAATTCAGAGTTTAGTAATAGAAATTGAAAAAATAAAAAACAAATACCCTCTAAAGCCTTTACTTGTAATAGCCAATAAAAGAGATATACTTTCTACAAAAGAAATAGAACATTTTTCCTCTATTGTATCTAACCTCTTACCTATTTCTGCAAAAACTGGCGAAGGTGTTGAGGCTTTAAAAAACAAATTACTCGAGTTTGTAAATACAGGAGCCTTACGTAATAACGAAACCATTGTTACCAATACCAGACATTACGATTCTTTACTTAAAGCACTAGAAGCCATACAAAAAGTACAATTTGGTATAGACGAAGAACTCCCTAGCGACCTTATGGCTATAGATGTTAAAGATGCCTTATACCATCTTGGAGAGATCACAGGGCAAGTCACCAACGATGAGCTTTTAGGTAATATTTTTGCAAATTTTTGTATCGGCAAGTAGTTGATTATCAATTAATTAAAAAAATAATTACCACAAAAAATACTATCGTATTAGAAATACTACCTTGGTACTATAACCGGCGAGATTACATTAGGGTAATTTTTTATATTCCACTTGCTATTTTATGTACCAGAAAGTAGAACTACACCCTATAATCTCAACGACAAAAAATGATAGTATAAACATATGTATATTAAAGTTTTTTCTGTCAAAATGACAACTTATCATCTGAATATCAACAATTCTATGACATTTATAAAGATTTGTTAAAATGGTTAGGTTTTTGCTGGTTATAATTCTATGAAAATTAGTGAAAGGTATAATTTAAGTAAAACTCAAGCTGAACTCGATTTTATTGATATAGATACATCTGAAGATATGCCATTATTCTTAGACCCGTTTTTTTTAGGGACTAGAACTGATAAATGGTCAATCAATGCATCTAGAACAATTAGAAGTTTTTTTCAAAAAGTAATCGATTTAATAATCTCGAAAAAAGAGAACGAAGCTAAAGCCTTATTCGATTATCTTCACGAGCCTAATTCGACCTGTTTAGGTATGTCTATAGGTAAACCTAGAGGGAGAGGTGTAGGCTTTACTGACACAGACAAAATATATAATAGCCTTTCAAAAAGCAAAGCCATCCAGACTGGACTTGTAAGAGATATAGAAGATAGTACTTTGTTTATAGACAATTTCGGAAAAGATAAACTTTCAGATATGGCTACAAATATTATAACTGGTCATTTAGTAGAATACACAAAGAACCAATGCAATCTGCATGATATTCCATTAACTGAAAATATCCCATCTGGATATTTTTGGGATTCTATAAGTGAAAGCTGGATTACTGAATATTCTGAAATGTTGGTAGTTGAAGGAGAAGTTAAGCTTTTAGTTCCCAAAGGAATTGTTTCTTTTGCAAAATCGTATACCCCCGATAGATATTGCCAGCATTATGTTCTAAATTTTTTGCAAAATGAGCATCTTAGATTAAATACAGCATTGGTTGAAAAAAGAACGAATGGGGAGCGATATGTAACTAAAAAAAGCCTCAAAGAGCAATTACCAAAGGAAATGAAAGAGTTCTTGAGAGATTTTACAATAAAGCATCCAGAACTTTTAGAGCGATTTAAAAATGAAACAAAAATAGAATCTCTTAACAATCTAGAATTTTCAGAATTTAACGTAAATAAATTAATAGATTCATTAACTAATCGTTTATTAGAAATAAATTCTGGTAGGGATACTGCTGACGATTTTCATAATATAATTATTGGAATACTTGAAGTAATATTTTATCCACATTTGTTAAACCCGACTAAAGAATATGCAATTCATCAAGGTAGGAAGAGGGTTGATATAACATTTGACAATGGTGCGAAAGATGGTATTTTTAATAGATTATCAAATAATATGGGCATTCCAAGCTCATACATCTATGTGGAATGTAAAAACTATTCAACAGATGTTGCTAATCCTGAGCTTGACCAATTATCAGGACGATTTTCTGTAAATAATGGGCAAGTCGGGTTCTTAGTATGTCGTTCAATTAATAATATGGAATTATTCATTGAAAGGTGCAGAGATACTTATAAAGATGGTCGTGGGTTGGTCATTCCAATTGTAGATGATGATATTAATGAATTATTAAAAAATTATAACGATTGGGATTACAGCTACACAGAAAAGTTTTTATCGGATAGGATAAGGAAAATAGTAATTAGTTAATTATAGAATTTGATTTAAATAGCCCTCTAATAGAAGATTATGAAAGTAAGGCTAAAGATGAAAACGAATCCTAAAATCAAGTTAGTTAGTAACTAACTTCGAATATTTTGTACCCCATTTGCACCCCAAAACCGTAACTAATTGATAATCAATATAAGTTATTTTCTGTATTGGAAAACAACTCTACTATAGCTTGCAATAACTAAATGTAAATAACTATAAATAAAACAGTTATAATTATTAATGTTTTACTTGCCTTTCTTTTATAAGTTTATATTTTCACTCCTCATTATTTGGTTAGGAACAACAACTAAGATTGCATAAAATATTCTAGCTACATACATCTTTATGTTAAGGCTAACTGTAACAATTTGCGTTGCACATATAACATAACTTAGATATTCTTAAATTTTTTCCTTAAAAGTTTTAATATAATCGCTTGGTGTTTGTCCAAATTGTTTTTTAAAACATGTTCTAAAATACTTAGCGTCTGAAAAACCAACCATAAAAACAACTTCGGTAATAGAATATTGACCAGAGAGAATGAGTGTGGCTGCTCGTTTTATTCGAATAGTTCTTATGAATTCTGAAGTAGATTGCCCTGTAATAGATTTTATTTTGTTATGAAGTGAGGATCTACTCATACCAATATCTAGTGAAAATTTTTCAACCGAGTAATCTGAATTATCAATATTTTTATCAATATATTTAAAAGATTTTTTTAAGAAGTTTTTATCTAGTTTACTAGACAATTCTTTCCAACTGGAAGGTGTAGATTTTGTCTTGAATTTTTCAGCCCATTGTTGTTTTGTTTTTAAAATATTGTTAACCCTAAGTCTTAAAATCTCCATATTAAATGGTTTTAACACAAACTCATCTGCACCAGCTTCTAGACCTTCTTTCTCATTTTCTAACCCTAGTTTTGCTGTAAGTATTATAACTGGGATATGGCTTGTGCTAATATCATTTTTTATTATTTTACACATCTCAACACCATTCATTATAGGCATCATTAAATCTGATATAATGATATCTGGCCCCATTTTTAATGCAATATCTAATCCTTCTTTTCCATTTTTAGCACATATTACTTTGTAATAGCTTTCAAAGTAATTAGATAAATATTCTCTTAAATCGGTATTATCTTCAACTACTAATAATGTTGGTGTTTCTTTACTGTGCACTACCTTTTTTGTAGTTTCTGGAAGTGTTATTAAAGCGCTCTTAAAATCTTTAACTTCATTTTTAACGAAACTAAAATTATATTGTTTTGGCTGGATTTCGAGCATAGAATCATTTTCATATTCCTCTTTAGATATAGGAATTGAAACGGTACAGGTGGTTCCTTTATTTACAACACTATCCATGAAAATATTGCCTTTATGAATTTTAACTAATCGCTTTGTATACGCTAAGCCAAGGCCAGAACCGGTTTGTATACTATTACTTTCTTTTTTAACTTGATAAAACCTTTCAAATACACTTGATAAATCTTCGCTAGCTATTCCAATACCTTCATCTACAACTTTTATGATGGCGCAAACTTTACCATTAATAATTTCTTTATCTAAAATTAAATCAATGCTTTTATCAGGAGGTGTAAACTTAAAAGCATTCGATAATAAATTATAAACAACTTTTTCAATTTTATCATTGTCAAACCAACCCATTATTGATTTTTCACTAGTTTGAAACTTGAAATTTACTTGTCTTTCAGCCGCAATTTCCTCAAATGCATTATAAATTTCGGTTAAAAAACTTACAAAATCGCCTTCTTCTACTATCAAATTTACATTGCCAGATTCTGCACTTCTGAAGTCTAATAATTGATTAATTAACTTTAATAAACGTGTTGAATTTTTATACATTATAGCATTTAAACGCTGTAAATATTTAGCATCATTACTTCCCTCCATAATTTGCTGTAGAGGTCCAATTATAAGTGTTAATGGTGTTCTTAATTCATGAGATATATTTGTGAAAAATCTTAATTTCATTTGATTTATCTCTTCTGATTTTTCATGTAAAGCACTTTCTAATTTTATTTGATTTTTTAATTTTATTTGATTCCATCTTACTTTATTTACAATAAAAGCAATTATTCCTAATAGCAAAATAAAAAATATAATTGCTCCTGTTGTTAGGTACCAAGGTGGTGTAATTGTTATCATTATTACCTTTGGAACATCACTCCAAACCGAAGAGCTATTAGAGCCATATACTTTAAAAACGTAATCTCCTGGCGGCACGTTGGTATACGATGCAAATTTACGATCTTGACCTATAGTTTTATGAGTTTTTTCTTCAAACCCTTCTAGGACAAACTTGTACTTGTTTTTTTTAGGGTTTGAAAAATGCATACTTGAAAATTCAAATTCAAAAGAATTTAAATGATATGGAAGTACAATTTTTTTGGTAGCATTTATACCTTCAGTTAATATAACTCTACCATTTATTTTTTCATTAACCTTAATAGGTTCATTAAATAGTTTAAAATTTGTAAGTGTTACTTGTGGTTTTTGAGTATTAACTGTAAAATTATTGGGATGAAAAAAAGTAAACCCACCTACTCCTCCAGATAACATCATCCCTGACGATGTAAATTCCATAGCATTATCTGCAAACTGATTGACATTAAAGCCATCTTCTTTTTCAAAATATATTATCTTTCCCGTACTAGGGTTTAATTTAGAAACTTGTCTTGTATGAATGCACCAAATATTTCCCTCAAAATCCTCTTTTACTTGAGAAACAACATCATTAGGTAAACCATCTTTAACCGTATAATTAGTAAATTTATAAGCATCTCTATTAGAATAACTTAAACGGTTTAACCCTCCTCCATAAGTTCCAATATAAAAATCCCCATTTTTAGCTTGATGAATATCTACTACATGGTTGCTACTTAAAGTATTTTTATCTTCAGGGTTACTGTAAAATTTTTCAAAAGTTACTTCACCAGTTGAGGAACGATTTAATTTATTTAACCCATTAACCGTAGCTACCCATATAACTCCTTGGTTGTCTTCTATAATATCTCTAATATTATTACTAGATAAACTTGTAGAATCTTTACTAGACGCATTATAATTAACCGTATAATAAGAGTTGGTTTGCTTATTAAAACTTATTTTTATTAAACCCTTTTCCCATGAACCAATCCAAATATTTCCTTTTCGGTCTTCTTCTATAGCAAAAACCTGAGTATCAATTATATCTCCTAAATTATCTTTTACATCATCAATTTCATTAATCTTGTAAGTTCCGTATTTATCACTATAATCTATTTTAAACAATCCGTTTAAAGCCCCTACCCATATTGCCCCTTCACTATCACTAATTAAACGCTTTACTTCTGGGAATAATGTGGCTTTATCTGTTTTTATGCCGCTAATGGAATCTAAGTAAATTATAGGTGAACCAGATATATTGGGTACATTATTTTTAAACACGTCTTTATCTAAAGCAGCAATAACCCCATTCTGTGTTCCAAACCAAAAATTCCCTTTTTTGTCTTCACACAAAGTAACTATTTGAGATTTGAACAACTGTGATGAATATTTATTATCTAAATACTCGGTTGAATTGTAAAAAGAATGACTCTCTAAATCCATTTTAAACAGACCGTTGGTTAAAGCACATAACCACAAAACATTAGAGTTATCAATAAAAATTTTTTGAATATCTTGATTGGCTATTTCATTTTTTAGTTGTTTGTCATTCGATAAATTTTTAATCTCTCCAGACTCAATATTATAGTTTAGTAGCAGCCTATTTCCTGCAATCCAGATTCTACCTTCTTTATCTCCGGACATATTAATAAGGCGCTGTTCTTTTAATTGGCTACGGACTATACTTTTCTTAAGTTTTATTGTTTTAGATTCAACAACTTCTAAATCAGCATTTAATTTTACATTTAACAACTCAAGCGCATCATTTATTATCCATAAAGTGTTTTTTGGATATTCTAAAATGTCAAGTACGGCACTTTTACTATCAAACAACGCATCTGTGTAACCTGTAGCCTTAATAGACAATTTTGGAGTTGTACCATCTCTTATAATATCAATTTGATGTAGTTTAGAAGTCTTAGAGGGTGTTAACAACCAAAATTTACCATTTGCAGAAGGCTTAATATTTTCAATGTCTAATTTAAACCCTTCATATTTATTTAAAAAAAACTCATATTTTAATTTTCCTTGATCATCAATTTCAAAAAACTTTATACCGTCTAAAGAATTAATAAAGAAAATGCCCGATTCCGTCTGGTATATGTTATTTCTACTTGTAAAATCAAGGGTATCACCTGCCTCAAAATAAGTATCAATTTTTCCTGTGTCAGGGTTTATTCTATTAAGTCCAGATATGGTTCCTACCCAAATATAACCATCTTTGTCTTCAAACAATTTAAATATAACACTACTGCTTAACCCTTTATCACTTACTCCATAATTATATTGCTCCATGGAGTAGCCATCATATTTATTTACCCCATTTAAAGTGGCAAACCATAAGTAACCATTCTTGTCTTGAATAATACTAGTAACTCTATTATGAGATAAACCTTGGTCCCCTCCTATTTGATGTAATCGCCATTGCGAAAACATAGTAGTATAAATAAGCAGAAAAAAAACTGCTAAATAAAGTCTTCTTGTATTTAATATCATTTATAATAAAACCTTTGCTAAATATAAGTATAAACAATTTTTAAATAACCTTGCAAAAAAACAATATATATAGGATGATTTTAATTAAAAAATATTGATTATACTTATATATTCATATTGACTACAGTGCAATGTTAAAAAACAACTGGTGAAACAAAACCAATACACCCATTTAAGAATCAATTCTTAAGTTTTATAGTATATTAAACTCTATATTAACTACTTTATGCAGACGCTCTATGAATAAAATTAAAAGGCACCTTATACTTTCCTTTTTCCTTGTTTAGAATCATTTTAGCAGCCATATCTCCCATAATATTGAAATCTGTAGATACTACCGAAATTCCAAAAAGATTTTTCAGAGGCGTATCGTTGTAAGAAATAACACCAATATCTTCTCCAAGTTTAAATTCTTTCTCTCTTGCTTGTTCTACAAAAGTTACCAATTCCGACTCTTCAATAATAATGAATAAATCTCCTTTATTGATGGCCATATCATCAGACACTTTATCTATTACTTCAAAATCAAACTTATACGTATCACAAAATTTTCCAAAACCATGAAAAATTCTTCTAGGATATGGATAAATTGATTCTTGAGGATATACCAATATTATTTTTTTGTATTTACTTAATATATGAAGTCCTTCTGATAATGCGCCATAAATATCTTTCTCGAAATCTTGATACACCGTTATAATCTGATTTTGATTTGCTTCTAAAGCATTATCCATTAAAATAAGTTTATTTTCTGGCATCTTCTTTAAAGCTTGAGAAACTTTTGGGGTCATACTAGTATGCTCCAAACTTTCCGTTTTAAAGTGCGGCATAATAACATAATAATCATAAGATAACTTGTGTTTGTCTAGCAGGTTTAAAAAAAGTTTTTCATCGCTATTGTAAATATGAAGATCTGTAACTGCATTTTCTCCAATAGAATCTGCAAATGCATTATAAATTTTCATTTTGTAAGCACTTAACTTATTAATTAAAAACAAAATATTAACCTTAGATATAAGTTCTGTTCTAGCTATATAAAACCCTTTACCTCTTATAGAAGAAATAATATTCCGTTTTTTTAAAATGTTGTACGCCTTTTCAACGGTATCACGAGACACAAATAAATTTTCACTAAAACTATTGATTGAAGGGATTTTCTGGTCTATTACTAAATTTCCAACGGAAATATTATGAATTATAGATTTAACAATCTGCTCATATTTAGATTCTCTTGAATATTCATCAATTTTAATAAGTTCTGTTATTTCCATGTTAGTAAAATTTAAAAAGTTAGAGTATGTAGAATATATAAATGGGTAATGGATACGCATTCAAAAAAAAAAGGATACTGCAATATTATAATAACACTGTTCTTTCTTTAAGGAGATATGTTTAAGAAAGGGGGGTAAACGCATGTATTTAAAGGGGTATATGTTTTTAATACAGGGGTAAATGTATATACAGTGTACCCTTTGTAATCAAAAAAATAAGTTTTATGGTAATTCCTTTTGAAGGTTTTTTTACCTTTTAATGGTATATTTTGAAGGATAATTTACCTCTTTTACCCATCCATAGTAATTAAAAGTAAACTACCTCGGGGCAAGCCCACGAGGCATTAGAAGGAAAATTAGCATTGATTTTGACGCAAGCGTCGGAGCATTTAAATCTCGATAATCGAGTAAAAGACTATTTAATTAAGATCTATCTTACTCATGCCTCTATAGCCTCCAGCTTGCACACCAATAGTTTCAGGAGCAAATTTAGAGGGGTCAAATGTCTTATTAGGAATAGGTATTACGGCATTAGACTCAGCTATACGGTTTTCAATTATTTTATCCAGTTCAATTATTATTTCAGGGTAAAGCTTTGAAAGATCGTTATGTTCTCCAATATCCCATTTTAAGTTATAAAGTCGATAATCATGCGTAAAATCTTTCCCTAAGTGAAAAATTCGAATTAATTTCCAATCTCCCGAACGAACCGAAATTGAAGCTGGCAACCAGTCTGGAACCTTAGGCTGATGCGGAAAAAATGTAATAATTGCATCTCTTTCAATGGTTTCTCCTTTTAACGTTGGTGATATATCCATGCCGTCAATAATATGATCTTCTGGTAGTGGTATATTTGCTAAATTTAAAAGAGTTGGATAAAAGTCTGTAGATTGTATTATTTGGTCTGATCTTGTCTTAGGTGTTGTTATACCTGGACAAGAAATAATAGTTGGCACTCTAATACCGCCTTCATACATAGTTGCTTTTCCTCCTCGTAAGGGTCTATTACTTGTAGGTGGAGTAATATACTTTTCTCCAGAAGGCAAGACATCGGTGATACCGTTATACATATTACCTCCATTATCACTTGTAAAAACAATAATGGTGTTTTTTGCAATGTCTAACCTATCAATTTCATCTAACAGCTTGCCTACAGCTTGATCCAAAGAATGTACCATAGCTGCGTATGTAGAAGAATGTTGCAAATCTGTAAGGTCTACTTTAGAACTGTAATATTTTTTTAGAGTTTCCTTAGCGTTAAAAGGAGCATGTACAGAAAATTGCCAGTAATTCATAAAAAAAGGTTTAGACTTATCTACATTTCTTAGCCAAGAAACAGCTTCGTCTGCCATTCTATCTTCTATATGTTCTTTGCCATATTTTTCGTTAAAATTAGGGTATTTCCAAGGTGCCACAAAACTTCCCGCAGGACCTGGTCCTGGCCAATGAGGGACGTCAATATCAAAACCGTGTTGTAAAGGAGAATAAGGGTCGCTCCCTAAATGCCACTTTCCAAAATGTGCCGTAGAATAGCCTGCTTTTTTAAATTGTTTTACTAAAGTTGGTAGTGTATTGTCTAAACGAGATACCGAAACACAATTCACAGCTTTGTTCTCGCTATTTGGGTTTTCTTCAAGCGATGCTTTAAGTAAAACTTTTTTAAGATGTGCTGTTGGTGCCGTAATCCCTGTTCGCAAAGGTGTTTGTCCCGTAAGAATACTAGATCTAGTAGGAGAACACAAAGGGCTTGCAGCGTAAGCATTTGTATATGTTATACCTCGCGCTGCTAATCGTTCTAAATTTGGCGTCTCATAGAGCTTGGTTTTTCCATACAATGTTACATCACTCCAACCTAAATCATCAGCCAAAATAAATACAACATTTGGCTTGTTTTGTGCAGATGCATTTACAATTAAGACCAAAGTAAAGAGTAAAAAAACTAGTTTTTTCATTATACCATTTTAAAATTCACATTTAATTTTATTGATTTATGTTCTCCTAAAGCTGAATTTTAGATTACTGATTGACTTTTTTATTAATGCAAATAATCGTAACAATATTAACACTAAACAAGTAAAAAAGCATCCTGTTGCTTCTGCGATAAGAACCTAGGTACAGTTTTTAATAATTAGGTAAGTAACTAAACCTAAAATCTTTAGAATCTATTTGTTACTAACGTAGAAACTAAAGTTGTTTACAACAATATTTTTTTTAAAAAACTAGTTGAGTTTGTTTTGGAGAAACATCTCATTCATTATTAATTGTGTTGTAATTTATTGGTTTTTTCAAAAATTTTAACACCTATTTTTCTTTATTAGACTATTAAAAAGCATCTGTTTATAGTAACTATCGACAGAAACGACAGGATGCAAAAATCTATTTTTAGCAATAAGTTTGCTAAGCTAGAATTCTATTTTAGTGACGCTTTAGTGTTCAATAAAAAAACGCAAATGAAAAAAATAGCACTCATAATTCTGTCTATAATCTTATTTCAAGCTTGTTCAAAAAAAGTAGAAAATAACATCTCTATTAACAAGGTTACTGTTAATTATTTTGAAAGTCCATTAGGTATTGATGATCCAAATCCTAGTATTAGTTGGACAATGACATCAAACAAAAAAAACAAAACACAAACTGCTTATCAAATTAAAGTAGCAGGCTTAAAGGAGTCTTTAAATACTGATGATAACATACTCTGGGATACAGGTAAATTAATGTCTAACCAAAATTCACAAGTACGTTATGCAGGTCAAGAATTGCAATCTAGACAACACTGTTATTTTAAAATTAGAGTATGGGATGAAAATGATGTTGCTTCGGCTTGGAGCAAAGTAAACTTATGGACCATGGGTTTACTAAATAAGTCTGACTGGAAAGCAAAATGGATAGGTTATAAAACAACAGATAAAAACAAAAAAGATACTTTACATTTACCTCCTCCTCCTTATTTAAGAAAATCATTTAACGCAAAGCCCAACATCAAAAAAGCAACACTATATGTAACTGCACTTGGTGCTTTTGAAATGTCTCTGAATGGTAAAAAAATAGGTAAAGATTTATTAACCCCTGGTTGGAGCGATTATAACAAACGTATTTATTATAAAACTTACAACGTAACACCATATTTAAATGTAGGCGATAATGCAATTGGTGCTATACTGGGAGATGCCTGGTATGCTGGTTATGTTGGCCCAAAAGTATTATCTAAACCAAGAAATAGAGAGTTGTATGGCTTGCACCCTGGGTTACTATCTCAACTAGAAATTGAATATGACAACGGCGACAAAGATATTATAGCTTCAGATGAAAGCTGGAAAGCTAATGAAGGGCCTTTTATTTATGCCGATTTACTTATGGGCGTAGCTTATAACGCCAATTTAGAACTTCCAAATTGGAATACTACCAATTATGATGACAAGGATTGGAATCCTGTGTTTATCCATAAAGGTACAGAAGGTGCCATTCAGGCATATCCAGGGAATAGCATACAGGTATATGACGAAATTGAACCTATTGAAATTACAGAACCAAAAAAAGATACATACATTTTTAACTTAGGGCAAAACTTTGCAGGACACGCAAGACTACAAGTTACTGGTAATAAAAACGACACCATTGTTATTCGTTTTGGAGAAAGATTACATGACGATGGTAAACTAATGACTGAAAACTTAAGATTTGCAAGAGCTACAGACACGTATATTTTAAAAGGTGAAGGCACAGAAATTTGGGAACCTAAGTTTACGTACCACGGTTTTCAATATGTTGAGGTTACGGGTCTTAAAACAAAACCTAGTAATAAAACTATAACCGGTATACCATTTGGATCCTCAATTCCTTTTGAAAGTTCATTCACTTCTTCTGATGAAGTTTTAAATAAAATGTATGAAAATGTACTATGGACTCAACATTCTAACTTCATGGAAGTGCCTACAGATAGTCCGCAACGCGACGAACGCTTAGGATGGTTAGGAGACGTACAGATTTTTTCTAGGTCTGCACTTTATAATGCTAATATAGGTGCGTTTAATACAAAATGGTTTGCAGATGTTCGTGATGCGCAGTATGATAGTGGCCCTTATGCTGTTTTTGCTCCTAGACCCTACCCTAAATTAGTTTGGTATTCTCCAGGTTGGATGGAAGCAGGTGTAATGGTACCTTACAACACCTATAAATTTTATAATGACACAAAAGTTATTAAAAGTCATTATGAATCAATGACGCGATTTATGAATTACCATATTGAGAAAAGTAAAGTTCACAAATTTTATCCAGAAGACTCATGGCAAGAAGCAAGACCTGAAGGTGGCTTTGGAGATTGGTTATCTATGACTGATAAACATCTTTCTCATGATATCTTAGCCTCTATGCATTATCAATATGCGTTAAAGATTATGTCCGAAATGAGTGGTGCTATTGGTAAACAAGAAAAAGCAAACTATTATGAAGCACTATATAACGAATCGGTTAGTGCATTTATTAACCATTATATGGATGAAGATGGAAAATTTCAAATAGACGAAGCTATTTACGGAGAAGGAAAAGGCTATTTTGAAGGAGAAAAAGGCTTTACAGGACACACACAATCTGCATATGCAACAGCTATATATTTTGATTTATTACCACCTGAACTAAAAGAAAAAGCTGGAAAACATCTTGTGGATTTACTAGCTGAAAACAATAATTTACCATCTTCGGGCATTTTAGGGATTAGACAATTATTACCAGCGCTATCCTCCATTGGACGTTCTGATTTAGCTTACGAAATCTTATTAAAAAAGGATTATCCAAGTTGGGGTTTCCATATAAAAAACGGCGCTACAACAATTTGGGAACGTTGGAATAGTTACACCCCAGAAGATGGTTTTAATGGAGAAATGAATGCAAAAATGAACTCTTTTAACCACTACGCATTCGGTGCATTTTCTCAGTTCCTTTTTAGCGATATAGCAGGTATTACTACAAAAGATGCTGGTTTTAACAACATAAAGATAAAACCAAAACTAGGTAATCTGGCATTGACTAATGCTAACGCAAAATACGCTTCTATTAATGGGGATATTGCTTCTTCTTGGTCAATTGACGGTTCCAATTTTAAATTAGAAGTAGAAATACCTGTAAATACTAAAGCTTCTGTATATATACCATCTAAAGAAGGAGGTGTTATATCTGAATCTGGTAGTGAAATTGATTCAAAATTCATAAAATTCCTAAAACAAGAAGATGGTTACAAGGTATATAAAGTAGGATCTGGAAGCTACAAGTTTACATCTGAATTATAATATCTAATAGCTTTAACAGCATTATGACTTTGTTTAAAACAAAATTCTTCTACATTTTAGTACTAGCAGTAGTGCTTTGCAACTGTAAATCAGAGCAAAAACATGAATTTGGGAGTACAATAAGTATTAATACTGAGGATATACAAAACGGGAAACTCATTTTTGAGCAAAAATGTAGTCCCTGCCATAACTTTAAACAAGACGCAATAGGCCCCAACCTTAGTGGAATTACAAAAGAAGTTAATGCCAAATGGATAAAAGAATTTATTAAGAATCCATTTAAAATGGTGTCAAAAAATGATGCTCGCGCAAAAGTATTGAAACAAAAGTATAAAATATACATGCCTGGGTTTCCAGACTTTTCTGAAAAAGAATATGAAGAACTTTTAAGTTATATGAATTCGTACACAGAAAAAGCAGTATCAAATCTTAATAATTTAAAGAATTCTATGGATAACCCAATTATAGATACTCTTATTTATTCAGACACAAAAGCCAATATAGAATTTGTTGCTCAAGTACCTGCTTCAGGAAAAAACCCTTCTTTAGCCCGAATAAATAAGTTAGAATGTACTCGTAATTCCGGACGATTATTTATAAATGATTTAAGAGGAATGCTTTATGAAATAAAAGATAGCCAACCAAAACTATATATGAGAATATCCGAATATCATGATAATTTTATACATGAACCAGGATTAGGAACTGGGTTTGGAAGTTTTGCATTTCATCCAGACTTTGAAAAAAACGGACTTTTTTATACGTCTCATTCTGAGAAACCAGAAATAAATAAAGCCGATTTCCCCCTCCCAGACAGTATTCCTACAAAACTGCAATGGGTTGTTAAAGAGTGGAGAAGTGAAGATACAAAAAGCCCAAATTTCAAAGGCTCAATTAGAGAGATTTTACGTATTGATTTTGTAACTATAATGCACGGCATTCAAGAAATTGCATTTAACCCATATAGCTCTAAAAATGACCCCGACTACGGAATGTTATATATTGGAGTTGGAGATGGAGGTGCTGTAGTACAAGGGTTTCCAAAAATAGCCTTGCATGGAGGGGCTCAAGTTTGGGGAACAATTTTAAGAATAAACCCTAAGGCTAATACTAGTGAAAATGGCAACTATGGAATTCCTACAGATAATCCATTTATAAACACAAAAAATAAAAAAGGAGAAATTTGGGCTTCTGGTTTACGAAACCCAAATAGAATTAGCTGGAATGCAAAAGGACAAATGTTTGCAAGCGATATTGGTCACAAGGTAACAGAAGAAGTAAACCTTATAGAACCAGGTAAGTTTTATGGCTGGCCTATTAGAGAAGGTAAATTCGTAGTTGATCCTTTTGGAAACCAAAGTTTGGCATATCCATTACCAAAAAATGACGTCGATTATGCAGTTACATATCCCGTAATTCAATATGACCATGATGATGGCACTGCCATTAGCGGAGGTTTCTTTTCTAATAGAGCACCCTTTAAGGGTAAATACATTTTTGGAGATATTCCTGAGGGCATTGTATATATAGCAGACCTCTCAAAAACCAACTCTGACCAAAGGAACATTAAAAAGTTACATCTAGTTTATAAAGGAAAGCAAACAGATTTTGGACAACTAACAAAAAAAACTCGTATAGACCTTAGATTAGGTCAGGATTGCGATGGAAACATATATATGTTTACTAAAGCAGATGGTAAAATATATAAAATAAAGAGTGAGTAGTTTCTATTTCTAGACTCGTACTTAAAAACTATTTTATAAGATAGTAGAATTTATAATAAACTAAGTATAGGGATATGGCATTTTTAGGAGGTATATTACTTGTAGCATTGGGTGGGGTTTTAGAAGGTCTTTTTTCAATACCCGTTACCAAAGTAAAAACATGGGAGTTTGAAAATATATGGGGTGTTGGGTCGCTTCTTGCACTTTTATTATTACCCTGGCCTTTATCCTATTTTTTCGTGGACAATTTATGGCAATTATACACGTCTATACCAAGTTCTGTTTTAATAGGTGTTGTATTATGTGGTTTTGCTTGGGGATTAGGTGGTATATATTGGGGACGCGCAATTGCAAACTTGGGAATGGCTTTGGGGGTTTCTATACTAATGGGACTCATTAATGTTTTCGGTTCAATAGTACCTTTGTCTGTTTTTGAACCAAACAAACTATTTACTCTAGGAGGCTATGTATTAATATTAGCTATTATTATAATGATTGTAGGGATAATTATAATATCAATTGCAGGTAAAAAGAAAGAGCAAGCTTTAGCTATACGAGAAAGTAAAGTAGTTGAAAACAAGAAAACAGGAACATTTCGTTTGGGTTTAATCTTTTGCTTAATCTCGGGTATTCTTTCTTCTGCAGTTAATTTTGCATTTATTATTGGTACTCCAATAACTGAGGAAGCAGTAAACATGCTAGTACCTAATTACGCCACAAGTTTTGCTATTTGGAGCTTAGTTTTCACGGCAAATTTTTCCATCAATACCATTTATGCTTTTTATATGATGTTTAAAAAAGAAAGCCTGAAAAAATTATCTAAAGGACGCTTTTCTAGAGAATGGATAGGGGCTATTTTTATGGGCTTAGCATGGCCTGGAGGCATTATTATATATGGTATTGGCGCAAATGCAATGGGTCCTTATGGAGCCTATGCTGGTTTCCCTATGATGATATTAGCATCCATTATAGCAGGAAATTTAGCAGGTGCTTTAGGTGGCGAATGGAAAAACTCTGGAGTAGCACCTCGCCGAATTATGATAACGGGAATTTTAGTATTGTGTTTAGCGTTCTCTTTACTAGGATATTCTACTTACATGATGAATGTATAACAGTCTTATACGAATAGAAATATGAAAAAGTTATCAATAATTGACGCACACATTCATCTTTGGGATTTAAAACTCTTAGCTTATCCTTGGCTGGATCAATTCCCTAATATAAATAGAACTTTTTCCTTATCAGATTACAATAAGGCTACTACAGAACAATCCATTGAAAAAATGATTTTTGTTCAAGCGGAATGCAAACCTTCACAATTTTTAAAAGAAGTGGAATGGGTTCAAGCACTTTCAGAAAAAGATAAAAGACTTGCTGCTATAATACCTTGGGCGCCTTTACATACAGGAAATGCAGTAGCAGAAGTATTAGAAAAATTTAAACAAAACCCCAAAATAAAAGGAGTTAGACAATTAATTCAACCGCAAGAAGATTTAAATTTTTGTATTGATCACGATTTTGTACAAGGAGTTAGACTTTTGGGCAAAAACAATTTACATTTTGAATTAACCATAGCCCCAAAACATTTTCCTGCCGTTTTAAAACTTATAGAAAAATGTCCGGACACAAAATTTATTTTAAATCATATAGGAAATCCTAACATACTAAAAAAGGAAATACAGCCTTGGAAGGAACACCTAAAAGCATTTGCTAATTCTGGACCGCATTACTGCAAATTTTCAAACTTAGTCTGCAATGCCCATTTAGAACACTGGAGTATAGATGACTTAAGACCTTATTATGAAACAGTTATAGATGTTTTTGGTTCAGAAAAATTAATATGGGGTAGCGATTGGCCTCATGCACTTCGTGCATCCTCTTGGTCAAAATGGTTTAAAACATCAGTTTCTTTAACGGATGATCTTAGCGAAAAGGAGCGTACTAAAATTTTTAAAACAAATGCAATTCGTTTTTATAACATATAAATTAAAACAACTATGAGCAATACATTACATAAAAGCAATCATAAATTTATCCCACAAAGGTTTGCAGGTAAGGTTGCCATTGTTACAGGTGGAGCATCTGGTTTAGGAAGAGCTATTGTCGAAGAATTTTGTAAAGAAGGTGGCAAAGTTCTATTTACAGATATAAGCGATTTGGGCAAAAGAAAACAGGAAAATGATGCAAAAAATAATTATGATACTACATTTTTAATGGGAGACATGGGAGATGAAGCATTTTGCAAAACTACTATAGCTGAAACCATAAAAAAGTATGGGAGAATTGACTATTTAATCAATAATGCTTTTTCTTTTGCCGCAGCAGGTATTAACGCTGAAACTAAAGATTGGATGCGAAGTTTTGAAGTAGGTCCATTAGCCTATGCAAGAATGGCACAAGAGGTTTACTCCTATATGAAAAAATCTGGTGGAGGAGCTATTGTAAATATTTCAAGTATTTCTGCTCATATCGCACAAAAAGACAGATGGACTTACAATGCATCAAAAGGCGCTGTAAATCAACTAACTAAATGCCAGGCTCTAGATTTTGCTCAACATAACATAAGAGTAAACAGCGTAGACCCTGGATGGATATGGACTCACGAAACCGATAAAGCCGCAAATCTAGACGGAGGCGGTAGAGAAAAATGGGATCCCATTTGGGGTCGTTTTCATATGCTAAGGCGCATGGGGCTTGCCATAGAAGTTGCAAGACCTGTACTCTTTTTATTAAGTAATGACGCTTCCTTTATTACTGGCACTAATATAGCTGTAGATGGCGGTTACCTCTCAATAGGGCCAGAAGGCTTAGGTGAAAATACTATAAATGCAGGGTCGCAATAATTCAATAATTCTTTTTTAGAAGTATGATAGAAGAACACATCAAGGAGATTAAAAAAAAGCTTGGAGCTGACAAAGTTCTACTTGGAGAAAAAATTAAGGAAAGATATTCTCATATCTGGGAAATAAACAAGCCTTTGAATGCTAAAGCTGTCGTGTTTCCATCAACAACGCAAGATGTTTCAGATATCTTAACTATTTGTCATGAATACCACCAACCCATCGTAGTACACGGAGGGTTAACAAACCTTACAGGAAGTACAGAAACTAACGTTGACGAATTAGTCATTTGCATGGAAAAAATGAATGCGATTGAAGAGTTCGATTTATCCAGTCGTACAATAACTGTACAATCAGGAGTAATTTTAGAAGTTATACATCAGGAAGTAAAAAAAGAAAATTTATTATTTCCTATGAGTTTTGGTGCTCAAGGCTCAGCTCAAATAGGAGGAGTAATTGCGACAAATGCTGGTGGGCTGCGTGTTTTTAGGTATGGAATGACCAGGAATTTAGTTTTAGGACTAGAAGTTGTTTTAGCTAATGGTACCATTATTTCATCTATGAAAAAAATTCTAAAAGATAATTCTGGTTATGATTTAAAACAATTATTTATTGGTTCTGAAGGTACATTAGGAGTAATAACTAAAGCAGTATTAAGGCTACAGCAAAAGCCTAAAAGTAGAAATAGTGCGTATGTAGCCATGAACAATTTTGAAAATGTAGTATCATTTTTAAAATTTATAGATCAAGGTTTAGCAGGCACTTTAAGTGGTTATGAATTATTATGGGAGCGTAATTATAAAGCTATGACCTCTCCCTCAACAGGTATTGCTAAACCACTACCCTATGGATATAAGTATTATGTACTTATAGAAAGTTTAGGAAGTAATCATAATAAAGATCAACAAAAACTAGAATCGTTATTGGAGGAAGCTTTAATGAATGAGCTTATTTTAGACGCAGCTTTAGCACAATCAATAAAACACATAAAGTTGTTTTGGAGAATTCGGGAAGATGTTGACGTTCTAGTTTCTCAATGTAAAAACGTTCAAAACTTTGACGTAAGTCTCCCGGTTTCAGAAATAGGTGCTTATGTTGACGACGTTTTTAATACTTTAAATACTATTCCCCAAGTAGAAAACTTTTTTGCACATGGCCATGTAGCCGATGGTAATATTCATTTTTTAATAAGTAAAAACGAGAACACTACAGAGCTTATTAATAAGATAAATAATATTATATATAGGCCATTAACAACTCTTGGTGGTTCTGTCTCTGCAGAGCATGGTATTGGAACCCATAAAAAACCTTACCTAAAACTTTGCCGATCCATAGAAGAAATACAATTAATGCAGTGCTTAAAAACTGCCATGGATTCTAGAGGTATTTTAAATAGAGACAAAGTAATTGATTTTAAGAAGTAAATTACTGAATAACCATATAAAATATTTTATAACAATTAATTATTTGATAAAATTATTGAGGCGTAAATGTATTTATGGAAGTATTGCTAATGTTTTAAAAACTATAAAAAGGCACTAATTTTTAAAAAAATCTGCTTCTTACTAATATTTAATCCTTTTTTATAGGATTTTTTAAAGAAAGATATTTCTTTCAAATATACAGTGTTAAATTTTATATAGAAAGTTAAAAATAATTCAACTTCATTTATATAACTATATGTGTTATACGGAAAATAACAATAGTTAAAAAAAATATTCTTACAAAGAATTTAAATTATTAATAGAAAAAAAATATAAATCCCACAGATTCGGCAGGATGGAATTTTCTTTGAAATAATATAGATTTACATTGATAGTTTGATTTTTGTACTAAGCAAATCAACTAAATCCAATCAACTAAGTTCAACTAACTAAATTTAATTAAATGATGAAAAAACAACTTAAAAAAATTCACAAAAAAGTACTGTATATGTGCTTTATTTTAATATCTCTTGGAATGTATTCGCAAGAGAATACTATTACAGGTAAAGTAACTTCAGAAGATGGTATGCCACTAGTAGGTGTAAATATTATACAAAAAGGAACAAAAAACGGTCAAGTAGCCGATTTTGATGGTAATTACAAGATAAAATTAGTAACTGGATCAAAAACACTTATTTTCTCTTATTTAGGCTTTACAACTAAAGAGGTTGTCGTAGCGGGTCAATCCACTATTAATGTTATTTTAATAGAAGATGCACAGAGTCTTGATGAGGTTGTTGTGGTTGGGTATGGTACCCAAACTAGAACTGATTTAGTTGGTTCCGTTGGCTCTGTTAAAGGAGAAGACATTGCTAAAATGCCAGTCCCTACGTTTGACATGGCTCTGCAAGGTCGTACCGCAGGATTAAACATTACCAATACATCTAGCGAACCTGGTGGACAAGTTACTATTAGAATTAGAGGTAATAACTCCATATTAGGAAATAATGCACCTTTAATTGTTATAGACGGTTATCCAATGCCTACAGGGAATGAGGCTAGTACCGCAGGAGCAGGAGAGGGCAACCAAACCTCATCTAACCTTTTAAGTTTCCTAAACCCTGCGGAAATAGAATCTGTTGAGATTCTTAAAGATGCGTCATCAACTGCTATTTATGGTTCTCGTGGTGCAAATGGAGTAATAATTGTTACTACAAAAAAAGGAAATTACGAGCAGGCTACTCAAATTAATTTAACAGCAGAAACTGGGTTTAGTGATATTAAAGATTTTCCTGAAGTTTTAGATGGACCAACGTATGCTAAATGGAGAAATGAAGTAGCTGTTATAAACAATAGACCTCTACTTTTTGATGGGGTTGATAGACCCTTGCCTGAAAACGCATCGACAACAGATTGGTTAGGTAGAATTTTGAGAACAGGTATTACTAACAGATACCAGCTTACTGCATCTGGAGGGGGAAATAAGTCTAGATATTTCTTATCAGCTAATTACTTAAAAAATGAAGGTATTGTAAAATTCACAGATTTCTCTAGAGCAAATATCAGGCTAAATGTGGATAATGAGCTTACAAAGCGCTTAAGCACCAATACATCTGTAAATTATGTACGCTCACAAAATAATAGATCAGGAGAAGGATCTGGTTCTATTATAAACTCAGGATCTGTTTTTTCAGCTTACAAGAACGCTCCAACGGCAACGCCTGATGACCCTATAGATGAAGGTGATGGTACTTCTAATTTTTTTACAGATCCTTTGGTAGAATTAAGGGACACTCGTAATGAAACCTATAACGAAAATTTAATCTTAAGCATCTTAACAAGATATAAAATATCAGAGAATTTAACCTTTAACCTTTCAACAGGTACAAATAGCTCAAATAGTAGAAGAGAAGTTTATTTTCCAAAAACAACTAGACAAGGTAGATTACGTAATTCTAGGGCTGTTTATAACGTTAGTAGCAATCGTAATTATTTGGTTGAATCGTATTTATCCTACAACAAGGCATTTGAGAAAAGTAATTTGGATTTAACCGGAGGGTATTCTTATCAAATTGATAATACACGTCGTTTAAATACTATCGTAGATGATTTTCCAGTTGATAACTTAGAGACAGATAATGTTGGACTAGGATTAAACCCTATAATACCCACAAGTTCTAGGATCGAAAGAATTTTATCTTCTTACTACGCTAGATTTAACTATAACTACGATAAAAAATATTACTTATCACTAACAGCTCGTGCAGATGGCTCCAGCGTTTTTGCTGAAAATAAAAAATGGGGGTACTTCCCTTCTATAGGTCTAGGGTGGACTGTATCAAATGAAAATTTTCTAAAAGAATCAGAAACATTGAGTAACTTAAAGCTTAGAGCAAGTTATGGTATTACAGGTTCTCAATCTATAGCCCCATTGCGTTCTTTAACCCTTTTGGGTACTGCAAATGCTGTATATGGAGATAATCTATTTTCTGGTTTAGCACCTGTAAGAATTGGAAACCCAGATTTAGAATGGGAAAAGACAAAGCAGTTTAACATTGGATTGGATGCAGGATTTCTAAAAAACAGATTTACTGCTTCTATAGATTATTACAATAAAACAACAGACGATTTATTATTAAATTTCCCACTTCCAAATTCAGCCGGAATTAACTCTCTTACTGCCAATGCTGGTAGTATTGAAAATAAAGGATTTGAAGTTGTATTAGGAGGATATATAATAGATAACAAAGACTTTAAATGGAACACCAATTTTAACTGGAGTAATAATAAAACAACCGTTTTGAGCCTTGGAGATAATGATGCAGATATTTTTGGCCCTGGACCCGCCACAAATATTGTAACAGACCCAACAAACGTTATGCGAGTAGGTGAAGCTTTTGGTGCTTTATATGGGTATAAAGTAATAGGTATACTCCAAGAAAGTGATTTTGATGCTTCTGGTGCAGCAACGGTTCCAATACGTGCAAATCAAGCTCCTGGTCAATATAAATTTCAAGATATAAGTGGACCAAATGGAGTTCCAGATGGTATAATAAGTGGTTTAGATCGAGGAATAATAGGTGACACTAATCCAGATTATATTTTTGGTTGGAACAACGATTTTACATATAAAAATTTAACTTTAAGTTTATTTTTTCAAGGTTCCATTGGAAATGATGTGATGAATCTAAATAACTCTTTTCTAGGTACAGGGAGAATTGTGAATAATGCTTTTGAAGACTGGTATGTAAACCGATGGACACCAGAAAACCCTACAAATGATACTCGATATCCTAATTACACTGGAGGCAATGGAGGTTTTTTTGCACCAAACTCTGCTACTATAGAAGATGCATCATACGTAAGGTTAAAAAATGTAAGTATTGGTTATAATATTCCTGTAGCTAAAATTAAAGAAATATCATCTGCAAGGATTTATGTAACAGGAACCAACCTACTAACCTTTACAGACTATTCAGGCTTTGACCCAGAGGTTAATATTCGTGGTGGTAATAATCTTTCCCAAGGTATAGATTTTGCTTCTTATCCAAGAGCTCAAACTTTTACTTTAGGTATAAATATTGGTTTCTAATAATGGTTTAATTTAAATAAAATACTAATGAAAAAATTAAAATATATAATTCTGCTGATAAGTCTTGCAGCTTGTTCTAATTTAGAAGAAGAAGTGTATTCAGAAATCAGTCCATCAAATTATTATCAAAACGTAGCTGAAGCTGAAGTTGCAGTAACCTCAATTTATAATTCATATAACAGAGCTGTTAGTCTCTATGATTTTGGGTTGTCATCATTAACTGTAGTACCATCACCAAAAATGCAATCTAAAACGTCTTGGAGAAGAAAATGGGCAAACTATACTACGGATGCTACGGATGCTATTTCTTTACCTCGTGTTTGGAGACCATTTTATCAAGGTATATTTAGATCTAATGTCCTTATTGCAGAATTAGAAGGGAGAGAATTTATAAGTGAAGAAGAAACTGCACGAAAAGAAATAATAGCAGAAGCTAAATTTTTAAGATCGTGGTCCTTTTTTAATCTAGTGCAACTTTTTGGTGCTGTTCCAATGCCATTAAAGCCAGCTATTAAAGCTGAAGAAGCTCAACTTCCTAGGACACCAATAGCAAATGTATATCAACAAATTATTTTAGATTTACAAGAAGCCGAAACGAACTTGCCTAGCAATAAGAGAAGTGAAACACAACTAGGGCGACCTATTCAGGCTACAGCTAAGTTTTTACTTGCAAAAGTATATTTAACTATGGCAGGCTTACCTTTAGAGGATGCAAGTGCTATGGCATTAGCAAATACTAAAATACAAGAAGTTATAGACTTAGAAGATACCGCACAAGGATATAAATTATTAGAAAGCTATGCAGATGCTATTTGGGTAGAAAATAACGATGAGCGTATATTTGCTATTCAGCAAACACAATCTGTATCAAGTCAAGGTACTGCTTTTGGGCATGTTTGGGGGTCTCGAAATAGACTTAATAACCCAGGTCTTGGTCAACGCCATGGTGGATTTACAAAAGATTTTTATGACTCTTTTGAAGCAACCGATGTACGTAGAGATGTTACTATGGCATACTCCTATGTAGATAGAGATGGCATTACACGTACTTTTGCAGATGGTTACTATCCTGAGCGTGAAGGTATATATCAAAATAAGTATGTAGACCTTGATCAAAATGCAGTTGATGGTGATCCAGATATGATTGTTTATAGATATTCTGACGCGCTACTAATGGCAGCAGAAATTGAGAATAGTTTAAATGGGCCTACAGCTACAGCCTATGGCTATTTAAACAGAGTGAGAACCAGAGCAAATGCAACAGATGCCCCAGCTGGTATGACGCAACAAGAATTTGCCGAATATACATATGAAGAACGCTACAAAGAACTTTCTTTTGAATTTCAAGAAATATATGATATTAGAAGATTAGGTAAAGTAGAAGAAGTTTTATCACAACATCCTGAGAATATAATTTGGGCGCCAACAAATACAGCATATAATCCAAATTT
Organism: uncultured Maribacter sp.; assembly: GCF_947500405.1. Classification (GTDB taxonomy): domain Bacteria; phylum Bacteroidota; class Bacteroidia; order Flavobacteriales; family Flavobacteriaceae; genus Maribacter_B. Next base: position 249,504 of record NZ_CANMRY010000005.1, read on the forward strand.
TAATTTGTGGCCTTTACCTGTAGGTGAAGTTAATACCAATCCTGAAATTCTTGAAAATAACCCTGGATGGTAATTTTGTGTTTAGTTAGTTTTTAAAGGCTACTGCAGAGTAGCCTTTTTGTTTAAAATAAATATATGTCTAAATGAAAAGCATAGCTTTTATAGTAATTACCTTTATTTGTAGTGTTTACGAAATATCAATTAACAATTCTCCACTAAGTATTAATGATTTAAAAACAGAATACCATACAAACCCGAAGGGTATTGATGTTTTAAAGCCTAGATTTAGTTGGGTTTTAACTGGTAAAGGAAGAAATAGAACACAAACAGCATACAGAATACTTGTGTCATCTTCTGAAAAAAAATTAAGTAATAATCAAGGAGATATATGGGATAGTAAAAAAATAACTTCCAATAACACCAACCAAATTGAATATAAAGGGAAGATCTTATCATCGCACACGACTTATTATTGGAAGGTAAAAGTGTGGGATGAATCCAATAGTGAATCTACTTGGAGTAAAACTGCACATTGGTCCATGGGCTTATTAAAATTCTCTAAATGGAAAGGACTTTTTATAAGCCATGATGTAGGTTACGACAAAACAGATAAATATGATAGTTTATACCTACCCCCTGCCAGATACCTTCGCAAATCCTTCACCCCTAAAAAAAAGATAAAAAAAGCAACTGCATATACAACTGCATTAGGATTATATGAACTAAGACTAAACGGAAGTAAAGTAGGCGACGATCATTTTGCTCCAGGATGGACAGACTATAACAAGCGTTTGTATTACCAAACATATGATATTACCAAGCATATTAAAGAAGGAGAAAATGTTATAGGCGCAATTATTGCAGATGGATGGTATGCAGGATATATAGGTTATGGTTTATTTGTTCGGTTAGACAAGGTTCGTGAATTTTATGGTGTTAATCCATCATTCATGGGACAAATACACTTAGAATATGAAGATGGCAGTGTAGAGATTATCCCTACTGATACATCTTGGAAATCTAATCAAGGAGCTATACGTGAAGCTGATATTTTAATGGGAGAAGTTTACGATGCTACAATGGAAAATACAGGTTGGGATAGTCCAAACTATAACGATGCATCTTGGAAAACACCCAAAGTATATACCTATCCTAATGGAAAATTACAAGTACACCCTGGCAACTTAGTAAAAAATACAGAACGTATAAGACCTATTAAAATTACAGAGCCAACATCTGGTGTTTATGTTTTTGATATGGGGAAAAACATTGCAGGTATACCAGAGTTAAAAGTTAAAGGTCCTAAAGGAACAAAAATTAGACTTAGGTTTGGAGAGATTTTAAAAAGAGATGGCAACATACAAACAGAAAACCTTCGTTTAGCAAGAGCGACAGACACGTATATTCTTAAAGGAGAGGGAGAAGAAGTTTGGCAACCAAAATTCACGTATCATGGCTTTCAATATATAGAAGTTACTGGTTTCCCTGGAAAACCTACTTTAGATGCTATTACAGGTTTAGTACTAAGTTCGATTAAAACTGATGCAAGTACTTTCAGTTCGTCTAATGCAATGAATAATGCGCTTTATAAAAATATAAAAACAACTCAAGAAGCTAATTTTTTTGATATACCTACTGATTGCCCACAAAGGGATGAACGTTTAGGGTGGCTAGGCGATGCGCAAACTTACATGCGCTCTGCATCTTTTAATGCAGATGTAGCCTCTTTTATGTCAAAATTTTTGATTGATGTAGACGATGCCCAACGCTGGTATGGAGCCTATCCTAATTTTGCACCATTTCCGTATTCAAGACCAAACCAATACGCTCCTGCTTGGATGGATGCGGGTATTATTATTCCGTATAACATGTACAAAGTGTATAATGATACTCGAATTTTAGAATACATGTATGCTGGAATGGAGAAGTTTATGGAATTTCAAGCTGATGCAAGTACAGATTTTATTAGGCCCGGTGGTGGGAATAATTGGGGCGATTGGCTATCGGTAAATGAAGCGACAAGTCATGATTTTATTGGAGCTTCTTATTATGGTTATGATGCTAAACTAATGGCTGAAATGGCAGAAGCGTTAGGAAAAATCGCTGATGCTAAAAAGTATAAAACCTTATTCGAAAGTATAAAAACTGCTTTTGCTAAAAAATACATACTAGAAAACGGACACACTTCTGAAGATACACAAACCTCCTACGCTTTAGCTTTATATTTTGATTTATTTCCAGAACACCTTGCAAAAAAGGGAGCTTCTAGACTAGCAGAAAAAATTGAAAAGAATGGCTTTAAATTTTCTTCCGGTTTTCTGGGAACAAAACATGTTATGCTCGCTTTATCAAAATACGGTTTTGATGATATCGCTTACAAGTTATTTCAGCAAACCGAGTACCCAAGTTGGGGATATTCTGTTGTAAATGGAAGTACGTCTATTTGGGAGCGTTGGAATAGTTATACCAAAGACGAGTCATCAAATTCAGATCTAAATAGCTCCATGAATTCGTTTAGCCACTACGCTTTTGGTTCTGTAGCAGAATGGATGTTTATGAATGCTGTTGGAATAGAGACAGAAGATTCTGGTTACAGAAATATAATTATAAAACCTGCCATAAGTAAAGAAATGAACTTTATAAAAGGGAGTTACAAAAGTATTAACGGTACCATATCTTCAGCTTGGAATTGGGAGAAAAATCATTTAATAATGAACATTGAAATACCAACAAATACATGTGCTAAAGTATACATTCCAACATTGCAAGTATCTAAAATTAAAGAAAGTAATATAGCTTTAAAGAAAAACTCAGATATTAAAGTTTTACAGTCAGAAGAAAAATTTACAGTACTTAAAGTAGGTTCTGGTAAATATTCATTCAAAATAAAAACTGACTAAATAAAAATTTAAAACAAATATTTAAAAATGAAAAACATAATTATCCTATTTTCTTTGTTAATCTGTTTAACAAGTTGTCAAAATTCAAATGAACACAAAACACCCTGGGTTTCAATTTTTGATGGAGAAACCTTAAATGGTTGGACACAAAAAGGAGGCAAAGCTAAATATGAAGTAAGAGACGGTGCTATAGTAGGAATAGATGTAAGAGATACACCTAATTCTTTTTTAACCACAGATAAAATGTATGAAGATTTTATTTTAGAATTAGATTTCAAAGCAGATTCCTCAATGAACACAGGTGTTCAGATAAGAAGCAATAGTTTCCCATATTATAAAAAAGGAGTAGTTCACGGCTATCAAGTAGAAATAGACCCTTCTCCACGTTCATGGAGTGGTGGCATTTATGATGAACAACGCAGGGGGTGGCTAAATCCATTAAACAATAACCCTAAAGCCCAAAAAGCTTTTAAGCAAAACGACTGGAATCATTTTAGGATAGAAGCCATTGGAGATACTGTAAAAACATGGGTAAATAATATCCCTGCTTCGTATTTAATTGATGATAAAACAGCTTCCGGATTTATAGGCTTGCAAGTGCATCGCATTATTGGGGAAAAGAAAGAAGGCACAGAAATAATTTGGAAAAACATTAAAATACTTACAAAGAACTTGTCTAAATATTCAAGAAAATCTAATTTAGAGCCTATTAACACAAAAAACAGACTTACAATAAATGAAGAGAAGTCTGGTTGGAAAATGTTATGGGATGGTAAAACTACAACGGGATGGAAAGGTGCTAAATTGGATGTCTTTCCTGAAAAAGGATGGAAAATCAACGATGGAGAATTAATTGTATTGTCTTCTGGAGGTGCCGAATCTGCCGCTGGTGGAGATATTGTTACAGAGGAATTGTATGGCGATTTTCAATTAAAAGTAGATTTTAAACTAACGCCAGGAGCAAATAGTGGCATTAAATATTATGTAGATACCACTATAAATAAAGGATCTGGATCATCAATAGGTTTAGAATATCAAATTTTGGATGATGCTATTCATCCTGATGCAAAATTAGGGAGTCATGAGGGAAGTAGAACGGTTTGTTCTCTATACGATTTAATTCAGGCTAATCCAAAGAAGCCAATAAAGAAGATAGGAGAATGGAATAGCGCTCATATTATCTCTAAAGATAACCATGTGGAGCATTGGTTAAATGGCATGAAAGTTTTAGAATATAACCGAGGAAGTGAAGCTTTTTTGAAATTAGTTAAAGAGAGTAAATATGCAAAATGGTCTGGCTTTGGGTTATTAGAAAAAGGACAAATTTTACTGCAGGACCATGGGGATCGTGTGGCATTCAAAAACATTAAAATTAAATCGTATTAATTATTATGACTACAAGAAGAAATTTTATCAAGAAAAGTACTTTAGCTGGTGCTGCCATAACTACAGGAGCTTCAGCTATGGCAATGTCTGCTAAAAGCTACAATAATATTATTGGAGCTAATGAGCGTTTAAACATAGCTATTGCAGGTTTAGGAAGAAGACTAAATGCTTTTAAAGCACCTATAGCTCTAAAAGAAAGTAATGTGAAATTACTTTATCTGTGTGATGTCATGGAAAGTCAGCGGCTTAAAGGTCTTAAAAAGTTTAAAGAACACATTAACTATAATCCTAAATTAGAAAATGATATTAGAAAAGTATTAGATGATAAAGATGTAGATGTTCTTATAAATGCAACTCCAGACCATTGGCATGCACCTGGTTCTATTATGGCGATGAAAGCAGGTAAACATGTATATGTTGAGAAACCATGTAGCCACAATATGTATGAAAACGAACAACTAGTTAAAGCGTCGAAGCATTTTAGTAAAGTAGTTCAAATGGGAAATCAACAACGTTCTTCTGGGCATACTATAGAAATAATAAACAAAATACATAGTGGTATTATTGGTAAGCCATATAAAGCTATCGCTTTTTATAATAATTCACGAGGAAAGGTTCCATTACAAAAAAAGGCGCTTATTCCTGAAGGCTTAGATTGGGATTTGTGGCAAGGACCAGCGCCTAGAAGAAATTACACTTCAGAAACATGGAATTATAATTGGCATTGGTACGGTTGGGAATACGGAACAGCCGAAGCTGGTAATAATGGTACCCATGAACTAGATGTGGCAAGATGGGCTTTAGATGTGGATTTTCCTGAGCATGTTTATGTTGAAGCAGAAAAGCGTCAATTTATAAATGATGGCTGGGAAATGTATGATGATATGGAAGCCACATTTAAGTTTAATGATAATAAAACTATTAAATGGGACTGTAAATCTAGAAATGGTTATAGTTCTTATGGCACAGGTCGAGGTACTGTTATTTTTGGAACCGAAGGTTCGGTATTTGTAAATAGAGAAAAATATATACTATATGACCGCAGTGGAAAAATAGTTAAAGAATACAATTCAAAATCAAACGAATCAGGAACAGCACTTGGTGGTGGTGGAGATACATCTACAAAACACGTTCAAAATATGTTTGAGGCTATCCGTGGTAAAGATAAATTAAATGCTCCAATTGATGATGCAAGTAAAAGTATGGCAATGGTTCATTATTGTAATATTGCTTACAGGATTAATAAAGGTTTTGATATTGATAATAAAACAGGAAAAATTTACGATAGAGAAGCCATGAAACTATGGTCACGTAATTATGAACCTGGATGGGAACCAACATTTTAATAAAACTCTAATTTTTAGTATAATAATACATTTAGTAATGTGTGTGTTTTGTTAATCGTAGTAGTTTTGGGCGAAAGTAAATTTTCGCCCTTTTTAATTATTATACACTATCTATCTGTTTAGCTTATATTTTTCACTTAATCTTGCTGGCATAGCAGAAGGAGTATATACAACACCAGTACCACGATCTCCTTGCGATTTATAGTGAGGGCTATCTGCAGTACTTTCTGGCTTATAGTTAAGCTCTCCACTTTCTTTTACCCACCAATTAAGCCATTCTTTTTCCAATTCTAAAACTTTTTCATGATACACTTGAGACACATCATTAGTCTCTAGAGGGTCTTCTATCGTATTGTATAACTCCCATCCATTATCGTCTACTTCAATTAAACTCCATTCTGAAGTTCTAATCGCACGATTATCCATAAACTGAAAGTACATTGGATCTTCTCGTTTCCATGTTTTTCCTTTTAACAAAGGTATAAATGACTGGCCTACAAGTTTATTATCCTCTGATTCGGAAGATGTTTTTGCTGCTTCTAAAAATGTAGGCATAAAATCTACTACGTTTATAGCTTCAGTGCTTATAGAATTAGGTTTTGGTATAGATTGTGGCCATTTAACAATTGCCCCAGTTTTAACACCTCCTGAGTGTTGGCTTATTTTATATAGTCTTAAAGGGCTAACACTTGTATAAGCCCAACCTGTGCCCAATTGATAGTTGGCACCTAAATCTCCAGGTAAAAGTCCCTTTTTGAGTAAGGTTTTGTCAAGAACAGAAAAAGAATCTGTACCATTATCACTTAAAAATAGTATTAATGTATTTTTATCTTGATTAGTAGCTTTTAAAGCATCCATTAATTGTCCAATACCTTTATCCATTCGTTCTACCATTGCGGCATAAACAGACATTCTTAAATCTTCTAAATCCTTTTGCGCATCTGTTAAGGTATTCCAGTCTGGTAAGTTTTGAGGATATTCTGGAAAAGAAGCCTCAGCTGCTATAAGTCCAAAAGATTTTTGTTTTTCAATACGTTGTTCTCTTACAGATTGCCAACCTTTTAGATAAGAACCGCGATATTTCATAATATCTTCTTTAGGGGCTTGTAATGGGTTGTGGGGGGATTGATAACTTAAATATAAAAAGAAAGGCTCTTTATTTTGTCCGTTGTTAGATTTCACAAATTCAACGGCTCTCTCAGAAAAAGCGTCTGTAGAATAAAAAGAATTCCCAAAGTCTTCATATTTTTGCTCATTAATCCTATAGTCTTTACCTCCTTTAAAATAAGAAGAATAACCTCCCAAAAAACCGAAGAAGTAATCAAACCCCTTTTTATTTGGTGTGCCATCTAAATGCCATTTTCCAATTAAACCTGTTCTATAGCCCTCTTTTTTTAATTCTTGAGCAATATTAGGACCATTTTGGGCGCCAAAACCTGCTCTTGGCCACCATTTACCCGTTAGCATTGCACTTCTTGAAGCTACACACATACCGGCATTAAATACATTAGGAAGACGAATTCCTTCACTAGCCAAATTGTCTAAAGTTGGAGTACTTATTTCTCCACCATAGCACCCTAAATCACTATAACCCAAATCGTCTGCCATAATTACAATAATGTTTGGCGACCCTACTTCTTTTGGGTTTTCAGTTTTACAACTTTCTGCAAGACAAACAGTAATACACAATAGAATGCATCTAATATTAAAAAATGTATTTTTAGAATAAAAGGTGTAAAATGAGCAATTTTTTTTCATTTGTAATATTATGTATAAAAAATAGAATTAGATATTTGAATTAAAAGATGAAAACCTATCTATAAAGGGGGTATCTCTAACTTCTTTTTTAGGGTTATAACTTTCATTAATCTTTGGCCAATAACGTTTATCTACATTAAGTTTTAACCAACTCATTAACTTGTTAAACATTTTATCTGTAAGTTCTGGGTTTTCTGTTATTAAGTTGTTTTTCTCATACGGGTCTTCCTCTATATTGTATAGGTGGAATCTTCCATACCAATCAAAAATAAGTTTGTAATCACCTTCTCTAATTGCAGAATGTGGCGTAAGTGCATAAGGTTCAAAAGGGCTATTATAAATTACGTTAAAAGGGTAATGCCAATAATGTGTTGTTTTGGTGTAGCTGTTATTTTCATTTTTTACATCAGAAAGTATTGGTATTAAGCTTTCACCATCAAGCTTGTTTTTGGCTACAATATCTTTAGCGTTATAACCTGCCGCATCTAATAAAGAGGGATAAATATCAGTACAATCCACAGGAATATCTACCCATTTTCCTTCTTGTACTTTTCCTTTCCATTTAAAAACCAAGGGTACTCTAATTCCGCCTTCCGTTACACAGGCTTTTCCTCCTAAAAATGGGTCGTTGTTGGTTCCTTTATTGTTTGGTGTAACTTCGGCATCAATACCTCCATTATCAGACATAAAAACAACAAGTGTATTTTCCTCAATACCAAGTTCTTTTATCTTTTCTAGAATAGCCCCTACTGAGCGGTCTAAACTTTTAATCATTGAAGCATAAACTGGATCATCATGCCCATTCCAACCTTTATTTACTTTACTTTCAAAATACGATACTTCTTCAGGTTTACCTTGATAAGGTGTATGAATAGCAAAATGTGAAAAGTACAAGAAAAAGGGTTTGTCCTTGACTTTTGCTCTATCTTCTATAAACCGTAAGGCTTGTACAGTAAGGTCATCTGTTAAATATTTTTTATTTGTTTCTTTTCCTGAACTCCCTATTTCTAATGCTTCTGGAGCAACTTTTGGAAAATTTTTATTTGTTCTATCATTCCATACTTTTCTCCAATTATAATACTTAGACCCTCCAGCATCAAACCAAGCTAAAGGCTCAAAACCTTGGTCTTTGGGTTGATACCCTTTGGCTCCAAAGCCTCCGAGATGCCACTTTCCAATGAAGCTCGAATGATAGTCTTTAAGTGCTTCGGCAATGGACAGTTCGTCTCTTCCTTCATCAAGTTCACTACCTGTTGGAATGGCAGAATTAGAAATTCCGTTAGTTAGTGCTTGCTCAATCTTTATGGGGTCTTTGTGTTCAAAAACGTCGTGTATGTAATAGCCATTAGGTACTTCTTCATTTTGATTATAATAGGTTGCTCTTGGTGGCATAGCAGTAGTAAAACCTAGTCTCCCTGAATATTTGCCTGTTAATATACTTGCTCTTGTAGGCGAGCATAATTGATTTGCATAGGCTTGCGAAAAGGATGTACCTTCAACTACCAATTTATCAATATTAGGTGTTTCATAAAACATTTCGTCTGGATGTGTGCCAGTAAATTTATTAGCATAAGCTTGACAATCCATGATACCATAATCGTCGGCAAGTATAAAAATTATATTAGGGCGGGATGCATTTTTATCTTCTGTACTTTTCTTATTTGCATTCGATTCGCATCCTGCAAAGAATAATACTAAAAGACAAATACTACCTAACTTTAAATATTTCATGTGATATATAATTACTGTCTATTTAACTTTGGTTATTATTAATATGACCATTTAAAACAATTAATTCTATCTGATTATATGCATTTATATTTATGCTATAAGAGGTTTTTGAAGCATGAGTAAAAAAGGCAATGATGTATAATAGAAAAAACCAAAAATATTTGTGCATAGTACTATTCTGAAGGTAATTTATATGATATAAAATTACAGTACCTATTCCAAAAAACCATCCTGCCGAATATGGTTCTTTCACAGAAGGGGCATGATTGTTTTGTTAATCTTTATCGATAATTTAGCTCTCTATAATTAGAATTTAAGATTTATAAAATTTCAAAAAACCAATTAAAACAATCATAAGTATATCAAAATGAAGAATTTAATAAAATTATTGTTTTTTTTATTATCAATAAACATTGGTGCTCAAGGTATAGATAAATCTTTGTATGCTTTTGATTTTAAGATGGATAGTCTTAGCATCCCCCAACGGGCAGAACTTTTTGAAAAGCTTGGTTATAGTGGCACTACATTTATTGTAAAAAACAATGAGCAAATAAAAAAACTACAAGAATATTTAGATACTAAAGCGTTTTCTTCAGGAAAATTATCTATTCCAGTAGTTTATTTCCCGTTTGATTTCTCTAATGATTCTGAAAAAGAAAACAAATTATGGCGCGAAGCATTAAGTGCATTGCCAGAAGGAACGGATCTATGGGTTATCATCTTGAAAAAAGATGCTACAAAGGAAAAAACTTTGGCACTTTTGAAAAACATGACAACTGAAGCTCAAGAATTAAACAAGAATATTGTTATCTATCCGCACGATAATTGTTTTATAGAATCAGCAGAAGAAGCCATTCCATATATTGAGGAGTTAAATGTTCCAAACCTCTATCTAACTCTACACCTATGTCATGAATTAAGAGCAGGTAATGGAAACCGTTTATTGGATGTCGCTATAAAATCGGCTCCATATTTAAAGTTTGCATCCATTTCTGGTTCTAATGTAACGATGTTCAATAATGATAAAGGAAATTGGTCTGATGCTATAAAGCCTTTGGATAAAGGTGATTATGATGTGTCTAAATTTGTATCTGTGTTGCAAAAAATAAAGTTTCAAGGCAAAACCATGTTGCATACTTTTGGAATTGAAGAAGCTCCTAAAGAGCACTTGTCTCGTTCTATTAAGAAATGGAATACTTTGGTAGATACTACATACAAAACTCTAAATAACAATCTAAATAACATTTTAGATAACCCGGAAAATGCATATTGGGATAATGTTTCAAAAACTTGGTTTATTTCTAGTCTTGGAGGAGAAAAAGTAACGATTGAAAAAGATGGTTATGGATGGCTTACCCGTCTGGACGAAAACGGAAATGTTATATCAAATAGATGGGTTGAAGGTTTAGATGCGCCAACAGGAATGGCTTCTTATAAAAACTTACTGTATGTTGCAGATAGGGGTGTTTTAGTAGAAATAGATATTTCCAAAGGAAAAATTATTAGAAAAATAAATTTACCTAATTCTGAGTTCGCTAATGATGTTGCGGCTACAACCAGCGGAGATATTTACGTATCTGACACATTCACAAATAGTATTTACAAACTACCAAAAAACAAAAATATAGAGGTTTTTATTAAAAATGATGTCCTGGAGTTCCCAAATGGTTTATGGATAGATGGAGAACATTTAATAGTTGCTACATGGGGACCAATGACCAATCGTGAAACTTTTGAAACAAGCAGAAAAGGAACATTAATGAGAATAAATCTAAAGACAAAGGAAATAAAACCTATAGGTGAAGGCTTTCCTATTGCTAACTTTGATGGAGTTGTAAAGTATGGAAAGTTCTATTATGCAACAGATTGGACTGGAGGAAGGCTATTAAAAATTAGTAACGACGGAAATGTAGAAGAAGTAATCTCTGGTTTTTCACAACTTGCCGATTTAGGTATTAATACAGAAAAAGGAATTATCATGATTCCTGAAATGAGCAAAAACCGTTTCATTTTTTTCAATCTAAAAGCTCTATAAACTAAAAAATAAGTGTTTTACTTAAAATTGTACGCAAAATAGCTTGTTAATATAAAATGGACATATTTAATTTAAAAAATAAAAGAGCTATTGTTACTGGAGGCGGTAGCGGCATTGGAAGAGCTATTAGTACCGTTTTAGCGCAACAAGGAGCATTAGTTTATATTTTAGATATAGACGAAACAGGAGCAGATAGCCTTCTTGCTGATATTCATAAAAAAGGAGGGCGAGCGGTTTTTAAAAAGTGTGATATATCTATTAAGCAAGAAGTTGATGATGCAATTAAAGCTGCTGCTGGATCTAAAAAAAAGCTAGATATCATTATTAATAATGCAGGCATAGCACATATAGGAAGCCTTGAAAAAACATCTACAGAGGATTTTAATAAGCTGTTTTCTGTCAATGTAGAAGGTGTTTTTCATGTGATGAAATCTTCTTTACCATTTTTAAAATCAAATGGAGGTGTTATTATTAATATGGCTTCTATAGCAGCCTCAGTTGGAATTAAAGATAGGTTTGCCTATAGCATGACGAAAAGTGCTGTAGTTGGTATGACACTCTCAGTTGCGAAGGATTATATAAACTACAATATTCGTTGTAATTCTATTTCGCCAGGCAGAGTACATACACCTTTTATAAACGGGTTTTTAAAGAGAAACTACCCCGGTCAAGAAATGATTATGTTTGATAAATTATCAAAGTCTCAGCCAATTGGCAGAATGGGAAATTCTAAAGAAGTTGCACACCTTGTACTATATCTATGTTCTGATGAAGCTTCATTTGTTACAGGCAGTAATTATGATATTGATGGAGGTTTTACGCGTTTAAATAACTAATATTTAACCATATAAATATTCTACAAATTTTAAAAATAAGACAATGAAATTAATTCGTTTTGGAGTATTGGGCCAAGAAAAACCAGGTGTATTAATAAATGGTGAGCGTAAAGATTTATCATCAGTGTTCAATGATTGGGATAAAGATTTTTTTAATACTAATGGACTTAAAAAATTAGACGAATGTTTAAAAAATATGGCAGTATACCCTAATGTAGATAAATCTGAACGTTGGGGTGCTTGCGTAGCTCGTCCAGGTAAGGTAATATGTATTGGCCTTAACTATTCTGATCATGCTGAGGAATCTGGAATGGCTATTCCTAAAGAACCTATAATATTTCAAAAAGGTTCTAATACAGTGGTTGGCCCTTATGATGATATTATTATTCCTAGAAATTCTGAGAAAACAGATTGGGAAGTAGAATTAGGTGTTATAGTAGGAAAAGATACAAAGTACTTAAATTCTATAGAAGAAGCCAAAGGTTGTATTGCTGGGTATTGTACTTCTCATGATGTATCTGAAAGAGCATTTCAGTTAGAAAGAGGTGGGCAATGGACTAAAGGAAAGTCTTGCGATAACTTTAACCCTTTAGGGCCTTATTTAGTAACAACAGATGAGATTAACGATGTTCAGAACCTAAATATGAAATTAACAGTTAATGGGGTTCAAAAACAAAAAGGCAATACAGGTTATATGATTTTTGATGTATATCGGGTAATTCATCATTTATCTCAATTTATGACTTTAGAAGCAGGAGATATTATAAACACAGGTACACCGCCAGGAGTTGGTTTAGGGTTTAATCCTCCTCAATATTTAAAAGAAAATGATATAGTTGAGCTTGAAATAGAAGGATTAGGAAGTCAAAAGCAAACTTGTGTAAATGCATTTTAGATCAGTAATTTACCTCTATTTAAGTATTTAGGGGTATTTACTCTAGATTTTATTTTTAATTTGGTGATGTACATACTTCACTTACTATATCACTTTGTTTTGCCGTTTAAAAAATTTCAAGATATCCATCATAAAACTATTAGTTGATTTTCTTTAAAATTAGGTATTTCAATATTAAAATGGTCGTACACTTATATTTTACTAAAAGACTTTCCTTTCTTAAAAAAACTATTTAATGAATATTAATTCTTTAGCATTTATCGCTTCTTTATAATTTGCTTTAATAGTTCGATACCTATTAAAGAACTTTTTATTTTCTACATGTTTTAGTACAACAATAATAGTGTTGTCTTCACTTTTTTCTATTTCAGACACTACAACATTTAAATTAATTAAATTTTTATAATTAGCTAATCCTCCTTTTTTTATTATAAAATTTTTTCTTGGTAATATTAAGTATTTGTAATTAGATGCAGAAGGATATCCTATCTCTAATTTAGTTCCTATTTTAATGACATTACTTTCTGAAGAGGTATTTGCTTTTATACTAGTACTCATACTTATATATAATACTATTACTAAATTTGACAATTATAATATTAATTATCTTTAACTAATTTAGAATATAGAGCTATTTAATTATTTAATTCACAAAATTTTCTATATATCAGTAGCTTTTCATTATTTGTAAAATTCTTATTCTCAAACCAATCTATAGCTTTTATTTTTTCATTTTCAATTTGAGCTTCTCGTATAGCTTTTAAAGAAACTAAATGCCAATGTGTAGCATAATCTCTATAAACAGAAAAACCAACATCTTCCATTATATAAGAAATTTTTGGATCATTTTTTAAACGCACTCCATTTTTTAAAACAGCAAGGGTTTTTGTTGTCTTTTCAACTACAGAGAAAGTATATCTTGCTAGGTCTTCAAAACCATCTCTTTTAACATTGTACACCTTATCCCCTATTTTAAGTTTTTCCATAATCTATTTAATAAATAGCTTTCAAAAATAAAATGTACCACTCAATCTAACCATTATTTTCATTTAATTTTATAAACAAAATAGTACTCAATATATTTTATTCATAAACTACAAAACATCAATCAATTATATTTATTTTATTATAATTTCAATTATTTTATTAAAATAAATGCACTTTTGCACTCTAATAAAATTTGAAATGTCTTTAGAGAGAGAAATAAATAAAAGGTCTGGTGGCAACTGTGAATTATGTAGTTCTACTGAAAGTTTACAAGTTTATGCAATTACACCACAAAAATTAGGGGATATTAATGATAATATTCATGCTTGTTCTACATGTGTAACACAAATAGAAGATTCTACAATTACAGAAGCAAATCACTGGAGGTGTTTAAATGACAGTATGTGGAGTGAAGTTTCTGCAGTAAAAATTATAGTATGGAGAATGCTATCTAGATTAAGAAAAGAAGGTTGGCCGCAGGATTTATTAGATATGATGTATTTAGAGGAAGAAGAGCTTAATTGGGCCCAAGCAACTGGTGAAGGACAAGACCCTGAAGACAGAGTTATTCATAGAGATAGTAATGGTGTTATTATTAATGCAGGGGATAGTGTTGTTCTTATTAAAGATTTACCTGTAAAAGGCTCTAGTATGGTTGCAAAAAGGGGCACTGCAGTTCGTAGAGTTTCTTTAGATCATGAAAATGCAGAATTCATTGAAGGTAAAGTAAATGGCATACAAATTGTTATAATTACAAAATATGTAAAAAAGATATAAGCTGTAATATCTTTAGAATGTACTCGTTTTATAATATACTAACTAAGATTTATTTATATGTTTAGTTTTTTTGAAAAGAAAACTTTTTTAATAGACCATTTAAAAGGTTTTACTGATATACACAATCATATTTTACCAGGGATTGACGATGGAGCAAAAACAGTAGAAGATTCTATAGAACTTATTAAGGGATTTTCTGAATTTGGGGTTACTGACTTTATTGCCACGCCACATATTATGCATAATTATTACCCAAATAATAATGAAAGTATTTCTAAAGCCTATGTAAAATTAAAAAAAGAGCTTGCAGCTAGAAACATGAATAGTATTTCTATTTCAATAGCGGCAGAACATATGATTGATGCCAATTTTGAAACAATATTAGAAGACAATAAGGTAATGCCGTTAGAGAAAAGTTATCTTTTGATTGAAATGTCTTATTTACAAGCTTCTATAAATTTTGATAATGCAATTCAAAAAATTTCAGAAAAAAGATTATTTCCAATTCTTGCACACCCAGAACGTTATGTTTATTTACATCCAAAATTTGGGAAGTACAAGAAATATAAAAGTAAGGGTATTATGCTTCAATTAAACTTACTTTCGCTAAGTAATTATTATGGCAAAGATGTTCAAAAAACTGGAAATAGGCTTTTAAACGAAAATTTAATAGACTTTGCTGGTTCTGATATTCATAATATTAGACAATTAAATAGTCTAAAAGAAATAAAACTTACGAAAAAACAATTGCAAAAAATAATACCTGTTATTGATAAAACAATACAGAGTTTTTATTAAACAAAAAGTCCTCTAAATAAGTTTATTTAGAGGACTTTTTTGATTCATTTTTAAATTAGAATTTCCACCATTTTTTTACAGTTTTCCCATAACCGTAACCATACTTCCCACCATATCCTAAGTTAGATTCTTTAACATCATTCACAACAAAAGATAATCCATTTAATTTACCTTCTTCTTTGAGTTTTAAAGGAAACTCTAACACTCTTGTTTCTGTAACACCAGCCCTTGTAACATAAATTATATGGTCTGCATACTCTGTAAGTAATAAAGTATCTGTCACTACCATTAATGGAGCAGTATCTACAATCACATAATCATACTTTAAAGAAGCTTCTGCAATCAAGTCTTTTATTCGATTACTCATCAACAATTCAGATGGGTTTGGTGGTATTTTCCCTGAATAAATAACATCTATAGTATTTGTATGTACTAGCATTGGATTAATTATATCTTTAGATGATAATGAATCATCATATAAGTACTCTGTTAACCCAGCATCTTTATTTCTACTTGGCTTACCAAGCTTATCTACATCTTTATTATTGCTAAAAAATGTATATAATTTGGGGTTTCTAATATCTGCGCCTATCAATAATACTTTTTTATCTGTATTTGCTAGTATCATAGTCAAATTAGAAGATAAAAATGTTTTTCCTTCTCCTGGAACACTTGAGGTAACAAAAATTACATTATTCCTCCCTCCTTTTTTAGATTTTATTAAATAATCTAAATTAGTTCTTAGAATACGTAATGACTCTCCTAAAACAGAACGATCTTCTTTTTTAACTAAAAATTCATCTTTCTTACCAAGTTTAGGTAATTCTGCTAAAACTGGAACTTCTTTTACTAACTTTTCTAAACCAGTTTTACTATGAATTTTATTATCCAATAAATCAACTGTATAGATAATAGAAAAAGGAATAAGCATTCCAAATATTAAAGAAGCTAATAAAATTAAAGGTTTCTTAGGGCTTATTGGAAAATCTCCTTTTTGATAAGCATTATCAATAATTTTAGATTTAGGAGAACTAGAGGCCGCAGTAATTTGGGACTCTTCCCTTTTTTGCAAAAGATAAAGGTATAATGACTCTGTAGTTTGCTGTTGTCTTGTTATATCTCTTAATTGTCTTTCGTTCTTAGGAGCCGAATAAATTTTAGAATTAATTCTAGACATCTGTCCAGATAAATTATTCACCTGTAAACCTAAATTACGTTCCATTCCTGATAAACTAGATTTCATACTTTCTTTCAAACCATTTAGTTGCTGATCTAGATTTACTATAATTGGGTTTTGTTCATTTGAGCTCTTCAATAAGCGATTTCTCTCCAACACTAATTCATTGTATTTTGCAGTAGTATTAGCTATTGTTGGATCAGATAATCCAACATTTGAAGGTAACACTTCATACCCACTCTCACTTGAAACATAATCTTTCATTCCTGAAGCTATATTTAATTGCGTTTTGGCATTTTCCAATTCCTGTCTATTTGCCGCACCTACATTTAATGCTATATTAGCTTCACTTGCTATGTCTGTTACTCCCTTACTAGTTTTAAAATCTTGCGCAGATTGATCTACAGAAGTTAAATTACCTGAAATCTCTTGAATTCGGTCATTAATAAATTTTGAAGTTTTATCCGCTATTATTTGTTTATCGACTACTGCATTAGCATTATATGTTCTTATCAAAGAATTCATAATATCTATAGCTCTTGAAGGAATAGCATCATTTAAAGATATATTAATAATATTAGAAAACTCTTGAGCTGAAGAAACAATAATTTTACTCTGATAGCCTTCTGCAACTTTAAAAATTGGATTAATATTAACTCTTATCCTACTTCCTTTATAATCTTCAAAAAAAGGAATGTTTGGAGTAATTACAATATCCCCAAGTTTTGTTTGTATATTTTTTCCAAAAGAATATACTTTAAGTGGACTATCTTCAAATTCACTAAACCCAAAAGTAGTATCCGATGATAACTCTATAAAGAACTCATAAGATGAAGAATTTATTAAAGAATCATTATTGATAAAATTAATTTTAAAAGGTCTACTTTTATAAAGTTCAGTACTTTTAATTTTTCCTAATTGAGTAACTGTAATATTAAGCTTTAACTCTTCTACTACTTGTATAAAATTTGATCTAGAATTTAATATTTCTATCTCATCTTCTACCTTATTTTTTGCTCCTCCACCTATAAAACTTAATTCATTAAAAGCAGATAATTCTGAGGCAGAACTTTTATCTTCTATTATTTGAATTTTAGCATTTGCGGCATATTCTGGAGTTGCATACCTAATGTATAGTAATGCAAAAATTAATGCTATTAATCCAGATATTAAAAACCATTTCCAATGCTTAGTATAAACCTTTAATATTTCTTTTAAATCTAAATTATTAGATGAAAAGTCTTGAGAATTCATTATTATTTATTTTAATTTAATAACCCTATCTTAATTTTTTTACCTAGTAATAATTAAAACAGTTGAAGTAATCAAAACTGATGCAATTGAAACCCATATTGATGCCCTATTATCTAATGTTGAAGATGTAATTGCTGATTTATTAGGTTCTACATAAACCACGTCATTTTGAGTAAGATAATATACTGGGGAGTTTAAAGATTCCTTTTGAGTTAAATCTACTCTAGTATAAACTTTTGTTCCATTAAAATCTCTTATTACCAAAACATTATCTCGCATACCTTTAATAGTTAAGTCATTGGCTAAACCCAATGCTTCTAATATTGTAATTTGCTCTCCGTTAACCAAATAAGTACCTGGTCTATTAACTTCACCCAGCACTGTAATTGAAAAATTCTTTAAACGAATATTAACAATTGGATTTTTTAAATATAAACTTAACTTTTCTTTTATAAGCTCTTTTGTCTCTTCAGGAGAAAGACCAACAACTTTTACAGCTCCCAAAACTGGAAAATCTATTTCCCCATTCTTATCTATAATATAGTCTACTTGTTCTGGTCTAATACCACCCTCTTCTGCTCCTTTAAAAAGATTAAACGGCATACTAGCTTCCGGATCTAAAGTAGAAACATGTATACTAATAACATCGTCTATTTTAAATTTATTAGTATACGAATTATCACTAACAATGGTTTCATAATCACTCGCATTTTGAAAATAAACTACATCTTTTTTAGATGCGCATGAACTTAAAAATAATGTAATGCTTAATAAAGAAATTAAAGTTTGTTTAATGGTCATAGTTTGTTTTAAAAAAGTTAATTACTGCAAGATTAATAAAAAATTATGATTGAACAATTTTTAATCTAGCTTTATCATTTTTAGATTTATTATCCTTTTTATCAAATTTGCAAAGTTCAGAGTTATTAGAAACAAATTCGGGAACAATTTTCTTCATGAGTCTTACTGTATCTCCATTAAAAAACATATTTGCTATACACAATTCATCTATTTTTGACCTTACACCTTCATAATCAAGCTCTCTAACTTTACTAATTTTTATTTTCTTATGATATGTTGGCAAAGTACTTTCCCCATTAGCTAGTAACTCCTCATATAATTTTTCCCCAGGACGTAATCCTGTAATTTTTATATCAATATCTTTTGGATAATTTAACCCAGATAATTTAATCATGTTTTTTGCTAAATCAAATATTTTAACAGACTCTCCCATATCAAAAATAAATATCTCACCACCTTCTCCCATTGCCCCAGCTTCCAATACTAGTTGAGAAGCTTCCGGAATTGTCATAAAATACCTGGTAACATCTTTGTGAGTTAAAGTCAAAGGCCCCCCCTTTTCAATTTGCTTTCTAAACAATGGAATAACCGATCCATTTGAGCCTAGAACATTTCCAAATCTTGTAGTAATAAATTTAGTTTTATTTTCTTGTTGCATACAACTTATATACATCTCCGCAATTCTTTTACTAGCACCCATAACATTAGTAGGGTTAACAGCTTTATCTGTTGATACGAATACAAACTTCCCTACCTTATGATTAATAGATAAATCTGCTACAGTTTTAGTTCCTGCAATATTAATTTTTATAGCTTCATAAGAATTATACTCCATTAAAGGTACATGTTTATATGCTGCAGCATGAAAAACCATATTTGGTTTATGCTCCTGAAAAATAGCGTTTAACCTATTTTTATCTCTAATATCTGCTACAATAGGAACAAAATTATGATATCCATTTTGTTTTAATTCTTGCTGCAAATCATATAAAGGAGACTCAGATTGGTCAATAACTATTAAAGATTTATAACTATAGCTACATATTTGTCTTACAATTTCACTACCTATAGAACCAGCACCTCCAGTAACTAAAACAACTTTATCTTTGAGTTCCATTTCTATTTTACTATTCTTAATAGATATTGGTGCTCTATCTAATAAATCTTCAATTTGAACTTTCTTTATTTGAGATACTTTTAATTCCCCATTAATCCAATCTTCTACAGGAGGAACTATTTTAACTAGAACAGGATAATCCACCAAGCTCTCTACTAAAACTCTAAGCTTATTTGGTTCTATATTTTGAATAGAAAAAATAACTTCTGTAATATTCTTATTAACTAAAAAATCTTGAGTTAATTCTTTTTCATGAAAAACATTAACCCCATTAATTTGTTTACCAGATTTTTTAACATCTCTATCAATATAACCAACTACTCTAGCCTTACTTCTTGAATTTGATGTAAGAGCATTACTTGTTAAGATTCCAGATTCTCCTGCTCCATAAATCAAAACGTTTTTAGTTATCTTATAATTTCTAACTAAAAAATTACTATAAATTGATTTAAAAATGAAACGAGAAGCTGTTAGACCTATAAAACTTAAAAGACTATGTATAATAATTATAGAAAGCGGAATAGTAAAATCGTCAATAACATTTATACTTTTATTAAATAAAACCATTGATATTAGCAAAATACTTGCTAAACATGTTGCATTAAAAATATTATAGACATCTCTAACACCTGTATGGCGCACCACTCCTTTATAGGAACCTACAAACAAGAAAGAAACCAAGGAAAGTATAGCTACAATAGGTAATTGTACTAGCAGCTTATTAATATCAAAATCTAGAGATAAATTAAATCTAATACAATATGCTACAAAGAAAGCAATACCAGTAATTAACACATCTATTACTAAAACTAGCCATTTAGATGCAAATCTATTTATATTATGGGCTAAGTAATTATCTACCATTTGATACTTTTTAAATTAACAATATTAATTAATTTTATTGCTAATATAGTCACTCAATTATTTATATAATTGTACAAACATTAAATTTCGTTTAAGCTTATTAAATATTCGTCTAAACGACATTAAACTATAAAACTAAGGGAACTTAAAAATATTGTATTGATAAAAAACTCTTAAGTTTTTATTTATATATCACACAAATATACACTAAATTAAAAGTCTCTTATTTAAAACTAAAAACAACATTAAAACAAACCCCAAAATAGTATTAAAAAGCAGCTTTTTTAAAGTTCATTTTAATTCTTTTAAATAAATAAGTTTTTAATCGATTAAATAATTGGCTTTACCGTTTTAATTGAAGTTTAATTCTTACATGACATAAATTTGAATAACATTACATATTAGACGAAAAGTAAAAATGAAAAAGCAGGATTCTACAACTAAAAATATATTATTCATATTATTATGTTTAGCGTGTTTAATTGTAAATAGTCAAAACCAATCTCAAGAAGGAGAATGGAGTAACCCAATACCATTTGGGATTGTACCTGTTGCAGCTGCAAATCTTCCCGACGGAAGGTTGTTAACCTGGTCTTCACAATTTAGAAATACATTTATAGAGTCCGGTGATGGCATGACTTATACAGAAATTTTTGATCCAACTATTGGTCCTGATGGAACAGCTCTTGGAGAAACTGTTGCTCAGACTAATCATGATATGTTCTGTCCTGGAATAAATAACCTTGCAGATGGTCGTATCCTTTCCGCAGGAGGTACAACAAGTGAAAAAACAAGTATCTACGACCCTGAAACAAACCAATGGTCAACTGCCCAAGATATGCACATACCTAGAGGCTATCAAGGTAATACTACTCTAGCAAATGGAGCTGTTTTTACTGTTGGAGGATCATGGAGCCAAGGTGCAGGTAATAATGGTGGAAAAGATGCCGAAATATGGTCTCCAGAAACAGGTTGGATTAGTTTGCCATTCATTAAAGGAAGTGACATTTACAATGCTACTGATTTAGCTAAAGAAGAGCAAGGATTATATAGAGTAGATAATCATGTATGGCTATGGCCAGCACCTAATGGACACTTATTTCATGCCGGACCTAGTGAAATGATGCATTGGATAGACACAAATGTAGATGGAGGTCAAATAGTAAGTGCAGGAAATCGTGGGACTGACACTTATTCCATGAAAGGAACAACTGTCATGTTTGATATTGGCAAAATACTAAAAGTTGGTGGCGCAGAATCTTATGGTGCAAATTCTTCTAGTACTACTCCGGCAAAAAACAATTCTTATGTTATAGATTTAAATAATGTTGATTATGGAGATGCGCCTCTAGTTACTCAAAGTGGTAACTTAGCTTTTAGCAGAACAATGCACAATAGTACTGTACTTCCGAATGGACAAGTATTAGTCACAGGAGGATTAGACCGTGGAGCTGTTTTCACAGATGTAGGTGCTAGATACGAAGCTGAATTATTTGATCCAACTAATAACACTTGGACTACAGTTGCTAGCATGTCCGAAGCAAGAACATACCATAGCGTTTCTATTTTATTAACAGACGGAAGAGTTTTTGTAGGAGGTGGAGGACTATGTGATGACACCGATGGTTGCGAAAACCATTTTAATGCAGAAATATACAGCCCTCCTTATCTTTTTGATAATTCAGGTGAATTAGCTATAAGGCCAAATATTACAGCCCCCGACACTGCGGATTATGAAACAAGTATTACAGTAACTGGGAGTAACAATATTCAAGAATTTAGCTTAATTCGTTTCTCTGCCGCTACCCATAGTACAAATAATGAACAACGTAGAATACCATTAAATTTCTCTGGAAATGGCACTTATAATGTTTCTATACCTAACAGAAACCTTTTACCCCCAGGATATTACATGCTTTTTGGGATAGATAATAATGGAGTCCCTTCCGTAGCAGAAACTATAAAAATAGGTAATGCTATCCCGCTAAATATTCAAGACCCAAATTTAATTGTTGATTTAAAATTTGATGATGGATCTAGTACAACGGCAACAGATAGTTCTTCTTATGGAAATGACGCTTTCATTGAAGAAAGAGACAACAATGGAAACACAATTCCACCTGTTAATTACTCATGGGAAACTGGCCTTTTTGGAGGAGCAATAGAGTTTGATGGATTAGAACACAATAGTAACAGCTTATTATTTATGCCTTACTCCTCTTCCCTAGCCACACTAAATAACAATATTACTGTTATGGCATGGGTGTATAGAAACTCTGCAGGTAGCACTATTCCACAAACAGGAAAAGTTGCTAACGTAGGTCTATTAAGTCATGATTACACTAGCACTCTATTCTTTGGTTTTCATAACACTATGTACAAATGGGCTTTTGAAACAGATAACGGCCCAGTAGATTTATATGCTGGTAATACACCTATGGACACTTGGGTACATATTGCAGCTACTTATGATGGAAAAATAGCTAAACTATATGCAAATGGAGAACTTATATCTTGGAAAGAAAGAACAGGAACTATCCCTTTTTTAAATGATGGAAGTCTACAATCTCACTTTACTACTTCTGGTTTTTTTGATAATCGTACTCCAGCAGAACTACCCGGATACGCAAATCAGAGTGGTATTACAGATGAAATTAATGGAAAAATAGATGAATTTAAAATTTACAATAAAATTTTAGGGGAAGAAGAAATAAAAAATGTTTTTAAGGAAGGGCAACTAACCGGAAATACTTCTGTTCCAGATTGCCCTAATGGAACTATAACTGCTCAATTCAGAGTAGGAACAACTGGCAGTTGGCAAACAGGAAATAATATAAATGCAGTAGAAGGAGATGAAATATACATTAGAGCGCAAGTCACAAGTGGCAACTATTATGTTACTACACCACAAATAGATGGTCCTACTTTTAACTCTAATGGAAACTCAAATTATTTTTATCAAATAGATACAAGTGTTCACGATTTCGGGAACCCTGAAAGAAACAATGGACTCGTAGACCAAAGCAATGTTGGACAATTTGTACTAACAACATCAGAAGGGTGTTCTGCTGTAATTAATTTAAATGTTATTGGTGTATGTGGACCGCAAGACACTGCTGTTTCTCCTGAATATCAAATAAATGGAGTTTGGTCTAGTGGTCTAAATTCAATAACAGTTAATGAAGGTGATTTAGTAGTTCTAAGTGCTCTCCCTAATGACATAAATGGCAACCCGCTAGATATTACTATCACTTTACCAGATGGAAACATTGTAGATGACAATTATAGCCTAGGAAATGTTACTACTGCAAGTCAAGGGTCATACATATTAACTTCAGAAGAAGGATGTTCAGTTTCTCTAAACTTAAATGTACAATCCTCATCTTGTTCATCTTCTCAAATTAAACACCAAATAAATGGTAGTGGTTCATTTGTTTTGGGAAGCTCTGAAGTAACTATTGATGAAGGAGATAGTATTTTATTAAGTATGGATCCTGATGGTACTATTTTTTCTATTACTGGCCCCAACGATAATAACAAACCCTTAAACAATCAAAGTTTAAATATTTCAAATACAACAACATTAGACGATGGAACATATACCTTTACTACTGATACAGGCTGTATTTACAACCTTCTAGTTAACATAACTCCTTTTGATTGTAATTCTTTAGGATTACAAACTTCTTATAGTGTTAATAATGGAGCCTTTGTGAATGGTAGCTCTTCTGTAACTATTACAGAAGGGGATGATATTACTTTAGCTCTAATTCCTAATGGAACTAGCTTTAGTATTTCCGGGCCTAATTCTAAACCTTCTAATACTAACAACTTAGTTATAACTAATGCAACTGCTTCTGATGAAGGTACCTATACCTATAACACCCCGCAAGGTTGCGCTATAAACCTAAATGTAAACGTAGAATCTTTTGATTGTAATTCTTTAGGATTACAAACTTCTTATAGTGTTAATAATGGAGCCTTTGTGAATGGTAGCTCTTCT
>NZ_CANMRY010000006.1 GCF_947500405.1 uncultured Maribacter sp.
GTAATGAGTAATGAGTAATGAGTAATGAGTAATGAGTAATGAGTAATGAGTAATGAGTAATGAGTAATGAGTAATGAAAATATTATTCCGAATTGAAATAACAACCTCAATACTAACTACTTAATGCATTTTACCAACAATAATAAATAGAAACGAAAAGAAAATTTAAACCATCAAAAGTTGTACATTTTTAAGGCATTAAAAACTTAATACGTTGTACTAACCACTTAATACTAAAAGTATGAGAGTAGCTATCATAGGAACAGGAAATTTAGGATTAGCCATTGGTAAAGGAATATTAGATAGCAAAGGAGCTAGTTCTATGTACCTAACCAAAAGAAATCTAGAGGACATTAAAGAGTACACTAGTTATGACAATGTAGTTTTAACCAGTGATAACAGAGAAGCCGTTAAAAATTCTGACGTTCTAATTTTTGCTATTCAACCGCGCCATTTAGAAGCTATCCTAGAAGATGTAAAAGATTTACTAACGCCAAACCATATTATAATCTCTGTAATTACTGGGTTTAGTATTGCTCGTATAGAAAGTATTGTTGGTAGTGATAAAAATATTATCCGAAGCATGCCAAACACTGCTATTGCGGTAGGTAAGTCTATGACTTGTATGTGTAGTAATGATATTGGTAAAAGCAAAATTGCTATTGCGCAATCTATTTTTGATAAAGTGGGTGCATCTATGGTTATTCCAGAAGAGCAAATGCAAGCAGCTACGGTAATTTGTGCAAGTGGTATCGCTTTTTGGATGCGTTTAATACGTGCTACCACGCAAGGTGCCATACAACTAGGTTTTGAAGCTAAAGAAGCCCAAGAATTAGCAAAACACACTTGCGATGGTGCTGCTGGTTTATTATTAGCATCTGGAAATCACCCAGAAGAAGAAATAGACCGTGTAACCACTCCTGGAGGTTGTACTATTGAAGGGTTAAATGAAATGGAGCACCAAGGTTTAAGCTCTTCCTTAATTCAAGGAATTGTAGCATCCTTCGAAAAAATAAATCAAATTAAAAAAGGGTAAATCCAACCTATTCTTAAAAAATATAGTATGAAATTATTTGATGTATATCCGCTTTATAATGTAACTCCTGTTTCTGCAAAAGGAATGGTAGTTATAGATGATAAAGGGCAAAAATACTTAGATTTTTATGGCGGGCATGCTGTAATTTCTATCGGTCATGGGCACCCTCATTATGCAGAAAAACTAAAAAACCAATTAGATAAAATTGGTTTTTATAGTAATGCGGTGCAGAACCCTTTACAGGTAGAGCTTGCTACCAAGCTTGGTAAATCATCTAACTGTGAAGATTACAACTTATTTTTATGTAATTCTGGAGCCGAAGCCAATGAAAATGCTTTAAAATTAGCCTCTTTTAAAACTGGAAAATCTCGCGTAATTGCATTTAAAAATGGCTTCCACGGAAGAACATCTGCTGCAGTTGCCGCAACAGATAATGAAAAAATTAATGCCCCAATAAACAAACAACAAAAAGTAACTATTTTACCTTTTAATGATATTGCTGCCTTTACTGCAGAAATTAGTAAAGGAGATGTTTGCGGGGTTATTTTAGAAGCAATACAGGGTGTTGGTGGTTTAGATGAACCTAGTGCAGAATTTTTTCAAGCAATTACCAAATTAACCAAAGAAAATGGAGCGCTTCTTATTGCAGACGAAGTACAATGTGGCTTTGGTAGAAGTGGTAAATTCTTTGGATTTCAACATCATGATATTAAACCTGATATTATAAGTATTGCAAAAGGAATGGGTAACGGCTTTCCTGTTGGTGGCGTACTAATACACGAGAGTATAGAGGCTTCTTACGGAATGTTAGGAACCACTTTTGGTGGTAACCATTTAGCTTGTGCTGCTACAACAGCTGTTTTAGAAGTACTAGAAAATGAAAATCTTATTGAAAATGCTGCTGAAATTGGTGCTTATTTTAAAGAAAAAGCAAAGGAAATTCCGCAAATAAAAAACATCAAAGGAAAAGGATTAATGCTTGGAATTGAATTTGATTTTGAAGTAGGAGAGCTACGCAAAAAAATGATTTACAACCAACATATTTTTACTGGTGGTGCGATGAATAAAAAACTACTACGTTTTTTACCAGCCCTTAACTGCACCAAAGAACATATAGACTTATTTTTTAATGCCCTTAAAGAAGAATTGTAGTGAGCATTTTACTAAACATAAAAGAACGTAACGCGGTATTACTAACCATGGCCAATTTAATTATTGAAAATAAATTGACCATCCTTGCCGCAAACAAAAAAGATTTAGACGCCTATTCTGGTGAAGACTTAGCCATGGGTGACCGTTTAAAAGTAGACCAATCTAAAATAGATGGTATGGTATTATCTCTTAAACAATTAGCAAACGAGCAAGATCCATTAGGGATTGAGCGTTTTGCTTTTACTCATGATAATGGTATGCAAGTAAGTAATAAAACAGCGCCTTTTGGAACTATATTAATTATTTATGAATCTAGACCAGATGTTACCATAGAAGCTGCTGGTATTGCTTTTAAATCTGGTAATAAAATACTTTTAAAAGGTGGTAAAGAATCTTTAAATAGTAACTTAGTTTTGGTAGCTTTATGGCATAAAGCTTTAGAGTCTCATAACTGTACTAAAGATTGGGTTTCTTATTTGCAATTTGACAGAAAACAAACCCAAGAATTTTTAGAAAAGCCAACGCAAAAATTAGACTTAATTGTTCCTAGAGGTGGCGAAAAATTAATTGCTTTTGTAAAACAGCATGCAACCTGCCCGGTTATTGTAAGTGGTAGAGGAAACAATTTTGTGTATGTAGATGCGGAAGCCGATTTACAAATGGCTTTAGACATTATTATAAATGCAAAAACTACTAAAATATCGGCCTGTAATGCTTTAGATAAAGTTCTTATTGCTGCAGACATACCTAGAAAGCAACATTTTGTACAACACTTAATGGCTGAGCTTAAGAAAAGTAATGTGGAGATTATTACCGATGAAGCTTTTTCTTCTTTAGAAGGCACCTCTATGTTAGAAGATGAAAACATATGGTATGAAGAGTTTTTAGATTATAAAATTGTTTTTGGGCAAGTACCTTCTTTAGAAGAGGCTATTACAAAAATTAATAAATATGGAGGCGGACATTCTGCTGCAATTATAACAGCTAATAAAGAGAATGCAGATACCTTTATGCAATTAGTAGATACCGCTGCTGTGTACCATAACGCTTCCACAAGATTTACAGACGGAGGGCAATTTGGTCTTGGAGGAGAATTAGCAATTAGCACAGATAAATTACACCAACGAGGACCAATTGGGTTACAGCATTTAGTAACCAATAAATGGTATATTTTAGGAAACGGACAAACAAGATAATGCTCCCATCCCCAAAGGGAAATTTTACTTCTATAAACTTAGAAGTGTTAATATGAAAAAATAGTATAAAAAGATAAAGGCGAAGAGCCAAAAGTCAAGAGCTAACTAGAATATGAATAAAAAAAGAATCTTACTAAAAATTGGTTCTAATACGCTAACAAAAGAAACCAACCATATATCTAGAGGTAAAATTGAAGATATTGGAAGGCAAATTGCTAGTTTAAAAGAAGACTATGAGTTTATTATAGTTAGCTCTGGAGCTATTGCTGCTGCAAAACAGTTTGTAAAGCTAGAACACAACGGAGAAGAAATTAATGTAAAGCAGGCATTAGCTTCTATTGGGCAACCACATCTTATGCGCATTTTTCAAGAGAACTTTAGAGAACTTGGCCTTTTTACATCGCAATGTTTATTGTCATATTCTGACTTTGAAAAAAAAGAATCACAAATTAATATTAAAAACACTATTAATGTATTAGTATCTAACAACTTTATCCCTATCATTAATGAGAATGATACCGTTTCTACAGATGAAATAAAATTTGGGGATAATGATAAATTAGCAGCACTTACGGCAGGTCTTTTACAAGCCGATTTGCTCATAATTGCAACGAATACAGATGGTATTTATACTAAAGATTCTATAAGTAATAAAAAGCCAGAAACTATCCAATCCGTTAATAACCTATCTAATTTAGTAAAGGAAATAAGTAATGAAAAATCATCGCACGGAACAGGTGGTATGCAATCTAAAATTGAAGCTGCAACTATTGCTCAAAAAGCAAATATTGAAACTTGGATTGTAAACGGGTTAAAAGAAAATTTTATTCTAGACGCCATAAATAACAAAAGTAATTTTACAAAAGTAATCCAGTAACTGGCTACTTATTAATACCTTTTCAATGAAAAACTATCTTTCTATAAACGATATTGATTCCCTACCAAAACTAGTAGAAGAAGCTAAAAACCTTAAGAAAAACCCAAAAGCAAATGTTGCTCTTGGTACAAATAAAACTATAGGACTTCTATTCTTTAACAACTCTTTACGTACCCGTTTAAGTACCCAAAAAGCTGCAACAAACTTAGGCTTAGAAGTAATGGTTATGAATTTTGGTAACGAAGGTTGGGCGTTAGAATATGGGGATGGCACAATCATGAACAAAGGTACATCAGAACATATAAAAGAAGCGGCACAAGTAGTGTCCCAATATTGTGATATCATTGGTATTAGAGCTTTTGCAGGATTAAAAGACAAAGAAAAAGATAAAGCCGAAGTAGTTCTTAATGGTTTTAAAAAATATGCTTCTGTTCCTATTCTAAATATGGAAAGTTCTGTTGGTCACCCTTTACAAGCCCTAGCAGATGCTATAACCATAGACGAAAATAAAACAACTAAAAGACCAAAAGTAGTTTTATCATGGGCACCGCATCCAAAAGCTTTACCACATGCAGTTGCAAATTCTTTTGTAGAAATGATGCAATTACAGGATGCCGATTTTGTTTTAACTCACCCAAAAGGGTACGAACTGGATCCAAAAATTACTGATGGAGTAACTATAGAACATGACCAAGAAAAGGCTTTAAAAAATGCCGATTTTGTTTCGGTAAAAAACTGGAGTAATTATAAAGACTACGGTAAAGTTATAAATACCGATGCCAGTTGGATGATGACTAAAGAAAAATTAGGAAACGCTAAATTCATGCACTGCTTACCTGTTCGTAGGAATGTAGTAGTAAATGATGCTGTTTTAGATAGTGACCAATCTATAGTTATACAACAAGCAAATAATAGAACGTACGCTGCGCAAATAGTACTTAAGAAAATATTAGAAAACCTATAATGAAAGAGAAATTATCCATCGTAAAAATTGGAGGTAACGTAATAGAGAACAAAGTAGAGCTTGCTAAATTTTTAAACTTTTTCTCTGAATTAAAAGGCGCTAAAATATTAGTGCATGGTGGCGGTAAGCTTGCAACACAATTAGCAGCCAAATTAGGGATAGAATCCCAAATGGTAAACGGTCGTAGAGTTACAGATGCTAAAAGCCTAGAAATTATTACTATGGTTTATGGCGGATTAACCAATAAAAATATAGTTGCTAGCTTACAAGCAAATGGAACTAATGCTATAGGATTAAGTGGCGCAGATGGTAACGCAATACAAGCACATAAAAGACCTGTAAAAGAAGTAGATTTTGGTTTTGTTGGCGATATAGATGGTATAAATGCATCCTTTTTAAACACCCTTATTACAACTGGAGTAACTCCTGTTTTTTGTGCATTATCTCATGATGGCGAAGGAAACATCTTAAATACAAACGCAGATACTATAGCATCTGAAGTAGCTATTGGGATGAGTAAAATTTATGAAACAACTCTTTATTATTGTTTTGAAAAAAAAGGAGTTCTTTTAGACATTAAAAATGAAAACTCTGTAGTAACAGACATTAACACTAGTAAATACCAAGAGCTTTTAGAGCAAAAAATTATTGCAGATGGTATGCTTCCTAAATTGGAAAATTGTTTTCATGCGCTTCATAACAACGTAAATAAAGTTTGTTTGGGAGATATTGAAATGATACAGCCAAATGCTAAACTCTTTACATCAATTACTTTATAAATGGAACAAAAAGTACTTACAGAGAAAGCTATTGCGTTATTAAAGCAACTAATAAGTATACAATCTTTCTCTAAAGAAGAAGATAAAACAGCCAATGCTATTGAAGCTTGGTTTACTAGTTTTTCTATTCCTTTTACAAGAGATAATAATAACGTTTACGCAAAAAACAAACATTGGGACGCTAGTAAACCAACCTTACTATTAAACTCTCATCATGACACCGTAAAACCTAATAAAGCTTACACCAGAGACCCATATTTACCGGAAGTAATAGACGGAAAATTATACGGTTTAGGAAGTAATGATGCTGGTGGATGTTTGGTTTCTCTTTTAGCAACTTTCTCTCATTTTTATGCGCAAGAAAATTTAAACCATAATATTCTTATGGTAGCTTCGGCCGAAGAGGAAAATGCTGGAGTTAACAGTTTAAGAGGATTACTTCCTAGTCTTCCTAAAATAGATGTTGCTATTGTTGGCGAACCAACGTTAATGCAATTAGCAATCGCAGAAAAAGGTTTGGTAGTTTTTGATGCTATTGTAAAAGGAACTCCTTCTCACGCGGCACACCCAAACAATAATAATTCTATTTATAACACTATTGAAGTTTTAGATTGGTTTAAGAATTACAAATTTCCCAAAACCTCCGAAGCATTAGGCGATGTAAAACTCACAGTAACACAAATAAATGCTGGAAGCCAACACAATGTGGTACCCGCACAAGTAGAGCTAGTTATTGATGTTCGTGTTAATGACAGTTATACGAATAAAGAAATAGCAGATTTATTAAAGGCAGAAGCGCCATGCGAAATTCAAGAACGCGGACTTAAGCTAAACTCCTCAAAAATTGACCAAAACCATGCATTGGTTAAAAGTGGAATAGCTTTAGGAAGAGAAACCTATGGTTCGCCTACACTATCCGACCAAGCAGCATTAACTTGCCAATCTGTAAAATTAGGACCTGGAGACAGTACTCGCTCGCATTCAGCAGATGAATTTATCTACATAAATGAAATTGAAGAAGGAATAGATTTATATATTAAAATATTAAACGGATTTATAAAATAGATTTTAGTATTAAGTACAGAGTATTTAGATATACTCAACACTAAATACTAAATACTAAATACTAAAGATTATGAAACTCTGGGATAAAGGATTTAGCACCGATAAAAAAATTGACCATTTTACGGTTGGTAATGATAGGGAGCTCGATTTACAATTAGCAAAGTACGATGTAATTGCATCTACAGCGCATGCTAAAATGTTAGGAAAAATTGGTTTACTTACACAAAAAGAAACGGATGCTCTTGTGCAAGAGTTGGCATCTATTAAAAAAACTATTGAAAAAGGAACTTTTACTATTGAAGATTCTTTTGAAGATATGCACTCTAAAATAGAATTTCTTTTAATTGAAAAACTAGGAGACACTGGGAAAAAAATACATACGGCAAGATCTAGAAATGACCAAGTTTTAGTTGCTATGCATTTGTATTTAAAAAATGAATTAGAAGAAATTAAAGAGCAAACTAAATCTCTTTTTAGTCTTCTTATAAATCTTGCAGATAAATATAAAACAGTGCTACTTCCTGGTTACACGCATTTACAAATTGCGATGCCTTCTTCTTTTGGCTTATGGTTTTCTGCTTATGCAGAAAGTTTAGTAGACGATTTATATTTTATTGATGCTGCCTATAAAATTGCTGACCAAAACCCACTAGGAAGCGCTGCTGGTTACGGAAGTTCTTTTCCTATAGACCGAAGTTTTACTACCAAAGAAATGGATTTTGCTACACAAAAATACAATGTAGTTGCTGCGCAAATGGGGAGAGGAAAAGTAGAAAAGGCTACTGCTTTTGGTATGAGTAGTATTGCCGCTACTCTATCTAAAATGGCTATGGATATTTGCTTGTATATGAGCCAGAATTTTGATTTTATTTCTTTCCCAGATGAGCTTACTACGGGTAGTAGTATAATGCCACATAAAAAAAATCCAGATGTTTTTGAGTTGGTAAGAGGTAAGTGTAATAAAATACAAGCAGTACCTAACCAATTAATTCTTATTACTAATAACCTACCTAGTGGTTATCACAGAGATTTGCAATTGGTTAAAGAAGTTATTGTTCCTGCAATTCAAGAATTAAAATCTTGTTTAGACATTTTAACTTTTAGCTTAAAAGAAGTTAAAGTAAACACAGGAATTTTAGAAGACCCTAAGTATGATTATCTATTTAGTGTAGACACCCTTAATGAGCTAGTATTAAGCGGAATACCTTTTAGAGATGCTTACAAAAAAATGGGTGTAGAAATTAACGAAGGTACTTTTTCTCCTAAACGAGATATTAAACACACCCATGAAGGAAGTTTAGGCAACCTTTGTTTAAATGAAATTCGTGAGAAAATGAATAAGGTGTAAAAGCACCAACTCCATTTTTCTTATTTTTTTAAGTGGTATTTAAATAGTAGTTACTATTTAAATACCACTTTTTTTATGTATTAAAATGCAAAGGCTATTTACAGCCTAATAACTTTCCCTGTTTTCAGCCTACTACACCTATATATGAACCTCTAATTTTGTCTTGTTTACCTATAAAAACATAAGGTTCACAACAAAAAGACAAATTCAATTATACCATAAATCATAATAAAAAAAAAGTAACGTTACCATTCCATACATAAACCTACTATGATAAAACATATACTTACTACGCTCCTATTACTTTTTAGCTTTTGTGTTTTCGGGCAAGAATTTTCCTCTATCTGGAATACCAATAACACAGAAACAGGTTCTTCTGCTAACAACCAAATAACTATTCCTACCAACCCCGCATACACTACTTACAATTATGATGTAGATTGGGGAGATGGCTCTACAGATACTGGAGTAACAGGCAATATAACCCATGATTATGCAGCACCAGGGACCTATACAATTGAAATAAGCGGCACTTTCCCAGCTATCTATTTTAATGATGACCGGGCTAATGATAAACTAAAAATTATTGAAATATTGGCTTGGGGTGATATTCAATGGCAGACTATGGAGAATGCTTTCTTTGGTTGCTCTAATATGAATTTTGATTTAATTGATTCGCCAGATCTTTCTCAGGTTACTAGTTTAAAAAATATGTTTAGAGGAGGAACTTCATTCACCGGAATTGTGAATAATTGGGATGTTTCTACGATAACAGATATTTCAGGAGTCTTTGCTGAATGTTCAATATTTAATAGACCAGTAGATTCTTGGACTACTAATTCGGTTACCGATATGTCCGAAACATTTAAAAACACCTCATTTAATCAACCTTTGGATAACTGGAATACTTCATCTGTTACCAATATGAAAGAAATGCTTTATGCATGTGTAAACTTTAATCAAAATATCAATAATTGGAACGTTAGTCGAGTTACCGATATGTCTGGAATGTTCGTTGCGTGTAGGAGATTTAACCAACCGCTAAACAATTGGAATGTTAGCCAAGTAACCGATATGAATTTAATGTTCTTTAGAACCAACGATTTTAATCAGGATATAAGTACATGGCAAGTTGGCAATGTAACCAATATGTACCGGGCATTTCATGAGTCTGCTATTAGCTATCCAATGAATGATTGGGATGTTTCTGCTGTAACCAACATGCAACAAATGTTTGCCGACACACCAAATTTTAATCAGCCTCTAAACAATTGGAACGTTTCTTCTGTAACAAATATGTCGCAAATGTTCCGATCTGCCAGAGTGTTTAACCAACCTTTAAACGACTGGGATGTTTCTGCTGTAACCAACATGTCACAAATGTTTGCTGCATCTACAAGTCCAACTTCCTCTGCATTTAATCAACCTTTAAATAATTGGGACGTTTCATCAGTTACTGATATGTCTTCTATGTTTTTCAATAGCAGTACATTCAATCAAAATATAAATGATTGGAATGTATCGTCTGTTACGAACATGTCTGGAATGTTTAGAAATGCAGATGCATTTGACCAACCACTGAATAATTGGAATGTCACTAATGTAACTAACATGCAATCCATGTTTTTACAAAACGACAGTTTTAACCAACCCTTAAATAGCTGGATAACTAGTAGCCTTACTAATATTTCTTCAATATTTGCTAGCTGTTCAATGTTCAACCATTCACTTGATAGTTGGGATGTAAGTAGTGTCACCAATATGGGAAGTGCATTCAATAATGCCGCCGCGTTCGACCAAAATCTCGGTATTTGGGATATAAGTGCCGCAACAAATATGGGTAATATGTTGTCCAATAGTGGTATTTCACAAGAAAATTATGATGATATTTTAATAGCTTGGTCAGCTCAAGCTGTAAATACTGGAATAAATTTAGGTGCAACAAACCTACAATATTGTGATGCCCTAAACCAACGTCAAAGTTTAATAGACAATTATGGCTGGATAATCTCTGGAGATGCGGTCAACTGTTCGTATGTACTTTGTACCGATATTACCATGCCACATGCAAGTGACACGGCTACGCCTGCGAACAGTGATATTAGATGGGATCCAGCACCTAATGCTACGGGATACCGCATTTACTTGGAATTAGAAAGAAGTGGAGTAAGAAGTTTTGTTAACATTAATGGCTCTCCTGCGAACAACCTTGATGTAGGAAATACTGTTGGCATCAGCTTTACCAACGAATTTGACCCGGGAGATATCGTTTATGTAACTGTTGTACCCTATAATGACGAAGGACCAGCAACTGGGTGTCAAGAAACTAGCTTTACAGTTGTAGAAAGCTGGGCAAATAGAACAGATGTTTTTAAAATTACGATTGATACTAGAAATTTAGATACCAGTTCTTCTGCAGCAAATCAATATAGAATAGAACTAAACGATGGCTATCCTGACTATTTAACATACGACTTTAATATTGATTGGGGAGATGGACAATATGATAACAATGTATCTACCGACATAACCCACACCTATTTAAATCCTGGCATTTACACCATTGCAATTATTGGAGATTTCCCTTCGTTCCGTCAAGAATCAAGCAATAGAGATAATAAAAAACTTATTTCAATGGACCAATGGGGAGACCAGATATGGCAAAGTATGAATCAGGCCTTTTACTTCTGCGAAAATATGGAGTATAATGCTACAGATGTACCAAACCTAACCCAAGTAACAGATATGTCTCGAATGTTTAGGAGAACTTATCTATTCAATTCTAATATCGATAATTGGGATGTCAGTAATGTAACCAACATGTCCAATATGTTCTATCAAGCAAGTATTTACAATCAACCCATGGATAGCTGGGATGTAGGAAATGTCACCTCAATGCCAAATATGTTTAACAGTGCAGTAGCCTTTAATCAAAATATAGATAGCTGGGATGTAAGTAACGTTACAAACATGGAATATATGTTTGCTAATAATGATGCATATAACCAACCATTGAACTCTTGGAATGTAGGTAATGTAACCTCTATGAGGTCAATGTTTCAAAGAGCCGACGTATTTAATCAACCTTTGGACAACTGGAATGTTATCAATGTTACCAGTATGGAAGAAATGTTCAATTCAGCTGAACTTTTTAATCAAAATATAGATAATTGGGATGTAAGTAATGTGATTAACATGAGAGGCACATTCAATACTGCTAGGGCTTTTGACCAACCATTAAATTCATGGGTAGTCAATAATGTTACTAACATGGATTCTATGTTTAGTAATACATCTGTATTTAATCAGTCCTTGGATAATTGGGACGTAAGTAACGTAACTAATATGAGAAGTATGTTTAGTGGTTCTAGGCTCTTCAATCAAGATATTGATATTTGGAACGTAACAAATGTTTTAAACATGTCCTATATGTTCAGTTATGCATCTGCATTTAACCAGCCCTTAAACAATTGGGACGTTAATTCAGTAGTAGACATGTCTGCGATGTTTAGAGGCTCAGGTGCATTTAACCAACCTTTAAATAACTGGGATGTAAGTGCCGTAGCCAATATGATAAGTATGTTTGAAGATGCAACAATGTTCAACCAACCTATAAATACATGGAACGTTAGTTCGGTTACCTTAATGGAATCGATGTTCGAAGATGCTGCAGCATTTAATCAGCCCTTGAATAATTGGAATACAGCCGTGGTAACCAATTTTGAAGCCATGTTTAAAAACGCTCTAGCATTTAATGAACCAATATCCAATTGGAATACTGGTGAAGCATTAACCATGCAAGAAATGTTTATGGGAGCTTCTACTTTTAACCAAAACATTGACCCTTGGGATGTTTCTTTTGTAACTACAATGCAAGCTATGTTTAATGGAGCTACAGCCTATAACCAAACTATGAACTCTTGGAATGTAGCTTCTGTAGCTACTATGGAAGATATGTTTAAAGATGCCATAGCCTTTAATGAAAATATTAGCGATTGGAATGTACGAGGAGTAATTACTATGGAAGAAATGTTTAGCGGCGCAACCACCTTTAACCAAAATATAAACAACTGGCGTTTGTCTGGCGTAAACAATATGGACTATATGTTTAGCAATGCATCGGCATACAACCAACCTATGAATTTATGGAATTTAGGTACTGTAAGCATGCGTTCTGCTTTCTATAATGCCATTGCTTTAAACCAAAGTTTAGCAGAATGGGATGTAAGCAGCGTAACTGATATGCGAGATATGCTAGATAATACGGCATTGGTAAGAGAAAATTACGACAACACCCTAATAGCTTGGTCAGAACAAAATTTGACTCCAGGTATTACCCTTGGTGCAGAAGGCCTACCCTATTGCGATGCGCAAGAAGAAAGACAATCTATGATAGATAATTTTGGATGGACATTTAACCAAGATGTTCGCAATTGTCCCATACCAGATTGTACACTATTAACCTCTCCGCTTAATGGCGATACAGATGTACCGGTAAATACCAATATTACTTGGGAACACGCTTTATACGCAGAAGGATACCGCTTAACAGTAGGCACAAGCCCAGGAGGCAACGATATTGTAAATAATGCCACTATAACCAATGAAACCTCATACGAGTTTGCATCCGATTTCAATACTGGAGATGTAGTCTACGTAACCTTAATTCCTTTTAATACAGAAGGAGATGCTATTGGTCCATGTACCGAAGAAAGTTTTACTATATCTAACAGCCCAGCAACCATTCCTGAATGTACCAATTTAACAGATCCCTTACATGCCGCAACAAATGTTCCAGTAACCACAGATTTAAGTTGGAACCCAATTTCTAATGCAGATGGTTATAAAATAACTGTTGGCACTTCTACTGGCGCAAGCGATATTCTTAATGCTGAAGATGTTGGAAACATTACTACATATGACCTTACAACGGATTTACCTGAAGACAGTGATATTTTCGTGACTATTATTCCATACAACGATGAGGGTGATGCCACAAGTTGTACCGAAGAAAGCTTCCATACAGAAATAATTCCTGTACCTCCGGTTTGTACAAATTTAACAACTCCATTGAATGGTGCAACTGACGTACCTATTGATACGCAATTAAGTTGGACAGCGGTATCTAACGCTACTGGATATTTAGTAGTTGTTGGAACTACTTCTGGTGGAATTGAAGTAGTAAACAATATTGACGTTGGTAATTTTACCACATATAATATTCCTGGAGATTTACAAGAAGCTAGGATGCATTACGTAACTATTATTCCGTATAATGCAGAAGGTGATGCTACAGGTTGTATAGAAGAAACCTTTACTACAGGAGATTCTACGAGTCCACCGTCATGTACAAGTTTATCTGCGCCAATACATGGAGCAACTGCAGTTACCCCGGATATCAATTTAACATGGGCCGAAATAACTTCTGCTACGGGGTACAAATTATCCGTAGGTACGTCTTCAGGCAGTTCTGATATTTATTCTGGAGATGTTGGAGATGTTTTAATTCACGATCTAACTGCTGATTTACCTGAGAGCACTACTATTTATGTTACTGTAACCCCATATAATAGTAATGGGGATGCTATTAGTTGCTCTGAAGAAAGTTTTACAACAGACGGACTGCCTCTATGCACTACCTTATTAACACCCAATAATGGAGCTACAAATATACCTGTAGACACAAATATTGAGTGGAACGCTAGCGGTAATACAGATGGTTACAAACTAACTGTAAACGCAAGTAGCAGTACTGGAAATAATGTAACCAATTTTGATGTAACCTCTGGTACTACTTATACCTTTGTAAATGATTTTGAAAGAGGAGAAACTGTTACGGTTACCATTATTCCTTACAATGCTACAGGAGATGCTATTGGATGCACCTCGGAGAGCTTTACTATTATTCCTCCTCCAGTACCAACGTGTACTACTTTAATAACACCAACAGCAGGAGCTGTTGATATTGCTCCAAGCACTAATTTAGAATGGAACGCAAGCACAGATGCAGACGGTTATAAACTTACCGTTATGGCAAGTAATAGCACGTTAAACAATATAACAAATGTTGATATTACTTCGGGTACCACATATAATTTCGCTAATGATTTTGAACAAGGAGAAACTGTTACCGTAACCATTATACCATATAACTCCGTTGGAGATGCTATTGGGTGTACTTCGGAAAGTTTTACAATAAAACCTGTGCCTACTTGCACAACTCTAAGTTCACCAGCAAATGGTTCTATAGATATTGCAGTAGATTCTGATATTATCTGGAATACTGTAACAGATGCCACTGGTTATAAAGTATCTGTAACCGCTAGTAGTAGCACCGCAAACAACTTAACAGATTTTGATACTACAACTACATCTTATGATTTTGCTAATAATTTTGAACAAGGAGAAACAGTCACAGTAACCGTTATACCATATAATGAAGTTGGGGATGCTATTGGGTGTACTTCGGAGAGCTTTACAATTAAACCTGTACCATCATGCACAAACATAACTCTACCAGTTAATGGTGCTATAGATGTTGCTATAGATACTAATTTAGAATGGAATGCTATTGCTAATGCTACAGCATATAGGTTAAGTGTTTCTGCTAGTAGTAGTACAACTAACAATGTTACAAATTTTGATACTACCGCTACAAACTATAATTTTTCTAATGATTTTGAACAAGGAGAAACCGTTACGGTTACTATAATACCATATAATGAAGTTGGAGATGCTATTGGGTGCACTTCGGAAAGTTTTACCATTAAATCTGTACCACTATGTACTAATTTAATAACTCCAATGAATGATGATGTAGTTACTGAAGTAAATGAAATTAGCTGGAATGAAATTATAGATGCCGATGGATATAGAGTAACCATTTCTGGAAATAACACGACAACTAATAATGAAACCGATTTAGTAGTTACTGGAACCACACATACTTTCGCAAATGCATTTGGCCCAGGAGAAATAGTAACAGTTACAATAATACCATATAATGAAGTTGGCGATGCCATTGGGTGTACTAACGAAAGTTTTACGGTAAGACCAATTCCTCCTTGTACAAATTTAGTATCTCCAATAAACAACGCAACTGAAGTTTCGGTTATGACTGACATTTCTTGGAATACAAGTTTTGATGCAGATGGATATAGAATTTCTGTAGGTACTTCACTAGGAAGTAACGACATTGTTAATAATGAAGACGTAGCTTCTTTAACCAATTATACTTTTGCCGAGGATTTACCTTCCGAAAGTTTAATTTATGTTACCATTACACCATACAATACATCTGGAAGTGGTATTGGTTGTATTTCTGAAAGTTTTGAGACGGAAATAATAGTTCCTGAATGTTCTCCATTATCTAGCCCTTTTAATGGCGAAAATGATGTTCCTTTAGAGAGTACCATTTCTTGGGAAGAGGTAGAAAAAACAGATGGATATCGCTTATCCATTGGCACAACTCCAGGAGGAACAGATATAGTTAACAGCCAAGAAATGGGTAGTGAAACTAGTTACACACCTAATCAAGAATATCCTTATGATACACAAATATATGTGACAATTACTCCATACAATAGTAAAGGAGATGCCATACAATGTGAAGAACAATCTTTTACCACCATTATTCCTGAAGATGAAACTAAATATGGGTTTTCGCCAGATGATGATGGAATAAACGAATATTGGCATATAGATAATATTGAGTACTACCCAGAAAATGTAGTGATCATCTATAACAGATGGGGAGATGCTGTATTTGAAATAAATAATTATGATAATAATACAGCCGTTTTCCGAGGTCAAGCAAATTTAAAAACCAAAATGGGCGCTGGAAAATTACCAGCAGGCACCTATTTCTTTAATATTCAAATTGAAGGAGAATCAATTCTTAAAAAAACAAAAGGATTCTTAGTTCTAAAGCGTTAATCCAATGAAATTAAATAAAAATATTGGCACGCTAGCACTAGGTGTTATACTGTCACTTGTATCTTATAGTTCTATATTTGGGCAACAAACGCCCACTTTCACAGAATATAATTATAATCCTTTTATCCTAAATTCTGCCTACGCAGGTTTAACCGAAAACACAGAATTTTCTATGAGTAATTCTGGTTTTTTTAATCAGTTTGATGGTAGTCCTAGAACATTTTCATTAAGTGGTCATGGGTCTCTTAACCGCAATAAAGTAGGTATTGGAGCAGGAGTAATTAGAGATGAAATTGGGGTAACAACTTCAACAAGTTTTTTTGCCTCTTATTCTTATAAAATATTTTTCGACTTTAAAAGTAATAGACCCTATTGGCAGCTTTATGATGCAGGTGTACTTTCTTTTGGTATTACTGCAGGTTTACAACAGTACCAAGATAATTTAACACAATTAGGAATTATTGGCGACCAAAATTTTGCTCAAGATATTAATGGTTCTATACCTACTATTGGCTTAGGATTTCTTTTTAACCATGCCTCTTTTTATGTAGGAGTTTCTACTCCAAATATTTTAGGTGATGCATTAGCAACAGACGATAACATAAATTTAAATAGTCCGTATTATGGGTATTTTGGGTATCGCTTCTTTAATAATCGTTTTCAAGATTTAATGATAAAGCCAAACGTTTTATTAAAGTATGAAGATGGCGTTGCATTACAAGCAGATATTAATGTTGCGGTAAGTTTTAGAAATAAATTTGAAATTGGTACTGGATATAGAACCAATAACTCCATAAATATTTTAGCTGGTATTTATTTGTTTGATAATGTACGCGCTATTTATAATTACAATCTTGCAACTAATGACTCTCCTCTAGGAAATACGCATGGATTAATTATAAGTTATCAATTTGGAGATGGTTACGCTATAGATTAAAATTACTACTATGATTTTAAAAAAAATAATAATTGGATTACTAATACTTAGCGCAATTATTATTGTTGGCTCTTTTTTTTTAGTATTTAGGACAAAAACCAAAGACTTATCTACTAAATACCCCTATAATACTATTATTAATAAAAGTTTAAAAACCAAGCAAGAATGCTATATAACCATACATAAACACGCTTTAGAAAACCCTTATATTTTAGATTTGACTAATTCTAATTTTTATGAGACTTCGGATCCAATTTATAAAATCCCAATTGGAACAATTTTAAAAATAGAAAGTACTAAGGCATTTACAACACCTGTTAGTGGATCTACCCACTGTATGGTGCTAGGTAGTGTATACCTTAACGAAATTAAAGAAACTGTAAAATTTGAGTTTTTCTGGGGAAAAAATCCTACCTACGGTCTTTATGACCATGATGATAACTACGATATATACCCTCTTGCTCCGTGGCAAGAAAAACCATTGCCTTTTAAGTATTTTTGGGATGGTAAAAAAGAGCCTCATGATTGGGAAAAATGGAATGCTAATTAATAGACTTTTACATTGAAAAAATACATATTCTTGCTTTTAGTTACTTTTTTGTTAATCCAAGGTTGTAATACATCAAACAAAGAAAAAAATGGTGTTACCGTTTCCTATGAAAAAGAAACTATTGATGTAAAAGACTTTTTTGAAGATGGAAGTGTAAAATTCACTGGACAACTAATCAATAATAAAAAAAATGGAAAATGGGTTCGCTATTATAGCAATGGCAACATCTTTAAAATAGAAACTTTTAAAGAGGATATTTTAGACGGAGAGTGGAAAGCGTATCATAATAATGGACAATTGTATTTTGGTGGAAATCATTTAAATAATAATAAAGATGGTATCTGGAAACACTATGCAAAAGATGGCACACTAAAATATGTTAGAATTTACAATACCAAAGGAGCCACTGGAGAATGGAAAACCTATTATGATTCTGGAGAAATAGCAAACGTAGAGAATTACCAAAACGGAAAACCCAACGGCACATGGACTTCTTTTTACAAAAACGGTAAAATTCATGATCAAGGAAATTATCTAAATGGTAAAAAAAGTGGTCCTTGGAAAATATACGATGATAAAGGTTCTTTATTAAAGACTACTATTTTTTAAAAGTTCTCCTAATTCTTTCAAAGCCTTTTCGACTTTAGTATTCCACAGTAAACCATAACTCAGGCGCATACAATTTTGGTACTGGTTTTGTAAAGTAAATATAGTCCCCGGACTAAATACCATACCCTTCTCTTTTGCCATATTAAATACCTCTTTTACGTTTATTTTGGGGTTAAGTTCTACCCATAAAAGAAAACTACCTTTCGGTTTTGTTACTCTAGTATCTTTTGGAAAATATTTTGCTATGGTAGTAATATATTTTAAGCTATTAGCATGTAATGTTTGTCTTAATTTTCTTAAATGATAATCGTATCTTCCTTTCCTTAGAAAATTAGCAATTGCTTCTTGTGTAATTGTTGTTGTAGAAGAAGATAAACAAAGTTTTAATTGTAATATTTCTTTTAAAAACCTCCCTGGTGCTACCCACCCTACACGATAACCACCTGCTAAAGTTTTAGAAAAGGACCCCACCCATAGCACTAGCCCACTATCATCAAAAGATTTACATGTAGTTGGCCTATTTTTTCCGTAATAAATTTCTCCGCAAATATCATCTTCTATTAGTGGTATTTGGTGCGCTTTAATAATTTCTACTATTTCTTTTTTATGAGAATCGGGCATAATACTCCCAAGTGGGTTATTAAAATTAGATATTAAAACTATAGCCTTAACATCTTGCTTTTTCAATACTTCCTTTAAAGCACTCAAGTCCATCCCAGAAGAAGACTCTGTTGGTAACTCTATGACACGTAAACCCAAAGTATTTGCCAATTGCAGTATTCCAAAAAAAACTGGGCTTTCAACAACGATAGTATCTCCTGGGTTAGTTACTGCCATTAAAGATAAAGACAGCGCATTTGTACAACCGGCTGTAATAACTATATCTTCTTCTTTTAAATTTCCTCCCCATAATAGAGTTCTTTGCGCTATTTGTCTTCTTAAGTTTTCACTACCTTGTATTGTATCATAATAGGTTCCACCTGCTTTTAAATGTATTATTGTCTCATGCATCGTTTTACTCAGTTTGGCAACTGGTAAAAGCTCCGGAGCTGGTACTCCTAATGAAAAATTAATAATGTCTTTCTCATTTATAGTTTGATAAAAATCTATAATTATTTCTGCTTTACTTTTATGAGAAGCTTTAGAATTAGGGGTAGTCTTTTCAGGACTCTTTAATAATTTGTCTTTTGAAAAAAGAACATAATAACCGGAACGAGGTTTAGACTCTATAAGGCTTTTAGCTTCTAAATTATAGTAAGCCTGTAGAACTGTACTTATACTAACTCCATACTCTCTTTGCAGAATACGTACAGAAGGTAATTTATCTCCAAATTTTAAAACTCCGCTATTAATTTGTTCCTCTATTGCCGAAGCAATATTGGTATATAAAAAGGTTTTGGTTACATTTTTCATTTTAAAATAGTCATCTG
This sequence comes from uncultured Maribacter sp., assembly GCF_947500405.1. Taxonomy (GTDB): domain Bacteria; phylum Bacteroidota; class Bacteroidia; order Flavobacteriales; family Flavobacteriaceae; genus Maribacter_B. The sequence goes on from NZ_CANMRY010000006.1 coordinate 19,879, forward strand.
TACTGGTTAAAATTACAAAAACTGAATCTGTTATGGTGTTTTTATTTAAAACATCTTTGATAAGAATTATTACAATCTTTTAGTATGGAAAAAAAAGTTACAATTCAGGATAAAATGTATTCTGATATCCAAGATGAAAGTATTTTTACCTCTGCCCAAACAAACGGATACAATTACCTAACAGAAATATTTGACCGAAATGTTTTTCCCACGGAAAAAGCATTAACAGATTTAGCAAATTTTGATGAAGAAATGCCAATAGCAACTTCAGAAGCAAATACTGTTTTAGAACACTTAAACACATATGGTTCTCCTGCAACCGTAGCGAATATGGGAGGCAGGTACTTTGGTTTTGTATGCGGTAGCTCTGTTCCTATAGGATTGGCTGCAAAAAATCTAGCTACTTATTGGGATCAATCGCCAACAATGAATGTGCTATCTCCTATTGGTTCAAAACTTGAAACTGTAGTAGAGAAATGGTTAAAACAACTATTTAACCTACCAGAGCAAACTGTTGCTGGTTTTGTAAGTGGTACATCTATGGCTACTTTTTGTGGACTGGCCGCTGCAAGATATCGTTTACTAGCCAACCAAGGTTGGAATATTAATGATCAGGGATTTTCTAATGCACCAAAAATTAGAGTAATAACCGGAAAACATGCGCATTCTACTGTGTTGAAAGCTGTTAGCCTGTTAGGTTTTGGAAAAAACAATATAGAGTGGGTAGATGTTGATGAGCAAGGGAGAATACTACCTGAATTAATACCAGAACTAGATAACTCCACTTTATTAATATTACAAGCGGGTAACGTAAATAGTGGCTCGTTTGATGATTTTGAAAGCATTTGCGAAAAAGCAAATAAAGCAGGCGCTTGGGTGCATATTGATGGCGCCTTTGGTTTTTGGGCTGGAGCCGTAAACCAACTTAAACACTTAACAAAAGGTGCAGAAAAAGCAAATTCTTGGGCTGTAGATGGGCACAAAACTTTAAACACGCCTTATGATAGCGGTGTTGTATTATGTGAAGACAAAGAAGCTCTAATGAGTGCTTTACATATGTCCGGAAGTTATATTATAACAAGCAAAGAGAGAGATGGCACGTTTTATACGCCAGAAATGTCTAGACGAGCCAGAATTGTGGAGCTTTGGGCAATTCTAAAATATTTAGGCAAAAGTGGTATAGATGAGATGATTCTAGGAATGCATAAAAGAGCACAGCAATTCGCCAACGAATTAAAAAACGAAAACGGGTTTACCATACTAAATGATGTTGTTTTTAATCAAGTAATGGTCTCTTGCGAAACAGACGACCTTACCGATAAAACTTTAGTTAGAATTCAAGAATTACGAGAATGCTGGGTTGGCGGTTCTATTTGGAAAAACAGAAAAATAATTCGTATTAGTGTTTGTTCTTGGGCAACAACAAAAGAAGATGTAACTAGATCTGTACATTCTTTTAAGCAGGCATTACGAGAAGTTCAAAAAAACACATTTATAGCCAAATAAACATGAAAACCTATATTGTTAATTCGTTTACAAATGAACCCTTTAAGGGCAACCCAGCTGGAGTATGTATTACAACCGAAGAACTAGAGGCTGATATAATGTTATCTATAGCTAAAGAGTTAGGACATTCAGAAACCACTTTTGTATTTCAGCAAAACGAAAACGAATTTTTAATTCGTTTTTTTTCTCCAAAAATGGAAATTCCATTATGCGGCCATGCCAGTTTAGCAGCATCAAAAGTTATTTTTGAACAAAACCAAAGTCTTAATATCATTCAGTTTACCAATATTCAAAATTTAAAGCTAAAAATTGAAAAAAACGACGACAATACTATCCAAATGGAATTTCCCAAGTATGCTACAATTCCATTTACGGTTTCTAACAATTTATTAAGTGCTTTAGGAATAAAAGAAGTAATTAATTGCGTTTATAATGAAGAAACTAAAATTATGTTGCTTCATATAAAAGATTGTATTGTTTTACAAAACTTAACTCCAAATTTTGAAGCTTTATACAAATCGCATGATTCCATAAATGGAGTTCTTGTTACCGCATTATCCAATAAAAGTGATTTTGATTTTGAATCGAGATATTTTTGGCCTTGGAGTGGTACCAATGAAGACCCTGTGACTGGAGCTACACATACTTTTTTAGCGCCATATTGGGGAGCTATTTTAGGAAAAACAAAAATGAAGTCTTTTCAATGCTCCAAAAGAACTGGATTTTTAGAAGTTAACCTCCTTGCTGAGGATAAAATGAGTATAAAAGGTTGTGCTAAAATCATTTTAGAAGGAAAATTAAAACTCTAGAAAAGACAAAACCGATAAAAATATCGGTCTTAAGGCTTGCTTTTTTATGCTCTTAACTAATTAAGTAGCACTGCAAATATCTTGATTTTATACTATTGTAAAGTTATCTTAATCTTACTTTTGGGTTATTTAATCATTCCCAAATTAATAACTTCTTGGTCTGTTAAATACCTCCAATGTCCTCTTGGTAAATCTTTTTTTGTTAAACCAGCATAAGCTACTCTATCTATCTTTTCTACTTTATAATCTAGTTCCTCAAAAATACGTTCTACAATACGGTTTCTAGAGCTAAATATTTCTATTCCAACTTCTCTTTTTGGAGCGTCATCTATAAAACTAATGTCTTGCACTCTAACAACCTTATCCTCAACAGTTAACCCCTCTTTAATGCGTTTTAAATCTACACTTCTTAAATCTCTATCTAAAACTATATGATAAATCTTACGAAGTCCGTTTATAGGGCTTTTTAATCTTTTCGTTAAATCTCCATCATTGGTAAAAAGCAAAAGTCCTGTAGCATTTTTATCCATTTTATCTATAGGTAATAGTTTGGCATCAGATGCAGCAGAAATAAGTCCGGCAACATTACGCCTACCTCTTTCATCTCTTACGGTAGTAGAAAAATCTTTGGGTTTATTTAAAAGTACATATTCTCTTTTAATTGGGTTTAGCAAACGGCCATCAAACTTAACCTCATCGGTTAGTTTTACTTTGTAACCCATTTCTGTTATAGGTTTTCCATTTACCGTAACATTCCCTGCAGAAATATAAATATCGGCATCTCTTCTAGAGCATACACCAGAATTTGCTACATATTTATTTAAACGAATAGAGTTTGGGTCCGATGGCTTCTTTGGTGCTGCTTGTTTTTTAGCAGGACTATTACCATACGTTTTTTTCTTAAAAGTTCTATCTCCCTTTCCTGAAAACTTCTTTCTATCATTTGAACCTGACTTTGCCATACTAATAATTTTTTGCAAAGGTATATAAATGGATGTTGCCTATATGGCTATACTTAAAAAATAAAATCTTTAAACTATAATATCCTGTTTAATACCAAATCAATATTAATTAATAGAATACTAAAAACACCTACTATAATAATAAATTTTAAAATATTATGAAGCCACACAAAGTGTTTTTTTAAATGCGCTTTTAATAATAACACTAGAAATAAAATTAATAATACAACACAAACTATAAAATAAAGATTCATGTAACCAATATTAAATTGTGTTATTAATGATAAGGACGGTATTAAGGTTAATAAAATTAAGGTTGCAATTAAAAATTTTGACATTCTTATTCCATACAAAATTGGAATAGTCTTATATCCTTGCGCAATGTCTCCTTTCATACTTTCTAAGTCTTTAATCATTTCTCTTGCTAAGATTAATAAGAAAAGAAACATGGCATGTACAAAAATTACATTTTCAAAGTTTTTATAATACACAAAAACTGCAAAAAAAGGGGCTATTGCTAGCGTTGCCGAAATAAAATTACCTACAAAAGGTATTCTTTTTAGTTTATGAGAATAAAACCAAATACCAAATATATATGCCGAAAAAAATAATACTGCCTTGAAGGACACATAGCTAGCAGCAAAAGCTGCTAAAAAATTTAATATAAAATAGGTTGTTAATTTAAAACGCTGACTTACCAGCCGATCTAACATTGTTTTTCTTGGTTTATTTATTAAGTCTTTTTCCGAATCGTAAAAATTATTAATAATATAACCACTAGCTATAACTAATGCAGATGCTAGAATAATAATAAACAAATCTATATCTAAAACTACTTCTCTAACGGGTAAATTTGGTGCTAAAATGTAAATAGAAGCTAAATATTGTGCAAGAATTACCATTAAAATATTGTAACCTCGAACAACAGAAAACAAACTTAATAACTTAAGAAATAGTTGTTTGTTTGTTTTAGAAAGCATGTGTTGTATTTAGAAGTTATAGACTACTTCTAATCGATGCCCTTTAAGTGCTTTTTTTGCTTTATTTATATCTTGTGTAAACCCTAAAATATAACCGCCACCACCAGAACCACAAAGTTTTAAGTAGTAATCGTTTGTTTCAATTCCCTTTTTCCAAAGGCTATGAAATTTTGTAGGTATCATAGGTTTAAAGTTATCTAAAACAACATGCGATAGTTGCTTTAAATTACCAAATAAAGATTTTACATTACCGTTAATAAAATCTTCTACACAAGCATCGGTATGTTTTATAAATTGGTCTTTTAGCATGCTTCTAAAGCCTTCACTTTTCATTTTATCCATAAAAAGTTCTACCATAGGGGCTGTTTCTCCAATTATACCACTATCTAACAAAAATACCGCACCATTACCTTCTTTATTCTGAGAAGGAATACTAGTAGACTCTATATTGTCCTTAGAGTTTATAAGGATAGGTAAGCTTAAATAGCTATTTAATGGGTCTAAACCAGAAGATTTACCATGAAAAAAAGACTCCATTGTTCCAAAAACAGATTTTAGAGTTAATAATTTTTCTCTTGTTAAATTCTCTAATACTGTAATTTTATTAGTTGCATATTTATCATAGATAGCGGCTACTAAAGCTCCACTACTACCAACTCCATAGCCTTGTGGTATAGAACTATCAAAATACATTCCTGCTTCTACATCTTTAGTTAAAGCCTTAAAATTAAAAGAAAATAATTCTGGACTCTCTTTTTCTATTTTCTCTAAGTATGTAGCAAAGCTCTTTAAATGAACATTAGATTCTATTGCCTCTTTTGATGGATTTTCATTCATCTTTAAGGCTCCCTTGAAAAAATTATAAGGTATTGACAAACCTTTGGAATCTTTTATGATACCATACTCGCCAAACAATAATATTTTAGAATAAAAAAGGGGACCTTTCATAATTTTAATTTATAATTAGCAATGAAAAATTAATAATTATTGTTTTGATGATTTTACAATGCTTACCAATATTTTCAATATCTCCTGTATTTGATGTTTATATCTTTTATAATCTACATTATTAATATACGCCGTTTTATTTAATTAAATCGGGTTTGCTCACTGCAAATTCAGCTTCTCTAATATTTGTTCCAATTGAGGTGCCAGATTTGAGTAACTGCTTAGACATTACAAACTCTTTATTATGAGCTACTAACGATTTATATAAAGAAACAATATCTACCGCAAAATTAAAGCTCTTACTCTTGATTATGTTTTCTTTTATAAAGAAATAACGAACGTTTTAATTAATAATTATTCCTTCTTAACTATTTAATTGTATCGCACCTAAACCTATTTGATCACAAATATACTGCCCGTTTTGGCAATATGCAACTAACTCATCTTTAATAAACTGCAATGTTTCTTCCTTTTCAAACTCTGGATACAAAACATGAACATTAGCTCCTGCATCTAGAGTAAAACAAACATTTTTGTTTGTTCTTTTACGAAATGCCCATATTTTATTAATAATTTCTAGCGTATTAGGTTTCATTAATATAAAATAAGGCAAGCTTGTCATCATCATTGCGTGTAGTGTTAATGCCTCGCTCTCCACTATTTCTATAAACTTTTTTAAATCTCCATTTGCAAAAACGTCTTTTAATGCATCTAGATTTTCATGCGCTTGTTTAAATCTTTCTTTTGCAAAAGGATGGTTATGCATTAAATTATGCCCAACGGTACTACTTACCTCTTTTTGTCCTTTATCTACCAACAAAATTGTATCCTGATACTTTTTAAAAGACTCATGTACTTTATATGGGTATTTAATTGCGTATAAATTAGAGCTATTTGTGGTACCTTCATGGTTTCCCCATTGCACTAAATTGCCTTCTATACTACGTGCTGCACTACCAGAACCTAGTCTCGCTAAAAATGAAGCTTTTTTAATAAAGTATTCTTGTGTTATCTCTGGATTTAATTTTTTTTCTAAAGACATAAGCGCTAATGCCAAAGCAGATAGCCCACTAGCAGAAGACGCAATACCACTACTATGCGGAAAAGAGTTGGATGTTTCTATCTTAAAATGATAGTTTTTTAAAAAGGGTAAATAGTCTTCTATTCTCTTAAAAAAAGTTTGAATCTTTGGTTTAAAATCTTCTTTAAGGCTTCCTTCAAAAAATAAATCAAAAGAAAAATCTTGTGCTTTATTTTCTAATTTCTTGTATACTACTGTGGTTGTAGTTGCACAAGTATTTAAAGTAAAACTTATAGATGGGTTTGCCGGAATTTGATTAGCCTCCTTACCCCAATATTTTACTAAAGCTATATTACTTGGCGATTTCCAAGTTACTTCTCCTTTCGCTATTAATTTTGTATACTCTGAAGGGATAAAGTCTTTTTTGGTCATTTAGATTACTTTTTTAACAAAGATAGTTTAACCACTTATAAATTGGTAACTAGTTAAAATAAATTACTATTTTAGACCTAACCAACTTTTCATGAAAAAGAAATTATTATATATTATAATTTGTGTTTGTCTTTGCCTTGTAATTGGCTTTTTATCGAGCTTTGCAACACAAAGTTCGGTCAATGATTGGTATGTTACTTTAAACAAACCAAACTTTAATCCTCCTAACTGGGTCTTTGCTCCTGTTTGGACACTTCTTTATATTTTAATGGGAATAGCTGCTGGTTTGGTTTTAGCAAAAGGCTTTTACCACTTATGGGTAAAAACTGCCCTATATCACTTTGGTTTTCAGTTATTATTAAATGCCTTGTGGAGTATTGTTTTTTTTGGACTAAAACAGCCATTATGGGCTCTTTTTATAATTATTGCACTAGTAGTTATGCTTCTAATTACTTTTAAATGGTTTAAAATTGTAAACAAAACTGCTGCTTACATGCTTATTCCTTATATTTTATGGGTAAGTTTTGCTACCATCTTAAATTATAAAATATGGGAATTAAATTAATGCCATCTCTTGCAATTTTAGCATTGTTTTATAATTCCTAGTAGTTGCAGATACCTTAAGCTTTTTCTCTATAAGATTATTGGTACACTTAGCTTTTCCTGCTCCTAAATCACATCTTAAATATACACAGTTAGGAGTAATTTCTAGGGTTTCATTTGTAAAAGAAATAGCGTTTAAGATTTCTTTATTTTCCTCTAAAGGTTCTTCTTTTAATAAGACAAAGTAAATTTTATTACTATTTAAATCTTCCTGATTTTTATATGGATTATTTGTAAGAATAAATTGTATTTCTTCACCTGTTTTTACCACCACCGGAACCTCAAAATCATAGTTTTCTTCAATTATTTCTGCTATTGTATTTTCTAGTTTACTTTTATTTTCTTCTGATGTGTTAAATACAATATTGCCACTTTGAATATATGTTTGTACATTTTTAAAACCGTTTTCTTCTAAAAGTAGGCGTAAATTGGCCATTTTAATTTTATTTTTACCGCTTACATTAATTCCTCTAAGTAAAGCTATATAGGTTTTCATATTTTTAAAATTCTGATGCAATTGCCTGCGCTGCAATATACCCACTTGTCCATGCGTTCTGAAAATTAAATCCGCCTGTTATGGCATCTACATTAATTACTTCGCCAGCAAAATACAAGTTAGGCAAGTTTTTGCTTTTGTAGGTTTTAAAATTTATTTCTTTTAAATCTACCCCGCCAGCAGTTACAAACTCTTCTTTAAAGGTACTTTTACCATCAACGTTTATTTTACAATTCGTTAATTGGTCTGCTAAAAGGTGTAATTGGCTCTTAGTAACATCGGCCCATTTTAAGGTCTCGTTAATTCCGGATGCTTTTACAAGATTAATCCAAAGTCTACGAGGGAGTTCTACAGCTTTTGTTCTAAGGATAGTTTTTTTTGCTTCTACCTCTTTTATCTTCATTAAGTAATCTACAATAGCCCCTTCATGAAAATCTGGCAACCAGTTTATTGCAATCGTAAACTTATAATTAAGGCCGTTTAAAATAGTTGCTCCCCAAGCAGATAATTTTAAAATTGCAGGACCACTTAACCCCCAATGTGTAACTAATACTGGCCCCTCTGTCTCTAATAAAGCCTCTTGTTTTAGAGCACTTTTTAAGGGTACCGTAATCTTTGTAGAAACCTTATTTTTAGACAATACTTTTACTTTTGCATTTGTACTTACTCCTGGAATTTTAGAAATACGATTATCTTTTGTATTAAAAGTAAATAAGGATGGAACCGGAGGTACTATTGTATGCCCAAGTCCTTTTAAAATAGACCATATTTTAGGACTACTCCCTGTAGCAATTAGCAATTTTTTACACTTAAAAATTTCTTTAACGCAAGTTATTTTCCAACCTTTTTCTTCTGACAAAGTTTCCATATTTACTACAGCATTTTGCGTAATAATTTTGATTCCAAGTTTAGTGGTTTCGGTTAAAAAACAATCTATTATAGTTTGCGAAGAATTAGATTCTGGAAACATTCTGCCATCTTCTTCTATTTTTAAGTTAACCCCTTTTTCTGAAAAAAAGCCTACCGTATCGCCACTACAATAGGTATGAAAAGGTCCTAAAATTTCTTTTTCTCCTCGTGGGTAATTCTTGGATAATTCTTTTGGGTCAAATTCGGCATGCGTAACGTTACATCTGCCACCGCCAGATATTTTTACTTTTGATAAAACATCTTTCCCCTTCTCTAGGATTCCTATTTTTAAATTAGGGTTATTTTCTGCAATATGTATGGCTGCATAAAAACCAGAAGCTCCTCCTCCTACTATTAAAACATCAAACATTAGTTAACTCGTTCAGGAAAGTTCGTAATTATACCATCTACTGCCCATCTTTTTGCTCCATTAATTTCATTTGGCTCATTAACGGTCCAAGTATAAATTTTAAAGCCAGCATCTCTTATAGTATTTGCAATTTCTAAGGATAGCATTTTAAAATTAGGGTTAATGGCCTCTGCATGTAACTTCTTTGCCATTGGGATTGCATCTACAGGGTTTTCTTCTGTTAAAACAGCTATACGAATATTAGTATTGGTATCTCGCATTATTCTTAACTCTTCCCAATTAAAACTAGAAATAATAAAGTTGTTTAATTCCCAATCTTTATCTTTTACATATTCTAAAACAATAGTATTAACCTCTTTGGCGGTATTTGCTCCTTTAAGTTCTATGTTTAAAGGTACTTGTGCGTCTATTGCATCTAAAATATCTGTTAACAACGGAATTTTATGATTTCCTGTTACCACAAATTTACTTAGCTCTTCAAAAGTATACTCTTCAATTTTCCCTTTTCCATTGGTTAGTCTTTCTAAAGTATCATCATGAAAAACTACAATCTCGCCACTTTTAATTTTAAAAACATCAATCTCTATCATATCTACCCCTAAATCTAGGGCTTTTTGGATGGATGCTATGGTGTTTTCTGTTTCGTGACCCATGGCTCCACGATGTCCTATGACTAAAGGTTTATTCATTGGTATACAGCTAAATGAAAATAATAAAACAAGACTAAACTAATATTTTAACATCTGTTTTATATTGTTTATTGAAGCTGAAAGATAAAAGATTCTAACGGAAGTAATTCTATTTTAATGTGACCTTCTTTATTTTTTACTTCTAGGGGAGGCTTAATTTTTCCGTATAGTTTTTCTTCTAGTTCATACGTATTATCTGTTAAACCCCAAGAGGTTACCATACTTTCTGGTAACTTTAAATCTAGATCATAAGTTTTTTCTGCATCAAAATTAGAAACAATTAGCAGTTTTTCTTCTTTATCCCAACGTACAAAAGAAAATATGCGATGATCATAATCTTTCGTAGTTTCTTTATTATAAAAGTGAATTTCTTGATAAAAACCCATTAATGCACTACTGTTTATAGTAAAGTTTAATAGCCTTTTATAAAAATCTCTTAATTCCTTTTCTTCCTTTGTAGATTGCCCGCCATCAAACTTTTTATTATTTACCCATCTTTGAAAGGTTGGCACCCCAACGTAATCAAAAATTGAGGTTCTAGAAGCACTTCCAAAACCTGCATTTTCTGCAGCTGGTTCTCCTACTTCTTGTCCAAAATATAACATAGTTGGTGCAGTACTTAATGTTGCAGAAATTACCATAGCTGGTTTTCCTATTTCTGCTTTACCAACAAATTCTGGACTTGCTATACGTTGTTCATCATGGTTTTCTAAAAAATGAAGCATATTATGTTCAATATCTTTTAGATTATTTTGAACCACGGCTATATGGTCTGTCCATCCATATCCTTTCATAATATGTTTAAGACTATCGTAGAGCTCTACTTTATCATACAAATAATCCATTTTTCCAAGGAGAATATAATCTCTATACAAATCTGGATTATACACTTCTGCCATAATAAAAGCATCGTTTTTTTGTATTTTTATGTGGGAGTTTAGGTAACTCCAGAACTCTACCGGAACCATTTCGGCCATATCATACCTAAAACCATCTACACCAAAATTTAGCCAGTATAAGACAATATCTTTAAATTTTATCCAAGAATCTGGCACCTCTTTATTTTTCCAAAAAGCATAATGTTCCTCATAGCTTTTATGAAAATACTCTTCTGGCAACGTTTCAAAATCATAAACCCCATCTGGTCTTATGCCATAGTTTATTTTAACGGTCTCATACCAATCATTTATGTTTGGCTGTGCTAAACGAGACCCATTACCTGTCCACTTAGCAGGAACCTCTTTAAAAGGTTCTATTTTTTCTTCTGGGTTTCCTCCTAAAGGTAAAAGTCCGTCTTTCCAATCTGGCGATTTGTACTCCTTTCCAGGGATATAATAAAAGTTATTATTCTTATGATATTCTACCGTAGTATCATCCTTAGCACCAAAATCTACAATTCCGTCTGGGTTAGTTTCTCCTTTATAATTACGAGCAACATGGTTTGGAACTATATCTATAACAACTTCTAATCCTTCTTTATGAGATCGCTCTATTAGCGCCTTAAATTCTTCTAACCTATTTTCTGGATTTACAGCCAAATCTGGATTTACATTATAATAATCCTTAACGGCATAAGGAGAACCTGCTCTACCTTTAACAACTTCTGGGCTATCATTAGAAATTCCAAATTTTGTATAATCTCTTATTACCGCATGGTGTGGTACTCCTGTATACCAGATATGTGTAACACCTAATTCCTTTATACTTTTTAATGCTTTTACAGTAAAGTCATTAAACTTTCCAACTCCATTTTCTTCAATAGTACCCCAAGGTTTATTGGTAGTATTTGTATTTCCAAATAACCTAGTAAAAACTTGGTATACTGTTGCTTTTTTTTTCTTTGCCATGTGGTTATACTAATTACTAACTTTTACTACTTCTCCGGGAATAAGCAAAACCTCTTTATGGTTTACCTGTATACTTACCTCTTGGTTTCCAAGAGTACTAAAACTTGTTTCTTTGGTATTTACCGTAACCGTAATAATGGTATTTCTAAAGTTTAATTTAAAAGAATACGAAGACCATTGTTCTGGAATTTGAGGTGTAAACGAAAGCGTATTGTCTTGTATACGCATACCACCAAAACCTTCTACAATACTCATCCAAGTACCTGCCATACTGGTTATATGTAAACCTTCTTCTACTTCTTTGTTATAGTCGTCTAAATCTAATCTAGAGGTTCGAAGGTAAAAATTATATGCCTGTTCCATTCTTCCTAATCTAGCAGCTTGTATGCTATGTACACATGGAGATAAAGAAGATTCATGTACTGTAAATGGTTCGTAAAAATCGAAATGTTTTTCTAGCTCTTCTTGTGTAAAATGGTCTTCAAAGAAATAAAAACCTTGTAAAATGTCTGCCTGTTTTATATATGGCGACCGTAAAATTCTGTCCCAGCTCCATTTTTGATTAATTGGTCTTTGGGATGTATCTAAATCGGATACTTTTATTAATTCTTTATCTAAAAAACCATCTTGTTGTAAGTATACATCATGCTCTTCTGAATATGGAAAATACATTTTATTAGCAACCGTTTTCCAATCTTTAATCTCTGCTTCTAAAACTGCAGTTTTATCTATAATTCTAGTATACTCCTCTGCGTATTCTTCTTTTACTTTTTGCAGTTGTGCTGCAGTAAATTCTAAACACCATGTAGCAATATAGTTAGTATACCAATTATTGTTTACATTATTCTCGTACTCATTAGGGCCAGTAACACCTAGGATTACATATTTTTCTTTAGCCGAAGAATAGGTTGCTCTTTGTTGCCAAAAACGGGCAATACCAATTAATACTTCTAGCCCCATTTCTGGGATATAACTATAATCTCCTGTATACCTGTAATAATTATAAATTGCAAAAGCTATGGCTCCGTTTCTATGAATTTCTTCAAAAGTAATTTCCCACTCGTTATGGCATTCTTCTCCATTCATAGTTACCATTGGGTAAAGTGCAGCACCTTTTACAAAGCCTAATTTTTGCGCATTTTCTATAGCTTTCTCTAAATGATTGTATCTATACTTTAATAATTTTCTTGCTACTTGTTGGTCTTTTGTTGCCATATAAAATGGTATACAATAAGCCTCGGTATCCCAATAAGTACTACCGCCGTATTTTTCTCCGGTAAATCCTTTTGGGCCAATATTTAGTCTAGAATCTTTCCCTAAATAGGTCTGATTTAATTGAAAAATATTAAACCGAATGGCTTGTTGTGCTTTTACGTCGCCAAGGATTGAAATATCACTCATTTCCCAAATACTAGCCCAAGCATTTTTCTGCTTTTCTAATAATTTATGAAAACCAAGCGCACTAGCTTTGTCTAAAGCGATATTTGCAGCTTCTTGTAGTTTGCCACTTTCATGATTTGTAGAAACGGCATAACCACCAAACTTGAATAATGTAATTTCTTCTCCTTTTTCTACTTCTTGTTCTATAATAGCACTTATAAAAGTCTCTGAACTTTCTCCTTTAACTACACTAATCTCATTGTCTTTATAAATTGCATTAGTTTGCATAAAAGTACATACCTCAAAATTGGTTTTCATGGTATGAGATGCAATAAAAGCTCTATTTTCAGAATCATCTACCGTAGTTGTATTCCAAAATTTATCGTCCCAATTACTATCTTCATTTGTTATACCACTATCTAAATATGGTACAAACTTTACAACAGCTTCTTGGTTTACTACTTTTACGCAATACGAAATTGCACCAACCTCATCTATATCTAAACTTAAAAATCTAGTAATCGCAACTTCTATTTCAACGGTATTTGAAAGTGTGGCATTAAAGCTTCTTTTATACCACCCTTCTTGCATATTTAATTCCCTTTTAAAATTGGAAATTTCTTTACACGTGTTTAAGTCTAATGGTTCATTATTTATAAAAACATTTATCCCTATCCAGTTTGGTGCATTTAAAACCTTAGCAAAATATTCTGGGTATCCATTTTTCCACCAACCTACTCGCGTTTTATCTGGATAGTATACTCCTGCTATATAACTACCTTGAAAGGTTTCGCCAGAATAACTTTCTTCAAAATTTGCACGTTGCCCCATGGCTCCGTTACCAATGCTAAATAGACTTTCAGAGGATTTTACTCTTTCTGCATTAAAGCCTTCTTCTATGATAGACCAATTGTCTGATTTTATATAATCCTGATTCATTTTTTACCTATTAATTCTTTAATAAAATCTAAAGACATTTCTGTAAAATCATTAAAATTGTGCTTAGCTTCTACTAAAATACTAGCATCTCCAATACCAATACTTGTCATCTTTGCATTATTTGCAGCAGCTATACCAGCTACCGCATCTTCAAAAACAATACAATTTTCTGGAGCTATATTTAGTTCCTTTGCCGCTAATAAAAACACTTCTGGGTCTGGTTTTGCTTTAGTAACATTATTACCATCTAAAATAGCATCAAAATACGTTAACAAACCTACTTTTTCTAGAATTGGTCTCGCATTTTTACTGGCAGAACCAAGTGCTATCGGTATTTTATTTTCTTTTAAAAATTTTAATACTTTAGGGACTTCTGGAAGAATTTCTGAAGCATCCATTTTTTCTATATATGCTAAATAGTCTACATTTTTATCATGCATCCAAGTATCAAATTGTTCTTTTGTTGCGGTCACTTTTCCTATATCTAATAGTATTTCTAAACAGCGTTTTCTACTCACTCCTTTAAACATTTCATTCTGTTCTAAGGTAAATTCAAAACCCAACACATTCGCCAGTTTTTTCCAAGCTAAAAAATGATATTTAGCAGTATCTACTATAACACCATCTAAATCAAAAATAAAACCAACTTCTTTCATCCTGCGTATTTATTTATTATACTTTTATACTAAGATAAAACCCCTGAATATTGCAAACAATATTTAGGGGTTAATTTTTAGTCATTTTATTAGTTTCTAAATATTAGGTTAGAAAGTTATAAATAACCCATTGTTACTTCGCAAAATATATATAAATACCAATTACAATAGTGCAAATTACAATCCCAAGTTGTTTTACGTATTTATAAGGTTCTATAGACACTTGATCTGTATATTCTATAACAAAAACTTCTTTTCTTGGGTATATTTTTCCTATAATTAGCATTATACCCACATTCAACAAAAATAATATTGCCATTATATGAAGAAAATGTGGGTACGCATCTGCCTCTACAATTCTTAATGCTTGCTGGTTTGTAACTCCAGATTCTTTTGCTGCAGTTAATGCTTTTTCTACCATATTAGGACCTAACCAAAACTGGCTAATAATATACAAGATAGAACCTGAGAATATTCCAATTTTGGCTGCAATTGCAGGAACTCTTTTTGTTAAATATCCTACCACAATAATAGTAAAAATAGGGATACTATAAATACCGTTTATTTGCTGTAAATAATTAAACAAACTACCTGCATTTGCTATTAAAGGTGCAATAAACATTGCTGCTAATGCCAAACATATGCCAAATATTTTACCGTATTTTACAACTGTTATTTCTGGTGCATCTTTATTAATGTGTTGTTTGTAAATATCTATTCCAAAAAGCGTAACAGAGCTATTTAAAACACTATTAAAAGAACTTAAAATTGCACCAAATAAAACTGCTGCAAAGAAACCAACTAAAGGTTTTGGTAATACTGCACGGACTAATTCTGGGTAAGCTAAATCGCTAGATTCTAAACCATTATCAAAATAATGAAAAGCTATCATACCAGGAAGCACTAATATTATTGGTCCTAAAATTTTTAAAAAAGATGCTAATAATAATCCTTTTTGTCCTTCTGCAAGACTCTTAGCTCCTAAGGCACGTTGAATAATTTGCTGGTTGGTTCCCCAATAAAATAATTGTACCAACATCATTCCAGTAAAAATTGTCATAAAAGGCACTTCTTGACCCGGATTTCCTGTAGAATCAAAACGTTCTGGGTTTGCAGAAACCAAAGTATCTAAACCACCTAGAACGCTACCGTCTCCTATTGCCATTAAACCAAAAACTGGAATTAAAACTCCACCTATTAAAAGCCCTATTGCATTTATAGAATCGGATACCACCACGGCTTTAAGTCCACCAAATACCGCATAAATAGAGCCAATAATACCTATTCCCCAGATACAAATTACTAAAGCGGTTTCATTAGAAACATTTAATAAAGAAGGAATATTAAACATTCCACTTATGGCTACAGAACCTGAATATAAAATTACAGGAAGCAACACAACCACATAGCCCGTTAAAAAAAGCCCAGACGTTATAGTCTTAGTAGTTACATCAAACCTATTTGCTAAAAACTGTGGAATTGTTGTAAGTCCGCTTTTAAGATATCTTGGTAGTAAAAAAATGGCAGTTACCACTATAGCAATTGCAGCTAAAGTTTCCCATGCCATAACAGACAAACCATCTTTATAAGCACTACCGTTTAAACCAACTATTTGCTCTGTAGATAAGTTGGTTAAAAGAAGAGAGCCTGCAATTACACCAGCTGTTAAACTTCTTCCTCCTAAAAAATAACCATCGGAAGATTCTTCATTTGTATTTCTTGTAGCTAAATATGAGATAACGGCTACCAACAAGGTAAAACCTACAAAAGAAAATATTCCTATCATTTTAAGTAATTTGGTTGTTTTGGTTTGAAATATATTAGAATATTCTTAATAAACAGTATGTTTTAATAAATCATTTTCTTTTTAACCACTATTTTTTATCGAAATTGTTTTCTAAAAGTATAGTTTCCAAAAATAATGTATTAAGTTTTTAAAAATCAGTTATTTTGTTAGCCTATTACCTATCCCATGATATTTCAATTATATAAATCCAAAAAATGTTTTATAAAACAATAATTGCTCTTTTTTTAACTGCTACTACGGCATGTAACAATACCGGAAAACTAAAATTAATTACCGATTTACCTAAACAACTAAATGAAAATTCTGGCATAGTTACTTTTAATTTAAAAAGTGCATGGTTTATTGAGGATAGTGGAAATAATGATAAAATATATAAAGTAAATTTTGATGGAAAAATAGTTAAAACCTTAGAGGTAAAAGGTGTAAAAAATAAAGACTGGGAAGATCTTACTAAAGACGATAAAGGCAATGTTTATATTGCTGATACTGGCAATAATGAAAATAAACGTAAAGATTTAGTTATTTATAAAATCCCAAATCCTGAAATAGAAAAAGGAGGCAAAATTGATGCTGAAGCAATACACTTTTATTACCCTGAACAAGAAAAATTTCCTCCTAAAAAAAACCATTTATTCTATGATGCTGAGGCTATTTTTTATTACAACAACTTTTTATATTTAATAACTAAAAACCGTTCGCACCCATTTAACGGAGAAGCTTTTGTTTATAAAATACCTTCTATTGCAGGAAATCATAAAGCCCAATTAATAGATACATTGAACTTTTGTGATGATTGGAACACATGCCAGATAACCTCAGCAGATATAGCTCCAGATGGCTCTAAATTGATTTTATTAAGTTATGGAAAGTTATTTATTATAACCGATTTTAAAGATGCTAATTTTTCTAAAGGAAAGATAGAGTCTATAGATTTAGAATCTACAAACCAATTAGAATCTGTTTGTTTTTTAAATCAGAGTACCTTATTACTATCTGATGAAAAAAAAGGGTCTACAGGAAGAAATATGTATTCCTTTAAACTTAAATAACTTTTAGAAACCAAATCCTATTCCAAAAGAGAAACGAACACCATCTTCACTATTAAAAAGAGCAAATTTAGCTGATGCAACATCCGAAGCATTTAAGAAAAAACCACCTCCAGCAGAGGTATGCCATTGGTTAGAGCTTAACCCTGGAAACCATACCCTACCATAATCATAGCCACCATAAATCCCTATAGTAATAGGCATTATTCCTGTTTTCATTTTTCTTAAATTATATCTAATATCTGTATTTTGATAATAAGCAGTTTTTCCTGTAAACCTTTGGTTTCTAAAACCACGTAACCCATCTATACCGCCAATACTTGCTGCTTGATAAAATTCATACCCATTTCCTATATTAAAATGAGCTTTCCATTTTGTTGCAAATACCAAACGGCCACTAGAGACCAATTTATGATCAAAAGAAATACTTGGTATAATAAACCCATAACTATCTGCTTTACCATCTACACTTGCTGTGTAACCTGCATGTAAAGATGTTGCCATCCCCATAGTTGGAAACGCTTTATTATCTATATTACTATAGGTATATTCCCCATCTACTCCTACAAAACTTTTACTATTATCAATATTAGTAGATGTTAAAAATGTATTTATAAATCTGTTTTGTGTTTCCTCTACCTCAATAGATTCATATGCTATACCTGCTCTAAGTTTAGAACCCATTTCTCCTCTCCACACTAAAGATGGAGAAATTTTAAAAGTTTCTAATTTTACACGGTTATAATCTAATTCTAAATCGTTATCAAAGTTTTCTGTATTATTACCATAACCAAAGAAATTAACACTAAAATTTGGGCTGGTTAATTTTGCTAATACCTCTAAATTAACTTTCCCAATAAAATTTGCAAATTCTCCTTTATAAGCTAGATCAAAACCATTTGTTGCAAAATAAAATTGTGCATTTAAAATATGCATTCTTGTAAATGGGTTTTGTCTAAGTCCATTGTAAACATAGGTGTTAGAGACACCCAATCTAAACCCATCATCTGGATTAGAACCAATTGTAGGTACTAATTGGTTACTACTAGTTTTATATTTTATGGGCTGGTAGGTATTGGTTTCATAATCTGTGGTGAAACGCACTTTTGCTCCTTTAGTATTTTTTAAAGTATTCTTTTTAAGTTTATTATCATAGAGATAAACCCCCTTACTGTTTACTACATCATAAATATCATTATTTTGCCCGCCAACGATACGTAATTTAGGCATATTCTTTGTAACATTTTTTATATCAAAATAGTCATCATCATCTAAGCCATAAATCCAAATCTCTTTAGTTATATCTTTAGTATACGTTTTGCTAAAAAACTGTTTTCCTTTTTTTCCTTTTTTTATCCTATGTCCTTCTACCTTTATACTATTATTTTCTTGCCCCGTAATAGTAAAATAATCATCCTTATCTGTACCTATAATTGTAGAGAACTTATTTAATAAATTATAATATGTATTTGCAGTTTCTACAATGTTTTGTTTTCTAGAAAGTAAAATACTCTTTAATTCCTCCGTTGTTTCACCTCGTACTTCCTCCGGAAAATTTAAAAAAGCTTTATCTATTACTTCTTCCGTAATATTTTCTTGTAAATATTTAGCTTGCTGTAACCATAAATCTAACGTTGTTTCTGGTAACAAAGTCATATCTAAAGCAAATGTCATAGGAGATCCATTAAACCCTTTTACATTTCTTATTTCTTCCTTAAAACCTTCCATTAAACTTAATGCTGGTATTGCTCTTGTTGCTAAACTCATAAAAGCCCCATCTCCCATAATTGAAAAAGCTTGATCACGGTCTCTAGGCACAGGTTTATATATAGTTTCTCCCGTTTCTTTATCCTTAAATTCTGCCCAACGCCACTGGTCTGTATGCCTATCCCAATCTCCAATAAGCATATCAAAAAGGCGAACTTTTACATAAGCTTGTTTATCTATTTTAAAATCTTCGTCTTTTCTTAATTTTTTGAGTAAGTCATCTGTACTTTTCATCTTATTAGCGTAACCAAAACTTTTTTGATCTCCATGATTATCATCTGTGCGCTCTTCTATCATATATAATGCATCTCCAAACTCATTAGCATATTCTTTAATTGCTGGTTGTTTAGGAATATAATATAATACTGGATTTGTATGGTATATGTCTACAGCATCAGACAATGTCCCAATAGTAAAAGGAGCATATGGATGAGAACCTGTATAAAAATCTAAAAGTGTTTTTTGTATATACGTATTTTCAAAATCACCAATTATATATTGGTCTTTAAAAGCTGCTGCTTGTAAATAAACTTCAGCACTTTTACGTAAAGCACGCATAGCATATTCTTGACCTTTACTATTTACTAGTCGCAATGATTTAGATTGATGACCACCTCCTTTTCTTATTACTTTTAACCCCCCAAATAAAGTATCTAAATTTACTGTAGGAGCTGCTACTTTTTGCCCATAAATATCTCTATAACGTTCTCCCCAAAACCATGTATAAAATTTAGATTTTCTTACTTCTTCTTTACTATAAATAGATGCTTCTACTATAGGAGGAAAAGAGGTATTGTATGCTCTTTTATTTTCTTTTCTTTGCGATGGCAAAACTTCTGAAGTATATAAAAATTTCTCTGTGTTTTTTTCAGAAATGCCATAATAACGTACTCTAGAAGAGCCATCTTTATACACCTCTAAAACAGCATACCCATTTTTCCCTGTAGAAAATTTAGCACCATTTAATAACTTAGATGCTTCCTCTTTAGCCCCAGAACCACTTACTATCTGAGGTATATTTTCTTCTACTATGTACTGCAACGTATGTTCATGACCAGAAGCAAAAATTACTTTATCGGAGTACTGCGCTAAAGTTACTATCCTTTTTCTTAACTCTCTGTATTTACGGTTGTTCATATCCTGCACAGAAGCCCCTGTTGTTCTTCGCAAAACATTAATAAAAGAGCCTAATATTGGAAGTGGAATTCTTGTATGCCCTGGATATAAATTCTTTTTAAAAGATGTTTGCCCACCATGTATACCGTAACTAAACATTGGATGATGAATAGCAATTATAGTGGTTTTATCTTCATTCTTCTTAATTAACCCTTCTAATTCTTGAAAAAACTTTTCACGATCTTTAATCTCACAATCATCATTCATTGTTGGGTGTTTATCCCAATTGGCTAAATACCACTGAGAGTCTACTGCTATTACTACAACCTTCTCATTAATCTCTATTTTTTCTATAGGACAACCATTTTCAGGAAAAAAAACTTCTTTACTCTTTAATGCATCTTGTATGTATTTTTCTTCTCTTTCTAAACCTTTTAACCCACCATTATACCAATCATGATTTCCAGGGATAAAAATTGTATTGCCTTTATAATTAGAAAGTGTTTTTAATTGTGCATCTAAATGGTTTTTAGCAATCTTATATCCTTTTACATCTTTGTCTTTATCTGGCAAACCTGCAGGGTAAATATTATCTCCTAAAAATAAAACGGTACTATTATCTTCTGCTTTTTCTAGTCTTTCTTTAAATAATTTTAAGGTCGGGTTAAGCTTATTTTCTGGAGACAAACCTGCATCTCCTATTAGATAAAAGGTATGCGATATTTCTTTATTTGTAGATACATCTATAGCATTATTAATACTAGCATACTTTTCTTTTTTTGTAGCACAACTTCCCAAAACTAGTATAAATAGTAATCCTAAGTAATATTTTTTCATAACTATGCTCTTCAATATAAAATTTGTACTTTGTAAAAATATTATAGCTTAGGATTATGACAGGAATAATTGAAAAAACACAACATTTTGTCGAAGAATTATTATCTAATAAACTAGATGCCAATTACCTTTATCATAATCTACGCCACACCCAACGAGTGGTTAAAAGTACTAAAGAATTATTAGATTCTTGCGATTTATCTGAAACGGAAAAAGAAGTTCTAATTATAGCATCATGGTTACATGACACTGGCTATACTTTAGGTAAAGACAACCATGAGGAAAATAGCTGTAAAATTGCAAAAGATTTTCTTAATTCTCAAAACTATAACCCAGAACTATTAGAAAAAGTTAGACAGTATATAATGGCAACACAGCGTTTTGCTGTTCCTGAAACATTACAAGAAAAAATTCTTAGAGATGCAGATGCTTCTCATTTTGCACAAAGTAGTTATTTAGAAACTTCTGAGTTTTTAAGAGAAGAACTTCGTTTACTAAACATTGCCACATACAACTACAAAGAATGGTTAAATCTAAATATTAAAATGTTTAGAAATGAACATAAGTATTATACAGATTATGCTATAGAAAATTGGCAGCCAAAAAAAGACAAAAATTTAAAAAAACTTATTAAAGAAAAAAAGCAAGACAAAGCTATTGCTAAAAAAGAAGCTTTAAAAGCATCCTATAAAAGTGAGAGCCCAGATAGAGGTATACAAACTTTATATAGAGTTACTCTAAAAAACCATATAACCCTAAGTAACATTGCAGATACTAAAGCAAATATTTTACTGTCTGTTAATGCTATTATTATTTCTTTAGCACTATCCAATCTTATTCCTAAATTAGACAACCCTTCTAATAGCTATTTAATTTACCCTACTATAATTTTTGTGATTTTTAGTGTAATTTCTATGGTTTTGGCTGTTTTAGCTACTAGACCTAATGTTACTAGTGGAGAATTTACCGAAGATGATGTAAAGCAAAAAAAAGTAAACCTTTTGTTTTTTGGTAATTTTCATAAAATGAAATTAGAACAATATGAATGGGCAATTAATGAGCTAGTCAAAGACAAAGATTACATCTATTCTTCTTTAACTAAGGATTTATATTTTCTTGGATTAGTTTTAAACAAAAAGTACAAAATTTTAAGGTGGACGTATACCATTTTTATGATAGGCATGGTAGTTTCAGTTATAGCTTTTGCTATTTCTTTTAAGTACTTTGTACCTATAGCTAATTAGTCCTAAAAAATTATACTTTATTCTTTTAATTCTTCCATTAAATCTGAATAGGTATATGTTTTTTTAGAAGATTTATCTGTTTTATATAAAATCTCTGCTCGTATTGCCTTAAGTCCAGAAACACCTTGTAAGCCTTCTAATTCTACTATTTCTACTTTGTCTGTAAAGTATCCTTTAGACTTTAAAAATTTAATATATCTTAAATACTCTAACTCGTCTTTCTTTTGAGAATAAACAATAGATATTTTTCCTGTTTGCGTTAACCTTTCACTTGTTCCTCTTATGTAAGATTTATCTATTCTTTTTTTTATTACTTCGTAACGCGCATTATAAGTACCATCTACATCAAACTTTTTTTCATCCATCCTAAATCTAATAGATAAAGAGGAATTGTGTACTAATATTAATGAAGCAGCATCTAAAGGAACTGGCAATTCCTTCTTTAATTGGTAGTGCCTATTTTCCATTTCGCACATTACCTGTAATTGCCACAATCTTAAATTATTAAGATATATATTATTGTACTCCTTATCTTGGGAAATAGAAGCCCCAACATACATGTTATGCTCTACACCATCTGTTTTATATCTTTCAAAATAATGCGGAAACATTTCTTGCGCTTCAACTTGTTTTTTATCTAATACAGACGCTAATTTTTTATTTATTAAAGTTACACTATCATCATATTGTTTTCTATGGTCGTAATATGAATTAGTTTCTAAATCTATTCCGCTTTCATATTCTATGACCTTTTTTTCAAGGTCTTTATCTAAATTTTTAATATGATTAAAAACTGGAACTATTTCATCTTGAACAAAATCAAAAATAGATTGCTCACTGTTGGTATAGAGCATTTCTTTTATGCTATCTAAATGATTTGTTACTCTAAATAATAACTCTTCGTATACTGGTAATTTATATTTTTCCCAAGTATTTTCAAGAACCTTACTAATTTGTGTAAGTTGTATGAGTAAATCTTTTTGAATAGCATCATTTCTTGCCTTAGAAGAGTCTTTTATATCTATTTGCCCGTAAAGAGGAAATACATCTTTAAATGTAATTTCTTTAAAGGAAGGTTGTAAACCTTCTAGTTGGTCTTTAATGAAGAATTTTGCTTCTTCTCTAAATCTCCAATACACAGAAGAATGCACAGAGGTACATTCGTTTTGTATAATTGCATCAATATAATTTTCTTCTTCATTTTTAGATCTTACTACCGCAGATACTATAAATGGCATAATATCATCTAACCTATTAGCATTAACGCCATTAAGCACATTCTTTTTATTAGAAACTACTTCTAAAACACCTAGCAATTCTCCATCAGATGCAATTGGTGCAAAAATTACACTTTTTACTCCTTGTTTATTAAGAACCTCATAGGGTGCGGCTCCATTTGTAGCTTTATTAAACTCTTCAAGATTAGGAATTGTAAAGTAGCTACTTTCATTAAGTAGTTTAGAATACGAATCTTCACAAAGTATATCTTTACATTCTGCAGCACCATTCCCATTTAATATAAAACTCTTTACATTATTACCATATACTGGCTCTAATAGGTTGTCTCTAGAATTATAGACTACAAAACCAACTTCTATATCGGGTAACCTAAAAAATGATCTAAAAATTTCTTGTAAATCATCAATAAAATTTTCGTTTCCTCTTTTATCGCTAGCTATTAATTGTGATTTTATTTGAGATATAGAATGTTCCGTAGTAACATCAAACATATTAGAAATAACAAAGCCTTTAGAAATAAAACTTCCGGGAGGTAGCTTTTCCATCCATAATGCTACATTATCAGGGTTTGCCAAAAGCTCATCTACATCTTTTCTAGTAATTTTCTTAGCTTTCTCAGTAGGTAGTATTTCTAAAAAATCGGCATTATAAAGTATTCTATAATGATGCATAACACCATTTTTATCTGGTATATTATAAAAAAATGGTTTTCTAAAATCTAGTTTATAACCATAATAAAAATTTAAAATAACTATACAGGCCATTATATAGTCATTACCATTATCTATATTACTTATAGATGGCTCATAATCTTTTCCGGCATCTCTTAGTATATTCTGAAACCTTTTAGAAGAATTAAAAATTACGTTATTGTATGGTAAAGAGGCTACTTTTATTTCATTTCCTGTTAATACTTCAGAAAAGGTGTCCTGTAAAATCATTTTTATAATATCTCTATGTTTTTGTAATAAAGATACATCTGTAAAACCATCTCTAAGCACAGGAAATGGCTCTTGAGACTTTAAAATATGAGAAGCTCTAGCAGACAAAAATGTATCATCTCCTTTTTCTATTTCTTCATAATGCATTAAAAGCTTGTTAAAACTAATAACATGCTTTATTGGCATTAATTTGTCTAGAGTTTTTATCATATCCCTTTGAGTCGGTTATTTACTTACAAAATTACAAAAAACACAGGTTTTAACTATGTTAAAAAGGGTGTTGTTAACTAGTTTTTCGGATATTTATCTAAAAATAATACTATGTCTTCTTTTTCTAGATTAACAAAAGCTTATAATAATGCGAAAATTATCCCTTTTGATGATTCTTCAAAATTTATACTATTTAGTGATTGTCATAGAGGAGATAATAGTTTTGCAGATGATTTTGCAAATAACAGAAATATATACTACCACGCACTAAGCCATTATTATAGAGAAGGGTTTAATTATTGTGAATTAGGAGATGGAGATGAGTTATGGGAGAACATGCATTTTAAATCTATTTTTGAAGCTCATAAAAGTATTTTTAAACTACTTAAAAAATTTCATTTAGCTAATAGATTGCATATGATTTGGGGAAACCATGATATGGTTTATAAAGACCCTGAATATGTAAAAAAGCATTTATCTAGTTATTTTGAACCTATTGATGCAGAAGACAAAGAACTTTTTAAAGACATTGTTTATAATGAAGCCGTTGTTCTAAAACACAAAGAAACTAACCAAGAGGTTTTTTTAACTCATGGACACCAAGCAGATTGGTGGAATTATATTTTTTGGCGCTGGGGCAGGTTCCTAGTGCGTGTACTTTGGAAACCACTACAAATATGGGGTATTGCGGACCCAACAAGCCCGGCAAAAAACTATACCGAGCTTATAAAAGTTGAGAAAAGAATAAAAAAATGGATATTAAAAAATAATCTAAAAATTACTGTTGTTGGCCATACGCATAGACCCCGTTTTCCAGAACCGGGAGACATTCCCTTTTTTAATGATGGTAGTTGTGTTCATCCTAGAAGTATTACTGGTATTGAAATTGAAAATGGCAAAATAGTTTTAATAAAATGGCAAATTGCTACAAAAGAAGATGGCACTTTACAAATTGTTAGAATAGTTTTAGAAGGGCCTCAAAAATTATCTCATTACCAAGCCAATAATCTTTAGTACTTTTATTTTAAAATGAAATTAATAGGGATACTATAAGGTACGGTTACTGGTTTTCCTCTTTGCATTCCGGGTGTCATTCTTGGTAAAGTAGTAACAATACGGCTAGCTTCTTTCTCCAATCTTGGGTCAGGACCCCTAGTTTTTACTCCAGTTATATACCCTTTGTTATTAATAGCAAAAATAACAAAAACTCTTCCTTTTATACCCATATCTGCTGCACTCTCTGGGTAGGTAAATTGTTTTATCACATGTGCTTGTATACCTTCTGCAAAACATTTTTTACGTTCAGCATTTGTTTTATACTTTTCGCATCCTGGAAAAATAGGCACATTCTCTATAACTGTAAAAGGCACTATTATTTCCTCTTCTATCTCTTCGCCTACTTCAACATCATCTATATTTAGTATTGGAGAATCTACTATAGTATTTTCACTAGACTCTGTACTTTCTATTATAGTTTCTTCTATATCTTCTGTATCATCTACTATCTCTATAATTTCTGGAGCAGCAGGCGGTGGTGGTGGTAATTCTGTTCTTAATTCTTTTGTTTGCGGCACTTCTTCTTCCAAATCATCTGCAACATTAAGCATCTCAACAATTACGTCATTTTTAGTATATGTTTTGTATTCCAAGGCTCTCCAAGTTACAAACAATACTATAGTTAGGCCTATTACAAAAAAGAGGCCACTGTCTCTATTTAAATCTGCTTTTGGGTTTTTTTTGACTTCCATAACTCACTAATTTTATTCTTAATAAAACTAGATGATATTTAAGCCAAAGAATATGATATTTATCATTTTCGAATAAAATTACCCACATATGCTTTAATTATATAATTAAAAAAGCTATTTATTATCAATATAATAATATGCTTATTGCTTACCCTAATCTAAAAACCTGTATTATTTTTAACAATATTACCTATTTTACCCTATTAATTAATTTTAACCGAACTTTGCAATCTTTAATAATAAAACACAAACCATGTTTAAAAAATCATTCTGTATTGTACTAATTTCTTTACTATTTGTTTCTTGTTGGAAAAATAAAAGCCCGGAAGATTTAATACGTTTAAAAGACAAGTTTAAATCGCAAGTTTCCACTTTTGAAAAGAAAAAGTCTAACGCAAACAAAAATGTTAACAAAGGACTAGAATCTTTAAATGCCTTAAAAAGTGCATTAGAAGACACAAAAAATGAAGACAAAGAATTTGCAAAAGTATATGGAGATTGGGAAAAAGTAAATAAACGCGTAGAAAATCTAAATAAAGAGTACGAAGATTTAAAAACCAAAGCTTCTAACCTTTTTGGAGCAATGGAAAAGCAAACCAATAGCCTTAGTGATGAAGCAAGTAAAAAAACATTATTAAGTGCTATTAATAAAGCAAAAACAAAATATAATGCTACCCTAAAAAATACTTCTAAAGCAATAGGAAAACTTAGAATTTTACATGGCGATGCGGTAGAAGTTGTAAAAGCCTTAGAGGTTGCTGCTGCTCTTAATTCTTTTGATAACATTAATGACCAAATGAAAAGTATAGAAGGTAGAGTAGAAGGTATTATGCAAGAACTTAATGTTGCAGTTGTAGAAAGTAAAAAACTTTACGAAAAAAAAATTACTGAGTTAGGAGAATAAAATAATAGCTCCTATTACTTAGTCCATAATTGTTATTATATAATTTCATATATTTAAGTACACTAAACATTTAGTAATCATTAACTTAAATACATTGAATATGAAAAAATTAATAGCGGAATTTATTGGAACATTATGGTTGGTATTAGGTGGTTGCGGTAGCGCAGTTTTAGCAGCTGGTTTCCCCGATTTAGGAATTGGTTTTGTAGGAGTTTCTCTTGCATTTGGTTTAACCGTTGTAACTATGGCATATGCTATAGGGCACATTTCTGGTTGTCATTTAAACCCTGCGGTTTCTATTGGCTTATGGATAGGAGGCCGTTTTAACGGTAAAGAATTAGTTCCATATATACTATCGCAAGTGCTAGGCGGCATTGCTGGTGCAGGAATTTTATATGTAATTGCTACAGGAAAACCAGGTTTTGAAGTTGGTGGCTTTGCAGCAAATGGTTTTGCAGAACACTCTCCAGGAAATTACTCCATGGCTTCTGCTTTAATTACAGAAATTGTAATGACATTTATTTTCCTATTTGTAATATTAGGTACAACACATTCTAAAGCTCCAAAATATCTTGCTGGTTTAGCAATAGGACTTTGTTTAACCCTAATTCATTTAATTAGTATCCCTGTTACAAATACCTCTGTAAACCCTGCAAGAAGTACAAGTCAGGCTATTTTTGCGGATGGCAGTTGGGCAACGGGGCAATTATGGTTATTTTGGGTTGCTCCTATTATTGGTGCTATTTTAGCTGGAATTGTTTATAAATACGTATCTCCAGAAACAGATAACTAAAATATTTTACCACTATACTTTTTACAAAATAGAAAGTATAGTGGTATTTAATTATTTGTAAAATATGCAATGGCAGGGTATTTGCTATCTTTGTTTTAAATTTTTTACTTTAATGAAATCCCTGCATAACATATTTTTTCTTTTCTTTTTTCTTCTGATATTTCAGTTTGGGAATGCACAGAGCGATTTACCTACCCAAAACCCATTAAATATAAAAGCAGAAGAAAATAATACTACTAGCAAAGGACCTGTATTAAATATCCCTTCAGTAATTAACAAACAACCAGACATAAATATTAAAGACTCTCTTGGTCGTAGACCCGTAAAAATGTTACCCGAAAGAGAATTGGTACAAGCAGGACACGGCCTTAAAATAGACCCCAAAGTTGGTCCTAGAGAACCTAAAGAAGGTTCCAAAGATTTTTTTGGAGATCAGTATTTAGGAGATGTAAAAAATAATGGAAAATTTATAGGTATTGTTTGTCGTGATCATGAGTATGTAGATGGTGATCGTGTAAAAATTTGGGTAAATGATGTGGTTGCAGACCCTAACATTCTTTTAACTAGCGCCTTTAAAGGTGTAAATGTAGATTTAAAAAAAGGATTTAATAGAATAGATTTTGAAGCATTAAACAATGGCTCTTCTGCTCCTAATACAGCGCAAATAAATGTGTATGATGATAAAGGAGAATTAATTTACGCAAACAAATGGCTCCTATCTTCTGGTTCTAAAGCCACTTTAATTATTACGAAAGAGTAAATTTTCTAAATTCTACCTATAAGAAATACACTAATTTACCTTTTTAAAGTACCTTACAAAATAACGTAATTAGATTATATGGCAGCTAAAAAAGTTAGCATTTATTCCGCATTTAAAACCATTATTTGGCCACGCAGAAAATTAGTGTTTATTGGTTTATTATTAATTGTAATAAGTAAAGCTGCAAGTTTTGTAGCGCCACTTTCTCTTAAATATTTAATGGATGATATTATCCCTAATAAGGATGTTGCGTTTTTAAAACTTTTAGTTGGAGCTGTAATTCTAGCTATTACAGTACAAGCAATCACATCTTTTCTTTTAACTAAAATACTAAGCGTACAAGCACAATATTTAATATCTGAGCTTAGAGCACAAGTACAAAAAAAGGTGCTTTCTCTTCCTATTCGTTTTTTTGATAATGCTAAATCTGGAGCATTAGTTTCTAGAATTATGAGTGATGTAGAAGGTGTACGTAACCTAATAGGGACAGGACTAGTGCAGCTAGTTGGCGGAACAATAACAGCTGTGGTATCCCTTATATTGTTATTACGAATTAGTGTTAGCATGACTTTGTTTACTATAATTCCTTTAGCCATTTTTGCGATTGTTGCTTTAAAGGCCTTTAAAGTTATTAGGCCCGTTTTTAGAGACCGCGGAAAAATTAATGCAGAAGTAAAAGGAAGATTAACAGAAACCTTAAGTGGTGTTCGTGTTATTAAAGGTTTTAACGCAGAAGAACAAGAAAATAAAGTATTTGAAGAAGGTGTAGAAAAACTTTTCCAGAACGTAAAAAAGAGCTTAACCGCCACTGCTTTTATGACAAGTGCTTCAACCTTTTTATTAGGAATTGCAACCACAGGTATAATGGGAATTGGTGGATACAAAATTATGCAAGGAGATCTTAGCTTAGGAGATTTTTTAACCTTTACTTTTTTACTTGGTTTAATGATTGCTCCAATTGTACAAATGAGTAATATTGGAAGTCAATTAACAGAAGCTTTGGCAGGGCTAGATCGTACTGAAGAACTAATGAATATGATGCCAGAGTCTGATGAAGAAAATAGAACTATCCTGCTAGATACAATTAAAGGAGATATAGTATTTAACAATGTATCTTTTGCTTACGAAGAGGGTAAAGAAGTTATTCATAATATAAATTTTAATGTAAAACAAGGCAATGTAGTAGCACTTGTTGGTAGTTCAGGGTCCGGTAAATCTACTATTGCTGGTTTAGCAGCTACCTTTTTAAACCCAGAATCAGGAACCATTACTGTTGATGGAAAAGATATGTCTAAAATAAACTTAAATAGTTTTAGACAACATTTAGGCGTGGTATTACAAGATGAATTTTTGTTTGAAGGTACCATTCGTAATAACATCCTTTTTCCAAGACCTGAAGCAACAGAAGAAGAACTACAAGAAGCAGTAAAAGCTGCTTATGTAGATGAGTTTACAGACCGTTTTGATGATGGCTTAGAGACCTTAATAGGAGAGCGCGGTGTAAAACTTTCTGGAGGACAACGCCAACGTATTGCCATAGCAAGAGCAATTTTAGCAAATCCTAGAATTTTAATCCTAGACGAAGCCACTTCTAATTTAGATACGGAAAGTGAAGCTCTAATTCAAAAAAGTTTAGCAACACTTACAAAGGGAAGAACCACTTTTGTAATAGCGCATAGATTAAGTACTATACGCAAAGCAAACCAAATTTTAGTTATAGAAAATGGGCGCATTGCAGAACAAGGCACTCATGATGAACTTATTAAAAAAGAAGGAAGGTATTATAACTTATTTACCTACCAAGCTAGAATATAAAATTTGGGCCTAACTTGCTGTTTTACACAAAACTTATAAATAGTATCCAGATTTAAGACCCCCTATTTTTACCAAAACCAATATAAAAATACCCTGTAATTTTCAAAATCATATTTATTTATAAGTAAAGGGTCCAATCTTTTCAATTCTTAACTAATTTGATGAAGTTAGTAGAAACCAAAATTATGCTAAGATTGGAAAACGACGCTCATTTCAGACAATTAAAAGCCATTTTTCCGGAAGGAAAAACTAAAGAATATCCAAAAAATCACGTCCTTTTTAACATCCATAGAGAAGTAAAAAAATTTAGATGGATTCTTAAAGGTTTGGTAGATTATTACATTGAGTTTGAAGAGCCAGAAAATGACATTTTAGTTTGCCAAATTTCTGAACCAATGAGCACACTTGGTATAAATGGTTTAAATAACCCTAAAAGATATAATTACAAAGCAGTAACCTCTTCTAAAGGAGCTACTTTTTTTGAAATCCCTATAACACAACTAGAAGCTTATTTAGCAAAAGACAGTAAAAATACATTGCTAAAAAATATTGCCTCAAAATTATACCATCAACAAAAATCGGCTTTATTAAAACAAATAGAACTTTTGCAACCTGTACGTTCTAGGCCTTTTGAAGATGACAGAGAGTTTTTTATGACTCCTAAAGCCAAGCCGTCTGAAATAATTAGCTTAATGCGTTGTTCGCCATTTTTAGACCAGTTTTCCGAAAAAAAACTATCCAAAATAGCTTCTCTTGCAGAACGAAGAGAATATGAACCGCATGAGGTTCTTTATATACAAGACCGCTTTACGAATGGCCTATCTATTTTAATACATGGCGAAGTAAGTATTAAAAGAATTGAAGGTAATATAGAAATTAAACAACGGTCTATTAGAGATGCTGGATTCATATTTGGCTGGTCTAGCTTTTTAGGAGATAAAGACATTTGTTCTGCTATTACCGATAAGAAAACAGCCATATACTTTATTCCCTACAAAGAACTCTCATCACTTTTTACTTTAGACACTAAGTTTGAAAAGCAATTTTATAAACAATTATTATGGCTTATTGGCAACCAAATAAACGCCGCTTTTTTAAGATATGTTGGACTATTAGGAAAGCATAACTTACAAGCTGTATTCCATTTAATTGAAAACAACAAATCTAGACTTCCTTTACACTCTAAATTACACCAAACAATTCACCTTTTAAATAATGTAAACACTAAAGAAATTGCCTATGACGGTCTAAAAAATATATTGGCCAATGGCACCTCTTTAGAACGTCATATTGCTTCTTTAAGCTTAGAACTTTTAAAGGATGATAATGAAGAATTACAGTTTATAAAAGGATTAGAAAACATATATAGTACTGTTGTTAACAGTACCACTAACAACGTTTTAGAAGTTAGAAAACAATGTGCAGAAGCCACAAAAAAACTATTTAAAAATCAAAATTACCATATTGATGGTTGGGAAAATTTACCCGAAGAAAGCGGCAATATTTTCATATACAATCACCTGATAAATGATTCGCAATATACCTTAAATAATAATTTTCAAATAACACTAGACTCCCATTTTATTAGTGCTATGGTATTACAAGAAAAATATAATGATTCTGGTATACGAACGGTTAGAATAGGCCGTGGTCAAGAGTATGGTCACCAAAATTATTACAACAAATTAGGGCATATAAATGTATATACAAAGGAGTCCGAGAAATCTACGAAAGAGAGTAAAAAATTATCTCGAAGTATATTTTATAGAGAAGCAGAGGAGCATTTAAAAAATGGTTATAATCTAATTATAAGTCCAGAAGGAACTTCATATAGTACAGAAAACTCCCCAGGACCTTTTAAGTTAGGTAGTTTTAAACTAGCCATGAATATGGATATTGAACCTAGTATTGTTCCCATAGTAATTGTAAATTTTGACAATAGAATAAAAGACAATCTATTTTATTGTAAAATTCATCCTCCTTTTAAATTAAGCCAACATGTAAAAGAAAATGATACAGAAAGCCTAATTAGCTTTGTAAATAAGTATCAAAAAAAGTATGCCGAGTATGTAAAAGAAGCACGTAAAACAGTAGACAAACTTGTAAGTAATGCAACGGATATTAATAATTTAAGTGAGCCCCCTGCAATGTGGTCTAATGAAATTAAAAGATTAAGAAAGCGCGTTAACAAACTAGATCACCAAGAGCAACTTTTTGTATTTTATGGTAGCTCATCTATACGCTTGTGGGTTAGCATGAAAAAAGATTTAGACCCTTTAAATATTATTAATCTTGGTTTTGGCGGTTCCACTTTTGCCTGGTGTATTCATTATTTTGATGAAATTTTTACAGCGGTTAACCCAACTAAAATTGTTCTTTATGCAGGAGAAAATGATTTAAGTGAAGGGAAAACACCGCAGCAAGTTTTGGCAGATTGTCAAGAATTGGTCCGTTTAATCTACAACAAATACCCCGAAGTTAACTTAGCGCTAATAAGCCTAAAACCAAGTGTGGAGCGCGAAGCCATGATTCCTAATATTATAGAAACCAATTTATTATTATCAAAATATATTATTGGAGAACTAAAAGCACAATTTATTAATGTTTTTGCACAAATGATTAGTTCTGAAAATAGACCAAGACCAGAGCTCTATATTAGTGATGGTTTACATTTAAACAAAAAAGGCTATAGTATTTGGAGTAATGCTATTAAAAGTGCTTTACTTATACCAGAAACCTGTCCTATTTAGATTTAATAAAACGCTTTAAAATGATTAAAGGTCTTCTGGAGCAAGCGCTACTTCTAAGCCGTCCATATCTTCTGTTATGTGAAGCTGGCAACCTAAACGAGAATTATCTTCTACGTTAAAAGCTTCTGCCAACATTGCTTCTTCATCATCAGACATTTCTGGAAGATTGTGATCCGACTTTATATAACATTGGCAAGAGGCACACATGGCCATACCACCACATACCCCTATGGTACCTTCTGGAGCAAGCTCATAAGAGCGTACAACCTCCATAAGATTCATATTCATATCTGTAGGAGCATCTACCTCGTGAGAAACCCCTTCTCTATCCGTAATTTTAATTTTTACGTCTGACATTAATTTGTATTCTAAAAGTTAATCTTTTTAGCAATTGCTAATAAATGGCAAAAATACCTTTTTTTAAAATAATTGTCGTACAAAAAAGCCCACCTTTACAAGGCAGGCTGTATTATTTTGTTATAAAAATATTATGAAATGTTAATTACCTCTTCAATTTGCGGAACATATTTTTTAATAGTCATTTCCACACCGCTTTTTAATGTCATTTGATTAACACTACAGCCAACACAAGCACCTTCTAATCTTACTTTAACAGATTTGTCATCATCTATAGATATTAAAGATATATCTCCACCATCACTTTTTAAAAAAGGACGAATTTCTTCTAATGCTTTTTCAACGTTTAGTTTTACTTCTTCTGTAGTCATTTTATTTACTTTTTTACACTAGAACAACCTGCCATAGTTGTTATTTTAATAGCATCTGTAGGAGGTAAATTTTTATTTCGGTTTACCACTTCTTGAGCTATGTTTTTTGTTAATTCTTCAAAGGCCGCTTCTATAGGTGTTGCTGTTTGTAAGGCTGCTGGCCTTCCTACATCTCCTGCTTCTCTAATACTTTGCACCAATGGTATTTCTCCTAATAAAGGTACTTTTAAATCTTCCGCTAAATTTTTAGCTCCTTCTTTACCAAAGATATAATATTTATTATTTGGTAATTCTTCTGGAGTAAAATAAGCCATATTTTCTACAATTCCTAAAACAGGCACATTTATAGAATCTTGCTGAAACATTGCTACTCCTTTACGAGCATCTGCTAAAGCAACTTCTTGCGGTGTACTAACAATTACAGCACCTGTTACAGGCATTGCTTGCATAATACTTAAATGTATATCTCCAGTTCCTGGAGGTAAATCTAATAGAAGAAAATCTAACTCTCCCCAATGTGCATCAAAAATCATTTGGTTTAATGCTTTTGCAGCCATAGGCCCTCTCCAAATTACGGCTTGACTTGGTTGTGTAAAAAACCCTATAGATAGCATTTTTACTCCATAACTTTCTATTGGTTTCATTTTAGATTTTCCATCCACATTAATCGCTAGTGGTTTTTCATGCGCTACATCAAACATAATAGGCATAGATGGTCCATAAATATCAGCATCTAACAAACCAACTTTAAATCCCATTTTTGCTAAAGTAACTGCTAAATTTGCGGTTACTGTAGATTTTCCTACACCCCCTTTACCAGATGCTACAGCAATAATATTTTGTATTCCAGGAAGTGGTTTTCCTTTTATTTCATTAGGCTTATTAGCCTTTGGAGCTGGTGCAGCTACTTTTATATTGATTTTAATTTTAGCTTTTTCATAAACTTCTTTATGAATAATTTTTAAAATCTCTACCTCGGTCTTTTTTCTTGCTTGTAGACTTGGGTTATTTATTGTAATATCTACCTCTACCTCATCCCCAAAAACTTGAATATTTTTAACAGCCCCGCTTTCTACCATATTCTGGCCTTCTCCGGGTACAGTTATTAACTCTAGGGCTTTAAGAATGTCTTGTTTTTTCAACGTCATAATCAAACTTACTTTGTATTCGTTCTAAACAACAAAGATAATGCTTAGGGCTGAGAATTTAATGGTATTCTATTGAAAAAGACGTGCTTGTAAACAATGGCGCAATCCTTATTTATCCAAAAAAGTTCTATTTACTCTTTCCCTCAGATATTCTACACCTCTGTAAGAAAATCTTAAATTTAGATCCTCTAATACCTCATGCTTATCAAACTGACAATAATCTATATATCCATCAAAAACATTGGAATAATGTATATCATCAAAATTTTTAAATTTAACTCGTAACTTCGTTCTATAATACCCTGAGTATTTTTTTATTGCAACAATTAGAAATGATTTTGGATTAAGCACATAATTACGATGACCTGTCCCACAGACAAAACTAAATTGTTCCCAATAATTTATGGGTTGCCATTCTCCATTTTTGTCTATTCCTTCTAAAATAACATATAAATCTTTGTTTATACTACCACCTACTGGATTCTGAATTATAGTTTTCTTACTACTATTATTAAATATATACACAGGATATGCAATTTGATGTTGCCTTCTTTCAATATCCCATTGCTTTTCCAAAGCTACAGCCATACTGTCCCATTTTTTCTCCATCAATTCATTATAGGCACTAAGGTTTTCTATTTTTAATTTTGAATATCTTTTATTCTCCATTAGCGGTGGAGGTGGCGGAATCGAAGACCAGAAATGTACTCTAAAATTAGTATTATTTGCATCTACATAAATAGAAATACTATCTGATATCCTATTTATCTCTTCATACCTCCCAAAGTCTTTTTTCTTGTTTAAATCTAAACTGTCTTTAATATTTATTCCCAAAAATTGAGACATAACAGGAGCCATTCTATCAACAGAACTTGAAAGAATACTATCGTACTCTGATAAAATAATTTTAGGTAGTTTTATATTCGTTATTTCAACTTGCGCAAATAACGAATAAAAAGTAAAGAATAGAACACCAAAAATAGTTTGCTTCATACAAGACTACAGCATCAAAATCTATTCCGAAAGTTCTTCAAAAGGATCCCAAAAATGTTTTTCAAGATTTTGTATTTGATTATCAATAATTACAACTCCCTCACTTTCTAATAATTGTTGCATAAGGTTAGTACCATCAAAATGATGTTTTCCGGTTAAAATTCCTGCTTTATTTACTACTCTATGCGCTGGAACATCTTCTTTTAGACTAGATCCATTCATAGCCCAACCAACCATTCTGGCACTACGAGCCGCTCCTAAATATTTTGCAATTGCACCATAGGAGGTTACTTTACCTTCAGGTATTAAACGTGCTACCTCATAGACTCTTTCAAAAAAGTTTTCATTGTTTGCCATTTACGCTGTCATTAACAATCTAATAAGTGTAATAATAAATAATACCAGCATTAAACCACTTAAGATATAATTAGAGTTTTTAGAAAACTTATTTGTCTTATTTTCTAATTTATTAAAATAGATGGTATACAAATAGAGTACCGAGAAGGTTGCCAAACCTGCTGCAAAAACAAAGACTACAATATCCCAAAGCTGAAATTTTATCCAACCAGATGCATTCCACATAACATTTAGTCCACTGTAATAAGGAATGGTTAATAGATTTAAAGAGGCTAATAACATTCCCTTAAAAAAACTGTTCTTTTTACTTATTTTAAGGACTTTTTTCTTCTTTTTCTTATTCTTCCGGGCAGCAATGAAAAAAAACACAGCAAAAAAAGCAAATACTACTAAGGCAATTTGCAACAAAACTTCTATTACCTCTGGATTATTATGTAAAAACTTAGAAATTAATACTGCAATATAAGCTTGTATAAAAACAACTATAGAAACGCCTAAACTAAATATAATACCATTTAATTTTCCTTTCTCTACACTTGTTTTTGCTGCATTCATATTTAATAAACCCGGAGGAACTGTAGCTATAAATGCTGCAAAAAATGTTGCAAAAAAAAGAATTAATAAATGCCCCATAACTACTAAGCTACTCTAAATTTAATGTAGGTAATTGGTTTTTCTTTTTCAAGATACTGATTTTCATAAAAAGTTTGAATTTTTAAAACCTCATCTGGGCTCCCAGCATTTTTATATATATCATGATTTGCATATAAAACTTCTAACCCTAAACCATGTAATAACCCTAAAGTGTAGCCATGCATAAACTCAGAATCTGTCTTCAAGTTAACTGTGCCTTCTGGTTTTAAAATTTGCTTGTACTTAGCTAAGAATTCTTTATTTGTCATTCTATGCTTAGTACGCTTATATTTTATTTGAGGGTCCGGAAAAGTTATCCATATTTCGGACACTTCGTTTGCAGCAAAAATTTGATCTATTAGTTCTATTTGAGTTCTTATAAAAACAACATTAGACAAATTTTCTTCTATAGCAGTTTTA
This sequence comes from uncultured Maribacter sp., assembly GCF_947500405.1. GTDB lineage: Bacteria > Bacteroidota > Bacteroidia > Flavobacteriales > Flavobacteriaceae > Maribacter_B. The sequence goes on from NZ_CANMRY010000006.1 coordinate 57,682, forward strand.
GCACCTCTCCAAAAACGTGCGCCTTTAATATCTATTCCAATATAATTTTTGTTCTTATCTCTACGAGCTAAACCTACAGTATATTCTCCTTTACCACAGCCTAATTCTAAAACTATAGGATTGGTATTACCAAAATGTTTACTCCAATTTCCTTTATAAGAAAAAGAACTATCTACAATTTCTTCTCTAGTTGGTTGTATAACATTAGAAAAGGTTTCGTTTTCTTTAAATCTTTTTAGTTTGTTTTTGCTTCCCACAGAAGTAGTATTTTTTGTGTGGCAAAGCTAAGAAATTGAATCGCTTAAGCAATTAAACAATTGTATCTATTTCATTAATACTCTTTTCTAAGGTAAAAGAAAACTCAGAACCTACATCTTCTACGCTTTCTACATAGATTTTTTCTTCGTGTGCTTCTATAATATGTTTTACAATAGAAAGTCCAAGTCCGGAACCACCAACAGCCCTATTTCCACTTTTATCTACTCTGTAAAAGCGCTCAAATAATCTCGGAATATGTTGTTTTGCTATACCTTCACCGTTATCTGTTACACGAATAATAACTTTATTTTTAATTAAATTTTCTACACTTACTTCTGTAGTACCATTCTCATGCCCATACTTTATGGAGTTTACCAATAAGTTAGTTACTACTTGTTGTATTTTTTCTTGATCTGCGTATACTTGAATTGGTTCTGGATAATCCATATCAAAAGTTAACGTAATCTTTTTTTTAAGGGCTTTCATTTCTAAAAGATCAAAAACATTTTGAATAAGCTCTATAATATTAAAAGATGTCATTTCAAGATTTAAATCTCCAACTTCCAATTTGGTAATTAAATCTAAGTCTTTAACAATATAAATTAAACGGTCTACTCCTTTTGCTGCTCTTTGAAGGTATTTTTTTCTAATATTAGAGTCATTCATTGCACCATCTAAAAGGGTTAAAATATACCCTTGAACAGTAAATAACGGCGTTTTTAATTCGTGAGAAACATTTCCTAAAAAATCTTTTCTATACTCTTCTCTAATTTTTAGAGTGTCTATCTCTATTTTTTTGTCTTTGGCAAATTTTTCTATCTCTGCAGTTAGGGTTCGCATATCTGTAGTAATAGGATCCACAGCTAAAGAAGAAGATTCTAAAAGAGCAACATCATCATATATTTTTTTTATTCTTCTATAGATGAATTTTTCTATTCTTACTTGTAATACTATAAATGAAAATCCAAATAAAAATAGAGCAACTATTATTAAAATATAAAAATTTACTGTATTAAAATATTTTTGCAAAAAAAATAAAAAAAAGGCAGCAGTAAGGGCTATAGTAATAGAGGACCTTAATGCAAATCTATATGACCTTTTTAATTTTATTGACATTATAATACAAACTTATACCCCACTCCTTTTACAGTTTTAAAATGATCGTCTCCTATTTTTTCTCTTAACTTACGAATATGAACATCTATAGTACGGCCGCCAACAACAACCTCATTACCCCAAACTTTATCTAATATTACCTCTCTTTTAAAAACCTTACTTGGTTTAGAAGTTAGTAATGCAAGAAGTTCAAACTCTTTTCTTGGTAAAATAATTTCCTTTCCGTCATTAATTATTTTATACTCTTCTCTATTAATTACAATATTACCAACCTTTACAATATCTTCCGATGCAGCATTTTCTTCTTTTAACCTTCTTAGTAATGCTTTAACCTTACTAACTAAAACTTTTGGCTTTATTGGTTTAGTAATATAATCATCTGCACCTGCATCAAAACCTGCAACTTGGGAGTAATCTTCTCCTCTGGCGGTTAAAAAAGTAATGATTGTATTCTCTAACCCTTTTGTACCTCTAATTATTTCACAAGCTTCAATACCATCCATTTCTGGCATCATAACATCTAAAATAATTAAATGTGGCGTTTTCTTTTTAGCCATTGCTACCGCTTCAACTCCATTCTTTGCCGTATAAACTTGATAGCCTTCAGAAGACAAATTATAACTAACTATCTCTAGAATATCTGGCTCATCATCTACTAATAAAATCTTAATATCTTTTTTTTTCATCGGTCATCAAAATTGGTTAATCCGCCAAATGTAAAGATAATACTATTACACTAAATAGCTCTTAACGTTGATTTAATATAGTAACAATAAAGTAACACTAAGGCAATAAATGTTTAACATGGGGGTAACCCGACTTTTACACCCTAGAACTTTCTTTGCGCCATAATAGAACAAACTAAATTTTTTAATGAGAAAATTACTTACGTGTCTTTTAATATTTAGCGTAGCGCTACTACAGGCACAGGAAACAGGGAGTATTGTTGGTACTCTTACAGACAAAGAAGTTAATAATGAACCTTTGGCATTTGCTAATGTTCTAATTAAAGGCACTACTAAAGGTGCTACTTCAGATTTTGATGGTTTATACGAAATAGCTAATGTAGAGCCAGGAACTTATACTGTTGTATTTAGTTACTTAGGGTACGAAACTGTAGAAATTCCTAACGTAATCGTAGAGAGTGGAAAAGTAACCACTATAAATGCACCAATGAGTGCTTCTGAAGGAATGTCTTTAGATGAAGTTGTTGTAACTACAACAGCCAGAAAAGATTCTGAAGCTGCTTTATTACTAGATCAGAAGAAGGCTCTTGTTATTAAAGAAAGTATCGGTTCAGAACGTCTTTCAAAAATTGGTGTATCTAATGCATCTGCTGCAACCACAAAAATTGCAGGTGTTTCTAAAAGTGAAGGGTCAGGAGACATATACATTAGAGGTTTAGGTGACAGGTATTTATCTACCACTATGAATGGTTTGCCAATACCTTCTGATGATGTTAATAATAAAAATATTAATCTAAATTTATTTTCTACTAACATTATTGAAAATGTTGGTATTAGTAAAACCTATTCCACTTCTAGCTATGCCGACCAGACTTCTGGTAATGTAGATATTTCTTCTAAAAGTTATTCTAAAAAAGCATTATCTGTAGGTCTAAGCTCAGGATACAACACTAATGTTCTAGGTTTAGATGGTGATTTTAAAAGAAGTATTGCTACTGAAGATGTAACTTTAGGTTTTCATAAAAAACAATATGCTCTTGTAGATTTAATTACAAGACAAGGATGGGATCCTTTAAAACAAAAAAATACTGGCAATTATGATATATCTCTTTCTGGTGCTGAAAAATTTGAGATATTCGGAAAAGAATTAAAAGTATTTGTTGCTGGTTCTCACTCTAAATCATACCAATACCAAGAAGGTGTTTTTAGAAGCTACCGTTCTAATGTTTTAGATAACGAATTCACAGACGCGGAGTCATTTAGCTCTAGAACAAACACTACAGGGTATTTAAATTTAGGTTTAAAATTAAGTGATAATCATAGGCTTAAAATTAGCAGTTTAGCGGTTAATACAAGTAATGATAATGTTTATGAGCAAGGTAGAAACGGTGAGGGCTACGTTTTTGACCAGGATCCACAAGAAGATGGTGCATTTGTAAGAGACCAAAACTTTAAGCAAACTATTTTATTAGTAAATCAAATAGAAGGTGTTCATAACATTAAAGAGAACAACAAATTAACTTGGGCTGGCGGTTATAACTATGTATTAGCACAAGAGCCTAATAGAATTAGAAACGAAGCAAATATACTAGACCCAAATACAGTACAATATGCACACGTTGGAGATTTTCAACAAAGAAAATCTAGTCAAAAAATTGAGGATACTGAATACAACGCATATATTAATGATGCAATTTCTTTTGGAGCCTTAGATGAATATGACATCCATAAATTTAAACTAAACATTGGTGTAAATTTTCGTCAAAAAGACAGAGTATTTAGTTCCTTATTTGCTGGTGTTAGAGCAAGAGACTTTCAAGTACCTACAGTAGATCAATTTTCCGAAACTTTTACTGCAGATAACTTTGATAATGGCTTAGTATTAAGAGAAAGAGAAGCGGATAGATACGATGCAGATTTAAATGTTATAGCAGGTTATGCTAACTTAGACTTTCATTTTGGCGAAAAACTTTCTGGTAATGCTGGTGTAAGATTTGAGCGCGATGAAATAAATGTTCTTTGGGATGTTGCTAACTTTGTTGGAAGAGTAGGTTCTATTAAAAAGGAATACACAGAAATATATCCAAGTTTAAATTTAAAATATGCTTTAAACGAAAAAAATGCTATACGTTTTGCATCAAGTCTAACACAAACCTTACCAGAATTTAAAGAGCTAGCTCCTTTTGAATATGTATCCCCAACTGGTCGTGTTACTAGCGGTGATCCGAATTTAGAAAAATCTGATGTTTTAAATATAGACTTAAAGTATGAATTTTTCCCTAGTAGAGGTCAATTACTATCTGCTACTGGTTTTTATAAAAACATTAAAAACCCTATAAACTTAGCACAAACAAGAGGTTCTTCAGGAAACTTTCAATATGCTAACACTGGTGAAAAAGCTACCATTTATGGTTTAGAAATAGAAGCTAGATTAGGTCTTCTTAAAAACGAAGATGAAGAAAGCATTTTAGATTTTAATACAAACATTACTAAAATGTGGTTTAACCAAGATTTATCAGAGTTTTTTCAATACAAAAACAAAACAGAATCTGATTTACAAGGCGCGTCAGACTTAATATTAAATGGTTCGTTAAGCTATAATAGCAAAACCGAAAAAGAGTTTAATGCTACTTTAACAGGAAATTATTCTTCAGATAAAGTTTATGTTCTTGGTTCTCCAGAAGATTTTAACAATAGTGATGTTCTGTATAATGATGAAATAATTGAAAAAGGCTTTTTTACCCTAGATTTAGTTTTAAGCAAAATGCTAACTAAAAAACTACAACTTAAATTAGTAGGAAGAAATTTACTTAATCCAGATATACAACAAACCCAATTAATACAAGATCTTAATACAGGTGTTGAATCTGACAAAGTAGTTTTATCCTATAAAAAAGGCGCTCAATTAAACCTAAGTTTAAAATATAATTTTTAATCCCAAATAAGTTTAAGGTAAAAATTACAATCCTTATCACAAGGGTTCTAATATAAAATAAAAGGGTTAAAATACGATTAACACTAGCTTAACGTAAGCACTCATTTACCTAAACAAAGGTAACTTATGCTTAATATTTAGTTAAACACAAAGCAACAGAAATCCACTTATTTTGCACAGATAATAAGAATATTTAACCAAATTCTAAATTGAAAATTGAAATGAAAAATTTATTTGTAAAACTTTTAAGTATAACCGCAGTTTTTTCAGCTATTATACTAACGAGCTGTAGCTCTGATGATCCAGCGCCAATAGGAAAAGAAGCAACAGAAGTTATCGCTAACTTAGAAGCAGGTATTTTAAAAGGAACATTAAAAGAAGATTACACTCTTACTGCTAGTACTTCTTACAATTTAACTGGTCAATTTATTATTGACGAAGGTGCTACATTGAATATTCCTGCTGGAACAAAAATTCTTGCAGATAATGGTGGTACAGATGTTTATATCGCAACACTTATTGGTGGTACAATTAATATTAATGGATCTGAAGGAAATCCTGTTATTATGTCTTCTGCAGATGGTAACCCTGGTGACTGGGGAGGATTAACACTATGCGGTAAGGCAACTACAACTGCAGGTGCTAATGCAACTGCTGAAGTAGGAGGTTTTATATATGGTGGCACTGATGATTCTGATAGTTCTGGTATTATAAGATATTTACAAATATCAGGTACTGGAGCTCAAATTAACTCTGAGTCTCAATACAATGGTGTTTCTTTTTACGCTGTAGGTTCTGGAACTTTAGTTGATAACCTTGCTGTTATTAATGGTGATGATGATGGTGTTGAGTTTTTTGGTGGAACCGTAGAAGTTTCTAACCTATATTTAGAAAACAATAGTGACGATTCAATAGATTGGACAGAAGGATGGAGCGGATCTGTAACAAATGCTTATATATCTAATACAGTTGCTGGTTTCTCTACAGTTTTTGAAGGAGACAAAGATAACGGTAACCCAGAATTTAATAACATCACTGCTGTTTCTACTGTAGGTGGTACTGCATTACAATTCAAGAAAACTTCTGGTGGTACAATTGACGGTCTTTCTATAGTAGGATATGATGTTGATTTAGATATGAAAGATGCTGGTGATGTAACTAACGTAATTTTTGTTGATGGTTATACTCCTGTAGCAATGAATGAAGATGATGAAACTACTACAGATGTGGATGAAAGTAAATTAAAATACTCATTAAATACTACTGCTGTTCCTAATACAACTGCGGAGGACTTCCCATGGGTAAGCTCAGATATCTCTTTTGAAAGTAGCTTATTACAAGGTGCGGTTACAGGTGACGTAACTTTAGATGCTTCTGTAGCATATACATTAAACTCTTCTTACATAGTTCAAGAAGGTGGTAAATTAACTATCCCTGCAGGAACTAAAATTACTGCTAGAGATGGTGGTACTGGTGTTTACATTGCAGTTTTACAAGGTGGTACAATAGACATACAAGGTACTGAAGCTAACCCAGTTGTTATTGCTTCTGCTGCAGGTGAACCTGGAGATTGGGGCGGATTAACAATATGTGGTAATGCAATAACATCTGCTGGTGTTGATGCTACTGCTGAAATTGGTGGTTTTGTTTACGGTGGTACTGATGCTACTGACAATTCTGGATCTGTTAAAAACTTAGTACTTAAAGGAACAGGAGCTCAAATTAACTCTGAGTCTCAATACAACGGCGTTTCTTTATATGCTGTAGGTTCTGGAACAACTTTAGAAAACATTGCCGTAATTAATGGTGATGACGATGGTATCGAATTTTTCGGTGGAAGTGTTTCTGTAACTAATATCTACTTAGAAAATAACAGTGATGATGCTGTTGACTGGACAGAAGAGTGGAATGGATCTGTAACTAATGCTTACATTTCTCATACTGTTGCTGGTTTCTCTACAGTTTTTGAAGGAGATAAAAATAACGGTAACCCAACTTTTACTAACATAACTGCTATTTCTTCTGTAGATGGTACTGCTTTACAGTTCAAGAAAACTTCTGGTGGTACAATAACTGGTTTACATTTATCTGGTTATGCTGTAGATTTAGATATGAAAGATGCTGGAGCTCTAGCTAACGTTCAAATAGAAGGTGCGGATGCAGATGCTACTCTTATATCTGGTGAAACTAGTAAATACACATTAAATTCTGGTAAAGATGCTGCTGCTTTAGACATTTCTACTTGGACTTGGAAAGATGCTGGTTTATAGAATATATAAAACAAAATAAGGATATAAAAGCCTCGCAATTGCGAGGCTTTTTTTATTCTAAGAAAGTATTTAACTTAATGAAAGAAATGCTTTTCAAAGTCAGAAAAGGTGGACTTTATGTCATTTTTTGTGCATTTCATCGATCATTTTGCATTTCATCGATCTTTTAACAATATCTGCTCTTACAAAATTTATACAGGCATAAGAATTTATATATTTGTGGTACACTGTTTGTATACCATTACTTATGAAGCACTTTTACCTACTAATTTTCTTTTTATTCTTTTCTTTTAGCTATGCACAAAGCGCTAATAGCAAAGGAGAAATTAATGGGTTTAAATTATATCCTAACCCTGTTACAAACAGTAAAGTTTTTATTAGTACTTCTGAAAATGGTCCAAAGAAAATATTAATTTTTGATGTCTTTGGTTCTCAAATTCTTAAAACCACCATATTAGGAAAAGAGCTAGGGCTAAATAATATAGATGCTGGGGTTTATGTTCTACGCGTTTATGAAAAAGATAAAGTTGCTACTAGAAAACTTATTATTAAGTAACAAAGCTTATTTTACTTTCGTTGTTTTACCAACTTTATCGATGAAATACACTTCATAATTCATTGACATACAATTTATTGCAATTCACAACATTTTAGAATTTTACATAAAACTATAGTATACCTTTACAGTGTTGATCCCAAATCAATACTTATGAAAAAAATCTACTTGCTCCTACTTATAGTAGTAACCTACACTGTATCTGCACAAGAAGATAAAAATTCTTTTAATTACACTAGCAGTGAAATTGCAGAATTTAAGTTGTACCCTAATCCGGTATCTAACGGATTGGTTTATATTACTACAAAAAATAATAACGAAAAAGAGGTTATAATTTATGACGTCTTTGGTGAAATTGTTTTAACAAATAGGATTAATAATAAAAACTTAGATGTGTCTAGATTAGTTTCAGGGGTATATGTGGTTACCGTTATTGAAAACGAAAAATCTACTAGTAGAAAATTGGTGGTTAAATAAATATATTTAGACTACTTATATATAAATTACCTCTTGACATTTTTGGCTATTTTTGCAATAGCGAATGATAGACATAAAAGACATCTTTACCATAAATTCTAAAGCAGACTTTAATGCTTTAACATTACAAGTTTTTAAACATCAATTTAAAACAAATTTGGTGTACCAAGAATTTTGTAATCATTTAGGAAAAGATAGTTCCAATGTGTCCCAAATCCAAGATATTCCTTTTATTCCTATAGATTTTTTTAAATCTAAAACAATACTTTCTGGAAAAGAAAAAGCAAGTACAATATTTACGAGTAGTGGTACTACTGGATCTATTACCAGTAAACATTATGTTACAAACACCAAACTATATGAAGAAAGCTATTTAAAAGCTTTTAAACATTTTTATGGCTCTGTAAAGGATTATTGTGTTTTAGCATTATTACCTTCGTATTTAGAGCGTAAAGGCTCTTCTTTAATTTATATGGTAGACGATTTGATAAAAAAAAGTGAACACCCAAAAAGTGGCTTTTTTTTAAATAATACGGATACTTTACTAGAAACTTTAAAAACACTACAAAATACCAATACAAAAATACTTTTAATAGGGGTTTCTTTTGCTTTATTAGACTTAGTTGAAACCAACCAATTACATCTAAAAAACACTGTTGTAATGGAAACTGGTGGAATGAAAGGTAGACGCAAAGAAATGATCAGAGAAGAACTACATGAAACTTTAAAAAAAGGTTTTGGGCTTTCTAAAATTCATTCTGAATATGGTATGACGGAGCTCTTGTCTCAAGGGTATTCTAAAGGCGATGGTATTTTTAATTGCCCACCTTGGATGAAAGTACTAACCAGAGACACGGAAGATCCACTAACATTACAAGACTATGGAAAAACTGGTGGTGTTAATGTAATAGATTTAGCCAATATAAACTCTTGTTCTTTTATTGCAACTCAAGACCTTGGTAAGGTTTATGAAAATGGTAGTTTTGAAATTTTAGGGCGTTTTGACCATTCAGATATTAGAGGTTGCAATTTAATGGTGCTTTAATTATACTCCAGTATATCTCCTGGTTGACATTCTAAAACTTCACAAATAGCATTTAAAGTAGAAAACCGAACCGCTTTTGCTTTTCCGTTTTTCAAGATAGATATGTTAGCCATAGTAAGCCCAACACGCTCCGATAACTCTGTAACAGACATTTTTCGTTTCGCTAACATAACGTCCAAATTTACGATTATAGCCATCTTATACCGTTAGTTTATTTTCTTCCATTAATTGGTTTCCTTCTTTAAAAACCTCTGCTAAAATTATGCTTAATAACGCTAATAATAAAGGAGTAACTGAAATAGAAATACTAGTTAAACTACCCTCTTCAAAACCTATATAAACATAAAGATTAACAATAAATATGAGAAATAAATAAAATGCTAATCTTTTTAAATATAAAACGTTACTCTTCTTAAATGACTCAATGGATTTCAAGGATTCTATTACATTTTGAAACCTTTTAAAACACAAAAACACTAAAATTAATATGGCTATAGTTCTAAAATACAGGAAATAAAGAGAGCTAACTTTTATTTTATCTAATGTAAACACATCTTCGTCATTAAATATTTTCCCTTTAAATTTAGAATATTTATCAACGGAATAAAAAGTTGAATTTCCCGCAGTGCTTATTTTTAATTGCCCACCTTCTGCTTGTTTTATTCCAAGTATATCGAATTGAAAATCTTTATAACTATCTAGCCTCACTTGAACGTGAACAAAAAAAAATGTAACTATTATAAGAGATAACACATAAAGTCCCTTCAAAAATTTACAAAGTGCTATAACAATAGTTAGTATTCTATTTTTTTTTCATGCTTTATATTTTAAATACAAAGCAAACATAATTAAATTTTTTTCGATAAAAAATATTTAATTATCGTTTATCAATAAATATTTATTGTTATACATTCAAAGATTACTTTTTTAATTGCTCGTATTCCAATTCTGGGCCATCACAAGCGCTCCAAACACCTCTTAAAACACCGCCCTTTTTATAGTACAACAACTCTACTTTAGTACCCGTACAATTGGCAATTAATTCTACCCCATTTATATACTTAAGCTCCAAAAACTCTTCCCCGCCCAAGGAGTCTTTTACATATTTCCCAGAAGCCTCTATAGTTTGCCCATCTTGTACTCTAGATTTAATAAAAGTAGCATTAGAATTAAAAATATAGTATTCTTGCCACTCCATATCCTGCCCTGTAGTTTCTATACCTTTACCACTAGATATCATTTTTACAAGCTCCCATTTTTCAGAATTAACATCTAAAGTAGGTTCCTTTACATCATCCTTAGAGCTACAAGAAGTAGCTAATACCATTAATAAAACACAATGTAAAACTATAGCTCTCATAACTATTTTTTTTAAGATGTCAGTACCTTTATATAGTTGCTTTAATTTACAACTAACACAAAATAGTTCTTTTTACCACGTTGTAACAAAACAAACTTTTCATTAATTAAATCTACCTTTGTAATCTTAAAGTCTTCTTTTACTTTTTCTTTGTTTACAGAGATAGAGTTCTGTTTTAATTCTCTACGTGCTTCCCCATTAGACCCTAAAAATCCTGTTTTTGCAGCTAATGCACCAATCATATCTAAGCCTTGCTCTATTTCAGATGCAGAAATTTCTGCTTGTGGCACTCCTTCAAAAACATCTAAAAAAGTTTTTTCATCCAACTTTTTTAAATCCTCAGAAGTAGATTTTCCAAATAATATAGCACTTGCTTGCAACGCATTATCTAAGTCTTCTTTAGAGTGTACCGCTACCGTAATTTCTTCGGCTAATCTTTTCTGTAATAAACGCATATGTGGCGCTTCTTGGTGTTCTTTTACCAAAGCTTCTATCTCTTCTCTAGAAATAAAAGTGAATATTTTTATATATTTCTCTGCATCTGCATCCGAAGTATTTAACCAATATTGATAAAATTTATAAGGTGACGTTCTATTCGCATCTAACCAAACGTTACCACCTTCGGTTTTTCCAAACTTAGTACCGTCTGCTTTTGTAATTAATGGGCATGTTAATGCATAGCCTTTACCACCACCTATTCTTCTTATAAGTTCTGTTCCTGTAGTAATATTTCCCCATTGGTCGCTACCGCCCATTTGTAGGGTACAATTATGTTCTCTAAAAAGGTGTAAAAAATCATAGCCTTGCACCATTTGGTAGGTAAACTCTGTAAATGACATTCCTTCTTTAGCTTCGGAAGAAAGGCGCTTTTTTACAGAATCTTTTGCCATCATATAATTTACCGTAATATGTTTACCCACATCACGAATAAATTCTAGGAATGAAAAATCTTTCATCCAATCATAATTATTTACAAGAACAGCAGCATTATTAGCATCACTCTTAAAATCTAAAAAACGAGATAATTGTTCTTGTAATCCTGCTTGGTTATGACGCAATGTTTTTTCATCTAATAAATTACGTTCTGCAGATTTTCCAGAAGGATCCCCAATCATACCTGTAGCACCGCCAATTAAAGCATACGGTTTATGGCCTGCTAATTGAAAGTGTTTTAACATCATTACTCCTACTAAATGACCAATATGTAAAGAATCGGCAGTTGGATCAATTCCTACATAAGCAGATTGCATTCCAGATAATAAATGTTCTTCTGTTCCTGGCATTGCATCATGCAACATTCCACGCCATTTTAACTCTTCTACAAAATTGGTAGCCATTATAATTCTATTTTCAATAAGTAAGATGCAAATATAAAAGTTATTAATACATTCTCCCATCTACATAGCTAATCTTATTACTGCTAGATTCTAAAAAAATCTATTTCTAAAAATTATAAATAACATTATGCTAACTCTCCTTGCTTTTGCTACATTTGAAGTATGATTCTTGTTACTGGTGGTACTGGTTTAGTGGGCTCGCATCTTCTTCTGCAATTGGTACAGAACAAAGAACGTATTAGAGCAATTTATAGAGAAGGTAGTAATCTAAAACGTGTTGCTACTATTTTTTCTTATTATGTTGAAAACCCTCAAGAGTTATTTGATAAAATAGAATGGGTAAAAGCAGATTTATTAGATATACCGGCTCTAGAAGCTGCCTTTTTAGATATTGAATATGTTTACCATGCTGCTGCATTTATTTCTTTTAATCCCAAAAAATACCATCAATTAAAAAAAGTTAACGTCCTAGGTACTGCTAATATTGTAAACCTTTGTATTGCGCATAGCGTTAAAAAATTGGCATATGTTAGCACCATTGGCACCATTGGCAGAAGCCTTAAAAACCAAAAAACAACTGAAGAAAATGAATGGAAAGAAGACCATACCAATGTATATGCTTTAACAAAATACAAAGCAGAGATGGAGGTATGGCGAGCATCTCAAGAAAATGTTCCTGTTGTTATTATAAATCCTGGGGTAATTATTGGCCCTGGTTTTTGGGAAAGTGGTAGTGGAGCCTTTTTTACAACTGCAAACAAAGGTTACTCTTATTTTCCTCCTGGGGGAACAGGTTTTATATCTGTTATGGATGTTGTTAAAATTCTTGAGCAATTAATGATTCTCCCAATACAAAATGAACGCTTTATTACAGTGTCTAACAATCTAAGTTTTAAAGAAATTCTAAGTTTTATTGCCACTAATTTAGATAGAAATATCCCCAAAAAAGAACTTAAAATTTGGCAACTGCAAATTGGGCGTTATGCAGATTGGCTTATTTGTTTATTGACTAAAAAAGAAAGACGTATTACAAAAAACTCTATTTTTTCCTTAAAAAACAGAGAAATATATTCTAGTGAAAAAATATTAAAAACAATACCTCTAGAGTTTGAAGACATTAAAAAAACTATAAACTTTTGTTCTGTTCTTTATAAGAAAGAACGTTAATTATTAGTCTTTTTTAAACTATCATTTTTCTTTTTTAAGGCATCTTTTTCAACCCTCTTTAAACTATCTTTTTCTTTTTTTAGGGCTTGCAATCTTTCTTTATCAATATTAATCAAGGTATCTACTTCTTTATATATAGCCTCATACTCTAAAGGTATTGCTGCGTAATACTTATCGCTTAAAACAAATTGAGCACTATCTATCTTAAATTTATTAAAAACATAGGTTGTGGGGTCTATTTTATTAGACCTTAATAAATCTATATTCGTGTTTTTTGAAGCATTAATAATGGCCATTTCTTTAAGAATCATCACCATTTTATCTCTAGGAATAAGATTTTCCGGTTTTTCTACTAGTTTTTCATTACATGCAAAAAAAGTAACTAGTAAAATAAAAGCTCCAATTTTTTTCATGTTTACCTATTAAAAGTTAGCCTTTTTCCGTTTCGCTTATCCGAAAATTTTCCATTTTCATAAGCCAAATGTCCATTAACAAAAGTATGCGTGATTTTAGAGTTAAAAGTTTGCTCTTCAAAAGGAGACCAACCACATTTATACGCAATATTTTCTTTAGTTACTTTCCAAGCATCATTTGTATTTACAACAACTAAATCTGCAAAATAGCCTTCTTTTACAAATCCCCTTTTTTCTATTTCAAATAAAATAGCTGGGTTATGGCACATTTTCTGCGCTATTTTTTCTAAAGAAATAACACCCTCTTTATATTTTTGTAAGAGTGCAGGTAGCGCATGTTGTACCAAAGGCCCTCCGGAAGGTGCTTTTGTATACACATTCTTTTTTTCTTCTAAAGTATGTGGTGCATGATCTGTTGCAATAACATCTATACGATCATCTAAAAGTGCTTTCCACAATGCGTCTCTATCTGTAGCTTTTTTTACTGCCGGATTCCATTTTATAAAGGTTCCTTTGGTTGCATAATCCTCTTCTGAAAACCATAAATGATGCACACAAACCTCTGCAGTAATTTTTTTCTGTTCTAAAGGAATATCATTTTGAAACAAATCCATCTCCTTAGCAGTAGTTAAATGAAAAACATGAAACCTTGCTCCTGTTTTCTTAGCAAGTGCTATTGCTTTAGATGATGAAATATAGCAAGCCTCTGCACTTCTAATTTCTGGATGGCATTTAATAGGAATGTCATCTCCATACTTGGCTTTATATATAGCCATGTTTTCTCTTATAGTAGTTTCATCTTCACAATGGGCAGAAATTACCATTTGCGTACTATTAAAAATACTTTCTATTACTTGCTCATTGTCTACTAACATGTTTCCTGTAGAGGAACCTAAAAATAACTTTACACCAGAACATGCATTTTTATCTAAACGCTTTATTTCTTCTAGATTATCATTTGTACCACCAAACAAAAAAGAATAATTAGCATAAGAAACGTCTTTTGCCAATGCAAATTTAGCTTCTAATTTTTCTATAGTAGTTGTTTGCGGATTAGTATTAGGTTGCTCCATATACGTAGTAATACCACCAGCTACGGCAGCCCTACTCTCTGATGCTATATCTCCTTTATGTGTTAGTCCTGGCTCACGAAAATGTACTTGATCGTCTATTACTCCAGGGAAAACATAATTACCTTCTACATCTATAATTTTAGCAGTAGCATCACTAATATTATTTTCTATTTTTAGAATTATGTCATCCTGTATTAAAATGTCATTTTCAGAAATAGTATTTTCATTAACTATTTTTGCATTCTTAATGATAATTTTACCCATACTTAAAACTTATTTTTTTGAAAAAGACTTCTTAGTTTCATAACTAAAACACCCCAAATAGCTTCTTTTATAATTGACCCACTCATTTTAGATTTTCCTCTTACACGATCCCTAAAAACGATAGAAACTTCTTCTATACTATAATTTTGCACATAAGCTCTAAACTTCATTTCTATTTGAAAAGCGTAGCCAATAAAACGAACTGAATCTAAATTTACATTCTCTAAAACATACCTTCTATAACATACAAAACCAGCTGTAGGATCATGTACCCGCATCCCTGTCACCATTTTTACATAAAAAGAAGCTCCATAGGACAATAAAACCCTGTATAAAGGCCAGTCTACAACATTTACTCCTTTTTTATATCGTGACCCAACAGATACATCTGCGCCATTTATGCAAGCCCTATGTAATCTTATTAAGTCCGACGGTGTATGAGAAAAATCGGCATCCATTTCAAAAATATAATCATACTTTTTTTCTATAGCCCATTTAAATCCATGAATATATGCAGTACCTAATCCAGATTTCTCTTTCCTAACTTCTATAAAAAGACAATCCGGAAACTTTGTCTGTAATGCATATACCGCTTCAGAAGTACCATCTGGAGAATTATCATCTACAATTAAAACATGATAATCTTTCTTTAACTCAAAAACAGCATGAATTATAGCCTCAACATTTTCTATTTCGTTATATGTTGGGATTATTACTAAACTATCGGACATGGAATTCTTTTGAATTTTAACAAAAATAGTGTTTTAATGTCTCTAGAAAAATGAGATTTTAGTATTTATACTTTTTTTAAATAGAAACATAAGAAGTAGAATTCGTAATTTTGACTTAAATTAATTTTTAAAATGCTAAAAAAGCTTCCTAAATTACTAGTTATTTTATTAGCTAGCCTTCTTATTTTAAACTTATTACAGGCATATTTTACGGAGCTTATTTATGATGAAGCTTATTATTGGCACTATGCTCAAGATATGGCTTGGGGCTACTTTGACCACCCTCCAATGGTAGCTTTTCTTATTAAGATTAGTAGTTTTTTCTTTGATGGTGAGCTTGGGGTTCGTTTTATAAGTTGTATTCTCTCCATTGGTTCTATAATTATATTATGGCTTTTAATAGACAACCCTAAAAAAAGAGAATATATACTTCCTTTTTTTACATTTGCCTTTTCCCTAACACTATTAAACGCATATGGCTTTTTTACATTACCAGATACGCCACTTGTATTTTTTACTTGTGTTTTTCTTTTAATTTACAAACACTTTATAAAAGCTCCTAACTACTATATAGCTATACTTTTGGGGATTATAATAGCGGCATTAATGTATAGTAAATACCATGCTTTCTTAATTATTTTCTTTATAATTTTATCTAATATAAAACTAGCTTTAAACAAGTATGCATGGATTGCTGTAGGTATTGCTTTAGTATGTTACACACCACATTTTATATGGCTATATGAACACGATTTTGTTTCTATAAAATATCATTTGTATGAACGCCCAAATGGCGCTTATAACTTTGAAAAGTACACTGTAGGCTTCTTCATTAATTTAGTCGCTATATTAGGTTTTACTTTCCCATGGGTATATAAAGCACTGTATAAAACTAAAGCGACAGACCTTTTTACAAAGGCTTTACTTTACCTAACTTATGGCTTTATTATATTTTTCTTTATTTCTAGTTTTAACAGAAGAATACAAACCCAATGGGTTATAATAATATCTATACCTTTATTTATACTAGCATATAATTATATGCTAACTAATAAAAATGCTTTAAAATGGATTTATAGAACGGCTATCATAAATACCATTGTTTTAGTTATTCTAAGAATAGGTTTAATTTACAAACCACTTTTTCCTATCTATTATGAAACTCATGGAAATAAATTATGGGTTAATAACTTACATTCTCAAATAGGGGATACTCCAGTAGTTTTTGAAAATTCTTATAGAACTACACCTATGTATGCTTTTTATACTGGAAGTAACACCTTTTCTTTAAATAATATATATTATCGTCAAAACCAATACACAATTGATAAGACAGAAGAAACTGTTCAAAACAAGAAAGTACTTTATGTATCTAAATACTATAAAAAAGGAGGCATAAAATACAAGCGCATAGATGGCACCTTTATGTACGGTAATTTTATCGAAAATTTTGAATCTTATAGAAAACTTAAGTGCAGTATAAAAGAAGACATAGAAACACTTAACACTACCACAGAATATACTCTACAGGTATACAACCCATATAATAAAGAAGTACCTCTTAAAAAATTAAAATTTTCTTTAGTATACTTAGATAAATACAAAAAAGTAAAAGATTTAATTTCTATTACCCCAACTGCATTAAAAGAAAATATTTTAACTTTAAATACTAAAGACACTACCAACTTTAAGATAAAACTACCAAAATCTAAAATGGAAAAGCCAAGTTACTTTAAAATAAGTATCTCCGAAAATGATTTTACTCCTGGATTAAACGGCTCAAATATAAAATTACACTAATGGAGCCTATTTTTAGAACAACTGGAACTTTAGACTGGATTACTATTCTACTTTTTAGTAGTTTACTTTTTATTATTATAGCTAAAAGTCTATTTTATACTAGATTCTTAAATTATATAATTCTTCCTTTTAACAATAAATACATTTATATGTATAACAAAAAGGAAAAATTAATGAATTGGTTTAATGTCTTTTTTACACTATTTCAAATTATAAACTTTTCCCTTTTTATTTTTTTTGCTTGGTCTATTATTTCACAGCCACATCCCGATCACCAAATATTTGGTTATTTTGTAATACTAGGAACAGTAATATTATTTCAAATTATAAAATTTATCTTCCAAATTGGAAATGGCTTTATATTTAGTAATATTAAAACTTTTTCTGAATTAGTTTTTAAGAAAATCTCTTACTTAAATTATAGCGCAATACTTATGTTTATTGCCAATATAATCCTTTGCTATATTTTAAAAGAATCTAAAACAGTAGTATATATAACTGTAATTTTAATACTAATAATTAATGGTATTGGCTGGGTAACAGTACTAAAGAACCATCAAAAATTTATAACTAACAATTTTTTCTATTTTATTTTGTACCTTTGCGCACTCGAAATTGCACCCTTCGTGATTATGGGAAGCCTACTATAAAATAGTATAATGTATGAAAGTAAAAACGATTTTGGTATCTCAACCAGAGCCAAAAATGGAAAACTCTCCATATTCTAGACTTATTGATAAAGAAAAGGTTAAAGTTGACTTTAGACCTTTTATTCATGTAGAAGGAGTAAATGCCAAAAATGTACGTCAACAAAAAATAGATTTACACAAGTATTCTGCAATTATCCTTACAAGTAGAAACGCTGTAGATCATTTTTTTAGAATTGCCGAAGAAATGCGTTTTAAAGTACCAGACAGCATGAAATATTTTTGCCAGTCTGAAGCTGTTGCTTATTATTTACAAAAATATGTAGTCTATAGAAAACGTAAAATATATGTAGGTAAAAGAAATTTTGATGACTTAGTTACTTTATTTAAAAAGTATAAAGATGAAAAGTTTTTATTACCATCATCAGACGTTTTAAAGCCTATTGTTCCTGAAACATTAGATCAACTAGGTGTACAATGGACACGTGGTATATTCTACAAAACTGTAATTAGCGATTTATCAGATTTAAGGAATGTTTACTATGACATATTAGTCTTTTTTAGCCCATCTGGAATAGAGTCTTTATTACAAAATTTTCCTGACTTTGAGCAAAATGACACGCGTATAGCTGTTTTTGGTAATTCTACCGTAACCGCTGCAAATGGAGCTGGTTTACGTATAGATATTAAAGCGCCAACACCGGATACACCGTCTATGACTATGGCATTACAGAAATATATTAATGATGCCAATAAAAAATAAATTATTTTCCACTTTAGGAATCTATAAATAAATAAAAACCCTGAGAAAATTCTCAGGGCTTTTTACTTTTCTAGAATGCATACCGTTGCGGTCCACCCCGCCTTATTTCTTCACTTGCATAAGATTCGAACTTTTCAAAATTCTTTCTAAACGCATTAGATAATTTAAATGCAGTTTTATAATATTTCTCATCATCATTCCAAGTAGCTCTTGGGCTTAACACTTCTGTTGGAACTCCAGGGCAAAACCTTGGTTGCGCCACCCCAAAAACAGAATGTATATGGTATGTGTCATAAGAATAGGAACCTAAATCTCCATTTAGAGCAGCATGTATCATGGCGCGTGTATATTTTAATTTCATTCGTGTACCAACACCATAAGGACCTCCTGTCCAACCTGTGTTTACTAACCACACATTTACTCCTGCATCTTTCATTTTTTTACTTAACATCTCTGCATATTCTGTAGGGTGCAATGGCATGAATGGTGCTCCAAAACAAGCTGAAAAAGATGGTCGTGGTTCTACAATGCCTGCTTCTGTGCCAGCTACTTTAGCTGTATAACCTGAAATAAAATGATATGCTGCTTGGTTTGGCGTAAGTTTAGATATTGGAGGCAAAACTCCAAATGCGTCTGCTGTTAAAAAGAAAATATTTTTAGGATTATGCCCTATAGAGGGTTGTCTTATATTTTCTATGTGGTATAGTGGGTAACTAACTCTAGTATTCTGTGTAATACTAATATCGGAGAAATCTACTTCTCCTTCAGCGTCCATTATTACATTCTCTAGAATTGCTCCCTTTTTTATTGCCCCAAAAATCTCTGGTTCATTTTCTCCAGAAAGGTTAATTACTTTAGCATAGCAACCTCCTTCAAAATTAAAAACAGCATTTTCATTATTCCAACCATGCTCATCGTCTCCAATTAATTTTCTAGTAGGATCTGTAGATAATGTTGTTTTTCCTGTTCCAGATAAACCAAAGAATATTGCAGTATCTCCGTCTTTACCAACATTAGAAGAGCAATGCATTGGTAAGGTGCTCTTTTGTACAGGTAGAATAAAATTTAATGCAGAAAAAATTCCTTTTTTAATTTCTCCAGTATAGCCTGTTCCTCCAATTAAAGCTATTTTTTTTGTAAAGTTTAAAATAGCAAAATTGTGCTGTCTTGTTCCATCTACATCTGCTACCGCCATAAAACTTGGTGCATTAATAACAGTCCATTCAGGGTCAAAATTCTTAAGCTCTTCTGAGGTAGGTCTAATAAACATATTATACGCAAACATGTTAGACCAAGGGTATTCATTAATAACCCTTATATTCATTCTATAATTAATATCTGCGCAAGCATAACAATCACGTACATAAAGCTCTTTTTCATTTAAATAGGAAATAACTTTATCATGCAACTTATTAAAAGCATCTGGATCAAATGGGATGTTTATATCTCCCCACCAAATTTTATCTTTTGTAATTGCATCCCTTACAATAAAACGATCTTTTGGAGACCTTCCTGTAAACTCGCCGGTATTAATTGCCAAAGCTCCGCTAGAAGCCTCTACTCCTAATCCTTTCTCTAAAGTAATAGCGTGCAATTCATCCGCAGAAAGTTGATAGTTAAAATTATCATGATTGATTCCATATTTCTTTAACGAAATCGTTTTCGTAAATCGACTGATTTTATCCATGTAAATTTTTATTTAGGAGACAAACATATATAAATTTTACACCCTCCCCAATATAAAAGTTAATTAATTATACAAATTACTTTAAAGTTCGATAGCCTAATACTACCCATCCAAAAATTAAAATTGTCCCACCAATAGGGGTTAAAAGAGCAATAGTTTTAAAATTAAACCCTGTAAGACTATTTGTAGCTAGTAAATAAATAGAAAAAGAAAAAAAAATAATTCCTACGGTTAATAGGTAATAAATTAGCTTTTTTCTTTCTTCTTTGATCTGAGAAGTAGTAGCTAAAAATAATAACAGTAAAGCATGATACATTTGATAACGAACCCCTGTCTCAAAACTTTGTAAACTATTTGCACTTAATACTTTTTCTAAAGCATGCGCACCAAAGGCTCCTAATATAACAGCAAGAACTCCTAGTAGAATTCCTGTACTAAAAATTGTTTTGTTCATAACTTATTTTATTATTATTTTTACATTTGCAACAATTATATGTTATAATATTTGTATACCTAGACACAAAATTACAAAAACCATGTTGCGAAAAATACTTATTGTAGGTGCTGGAAAATCTACATCCTATTTAATAAACTATTTTTTAGAAAAATCCGAATCCGAAAAATTACATATTACCATTGGGGACATTAACCCTAAAACAATTTCTAAAAAATTCGTTACGCACGCTGCTTGTACTATTTTAAAGTTAGATGTTTTTAATGATAAGGAAAGGCAAAAAGCTATTAAAAATAGTACTATAGTTGTGTCCATGCTTCCTGCACGTTTTCATATACTAGTTGCTCAAGATTGCATTACCTATTCTAAACACTTAATTACTGCATCTTACATAAGTAAAGAAATAAAGTCTTTAGATAAACAAGCCAAAGAAAAAGGCCTTATTTTTATGAATGAAATTGGTTTAGATCCAGGTATAGACCATATGAGTGCTATGCAATTGTTAGACTCTATTAGGAATAAAGGTGGCAAAATATTGCTTTTTGAATCTTTTACAGGTGGTTTAGTTGCCGCTGAAAGTGATACCAACTTATGGAATTATAAATTTACTTGGAACCCTAGGAACGTTGTTCTAGCAGGACAGGGTGGTGCAGCACAATTTATTCAAGAAGGAACGTATAAATATATTCCGTATCAAAAATTATTTAGAAGAACAGAGTTTTTTAATATTCCAGGATACGGACAATTTGAAGGATATGCTAATAGAGATTCTTTAAACTATAGAGAAGCTTATGGTTTGCATGATGTTTTAACATTATACAGAGGAACACTACGTAAAGTAGGCTTTTCTAAAGCGTGGGATATCTTTGTACAATTGGGAATGACCGATGATAGTTATACCATTGAAAATTCTTTAGGCATGCGCTATAGAGAATTTGTAAATTTATTTTTACCATACTCCCCAACTGATTCTGTAGAACTAAAATTACGTCATTATTTAAATATTGATCAAGATAATATTATTTGGAGCAAGCTTATTGAATTAGACTTATTTAATCCCAACAAAAAAATAACTCTTGAAAAAGCAACTCCTGCCCAAATATTACAAGAAATATTAGAAACAAGCTGGTCTCTAAATAAAGATGATAAAGATATGATTATCATGTATCATAAAATTGGATATGAGCAAGATGGCAAAAAATATCAAATTGATGCGAATATGGTTGTAATAGGAGAAAATAGAACGTATACTGCTATGGCAAAAACTGTTGGATTACCAGCAGCTATAGCAACCCTATTAGTTTTAAATAAAAAAATAACCACTCCTGGAGTTCAAATACCGCTTACCAAAGAGGTGTATACTCCTATTTTAAAAGAATTAGAAAACTACGGAATATTATTTACAGAACAACAAGTTCCTTATGTTGGTTACAATGTATAAAACCAAAAGTTAATATGTGTTAGCTTTTCTTTACTTTTACTAGATATTTGAAACTACTTTTATGAAATCTACTGATAAAAATTTTAAAATAGATGGAATAGACAAGAAAATTCTAAGATTCTTAATGTCTGATGCAAGAAAACCTGTCTTAGAAATTGCAAGAAGCATAGGCATTTCTGGTGCTGCTATTCATCAACGTTTACGAAAATTAGAGTCCTCAGGACTTTTAGCAGGTTCTAAATTTATTATAAACCCAAAAGTAATGGGCTATACTACTATGGCTTATATTGGTATTTACTTAGATAAAGCAATGAGCAACCCTATTGCTGTAAAACAGCTAGAGAAAATTCCAGAAGTTTTAGAATGCCATTACACTACAGGAAACTGGTCTATATTAATTAAGATACTTTGTAGAGATAACGAACATTTAATGAATGTATTAAACAAAGATATACAGCAAATAGAAGGTGTCTCTAGAACAGAAACATTTATCTCATTAAATCAGCAAATAGACAGACAAATTACCATATAAAAAAAGCCTCCAAATTAGAGGCTTCTTTTATTGTATCAAGCTTTATTAATCTCTACTTGCTACTCGCATAGCAAAATATAACAAAGTTGCCAACGCTCCAATAGCCGCAACTAAATAGGTTCTGGCTGCCCATTTAAGTGCATCCTCTGCTCCAGCATATTCTTCTTGACTTACCATGTTTTTATTCTTTAACCAGGCCAACGCACGGTTACTAGCATCATACTCTACAGGAAGTGTTATAAAACTAAATAATGTTCCTATTCCATATAAGCCAACACCAACCCATGCTATAGTACCTCCAATAGCTGTAGTACTCATAAGTGCCATTCCTCCAAAAATTACCCACATAGAAAACCTAGAAGTAATATTTAAAACTGGAACTAATTTAGAGCGCATTTGTAACCAACTATAAGCTGTTGCATGTTGTACAGCATGCCCAACTTCATGTGCCGCAACTGCCGCTGCAGATGCATTACGTTGTGCATACACTCCTTCACTTAAATTAACTGTTTTATTTGCTGGGTTATAGTGATCTGTTAACATCCCTGGGGTAGAAATAACTTTTACGTCTGTAATACCGTGATCCGCAAGCATTTTTTCTGCAATTTCGGCTCCACTTAAACCATTACGTAAATATACTTGAGAATACTTTTTAAATTTACTTTTAAGACGTTTACTAACTAACATACTTATTAGACCAAACACACCGCCTATTATTAAGTAACCCATATCTATACCATACATAACTTTCTATTTTTAATTTTAAATAAATATACTAAAGAATTTTTCTTAGGAACAAATTCTTTATAAAATAGAAAGCAAAAACCCCGCCAATATTCCTGAATTAGCCAAAAAGGAAAATTGACGAGGTCTCTAAAACTAACTTAATCTTAATTTATACCATAGAGGATTGCCAACCAAAGGCCTCTATAATTTCTTTATATACTACTCCACCATTTACAATATTTAGCCCTTTTTGTAGCGCTGCATTTTTAGAACTGGCCACTTCCCAACCATCTTTTGCTAATGCTAAAACATAAGGCAAAGTAACATTGGTAAGCGCCATTGTAGAAGTATATGGCACTGCTCCTGGCATATTTGCCACAGTATAATGCACAACGTCATCTATTATATAAGTAGGGTCTTCATGCGTTGTAGGCCTTGTAGTTTCTACACACCCACCTTGATCCACTGCAACATCTACAATTACAGTTCCTGGGTGCATTTCTTTTAACATATCTCTAGTTATTAGATTTGGCGCCTTAGCTCCTTTAAGCAAAACTCCTCCAATAATTAAGTCATGTGTTTTTATATGTTTTCTTATATTAAATTCATTAGAAAATTCCGTTACAACATGTGGCGGCATTACATCATTTACATAACGTAAACGTTTCATGTCTATATCTAAAATAGTGACATGCGCTCCTAAACCTGCTGCCATTTTAGCAGCTTGTATACCTACTACACCTGCTCCAAGTACCAAAACTTTACCAGGTGCTACTCCGGGAACACCTCCTAAAAGCACTCCTTTACCCTTTACAGGTTTTTCTAAATATTTTGCTCCTTGTTGTATTGCCATTCTACCAGCAACCTCAGACATTGGTGTTAATAATGGTAAGGTACCATCTTCATCTTCTACTGTTTCATAAGCAATACAAATGGCCTTACTTTTTATCATAGCCTTAGTTAAGGCTTCACTAGATGCAAAATGAAAATAGGTAAATATAATTTGCCCCTCTTGTACCAATGTATATTCTTCCTCTATAGGTTCTTTTACTTTTACAATCATTTCACTCATAGCATAAACCTGACCTATAGTATCTAAAATAATAGCACCAACTTGTTGGTAATCTTCGTTCGTAAAACCACTTCCTATTCCAGCATTAGATTGTACATAAACTGTATGGTTAGAACGAACAAGCTCAAAAACCCCTGCTGGAGTCATTCCTACACGACTCTCATTGTTCTTAATTTCCTTTGGGACACCAACTATCATTTGTTACGATTTTAGTAATACTGAAGCAAATTTGTGATAAACTTTTGAAATAAAAAAATTTTTACAACAAAATATTTGGGGTAAAAGACAAAATATATCAAATATAAAATAACAACCCCCTAATTTTTTAGGGTTAAAAATAAAAATAATGTTATTTTACGAAATAATATTATCATTTTATAGGGGTGATGCAAAAATAAGTGAGAAATTATAATAAATGAATTGTCGAATGAGGATACTATAAAAAGGGAGCAAAAAAGTTAAAAAAAAGAAAAAACGGAGCGCTTTTTTTATGAAAAAAGAAATAGCACACTTGAAAAAGCAAAAGTACAAGTTGTTTTTATTCAATAATGAGAGTTTAAATACTCTGAAACTTGTCTTAAATTTTAGAAATTAGCTTTTTAACTAGGATTTGTGGTCTTGCCTCGAAACTTTTTACCTATTTGTATTTAAACTTTAATACAATAACAATTAGCACCAATACTAAAGTTACTGTATTTGCAATTACCATAGATATACTATTAATAAAATACCCATAAATTAACCAAAGTATTATGCCTATTAAAAAAGCAATATACATGGTTAATGATATATCTTTAGTAGCCTTTTCTCTCCAAGCTTTATAGACTTGTGGAATAAATGAAGAAGTAGTAAACATTGCTGCTATTAAACCTAATATTTCTATACTTTTCATAGCTCTATTTTACTTAATAAGAAATTTACTTTCTTGAAAAAATCTCTCCTCCTCTTAAGGAGAAGAGAAATGTTTTACCCTACTATATTCACTATCTTTCCAGGAACTACAATAACCTTCTTAGGGGTTCTTCCTTGTAATTGTTGCGTTGTTTTTTCATGAGACATTACCGCTTCTTCTATCTGGTCTTTACTCATATCTAGTGGTAACTCTAATTTAAAACGCATTTTACCATTAAAAGAAATTGGATATTCTTTGCTGCTTTCTACTAAATGAGAAGCATCAAAAGCTGGGAAAGGTGCTGTAGAGATAGACTCACTATTCCCTAATTGACTCCATAATTCTTCTGCAATATGTGGTGCATAAGGCGATACCAAAATAGCCAAAGACTCTAATACCGATTTACTAGTACACTTTTGCGTAGATAGTTCATTTACACAAATCATAAAAGTAGATACCGATGTGTTAAAAGAGAAGTTTGCAATATCCTCTTCTACTTTTTTAATGGTTTTATGCAATGTCTTGAGGTTGTCTTTGGTTGGGGCCGAGTCTGTAAACTTTGCGCCATTATCATCAAAATACAAACGCCATAATTTTTTTAAGAAACCATGTGTTCCTGTAATACCTGCTGTATTCCAAGGTTTAGATTGCTCTAATGGCCCTAAAAACATCTCATACAAACGTAAAGAATCTGCACCGTATTCTGCACAAATATCATCTGGGTTTACCACATTGTATTTAGACTTAGACATTTTTTCTACTTCATGATGGGCAAGCATTTTTCCATCATTTTCAAAGAAATATTTAGCATCTAAAAAATCTTCTCTCCACTTTTTTAATCCCTCTATATCAACTTCACTTTGACTATTTATTAGATTAACATCAATATGTATCGATCTATATTTTATGTCTTTAGAAACTAAACCATATTTTTTGAAAAATTCTTCTTTCTCTTCCCAATGCTTTGGGTTTTCTTCACTGTCTTGATGAAAGACTTTAGATGAAATATAAATATTTGGAATGTTTTTGTCTGAAACAATAGCCTCATAAACAAAAGCACTCGTCCCCGTAATCATCCCTTGATTAATGAGTTTTTTGGCAAACTCGTCTTTAGGAACAAAGCCTCTATCGAACATAAATTTTTGCCAAAAACGGCTGTATAACAAATGCCCTGTAGCGTGTTCACTACCACCAATATATAAATCTACATCTTGCCAATAATTCATAGCTTCTTTAGAGAAAATTTCATTGTCGTTCGTAGGGTCCATATACCTATTAAAGTATTGGGAGCTTCCTGCCCAACCAGGCATAGTATTCAGCTCAAGAGCCCCTCCTAGCCTCCCCAAAGGGGAGGAATTATTAAATTCCTCTTCAGAAACTACTTTTCCTTCCTCGCCATATTGCAACCAGTGCCATTCTTTGGCATTTCCTAATGGTGGCTCTCCTGTTTCGGTTGGCAAATATTTTTCTACTTCTGGTAATGCAATTGGCAAATGTTCTGGCGCTATCATCTGTGGCATACCATCTACATAATATACAGGGAATGGTTCTCCCCAATAACGCTGTCTGCTAAAAACAGCATCGCGTAGCCTGTAATTTATTTTTCCCTCACCTTGTCCCAGTTTCTCTAACTCATAAATAGCCAATTTCATGGCTTTCTTATATGGTAATCCGTTTAAGAAATCGGAATTTGCAATCACGGTTTTACTCTTATCTGCAAAAGCCTCTTCCGAAATATCTACGCCTTCAAAAATATTAGGGATTGGAATATTAAAGTGTTTTGCAAAATCATAGTCGCGCTGATCTCCACAAGGTACAGACATTACCGCTCCTGTACCGTAACCAGCTAAAACATAATCTCCTATCCAAATAGGAATAGGTTCTTTAGAAAATGGGTGTTCTGCATACGCGCCAGTAAAAGCTCCAGAAATGGTTTTTACATCGGCCATACGATCACGCTCGGATCGTTTTGCTGTCGCTTCAATATAAGCTTCTACCTCCGCTTTTTGTTCTGGTGTGGTTATTTGCAATACCAAATCATGTTCTGGAGCCAAAGTCATAAAACTAACGCCAAAAATAGTATCGGGTCTGGTTGTAAAAACTTCAATCCCCCTAGCCCCCATAGGGGGAACGCTATTTTCTAAATGCTTTTGTATCGTAGCAAGAACATTGTCAATATCTCCTATTACTTCTTCATTTTTAAAACGTATAACCTTAAAACCATTTTCATTTAATATTGCCGTTCTTTCTTCATCTTGCTCTTTTTGAGCATCATGAATAGCGCCATCTACCTCTATTACTAAGCATTTAGAAAGACATACAAAATCAACAATAAAATCTGAAATTACATGCTGTCTTCTAAACTTATCTCCTAAATTTTTTCCTTTTAAACTTTCCCATAAAACAGCCTCTGCTTGTGTTGGGTTTTTTCGCATTTCTTTGGCTCTCTCTAACAATAAATGCGAGTTATTCCCACCTGTCATATAACCCGGCTTAGTCCCTTTCCCTTTGGGGAAGGTTAGGATGGGGAATACCACAGATGCTCCTTGAGAACGACCTATCCAATTGGTTTGTGAATCTTTTAAAGGCTGTGGCCAATCTATCTTTTCTAACCCATCTAACAAACGTTGTGCATAAGCAGAAATGCGCATACTCCATTGTGTCATTTTTTTACGAACCACAGGATGTCCTCCACGCTCAGATACGCCGTTTACTATCTCATCATTAGCTAAAACCGTTCCTAATGCTGGGCACCAGTTAACTTCGGTTTCAGCCAAATAGGTTAATCTATATTGTAATAAAACTTCTTGCTTTCTTTTATCAGAAAAACTATTCCAATCTGCAGCGGAAAACGCTTCTACCTCATCATCACAAACGGCATTAACACTAGCATTTCCTTCTTTTTCAAAAACGGCAACTAAGCTAGAAATATCTTCTGCCTTATCGGTATCTTTATTATACCAAGAATTAAATATTTGAATAAAAATCCACTGCGTCCATTTATAATATTTTGGATCCGATGTTCTTACCTCACGACTCCAATCAAAAGAAAAACCAATTTGATCTAACTGCCTTCTATAAGTTTTAATATTTTCGGCTGTGGTAATTGCTGGGTGCTGCCCAGTTTGTATAGCATATTGTTCTGCTGGAAGTCCAAAAGAATCGTACCCCTGCGGATGCATTACATTAAAACCTTTATGCCTTTTGTAACGTGCATAAATATCACTAGCAATATACCCTAACGGATGCCCAACATGCAACCCTGCTCCAGAAGGATAAGGAAACATATCTAGAACATAGAATTTTTCTTTGTCCGAATTGTTTTCTGCTTTAAATGTTTGGTTTTCTGCCCAATATTTTTGCCACTTGGCTTCAATTTCATTGAAATTGTACTGCATAATAGGATTTCTTTTATTCTCGGCAAAAATAAGTTTAATAAAGGAAAGAGGAAAGCTAAAGCAAAAGCTTGTTTAAAGGCATAAATAATTTTCCTATTTTTACAACTCGGAATACCAATTATGAGCAAATCTTTTGAAAATTATCAAAAAAGAAAATTAATTTCTTCTTACTTCTCTGTAGTACTTAGCATAGCTTTAGTATTATTTTTATTAGGTATTTTAGGTCTATTGGTATTAAATACCAAAAAAATGGGAGACCATTTTAAAGAACAAATTACTATTTCGGTGTTTTTAAAAGACAGTGCTAAAGAGGTAGAAATAGACCAGATGCAAAAAAGTCTTTCTATGGCAGAATATACCAAAAAGGCTATATATGTTTCTAAAGAAGAAGCTGCAAAACAACATACTGAGGAATTAGGAGAAAACTTTCAAGACTTTTTAGGCTATAATCCTTTAAAAAATTCTATTGATGTACAATTAAATGCCGATTTTGTTTCTCCGGAACAAATTGCAACTATTGCCGAAGAAATTTCTGGTAAAGGATATGTAGACGAGGTTAGTTATGATAAACCCCTTGTTGGTTTATTAACTGAAAATATTAAAAAAATTGGTTTGTGGATTTTAATAGCAAGTGGCATTTTTACCTTTATTGCTGTTTTATTAATTAACAGCTCTATTCGTTTATCTATTTACTCTAAACGTTTTATTATAAAGACCATGCAAATGGTAGGTGCAACAAAAACATTTATAAGACGTCCATTTATTATAAATAATATAAAGCTTGGCATACTAGGTGCCGTTTTAGCATTAATAGCTCTTGGCGGAGTTCTTTTATACGTAAATGAGCATTTTAAAGAGCTTGGTCTTTTTGAAGATTCAACCATTTTAGTAGTCCTATTAGTATCTGTTTTTGTCTTAGGTGTACTTATTTCGTTTATTAGCACCTATTTTGCTACACAACGCTTCTTAAATCTTAGAACCGACGAATTATATTATTAAATTTGCCCTATGAGTAAAAAACAAAATTCTAATATAGGTAACTCGGAAAAACAAGAGTTTATTTTTCAAAAGAAAAACTACCTATTCATGTTCATAGGATTAGCCTGTATTGCCTTAGGTTTTATTTTAATGAGCGGTGGTGGCAGTGATGATCCCAATGTTTTTAGTGATGACATCTACAATTTTAGAAGAATACGTTTAGCACCAACACTTGTATTAATAGGGCTTGGTATAGAAATTTATGCTATTTTGTTAAATCCACATAAGAAAAAATAATTTGGAAACTTTAGATGCTATTATCCTTGGAATAATACAAGGTTTAACCGAATTTTTACCTGTTTCTTCTAGTGGTCATTTAGAACTTGGCAAAGCTATTTTAGGAGACAATTCTGTTCCAGAAGAAAGCTTGTTATTTACAGTAATACTCCACTTTGCAACTGCATTAAGTACTATTGTTGTCTTTAGAAAAGATATATGGGAGATTCTTAGTGGCTTATTACAGTTTAAATGGAATGAACAAACACAATTCTCTTTAAAAATTATTCTCTCTATGCTCCCTGCTGTTATTGTAGGATTACTTTTTGAAGAGCAGTTAGAAAGTTTTTTTGGAGGTAATATTCGCTTTGTTGGTTTTATGTTACTTATAACTGCTGTTTTACTTTATTTTGCTGATAAAGCTAAAGATACCGATAAAAAAGTAAGCTTTGGCAATGCTGTTATTGTAGGTATTTCGCAAGCCATTGCAATGCTTCCTGGAATTTCTAGAAGTGGGGCTACTATTTCTACATCTGTATTACTTGGCGTAGATAAAACCAAAGCTGCTCGTTTTTCTTTTTTAATGGTTATTCCTTTAATTTTTGGGAAAATTGCTAAAGATTTATTTAGTGGCGATTTAACGTTTACTGGCGAAAATAATTTTGCAATGGGTGCAGGCTTTATTGCTGCTTTTTTAGCTGGTTTAGTTGCCTGCACTTGGATGATTCAATTAGTAAAGAAAAGCAAACTTTCTTACTTTGCTATTTACTGTTTAATAGTAGGTATTATTGCTGTTGCCTACGGATATATAGGATAAACCCTAATATATAAACCTATTGAAAACTAAAGAAGATTTTTTAGAAGGACAATTATTACTGGTTGACAAACCATTAAACTGGACCTCTTTCCAAGCGGTTAACAAAATAAAATGGGGAATTCGTAAAGCTTTTAATTTAAAAAAAATTAAAGTTGGCCATGCTGGCACTCTAGATCCTTTAGCTACAGGGTTGTTAATTATTTGCACAGGTAAATTCACCAAAAAAATTACTGAAATTCAAGGACAAACTAAAGAATATACCGGTACAATAACGGTTGGTGGTACAACGCCTTCTTTTGATTTAGAAACCGAGGTAAACAAAACTTTTGCAACGGAACATATAACTCAAGAACTCATTAGCACTACCATTCCTCAATTTTTAGGAGAAATAGAACAAGTGCCTCCCGTATTTTCTGCTTTAAAGAAAGATGGAAAACGCTTGTATGAATATGCTCGAGAAGGTAAAGAAGTAGACGTTAAAAAAAGACAAATTACCATTTCTGAATTTGAAGTTACAGCTATAAATTTGCCGGAAATAGAATTTAGAATTGTTTGCAGTAAAGGAACTTACATTAGGTCTATTGCAAACGATTTTGGAAAAGCACTTAACTCGGGTGGGTATTTATCTGCCTTACGAAGAACCAAAATTGGGGATTACAACGTAAATATAGCAATAGACCCAACAACATTTGAAAAAACATTACCAAAAAGTGAAAATATATAAAACTATTTTTCTCATTTTTAAGGTCTTGTAAAATATTTTAGCAAAAAAGAGGTTATAATCCTATGCAATTAAATCGTAAACATTTATCCTTTTTAATTACTTTTTTCTCCCTGTCAATCATGGTGTTAGCTCTATACAATATACACTTAGGCAAAGAGGAAGATAAAGAGGAATATGTTGTAGAAATGGTTATGCTAGATGAGGAACTTGAAGAGCTTATTGAAGAGAAAGAAAAACTTGAAGAACAAGCTAATGTAGACCCAATAAAAAGTCATTTAGCATTTAATAAAACTGCTAAACCTAGTTATGGTAATCCTGAACCCTTAAAAACATTAGATGAAATTTTAGAAGAAAGAGAACTTACTAGCAGTAGTGATTCCCCTTCTGATAATTCTAATTCTGAATATAATGCTCGTGTAAAAGAATTAGCTAAAAAAAGAGAAGAAAAAAAACAACTTTTAGGAGAAAGAGAAGCACAAAAAGAAGAGTTTACAAACAATTTAGCGGCTCGTAAAACATCTGTTTCTTATTCTTTAGTAAATAGAAATAACTACAAATTACCCCCACCAATATACACTTGTATAGAAGGTGGCAAAGTGGTTATTAATATTCAAGTTAACGCGGTTGGCAATGTTACCGATGCTTCTTTTAATGCAAAAAGCTCTACTACAACAAATGGTTGCTTAGTAGATAATGCTATTACATATGCGTACAAAGCCAAGTTTAATTCTTCAGACAAAACTTCTCAAAAAGGAACAATAACCTATATTTTTCAAGGCAAATAAAGTTTTTTACTGTTATTCTAAGTTTTCTAACTCTAACACTATAAACTGATTTAGTTGTGGTGCAAAAGAACTAAAATTATTATCTGCTATAACAACCAAAGAGCGGTTACCGTTTTTAAAATCTGGTCCAAAAGTTATACCTTCTATATTATCTACTATACCATTTGTTAATT
Organism: uncultured Maribacter sp.; assembly: GCF_947500405.1. GTDB lineage: Bacteria > Bacteroidota > Bacteroidia > Flavobacteriales > Flavobacteriaceae > Maribacter_B. The sequence continues at coordinate 90,535 of NZ_CANMRY010000006.1, forward strand.
TACTTCTAATAGATTCAAAATCGAATAGTAATTTTTTGGTAGATGCCGTATAAACTGCTCCTTCTAAACTTGAAACACCACTTACATTTGTTGCATTAGAAATATCTACACTATAAATTTTTACGGTATTACCTCCATTTGTATAACCAGAAGAAAAAGAACGTTCTAACGCCAAAAATTTATTAGTATCAAATGCTAAAAGCTCTACAAGTCCATTAACCTCTATGTTTGTATCATTAATAGCAGGTTTAGGAACAGAATTGAGCTCATGCACAAATTCTTTTCCAAAATTACCTTCTTCATCAATATTAACAATTCTCACAGGAGTTATTGCTTCTGTTGTTGTAGGTACTGCCCCATCTTGTTTTAGTGGTAACTCTGTAGCCGTCCAATATCCCCTGGCATTAGCATCTAAAGAAAGTGCTTCAAAAACACCATTATTTCTAGGGCCTATATTCTCTTCCGAAGAAACTTTGAACTTATTAGACAAAGTAAAAGAGCGTATATAATCTCCACTCAAAGAAGATTCTCTTATAAAAGGATTAATACCATTATTTATACCCCCTTCACTACTCCAAACTATTGTATTATTTTTAGTAATACGTATAGATTCTGGATCTGCAACACCACTCTCTAATGGTTGTCCATTTTCTTCTTTAAACTCAACAACATCAGTTAAATTTAAAATATTAAATCCTTCTAAATCATAATCTATTTCAGCAGTATAAAATCTAACAGGTGCCTTAGAATCATCACAAATAAAATACCATTTTCCATTATGATAATCTATTCCTGAGAGTCCGCCTACTAAAGTATTCTTAAAAAATTCTTTCTCTGGAAATATGTATTCATCAATAAAATTTATTGAAGTTTCTTTAGGCTCTAATTTTGGTTTTTCTACTTTTCCACTAGAAGAGCTACAAGCAAGAAAAATAAGAAAGAAAGCACTAAATACTATAGATAATAATCTCATAACATATTAAATAAATACTATTCAAATATCATAATTTATAGTATTAACTGCCAATACTAAATAATTATTTATCTTAAACATAACCATAAATCTCCATAAAAAGGAATAATCACTTTTACAGCATATTTTTTTATAATTAAACACCAAGCAGCTTTACTAAATCTTGGATTGTATTTTGCCCTTTATCTTTATTATACCAAACCTGTAAATCTTGTTTAAACTCTGGAGTTAAAGTTCCGTGTTCTTTTTTATAATCCTCTACCATTTTGGCGGCTATCGTAGGTCTAGAACCCCATTCTCCAAGAACTTCTAAAGTATCATTATCTATCATTATTAATTTAGGAATAGAGAGTGTTCCATTTACCAAAAACCTATTCATTAATTCTAGATTCTGATCTCTTTGTATAATTTGTAAATTTATATTCGGGTTTAATATTGCCAACTTATTCATTATTGGCATTGTTTGGGCAGCATCTCCACACCAACTTTCTGTTAAAACTAACCAAGTAACTTTTTTAGAATAAGCTTTTACTTTTTCTATTACAGCTTCATTTACTTTTATAGTTTTATCTAAACGTTTCATACGCCTATTATTTAAAACAGTATAATTAGTTAATGCTTCTGTTTGCAGAGTCCCTGTAGATTTTTCTTCCTCTGCCAAAGATGTTACTAAAGCTCTATATTCTTCATAAGAAATAGCTATATCTAAGGCTTCTTTAATTAAAGTTGTCGTTTCTTTTTCTATTGTATTATTGCCTAATGTTCCCATTCAAAATAATTTTATCTTCAAATTTACTTTAGTCCGCTTTTAGAAAAGCTAATATTGATCATATTGGTAGGATAAATTTTATAAAACTTACATATCTTTAGTTTTTAGAAAATAAACTATGAAAAAACATAAGTGTGGTTGGTGTTTAGGAGATGACCTTTATGAACAATACCATGACCAAGAATGGGGTGTTCCTGAGAAAGAAGATGATGCGTTGTTTGAATTTTTAGTGTTAGAAACGTTCCAAGCAGGTTTAAGTTGGATTACCGTCTTAAAAAAACGAGAAAATTTTAGGAAAGCTTTTGACAATTTTGAGTATCAAAAAATTGCAAAATATGAGCAACCAAAAATAGACGCCTTATTACAAGATGCTGGAATAATTAGAAATAAATTAAAAGTTAATGCTACCGTTACCAATGCAAAAGCTTTTATGAAAGTACAAGAAGAATTTGGTAGTTTTAGCAAGTATATTTGGGATTATGTAGACCATAAACCAATAAAAAATAAGGTTATTAATTACAAAGAAGCCCCTGCTAACACCCCACTTTCTGATACTATTAGTAAAGATTTAAAAAAAAGAGGTTTTAAATTTGTAGGCAGTACTGTAGTTTATGCTTTTATGCAAGCAACAGGTATGGTAAATGATCATGAAATAAATTGTTTTAGGTATAATGAAGTATAAATTCCTATTAGTAATAGTCTTTTTTAGCACTTTTAAAATACAGGCGCAGTTAAAGTATGAAAGAGAATTTAGAATTAAAAAATCTCAATTTCCTAGCAGTGCTTTGCAATTAATTGAAGAAAAACTAACTGGAACAAAAAAAATTAAATATTATAAAGAAATAGATAAATCAGTAGCCATATATAACGTTAAATTTAAAAAAGAACGCTTATGGTATAGTCTAGAATTTACTAAAGAAGGAATCCTTAAGGATATTGAGGTGAAAATTAGCACTATTGATATTCCCGAAGAAAGTTATGAACGTATTCTTCTATTTTTAAAACAAACTTTTACTTCCTATAAAATAAAAGAAATACAACAACAATATGTGGTACTTAACAATGAGAAAGAAATATTAAAAGTTGCTTTTCAAAACTTAATTACTCCCGATATTAATTACAATTTATTGGTAAAAGGAAAAAAAGAAACGCGCGGTAAAAAAGAATATAAAACACTCTATAATTTCGAAGGAAAAAATATATCCATTAAAGAAACCTTACCACCAAACTACGACCACACTTTATACTAAATCTAAGTAGGTTACTTTTCTTTTAGGATAGATATAAAGTCATCTCTTGGTATTTCTCTTGCTCCTAAGCTTTCTAAATGTGGTGTGTACATTTGGCAATCTATAAGTTTGTATTCTTTTTTTTCTAGTTCTTGTGCCATTTTTATAAATGCAAATTTAGAAGCATTACTACGTGTACTAAACATGCTTTCTCCACAAAAAACAGTTCCTAAATCTATACCATACAAACCACCAACAAGCTCTTTATTTTCCCAAACTTCATAAGAAACTGCCTTACCTAATTCGTGCAGTTTTACATAAGCATTTATCATTTCAGTAGTTATCCAAGTACCTTCTTGCCCTTCTCTTTTTGCAGTGGCACAATTAATTAAAACATCTCTAAAACTTTGGTTTTTTGTTACAGAAAAAGAGTTCTCCTTTAGAACCTTACGCATACTTTTAGAAATTTTAACTTCCTCAGGAATAAGAACCATTCTAGGGTTTGGGCTCCACCAAAGAATTTGTGACCCCTCATTAAACCAAGGAAAAATTCCGGACCCATACGCTAAAAGTAAGCGTTCTGGGGACAAATCTCCACCAATTGCTAATAACCCATCTTCATGAGCATTTATAACAGGAGGGAAAAACAATTCTTGATTTAAAAAATATAAAGACACGTTACTCTTATTTTCTGCATTAAAATTATACGAAAAAGCCTTCCCAAATTTAACTAGGAAGGCTTTAATATTATTTACATATCTTTAATTAAAAAGGTAAATCGTCGTGATCTTCTTCATTTAAATTATCTGCAGGTTCAAAAGCATCCATTGGAGGTACAGGAGGAATATTAGCATTTGGAGCTTCAGACTGTAAACTTTCTATTCTCCAACCTTGTATAGAGTTAAAATACTTAACTTCTCCTTGTGGGTTTGTCCACTCTCTACCCCTTAAATTAATACTTACTTTTACATCTTGTCCTACACTATGTTTATTAAGTAAATCGCACTTATCCTGCACAAACTCAATCATTATACTTTGCGGATATTGCTCATCTGTGGTAACTACTAATTCTCTTTTTCTAAACCCGTTGTTTCCAAAAGTTTGTTCTTGGTTAATTAGCTTAATTTTTCCTTGTACTTCCATATTCTCTTAGTTTACTGTACTTACTTTTTTCTTTTAAAAGTGATTGTTATTTTTCTATCTCTAAATTAAGTTTATTTTTAAAAAATCTTAATTATATAGAATTACAAATGTATGAAAATTGTAATCTATTTAAAACTCTAGATTACTACCTAAAAGCAATATTATTGCATTTTAATGTATCTTTATTACCAGAAATCATGTTCCATGAATTTTAATTCTCGTAAAAAAACGTATAACCTCGTTTTATTAGCAGTAGCTTTTGGTATTGTAAGTCTTATTTTATGGAATACTAATAGTTTTTTTAAAAAGTTTAAAGAGGAAGAGCGCTTAAAAATGGAGATTTGGGCAACTGCACAATCTGAGCTTTTACAATCTTCAGAAAACATGGATTTGGGAAACCTTACTATAAAAGTTCTTCAAAACAATTCTTCCTCACCCATGATTTTAGAAAATAAAGACGGATCTATTAGGGTAAATAATATGCCCCATAAAAAAATAGAAGATAGCTTATATATTAGAGAAAAAATACTTCAATTTCAGAATGAAAACACCCCTATTTCTATAGATCAACAAGGAGAACATTTAGCAACTTTATATTATGGTAATTCTGATGTTTTGAATAAACTTAAATATTATCCTGTTGCATTACTCTTAATAATAATTCTTTTTGGAGCCGTTATATTTTTCTTTTTTAAGACCAATAAAGCGTCGGAACAAAATAAATTATGGGCAGGGATGGCAAAAGAAACTGCGCACCAAATTGGAACACCACTTTCTTCTTTATTAGGCTGGAATGAGTTACTTAAAATGGAAAATATTAACCAAGATATTACTCAAGAAATAGAAAAAGATATTGCCAGACTAGAAACTATTACAGAACGTTTTTCTAAAATTGGCTCTTTACCTACCCTTAAAGAAGCAGATATTGTAAAGGAAACTCGAGAAGCATATGAATATCTTAGAAGAAGAAGCTCTAAACTTATTCATTTTTCTTTTGTTCCTAAAGTAGAAACTTTACCTGTGCTTATAAATAGTTCTTTATACAATTGGACTATAGAAAATTTAGTAAAAAATGGCATAGACGCTATGAAGGGCAAAGGGAGTATTGCAATTGAAATAGTCCAAAACGGTAAATATGTAAATATTTTAATTGCCGATACTGGAACTGGAATTGCTAAAAATAATTTTCAAACTATCTTTAATCCTGGAGTTACTTCTAAAAAAAGAGGATGGGGATTAGGCCTTTCTTTAGTAAAAAGAATAGTTGAAGAATACCATAATGGAAAAATTAAAGTACTTTCGTCTGGTAAAGAGGGTACCATAATGCAAATATCCTTAAAAGTAAAAAGTACGTAATGGCTGAAATAAAATTAGTAGTTATAAAAGAAGCCGATATAACTAATAACTGCCCAGAATGTTTTAATCAAGATTTAAGACTTTCTTTTTATCAAAAACACAGTTATGGAAAGTTTGTGCACAAAACAACTAATGTGGTTACACATAAGCTTACTTGTAACACCTGTAAATCTGATATTTATCCTGTAAACTGGACAGATGATATTGAGCGTATTTTTGAATATTACCAGAAAATGGCAATTCCAGAAAAAAAATCTGTAAAATATACTACTCTATTTTACATTTTATTATTGTTCATTTTTACTCTAATAGGTGTTGGCATATATTTATTTATTTCGGGAATTATTAAATTTTAGCACGTATTTTAGTCGCAACAGCTTCAAACTCTTCTGTAGTTAACTTTACTTTATTTTGAAAAGTAGCTTCTTTCATTTCATTAAGAGGAATAAGATGTACATGGGCATGAGGAACTTCCAAGCCTATAACTGTTATACCAACACGTTTACAATCTAATGCAGCTTCTATTGCCTTACCTACCTTCCTAGAAAAAGCCATTAAACCCATATACGTTTCTTCATCTAAATCCATTATTTTATCTACCTCTTTCTTTGGGATACATAATGTATGGCCTTTTGCATTTGGATTAATATCTAAAAAAGCAAAAAAGTTTTCGTCTTCTGCAATTTTAAAACAAGGAATTTCTTTATTAATAATTTTGGTGAAAATGGTTGGCATATTGTTAATTTTTAGCTTTTTCAAAGGTACAAAAGTAGCCTTAGAGAGATGTAATTTGAGGTGAAAATAAATAGTAGAAAGAAAATTCTTTAAAATTTGTTTACAATTAATTTACATTAGAGAAACATTTTAGTAACTTTGTGATTCACATATTCATTAACCTAAAAAGAGAAAATGTCGAAAAAAAGTAAAAAAAAGGCTAGTAAAAAAGTTGATAAAAAGAAACTTAAGAAAAAATTAGCTAAAAAAATTGCTACTAAAAAAGCAAAGAAAACTGCAAAGAAAAAGAAAGCTAAAAAAGCCTTAAAAAAGAAAGTTGCCGCTAAAAAGGCAGCAAAGAAAAAAGCGAAGAAAGCAAAATTAAAAGTGGTTAAAAAAATTAGAAAAGCTAGTTAATTTTACCCCTTTTTGTAATTATAAAAATTACGTTGAAAACAAAAACCCGGAAATATCCGGGTTTTTTTATGTCTAAAAAATAAAGTATTAAGCTCTAGTAATCTCTAATATATCAAATTTTAAGGTGCCATTAGGAACTGTAATTTCTGCAACATCTCCTACTTCTTTTCCTAACAAACCTTTACCAATAGGAGAACTAACCGATATTTTACCTGTTTTTAAATCGGCTTCACTTTCTGCTACAAGTGTGTATTTCATTTCCATGCCATTGGTTTGGTTCTTTAATTTTACGGTAGATAAAACTAAAACCTTAGAAGTGTCAAGCTGAGATTCATCAATTAACCTTGCATTTGCTACAATTGCTTCCATTTTAGAAATTTTCATTTCTAATAAGCCTTGCGCCTCTTTTGCAGCATCATATTCCGCATTTTCAGATAAATCTCCTTTATCTCTTGCTTCTGCAATTGCTTGCGATGCTTTTGGTCTTTCTATATCTCTTAATTGGTTTAACTCGTCTTTTAAGTTTTTTAACCCTTCTGCTGTATAATAGGATACGTTACTCATTACTCTAAATTTAATAAATCAGAAAATCCTCTACTTATACCACATTATAAGGGTTTTTTAGCGAGGATTTAACGCAAATATACATATTTTTTGCTCATTTTTGTAAAACATATCTTAACCTTATCTTAATTATGAAATATATCTTTTCCTTTTTTATACTTAGTATTTTATTTTCTTGCAGTTCTGATAGAGGTATTAGAAATCCATATTTACAAGATATAGGTTTTCGTATTGATATTAACTTAAACTTACCACAGTATAGTGACTTAACTAATGTTGGTAATGCAGTCCCTGTTAATATAAATGGCGTGGGAACAAAAGGGGTTTTTGTAATAAATACTGGCTTTGATCAATATAGAGCTTTTGAAGCTAGTTGCCCTAATCATGCTCCCAATGAATGTTCTAAAATGGTTATAGATGGACAAGTAGCTACCTGTTCTTGTGAAGAATATACCTATAACTTATTTACTGGGCAATTATCTAATAGTCCAAATGACGGTGGGCGTTATTATAATATGCTAGAATACAGAGCTACTGGCAGCGGTAATATTGTTGTTATATCTAACTAAACTTATATATTCCCTAATATTTTATCCATAACCCAACTACAATGTAATCCAGTATTCCCCAAAGACGGATGCTCTTTATTTTCTAATAGATGTTTCTGAATGTTTTTTACATGAAATTCCTGCACATGTTTAGGGTTTTCAATAAATAATTTTTCTGTCTCTTGTGCTGTAGTTAATTGTATTTCTTCTTCTTTAAATACTGAAAAAACTATTTTCCCTTTACTTCCTATAATTTCAACTTTGTCTTCTCTGGAAAAACTTCCAAAATTCCAGCTTCCTTCTCCTGTAACTCCACTTTCATGAACCCAAGAAGCTGTTATAGCGTCTTTTGCTGAATATAATTTTTGTTGATTTATTGCTACCCCTTTTACCTCTTTAAAATCTCCTAATAAAAAAGAAAAAAGATCTAGTCCATGACTTGCCAAATCATCAAAATAACCTCCTGGAGCAATGATAGCGTCTGTGCGCCAATTATAAACTCCACTCATATCTATGTCTGACGGGGTTTTGCTTAAGAACCAGCGAATATGACGAATATCCCCAATTTGGTTACTATCTATCCATTCTTTTACTTTTAAAAAACGTGGCAAAGACCTTCTGTAATATGCAATAAAAAGGGGGATGTTTTTATTCTTAAAAGCGTTATAAATAGCTAAACTATCTTTATAAGAAGGTGCCATTGGTTTTTCTATACAGCATGCTTTGCCAGCAGCAGCAACTTTTAAACCATAAAACTTATGCGTATCTGGTGGTGTTGCTATATAAATAGCATCTACTTCCTTATCTAAAATTAAATCTTCTGCATTGGTGTAAAATTTAGCAACATTATGCCTTTTCGCATAGTCTTCAGCCTTTTTGGCGTCTCTTCTCATTACGGCAACAAGCTCAAAACCATTCGTATTTTGGTATGGTGGCCCACTTTTTATTTCGGTCACTGCACCACAACCAATAATTCCCCATCTAATTTTATTTTTCATGCTAAATTTCTATAAATGCTCCCTAACAAAAATAAAAAAAGGGAGTTTTTCTTTTAAAAAAATCTCCCTTTTAATAAATAAGCACTTAATGTTTAAAAGTTAATGGTTGCTCCTAATAAAAAATTAGTTCCTGCTTGAGGGTAATAACCAGCACCCTCTATTGTTGTTGTTACCCCTGGGTTAGACCAGGTATCGTCAAACGTAAAAAAATATCCATTTGAAATATATTTTTCATTAAATATATTATTTACCAATCCAGATAAAACAATACTCTTTATAAATGAATTTGTATTAATCTCATACTGTACATTAAAATCAAACTGCGAATAGCTATCTAATTTAGACCCTTCTGCATCTATATTCCCCATATATTGCTCCCCAACAAATTTACCTAACAAGGCTAATTGTATATTATCTTTTGGCATATAGGCAAAAGCACCACCTGCAACTACACTTGGAGAAAAAGATATTTCTGTGTCACCTAAATTCTGTACCACACCATCTCTTTGAAAGAGAAAATCTTTATTTTTATTCTGACTTAGTGTAATATTTGGTCTTATAGCAAAATGTTCTCCTAAACTAATATTAGCATCTATCTCTAATCCTAACCTATAACTATCTCCAACGTTTGCTCTTAAAGGTGCTCCAACATCATTAAGTTCTCCTGTAAGCACTAATTGATCTTTATACTTCATGTAATAAACATTCGTATTTAGTTGTACGCTAGGTGAAACATAACGCCACCCTAACTCTAAATCTCCTAGACGTTCTGGTTTTGGGTTTCCATTCTCATAATCATTTCTATTTGGTTCTCTATTTGCGATGGCATAAGAAAGATAAAAGTTATTATTCTTATTTAAATCAAAAGTTACTCCTGCCTTAGGATTAAAAAATGTAAAGGTATCATCTACAATTCCAGTGTCCTCTCCATTTGCTTTATAACCAACAGTACGTAATTGTAAATCTCCGTACACACTCCATTGCTGGTTTAATTTATAATTTGCTTTTGTGTAAACATTAAAGTCTGTTTTTACAGAGTTATCATCATAATAACGATCTCCATAATTTAAATTATTAGCAAATTCTGCCCAAATAACTTCACCAAAATGATCTCCTAAATATTTATTCCATGCATATCCAAATATTACATCTATTTTATCGCTATTATAATTTGCAGAAAATGTTGTTCCATAAAAATGGTTATCTAACCAACGTCTTCTAATAATATCGGTAGTATTTACATCTTCTCCATCAACATTGATAGGAGTTATCCCATAGGTTTCAAAATCTTCATCTACTTTATATTGCTCAAAATATCCTCTTCCTCTTGTATAATGAAAAGCTAAATTAGTATTCCATTCTGAATTTGGTTTATGATTCCAAAGTAATTGCGCATGATTTTGCTTGTAATTATCTACCTCATTCTCATAGGTGTAGTAGTTATATCTACGGTCTGAGTTTCTTAAATTTTCTGCTTCTTCGTCTGAAAGTCCATTATTAACAATAAATTCTTCTACTCCAGCAGCATCATTATTAATTCTTGCTAATGGTGTTCCATACCAAGCTTGATAGGTTACTTCATGTCCGCCAAATAATAATGCTTTAAATAAATTTTTATCACTCTTATAGGTTCCTTGCAAAAAATAAGAGTCTAAATCTGACGATGCTCTATCTATATAACCATCCGAAGTAATTCTAGATAAACGACCTGCAATTTCTACATGATCATTTAATAATCCAGTACTAAATTTTACCGAATTTTTTAACGTATTAAAACTACCTATAGAAGATGCTATTTGTGCAAAAGCTTCTTCAGAAAAACCATCGGTAAGGACATTTAAACTTGCTCCAAATGCTCCTGCCCCATTTGTTGATGTACCAACACCACGTTGTAATTGTAAGCTTTGTGTAGAAGATGAAAAATCTGGCATATTTACCCAAAAAGTACCTTGAGATTCAGGGTCATTATATGGTATACCGTTAATAGTTACATTAACTCTTGTTGCATCACTACCACGTACTCTAATACCTGTATAGCCAATACCAGCTCCCGCATCTGATGTTGTTACTACAGATGGTAAAAAGTTCATTAAAATAGGAATGTCTTGTCCTAAATTTCTAGGTGCAATCTCTTCTTTAGTTAAATTAGAAAAGGTTACTGGAGATTCTTTTGTTACTCTTATTGCAGATACAAAAACCTCGTCTAAGACTACTTTATTTCCTTCTAAGGAATCTATTTGTTGCTCTTGAGCAAAAATGCTCCCGGTTAAGATAAAAACTGTAATTGTTATGAAAATAGATTTCATTCGTACTACTTTAGCTACGAATAAAAGGGGCAATTATTCTAATTGTTATTTTGATTTTTTGGCCTATTATTGGCCTTAAGAAAAAAATTCAACGTATCCCTTAACAGCATTACCCGCCCAGGTTCATTGGGTATAATCTCAGCCTACTTTTGTAAGCACCCCTTTGAGATGCAGCAAATGTAATACTGCTTTTCATTTTATCATAATAAAAAGTTAAAAAAAGCTTAAAACAAAAAAAAGGAGCTGCCGAAGCAACCCCTAACAACCAACCAAAAATAAGTATAACTTTTATTTGCAACTAACTCAAAAACCCTTTACGCATTAAATTACTTACTTATCAAGAAATACGACTTTAAAAAAGGGGGAACTTTGCTTAAAAATTAAATTTAATTGATCATATCCTTATAGCTCATGGTTAGTGTTTCTAAAAAGGACTCTTTGTATATCTTCATTGTTCTCTACAACAACTGTTTTTATATTTTTTTCTTTACTCTCTATAGAATGTAATTCTGTACTAGCAAATAACCAAACTAGAATAGTTATTATTCCTAAAATTAAAGATGTCATAATATGCTTCATTTTTTATTTATGTTATTTAAACCTTAATCATTCTCCCAACAAATTGCTGCAATTACACAAAGAGAAACTATAAAAGTTACACATCCGACTATTGCAAAAACTGTAGAAATCATTTTATTTAGTATTTAAAAAAGGTTATTATTATTTGCCTTACATATAGTAAGACACAGGTGTTTTTAAAAAGTCACATTTTTAAGCAAAAAAAAAGCTGCAAATGCAGCTTTTTCTTTTTTTTAAGTGATAATTTTATACCTGATGTGATGGCTTTAAAAGGTCATTTACCGTTTTTACAGGATTAAAGGTTTCTAACGGAACCTCAACAAATATAGTGTTCCAGAAGGCCATTGCCCCATTCCACAAGCCAGGTAATTCTAATGCTTTTAATTCTCTTCCTTCCTTTGTTTTTCCTGTGATAAAACCTTGTTTAATATCTACAAAATTTAATAAATTATATTTTTCACCTTTATAATTTTTAACTCCACAAACTAAATCTACAGGATTAAAGTGTGTTGCATTCTTTACTATTGCTGCTTGGTTTTCTATAGACATATCTATTTGCGCAGATTCTATTATTTGCAAAGATGTTCTTCCAGAAGAATCCTTAACCCAGAATGGTCCTCCTCCAGGTTCCCCCTCATTTTTTACCATTCCGCAAACGCGTATAGGCCTATTTAATTTATCTTTTAAAACGCTTACTTTTTCTTGAATAGTATAAGAATTAAAATTCTCTATAAATCTTACGTTTAACCTGTCTTCTAAAAAAATTTTAATTTTTTGTAATTCTTCTTCAGATGCAGAGCTATTCTCTAAAAATTCTATAAACTTAAATGCTTTTTGTTGTACTTGAAGTAAAACTCCTGCTAATATTTTTTTGCTATTAGCAAGTATTTCCATTTGTTTAGGAACTACAACATTATCAATATTTTTTATGAAAATTACATCTGCATCTTGTTCATTTAAATTTTCTATTAAAGCTCCGTGCCCTCCAGGTCTAAATAATATAGAACCGTCAGAATTTCTAAATGGCTTATTATCCATATCTACTGCAATAGTATCTGTAGCACTTTTTTGGAAAGAATATGATATATTATATTCCATACCAGTTTTCTTAATTACTCTATCCTTTATAGCGGCATATTCCTTTAAAAACATTTCTTTATGTTGTTCGGAAATAGTAAAATGTAAGTTGGCCTTTGCTCCAGATTTAGCATAAACAGCGCTTTCTAATAAATGTTCTTCAAAAGGAGTTGCGGTATACTCTATATAATCATGAAATGGAAGAAGTCCTTTAGGGAAAAAACCATAGTTTAACCCTTCTTCTGAAAGTAGTTTCTCTACAAACAAGAAAATCACTTCATTTTCGTCTGATGTTTTACTGGCAATTAATTCTTTTACCTTATTATAAAACGGAAAAGCTTCAATCTTATTTACAAAAGCTTCCATACTTTTATCATTAGTCCTGGCTAAATATTCATGAAAAGTTTCTTGTTTATAATTATAAGAATCTAAAAAATTAAAAAGAGCTTTAAACATTCTTGATGCAGCTCCAGATGCAGGAACAAACTTTAATATAGAAATATTTTCTGGAAAAGAATTGTAGTATTTAATTAACATTTTTTCATCATTATCAGAGAATTTATATATTCCTTCTCCAACAATAGCAGCTTTTTCCAAGTTAACAAATGGTATGCCTTCTGAAAAAGTTTCTATTTGATTTCTAACTTTTTCTGCAGATATTCCTTTTTTCTCTAATTGAACTTTATCATTAACAGTTAGTTGCATCATTTTTTTAATAATTTATCTATGTGATTAATTGCGGTTGTAAGGCGTTCTTTTTTATTTCCTTTTAAGGTAATAAAATTCTTGTTATATTTTTCTAGAGTTTCTTTAAAATATAAAAACATTTTTTCTCTCTCATTTGGCTTATCTCTAAGATCATCTTTTTCCCAAGGAATGTCTATATATGTTAATAAATATAAATCATAGGAATTTTCAAGAGCATATTTTTCCAAAATAGGGTCACAGTAACCTACATAATAAGCTTCGGAATATACTTTTGTTTCTAATAAGTCTGTATCACAAATTAACAAATTCGTAGCTTTTTTAGAAAGCGAATTTTCTAACTTTATTTGCCCTTCTGCAATTGGAAGCAAATCTGATGGTTCACAGGTTTTTTTTTCTTTATCCCATTTAGCCTGTAAATACTCTCTTGCATATTCTGCAACCCAAGTGGTATTGTAATACTTAGCCAATTGCTCTGATAATGTTGTTTTTCCTGTTGATTCTGGTCCAAACAAAACTACTTTTACAATATTTGTGGGCTCTTGCTTATACTTTTCTTCCATGCTTTATATCCATAAACAGCAATTATAGTAAATAATAAATATTGTATTGCTGTAAAAACTAATCCCTTATATAAATATAATGGGACTGAAATAACATCTCCAATAATCCAAAAAATCCAATTGGCTAGCTTTTTCTTTGCCATTAACCACATTCCCACAAAAAATATTGCTGTAGTAAAACTATCTACATATGCCGTCCAACTATCAAATTTATTAAATACAAAATACACTAAACTTACAAATAGGATAGTACCAATAAACATAATTATACTGTACTTCTTATCTAAGTTTGTCATTTTAGTTATAGGCGTATACCTATCCTTATCTACTTTTCTTGTCCAAAAGTACCAGCCATAAATACTCATTATAAAATAGAAAGCATTTATTAGCATATCTCCTAAAAGACCAAAAACTAATAAAATATATACAAAAATAGCCGTGCTTATAATTCCTGTTGGAAAAACTAGTATATTTTCTTTCTTAGAATACCATACACTTAAAAACCCAAAAAAAACACCTACAAACTCTAATACTATTAAATAGGTTGCGGTGCCTTGATATTGAGCAAAAATCCAATCAAAAATGAGGCTCATATTCGCTACGATCCGTTTTTACTATTTTCATAAACAACAACCCTTTGTCCATCATTTCAAAAGCTTCTTTTATATCTATAAAAAGAACTTTCATTACTTTATCATAGTCTCCATAGACCTGAGTACTCAATGGATTTTCTAACACAGTTAAACCTGAGCTTCTTATTTTTTTTATAAAATTAATTATATGCTTTTCAAAATCGTCCTGTAAAGGTGAAAAAGTTAATTCAATAGATATATTCATAGTAATAATTAAAGTAAATTATTCTTTTATAGCGTAAACACATGTAAAATTTTCAAACTCTAAGAAGTTTATTTTATAATACGTATGCTGCCTATTATAAATAATTTCGCCTGTAGTTTTTCCATCTGTCATATCAAAATCGTTTACAATAATATCTTTTAAAAAACTAAGCCCTTCTTGCTCATAAATTTTATACAAAGATTCTTTACAACCCCAAACTATAGTAAGTTTTCTAATTAATGCTGCTGTATTTGCTATAGTTCTATATTCTTTTATTGGCGTAAATTTATACGCTATTCTTAGTATTTTCTCTCGTTGTCTTTCTATGTCTATACCAACATGATCTGTAGCACTAATTATAATTCCTGTGAAATGATTTGAATGTGTTACGGAAATTTTTTTTCCATCCTTTAAATAGGGTTTTCCAATTTCATCGTAATACATATCGGCATCCTCATAACCAGCTAAAGCCATTAAATGCCGTATACTTAAAAACCCTTTTCTATGCAATTCAGATTTCATTCTTTTAAGTCTATCTAAACTACTCTTAGTTAAACTAATATTTTCAGAAAGTTCCTCTTCCGTTTCTTCAATTTTCCAAATGTAAATTGCGGTAGATGTATTTACCTCTAATGTCTTATAAAGTGGCATTCTTTTATTTAAGTTATTTGTACCTTTGTATTTGGTAAAAGGTCTATTATTAGCCTTAATAACGAAAGTAAAAAATAAAAAACAATATGAGCACCAAAACTACTTCTTATGTGCCTTATAAGGTAAAAGATATTTCCCTAGCTGATTGGGGTAGAAAAGAAATTAATCTTGCAGAAGCAGAAATGCCTGGTTTAATGGCTCTCCGTGAAGAATATAAAGGTAAGCAGCCTTTAAAAGGAGCAAGAATTGCTGGTTGTTTACATATGACTATACAAACTGCTGTACTTATAGAAACTTTAGTTGCCTTAGGAGCAGACGTTACTTGGAGTTCTTGTAACATATTTTCTACACAAGATCAAGCAGCTGCAGCAATTGCTGCAGCTGGAATTCCTGTATATGCTTGGAAAGGCATGACAGAGGAAGAGTTTGAATGGTGTATAGAACAAACTTTATTTTTTGGTGAGGATAAAAAACCTTTAAATCTTATTTTAGATGATGGTGGCGATTTAACGAATATGGTTTTAGACCAATTTCCAGAACTAGC
The DNA here is from genome assembly GCF_947500405.1 of uncultured Maribacter sp. Lineage (GTDB taxonomy): Bacteria > Bacteroidota > Bacteroidia > Flavobacteriales > Flavobacteriaceae > Maribacter_B. The sequence continues at coordinate 106,508 of NZ_CANMRY010000006.1, forward strand.
AGCTGGTATTAACGGTTTAAGTGAAGAAACTACTACTGGTGTTCACCGTTTATATGAAAGAATGAAAAACGGCACATTACCAATGCCTGCTATTAATATTAATGACTCCGTTACTAAATCTAAATTCGATAATAAATATGGTTGTCGTGAAAGTGCTGTTGATGCTATAAGAAGAGCTACGGATCTTATGCTTGCTGGTAAGCGTGTAGTTGTTTGTGGTTATGGCGATGTTGGGAAAGGTTCTGCTGCTTCTTTTAAAGGTGCTGGTGCTATAGTTACAGTAACAGAAATTGACCCAATTTGTGCTTTACAAGCTGCAATGGATGGTTTTGAGGTAAAACGTTTAGAAACTGTTGTTGGTAACGCAGATATTATTATTACTACTACAGGTAATAAAGACATAGTTCAAGGAAAACATTTTGAAGCTATGAAAGACAAAACTGTTGTTTGTAATATTGGTCATTTTGATAATGAAATTGATATGGCTTGGTTAAATGAAAACTATGGTGCTACCAAAGTAGAAATTAAACCCCAAGTTGATAAATATACTATTAATGGAAAAGATATTATTTTACTTGCCGAAGGGCGTTTAGTAAACCTTGGTTGTGCTACTGGACACCCAAGTTTTGTAATGAGTAACTCTTTTACCAACCAAACTCTTGCACAATTAGAGCTATGGACAAATAGAGATGCTTATAAAAATGAAGTATATATGTTACCTAAGCATTTAGATGAGAAGGTTGCTAAACTTCACTTAGCAAAAATTGGTGTAGAACTTACAGAATTAAGAGAAGACCAAGCAGAATATATTGGTGTAACTGTAAAAGGACCTTTTAAACCTGAATATTACAGGTACTAAAAAGCTTCTCTTCTTAATAAACATAACAATAGCCCTTATTAAAATTTAATAAGGGCTTTTTATATACCTATTGAGTAAACTTCAGGTATAAAAAACCCTATCAATAAAATTGAGAGGGTTTTTTACTTTATTATTATAGGTTTATTAAGCCTCAAAAGGCTCAATGGAAACATAAGATTTTCCTCCTACTTTTTTCTGGAACTTAACAATACCATCTACACGTGCGTGTAATGTATGGTCTTTACCTAAGTATACATTTTCACCTGGATTATGTACTGTTCCTCTTTGTCTTACGATAATGTTTCCGGCAATTGCTGCTTGCCCGCCAAAAATCTTAACACCTAAACGTTTCGATTCTGACTCTCTACCGTTTTTAGAACTACCTACACCTTTTTTATGTGCCATTTTGTTACGGTTTTATATTGTTACTACTTATGCTGGTTTCCCACCATCTAATTCGTCTTGCCATTTTTTTAACTCATCCCATTTGCCTTCAGCTGCTAATTTAGCTTGAGCTGGCCAAGTATCTGTTACGTGATTTCCACGAACGTCTGCAATAACTTCAGAAATTTTCTCTGCTTTTGTTTTTGCTAAATCAGCAAAAGTTGCAATTCCTGCAGCGGTTAAAGTTTCAGCGATTTTTGGACCAATACCTTCAATCTTCTTTAAATCATCTGCTTTAGCACTTGCTGCCTTCTTTGGAGCTGCTTTTTTAGCCGCTACTTTAGGAGCTGCTTCTTTTTTAGGAGCGGCCTCTTTCTTTGGAGCTGCTTTTTTAGCGCCAGAAGACACTATGCTCTCAATTACTATTTCAGTTAAAGACTGGCGGTGACCATTCTTTTTTCTATAACCTTTACGTCTTTTCTTGTGAAAAACGATTACTTTATCACCTCTTAGGTGCTTAATGACTTTAGCCTCAACAGCGGCTCCGTCTATAGCTGGGGCGCCAATAGTAACGTTCTTACCGTCATCTAAAAGAAGTACATTGTCAAAAGTTACCTTTTTTCCTTCTTCCGTTTGTAAACGGTGAACATACACTTTTTGGTCTTTTGCAACTTTAAATTGCTGCCCTGCCATCTCTACAATTGCGTACATAGCGTGTATTAATTTAATATTAAAACCTATTTATTTTTTAAATAGGCGGGTGCAAATATACTTCTAATTATATAATTTACAAGGTTTTTAGCGCTTTTTTTACTTAAATTTTAATACTCTTTAATGGGGTGCTTTTTTTTATTTACTAGCCAAACTCCAAAAAGAATTATTACACCTCCTACTATTTGATATAAATTTATTGTTTCGCCATCTAAAATACCCCATAAAATTGCCACCAAAGGGATTATATAAGTTACAGATGCCGAAAATACAGGGCTAGATATATGAATTAATTTATTAAAAAGAATATTTGCTACTGCAGTTCCCAAAATAGCTAAAACAAGTAGGTAAACCAATGCCTTTTGTATTTCTATACTTTTATAATTTACTTCTAAAATTCCGCCATATCCTAACATAATAATCGCAGGTATAATTACTACTCCAAAGCTACCAGTAGTAACCTGCAATGGTGTTAAATGCGCTAAGTGTCTCTTAATAATATTTATATTAAAAGCATACCCCAAGGCAGATAAAAAGATGAAAATAGAATACCAATAATTTTGATTAGGACTAAACTCCATACCAACAACTATTAAAGCTATTGTTCCTAAAAGACCAATAAACACGCCTGAAATTTGTCTTTTATTTATAGCCAAACCAAATAACCATACCCCTACCAAAGTAGTTGCTAACGGAACTATAGAGTTCAAAATAGAGGTTATTCCACTGTCAATTTCTGTTTGGGCAATAGCGAAAAAAAAGGGTGGAAAAAAGGAACTTAAAAAACCTGCTATAGAAATCCATTTCCAATCTTTTAAGCTTATATTTTTTAAACTTTTTATTCCAAATACAAATAAAAATAGAGAGGCAAAAATAATTCGTAGACCCCCTACTTGCAAAGAACTAAACCCTACTAGACCCTTTTTTATTAAAATAAAAGAAGACCCCCATATAAAGGATAATAGTGCTAGATAAAGCCATTTCTTATTAAAATTATTCACTCAAAAATATTTCCAACAAATTTGACTCAATTTTTAATATTACTTAATATAAAACCCTATTTTTTTTATCAAAAATTGTGTCCTACTTTTACAAAAATTAAATTTTTAAGATTTTATATTGAAACTTTATTTTTCCTATTTTCTTATATTACTTTATTTACTTGCTATGACAAGGCCTGTCTTGCCTTTGTTAGAATATATTTCTAATAAAGATTATATAGCAGAGGTTCTTTGCATCAATAAAGAAAAAACAGAACTTAATTGCCAAGGAAAATGTTATTTAATGCAACAATTAAAAGCGCAAGAAAAAAATAAAACACCTAATGTTCCTGAAGTTTCCTTGGAAGAATACCCAATAGGTTTTGTTTATTTAACAAAACTTGAATTGCCCTACAGAGAAAACTTATTTTCTAAAATTTATATAAAACATACCGAAAATTACCACTTTCTCTTTTACAAAAGCTCATTAAAACCCCCTATTTATTTAAGTTAAAATAAATACATTCTAGGTTTTACAATTCTATTTTAAAAATTTGAGTGAGAGCAAAACAGCTATCACTTAAACTTTAACAATCTCACAAATGAAAAAAATTAGTACATTATTGCTTGTTTTAGCAATAAGCTCATTAACATATGCTCAAAATACATATAAAGGAAAAGTATTAGGCGAAAATAATGAAGCGTTACATGGAGCAACAATAATCTCCACAACAAAAAAAGGAACATCAACAAAAAAAGGAACATCAACAAATAAAAAAGGAGATTTTTCAATTACATTAAAAGACAACTCCGAGGTTACTGTTAGCTATATTGGATATAAAGATGCTTCTATAATTCTTACTTCTGAATTAAATGTAGTACAACTTCAAACATCAGAAGAATCACTAGAAGAAGTTGTAATATCTGCCAGCAGAGAACAACAAAAAAGAAAGGAAGTACCAGCAGCTATTTCGGTTATTAGTGCTCAGAATATAAAAGAAACAAAACCCTTTGGTATTGAGCAAATTGTTAACCAAGTTCCTGGGGTTTTTATGGCTACCTCTAAGGCATCTAGTAACGAGGTTCACTTTATGTCTGTTCGCTCTCCTATTTCTACAAAATCTTTATTCTTATATGTAGAAGACGGCCTTCCTATTAGACCAACAGCTGTGTTTAATCACAATGCCTTATTAGAAATGAATAACACTTCTTTTGAAAGGGTTGAAGTTTTAAAAGGACCAGCATCAAGCATATACGGAAGCGAATCTATCGGTGGTAGTTTTAACTTTTTAACCAAAAATCCTAAACCCGGATTACATGGCAGTATTGGCTTCCAAGCCAATGATATGGGCGTTAAAAAATACGAAGCTGAAATATCTAACCATAACTCCAAAAATTTTGGCTTTTATGTTGGTACACACTATATTTTTAGAGAAAATGGACCAATTGAACATAGTGATTATGAAAAGTTTGCGATTACTTTTAAAACTATTAATGATTTTTCTGAAACTCTAAAATGGACAAATGCCATTACTTTAGTAGACTTTAGGACAGATATGACGGGCTCTTTAAGTGAATCTGATTATCTGGGCGGTAATTATGAAAGTGACCAAACTTTTACAGAAAGGGTTGCTCTTGCTTTTAGATATAGAAGCACTTTGGATAAATATTGGAATGATAACAACAAAACATCATTCAACTTTATTTACAGAGACAATAGAATGGACCAAATACCATCTTACAGGGTGCGACAGTTTAGAAACAATGGCCAATTAACTGGGCAAGGTTCTGGAGAAACAAACTCTAATCAATTTGTTAGTTATGTTGGATTAATACAACATAAATTAGATTTTAATTTTCTTAATTCTTCATTAATCGTTGGCGGTTTTGCAGATTTATCTCCTCAAGACTATGTAGCCGAAAACATAAGTATTACGGTAGACCCAACTACAGGGCAAAACCTTAGCTACTCCAAAAATTCTAACGATTATATTTTAAACTACGAAGCAGATATTTTAAACTATGCTGGTTATTTTCAATATGAAATTTCACCTATTGAAGCTTTAAAAATCACTGCTGCTTTACGTTACGACAAATTTACGTACGATTATGATAACCGTATAGACGGACAAGCTGGAGCTCAGGACACAAAATCGGAATACAATAACATTTCTCCTAAATTAGGTGCAAACTATAATTTTTCTAACTCTGGAGGTATTTACGCAAACTATTCTAATGGTTTTACTCCGCCCCAAACTTCTGATTTATACAGAAACAGCCTTGTAGATATTGGAGGAGAAATTTTTGATTTAAAACCAAGCGATTATAACAACTATGAAGTTGGTGGTTATTTTAAAAATGATACTTGGAAGTTAGATGCAGCTTTGTATGTATTAAAAGGAAAAAATACATTAATAACACTTAGAGACCCTAATGATCTTTTCTACAATGCCAATGCAGGAAAAACACGTTCCATGGGAATAGAATATGGAATAACATTTAATGCCACAAAAGAAATTGCATTAAGCCATAATGGTAGCTATGCCAACCATAAATATATTAGCTTTTTTGAAAGGGGAACAGATTATTCTAACACACCTATGGAGACTGCACCAAATCTATTAGGCATGTCTACAATAACTTACAAACCATCATTCTTTAAAAACTTTAAAATAGCTACCGAACATGAATTAGTTGGCAAATACAATACTAGTTTTGAAGGTCAAATTAATAATCAAGACGGAACTTTTAGTACTGCCACCTATAATGGACACAACATTATTAACCTAAAAGCAACGTATGGTTACAAAAACTTTGAAATCTGGGCGCATGCCCTAAACATCTTTGATGATTTATACTCTGTTAGAGCTTCTTACAATAGATTTAGAGGTGAGAACAGTTATATAATTGGAAATCCAAGAGCTTTCCACGGAGGAATAAAATACTCCTTTTAATTTATCTATGGGGTGTTAAAATTAACACCCCATTTTTTAAAATGAAAAAAATGAAAAAAAATGATTTATTAAATAAATGGCTTTGGAAATGGCATGTAATTGCAGGATTAATTTCTGCTCCTTTCGTTATAATACTAGCTATTACTGGTTTTATATATTTACTAAAAGCAGATTATGAAATCCCAAGACAAAAACATATTAAACAGGTAGAAGTAAAAGGCTCATCAATAAATTTTCAGGAACAATTAGAGATTGCAAATAAAAAAGCAATAAAAAAACCAAACGCTATGGTTATTCCACAATACAAAAACCAAGCAACAGAATTTGTGTCTGGTAAATTTGGAAGAAAAACCACACTTTATGTTAACCCATACCAAGGAAATGTTTCGGGTGAAATTGTACCTAAAAACACTTTAATGTATAAAATAAGAAAAATACATGGCGAGTTATTATTAGGTAAATGGGGCACTAAAATTGTAGAACTCATTGCCAGTTGGATGGTTGTTCTTATTATTACTGGTCTTTATGTTTGGTGGCCTTCTAGAGATTGGAGCTTAAAAGGTTTTTTTATTCCTAGAATTAACCAAGGGAAGCAAATTCTCTTTAGAGATTTACATGTAATTTTTAGCTTCTGGATATCTGGACTTTTACTACTTACTTTAGCCGGTGGTTTTCCATGGACTGATGTTTTTGGTGCTAATTTTAAATGGCTACAAGAAGTAACTAATACCGGATACCCTGCAACATGGCAAGGGCGTGGCTTTAAATCTAGCGTTACTGGAGCAGCTCCGCTTAGCCTTGATGCTATGGTAATTAAAGCAAAAGCATTACAATTAGAAGGCAAAGTATCAATAGAACTTCCTCAAGGTAAAGAAGGAGTCTATAGTGTATCCAATGAATTATTTTCTAATTTAAGCGCACAAAAAAAATTACATTTTGACCAGTATAGCGGAAAACTAATTCACGAAAACACTTGGAAAGATGTTGGTATTCTTATGCGAGGAAGAATGTGGGTAATGGCTTTTCATCAAGGTCAATTTGGGGCTTGGAACTGGTGGTTAATGTTATTTACTGCGTTTGCTTTATGCATGGCAAGCATTTCAGCTATTATATCTTATATTAAGCGTAAAAGAAAAGGCAGTTGGAGTATTCCTAAAGTGCCTAAAAAATTTAATGTTGGTTATGGCATTATTACAGTATTAATCATATTATCTATAGTATTCCCCTTATTTGGTATTAGTCTAATTTTAATTTCTATTGTAGAATTTTTTAGAAAAAGAAAAGTAGCTTTAAGCTTATCATAAAAAATGAATTTTAAAATTTCTATGAATGCTTTACAATTCATAAAGAAAGGAATAAAGCTGTTTTGTATCTTTGAAACAGCTTTATTATGTTATACAAAATAACTATCCTAACCATGAAAAAATATATACTTGTTCTAATTGCAATTGCAACGTACACTCTTACCTCTTGTAAAGAAGAAAAAAAGGGTCCTGCCCAACCAACTCAAATGCAGCAAGTAATGGCCATTCATGATGAAGTTATGCCTAAAATGGGTGAACTAGGAAAACTAGTTAGTACTTTAAAACCTATGATAGATTCTACCAAAACAGGTATGCAATATGAAAAGGCTATGATAGACTTGCAAAATGCCAATAAATCTATGATGGATTGGATGCAAGGTTTTGGTTCTAAATTTGATTCTGACGAAATTCTTAATGGAAAAGAGTTAAGTGCCGAAAAACAAAATTTATTAAATACAGAAGAAACTCAAATTAAAGAAGTTGCCAATAAGATAAACACTAGTATAGCTAATGCCGAAGCTATGTTAAAAAAATAGACGCTCTAATTTTTCCACTTTAAACTTTCCATTATCTTTCCAATATCCTCCTTTAAATAAGCAGCAGCAGGATAAATAGAATCATAATTTGGTTTGGTATAAAAATAAAGAGATCCGGTTAGAAAATGTTTTGTACTATCTGTTACAAAAAATTGCGATTGTGATGCTGCATTACCAACAACCTCAAACAAAACACCATGTACCTTTTTTTCTAGATTACTAAATACTTGCGGATGAATACCATCTGCCTTTACTGCATGCTCATAACTAAGTCTTTCTGCATCAGTAATTAATTTACTTAAATTATTATCTACTTTTTTATAGCTAATAAAAATTGCCCCTTTCATATCAGGATAAGAAATAACAAAAGAATTATCTTTCTTTTTATCTATAAAGGCATTATCATTATAAAGAAATTCAAAATTACTAGTCTCCACCTTTTTATCATTACCTAAAACATACTCCAAACGCAATTGCGCTTTAGGCTTAGGCAGAGGTTCTTTTTCTTGACAGCTTACCAAACAAATTAGTACTATTAATATACTAAAGCTATATTTAAGAATCATGTGGTAGGGTTACTTTTATTTGTTTTAATCTTTTCTTATCTAAACTTTCTACAACAAATTTATAGTCCTTAAATTTTACTAATTCTCCTTTTTTAGGAAAATTACCTGCTATTTCTAAAACAAAACCTGCTATAGTTTCTGATTCTCCTTTTTCTTCTTCAAAGAAGTCTTCATCTTCAAGTTTTATAACTCTATAAAAATCTTTTAAAGCTGTTTTACCATCAAAAACATAATTATACTCATCTAACTTAGAATAAATTAAATCTTCATCATCAAACTCATCACTAATATCCCCAACAATTTCTTCTATTATATCTTCTAATGTAACTATACCAGAAGTTCCCCCATACTCATCTACCACAACTGCTAAATGATTTTTCTTTTCTTGAAACTCCAATAACAAATCGTCTAATTTTTTATTTTCAGGAACAAAAAAAGGATCTCGCATTAAGGATAACCAATTAAAAGTTTTACGGTCTAAATATGGTAATAAGTCTTTTACATATAGTACCCCCAACACATTATCCATGTTTTCCGAAAAAACTGGAATTCTAGAATACCCATGTGTTTTAATTTCTTCTAAAACCTCTAGAAATTTCATTCTCTCATCTAAAGCAAAAATATCTATCCTTGGGCACATAACTTGTTTAGTATCTGTATTACCAAAAGATACTATCCCTTCTAAAATTTTTTGCTCTTCTTTTGTTGTATCTCCGTCTGATGTAAGCTCTAATGCTTGAGATAGATGATCTACACTTAAACTAGATTTTTCTTTGCCAAGTTTATTGTATAAAAATATAGTGCCATAACGCATTGGTAAACTTAAAGGAGAAAATAACACATCTAAAACCTTTAAAGGATAAACCATGAATTCTGAGAAACTTATTTTATTCCTATTAGCATACACCTTTGGCAAAATTTCTCCGAACATTAGAATTAAAAAAGTAGCTACTACTACTTCTAATAAAAAACGAACAGAAACAATTCCAAAAATTACCGTTGTAATATTTGCAAATAAATTATCCCCAAGAACATTAAATAATAAAACTATTCCGATATTAATAGCATTATTGGCTATTAGTATGGTAGCCAATAATTTTTTTGGCTTACTAAGTAGTTTTACAACCAAATTACCTTTGTTTGTTTTTTCTTCTTCAATGTCTTTTACATCTGTCTGGGAAAGTCCAAAAAAAGCTACTTCTGCTCCAGAAATAAGGGCGGAACAAACTAACAAAAGTATAAGAATAGTTACTTTAATAATAAAAGCACTATCCATTATAACAAAACTTAGTACTAAACTAAGGGGGTCAGGATCCAATAGTTACTATTTAGAGTTTAAAATGGTAAATCATCGTCTTCTTGGGGAGCAGAAGACTGTGCTGGTTGTTGCGGCGTTGGCTTAGAGGGTTGCGTAGCTTGTTGCTGTGGTTGGCTCTTAGCATTTGCCATACTTTCTTTCTTGGTAGACAAAAAAGTAAAATCTTGTACATGAACTTCCGTAGTATATCTAGTATTACCATCTTCTCCTTGCCATTGGCGATTTTTTAAACGGCCTTCTACATATACCTTATCCCCTTTACTTAAATACTTTTCGCATATTTCTGCAGCTTTATTACGAACAACAACATTGTGCCAATCTGTATTTGTAACTTTTTCTCCAGTTTGCTTATTGGTATAGGTTTCATTTGTTGCTATAGGAAAACGTCCTATACTATTTCCACCTTCAAAATAGTGCATTTTTACCTCATCTCCTAAATGCCCAATTAGCATTACTTTATTTAATGTTCCGCTCATAATTTTTATCTAATAATCAAAAGTACTAAAATTTATAGGTTTTAATAAAATCTGCTATTAAAACTGGTACAGGATATTTTTCTAATTCTTCTATTTTAACCATATTATCTACCTCCTGCTTTGTTTCTAGAATCCAAAATTTTGTATACAAATGTTGGTGAGATAGTTTATGCACTATTGCAACATCTTTATAAACAAGTAAAGATGCATTTATATTTAATAAGGCAGTTGCTTCCTTTTCTACTTCATTTAAACTAGCTTCTTTTTCCAGCTCTATTAATGGAAACTGCCATAAGCCCTGCCAAATACCTTTTCCTGTTCTTTGATTAAGTACTGTAAAACTATCTTTAATTATAGGAATAATATAATTAAAGTATCGTTTTTTTATTTTGGTCTTTTTTATTTTAATAGGTAAACCACTTACCAAGTTTTTTTCCAAAGCAATACAGCTATCTTTTAAAGGACAAGAAATACAATCTGGATTTTTAGGAGTACATTGTATAGCTCCAAATTCCATAATTCCTTGATTATAGTCTCTGGTATTTTCTTTATCTAACAATTCTACTGCTAACTTTTTAAAATATTTAATACCCTCTGTACTATTAATAGGAATATCTATACCAAAATATCTGGAAAGAACTCTATACACATTACCATCTACAACTGCTTCTTGCGCATTAAAACTAATGGATGCAATTGCACTTGCGGTATAATCTCCTATTCCTTTTAATTTAATTAATTCTTTATAGCTCTCTGGAAATTTTCCATTCAAATTAGAAACAATGAATTTAGCTGCCTCATGTAAATTTCTTGCCCTAGAATAATAGCCTAAACCTTGCCAAAGTTTTAAAACTTTCTCTTGTGGCGCACTTGCTAAATCCTGTATTGTAGGAAAAGTATCTGTAAATTTTAGATAATATGGTGTTCCTTGTGCTACTTTTGTTTGTTGTAAGATAACTTCAGACAACCAAATATTATATGGATTTCTTGTAGTACGCCATGGTAAAGTCCTTTTATTTTGGGCATACCAGTGTAAAATTTTATGCGAAAACAACATGTTCAATTAGAGTTAAATATAAAAGTAGTAGTTTAAATACTTAAAATTAGTTCTTTAGGATGAAAGATTCAATTTAATTTATATATTTGCATCCCGAAAAAACATACAGAAAATCTAAAATTCAAGATGACGAAAGCGGAAATTGTATCGAAAATCTCAGATAAACTGGGAATTGAAAAAGGAGATGTACAAGCAACTGTTGAATCTTTTATGGAAGAAGTAAAAACTTCTTTAGAAAGTGGAGATAATGTTTACTTAAGAGGTTTTGGAAGTTTTATTATTAAAACTAGAGCTGAAAAAACTGGAAGAAATATATCTAAAAACACAACAATAAAAATACCTGCTCATAATATCCCTGCATTTAAACCTGCAAAGGTTTTTGTAGAAGGAGTTAAGAGTAATGTACAAGTTAAATAGAAAAATAACCTAAAAGTAGAATTTTATGCCGAGCGGTAAGAAAAGAAAAAGACATAAGGTAGCTACCCACAAGCGCAAAAAGCGTAGGAGAGCTAACAGACACAAGAAAAAGTAGTTTTAAAACTACTTTTTCTTTTTAAATACGTTCATTGACATAGAAGTCAGACGATTTCGGCGGGTTATATATAACCTGTTTTTGGTATTATATAAACTATTAATCTGTATATTACAGATTAACCTTAAATAAATTCAGGTGAATAGAGAATTAATCGTAAGATCAAGTTCTGATTCCGTTGACTTTGCTTTACTTAAGGATGGAAAACTTACAGAATTACACAAAGAAGAAGACAATAATGATTTTTCTGTTGGCGATATTTTTATTGCCAAAATTAGAAAACCAGTTACTGGTCTTAATGCTGCATTTGTAAATGTAGGGTATGAAAAAGATGCTTTTTTGCATTATCATGACCTTGGACCGCAGTTAGCTTCAATGCTTAAATTCACAAAACAAGTAAGCACAGGGAAACTTCAAGATTATTCCCTTAAAAATTTTCCAACCGAAAAAGATATTGACAAAAATGGTGTTATAACAGATGTTATTAAAGCCAACCAATCAATATTAGTACAAATTGTAAAGGAACCAATATCCACTAAAGGGCCAAGAATAAGTTCAGAACTATCAATTGCTGGGCGTTATTTAGTAATGGTACCTTTCTCTGATCGTGTATCTGTATCACAGAAAATTGCGAGTTCAGAGGAAAAAGACAGACTTAAAAGGCTAGTACGCAGTATTAAGCCTAAAGGATTTGGAGTAATTATCCGTACAGTTGCCCAAGGCAAAAAAGTAGCAGAATTAGACAAAGATTTAGAAAACTTGCTGAACAAATGGTCGGCAATGTGTAAAAAATTATATAAAGCACCAACACCATCCAAAGTATTAGTAGAACTTACTAGAGCATCTTCTATACTTAGAGACATATTTAACGATTCCTTTACAGGTATTCATGTTGATGATGAGGCGCTTTATGAACAAATTAAAGATTACGTTCAAGAAATTGCACCTGCTAAAGAATCTATTGTAAAACAACACGCATCTAGTGTGCCTATTTTTGAAAAATTTGGTATTGAAAGGCAAATAAAAACGTCTTTTGGCCGAACTGCTTCTATGAGTAAAGGAGCATATTTAATTATAGAACATACAGAGGCACTACACGTCGTAGATGTTAACAGTGGCAATAGATCTAATAAAGCTAAAAATCAAGAAGACACAGCTTTAGAAGTAAATCTTTTAGCAGCTTCAGAAATTGCAAGACAGTTACGCTTGCGAGATATGGGAGGTATTATTGTGGTAGATTTTATTGATATGGTTAAAGCACCACATCGAAAAAAACTTTTTGACCATCTTAGAGACGAAATGAAAGATGATCGTGCAAAACATAAAATTTTGCCGCCAAGTAAATTTGGACTTATTCAAATTACTAGACAAAGAGTACGCCCAGAAATGAACATTAAAACAACAGAGGAAGACCCTAACCGATCTGGAAAGGAAGTAGAAGCTCCAATTGTTTTAATAGACAAAATTAATTTTGCTTTAGAGAAACTCTTAAAAGGTCCTGCAAAAAATAACAGTATAACACTAAATATACATCCTTTTATAGCAGCATACCTTACACAAGGTTTCCCATCTATACGTTCCAAGTGGTTTTTAGAACACAAAAGATGGATTAAAATACAACCTCGAGATGCGTATACGTATTTAGAGTACCGTTTTAAAAATAAAGACGGTAAAACCATATATTAAGCCATAATGGCTATTTATAATTTAAGCGACCTTCAGCAATGTGGGTCGCTTTTTTTTGTTTATATAAGTTTCTTCATAAATTAAGAATACATTAAAAACAATTAAAATATTCCTCTACGAATTACAAGCATTGTAAAACCTTCTTTTCGATAAAATGCACTAATTTTCTTAACTTCTCTCCATTTTTCCTACAATAAATATCCTATATTGTATATATAAAATAAAAATATCTTCCCTCATTGTAATATACAAACAACTTTTAACAAAATACATCTATGTCTTTTGAAGCAAAATTAAAATTAGACAACAAAATAATTACAATACTAGATTATTCTTTAATTGTAGATCAACAAACGGATCCTACTGGTAGACCATCTGCAAGTGTTGTTGCAGGACAAATTTCTTTAAGTTTAGAAATGAGCAATTTTACCAAAGAACTTTCTCGTTGGGCACTATCTGATACCAGTACAAAAGATGGTAAAATTGTTTTTTATAATAATAATCTTAGTGGTATTATGCGTACCATAGATTTTAAAAGTGCATTCTGTGTACGCTATACAGAAAATTTTCATCATATGAGTGCATCTCCCTACCTTATAGATATTATCATTAGTGCTAAAGATATTAGTATTGATGATGAACCTCATAAAAACAACTGGCCAATGGCTAATTAATACCCTTTTATTTATGATGAGAGATCTATTAGAGTTACGGCAATTAAATAATTACTTAAATCGTAAGTTAGAAAGCATAGTTAAACAATGCCTCAATCTAGTGGAGACTAATGATAACCCTGCTCTATTTAAGAAAAATATAATACCTTTAATTACCAGTGCTAGCAAAAGCACTACTACACATATTCTACTTTTATACAAAAGAAAAAATTGGACTAGCACTATAATTTTACCCTATGTTCAACAATACTTTATTAGTAACTGGAAAAAAGTATATGATAAATTAATATATACCTATAGTTCATACTCTTCAGGTGGCTGTATAGACGAAAAAGGAAATGCTATTACTTGCCCTATTGGTTTTGAGTATCTAGAAAATAGTAATAAAACTACTATGTTTTTCAATGATGGAACACATTGCCCCATAGAAGAATTAGATAGTGTAATTATGACGCAAAACGGCCCATATACTTATAGAGATTGGCAAGATGACATGCATACCTATAGAGAGCAAAAGTGGGATATTAAGGTTGCACAACACAAAGCGGAGTATTATGCAGGCTTACACTCTATGAGTTACAAAGTAATTATAGGTACTTTAGCAGTACCTGTTGTAATAATTGGTAGTGCTGAACTTGGTGTTTATTATGGAGCTAGAGGCGTTTTTTCATCTATCAGAAGCATGTTCTCTTTATCAACTAAAGGTGCCAAAGCAAATATAGCACGAGAATTTGGCACAGAATTTTTATCTAACGGAGGAGATATTACCAGAATAAATGGCATCTCTTTATTGGCTTCTTCTTTTTCTTCAAACATAGGAGCAGAGTTAATTGGATCTAAATATAGTTTTACAATTCATGAAGGATTTGAAAGTAACAACTTTAAAAAAACTGTTGTAAATTTTGGAGTAGGAAAAATTAACAATAAAATACAATCTAAATATCTTTCATCAATAAATACATTTCCATTTAATAATGGATTTTCAAAAGCATATTTAGGATCAATATCTGTTGGTACTCAATCGGGATTAAAAAAATTAGCTAATGAAAAAAAATAAAGATACAGACAAATTATGGGCTATATCCGTAGGTATTATCTTAATAATTTTAGCTTTATATACAATTTATAAAGACTATAGTGTTTCTGAAAATAAAAAAACAGTTATTGGCGAAATAATTAATTTTCAACACAGAAATTTAAGTTACTACTATATAGAATATAAATATACCGTTGACAAAAAAATATACACTGGTTCTTGCGGTGTTTCAGGAGATTTTATTTGTAACAATGGCAAAGAAGGATGCGTTGGAGAAAAATTTACTGTTTATTATTCTTCTACAAACCCTTCTTACAGTAAAATAGATCTTGGTCAGTACGAAGAATTTAAAACGACTGTAGAGTTTTTTGATTAAAAAATTAAGTTTCAAAAAAAAATCTATTCACAAACAATAGTATGGAGAAAAAAAATAGAAAGCCATATTTAATATTACTTGCCATTATTATATTTCTTTTATTAATCTACTTCATAGATGAAAAAGAAAAAAAAGAGCTAGAAGTCAATAAAATCTATACCATAGGAATTTTAACAGAATCATACGCTATAGTTGGAGATTTTAATTTTCGATATACATACAAGTATAATAACAAAACTTATAATGGATTAAATAACAGTAATAAAAAATGGAAAAATGAAATTGGAAAAAAATTTCTCTTAAAACTGTCTTATAAAAACCCATCTAGCTCAATACTTATGCTAAACTTCCCTATTTGTGACACTACAGTAGTTGCGCCTAAATTAGGCTGGAAAAAGATTCCTAACCATTTAATTTGTTTGGATAATGATTAATCTTCTTAATTATGTTAAATGAGCTATATAGTATTGAAAATTTTTCTTTATTAATGACTGTACTACCTGTTGCTTTGTGATTCATAGTCTTTAAGTAAGCACAGTAACTTAGAATCTAATGTAACTCAAAATATGGCTAAGTTTATGATTCATAAAAATTATAGCATTACTGCAAAAGGAATAAGTCGTGGTTTACAAAAAAAAATATGGACAATAATAAGAAATCAATTCCTGTTCTTATAATTGGGCTTTTATTATTCATTGGGATATATTTTTATATGCACAATAGAAAAATGAAGTCAGTAGAAAAACCTACTCTTTACTCAATTGGTATTGTAAAAGAATCATATGCTATTATTGGATATTTTGCATATGATTATATATACACTTACAAAAACAAATTATATAAAAAAACAGGTTCTTCTAACAAAAAACAAGATGTAGGTAAGAGATTTATTGTAAAATTTTCAAAAGAAAATCCAGTAAATTCTGAGTTAATTTTAACCCTCCCTATTTGCGACACTACTCTAACTGCACCAGAATTAGGTTGGAAAAAGATTCCTAAATATTTAATTTGTTTGGACTACTAATGAGTATATAGTATAGAAATAAGTATAAATTATAATATGCGACTCTAAAACAGAGTCGCTTTTTTTGTTTTATTTTGTGCCATGAACAACAAAAAATTCTATTCTGTAACCGAAGCTACTAAAAAAATGGAAAGCTATTGTGCTTATCAAGACCGTTGCCATAAAGAAGTAGAAACTAAATTAAGGGATATGGGAATGATTCCAGATGCTATTAATCAAATTACTACCCATCTTATCCAAGAAAATTATTTAAATGAAGAACGTTTTTCTAAAAGTTTTGCTCGTGGAAAATTTCGCATTAAAAAATGGGGCAAAAATAGAATTGTAAATGAGCTTAAACAACGACAGATAACAAAATACAATATAACTATTGCCCTTAAAGAAATTGAACAGCAGGACTATATAGAAACCTTAGATATTTTAGCCAAGAAAAGACTCTCTCAAATTAGAGAAACTAACATTCAACAAAGGAAAAAGAAGCTTGCAGACTACTTACTTTACCGCGGTTGGGAAAGTCATTTAGTTTACGAAAAACTTAAAGAACTTATTTAAAAGAAATGCGAACCTAAATAGAAATATGCTTTCAACAATACATTTTTGTATTTAGAGTAGAGGAAGCCTTGAATAATTAAACTCTCAATGAGAGATTAAGCTTTTGCCTTAGCAGCTTCGTTACGCTCTATTTTATGATCTGGCCTTGTCCATTTTGGTTTTTCTCCTAAAGAATCTAGTTTAGAGTCTTTTGCTTCTACCGTTTTTGGTTGTGCAGATTTTTTAAATGGTTGCTGCGGATTTAATCCTAAGGTTTTAAACATTTCCATATCCTCATTTACATCTGGATTAGGAGTAGTTAATAACTTATCTCCTGCAAAAATAGAATTTGCTCCTGCAAAGAAGCACATTGCTTGCCCTTCTCTACTCATTTGTGTTCTTCCTGCAGAAAGCCTAACTTGAGTTTCTGGTAATACAATTCTTGTAGTAGCTACCATACGTATCATTTCCCAAATTTCAATAGGTTTAATATCTTCCATTGGTGTGCCTTCTACGGCTACTAAAGCATTAATAGGAGTAGATTCTGGTTGCGGATTTAAAGAAGAAAGTGCTACTAACATTCCTGCTCTATCTTCTAACTTTTCGCCCATGCCTATAATACCACCACTACAAACGGTTACATTGGTTTTACGAACGTTCTCGATAGTATCTATTCTATCTTCAAAAGCACGTGTAGAAATTACATCTTTATAATAGTCTTCTGAAGTATCTAAGTTATGGTTGTAAGCGTATAAACCAGCTTCAGATAATCGTTTTGCTTGGTTTTCTGTTACCATACCTAAGGTACAGCAAACTTCCATATCTAATTTATTTATGGTACGAACCATTTCTAACACTTGATCAAATTCTGGCCCGTCTTTAACATTACGCCAAGCGGCACCCATACAAACTCTTGAGCTTCCAGACGATTTTGCTCGTAACGCTTGCGCCTTAACTTGCGAAACAGACATTAAGTCGTTCCCATCAATATCGGTATGGTATCTAGCAGCTTGCGGACAATACCCACAATCTTCTGAACAACCTCCTGTTTTTATAGAAAGTAATGTTGAAACTTGAATTTCATTAGGGTTATGTTGCTTACGGTGTATTGTAGCAGCATCATACAACAGTTCCATTAAAGGTCTGTTATAAATTTCTAAAATCTCTTCCTTAGTCCAATCATGTCTTACTTTACTCATACCTATAGACGTTTTATGTATAGCTAACAAAAATAATCTATTTAAGGCTCATATCCCAAGAAAGGAAATTCAAAAAAAAGGCTTGTTATAACTTTAGACATAACAGGCCTTTCTTATTAAAAAGAAAAAAAATTACTTCTCTTTACTACCTCCTTTAATTTCTTCCGTATTATCTTTAAAATCTACAACATCTTTCCCTTTTAAATATTCTGGCAATTGCATACCTGCCATATTAAACATTTCTTGTAAAGGTGGTACAGATTTATACATCCCTGAAATAAAGTTCGCCGTAGACCCTTTACCATCTGCAGATTTTGCTCCAGAATCCCAAACCGTAACTTTATCTATTTTAATATTTAGGTTAAAAATCCAAGATAGACTATTTTTTGAAAAAAAGTATAAGAAAAATCTCTCTTATTTAGAAAGTAAAACAGAAACCGCATTACCACCAAAACCAACAGCGTTTACCATTATTTTTTTAATTTTTGATGGGGTGTAACTTTCTACAAACGGGACATCTATAAACTCTTGATTTAGTAACATTAGGACTGCAAATTCTAGACTTAGAGCTCCTGATGCTCCAAAAGTATGCCCTACTTTCCACTTATTAGTAGTCAACGAAGGGGTTTTGTTACAAAAAACTTTTTCTATGGCTTTAAATTCGGATATATCTCCTTTTATGGTTCCTGGAGCATGCATTACAATTACATCTACATCCGCTGGGTTTGTACTTCCTAATGCCATTTTCATAGAACGTTGAAAACATTCTGCATCAGAGGATATAGAAATATTATGTTTTAAAATTTCTGTAGCATAACCAACCCCTAATATAGTTGCTAATGAATTTTCTTTTATTCCCTCTTCCAAACAAGCAATAGAAGCACCTTCACCCAAAATCATAGTATTTCTAGACTTTTCTATATCTAGAGCTAAACACGGATATTCCTCTTTACTATTAGAGTATATTTTTAAGGCCTTCATTTGCGCAATAGTAAAAGGGGTTAGTGGCGCCTCACTACCACCAACCATAAATTTATTTACCATACCACTTTGTATCCAAGCCACTCCATTAAGAAGCGCATGTAACGCCGTGGAACAAGTTATAGAATGCGATATTTCTGGCCCTTGGGTTTGTAAATCATGTGCTAACCATGAAGAAATATTACCTAATGTTGTCGTTGGAGAACTTAAAGTTGATGTTTTGCTTTCTTGTAAAAACTCTTGGTGGTATTTCTCAAATAAAGCAGTTGCTCCTCTGGAAGAACCCATATTTATCCCAAAACCATCTTCTGCATTCCATTGTGCCATTTTCATGGCTTTTCTAGATGCTAACAAAGCAAAAAGTACGGTGTTATCTAAACTTTTATATTTAGAATCGGACTGCTTTAATATTTCTATTTTAGCAATACTTTTTTTAGATAAACTTGCTACCCATTCTTCACTACTTTCAAAACTCTTTTTTTGAAAAAAATGTTGCTGCTTTTTATAATTTGCCCAGACTTCTTCTAAAGAATCTCCTAGTGGAGAAATAGAGCCAATTGCGGTTATGGAAATAGGTTTTATCAAAACTAATACGTATCAAACAATTTCTAAAGCACTTTTAATAGTACTATATATTTTCTGCATTTGTGCCTCAGAAACTACATAAGGTGCTAATATATAAATAGTATTCCCCAGAGGTCGTAAAAACACCCCATTATCCATAAAATGTTTAAATAATTTATCTCTTAGATTACCGTAACGCTCCATTTTAATAGCTAAGTCTAATGCAAAAATAATTCCGCATTGTCTGGTATTAGCAACTTTTGGATGGTTTTTTATTTCCTCATTAAACTTTTGATGCGATGCAATTATGCGATTTATGTTTTTTTGCATTTTATCGGATTGCAACAATTCTATACCTGCTAAAGCAGCAGTACAAGCTATTGGGTTTGCTGTATAGGTATGCCCATGAAATAATCCTTTTGCAATATCATCACTATAAAAAGCATCATATACCTTTTGCGTACAACTAGTAATTGCCATAGGAACCAAACCAGCGGTAAGCGCTTTAGACATGCATATAACATCTGGTTTTACAGACATATAATCCGAGGCAAAGTTCTTGCCTGTTTTACCAAAACCTGTCATTACCTCATCTGCAATGGTAATTACATTATGCTGTTTTAAGACGGTTAATATTTTATTTAATCCGTCTGCATCATGCATTTTCATTGCTGCAGCTCCTTGTACTAATGGCTCATAAATAAAACCTGCTATATCTGCTTTTTTTAATCTAGTTTGTAAATTTAAAATAATGGTATCTATATTTTCTACTGTAGGTGTAGGAATACGTTCTACCTCAATAAAAAAATCTTCGAATGGACCATTATAAACAGAAAGGCTAGAAACCGACATGGAGCCAAAAGTATCCCCATGAAATCCGTCTTCAAAAGCTAACATAACTTGGCGTTTATTCCCTTGATTAAAATGGTATTGCAAAGCCATTTTAATACCTATTTCTGTAGAAGTAGAACCGTTATCAGATAAAAATAATTTTTTCTGATTTTCTGGCAATATCTTTATTAATGTTTCTGATAAAAGTACCGCTGGTTCATGGGTAAAACCACTAAAAACCACCTGATCTAAAGTTTGCATTTGCTTGTATGCCTTTTCTACAATGTAATCATTACAGTGCCCATACATACAGGTGTACCACGAAGCTATACCGTCTATATACTCTTTTCCTTCCTCATCATACAATAAAGCTTCTTTTGCTTTTGTTATTGCTAACATGCTGGAATGCAATTTGTGTTGTGTTAACGGATGCCACAAATGCTTTTTATCTCTTTCTGATAGATTTTTCGCCTTCATTATTTTATCTATCTTGCAAAGATGAGAAATAATCATATACATGTTAATGACTAAAGCACTAATATCTAAACTAACTCTTAATTATTCACAATTAAAAAGTAGAAGTGTATTTTTATTACTCTGTATTATATCATTTATTCTACGTTTTCCTTTTTTCTTTAGAGATTATATAGACCGAGATGAAAGTACCTTTATTCTTTTAGGACAATCTTGGGTAGAAGGGCATTTACCTTATACACAATTATGGGACTTAAAGCCTCCTATTACTTTTCTGTTTTTTGCAACTATAATTTCTATTTTTGGCAAAAGTTTCATTGCTCTTAGAGCCATAGGAGTTTTAATTGTAGCTAGCACAGCTTTTTTTACGTATAAAACTGCTCTATCAATAACCACTAAAAAAGTAGCTTTTTGGTCTTCTTTCTTATGTGTTAGCTTATTAAGTATGTTAGGAAGTCTACAAGGTGTAATGTCTGAGCATATTTGTATGTTCTTTTTTATGCCAGGATTATATGTAATTGTTGCTAAGAATAAGTGGCAGTGGCATTTTTTGGCAGGTATTTTATTTGGCCTGTCTGTTATGACCAAATTAAATATGGCTTACCCTATTTTAATTATAGGATTATATAATATATACAGAGCTATAAAAAATAATGCCTTTAAAAAAGGCTTCGTAAATTCTATGGCTTTTGGCATAGGAATAATTATTCTTTTTTTACTTACTATACTACCATATTACCTAAAAGGAATTACCGAAACTTGGTGGAAATCTGTAATACTTGCTCCATTAGAATATACAAATGCCAGAAGATATTCTTTCTTAAAAATGGCTCCTATTTTTTTATGCATAGGCGGTTTTATTTTCGTGCTTTGGAAAAAGAAAATGATAGATTTTAAAAAGCAACAATTACAATTATTACTATTTATAATTATTGGTGTTTTACTTTCCTTTATACAAGGAGGTAGAATAAATGGGCACTACTTAATACAACTACACCCTGTTTTAGTAATTTTTGTAGCTATAGCAGTTTCTAAAATTACATTCTTTAAAAAAGTAAACTACCAACCAATTGCTTTAATACTACTTTTATTTATGCCTACAGAAAGTTATATAGAAGCGGTTAATGTTATTAAAAATAAAATAGAACGAAATACTTTTTTAAATGGCGAAGGTATTTCTGTTCCAGAATATATTTTAAAAAATAATCTTTCTACTAAAAATATTCTTTTTTTAGAATATCATATTGGGTATTGGCAACTTGGAAAACTACCTCCTACAAAAGCTGCTACACACCCAAGTAATTTATGTAGAGATGAGCTTTTTAGATTTTTTAATAATCCTAGAAAAAACTCTATAGAAGAGCTAATATATATTATGGAAGTTCTACAACCAAAAACTGTAATAGCACGAAAGAATAAACGCATTTTTGACAAAAAAGAAATAGAAGAAAACGAATATATTGATGCTTATTTATCTACACATTACACACTTAAAGCAACTGTAGAAAAAGCCGAAATTTTAGAAAGAAAGTAATTGCTCTTTAAATAACGTAGCATATTTTTTTACCACTTCAGGAGTAAAAATTTCTTCCTCATTAATTCTTCCAATTACTGGTATTCCAGTTTTTTTAAAAATAATTTCTTCTGTAGTTTTATGTTCATTTCCACTAAAAACCAAAGCAATATTCTTAATACCTTTATTTTGCAAAGCCTGCAAGGTTAATAAGGTATGGTTTATACTTCCTAAATAATGCCTTGAAACTACAAGAACCTTATAGTCTGGTTTAATAATATCTAATATTGTGTTCGTATCATTTAAAGGAACTAATAGTCCTCCAGCACCTTCAATAACTAAGTGGTTATTTGTTTTTGGCTCTTTTATCTCTTTTAAATTAATAACAACACCATCTATTTCTGCCGCCGCATGCGGACTCATAGGAGTTTTAAGTGCGTAACTATTAGGAAAAATCTTAGTTTTAGAATTAGATACAAATTTTTTTATTTTATGACTATCAGAATCTTCTAATTCTCCTGCTTGTACAGGTTTCCAATAATCTGCCTCTAAGGCTTCTACAAAAATTGCAGAAGCTACTGTTTTACCTACTTCCGTAGAAATTCCTGTTACAAATATTTTTTGCATACTATTCTGGCTTTGTTATTATACCACAATTAAGGCATTTGTATTTTCTTTTTTCAAAAAAGGGAAACAATTTATAAAGTATAGAATCTCTTTTATAAAAAACCTCAGACTTTTTTGCCTTGCAGTTTGGACATTCTATGAGGTTTCCATTTGCATCTATAGCATATGCTCTTATATCATTATATACTTTTAAGGCTCGTTCTTTATCTTTTGTATATACTTGTAGCTTTACACCTCCTATGGCGTTACTTATTAAAGGGTCTGAATTTAAGGTATTTTCATCTCTTAAAAACACTGGAATACCTTCGGATTCTAATTTTCCTTTAATTATTTGCACATCTGCGACAAACTCAAAAGAGCCAAGCATATAAAACTTATCTTCCATACTACTTAATAAAGCTTGCTAAAATTTGAAGGACTAGCCCAATTTCTTCTTTAGAGTTATGAGAATGTATACAAAAACGAAGTCTTTCTTGGCCTTCTTTTACTGTTGGCGCTAATATAGCTTTTACATTAAACCCTTTTTCTTGTAATTTTTCTGCCACTTTTTTAACCTTTCCGTTTCCTGGAATAAGACAACATTGTATTGCCGAATTACTAGGTATAAATAAATCCTGAAGTTTTAAATCTTTAACCTTCTTCTTAAAAAATTCTATTTTTTCCTTTAAATCTTTTCTAGCCTTTTCACCTTCTTCATCCGCTACAAATTTAACAGCAGCTGTAATTGTCGCTACAGTATGAGGAGGTAATGCAGTAGTATAAATAAAACTCCTAGAAAAATTTACCAGATATTCTTTTAACTGTTCGCTTCCTAAAACGGCAGCACCATGACTACCAAAGGCTTTTCCAAAAGTTACTATCCTAGCAAAAACATCTTTATATGCTTTATTCTGCTGTACTAACCCTTCTCCTTGAGCTCCAAAAATACCAACAGCATGAGCTTCATCTATTATTAGATGAAAACCATTTTTTTTTGAAAATTTAATTAGTGTATCTATATCCGGAGAGTCTCCATCCATAGAAAAAATAGATTCGGTTACAATATAAATTTCTCCATTAAAGTCTTTTTGAGTAGCCTGATTAATCTTCTCCTCTAAATCTACTATGCTATTATGATTAAACTTATAACTTTTGGCATTACTTAATAAAATACCATCCCGAATACTAGCATGTATTAGAGCATCAAACAAAACAATATCTCCTCTTTGTGGAATAGCACTAAAAAACCCCAAATTAGCGTCGTAACCAGAATTAAAAACCAAGGCACTATCCGATTTAAAGAACGAAGCTAAATCTTGCTCTAAAGTAGAATATAAATCATGATTTCCTGAAATTAGTCTGGAGCCAGTAGCACCATTATGAGAAACTCCCTTATTCAATAAAAGTTGAAACGTATTTGCGTATAAAGTTTCGTTAGTTGCAAAACTCAAATAATCATTAGAAGAAAAATCTACCAAATTACTAGAAACAGGCAAACTCCGAAGGGCTGCTTCTTGCTTCCTTTTTTTTAGTTTTTTATTTAAAATAGAGGGGAAATTGCACATACCCCAAATTTAATATCTTTTACCTTTACAAAACACATTTTAAAACATTGAAATTGTATTTTTTTATTTAGATACTGTAAAGTTTAATACTAGTGGTTGGTCTTCTGAAATAATATGTTCTATCCCTACAGAAGGTCTATAAGAGTTATAGTCGCTATACAAAGTTAAATAACTAAAATCTAATTGATATTTACCTTCTTCCACTAAAATAATTCCTATTCTAGATTCATAAATATTTGTATCAGAATTTAATATTGTAAATACTTGACTAGTGTAATTAATACCTCCTTTTTCTGACAATAAGTACTTTTCATCAATACTAACCCCTTGATAACTATCTGAAAATGATGAGTATTTTAACATTCCAAATCCGTAAGTAAATTTATTTACTCCTGAGGTTTCATATACATCCAAATCTGTAGATTGGGCTTCTTCTGGTAAATATCTACTAAAATTTAGTTCAAAAAAAAGCGTATCCCCTACTATATAATTTTCTTTGTTTTCTATTTTTAAAGCATTTTTTACCTCTAATTCTATAGTGCTCCAGTTTATATAATCATCATCTAGAGGAGAACATTGTGTCCAAAATAAACTACCTAGACCAATCCCTAATAATGCAATATATTTTTTCATAGTTTATTATTCTTTTAAAAACGATATCCGGCTTTAATTCCTGTTCTTACCAAGCCAATATCATAAATCCATATCTCTTTTAAATTTGTACGTACTCCAAATTGCGCTTCTAAAACTAATCTATTTTTAAGTAGTAAAAACCTATAACCAACTCCTGTTCCTAATCCTATATTTTCAATTTTTTGAGAACCATACTCATAAGTGTAAACACCGTAACCTAAATTATTTACTGATCTAGAAATACGTCTTCCTGTATTCACTTCTGCTTCATTATAAGAACCTAAAACCTCTACAAAAAAACTCCTTTTTTGTGTACTATGAATATATAATCTTACAAAAGGATTTATTTCTAAATTTACATTATAAACACTATATCCATCGTGTTTTTCTAAATTTAAATCATTATGACTATTACTATAATTGGTAACTCCTACCCCTCCAGTAAAATATTTACTAATAGTTCTTTCATAACTAATATTCAAACTACCCAAAGTAACATAACTAATATTAGAAGAAAATTGATTATAATATTGTAAAGCTATTTCTTCTTGTACGTAATTACTAAGAGTAATACATAAAACAAAAAATATAGTTAAAAATGGTTTGGTCATTGTTAGTGTTTTAAACATAGACAACAAAAACTAATTTAGTTGCTTTTATCAAAGTTATTGTAATGTTAAGGAATATTATATTTGTATTATATAATCTATTTTTAAAATATTTTATCAATGATGAGCAAGAATATATTATACTGTAAAACAAAAACTAAAAATGAAATACAACAAATACTAGTTCTTCAAAAACAAAACTTGCCTAATAATTTATCTACAGAAGAAAAAATAAAAGAAGGTTTTGTATCCGTATCTCATACCTTAGATCTTCTAGAAGAAATGAATGCTATTTGCGCGCATACAATTGCAAAACATAATGGAAAAATAATTGGCTATGCACTCTCCATGAATCCTATATTTGCTGATAAAATAGAATTATTAAAACCTATGTTTAGCCAAATTAATGAGCTACTTCCTGAACAAAAAAATTATATAGTAATGGGGCAAATATGCATTGCCAAAAATTACAGAAAAAAAGGAGTTTTTAGAAATTTATACAAAGAAATGGAGCGCACATTAATACCAAAATATAATTGTATTATTACCGAAGTTGACTTTAAAAATAAAAGGTCATTAAATGCGCATACCGCAATTGGCTTTAAAATTTTAGGTAACTATATTTCAGCAAACCAAGAATGGGTATTATTAATACTTGGTTAAAAATAAATTTAAAACAAAAGAGCCATACAGTTATGTATGGCTCTTTTGTTTATATTATAATTAAAAATTAATCTGCTAACACGATAATTTTATTATTATTCATTTCTATAGTTCCAGAACTAATCTTAATAGTTAAAATTTTGTCATCATCTATATGAGGAACTATTTCTCCATGAAGATCATCAAGAACTAAATGAGATTGAGAATGAGTATGAATTTTAATAGTCCCAGACTTTAAAATAGATACTATAGATGCGTGATTTTCTAAAATCTGAAACTCACCATTTACTCCTGGTAAAACTACAGAGTCCACATCACTACTAAACAATATAGCTTCTGGTGATACAATTTCTAAATACATATTTTTTAGTTATGAGTTATGAGTTACGAGTTATGAGCAAATCTTTACTCTATAACTCATAACTCTGAACCTTTATGCTTCTGCAAGCATTTTTTCTCCTGCTTCAATAGCTTCCTCGATAGTACCTTTAAGATTAAAAGCAGATTCTGGAAGATGATCTAACTCTCCATCCATAATCATATTAAACCCTTTAATAGTCTCTTTAATGTCTACTAAAACACCTGGTATACCAGTAAATTGTTCTGCTACATGGAAAGGTTGAGATAAGAAACGTTGTACACGCCTTGCTCTACCTACTGCAGATTTATCTTCTTCAGATAATTCTTCCATACCTAATATGGCAATAATATCTTGTAATTCTTTATAACGTTGTAATAACTCTTTTACACGTTGCGCACAACCATAGTGGTCTTTTCCTAAAATTTCTGGAGATAAAATTCTTGATGTAGAATCTAATGGATCTACCGCTGGGTAGATACCTAACTCCGCAATTTTACGTGATAATACTGTAGTTGCATCTAAGTGAGCAAATGTTGTTGCTGGTGCTGGATCCGTTAAATCATCTGCAGGTACATAAACCGCTTGTACAGATGTAATAGAACCTCTTTTTGTTGATGTAATACGCTCTTGCATAGCACCCATTTCTGTTGCTAATGTTGGTTGGTAACCTACTGCAGAAGGCATACGACCTAATAGTGCTGATACCTCAGATCCTGCTTGCGTAAAACGGAAAATATTATCTACAAAGAAAAGTACATCTTTACCTTGCCCTTCTCCTGCTCCATCACGGAAATATTCTGCAATTGTTAAACCAGATAATGCAACACGTGCACGTGCTCCAGGTGGCTCATTCATCTGTCCAAAAACAAAAGTTGCTTTAGAATCTTTCATTGCAGATTTATCTACTTTAGATAAATCCCATCCACCATCTTCCATAGAATGCAAAAAGTCGTCTCCGTACTTAATAATACCAGACTCTAACATCTCACGTAATAAATCGTTTCCTTCACGAGTACGTTCTCCTACTCCTGCAAAAACAGATAAACCACCATGTCCTTTTGCAATATTGTTAATTAATTCTTGAATTAATACGGTTTTACCTACTCCGGCTCCACCAAATAAACCAATTTTACCACCTTTCGCATAAGGCTCAATAAGGTCTATTACTTTAATACCTGTAAATAATACTTCGGTAGAAGTAGATAAATCTTCAAATTTTGGTGCCTCACGGTGAATTGGAAGACCATCTTTACCAGCTTTTGGCAAATCTCCTAAACCATCAATAGCATCTCCAATTACGTTAAATAGACGTCCGTAAACATCATCACCAATTGGCATTTGAATTGCACTACCTGTTGCTAAGACTTCTGTTCCTCTACTTAAACCATCTGTAGAATCCATAGAAATTGTACGAACAGTATTTTCTCCTACATGAGATTGTACTTCTAATACAAGTTTAGAACTATCTTTATTAACAATTTCTAATGAATCGTAAATTTTTGGAAGGTCTGCTCCGGATTGAAATTCTACATCCACTACTGGCCCAATAATTTGGGAAACTTTACCTGTAACTTTAGACATTACTTACGTGTTTAAGTATTTAGTATTAATTAAGCCAAATTTGGCTTCTATTTTCAGGCTGCAAAGATACGGTTTAAACCTTAAATTAAAAACAGTTTAAACAAAAAAAAGGAGCAATAACAATATTGCTCCTTTTTGCATACTATTTATTTTATGTTATTGTAATGCAGGGGAATAATTTGTTGGGTAATCTTCAGGATTATTTACGTTTCCTGACAAAACAAAGTTTGACCCAAAAGTAGCATCAATTTGTTCTAAAAATTTATTTGCCATTACTGCATAACCTCTACTTGTTAAGTGTATACCATCTAAGCTTACTAAACCACCAGTGACTAAATCCGTAGTAAATGTAAATTCTCCAGCTTCCAAACCTGTTGTAGAAGCTACTGATAAAATACTATTTAAATCTACCAAAGCAATATCTGAATTTGCACTTGCCACAGCTGCTATAGTTTGGTTATAAGCATCTGTTGCTTGTTTAATTTCTAGCTGCTCACTAGGTAATAACACCCATTTATCTTCTAAAGGAAGAGATACTCCTTCTACAGAAAATTGACCAGCAAGTTGCAAAGTTAATCCTTGGTTCATTAATGACGCTACTGATTTTGTATTAATTTCCCCTATAGTAGAACTACTTGGCAATACAAACAAATCATCTTCTGTGGCTTGTCTTGCTTGTCCATAGGCGTTTCCTAATAAATTTGCTACAAGAGGTGCTGCTTGCGCTGGCAAACCAAATTGTTGTATAAAAATTGGAAAGGTATCACTTGCCTCTAAAGCTCCTGCTATTTGTGCAGATAAATCATCTAATGTCTCGTCTTTAATTACTACAGCACTTGCTGCTGTTTCCGAAAACTCTATAACACGATTTGGTTGCTCCAAAGCAATAAATATTTGATTAATTGCTCCATAAATAGTATTTAATATTGGAATTTGAGACCCAAAATCTTCATTTGTTGGATCTAAAGGATTGTGCGGTACAGTTGTAAAATGTGGTAAATCTGTAATATAAGGCACATTAGTAACTACTCCTTTTGCTCCATTAGATGTAAGTGTTGTAACTAAAGTATTAAAAGCAAAATCAAAAGTATTTATATCTGTTATCGCATTTGTACCGTCTCCACCAGTTGTTGCATACCCTAGAACATCATTTCCTCCAATTTCTGATAAGGTAAAAAATGTAGGGTTTTGTGCCATAGCCAACTCTAACAAAGAAGCATTTGGATTATCTGCTGCTAAACGTATTGCATAAGGGTTTGCCGCTGCAGGAAAATTAGCAATACTACCATACCCATTTCCTAATAAATGAAAACTTTTAGCGCCTGGTACTCCTAGGTTCTTAAATGTTCCTGTTGGGTTATTAAGCAAAAAGTCTGTTGTTGGTGTTATATCGCCAATTACATCTTTTAAAGCAGCTG
The DNA here is from genome assembly GCF_947500405.1 of uncultured Maribacter sp. Lineage (GTDB taxonomy): Bacteria > Bacteroidota > Bacteroidia > Flavobacteriales > Flavobacteriaceae > Maribacter_B. Next base: position 136,509 of record NZ_CANMRY010000006.1, read on the forward strand.
GTCCTTTACCATCAAAAACTAATCTTGGCTTAAATAAAGTATCTGTCTGTGCATTTATTACCAAATTTCCACCCAACACAAGTCCTCCAATATTATCATTCATTAAAGGCTGTGTAAAATCTCCTCCTCCTAGCATTTGGAATTTCTTTGACAATAAATTTGGGAAAGAATTTTCTTGAGCCGCTTTAAATAGAGCGTTATCTGTAAAACCTGCTGTAAAAGAAGCTCCAAGCGCTACATAATTAGAAAAATCTACAGAACCTGCGGTTAAATCTGGCAACTCTGCAACTATTTCCTCTTCTACAAGGTCAACATCTTCAATATCATTACATGCCACAAAAGCACTAATGACAAGTAATGGTAGTATGTATTTTATATTTTTCATTGTAATTTTTTTAAGTTTTTTAGTTATTTATAGTCCATGATAAATAGTACATAGAACCAATAAACCCTGTTCCAAAAGCTGTAAAATATTCATCGCCTAACAAGTTGGTTGCCCCTACTTTAAAAGAAGACTTTATACTAGGGACTGTATAGTTTATTTGCGCATCTACGGTATGAAACTCAGGTACTACACCATTACCAAAAGGCGCTTCCCAGTAATAATCATCACTAAACCTATAAGAAACATTGAATCCTAAATTTTCAAACAATTCAGTATTACCAAATGATGCTTTAAACTTATGCTCTGGTGTATTAAAGTTTGTCGCAAAATCTGGATACGTTTCTCTATCAAAATCTAGCTTAGCATAGGTGTAACTTCCACTTAAATCAAAATTTCCAAAAACTTTAGTAGAAAGACCCAATGAAGCTCCATAGGAAGCTATATCTGCTTCTGAATTTGTATATGCACTCCAAGCTTGGTAATCATCATTAGCTATTGCAGCAATAGATAATGGCTCCCCTACATTTCCGTAATAAGGAGAAACCACTACTTCTTGCGATATAAAGTCCTTATACTTATTATAGTACACACTAAAGTCTACTATTAATTTATCTATTTTACCTCTATACCCTAACTCTATAGACTGCACCTGCTCTGGTTTAACTATATCTGGGTTAGAAATTTCTAAAACTGCTGGATTTCCAGTTCTACCTAATTCCTCAACAGAACTAGCAGTATAGGAGTTATTATATGCAGCTGCTCCTGTTTGCGTAACAGCGGCTGGTTGACCAAAATCATCTTGAGCTGTTTGACTTACATTAAACTCTCTGGAATACCTATCTAAATTATTTGGAGCGGAACCAATTAAAATTGCACGCCCTGCGTCTAATCCTATAAATAAATCTTGCGTAGTAGGGTTTCTAAAACCTGTTTGTGCAGAAACTCTAATATTATGGTCACGATTAAGTGTTAAACCAGCAGATAATCTTGGAGAAAAGAATCCATCAAAAAATTCTGATTTATCATAACGTACAGAACCTGTAATTTTTACACTTTTCTCATTATCTATTTCAAATTTCTTTTGAATTTGTGTGTATACTCCAAACTCTGAATAATCTATAGAACCATCTAAATCGGTATAAATAGTTCCTGAAGAATTTAAACTATATTGTCTATAAGACCCACCTATTTGTATATCTGCAAAATCTGTTAAATGACTAAAATTATAGTTACCATCTGCATGATAATACTTAGAAGCATCTTGAAATTTAGATCCTTGAGTTAAATCTGGGTTTTGTATACTCCTATCAAAAGCCGCTTTAAATTCAGGTGAACCTGGTAAATAACGGCCAGTATCTGCTGTTGCCCTTGCGGCATCGTGCTTTTGTTGGGTTGTTAAACCTGATGGATTCCCACTTAACTCAATACCAGCATACGTTGCTATATAATCGCCAAACCAATCTTCATCACTTTTCCAAGCTCTATTAATATTTATTCCTGTAAAGACCATATCATAAGAGTCTCCCGCTTTATCATTTACTACATATCCTCTTATAAAAAAGTTATCATTCCTAACCTCTAGCTTATGTTGCTGCTGAAAAAAGCCATTAATATTATATCTATTTGTTCCTTGGTATATAGTAGAACCAGTACCTACTTTACCTACATAGGATATTTCTAAACTATTATCTGTTATAGGTCTATAATATAATCCCCAATCTGCTTTAATACTTTCCGCATTATAATTTGTTAAAGCAGCCTCATTATACCCTGTTCTACTAACTACTACATCAGGTATTACTCCTAATCCTGAGGCAGCTCTAATATTTGTAGAAACCTCATCCCCATAAACATTTATACCATCATAATTTGTATCGGCTCTTGTTCCTCCAGGAGTTGTTTTGTCTACCTCACTAGTTGCTGCCCAATCTGTTCCCTTTAAATATCCAAAGTTAACTTTAGCTGCAAATTTATCATTGAATTTATATGCTGCACGAATTCCAAAATCTGTATAGGCATTATCCCCAGCAGCTTCTTGCGAAGTAATACCTCTTTTTATAGAAACACTAATACCTTCATAATCAAAAGGACTTTTACTTGTCATAAAAAGAATACCATTAAAAGCATTTGCTCCATATAATGCAGAAGATGCTCCTGGTAACAATTCTACACTTTTCACATCTGGTTCTATCATACCTACTAAATTTCCAATAGGAAAATTTAAAGCTGGTGTAGAATTATCCATCCCATCTACCAATTGCATAAAACGATTATTTTTAAAAGTTGCAAAGCCTCTAGTATTTACAGACTTAAATGTTAAGCTATTTGTATTAACATCTACACCTTTCAGGTTTTCTAATCCACCGTAGAAATCTGCTGCTGCAGTAGTTTCTATTTCCTTTAAACCAAAACGTTCTACAGTAACTGGAGATTCAAAAATACGTTCAGGAGTTCTAGATGCAGACAAAACCACTTCATCTAAAAAAGTTTGCGCTTCATTTATTACAACAGAAATAGTTTGATTATTTGTTGCAATACTTGAAGTAGCTTCTTTATAACCTAAACTTGTTATTCTTAATTTGAAAGGGGGCTTCTCAGAAGTCTCTAGTATAAAATTACCATCAAAATCCGTAACGGTTCCTATTGCCTTTCCTTCAATAACAATGTTTGCACCTGGTACAGGATTAGCATCTTGATCAGTCACAGAACCTTTAACTATGGTCTGCGCGTAAGTACCCAATCCTATAAAAAGGAAGGATAAAAAGAGTATTTTTCTCATTCTGTTCTTAATTTTTTTAAGTTATCTAGTCAATTACAATATACCTATTTTTTTAAATTAACAATGACAAAATACAAAAAATTATGCATGCATAGTAAATTATTCTGAAATAAACATATATAAAATTTCATTTTTCGTAAAGCAAAAAGGGATTACAACAATTGTTGCAATCCCTTTTTATATAATTTAAATATGAAATTTTACTCTACTGTAACAGATTTTGCTAAGTTTCTTGGCTGATCCACATTACAATTTCTCATTACTGCTATATGATATGATAATAGTTGCAAAGGAATAGTAGTTAGCAATGGTGTTAAACTCTCTAAAGTTTCTGGAATTTCAATTACATGATCCGCAAGCTCTTTTACTTGAACATCACCTTCTGTAACTATAGCAATTATTTTTCCTTTTCTAGATTTTATTTCCTGTATATTACTTACTACTTTTTCATAATGCCCCTTTTTAGTTGCAATTACAAAAACGGGCATTTGCTCATCTATTAAAGCAATAGGTCCGTGTTTCATTTCTGCAGCAGGATACCCTTCTGCGTGTATGTAACTAATTTCTTTTAGTTTTAACGCTCCTTCTAATGCTACCGGGAAATTATAACCTCTTCCTAAATATAAGCAGTTTGTAGAATCTTTATAAACCTCCGCAACGGTTTCTACTAAACCATTAGATTTTAAAGCCTTTTCTACTTTCGCAGGTATTGTTTCTAATTCTGTTAAATATTCATGGAACTTAGAACCAGAAAACTCTCCTTTTTCTTTTGCTAGTTTTAAGGCAATTAAAGTTAAGACTGTTATTTGGGTTGTAAAGGCTTTAGTTGATGCAACTCCAATTTCTGGACCAGCATGGGTATATGCCCCTGCATCTGACTCTCTAGCTATAGAAGAACCTACTACATTACAAACACCAAAAACAAATGCTCCTTTTTCCTTAGCTAATTTAATTGCAGCTAACGTATCTGCAGTTTCTCCAGACTGGGAAATTGCAATTAGAACATCTTTATCTGTAATTACAGGATTCCTGTATCTAAACTCTGAAGCGTATTCTACTTCTACTGGGATTCTTGCTAAATCTTCAAAAATATATTCTGCTACAAGACCTGCATGCCATGAGGTACCACAAGCAACAATAATAATCCTATTAGCATTTACAAACTTTTCAATATTCTGGTCAATACCAGCCATACGTATTATACCTTGATCTGCTAATAAACGACCACGGTAGGTATCCATGATAGCTCTTGGCTGCTCGTAAATTTCTTTTAACATAAAGTGATCATAACCACCTTTTTCAATCTCTTCTAAATTCATTTGCAGTTCCAATATATTTGGATACGCAACTGCATCGTTCTTTATTTTACGAAGCTTAATTTCTTTACCTAGTCTTACAATTGCCATTTCTTCATCTTCTAAATAAACAGCGTTATTTGTAAATTCTATAAATGGAGAAGCGTCTGATGCTATAAAAAATTCATCTTCCCCAACACCAATAGCTAAAGGGCTTCCTAATTTAGCTACAACAATTTCGTCTGGTTTTTTCTTATCAAAAACAGCAATAGCATATGCACCTACCACTTGGTTTAGTGCAATTTGTACTGCCTTTCCTAATTTAACTCCTTCTGTCTTTTGAACCTCTTCAATTAAGTTTATTAAAACCTCTGTATCTGTGTCAGATTTAAAAGTATAACCTCTATTTTGTAAAGCCTGTTTAATAGATTCGTAATTCTCAATAATTCCATTATGAATTATCACTAAATCACCAGAATTAGAGTAATGTGGATGAGAATTAACATCATTAGGAACACCATGTGTTGCCCAACGTGTATGACCAATACCTAAAGTACCAGCCATAGATATTTCTTTTGATTTCTTTTTAAGGTCTTCTACTTTCCCCTTTGTCTTAGAAAGATTTATAGTATTACCATCAAAGAGAGCTATACCAGCACTATCGTAACCTCTATACTCTAATCTTTGTAATCCTTTAATAACAATTGGGAAGGCATCTCTATGGCCTATATACCCTACAATTCCACACATATTTGTTTATTAGTTAAGGTTGTACTTTATTTGTTCGGTACAAATCTATATTAAGTATTAATAAAAAAATAGAAAAATTAGACATATAACTTATAATTCCTTTAAGATGCTATAAATACGTTGTACAACAACTATAACGTCTTATAATTAAATGTAATATATCGAATACTTATTTAATTTGTCTTTGTGTAAAAAATTTCTAGTTGTAATTTCTTATCAATATTCTCAGAAGATACATTACCACCATACAATACCGTTCCTAAAGGCGAAATCGTAGGAGCTAATGGTAACTCTACTGACTCTCCGTTTACTTGAGCATTTAATGCTCTAGATATTCCAATATTTGGAGTTATCATTAATCCTAATGTTGGATTTTCATCTTCATCAACAATACTATTAATATAATCCGTAATACGAACAGTGTATTTATCCCCAGAATCTGATTCTTCTAAAAAGCCGTCATAATTTAAATATAATCCAAAAGCAGTATTATCAAGAGAATTTTCTGTTGCCGGATTATAAATTCCAGTATTATCTTCTGTATTAAATAGATATAATCTTGGAGGCTTAATATTTCTGCTATTACCAGAAGCCGTTTGGTCTACATAAAAAACTAAATTAGCTTCATTAATAATCCAATTATTTTCTTTTATTTCCCTAATTAACTCTGTTGTATTTTCTTCATTAAACAGCTTAATTTTAGCATATGCTCCTGCCCCACCTTTTAGGTATATTTTTTCAGCATCTTGCTCTGGAGCATTTAAAGCATCTAAAACCTCTGCAGGATAATTTTCATTTATAAATGTATTTACTGCATTACCAGAAAAATCTGTTCCAACAAATGAAAAAATAAAATCCTTTTCTTTTTCCTCAATTTTATCATCAGAAGTATCCGTAGTACTATTTGTATTTACAGAGTTATACGTATAAGTCATTGTAATATTTCCCTGCGATAAATTTAAAAGTGGCATAATGTCATTTCCGTTTGACGTTAATGATATGTGTAACCCTCTAATATATTCCTTGAAGTTTGCCTGACTTATAAGCTCTGTACTACCTTCTTTATCTAAAATATTATTCTGAAAAAATGTATTATCTAAAGGGATGCGTATCCCTGGAGCTAATTTTGCATTTTGTTTAGATTCATCTACATCTGTAGTACTAGTATTATCATCTTGCGGGATTAATATTTGAAAGTCACTAACAGTCTCTTCTTCATTTGCCAATTCTTCACCTGTAAATGCCGGAGAAAACTCTTGGGTAGAATAATATTCTTCTGCTTCTGTAAAGTTAGTATCCGCATCAAAATCTCTTAAAAAGAATGTAGACCTTTTTACGATTACATTAAAAGAAGCTTCTCTATCCCCATAAATACTATCTAGCTCTACCCTAACAGCAAAATTATTTGCTATTATTTCTTCTTTATCACCAACATCATTAAACCCATCTAAATTGGCATCTACACTACTTGGATCTAAAGGATCTGTTCCTGCTGTTCTTTCTTCATTATTGGTTCTACCATCATTATCATTATCGTTATCAGCATCTATAACTTTATCATAAGCATCAATAACTCCATCCCCATCGGTATCTTCAGAAGAAGTCTTTGTTAGATAAGGAATATATAAATAAACTTCTTTTATAGTTTCATTCTCCTCAATAACGGTAACACTAGTATCTGTAGCTGCACCATCTTCTTTTTCTTGAGTATTAATACCAAATGTTGGATTTTCTGTAGATAATTGTATTTGAGAAGTTATCTGAGCTTCAGTTTTACCATAGATAGGATCATTAAAAACTCCTAACTGATAAACAGATAACTTATTAGTTTGCACTGCATTAATATTGTTATTGTATGCAAATACATCATAAACTTCTTTATCTGTCGTAAATGGGGTTTCGCCAACAACATCCCCACCTATAGTTGTTAAATCTTCTTCACAAGAAGATAATACTATTAAAATAAACATAGTCCCCACTAGTGCAGGAAACTGTAATCTATTCAGTAATTTCATTTAGATTATTTTAAAACTTCTGTGTTATAAAAATTAGCATACGCTTCTTCAAACTCTTGAAGAGGAACAAAAGGCAACACTGGTTTTTCTAGGTTGGATATGTGACTTTGTAAATCTTCTGGAATTTCTTCCGCTGCTAAAATAACAGCATCTGAATAATCTACTGCAACTTTTAACAAATTATTATAGTCTGGCTCCTTCAACGGAGTAATGCTTTCTTCTGAAATACCATCAAACGCAATTTTAGAAACCATTTCAGAATCTAACTCTCCCTCAAAACCTTTTCCGTAAACGGATGTAACTATTTTACTATCTGCAAATAAAGGTTCATCTGCGTAATACTTTTTTAAATACAATGGTAATAAAGATGCCATCCAGCCATGTACATGGATAATATCTGGTGTCCAATTTAATTTTTTAACCGTTTCTACTACTCCTTTTGCAAAGAAAATTGCACGCTGGTCATTATCTGAAAAAAGATTACCTTCTTTATCTGTAAAGGTGGCTTTTCTTTTAAAATATTCTTCGTTATCTATAAAATAAACTTGAATACGTTCTTTTGGGATAGATGCTACTTTTATAATTAAAGGCATATCCATATCATTAATCACTAAATTCATCCCAGAAAGACGAATTACTTCATGTAGCTGGTGTCTTCTTTCGTTAATATTTCCATACCTAGGCATAAAAATTCTAATTTGCCCTCCATTACTATTTACCATTTTTGGAGTTTCATAGGACATTAACGAAACTTCATTTTGAGGAAGATAAGGGACTAACTCGGAAGATACAAACAATACCTTTTTACCATTCATATAAGAAAATATTTTAATTTTTTTTTGCGAACGCAAATGCAAAATTACAAAAATTATAGAGATTACAGGTATTTATAGTAAGTTTGCTAGCTTTTAAATAAATTATATGTTGGTAATTACAACTAATTTACAATTAAATACCTTTCTAAATTCTCTTAATAAAAAAGAGAGTTTAGGATTAGTTCCTACAATGGGTGCTTTACATAAAGGACACTTATCTTTAGTAGAAAAAGCTTTAAGAGAAAACCAGTCTGTTATAGTTACTATTTTTGTAAATCCAACACAGTTTAATAATAAAGAAGATTTAGAAAAATACCCCAATACTCTGGAAAAAGATATTGCACAATTAAACTCATTATCTAACCAAATAACAGTTTTTGCACCATCTGCAGAAGAAATTTACAAGAATAACATTGTTACTAAAAAATATGATTTTCAGGGCTTAGACAGGGTAATGGAGGGCGAATTTAGAGATAATCATTTTAATGGTGTTGGGACAATTGTAGAACTGCTTTTAAATTTAATTAAACCAGATAATGCTTATTTTGGAGAAAAAGATTTTCAGCAATTACAAATAATTAAAAAATTAACTCAGATACAAGATATTCCTGTATCTATTATTGGCTGCCCTATTGTAAGAGAACCTCATGGTTTGGCAATGAGCTCTAGAAATGAAAGACTCTCTTTAAAAACAAGAAATGAAGCTTCTTTTATATATGAAACCTTAAAAACTGCCAAAGAAAAATTTGGCACGAAAAGTGCACTTAATGTTAAAGATTGGGTAACAAAGACTTTTCTTAAAAAGAATACATTTGATCTAGAATATATAGAAATTTCGGATATAGATACTTTAAAACCAATTAAGAGAAAACAAAAAGGCAAAAAATATCGTGCATTTATTGCTGTTTATGTAGAGAATGTAAGGCTTATAGACAATATTGCACTTAATTAACTAATTTTGTAGTATGCAAATAGAAGTAGTAAAATCCAAAATACACCGAGTTAAAGTAACTGGTGCAGATTTAAATTATATAGGAAGTATAACCATAGATGAAGATTTAATGGATGCAGCCAATATTGTTAGAGGTGAAAAAGTGCAAATTGTAAATAACAATAATGGCGAACGTTTAGAAACTTATGCAATTCCTGGACCTCGTAATAGTGGAGAAATTACTCTAAATGGTGCTGCATCCAGAAAAGTTGCTGTTGATGATATTTTAATATTAATAACTTACGCTAGAATGGATATTGAGGAAGCAAAAACCTTTAATCCTTCTCTTGTTTTTCCTAATGAAGAAAACAATTTGTTAAAGTAAATTTTGAATATAAACATTAAAAAAACATTAAAAACCATACTCCCAATTAGCTTGGGAGTTTTTTTAGTTTGGTATTCATATAACTCAACGTCTATAGAAGACAGAAAACAAATACTATATTACATAAAAGAGGCTAATTTATTTTGGGTTAGCGTATCTATACTTTTTGGAATTCTTAGCCATTTTTCTAGAGCAATACGTTGGAACTATCTTATTGAACCTTTAGGCTATAAACCTAAAATTAGCAACAACCTCCTTATAGTTCTTATGGCTTATTTTGCTAATCTAGGAGTTCCAAGAACTGGGGAATTTTTAAGAGCAACAGCGCTTACCACGTATGAAGATGTCCCTTTTGAAAAAGGTTTTGGAACTATTGTTACAGAAAGAGTAATAGATGTTCTAATGTTATTACTTTTTGTTACCACAACCCTATTTTTACAAACCGATGTTATCTTAGGGTTTATTCAAGAAAAAGGGTTTAATATTAATTCTATTTTTCTTCTAATTGGTCTTGGTACTGTAGGGTTACTATTCTTCATATTCTTTATTAAAAAATCTACAAACGCATTTGCTGTAAAAATAAAAAACTTTATTTCTGGACTTTTAGACGGTGTCTTAAGCATCTTTAAAATGAAAAATAAATGGGCTTTTGTACTACACACTCTATTTATTTGGTTTTGTTACGTAGCTATGCTATGGGTAATAAAATACGCAGTCCCAGGAACAGAAAGCCTAACTATAAGCCAGCTAATGGTGGCATTTGTTGCAGGAACATTTGCTATGGCTGCAACCAATGGTGGTATTGGAATCTATCCTATTGCAATTAGTCAAGCCTTAGCTTTATATGGTATTAACGAAGTTTCTGGGAATGCTTTTGGGTGGGTTATGTGGATTTCACAAACTGCTATGATTGTAGTTTTTGGGGCAATATCTTTTCTTGTATTACCGTTATTAAATCGAAAATAAGTACTTTTTTTTAAGTATTAAAACCAAACTAATGAAACAAATTTTTGCAATTTTTGCACTATTCCTGTGTTTTGGAGCTAATTCTCAAGTAAAACAAGAAATTTTTGAATCTTTTAAACTTCAAGAAAGACGTGATGTTCAATACTATTTTCCAGAAGATTATGATGCAAAAAAAAAATATCCTCTTATCGTAGTTTTAGATGCCGAATATTTATTTGACCAAGTAGTTGCTAATTCTAAATTCTACAGCAATTTTCATGGGATGCCACAAAGCATTATAGTAGGTATTAACCAGAGTGAAAACAGCATAAGATTTGATGATTGTTCTTTTGATGAAGAAAATGGTTTACCTACAGAAAGGGGTAAAAAATTCTTTGAATTCATAGGAATGGAACTTATACCTTATCTAGAAACTAGCTATAGTATTGCTCCATTTAAAATGATTGTTGGCTATGATATAACTGCAAATTTTGGAAATTTCTATCTTTTTAAAGAAAAATCCTTATTTAATGCATATATCACAATCTCACCAACATTAGCTCCAGAAATGGAGTCTAGAATACCAACAAGGTTAAGTGCCATAAATCAACAAATATTTTATCAAATTATAGTAGAAGATGAAAAAAGCAAAAACACTTCTAAAATTTTAGCATTAGACAAAGCACTAAAAGCAATAGATAAAGAATCTTTACATTATTATTTTGATTCTTATAAAACTGCCGATCATATTTCTATTGCTTCTTATGGATTAGGAAAAGCCTTTGACAACATTTTTGGAATGTTTAAGCCTATTAGTCCAAAAGAGTATAAAACGCAAATACTAACATCCGAAGAACCTGTTTTTGATTATCTAGAAAACAAGTACAAAGGCATTGAAGATTTATTTGGGCTTAAAAAAAGCGTTAACCTTAATGACATTATGGCTATTTATGCTGCATCTCGTAAAAAAGAAGAATTTGAATCCTTAAAACCATTGTCAGATTTATGTAAAAAAGAATTTCCAAGTACTATGCTAGGTTTTTATTTTGAGGCTGAATATTACGAACAAATGGGAGAGCCAAAGAAAGCACTACGTACTTTTGAAAAAGCTTTTGGTATGGAAGAAATAGATTTTTTAACTAAAGAAATGGCTTTAGAAAAAATTGATGCTTTAAAAGCAGACTTCGGATACTAGAAAACAAAAATAATTTATAAAAAAGCTACTTAATTCTAATGGTTTTAAGTAGCTTTTCTAGTTTTATAATTTTATATCTTTTAAACTTTACCCTACCTTTAGACCAAACACGAATTTAGGTAATGGCTAAAACAAAAACTGCATATTTTTGTCAAAATTGTGGTGCTCAATACGCAAAATGGGTAGGACAATGTACTTCTTGTAAAGAATGGAATACTGTTGTTGAAGAAGTAATACAAAAACAAGATAAAAAAGATTGGAAAACCCCTAGCAACACTTTAAAAAAAGTTGCCACACCATTACGTGTAAATGAAATTAGCACAGAAAAAGAACTAAGACTAAACACTTATGATTTAGAGTTTAATCGTGTTCTTGGAGGTGGCTTAGTCCCTGGAGCTCTAATTTTACTTGGAGGAGAACCTGGTGTAGGTAAAAGTACATTACTTTTACAAATAGCTCTAAAACTCCCTTATAAAACACTATACGTTTCTGGAGAAGAAAGTCAAAAGCAAATAAAAATGCGGGCAGATCGCATTCACCCAAATAGTGAAACCTGCTTTATACTAACAGAAACAAAGACGCAAAATATATTTAAGCAAATAGAAGCAACTACACCAAATATTGTAGTTATAGATTCTATACAAACATTACATTCAGATTATATTGAGTCTGCCGCAGGTAGTATTTCACAAATAAGGGAATGTACAGCTGAATTAATAAAATTTGCTAAAGAAACAAACACTCCTGTAATTCTTATTGGCCATATTACCAAAGATGGTTCTATTGCAGGGCCTAAAATTTTAGAACACATGGTAGATACAGTTTTACAATTTGAGGGAGACCGTAATTATGTATATCGAATTTTAAGGTCTTTAAAAAACCGTTTTGGTTCTACTGCAGAATTAGGAATTTATGAAATGCAAGGCAGCGGCTTACGAGAAGTAAACAACCCTTCTGAAATACTTATATCTAAAACCGATGAAGAACTAAGCGGTACCGCAATAGCTTCTACTGTAGAAGGCATGCGCCCTTTAATGATAGAAATACAAGCATTAGTAAGTACTGCTGTTTACGGCACACCACAACGCTCCGCAACAGGTTACAATGCTAAAAGACTAAACATGTTATTAGCTGTTCTAGAAAAAAGAGCTGGCTTTAAATTAGGGGCTAAAGATGTTTTTCTTAATGTAACCGGAGGAATTTCGGTAGATGATCCTGCTATAGATTTAGCTGTTATTGCAGCTATATTATCTAGTAATGAAGATATTTCTCTAGAAAAGGGAATTTGTTTTGCTGCCGAAGTTGGCTTAGCAGGAGAAATAAGACCTGTTCAAAGAATAGACCAACGTATTTTAGAGGCTGAAAAATTAGGGTTTACTACTATTTATGTATCCAAAAACAATAAAATAACTATCAAAAAAACTGGAATTACTATTGTCTTAGTTACTAAAATAGAAGATGTAGTAAGTAGCCTATTTAATTAGTTCTTACTTCTAAATATTCTTGAGATTGTTAACAATATTATTATTACAGCAAGAATAACTATTACTTGCCAAATACCAATTTTTAATAGAATCATCTAATTAGTTTTTTATGGTGCAGGGTTAGGAATTTTATTATGTATTGCGTTAATACCGTCTAGCAACTCATCACTTAAATCTATATCTATACTATTAATATTTTCTCTTAGCTGTTCTAAATTAGTTGCTCCAATTATATTACTAGTTAAAAAAGGTCTAGAATTTACAAATGCCAATGCCATTTGCGCAAAAGAAAGATTGTGTTCTTGCGCTAAATTATAATACATTTCGGTTGCTCTTGTAGCAATCTCTCCAACATATCTATTCATAAAGTTTGGAAACAATTCCATTCTTGAACCTTCTGGTATTTTTCCTACTAAATATTTACCAGTTAAAGCTCCAAAAGCTAAAGGAGAATAAGCTAAAAGCCCTATTTTTTCTCGTAAAGAAATTTCAGAATTACCAATCTCAAACTGTCTATTTAGCAAACTATAAGGGTTTTGAATTGTTATAGCTCTAGGCAAACTTGCATGTACCTTACTTTCCTCTAAAAAACGCATAGTTCCCCAAGGCGTTTCATTAGAAATACCTATTTGTCTTATTTTACCTTCTTGTACTAAATCTCTAAGAGTCTCTAACACTTGGTGAATATTATCTTGCCAATAATCCGTAACATCCGGCACAAATTCTCTCTGGCCAAAATAATTTGTAGATCGCTCTGGCCAGTGTAATTGATACAAATCTAAATAATCTGTTTGTAAACGAGTTAAACTCCCTTCAACAGCTTCAATTATAGCGTCTTTAGAAAAACCTGTAGAACGTATAAATTTTGTATAATCGCCATTTCCAGCAATTTTACTTCCAAGAATAATCTTGTCTCTATTTCCAGTTTCTTTAAACCAATTTCCTATAATTTTTTCGGTATGAGCATATCGATCTATATGAGCAGGAACAGGGTAAAGCTCTGCTGTATCAAAAAAATTAACCCCTTGTTCTAATGCATAATTCATTTGATCAAAACCTTCTTTTTCTGAGTTTTGATTACCCCAAGTCATGGTTCCTAAACAAATTTTACTTACTTCTATTTCTGTATGTGGAAGTTTGGTGTATTTCATTTACATAAAAATATTAAAGTGCCAAATTTAAGAATTAAAAACTAGGAGCCGAGCATTAAAAATTAAATCTATTTGCCAGTCTTTGGCAGGATAATGGCTAATTGCCCTTATCGATAAATAACACAACACATTATATATACTAAAATCGTATTCAAAACGTTATTTAATAGCTTATTTCACTAAATAGCCCCTAAAAACTAGATGAAATTGCTAACCAAACAGCTAAGAAACCTACTTATGAACATCTTTAAGAATGTCTTAGACCGTAAAAAGACATTAACACTACTAATGCTAATCTTAGTAGGATCTTCTTTATTTGGATATGTTTTACCAGCAGTCTTTAATCCAAAAAATGACAACTTATCCACTAATGAGGATATTGAAATTTATGCAGGAACCCACCCTCTTACCGGAGTTTCTGATAATGTAGTTTTCTGTTCTGATGATAATAGTGAATTACATGAACTTTATCTTTGCGGGGCAGATGCAGAAAAAACTTTGACATTAAACATTCCAAATTTAAGTCAAGTAATATGGTCTAAACTACAAAGTACTAGTTGTGCTATTTCAAAAACAGATTGTCCGAATACATCTACAAGTTGTACTTGGAATCAAGTATCTACAAACACACAATATAGTGTTTCTGAAAGTGGAGAATATAGAATTTTTGTAAGATATACGGATAATACTTCCGAGCGTTTTTATTTTAATGTATATGCTAATGGTTTGGCTCCAAGTGCTATTGTTTCTAATATAGATTGTGCTAATCCGGGGAAAATAACTATAACTAACGTACCAAGCAGCTATGAATATAGCATTAACAACGGTGCTACATGGCAAGATTCTAACATTTTTACAATTACTAGTGTAAGTACTTATGATGTTAAAATTAGAAATAAAAATAATACAGATGGTTGCCTTTTTAGCTTAGACAACATTGCTGTAGATAACAATAGTTTTAACGCAACACCAACAATTTTACCAATAACTTGTAATACAACTAAAGGCGGAATTAAAATAGATTTAACAGATGCTTCATCTAGTTATATATATGAAATTAGTCAAGGAGGTAGCCCTATAGGCTCTTCAGGACCAACATCTAGCAATACACATACTTTTACCGATTTAAATTCTGGAGACTATGATATAAATGTAACCTTATCTAGTGTATCTAGCTGTTCTTGGACCGCATCTATTACTGTTCCCGTTTTTGAAACAATACAGCCTAATGCCATTGCTACTAAAAATATAGATTGTACAGATGGTATTATAACCGTAGCACCAACAGGTGGTACAGCGCCTTACGAGTATAGCCTAGATGGCGGCACAACATATAACGCGTTTACTTCTGGAAACCAAACTACTATCCCTATTTCTACCGCTGGGTCTTATACCGTAAGTGTTAAAGATAATAGTGGTTGCGAAGTTGATTCCTCTCCGGTAGATATTATAATAGAACCTGAAATAACGTATGCTATAACCCCAAAAGCAATTACTTGTAATGGTACAGATGATGGTAGTATCACTGTCGATATTACAAATAGTCAAGGATACTCAACCTCTTATAGTATAGATGGTAGCACTTTTCAAACTTCTAATGTGTTTAGTAATTTAGCAAGTGGTTCTTATACCGTAACCATAAAAAAAGAAAAAGCAGGTGGTTCTTGTGATGTTACTACAAGTTCCGTAACCGTAAATCCAAGCACAGCTTTCACAGCTTCAGCTGCTGTAACACAACAAATAAATTGTTCAAGTGGTTCTGCTACAATAGAAGCCTCAGTTACTGCAGGAGGAACTGCTCCTTTTGAATATAGTACAAATGGTGTAGATTTTCAACCCAATTCTACCATAACAGGATTAGGTGCGGGAACTTATACCATTACGGTTAAAGATGCCAATGGATGTACCACCACAGTAAACCAAACGGTAAATGGAGGTTCCAATCCTACAAATATTATTTTTTCTACTAGTAACGTAGATTGCTCTACTGGAGAAACAGATGTACAACTTTCTATTGAAAATGGTACCGGGTCGGGTTATACCTACCAAATTACTGCTCCTTTAACAATCAGTAATCCATCAGATACTTTCGCTGCTTTAGCACCGGGAACCTATACCTTTGAGGTAGATGATAATGGTTGTAAAATAGTTAGAAACTATACTGTTCCAGAACCTATTAAATTTACCGCAAATACCTTCGTGAAAAAGCATGTTACATGTTTTGCTGTAGGAACAGCAGACGGAGAAATTGAAGTAGATATTACTAATTTTAATACTTCTTTTGATGTACTTGTTGAAAATAGTTCTGGAATAGATACAGGTTTAGGAATATCTGGAGCAACAACATCTCCTATTATAATTTCTGGCTTAGTTGCAGATACTTATACCATAAAAATTAAAGACGCTTCTGGTCCGTGCGAATTTGAACAAACACAAACTGTAGAAGCTCCCACTTCGGCTTTATCACTAGATTCTTTTAATGCATCGCATATGAATTGTGGCTCTCCAGGTTCTGTAACTATAGAAGCTTCTGGTGGTTGGGGTAATTACAACTATGCCGTTTTACAACCAGATAATACTACAACAACTGCGCAAAGCAATAAAACCATAACTGGTTTAACACAAATTGGAACACATACTATAATATTAAAAGATATTAATGGTTGTGTAATAGATACCCAAACTTTTGACTTACAAGATAACGGTGGTCCAATTTCTGTAGTAGACCAAAATGCATCTAATTACTGTTACAGTAGCACTACTAAAGGAGAACTTAAAATAGATGTTTCTGGAGGGGAAGCTCCATACTTTTACACCGTAAACAACGGAACTCCAACACCAATTACTGGAGGCACTTTCACTCTAAGTAACATAACGCCTGATGATAATATTATAAAAGTAATTGGCGCTAACGGTTGCGAAACTATAGTAGCAGACACAAAAATTAGTGGACAATTATTTGCTCTTGCGCAAATAACAAAACCATTAGGTTGTGGCGCTACACCAGATGCTATAATAAGCGTAACCCCTGAAGAAGGATATCCGCCATATACATACACTCTAAATGGAGACCCAACACCTGTTACTATGCCGTATAATGCTGCAACAGAGGGTTTATATACGTTTACTGTAACCGATAGTAAGGATTGTAGTTTTATAGTTGACCCAGTGGATGTAAAGCTTGCACCTGCATTAGATTCTGAAACTGAAATTTCTCCTACTTCTTGTGGTAAAGATGGTACAGGATCTGTTAAACTAATAGCAAAAGGAGGAACACCTCCTTATAAGTATGCCTTTAGTGACACACCATTCTCTGCAACTAACCAACCCGTTTATAACGACCAAAGTATCTTTGCTAATTTAGATGCTACCCAATATTACTTTGCTATAAAAGATGAGTTAGGCTGTGAAAAAGATGATATTGTAGCTCTTGTTGATTCAGAAGACCCTATTGATTTTAAAATAGAACAGGAGCATATTAAATGTGACGACTCTCCGGGAGGAGGTAACATATGGGGAAACATTAAAGTTTATGATATAACTAATACAACAGGTCTAGTAACAATTTCTTTAGTTAGAGTACATGATAAAGATAAGTATATAGCTGGTGATGAAACTCGTACTTGGGTATATAGACGTTATGAAAATATAGACTTAGCAACAAATTCAAATTATAATAATGCATCTAAACCTGCTTGGTATGGAAATACAACAGGTTTTGATATAAGGTTATATTGGGCGAATCATTTTGTAGTTCGTGTAGAAGATGAAAGAGGGTGTGTAAAAGAATCTAATGTCTATACTGTTGAAGCACCCCCAATACCGTCTGGTGTAACATCTCCTGTTAGTTTACAAACTTGCGAAAATGGTGCTACCTATGATTTTTCTATTAATAATACGGATAGTAATGGCGATGGAACCCCTGATTTAGTAGGTCCATTTGAAGCACGTCTGTGGCCTTACGATTTAGTAGATGATGATGGTGATGGAGTTGAAGATGATGAAAATAGTGGTTGGCGAGCTTTTGATGATATAGAAAACCCATTATTTGATGGAGTTTCTGGCCCTCCTTATGAACGCGATTATCGTTTTACTTCAAGTGCAACTTACGGTAAACTTTTATTTGGAGTAGCTTATTCAATTATAATCAGAGATAAAAATACAGGTTGTGTTAGGTGGCGAGGATTAAGACCTGTTGTACAACCTCCAGTTGATAATATAAAAATAGATGCTGTCCCTCAAAGTACTACCTGTTATGGTAATCAAGATGGAGAAGTTCAATTTACAATTACAGATTACGCTCCAGGAATTATTAAAACTAAAATTTATCATGCTAGTCGCCCTGCAGATTCTAGATGGCATTATCCTGTAGCCGATCAAGTAGGTACTGGTGCTCCATTAACAATTTCAGTATCTGGAATGCGTGTTGGATGGTATGTTGTAGAAGTGGAAGATAGTTCTGGCTGTACCGCAGGAGAACGTTTCCTAATATATAGACCTAAAAGTAAATTACAAATAAAAGAAGAACAGGTGGTACAACCTACCTGTAATACTGGTGGCCAAGTAGCCGTATCTGCTATTGGTGGTTGGGATAATGAAAGGTACTATAATATTCGAAATAAATTATACCAAAATTGGCACCCATATGAATATGCATTAGTTTTAGATAGCGAAACCCCAACAGATGCAGATTTTGGTTCAGATCCTTTATGGATTAATATTGTTCCTACAGCTTACGACGGTGTAAACAATGTATACCGTGCATACGTACGTGATGGTGGTGGTTGTATAAAAGCGTTAGCAGACCCTATTACGTTTACACAAGACCCAGAACCTGTTATAGATACTATAGATGTTACTGATCGATGCGCACCATTAAGTGGAAGCGAAACATATAATGTTGTTGCAACATTAACACAACCTGGTACTAACCCAACAAATACAAACCCAGTTTATATTTGGGATGGCGAAGTTACTACTACAGCCACAAAAACTTTAGGACCTGGAAACCATACCTTAGTGGTTCGTGATGAAAATGGTTGTTCTGATACGCAAAACATTCATATTTATCCACAACTAGTGGCTAAATCTAAAATTACTAAAACAGTAGATTGTGAAGTATCTTTGGATAATGGAGAGATGTTAGCTTCTGCTTATGGTGGCTCAGGAAACTTTGAGTTTACCATATTTCCTATTCCTGCATCTTATGCCCCTGGTGAAGAAACAAATACTACTGGTGTATTTACAAGATTAGAGCCAAATGTAAATTATGTTTATAGAGTAAATGATTTAGACAATACTTGTGGCACTCAAGATTCTCCTCCATTAGAATTAATAATGCCCGTAGACCCACAATTTGAGCCAGATACAACCGTACCTGTTACTTGTTTTGGAGATACCGATGGAAAAATTATTATAAAACAAATAGACGGTGTAGATAACTTAGATGTAACTTATGAGTATAGTTTAAATGGAGGTACGTACCAAACCTCTAATCTATTTGATGGATTAGCGGCTGGCACCTATAATGTAGATATTCGTTCCTCAAAAAATTGTGTTCAAAATTTACTAGGAATAGTTGTAGGTGGTCCATCTGCCCCAGTTTCTTTAACTACTCCAACAGTATCTGCTTTTGCATGTACTGCAAATAATAAATTAGGAATGGCAACCATAGACGCAACTGTTTCTGGTGGTACAGCACCGTATAAGTACAGCTATAATGGTAACAGTTATAGCTCTGTTACTGGTACAGCCATTTCTTTTGAGGTTCCTTACAAAACCACATCTCAAAACATTGTTTTAGATGTTATAGATGCTAATGGATGTCCAATCCAAGAAAATATAACAGTTGATGCAGCAACTAAAATTTCTGCTACTATAACAACAAGAACTCCAATGAATTGTGCTACTGATGGAGTATATGAAATTAACAATCTTACAAGTTTTACGAATTATAGTATTGTAGAACAGCCAAGTGCTTCGGCTTATGTAACTATTGTTGGAACAACTGTTACCATTGAAAGAGGACAACCAAATACATATTCATTCTTAGTTACAGATAATGATACTGGTTGTACTACGAAAGTACATATTGAAATAGCTCCTTTTAATACTATAGAGTTAAGTGCTTCTAAGGTAAATGACATTACTTGCCATGGAGAATCTAACGGAGAACTTTCTTTTGAAGCTTCTGGTTTTGGTAGTGGCGGATTTAGTTATGAAATTTATAATGTAAATAATACGACCACCCCTATACATTCTGTAGCTAGTAGCACACTTACTACACCTATTTCTTATAGCTTATTACCAGCAGGCACATTTGTGGTTGTAGCTACAGATAACGACACTGGTTGTCATGTAAAATCAGAATTTATTTCTATACAAAGCCCTTCGGAGCCTTTAGATTTTACCTATGCCATAACACATGATTTAACTTGTTCTCCAGGTATGGATGCGCAAATTACAACAACACCAGTAGGTGGATGGGGTACTTACGAATTTGAATTAGTAAATGCGGATTCTGGTACAACACTACAATCTTTTGATGCTAATAATGTATTTAGTGGATTAACATCTGGTATAAATTATGAATTGACCATAAGAGATGCAAACGGGTGTACTAAACTAACAACAGGAATTACTATTCCTGAGATAGATTCTATAACAGTAACCCCAGGTAATATATCAGCTACTAACCCATCTTGCACAGAGGCAAATGATGGAGAAATTACTGTAGTTGCTACTAGAGAGTTTGGTAATGGACACACTAATTTCCAATACATTTTAACGAATATAACAACAGGAGTTAGTGGCTTACCACAATCTAGTAATATTTTTTCTAATTTATTTGAAGGAGATTATTCTATCACTGTAATAGATGGTTCTGGTTGTGATACTACAACGGCTACTATTTCTTTAATTGATCCAACAGAAATAGAAATTGACGGTATAATAAGCCAAGAACCTAACTGTGATCCTAATTCAGGAGAAATTACAATATCCGCTAGCGGTGGTATTTTGGGTACAACGTATGAATATAGAATTATAGAACCCGCTGCAGATGCAACTGCTTGGAGTACACAACAGGTATATAGTTCTTTAGCTCCAGGAACTTACGAGTTTTTAGCTCGCGATAGTGACCCTGCAAAACATTGTGTTTCCCCCATTTCTGTAATACGAACCATAAATGTCGTAGAACCTTTAGATATAACAGTAAATGATGATAATACAATCATTAATTGTAATGGCGAAATGGATGCCGTTTTAATTGCAGAAGCAACTGGAGGTTTAGGTGGCTACCAATACCAACTAGAAGTTAACGGAACTTTACAAGGAGCTCCTCAGGACTCTGGTACTTTTGAAGGATTAGGGCAAGGAAATTATAGGATTTTAGCAACTGGAGGGACTAATTGTGAAAAATACTCGGAAGAAATTATTATAAATGAACCTCCTTTACTCTCTGCTAGTTTACAAGGAAGCACAAATGTTATGTGCTTTGGCGAAGATAATGGAACTATAGAAATTTCTGCAAGTGGCGGTAATGAACCATACCAATATATTATTTCTTCTAATCCAAAAAAGGCAGTTAACAATAATACTTTTGATAGGTTACCAGGTGGCACTTACAGTGTACTAGTTCAGGATGCTAATGGTTGCCAAGTTACAGTAGAGAATATTAATATTGTAGCCCCAACTGCTGCCTTATTAGCAAATGTAACCAGAATAGAAGATGAAGTTTGCTCTAGTGATGATAATGGACTTATTGAAGTAGAAATAACTGGTGGTACTACCCCATACCAATACAACCTTACTAGTCCTACAGATAGTTTTACTGCAATAAGTGGCTCTACATTAACATTAGATAATCTAGATGGAGGATTCTATGAAATATATATTAAAGATGCTAACAACTGTCCTTTTGTACTAGTAAAAGAAGTAAAAGTTGGCTCTGACCTTTCTGCAACTGTAGAAATAACAAATGAATGTAGTAATGGGCATCCTATTTATGGTGCATCTGTACTATTTAATGATGAAAATCTAGATACCGCAGAAATTGTGTTCGATTTAGATGATGCCAACCCAAATAATCCAGATGTTGCAAATGCGCAAGCAGAAACTATCTTTACAGACATCTCTTCTGGTGACCATACTATAAGTATTGTTCATTTAGGTACAGGGTGTATTGAAGTTAAAAACTTTTCTGTGGAAGCGCAACAACAATTAGTTTTAACTAGCAAACCTGCTGGTATTAACGAAATAATTGTAGAAGCAACTGGCGGAGATGGTATTTACACGTATTATTTTGATGATGAAATTAGTCCTGACGGTAAAAAGTATATTAACCATACTGATGTTTACACTGCTAAAGTAATAGACAGTAAAGGTTGTGAAGCTAGTATAGAAATTCCTTTAGAATTTATAGACATTGAAATTCCAAATTTCTTTACTCCTGATGGAGATGGGTTTAACGATACTTGGGTAATTAAAAATGTAGAAGGTTTCCCTAATCTTTGGGGTGCAATTTATGATAGATACGGTAGACAAGTTAAATACTTTGTAAAACAAGGTAATTGGGATGGATCCTACGAAAACGTAGATTTACCTTCGGGAGATTATTGGTACGTAATTAAACTAAATGGTGAAAATGATGATCGAGAGTTTGTGGGTCATGTTACAATTTACAGATAAACAATAAACTAAAAGGGTCGCAAATTGCGACCCTTTTTAATAGGTATTAAATAGTTTCCTATTTACTAATTTCTACTAAAATAGGGCAGTGATCACTATGCTTAGCTTCTGATAAAATTAAAGCTCTTTTTAATCTTTCCTCTAAAGAGGAACTTACCATAGCATAATCTAAACGCCATCCTTTATTATTGTTTCTTGCATTTGCGCGGTAGCTCCACCACGAATAATTATGAGGTTCTTTATTAAAATGCCTAAAGCTATCTATAAAACCACTCTTTATAAAATTCCCTATCCATTCCCTCTCTACAGGTAAAAAACCAGAAACATTTTTGTTCCTAACTGGATCATGAATATCTATAGCTTCATGACAAATATTATAATCTCCTAATACAATTAAATTTGGATGGTCTTTTTTTAATTCATTGGCATACTCTTGAAAATCTGCCATATATTTTAACTTAAACTCTAACCTATCCAAATTAGTACCAGAAGGCAAATACATACTCATTATAGAAATATCTCCGTAGTCTACTCGTAAATTTCTCCCTTCAAAATCCATATAATCTATACCAGTGCCATACTCAATATGGTCTGGTTCTTTTTTTGCTAAAATAGCAACGCCACTATACCCTTTTTTCTCTGCGCTAAACCAATAATTATAAGAATATCCTGCTTCCGCAAAAACGTCTAAATCTAATTGTTCTTTATTCGCTTTTATTTCTTGCAAACATATTACATCGGGGTCTACAGCCTGTAGCCAATCTATAAAACCTTTTTTTAATGCTGCTCTTATGCCGTTTACGTTATAGGATACTATCTTCATTTTTATATTTTATGCCTATAAAAGTAACAAAATAGGAAAGACCTAAAGTCTATTTATAAAATTTTAATACCCTATTTTTGCTTTTTATTTTAAACACTACCCAATGAAAAAAATAATTGCTATAGCAATCTTTATTCTATCTTCTAATTATATAGTAGCGCAAGCTTATTCTAATTCTGATAATATTCATGAAATAAAATTCAACATTGGTCAATTCTTAATTACTTCCAGTGCCGAAATTTCATATGAATATTATATAAATGAAGACACTAGTATAGGAGCTACTATGTATTTTGATGGCGATAGTGATGATTATAATGGAAACTTTGGTTTAGGAGCAAATGTTAGAGCTTATTTTGGCTATAATCCTAAAAGCGGTGTATTTGCAGAAGCTTTTGGTTTATACTATACCGGTGAAGATGAGATAGAAGATACTGCAAGTGTACTTGGTGTTAGAAACAAAGATTATAGTACTGCAGCGCTAGGTCTAGGAGGTGGTTATAAATGGGCTACCAGAAGCGATAAATTTACCGTTGAACTTAGCGGTGGCTTAGGAAGAAATATAAATCCGGAAGACTTTCAGAATACATTTATGTTTCGCGCGGGCTTATCTATTGGTTTTAGATTTTAACAAATGCAATCTTTACCTATTCTAGAATCGCATACGGCTAACATTTTAGACAAGCCTTTACGATTACAGGAATACGGTGTTGGTATTTTTAAAACCATCGTAACAAAATCTGCCTTAAAAAAAGCCATTAAAAAAAATTGCGTTCTTGTAAACGGAAAAATAGCAACGACTGCAACCTTTATTTATGGCACAGAAATAATAACTTTATTAGAAGACAAAAACAACAAAAAACATAAGGAAATTGTTCTTTCTTTAGAGGTGGTTTATGAGGATAATTATTTAGCTATAATTAATAAGCCTCCTGGTATTCTTGTTAGCGGTAATTCTTTTAAAACTATTGTAAATGCTTTAGAGCAAAACATAACTAAAAGTAATTTACCTGATGCAGTTGCTCCAAAACCTGTTCATAGATTAGATTACCCTACTACGGGTTTACTCATAATAGGCAAAACAAGCACTAGTATTATTGCTTTAAATAAGTTGTTTGAAAATAATGAAATAACCAAAACCTATATAGCAGTTACTATTGGAAAAATGCAAGATTTTGGCACAATTTTAGAACTCATTGACGGCAAAAAAGCTATATCAAAATACCAAGTAATTAAAAGGGTTAGCTCTAATAGATTTGCTTCTTTAAACTGGGTAAAATTAACTCCTGAAACTGGAAGAAAACACCAACTTAGAAAACATTTACTTACCATTGGAAATCCTATTTTAGGGGATCAAACCTATTTCTTAAAAGACCTAAAATTAAAAGGAAAAGGACTTTACTTACACGCTTACTCTTTAGTATTTACACACCCCTTTACTAATGAAAAATTAACTTTTTTAAAAGAACCTTCAAAAAAATTTGCTTCCATCTTTGAAAAAAATTAATCTTTAAAATAATTTGATGTTTTTTTTGCTATAGCATCTAAAAATTTTCTTAAACAAAAAACTCCATCAGCCTTAAAAAAGCTAATGGAGTTTTTTATATAATATAGGTTTAATACTATTTCATTTTTAAAAGCCAAGTTCGCATATCTACCGCTTTAGATATTATTGCTTTTAAATCTGCAATAGCAACTCTTTCTTGTGCCATAGAATCTCTATGACGAATAGTTACGGTATTATCTTCTTTAGTTTGGTGATCTACTGTAATACAAAATGGTGTTCCATTAGCATCTTGTCTTCTATACCTACGACCAACAGCATCTTTCTCATCATACGTTACATTAAAATCCCATTTTAAATCTTCTATTATACCATGTGCTATATCTGGCAAACCATCTTTTTTAACCAATGGTAATATTGCTGCCTTAGTTGGTGCTAAAACTGCTGGAAGTTTTAAAACGGTTCTTGTAGTATTATTTTCTAACTCTTCTTCTTGTAAAGAATTAGAAAAAACTGCTAAAAACATACGATCCAAACCTATAGATGTTTCTAATACATAAGGAACATAGTTCTTATTTAATTCGGGATCAAAATATTGTAATTTTTTTCCTGAAAATTCTTCATGACTTCCTAAATCAAAATCTGTTCTAGAATGTATCCCTTCTAATTCTTTAAAACCAAACGGAAATCTAAATTCTATATCTGCTGCTGCATCTGCATAGTGAGCAAGCTTTTCATGATCATGAAAACGATAATTATCTTCTCCCATTCCTAAAGATAAGTGCCATTTCATTCTATTTTCTTTCCACTTTTCATACCATTCTTTTTGTGTTCCTGGCTGAATAAAGAATTGCATTTCCATTTGCTCAAACTCACGCATTCTAAAAATAAATTGTCTCGCAACAATTTCATTTCTAAAAGCTTTTCCTGTTTGTGCTATTCCAAAAGGTATTTTCATACGTCCAGTTTTTTGAACGTTTAAGAAATTTACAAATATACCTTGCGCAGTTTCTGGTCTTAAATATAAATCCATTGCAGTTTCCGCGTTGGCTCCTAATTTAGTTCCAAACATTAAATTAAACTGCTTAACATCTGTCCAGTTTTTAGAACCAGACATTGGGCAAGCAATGTCTAACTCTTCTATAAGTTTTTTAACATCTGGCAAATCCTCTTTTTCTAAAGATTGCCCTAGCCTTTTTAAAATACTTGTTACTTGTTCTTGATAATCAACAACTCTTGGGTTTGTAGCTAAAAATTGTGTTTTATTAAAATTATCTCCAAAGCGTTTTTGAGCTTTCTTAACCTCTTTTTCAATTTTATTTTCAATTTTGGCAACATAGTCTTCTACCAAAACATCTGCTCTATATCTTTTCTTAGAATCTTTGTTATCTATTAAAGGGTCATTAAAAGCATCTACATGGCCAGAAGCTTTCCAAGTAGTGGGGTGCATAAATATTGCAGCATCTAATCCTACAATATTATCATTTAACTGTACCATGGCTTTCCACCAGTACTCTCTAATATTCTTTTTAAGTTCTACACCGTTCTGCCCATAATCATATACAGCGCTTAAACCATCATATATTTCGCTAGATTGAAATACATACCCATACTCCTTTGCATGGGAAATTACTTTTTTAAAAATGTCTTCTTGTTTTGCCATTTGGCAAAAATAGAATATTAGACTAAAAAATATATTATTTTAATTGAAATTCTGATGAGGAAAGTAAACGTTCATCTTCAAATACATTAATTGTATACGTCCCTGGAGTTAAAGAACCTTCTGGAATGGTAATAAAATCACAAACATTTGTTTCTTCACCATTAAAAACAAGCTCTACTCGCTTACTATATACATTACCATTTACGTTTATAGTATTGGCATTGTCTTCTATAACTTGTTTATTAGGACTTAAAAATTGTAAATAAAGTATTTTTTCTTGATTGGCATCTTCTGGATTTGCCATAATGGTAACACAACCTCTAAGTTTTTCTATGATAGAAGCTTTGTTTGTCTTAATAGGTTTACCACTACGTAACCTAAAACCACTACCCTCAGAGTTTTGTAACCTTAAATAACTTTTAGTTTTAAGCTCGTCATTTAATTCTAATATTTTTTTGCGTTGTAAAGCTTCTGCTTCTGCTAAAGAGCTACTTTTTCCTCTTAAGATTTCTATTTGCCTTCTTGATTCTTCATACTTTTCTCCTAGTAACATATTATTATACTTAAGAAAATTATTTTTTAATTTAAGGCTATCATTCTTAGCTTCTAAACGTCTAAGTTCTGTTTTAAATTCTCTTAATTTTTCTATTGTAAAATTTAACCTACCAACAGAATCTATGAGCTGTTGCACTTTATATTTAGAATCTTGTAATTCTATATCATTAACTTCATTAAGAGCAGAAAGCCTATCTACATCTGCTTTCATTATAGTTAAATCTTTTATTAATAGGTCTTTTTCTTGCTCTAAATAACTAATTTCTGTTTTAGATTGGGCATAACTATAGTAAAAGGCAATAAGAATTGCTATTACAACTGCTGCCATAGCTGCAAGTAAAACTTTATAATTAATTTTATTATCTTGACTGTCCATCAGAACAAAGCGGTCTTTAAGTAGGTTAATAAAAATTAAGATTTGTTATATTCCAAGTTACCAAATATACTAAATGATATAAATACCCTCCTATTGCCCATAGTGTGTTTTGGTTGTAATGCACGATTAAATAGAGGAGAGAAGCATTTGTGTACCATTTGTCGAAACCAAATACCACTCACCGAGTTTACTTTTAACGAAGAAAATGCCATTGACCGTATTTTTTATGGCATAATTAATGTAAAAAAAGCTAGTTCTTTCCTACTTTTTACTGAAATAGGTATTGTTAAGAACCTAATTCATAATTTAAAATATAAAAACCAAAAACAAATAGGTTCTTTTATTGGTGATTGGTACGGTCAAATTCTAGTAGAAAACAACTACTTAAAAGATATAGATTATATTATTCCTGTTCCTTTACATCCTAAGAAAAAAAGAAAACGAGGTTATAACCAAGTTTCTTTATTTGGCGAAAATTTAGCAAAGCATTTAAACACTACTTTTCTTGAAGGTGTTCTTATAAAAACAGCAAATACCAAAACGCAAACAAAAAAAGGAAGAATTAACAGGTGGCAAAGCCCTAAAAAACTATATGAGTTAACAGATACGTCTATACTAGAAAATAAAAATGTATTATTAATTGATGATGTAATAACAACAGGGGCTACCATGGAAATTTGTGCAAAAGCTTTGCAAAAAACGCGAAATATTACAATATACGTCTGTAGTATGGCAGTAGTACTCTAATTTCTAAATTCATTAAATATGTTGTTTCTTTGTTACTAACAATTTTAGGAATGTTACAACGAATTTTAACCTGCTTTTTCTTTAGTATAATAATTGCTGCTTTTTATCAATGTGCAAGAAGGGGTAACCCTACAGGAGGGCCTAAAGATTTAGACCCGCCAGTACTTATAAAAGCGGAACCAGAAAATATGTCTGTCAATTTTAAGAATACTAAAATTCGTTTATATTTTGATGAGTATATAAAGCTTAAAGACGTACAAGAGCAATTAATTGTTTCGCCTCCTTTAAAATATACGCCGCTTTTATCTCCACAAGGTAGTGCAAGTAAGTATGTAGAAATTAAGATAAAAGATACTTTAAAAGAAAATACTACCTATACTTTTAATTTTGGTGAAAGTATTGTGGACAATAATGAAGGTAACCCAAATAGATTTTTAACTTATGTTTTTTCTACAGGTTCTTATATAGACTCTTTGGAAATAACAGGTGTTATTAAAGATGCATTTAATAAAGATTCTGAAGAGTTTGTTAGTGTTATGCTATACGAAATAGATAGTACTTATAACGATTCTACTATTTTTAAAAGACCTCCTAATTATATAACGAATACTTTAGATAGTACTATTATTTTTAATCTTAAAAATCTTAAAAAAGGAAAATATGCTCTATTTGCCTTAAAAGATGAGGCTAAGAACAATATGTTTGACCAAAACGCAGACAAAATAGGTTTTATTAAAGATACTGTTACTGTACCTACAGATTCTATTTTCTTATTAAACTTATTTAAGGAAGTTCCCAATTTTTCTATGTCTTTGCCATCTTTAACTGCAAAAAATAAAATAACCTTTGGTTATTATGGAGACGGTAATGATATAGAGATTAATGCTATCTCTAAAATACCAGATTCTGTAATTTCTACCTATAAAAAAGAGTACAAAAAAGACAGTATTAATTTTTGGTTTACTCCTTTTACAATGGATTCTCTTCTTTTCTTAGCAAAAAACAATACATTTAAAACTATAGACACTTTCAAAATAAAGAATAGAAAACTACAGCTAGACTCTCTTAAACTTAGTGCTAATTATTCTGGCAGTATAGATTTTAATCAAATTTTTGAAATAGCATCCAACACCCCAATAATTAAAACAGATACTTCTAAAATTAAAATAATAAATAAAGATTCTTTAGATATAACACATAATATTACTACAGACACTTTAAAGAATAGTGTTGTTTTTAGTTTTGATAAAGAACCTAATGAAAGTTACCAAATAGATTTATTACCTGGTGCAATTACAGATTTTTTTAACACCTCTAATGATACTTTGTCTTATAACTTACAAACTAAAAGTTATGCAGACTATGGTAATTTAAGGCTAACACTTGTAGGAAACAATCTAACTTTCCCCATTATTATTCAACTTACTGATGAGAAAGGTGAAGTACAAAGAGAAATTTATGCTACAGAAAATAAGGTGTTTGAATTTAACAACCTTAATCCAAGTAAATATTTAGCCCGTGTTCTTTTTGATACTAATGCAAATAAAAAATGGGACACTGGTAATTATTTAAAACAAATACAACCAGAAAGGGTTAGCTACTATCCTGTAGCTATTGAGGTTCGTGCGAATTGGGAATTGGATCAAACCTTTACTATACTAGATTAAACAAATCTTTGTCTTCTAAGAACTTAAGTTTATTTCTTGTAGTATTTATATGTTCTTTTGTAATTGTAGTATATATAACTTCTTCTTTATCTGTAAAGGATAGTAATTTTCCTAAGCTATCATAAGCAGAAGAATGTCCTGGATACTCAAAACCTAAAGCATCTATCCCAACACGGTTAACACCAATACAATATGCCATATTTTCTATAGCTCTTGCTCTTAACAAACTATCCCAAGCTAATACTCTTTTTTTAGGCCAATTGGCTACATAAATTAATACATCGTAATTACTTGTATTTCTAGACCAAACAGGAAATCGAAGATCATAACAAATTAACGGGCAAATTTTAAATCCCTTATAAGTAACAATTAGTTTTTTATCTCCTGCTGTATAGACTTTATCTTCTCCTGCCAAAGTAAACGTATGTTTTTTATTATAAAAGCTAATTTTACCACTAGGTTCTACAAAATATAACCTATTGTAATTTTTAGTTTCTTCTTTATAAACTATACTACCAACTATAGCTGCATTTTTTTCTTTAGAAATAGTTTTCATCCACTCTAAGGTTTCTAAAGCAGCATTGTAATCTATATTTTTAGGAGACATTGTAAAACCAGTAGTAAACATTTCTGGTAAAATAATTATATCTATAGAAGGCTTTATTTCCTTAATCTTTTCTGTTATTATTTTCCTATTTTCTTTAGGGTTTTCCCAGATTAAATGGGTTTGTACAAGTGCTATTTCTAAGCATTCCTTTTTCATTTACTATTTTTTTACTCTAGTAAAGTTAAAAAAGACTTTGGTAATTCTTGCATTTTTGCATGGTCTAATGCCGTGTTTCCTCTAGCGTCTTTAACGTCTTTTTTAGCACCATATTCTATAAGAAGTTTTGCAATTTCTTCTCTATTAAATGTTGCTGCATAAATTAGACTACTAGCACCCATAGAATTACGCTCATTTACATTTGCTCCTTTTTCTATTAACGTTTTAGCTATTGGTAAAAAACCTTTAAAACACACACCCATTAATGGGGTATTCCCTGAAGAATCTTTTTGATCTATTTTTGCTCCTTTCTCTAATAAAAGAGATACTATATTTTCCTGATTATAGTATGTTGCTAAGATTAAAGGAGTAGAACCTCTCTGGTCTTTTGCATTTATTAAATCGGGATTTTTTGTAAGTGCTTCTTCTACCAACAAGGAGTTTCCATTTCGGATTTCATTAAAAAAACTTTCATTATTCATACTAATAAATGTATAAAAAACTGCTATATCTTTCTTAAGAATATAGCAGTTATTAAATTATAATTTTCTTTTCTAATATAGAATTTCTTAATTTATTTTACATCGAAACGGTCTAAATTCATCACTTTAGTCCAAGCGGCAACAAAGTCTGTAACAAATTTTTCTTTTGCATCATCTGCTGCATATACCTCAGCAATAGCTCTTAGCTCTGTATTAGAACCAAAAATTAAATCTGCTCTAGTAGCTCTAAATTTTACTACTCCTGTCTTACGATTACTTCCTTCAAAATACCTATCATCTTCAGATGTAGCTTTCCAAGTGTATGTAAAATCTAGGACATTTTTAAAAAAATCATTTGTTAAGCTTCCAATAGTATCTGTAAACACACCATAATCTGAACCATCATAATTTGCTCCTAATACTCGTAAGCCTCCTACTAGAACTGTTAATTCTGGAACAGATAAGGTTAATAAATTAGCTTTATCAATTAATAAATCTTCCGCAGCAATTTGTAAATCTGATTTTATATAGTTTCTAAAACCATCTGCTAACGGCTCTAAATAACCAAACTGCTCAATGTCTGTTTGCTCTTGTAAGGCATCTCCTCTACCTTGTGTAAATTCTACTGTATGATTGTATCCTGCATTCTTCACAGCTTTTTCTAAGCCAACATTTCCTGCAAGTACAATTAAATCTGCTAAAGAAATATCTCCTTTAAAATTATTTTTAATTCCTTCTAAAACTGAAAGTACTTTATTTAATTCTGTTGGATTATTTACTTTCCAACTACGCTGTGGTTCTAAAGCAATTCGTGCTCCATTTGCTCCACCTCTATTATCTGACCCTCTGAATGTTGATGCTGAAGCCCAAGCAGTAATAATTAATTGCGATATTGTTAATCCAGAATCAATAATCATAACTTTTAAATTAGCAATATCTGCTTCATTTAATGTATAATCTACTGTTGGGATTGGGTCTTGCCATAATAACTCTTCATTGGGAACTTCAGGACCTAAATAACGTGATATTGGCCCTAAATCTCGGTGTGTTAATTTGTACCAAGCACGAGCAAAAGCATCTTCAAATGCTTTATGATCTGCATGAAAACGCTTAGAAATTTCTAAATATTTAGGATCCATTTTTAAAGCTATATCTGCAGTAGTCATCATTAACCCTTGGGTTGCATTAGCATCACCAGCTTTTGGTGCTCTTTTAGCATTAGATGCAGCTGTTGGAGCCCATTGGTGAGCCCCAGCAGGACTTTTAACTAATTCCCAATCGTAGTTTAATAATACATCAAAATAATCGGCGTCCCAACGTGTAGGATTTGGTGTCCAAGCACCCTCAATTCCGCTGGTAATAGTATCATCTAAAACACCTGTACCAAAAGAATTTTTCCAACCTGTACTCATTTGTTCAATTGGTGCCCCGTGAGGTTCTTTTCCAACATATTTATTAGGATCTGCAGCACCATGAGCTTTACCAAAAGTATGTCCGCCAGCAACAAGAGCAACAGTTTCTTCATCATTCATAGCCATTCTACCAAAAGTTTCTCTAACATCGTGGGCAGAACCTAAAGGATCTGGATTACCGTTTGGGCCTTCTGGATTAACATAAATCCACCCCATCATTACAGCGGCTAAAGGATCTTCCAAATCTCCATCTTCATATCGGTCCTCATTTGCTCCCCATTCTGTTTCACTTCCCCAGTAAATATCTTGTTCTGGTTCCCAAACATCTTCACGCCCTGCAGCAAAACCAAATGTTGGAAATCCCATAGACTCTAATGCACAATTTCCTGCCAAAATCATTAAATCTGCCCAAGAAATTTTATTTCCATATTTCTGTTTAATAGGCCATAATAATAGTCTTGCCTTATCCAAATTACCATTATCTGGCCAACTATTTATAGGTGCAAATCTTTGATTTCCTGCTCCAGCTCCTCCACGGCCATCTCCAACTCTATAAGTACCAGCACTATGCCATGCCATTCTAATCATTAATCCTCCATAATGACCATAATCAGCAGGCCACCAATCTTGAGAATCTGTCATTAAATTTGTAACATCTTTTTTAAGAGCATCAAAATCTATACTTTTAAATGCCTCTGCATAATTAAAATCTTCTCCCATTGGATTAGATTTTGCTGCATGTTGGCGTAATATATTAAGCTTTAATTCATTTGGCCACCAATCACGATTCTTTACTCCACCACCAGCTGTTTGCTTATTAGTTCCACTAAAAAAAGGGCACTTACTTATATCGCCATTATTTTGGTCATTCTTAGTATCCATAGCATGTTAAATTTTTAAATTATTACTGTTTTTATTTTTTTAAGATATTTAAAATTACAAAATAAAGCAACCCAACTATAGCTAATTAATATTAATATACTATTAATAAATAATTTTTATCTATAGTGGTAATTTCCTTACATATAATGGTTAAATTGCATAATGGCTGTTTCCATACTATCAAAAATTGCTTTAAATCCTAATTTAATTGGTGAAATTCCTAATACCGTTGCATTACTAAATTCTAAATTAGAATTTATAAACTGCTCTAAAGCTTGGAAATTTAATCATGAGATAAAAGACGATATTATTGGAAAAGATTTTTTTACTGTAATGTCTAATTTACCCAAAGCTTTTTCTCCCTATTTACAAAATTGTTTAAAAGGGAATGATTGTTACAACGATGGTAAAAAATTTAGTGCAAATAATAATGAATTTATTTGGTTAAAATGGAGCATTAACCCGTGGAAAGAGAATGATGGAAGTGTAAAAGGATTAATTATTGAACTTGATAATATTACTATAGATAAAAATAAAGAGGCTTTAATTAAAGAAGCTCAAATTGTTTCTAGAGTTGGTGGCTGGGAGGCATATTTACAAAACTTTAGAGTTACTTGGACTAAAATGGTTAACATTATTCATGAGCAACCTTTAGATTACGTTCCACAAAGTTTTGAAGAGTGTTTTAAGCATTTTAAAGAAGGGGAACATAGAGATACTGTTTTACGTTTAGCTAATATTGCGATAACTAAAGGGACTCCTTGGGACGCCGAAGTAATAATGATTACAGGGAAAGGGAAAGAAATCTGGGTAAGAACTAAAGGCAGACCAGAATTTATTAACGGTAAATGTGTAAGATTATATGGTATTTGTCAAGATATTAATAATCGCAAAATTGCCGAGTTTAAATATAGAGAAGAAGCTGAAAGAGCAAAAAAAGCTACAACTGCGTCTAATGTGGGTATATGGCAGTTTACAACAAAAGACAGGATTGCTATTTGGGATGACATGTGTTATAAACTACATCACAAAAATCCTAAGGATTATAATAGCACCTATGAAGCTTGGGAGGCCGCAATACACCCTGATGATTTTTTAAGAGTTTTAGAAGAAGCTTTTTGGATGAGCAAAGGAGAAGGAAGTGGTATAATTGAATACCGAGTTATCTTAAAAAATAAAAGTATAAGATATTTAAAAGCCGTAGTTACTTTTTTTGCCGAAACAGAAAAATATAACAACAAAGCTATTGGAGTAATCTCTGATATAACGAAGGAGAAAGAATCTGAACAAAAACTAAAAGAATATGCACAATTAACCGGAGATCAAAATAATAGTCTTACTAATTTTGCTCATATGGTTTCCCATGATTTACGATCCCATGCTACAAACTTATCTATGGTTACAGGGTTTTTAGTAGAAGAAAGAAAAGATGAGGAAAGGCATAAATTAATGGCTATGTTAAAAGAATCTACAGAGAGTCTTAATAGTACTGTATATAATTTAAATGAGGTAGTACAATCTAACGCCAACGTTACCAATAAACTTGAGCCTATAAACTTAAAGGAGGTTATAGAAAATGTGAAAAATAATATCTCGGCTACTTTTATAGAGAAAAATGCTTCCTGTACTTTAAAGCTCTCCTCTAATTCTATTGTTCTAGGGGTTCCTGCTTATTTAGACAGTATTTTACTAAATTTATTTACAAACAGTATAAAATACTCTGCTAATGACAGGCCTCCACTTATTGAAATTAAAACCACTAATTCTGGAAAAAATTTAACTTTAAGCTTTACAGATAATGGAAAAGGTATAGATTTAAATAAATTTGGGAATAAAATTTTTGGCATGAATAAAACCTTTCACCGAAACAAAGACGCCAGAGGTGTAGGTTTGTATATAACTAAAAACCAAATAGAAGCAATGGGCGGAAGTATTTCTGTAATAAGTGAAGTAAATGTAGGAACAACATTTATTATAAAATTTATAACACCTTAACATTTTAATGAAAAAAAATAACTCTGTTTGCATAATTGATGATGACTCTATCTTTGTTTATATAGTTAAGCGCCTTATGGATGAATGTAATTTTTTTGATTCTATACTTGTATTTGAAAATGGAAAACAAGGAATTGAAGGTGTTATGGAATTAAATACTAAAAACAAATTACCAAATATTATTTTTTTAGATTTAAGTATGCCAGTAATGAGTGGTTGGGAGTTTTTAGATGCTTTTGCGGAAGCTAAAATTTCTAATAAAGAGGATATAAAAATAATTGTTATGAGTTCTTCTATTAACCCCAATGAAATAGAAATGATAAAAGCCTACCCTATGGTTACAGATTATATAGTAAAACCAATTACGCCATCAGATTTAGAAAAAATAGCAAACTACTAATTTTTAATTATGCGCGCCTGGCGTATAACTTTCTGGAGCAATTTCTGGATTATTTAAAGTACCGCTCTCTCCTGAATCATTAGTAATAATCCATTCGCTAAAATCATAGACTGGGTTGCCATTTTGTACCTCTGATTTTCTTACTGCTCTACCATCTTCAAATTCATGATTAGTTCCAGAACCATCATTCCCAACCACTCCAAAAACATCTATTATTTTACCAAAAGGGTCTACCAAAACTAAATTATCATCTCCATTAGAATCTGCAGGACTATTATTGCCAACTTCTAAATCTGGTAAAAAACCATAAATAGAATTAAAATCGTCTAAAGAAGGAGCTATTACTATTGTTCCTTGTGGTTCTACTTCTAGGTCAGATAAATCTATTTCAGAACTTACTTCTGTATTACCATTAGTATACCTTTGTAATGTCCATTTGTTTAAACTTAATGCACTATCACTAGCATTATAAAGCTCTACAAATCTTCCTAAACTAGTATTATCTGGGTCTGCTAATTCTGATATAAATATAGCGTCTGATGTAAATTCTGTTATTTCTTCCATACAACGTTCTTTATTAAAATTAAGGTCGTGTAAACTTCTAATTAGTAATTGATAGTCCTTACTAGATTTTGAAAGTACTCCTGTTATGGTTCCATTTAAATCTGGTAAAATACTATCATAAAAATTGGAATAGCCACTATTAACAAGTTTTAAAATATCTTCATCACAGTTTCGTAATGTTCTTTCGGTTTCCTCTTTTTCTTCTGCAAACGGTAATTCTAATTCTTCCTCCAAAAATTCTACATTATTAAATGTAACCAGAGTATTAATGTGTTGGTCTGATACTTCAGATATTTCTACTACTGTTGGTTCTAGTTTTTGTTGCTCTTCACAAGATAAAAACACATGTTCTTTTAAAGATATTGCTGGCAACCTACCTACCGATAAATTACCAAAAGAAGTAAAAAGACCTCCAATTTTATAAGTTTCTTTGCTTTTTCCTAAATACAATCCTTTTAATTTTATAAAAACTTTGGAACCTACAGGATATTGTAAATGTAAATTTTGTAAATCTACCTCTAGTTGTATTCCTCCTGTAGGGTTTATAGTTTTGTCTTGACAATGAAGAACACTAAAAAAGTTACCTTCTTTGTCGGATGAAATAACAATTGCCTCCAAGACTAAATCTTCTTGTATTTCTATGACACCATCAACATATATATTTTTTAAGTCTTCTAAACTAATTGTAGCTACTAATTCTGAATTACATAGATTATCTGGTGGGTCAAAATTTTTATCTGGAGCACAGCCTAAAACAAACGCTAAACTCATATTTAGCATAAAAAAACAAACCTTATTTATGTTAACATTACTCATTCTGTTCTTTAATTAAAACTATATGCAAAATTTAAAAAATAGGTTCTACCGTAACCATACCAATATTTTGGAGCAAAAGAAGGGCTACCACTAAGGTTATCATCTTTTAATTGCCCATAATTTCCATTTCTACTTTGTTCATAACCACCCGTTCTATATTTGGTGTTAAATAAATTATTTAAACTCATAAAAACACTAACATATTTGCCATTTACTAACCAAGATTTTCCTGCAACGGCGTTTAATAAATAAAAATTATCTAATGGTTTTTGTGCTAATAGTGCCGTAACATTTTCTTCTGTAGCATCCAGAAAATTTTCTCCCGTTTCTGGATCTAAATAAAAACTGTTTGTTCTGGTAATGGTAGATATATTATTATAATTGTTGCCTAAAAAATTAGCACTTAACCCTACCCACCAATATTTAGGGTCTCTATAATCTATACCAATAGCCCATGCTTTTTGAGGTCCTTGAGCTAGTTTATATCCCTTTATATATGCTTCTCCTAAATTTACATTTCCGGTTGTATTTATGAGTTCTTCTGATGCATCTGCAGTATCAAAATTTATAGAAACATTAGGGTTGCTTGCATATACATATTTTGCAAGAGAAAATACTCCAGATAGTTTTACCGCAGAGGATAATTGATAGGTTACTCCTAACTCTGCGCCAAAATGTAATTTGTCTAAACCGGTGAGTACTTCTTGTACAAAGTCTGACCCAACACCTGCATTTACAAAAAAGAAATTTATATCTGTAGTATTTTGAAAACGGGTATGAAAACCTGTAACTCTTCCTGTTAGTTTAGGAAAACTTGCAAAGTAACTTACATCTACACTAGTTATGGTTTCTTTTGTACTCTCGCCAACTATAGTATTATTCTCTCTAGGGTTAATAAACAAATTTTGGATTGTTGGAGGTCTGTTTATTAATGCTACATTAGTAGACACCCAATTTCTACCATTAATTTTATACGTTGCACCCGCTTTTGTAGCAATATTTGAAAAACTTAGCATCTCACTTTTACCTAAGGAGCTATCTAAAAAACGTTCATTTTTATATAACCCTTCTCTTTGGTAATTAGATGCGCTATATTTTCCAGATATAAATCCTTCCCATTTTTTAGATTCATATTTTAACTGCCCAAATACATTGTAATTGTTTACAAGAATATTGTAGTTATAGTTAAAAATATCTCCTACTACTTTTTCCTGTTTTTCGTTTACATTATTTTTTGTGTTAGAAAAAGCATCTACATCATCATGATAATTTGCTCCTAAAAGGTCTACTATTTTAGCGTAATTACCAGAATGTAAATTTTGATAGTACCCCCCAATGTCTAATTTTAAATCTGTTCCTAAATTTACATTTACAATACTATTTATTATAAACTGGTGGTCTTTAACCACATCATTATATAAAATATATGAGGCTGGGGAACTTATGGTATTTGTATTAGCTACATATATATTTTCCCAATCTATTTGCGCATTATCTAAAAAATCTTCTTCAGCTTTATTAGCACTATAAAAATTAGCTCCTATGGAGCTGTTTAAATAAAAGCTGGGCAAATATCTATAATATGTTTTATCAGGGTTAGGTGCATTATAATATCCTAACCTACTTTTAGAACGTGTGCCATATTGATAAGCAACCCCAGTGTTTATGTTTACTTTTTGGGTATTAAATCTATGGTTAAACATAAATACAGGTTCTTGTAATTTACGCTCTCTAGAATTTCTGGTTTTTCCATTCTGATTTCCCCAATATGGGTTGTAAGTGTTACCTTTTAACTCAAAAACCTCTTCTGTAATTGCAGAGGATCTTCCTCTTCTGTTCGATGCCAAGAAGCCTGTTAGTAGTAGTGTATGTTTAGCATTTAAATTATATTCCACAGCACCGTAAATTGCATACGCATTATATAATGTCCCTTCTACATATCCATTTTTAGCTCCTCTTAAAGAACCCGAAATACTATATTTTATTCCTTTTTTATTAGTTTTAGAGGTATACGTTGCCATTAATCTACCGGCATAAGTTCTATTAGAAACAGAAGAAGAGAATCTATAACCAGGTCTAAGTTGCGATGGCCTTGTATCTATATTTGTAGTTCCCAAAACTCCACCAAAAGATGAAGAAGAGGGTTTTAAACCTGCTGAAAATTCTTGGTTTCTAGTTACATCATTTAATCCGCCCCAGTTATTCCATTGCGGCCTTCCGTCTATAAGTTTATTCATGGGAATACCATTAATTAGCACCCTACCATTACGAGAATCATAGCCACGGACTCTAAAGAAAGCCTGACCAAAATCAAACGCAGCCCTATTTAAAAATATATCTTTTGTTGCTTGTAATAAACCAGAAGTAATAGATTCTCCTTGATCATCCTCCAAATCTGCATCTGTTAAAGCAATTAAATTATTGGTTTTCTCAATTACTATATCTGGCTCTAAATAAATAGCACCTAAATCTATATCTTCCCTATTACCTATTAGCTCTAATTTCTTAGTTATAAAATTATATGCACTAACTTCTAATATAAAAGACCCCTTTATGTTCAAAAAAATATTAAAATTACCCAGTGTAGATATAGGGCTTTCTATTGGTTTTCCATTAATGCTAAGTGCTGCATTAATAGGCTCTTTTTGGTTTACTATGGATGTAACTTTGCCGGTTATTTTATAATCTTCTTGCGCTACTACAAATTGTAACATAAAAAGCCATAGCGACAGTACAAAATATCGCATTATATTTGGTTATGATTAATGGTTGCTTATAACATATAGCTAAAAAGGCAATATTATTGTATGAAAAAACCTTATTATTTTGTTATATATTAAAATTTTTATGAAATATAACTTTACATTTTTAAAGAATATTCTTGTATTTCTATTCGCTATTTCTACTGGATATGGGCAGGAAAAAAACAAATATACAGTCCGAACTATTGCATTTTATAATGTTGAAAACTTGTTTGATATTAAAAATGATTCCCTTACTAGAGATGATGACAGAACTCCTTCTGGTAAAGATAATTGGACATTAGATAGATATACTACCAAAATTGAAAATACCACGAAAGTATTAAGCCAAATTGGTTCTAAAGTGACCAATACATCTCCAGATATTATTGGGTTATGCGAAATAGAGAATATAGAAGTTTTGCAAGATTTAGTAAATCATCCTAATATAAAAAACAAAAATTATGGTATTATACATTTTGATTCTCCTGATGAAAGGGGCATAGATGTAGCTTTACTTTATAAGAAAGATGTTTTTATTCCTGATAGCTTTAACAGTCATAGACTTTTGCTTTTTAATGAAGAAGGGTATAGAGATTTTACTAGAGACCAACTTGTAGTTAGTGGCTTATTAGATTCTGATAAAATACATTTTATTGTAAATCATTGGCCATCAAGAAGTGGTGGTGCAGCAAGGAGTAAACCTAATAGACTACAAGCTGCCAAACTTAATAAACGTATTATAGACTCTATTTCTAAGACTGAAGTAAACCCAAAAATTATAAGTATGGGAGATTTAAATGACGACCCAACTGATGATAGCCTTAAAAAAATTTTACAAACCAATGGGAAAAAGAAAAAATTAGAAGATGGTTCTTTATATAACCCTATGGAAAAACTATATAAAAAAGGAGTTGGTACACTTGCCTATAGAGATAAATGGAATTTATTTGATCAATTTTATATGACAAAAAGTGTAACTAATTCTGTTTCTTCTAGTGGCTATAGTTTTTGGAAAACTGGGGTTTACAATCCACCCTATTTATTAAACCAAACAGGTAAGTACAAAGGGTATCCCTACAGAACATATGCTGGCGGAAGTTACGCCGGTGGTTATAGTGACCACTTTCCTATATATCTTTATTTAATAAAAAAGTAATGCTTATTTATGCAAACCATTGCCCCCATGGAATTCTACTTAAAATAAGTATTAAGCCAATACCATAAAACATTGCAATACTTTTAAATTTTTTGTTACCCTCAACAAATTTCTTGTGACGAGACCAACCAATTGTTATTAAAACCAAAGCAATTATATTAATAAAAGGGTGTTCTACAGCTAAAAGTCTTGCTGCAGAGTTTAAACCTCCCATACCAAGCTCTTTAATTGCATTTAAACCATTTGCAGACACAAAATAAAGAATAAGTCCTACTAGTAATTGAATATGACATAAAATCATAGCAAATAGGCTAATACGTAAATCTTTAGTCATAGTAAATACCTTATTTCCAACTAAACCAATAATAGCATTTGCTACTGCTAAGAATAATACCGCCAACGCAACATAGGCCAAAGAAGAATGAAGGGTTTTTATAATTTCCATAGTCATCAATTATTTTGATAAAAATAGTGAATTTTAAGCATAAAAAAACCCTGCATAGAGCAGGGTTTTAAAAAATTATTCTTCTTTTCTTTTTAGAATTTGTAACGCAAACTTACATTCCATGTTCTTCCAAAACCAAACCAAACTTGGTTTCTTGTATCTATACCTTTATAAGTTGACACTGTCGTAGCTGGGTTTACTTCTGGCGCTATATCATCTGTATAAATACTAGAGCTACCTTCTGCAATATATTCAGTATCTAAAACATTATTTACATTAGCACTTAATCTAAGTGTTTGGTTTTCATGCAAATCAAACGTATATCCAGCACCTAAATCAAATAAATTATAACTAGGTAATTCTAAAGCCCCTCTGTTATCTTCTGATAAGAATTGAGCATCATTTGCCCACTCTCTTGTATCTAGTTGAAAAGAGAAATCAGCATATAAATCTGATGCATATCTCCAATCTAAATTAAGATAAAATCTATCAGTTACATTATAATTTGCTCCTAATGTAGCTGTAGTTTGCGCAGCATCACCAACCTTAGCACCATCTACAAATAATGTTGCAGAATCTACTAAATTTTGATTACTATCAAATACGCTTGCAGTAACATTATCTTTATACTCCCAGTTACCAACACTTAACATACCTTCTATCCTTAAGCCGTTAAGAGGGCGAGCAGTAAATTCTAATTCAACACCAGAATGCACTTGCTTAATCCCTGCAAATGTACCTGTACCATCATCTACCTGATCTGCTCCTCTAATAGTTTGTGAAAGAAAACGATTATCCCAAGTAGTGTTATATAAGTTTAAAGACACATCTAAAAATGATGATTTAAAACCATATCCTAATTCAAAAGAAGTAATTTGTTCGTTCTCTGCATCTTCATTAATATCATTAGCAAAATTAGGAAAAATAGCATCAAAGAAAGGCTGTCTTTCTATTCTCCCGGCATTAAAAAATACATTATGTTTTTCATCTATATTATAGTTTATACCACCTTTTAAATATCCTCCAACTTTATTTTCTTTATCACTTGTTACATTATTAACACTTGCGAAATAATCAATTCTCTTATACGATTGATTTGAAATACCTGCTTGTAAAACTGCTGACAAATGCTCGTCATCACTATACTCTACAATCCCATTAAAACCTGCCCATTTAACTTCACCTACATTATAATAGTTAATTTTACTATTTCCATTTAAACCTGTATCATTAAATGGTGACGCTTTTATAGTTTCTGTAATAATTTTACCATCTACTAAATTTCTATCACCAGTACTCCAATAACCATCTAGGCCTAACAAATCATTTAATACTCTATAATGAAATCCTGTATATGTTCTTAAATCAATACCAGCTCCAAAAGTCCATTTATTAGATTCATACTTAAGATTAGATATTGCTCCATACCAGTTATGAGAATTTACAGAAGCTCTTCTTACAGCTGTATTTTCATTGATTGTATTGTTTGGAGAAATACTAGTATTAGTACCAATAATAGCTCCTGCATAATTAGAATTCCCTTCTGCATAAGGTAGCCCTGCTCTATTATTAGCAACAACAGCATCAAAATCTATAGTACCATTATCATTTCTAAAAGGTAAATTACCATCCGCAATAGCTTCCGTTAAATCTTTTCTAAATGGATTAATACCAAAGTTTCTTCCTCTAGCACCAGTTCCTCCTCCACGTCCCCAAGAACCATATACAGATGTTGATAATGATAATTTTTCATTAATATTCCAATCCCAGTTTAAAGTCCCTATTGGTTTGTTATAAAAATTTCTTCTGAAATTATATTCTTTACCATCCTTAAGACCCCAATCAGCATTAAATTTTCTAAAATCATCACCTCCAAAATTTTGATAATCTCTTATAGATAACCTAGTTGTTCTTTGATTATGCCATTGTGCAGAACCTGTAAAAGTAAAATTAAAGGCATGTTGTTCTGATGGTTTATAACCTAATGAAAATAAATACGTGTATCCTTCTCCTTCTGTACCATCTACGTAACCATCTCCTTGCCACCTTCCCAATAAGATACTAGATGCCCATCCTTTGTCATTAACACCTGTATCATAACCCGCAACTGTTTTTATATAACCGTCATTAGCAACTGAAGTTAATAACATACCTCCTTCATTTTTATCTGTAGATTTAGTAACTACAGTAATTGTACCTCCAACAGAGGGTACAGCCAATTTAGAAGCTCCTAAACCTCTTTGAATTTGAAGACCCGAAGAAATATCTGAAAGACCCTGCCAATTAGACCAAAAAACTCTACCATTCTCCATATCATTAACTGGCTGACCATTTATGATAACTGATGTGTTGACTTGTCCAAAACCTCTAACTCTTAAAGTTCCATCACCGTAACCACCACCTGTTTTAGTTGCATAAACTGAAGGTGTAGAATTTAAAATTTCAGGAAATTCTAAGTTTCCTAATTTTAATTGAATTTCTGAGCCTTTTATAGTAGACGCAGCTACTGGAGTTTTTCTTTCTTTTACTAAATCAATTACTCCTGTACCAACTACCACAACACCTTCTAACTCTTCTGCATTTGGTTGTAATGTAATTGAACCTAAGCTTCCTTCTGATGTATAGGCTACTGTTTTGCTTATAAATCCTATATATGAAATTACTAAGCTTCCTGAACCTTCTGAAACATTTATTGAAAAGTT
Source organism: uncultured Maribacter sp. (assembly GCF_947500405.1). Taxonomy (GTDB): domain Bacteria; phylum Bacteroidota; class Bacteroidia; order Flavobacteriales; family Flavobacteriaceae; genus Maribacter_B. The sequence continues at coordinate 181,023 of NZ_CANMRY010000006.1, forward strand.
ACCATCAAAATCAGTTACTGTTCCATTAGTTGTTCCTTTTACCATAACATTTGCGCCTGGTAATGGACTATTTGTTTCCCCGTCAATTACAGAACCCGTTATAGTTCCTTGTGAAAATGCAATAGCAGTAATTAAAAAAGCTGCTAGTGCGAAGTACATTTTTTTCATTTTTCTAATGTTTGTTATTTTCATTATTGTGCAAAAGTGTCGCATTTTTTTTAACAACACATTAAGACAATGTTAAATTAGTCAACCCAAATTTAACATACAATTAGCAATAAAAAAGGCTTATAACCTTATAAGTTACAAGCCTTTATAGAATTTTACTAATAAAGAAAATTATCTCTTAAATTTTTGAAGTAATTGTAATGTTGATGCATCATGATTAGCAATTTCTGAACCATTAATATCTTTTAGAATGGTACCAGCTAATTGTTTTCCAAGTTCTACTCCCCATTGATCATAGCTGAAAATATTCCAGATTACGCCTTGTACAAATATTTTATGCTCATACATTGCTATAAGTGCTCCTAGAGACTTAGGAGTTAACTTATCTATTAATAGTGTGTTTGTTGGTTTATTACCTTCAAACACTTTAAATGGAGATAATTTCTCAATCTCTTCTTCTGATAGGTTTTTAGCTTTTAATTCTGAATCTACTTGTTCTTTCTTCTTTCCGTTCATTAAAGCCTCTGTCTGTGCAAAGAAATTAGCCATTAATTTATTATGGTGATCTGTTTCTCCATACAAAGACTCTTTAAACCCTATAAAATCTGCTGGAATTAGCTTAGTACCTTGGTGTATTAATTGAAAAAAGGCATGTTGCGAATTTGTTCCAGGCTCTCCCCAAATTATTGTTCCTGTTTGGTATTTAGTTGTTACTCCATTACGGTCTACACTTTTACCATTACTTTCCATTATACCTTGTTGTAAATAGGCAGAGAATCTACTTAAATACTGTGTATAAGGTATTATTGTTTCGGTTTCTGCACCATAAAAGTTATTATACCAAACACTAAGAAGTGCTAAAACTACCGGAATATTAGTGTTAAAGTCTTCTTCTTTAAAATGTTTATCCATAGAGTTTGCCCCTTGTAATAAAGCATCAAAATTATCATAGCCTACAGCTAATGCTATTGACAAACCTACAGCACTCCAAAGAGAAAAACGGCCACCAACCCAATCCCACATAGGAAAAACATTAGCACTAGATATTCCAAATTCAGCAATTTTTTCTGCATTTGTAGAAACGGCTGCAAAATGTTTTGCTATATCTTCTTGAGTAGCATGTTCTAAAAACCATTTTTTTATGGTTGTTGCATTACTCAATGTTTCTTGCGTTGTAAATGTTTTAGATACTATTACAAAAAGTGTTGTTTCTGGGTTTAAATCTCTTAACACTTCACGAACATGATCCCCATCTACATTACTAACAAAGTGTAATTTTAAATGGTTTTTGTAAAACTTTAGAGCTTCAGTTACCATTGCCGGTCCAAGATCCGAACCTCCAATACCAATATTTACAACATCTGTAAAAGATTTTCCTGTATACCCTTTTGCTTCCCCAGATATTATAGTCTTAGTAAATTCTTTAATATGCTCATTTACTTCATATACTTCTGGTATAATATTTTTTCCGTTTACTAAAACAGTATCTTCTTTTTTAGCTCTTAGCGCTGTATGTAACACTGCTCTACCTTCGGTTTCATTAATTACATCTCCCGTAAAGTATTTATTTATTGCATCTTTTAACTCTAATTCATTAGCCAATTCTACTAATAAATCTATAGTTTCTTTAGAAATTCTATTCTTAGAAAAATCTACTAAAAAATCTTCCCAATTTAGAGTGAATTTTTCTGCTCTTTTAGGGTCTCTACTAAATAACTCTTTTAAAGTAGTTTCTTTTGTAGTACTAAAGTGCTCCTCTAATTTAGTCCAAGCTTTTGTTGTTGTTGGATTAGTGTTTTGTAGTGGCATTGTTTTAATTAAGTGTTACTAGTTCTTCTTCTATTTTCTCTGGAAAATTAATACTATCTAATTGTTGTCTTTTAGGGTTTATGAAATTATAATAATCTTCCCTTAAAGATTCTGCTAAAGGTTCTGCTTGTGGTAATTTTTCTTTAAGTGGATCTACTTGTCTTCCATTTTTCCAAAAACGATAACATACATGAGGCCCTCCCGTATTTCCCGTCATACCAATCCATCCAATAACATCTCCTTGCCTTACAAACTCTCCCTTTTTAACATTTTGGTTTTTCATGTGTAAATATTGTGTAGAATAAGTACCATTATGTCTTATTTTAACATATTTCCCATTACCCCCTCTTCTGGTAGATTCTGTAACAGTACCGTCTGCTGTAGCAATAATTGGTGTTCCAATGGCTGCAGCATAATCTGTTCCTTTATGCGGTCTTAGTTTGTAACCGTAATATTTTATTCTTCTTTTTAAATTATACCTTGAAGATATACGACTAAATTTTACTGGAGCTCTTAAAAAGGTTCTTCTTAAGTTATTTGCATTTTCATCAAAATAATCTACAATGTTTTTTAAAGAGTCATTTTCATAAGCAAAAGCATAAATTGGTTTGCCATTATGTTCAAAAAAAGCGGATTCAATTGGCCCGGCTCCTGCATAAATAGAATCATTAATATACTTTTCTTTATATATTACTTTGAATTTATCTCCTTTTTGAAGTCTAAAAAAGTCTATTGTCCACGCATAAACTTCTGATAAATTGTTTGTTACATTATAATCTATCCCTTGATCTAAAATGGCTTCAGACAAGGATGTTTCTATTACCCCAGAAGCTTCTCTTTCTATGTATTTTACTTCTTTTTTATCTTTATAAGCTATTATACTGTCTCTTAAATCTACTACTGTATAATTTATAGCATCATTTTCGTAAATAAAAACTTGTGCTGTTTCCGTTGTATCTTTTGCTTTTAATATTACGTAAGGTTTTCCTACTCGTATTTTACGAACATCAAAAGTGTCTTTATAATCTTCTGAAATTTTTGCGATTTTAGGATACTCTACATGGTTTTTAAGCATTAATTCTCCAAAGCTATCGCCATTTTTAACTGTGTCTTTATGTACTTTAAAATTATCTAAATTAAAGCCGTACTGTTTCGTAATTACCTTTTCTTCTTGCTTAGGTTTTTGTACCGCAACAGTAGTTTTTTTTATTTCATTGTTTTTACAAGCAGACAGTAAAACCAATGCTATTATTGTGCCCCAATATTTACGCATTATTACTCTTTATTATTATCTGGATTAAAAATATGGTTTACCCATTCTCTTCCCCAATCTATTATTTCTTGTTCTGTATATATTTCTGGAAAAAATATTACTTTTTGAAAACTTGGTGGTAAATATTTTTTCCAATTTGTTCCTCCAGTTGCATCTATGGCTTCTTTCTCCTTATGTAAATACCTATGTGCAGATCCCATATGCATTAATGGCCAATTTACATTTGCATTTAAATCTAACGTTTTTAACGCTTTAACCAGCTCGTTATTGTTTTGGTCTTCTTTAGAAAGCTGCAAGTATTTATCATATATAGTACTGTTATGAACTTGTTTTGCTATTCTTATTAAGCGTGGAGTATACCTGTACTCAAACTGTTTTAAGGTTAATGTCTTTTCTCCGGTTTCTTTGTCTATTGCTCCTTTTTTCCAATATATAGATTCATACAATTCTTCTATAGTATTTTCTGAAGAAAAAAGCTCTCTTTGTGTATGATGTACTAAATTATGCATTGGAGTTGCATAAAGCTCTATCATCCTATATTGTGCAGATTGAAAACCACTCGCTGGCAATAATGCCATTCTGTATTTTAAAAATTGCTCTCTTTCCATTCCTTTAATCATGATACTAAAGGATGATATTAAGGCTTTATAATAATTATTTATTCTATTAGCCTTATCAATAAAAAAAGAAACGCTTAGAGACTTATCGTCCACCAATTGTTTTTGTTCGTGTAGTATTAATTTAAAATATAATTCTGTAATCTGATGATACATTATAAAAATCTCTTCATCAGGGAAATATGTTTTGGGAACCTGTAAACTTAAAAGTGTATCTAAATGTATATAATCCCAATAAGTTAAATAACGTTGGTAAAGCAAACCATCTAAATAAGCGCTAAGATCTTGGCCAGAATCTTTATATTTTTCTTGTAATTTTTTTATTTGAGACTCTATCTGCTCGTTATTCTCCATTATTAAGTTAGTCCATTATTATTTTAAACTGATGTTTAAGACCATTATACCCATCTAAATCTGCCTTTATAGAACCAACTGCTATGTCTGCTTTTATTCTTATTGGTATTCTATTATCATCATTGGACACCCAAAGAGATAAACTTTCTTGCTCTTTAAATATTCTTCCTGACTGTACTAAAGGTCTAAATTTTAGGCACTCTACCTTTCCGTATTTTGTCTTAACCACTTCTTTTCCAAGATACTTTAATTTAAAATTAAAAACACCATCATCATCAAACAACATTTTTAATGTAATTGCTTCTCCTTTTACTAAATCTTGAACATTGTAATTGTTTCTAAGGTAATAAAAAGCAGATATTAAATCTTGTATACTATCTTGAAGGTCAAAATTAAGCTTTTTCTTGTTCTTTTTATCGTTTAATAAAGCCTTATCTTTCTTATAATCAAAATTTATCTCAACATCTTTCTTATAACCTCCTTCATTAATTTTGCGAACAAAACGGTATGGCTTTCCATCTTTTTTATCAAAATAGCTTTCATAGGTATCATCCACTTTAAAAAATACACTTGCAAAACCTGTAGTTTTTCCATGAGCTACAACATGGTATACTGGTTTATTATTTATAGTACTATTTTTAACTTGTAAGGTTGCGTAACTAGCATTTAAAAAACCATAGTGCATTCGAAATTTAAGCCACTCTCCTGATTTAAATGAAGATTTTTGATTTTGCGCGCTACTAAATAAACTTATGAATAAGAAAAATAAGAATATAATTTTTTTCATAACCTAATAGTTTTTTAAAACATTAAAATTACTAATTAGTAGTAATAAATGTGTGTTAGTAACAATTACTTAAACAAAATTTGTTCCAAAGTATTGTATAAAAAAAGCCCAGTTTTAAAACTGGGCTTTTCCTAAATAACCAACCAAACTTTAAATTATGAAAAACCAATACTTAAAGTTATAAGGGAACCACCCCTTATGTTATACAAATGTAGTATATACTACTTCTATAACAGCAAGCTTTAACTTACTTTAACTATTACATTAACACTTATTGGTATTTAGCCTATTATTTTATATTTTTTTTAAGAAAAAAGGGTTGTTAAAACCAGTATCCTACACTTATAAATAGATTACTCTTTTTTACTTCTGGAGACCAAGAATACATTAATTGAATAGGACCTATAAAAGAATCTAAACCATACCCTATACCATAGCCAGAAAAATTTGGTGCTGTAAACCATTCTCCTGTTCTAAAAATATCATCCTCGACATTAGAATAATTACATGCAAACATAAAATGATTTTTAGCCGCAAATTCATAGTCTAATTTTGCATAAGCTTTTACAAAACTATTTCCTGGCAAGCTTAAAAAATCGTACCCAATAAAAGGAATAAAATTATTAATAGTACTAGCTCCAAAACCTCCTAAAACAAAATCGAAAGTTGATACTTTAGATGTACCCAGTTTAAAGCCTCCTTCTGTTTCTATATTTAGGGCTACGTTTTTAATTATAGGAATAGCTACTCCTATTTTTGCTTTAGATATTGAAAATTCTTTAAAATTGTTGTTATAATCTGATGACCAAGGGTAAAAATGAAAATCGCCATTAAAATACACTCCTTTTTTAGGAAAATATTTATTGTCATAAGTATCATACGTTAATTGGCTATAGGCGCTTAAAAAAGTGCTTTTTTCAAAAAAGGTTCTTCTATCTTTAGAATTTGCGGTACTATCTATACTTGCGAGAGTTCTAGAGCTATATTTTATAAATTTATGTTCCACACCTAATGTAAACGCTAATTCGTCTTTTAAGACTGTTTGTACATATATTTGGTTTGTTAAATCTGTTACATCTAAATTAATCCTATTAACATTAGTTATACCAGGAATATCGTAATTTTCATTTACTAGACTAAAATCTATTTCTTCTTCAAAAGCATTGAACCTAGAGTTAACCCCAAAACTCCAATAACTACCTTTATCTATATAATACTGCATATTATAACGCACATTATCTCCCAAAATAAAGTCAAAAGAAGCTACATCATCTCTTGTTAAAAAATTCTTTCTTGTAAGGTTAATTATTGCTGCACTTTTATACAGATCGTCATAATGAGCTCCTAAACGAATAAAGGTTTTTGTCTTCTTTTCTTCTAAATTTAAAATGAGGTCTTCTCCAATGCCATTTTCTAAAAGTTTATATCTATTTGTTTGAAAGTTTCCTGTTGCCGATAAATTTAAAATTCCTTTTTGTAAGTCTGCAAAGGTAATTTCCTTACCTAAAGAGAACCTTAACTTCCCTTTTACATATCCTCTAGAATAATTATTATTACCATCAATAATTAATCTACTAATTATTAATGTATCCTTTATAGTTGTTTTAGAAATACCTTTTTTTCTAATTTTTTGATTAAATGCAATTGTTTTTAATTCCGAATATTTTTGAATTGCAGCGGTTTCTCCGGTTTTTATAATTGCATCTCCTTCATTAAAATCTAACACAGAATACTCTTCTATTTTTGGCTTTATATAAATAGTGGTCTCTTCAGATTTTTTTTTCATGTCTGTAGCTACTCTAAAATTATTTATCTGTGACAAAATCTCTGTAGCAGAAATAAGTTTTTCTTTGCTAGATAAACCGTGTTGTACATCTACACCAATTACAACATTTGCCCCTAATTTTTTTACTTGATCTATTGGGTAGTTATTTACAATACCACCATCTATTAAAGTTTTATCTCCTATTCTTGTTGGTTCAAAAAGGGAAGGGAGTGTACCACTAGCCATTATTGCTTCAGGCAAATATCCTTTATCTAAAATTACTTCTTCTCCCGTTTCTACATTTGTTGCAATACATACAAATGGTTTTGGTAATTTTTTAAAATCATTAATATCTTTTACATGGTACAATAGGCGTACCAACTCATTATAAATATTTTGTCCTCCAGAATATGCAGCAGGAATTGTTATCTTAAATTTATTAAATGGTAATGTTAAAATATAACGCTCAGAATCTTCTTTTTCGTAAAATGTTTTTGCACTTCTTGGTAAATTATCTTGAATAAAGCTCCCAAAATCTATATTTCTAAAAATAGAGTCTAACTCAGTAGCAGAATAACCAGAGGCATATAATGCACCAACAATTGCTCCCATACTTGTACCGCTTACATAATCTACATGCACTCCTGCTTCTTCAATAATTTTTAACGCACCAATATGGGCCATCCCTTTTGCTCCACCACCACTTAAAACCAGACCTACTTTTACATCTTTTTGTACTGCTAAGTTCTGCGCATTTACAAAAAAAGTAAATAATATTGCTGCTATTGTTATTAGTAATTTGGGCATACTATATTAGATTATTGTTTTGTATTAAAAGCTTCAAATATTTTTTTTGCTTTAGAAAAACCAACGTTTTCTGTTAACTTTTCTAATGATGCTTCTTTTACTCTTTTTACCGATTTAAATTGTTTTAATAATTCTTCTATTGTTTTTTTGCCTATACCTTCTATACTTTCTAACTCAGAGTTTATTGCGGCCTTACTTCTTTTATTTCTATGAAACGTAATTCCAAACCTATGGGCTTCATTTCTTAGTTGTTGAATAATTTTTAAACTTTCAGATTTCTTATCTAAATATAAAGGTATTGGATCTTCTGGAAAATAAATCTCCTCTAATCTTTTTGCTATTCCTATAATTGCAATTTTTCCTCTTAAGCCTAACAAGTCTAAACTTTTTAATGCAGAAGATAGTTGTCCTTTACCACCATCTATAACTATTAATTGCGGCAGAGATTCTCCTTCTGAAACTAATCTTTTATATCGCCTATAAACAACCTCTTCCATAGAACCAAAATCATCTGGCCCATCTACTGTTTTAATATTATAATGTCTGTAGTCTTTTTTAGACGGTTTACCATTTTTAAAAACTACACATGCAGCAACTGGGTGCGTTCCCTGAATATTACTATTGTCAAAACATTCTATATGTCTGGGCTCTTCAGAAAGGCGAATGTCTTTTTTCATTTGGCCCATTAATCTATTTGTGTGCCTATCTGGGTCAATTATTTTTATTTGATTAAAACGTTCTTTTCTATAATATTTAGCATTGCGCTCTGATAGCTCTAGTATCCTTTTTTTGTCTCCTAATTTTGGCACTGTAATCTTTAATTCTGGCGCAACTTCTATTTTAAAAGGCAAATAAAGTTCTCTTGTAACTAAATTAAAACGTTGTCTTATTTCTATGATAGCTAAAAGCAAAAGCTCGGCATCAGTCTCATTTAGTTTTTTCTTAAGCTCCATAGTGTGCGATCTAATAATTGCTCCATGAGAAAGTTGTAAGAAGTTTACATAAGCAAAAGCTTCATCAGAAATTATAGAAAATACATCTACATTATTAATCTTAGGATTTACCACCGTAGACTTAGATTGGTAGTTTTCTAAAACTTCAATCTTTTCTTTTATTGCTTGCGCCTCTTCATATCGCATTTCCTTAGCCATTTCTGCCATTTGACTTTTAAAATAATGCAATGATGTTTTAAAATTACCTTTAAGAATTTCTTTAATATCTGTTATTTGCTGGTTATAATCCTCTAAAGATTGATGTCCTTCACATGGTCCCTTGCAATTTCCTAAATGGTATTCTAAACACACTTTATATTTTCCTGCCTCAATTTTTTCTTTAGAAAGGTTATAGTTACAAGTACGAAGCGGATATACACTTTTAATTAGATCTAATAGGGTCTTTACTGTGAAAGTACTTGTATAAGGTCCAAAGTAAGCAGACCCATCTTTTATTAATCTCCTTGTACTAAATATCCTGGGAAATCGTTCATTTTTAATACAAATCCACGGGTAGGTTTTGTCATCTTTCAACAAAACATTATACCTAGGTCTATATTTTTTAATTAAATTATTTTCTAACAAAAGAGCATCCGATTCTGTAGATACAACTATATGCTTTATACTCCTTATTTTTTTTACTAATACTTTAGTCTTACCATTATCATGTTTCTTATTAAAATACGAAGACACTCTCTTTTTTAAATTTTTTGCCTTACCTATATATAATATTTTGTCTTCCTCATCATAAAATTGATACACCCCAGGACTTTTAGGAATTGTACTTAATTGTATTTTTATGGGAATATGAGACATGAAATAACAAGATTATTGGCCTTTTATAAAGTATGGTTAAATTACTATGTTTTTTAAATAATAACTATCTATTTCAACTTTTTTTAACTCTGTCCTATTTAGTAAAACCAAGTTATTAATATTATCAAATTCTTGATTTACGAAGGTCAATATTTTTATATTGTTATTTTTTAAGTGTAAAATCGTATAAAATGTTAAAAACAGTTTTTGCAAGAAAAAGTTTTTTCTTATGCCTTTTTAAGATAATTTCTTTGTAATGAATTGATTATCAATTTTTTAAATGTAAAAATTACATTTTAATTTTAAATAAATCTTTCTTTTATGTAAATTATTTTTGTTAAAATGTGCATTTCATCGATATAAAAGTGCATTTCATGGGTTTTATATCATTTTTTTTACATATATTTAAAACATCATATAAACCCGAAACACATGGACAGCTACATAATTACTTTAGGAACGTACTTAATATTAATGTTATTTTTTAAGGTGTTTTACGCATCTTCTATAAAAGAATAATATTACTCATAAGTACTCTACGTAAACTTAAAATCAGCCTTAATACATGTTGAAAAAAGATTTACGAGCCTTGTATTTAGGTAAAAGACTTCAATATTCTACACAGTCTTTACAAAGTGAAAGCTTAACTATTTCTAATAACTTATTAGCCTTACCTATATGGAGTTATACTAACTACCATATTTTTTTATCTATTGATAGAAAAAGTGAAATAGACACTAATTTTATTTTATCTATTTTACAAGGAAAAGACAAGAATGTTATAATCCCTAAAATGATAAAAGGTTACGCGTTAGAAAACTATTTACTCACAGACAATACTACATTAAAGAAAAATAAATGGGGAGTTCCTGAGCCTATAGACGGTATTAAAGTAGAACCTTCTTTTATTGATGCTGTATTTGTTCCTCTCTTAGCTTTTGATAAAAAAGGGAATAGAGTAGGCTATGGAAAAGGGTATTATGATAATTTTTTAAATAACTGCAAACCTGAAGTTCTAAAAATAGGTCTTTCTCTTTTTGAAGCTGAAGAACAAATTACGGATGTATATGAAAATGACATTCCACTAGACTATTGCGTTACACCAAAAAAAACATATATTTTTAAGTAAATAAATCTCTACTATCGAGTAATTTCAAGAAAAACTACTCTTCTTCTTTTTTATTTTCTTCTGCGTTTTCTCCAAAAGCTTTTTTGTTAAAAACTAATAAAATGCCTACCCCTGTACTAATTGCAGTATCTGCAATATTAAAAACAGGCTCAAAAAATCGAAAATTATCCCCTCCAAAATAAGGAATCCATTCTGGTAAAGTAGTATTTACCATTGGAAAATAAAGCATATCTACCACTTTTCCGTAAAAAAAGCCTCCATAAGGTTCATTAGAGAATAAAGTTGCTACTTGATTGTAACTATCATTAAAAATTACTCCGTAAAACAAGGAATCTAAAATATTTCCTAAAGCGCCAGAAAAAATACAAGAAACGGCAATTATTAGTGTATTAGAAGCTCCTTTTCTTATTACATCATATAACCAATAACCAATACCCGTAATTGCAAAAAGCCTAAAGACAGTTAAAATAAGTTTCCCAGTAGCATCTGAAACTGGTAGAATATCACTTAGTTTAGCTCCCCACGCTGCACCTTCATTTTCTATAAAAAGTACTTTAAACCAACTAAAAACCTCAACAGACTCTCCTAAAACAAAATTTGTTTTTATATAAATTTTACTAATCTGATCTATTAAAAGTAAAGTGAAAATTAGTAGTAATGACTTTTTTAAATTCATAATCTTATTTATAGACGGCAAAAATAGACATATTATTTTACTTTATTTAACAAGATATTTCCTGTAATAGTTGTCAAATTAAAAAGGGTTTCTCCCTCTGGAAAATCATCTTTTTTAATTTTTCCGTATTTACTATAGGCAATAAATTTACCTTGTTCATTTTTAACTATTATATCTCCACTTTTAGTTGTAACAAAAACATCTCCTGTTATAGTAGATAGGTTACATATACCTTCTTCTAAGGACACTCTTAAGCTTTTATAAGTGCCAGATGCTACTATATTGGTGTTTGTCCCTAACAATAAAACGTCTTTATCTTTAGGAAGTATAATTTTTAAAGCTATGGAGACTACTTTATGAGCGCTTAATTTATCGTTTGGACTAACAAAAACAGGTTGAAATTCTGTTTTTATACCAATAGAAGAGTCTCTTTCGCTAACATTTAAAAGTAAATTTTTTTGATACTCTCCATCAATCAAAGCCTCTAAAATTACTTCGTTATCATTTGTTGTTACAACCTCTATTTCATAACAATTGGTAGCATCTATTTCTATAGTAGAAATAGCACTATTTAATATGGATTTCTTTACTACTTTCTGACTTATACCAATAAAGGAACAAAAAAGCAAAAGGGGGAAAATAAACTTTTTCATGCTTAGTTATAAAGAACGCCCTAAAAGGGCGTTTACTATTATTTTTGCATATTCTTAGCTTCAATACTAAGTGTTGCGTGTGGTACTAATTTAAGACGCTCTTTGTTTATAAGCTTACCAGTAACTCTACAAATACCATATGTCTTATTTTCTATACGAAGAACAGCATTTTTTAAATCACGAATAAATTTTTCTTGTCGAATAGCTAATTGCGTATTAGCTTCTTTACTCATAGTTTGCGAACCTTCTTCGAAAGCTTTAAAGGTTGGCGAAGTGTCATCTGTACCATTATTACCATCATTCATATAAGAACTCTTAAGTAATTCTAAATGGCTTTTTGCTTTCTCTATTTTTTCTTCTATAAGAGTTTTAAACTCTGCTAGGTCTTTATCTGAATACCTTACTTTTAATTCTTCTGCCATAATATTAATGTTTTGCAATAAACAATTTTGTGTTCACTTGGTCAAAAGTTACTTCCGTGCCACTTTCTAATTTTTCTTCAAAATGCAAATCTGCAGTTAATGTTTCCGTCTTAATATAATCTATATTTCCAGCAACTGCTTCTTCTACAATACCGTCTTTTAATATTTTAATATCAATTTTGTCTGTAACTTCAAAACCAGATTCTTTTCTAATATTTTGAATACGGTTTACTAATTCTCTAGCAATTCCTTCTTTTTTTAACTCCTCATTAATAGTAACATCTAAAGCAACGGTAAGTTTACCTGATGTTGCCACTAACCAACCTTCAATATCTTGAGAAGAAATCTCTACATCCTGTAACTGTAAAATAATACTTTTATTTTCTATGTTTATAGATAATTCGCCATCCTGCTCAATTTTCTGGATATCTTCTTGATTAAGACCTGCTACAGCTTGCGCAATTTGCTTCATCTCTTTACCATATTTAGGCCCTAAAACCTTAAAATTAGGCTTAATCTGTTTTACCAAAATGCCAGAGGCATCATCTAATAATTCTATTTCCTTTACATTAACCTCAGACTTTATTAAGTCTGCAACAGCTTCTATCTCCTGCTTCTGTTTTTTATCTAAAACTGGAACTATTATCTTTTGCAATGGCTGCCTTACTTTTATTTTCTCTTTTTGTCTTATAGATAAAACTAAAGAAGAAATAGTTTGCGCTTTTTCCATTTTACTTTCCAAATCAGCATCAATAATAGCTCTATCATATTTTGGAAAATCTGCTAAATGTACACTTTCAGCAGCATCTTTTTGCGTAGTATTTGTTAAATCTTTATAAAGCCTATCCATAAAAAATGGGGCTACAGGCGCCGATAATTTTGCAATAGTTACTAAGCATGTATAAAGAGTTTGATATGCAGATATTTTATCTTGCTCATATTCCCCTTTCCAAAAACGTCTTCTACATAATCTTACATACCAGTTACTTAAATATTCTTGTACATAATCTGAAATAGCTCTTGTTGCTTTTGTTGGCTCATATTCTGCATACGCTTCATCTACCTTTTTTATTAAGGAGTGTAATTCTGATAAAATCCAACGATCTATTTCTGGTCTTTCTTTTAGTGGAATTTCATCCTCTGCAAATTTAAAATCGTCTAGATTAGCATATAATGCAAAGAAAGAATAGGTGTTATATAAGGTTCCAAAAAATTTTCTTTTTACTTCTGCAATACCCTCAATATCAAACTTTAAGTTATCCCAAGGGTTTGCATTAGATATCATATACCAACGCGTTGCATCTGGTCCATGCGCATCCATAGTTGTAAATGGATCTACTGCGTTACCTAAACGCTTAGACATTTTTTTACCGTCTTTATCTAGTACTAAACCATTAGATACTACATTTTTGTAGGCTACGGAATCAAAAACCATAGATGCAATTGCATGTAGTGTATAAAACCAACCTCTGGTTTGGTCTACTCCTTCGGCTATAAAATCTGCCGGGAATGTCTCTCCTTTATCAATTAAATCCTTATTTTCAAAAGGATAATGCCATTGTGCATAAGGCATAGAACCACTATCAAACCAAACATCAATAAGATCGCTTTCTCTTTTCATTGGTTTTCCTGATACTGAAACTAAAGTAATTTGATCTACAATATTTTTATGTAAATCTATTTTCTCATAGTTTTCTTCGCTCATGTCTCCCACAACAAAATCTTCAAAAATATCTTTCTCTAAAACACCCGCTTGTAATGCTTTAGCCATTTCTTCTTTTAATTCTGCTACAGAACCAATAATAATTTCTTCTTTACCATCCTCTGTTCTCCAAATAGGAAGTGGTATTCCCCAATATCTAGACCTAGAAAGATTCCAATCATTGGCGTTTGCTAACCAGTTACCAAACCTACCTTCTCCTGTAGATTTAGGTTTCCAATTAATGGTCTGATTTAATTGAAACATTTTATCCTTTACATCTGTCACTTTAATAAACCAAGAATCTAACGGATAATACAATATAGGTTTATCTGTACGCCAGCAATTTGGGTAACTATGCACATACTTTTCTACCTTAAAGGCTTTATTTTCTTCTTTTAAACGAATTGCTATTTCTACATCTATAGAGCGTTCTGGAGCTTCCCCATCATTATAATACTCATTCTTAACATACTTACCACCCCATTCTTTTAATTCTGGTCTAAACTTACCTTGTAAATCTACTAAAGGAACTGGATTTCCGTTCTCATCTAAAACCAGCATTGGAGGTATTTCTGGTTCAGCTTGTTTTGCAACCAAAGCATCATCTGCTCCAAAAGTAGGTGCTGTATGTACTATACCTGTACCATCTTCTGTGGTAACAAAATCTCCAGAAATTACTCTAAAGGCATTTTCTGGATTTTGGTAAGGTTGTACAAAATCTATAAGTTGTTCATACTTTATACCTATAAGGTCTTTCCCTTTAAACTCTTTTACAATGTAATATGGTATTTTTTTATCCCCAGATGTATATTCTAATAGTTCTGGTTTTGTTTCTACTGCATTATATTTTCCTGCAAATTGTTTACTAACCAAGTTCTTGGCTAAAATTACATTCATAGGTTTAAACGTATATTGGTTATACGTTTCTACTAATACATAGTCTATTTTAGAACCTACTGTTAAAGCTGTATTACTTGGTAAAGTCCAAGGCGTTGTTGTCCAAGCTAAAAAGTATATATCCCCTTCGTTTTGTAAAAACTCTGGCAAAGTATCTTCTATTGCTTTAAATTGTGCTGTTACTGTAGTATCTGTTACATCTTGATAGGTTCCAGGCTGATTTAACTCATGTGAACTAAGACCAGTACCAGCTTTTGGAGAGTATGGTTGTATAGTATACCCTTTATAGATAAGGTCTTTATTATAAATTTGCTTTAATAACCACCAAACCGACTCCATGTATTTGGATTTGTACGTAATATATGGGTCTTCCATATCTACCCAGTACCCAACTTTTTCGGTCATTTCATTCCAAACATCTGTATAACGCATTACTGCCTTTTTACAAGCAGCATTATACTCTTCTACAGATATTTTTTTACCAATATCTTCTTTGGTAATCCCTAATTCTTTCTCTACACCTAACTCAATAGGTAAACCATGCGTATCCCAACCAGCTTTTCTTTTTACTTGAAAACCTTTCATGGTTTTATACCTTGGAAAAATATCCTTAATAGTACGAGCCATTACATGGTGTATGCCAGGCATACCGTTTGCAGAAGGAGGTCCTTCATAAAAAACATAGCTTGGTTTTCCTTCTCTAGAAGAAACACTTTTATCAAAAATATCTTGTTCCTTCCAGTATTTAAGAATTTCTTCTGCCACTTTTGGCAAGTCTAAATTGTTGTATCCCGCAAACTTCATAATCTCAGTGCTCTACCTTTAAATTAAGGCTGCAAAATTATAAATTTAGATTGAATAATAGGCCTTTATACACAACCAATATACTTGTTAAAGCCCTATTTCTTACATTAAGACATCCAAAAATCGATTTATTACGTATATCTTTGCGTTGAAAACATATTTAAACACTAAAAACATTCACAATGAAAAAAGTAATTTTAGGATCAATTTTAATGGTTGCATTAAGTGTATCATTTGTATCATGTAGAGAAGCTGCTGATAAAGCTAAAGACGCTACAGAAGCTGCTGCTGACGCTGCTGGAGATGCTGCTGATGCTGCTGGAGAAGCTGCAGGTAACGCTGTTGATGCAACTAAAGATGCTGCTGATAGCGCTGTTGATGCTGCTGGAAATGCGGTTGACTCTGCAAAAGATGCTGCAGGTAACGCTGTAGATTCTGCTAAAGATGCTGCTGGAAATGCAGTTGATGCTGCTAAAGACGCTGCAGGTAACGCTGTTGACGCAACTAAAGATGCTGCAAACGATGCTGCTGACAAAGCTAAGGATGCTGCAGGAGCTGCTGCTGATAAAGTTAAAGATGCTGTAAAGCACTAAGAACTTATTCTTTTAAAAAAAGGGCGAAACTTAATTGTTTTGCCCTTTTTTATGCCTAAAATTTATATCCTATTCCAAGAATAAGATTTATTCCCGGAGCAACTATACCAGATGAATACGTTCTATACCTCTGGTTTGTAATATTCTCTACACTTAAAGTTGTTTTTAATGCGGATGATATTGCATATTGAGAACTAAAATTAAGAGTGTGCCAAGATGGTGCGTATGGATTACCATCTAGGTCTGTAGCATATATATAATCTTTACTTTTTTCTGAAGCTGCTAAATCATTATACGCTATTTCTCCATTGTAATTTAAATATAGATCTGTCTTAATTTTTTGGTTTTTCCATATAACATGAAAATCTCCAAAAGTTGGAGCAACATGCCTTGCAGGTGTATCTGTACCATCTTCCTCTTCTTCTATACCTTCTGTAAATGTTATATTACTATTTATTGAAAAATTTTCACTTATATAAGCATCTAGCCCAAACTCAAATCCATAAACATAAGCTTTAGCTGCATTTTGAACTGCCTGAACATTACTTAATTCTCCATTATAATTTATCTCTGATGCGTCATTAAATTCAAAGTCTCTACGTACCAGAGCATCTACTAAATAAGTATAAAATGCTGCTCCCTTTAACACTAAAACATCTTTAATATTTTTATGGACACCCAGCTCTATATTATAAGCATATTCTGGCTCTAAATCTGGATTAGGTACTACTACAGAACCTGGTTCCGAATCAAAAACCTTACCAACATCATCTATATTAGGGGATCTAAAACCTGTAGAACCATTAAAAGTTACTTGCAAGTTTTTCTTTGGAAACCAGCTTAACCCCAAACTACCTGTTAAAGCCCCCGTACTAAGTCTTTCATTATCAAAAGGAAAAGGGTAAAAAGTAGTTTCAAAATCTGCATCTATCCAAACATGACTATATCGTAACCCAGATAACACTGTAAAATTAGGCTTAGCCTTGTATTCTCCATTAACATATGCAGCAACGGTTTTCCAACTTGCACCATGAGGGTACCTAGATGCAGCTCTGTTAGTTTCTTTGGTTTCAATATTTGTTTCTGTACCATTGGAATATATTTTGTTAAAAATAAATTCTCCTCCATAATACAAACGCAAGTCTCCAATTTTTTTATTTTCAAAATCTATATTTGCAGATAAAGCATCTACATTTTCTTTAGTACTAACCAAATCTAATACGCCAAAGTTTCTACTATTTCTACTTTCTTCAAAATGCTGATATGCTGTAGTTATTTTTAAGCCATCATAAAATTTCCCATTTCCTTTTTTTTGTATTTGAAAATTAGCCATAAACCACTTTTGAGGCCCATAATACCAATCGCCATAACGAAGCCCCTCTCCATTAGTTGTTGGTCTTATTAAACGATCATACCTAGAATAATCTGATGTTTCTGAATAATAGGTTCCCAAAAGGAATTTTAAATTATTATTAGGTTTAAATGCTAATTTTTGCATTACATTAATTTGACTATAACCGCTTGTAACCTGTTTTTTAGGGTTATTGTTGCGTACCAACACATCCGCATCATTAATTCTTTTTACATAATTATTTCTTAGATAGGAATCTGGTCCCGAAGTACCCATATACAAATCATCAAAATTGCTATACGTTACACTAGTTAAAAGTGCCCATTTCTTTTTTCCTAAATTAATATCTGCATGTAGTGTGCTCTCCATGTTTACAGAAGAAAACCTATAATTACCGTTTCCAGAAACAGCTAAGCTATCTGTGCTAGAATACTGTGCTTTCTTTGTGTAAAAATTCATAACACCACCAATAGCATCACTGCCATAAATTACAGAACCTGGACCAAAAATTATTTCTGTATTTTTTATTGTATATGGGTCTATAGAAATAACATTCTGAACGTTACCTCCTCTAAAAATGGCATTATTCATACGAACACCATCTACAGAGAGTAATAGCCTATTTGTTGCAAAACCCCTTATCATTGGGCTGCCCCCTCCTAACTGACTTTTTTGAACAAATACTTTACCACTTTTTTGCAGTACATCTGCCGAAGTTTGTGGTGCAGTAAAAGAAATACTTTTAGCATCTATAGATGCAATTTTATTAGGAATATCTTTTTTTTGTTGTTCCCATTTAGAAATAGACATAACAACCTCATCTAACTCATTTGGTTTCATAACCATAACAACCTCATGGCTATGTTTTAATAGTTGCCTTTTTGTTTTCTTAAAAACATCATAACTAACGTGTTTAAAAAATATTTTTTCTTTTAAGTCAAAATTATCTAACCGGCAAGTACCATTTAAATTAGTAATAGTTGCTTTAGATTTATCGTTATTGTATACTGCAACATTAACTATAGGAGAATTAGTCTCTGCATCTAAAACTGTTATTTGTTGCGCAGAAACTATTTGTAAAAATAGAAATACTATAAAAAATACTATTTTTTGCATCCTAATTAAACACTTCATTTAATATGGCTAGAGACTTGGGTTTTCTAAATCCTTGTAAATGTAATTCATAATAAAGTACTAAAGATTTTAACAAATTTTGCCTACTTTCTTTATGCAGCTTAATGGTGTGTATTACATCAAATTTTATGCCTAATAGAGTTTTAAAATTATCTAAATTTTTATTTTCTATCATTGGGTTTAATGAAGGGCTATTTATAAACTCTCCTTCTAACAAATCAAAATACAGAGCTTGGTTATTAGATGTATCTGGATATATCCCTAAATATCTGGTTAATTGTATTAAAAAGTATAAATGAAAATTTGCAATTTCATCATTGGTATCTAACCACTGTAACATTACTTCTATATAGGAGAAAAGGTCTTCATTACACTCTTCTTCATGTATACTATGACTAAGCATTTCTGCTAAAAAAAGAGTCATTGCATTTTTTGCAATTTGGGAGTGTAGTGTTTGGTAGTGGTAATTTACTTTTGCCTCTCTTATACTTTCTAAAGTTCCTTTGTTTCTATGATTAGCAACTATTTCTAATTGCATTAAAGGCTGAAAATATGCGGTCTTTAATTTTCCTTTTTTACTTGCCAACACTCCTTTTAACAAATACGATTTAAGCCCGTCTGAAGCTGTAAAAGCTTTGACAATTAAACTTGTATCTCCATATTTTAAGGAAGATAAAATTATGGCTTTGGTAGTAACCTGCATTTTTGTTTTTAAATCTTGTCAAAGATAATTGTAATAAAGTAAAAAGGCTTCCCAGAAACTGGAAAGCCTTATTTTTATATTTAAAAGTTAGGTTTAAATTACTCCTTGTGCTAACATAGCATCTGCTACCTTAACAAAACCTGCAATGTTTGCTCCTTTTACGTAGTTGCAAAAACCATCTTCTTCTTTACCAAACTCAATACAAGAATTATGAATTTCTTCCATAATACCTTTTAATCTTTCATCTACCTCTTCTCTTGTCCAACTAATTCTAAGAGAATTCTGAGACATTTCTAATCCAGAAGTTGCAACACCACCAGCATTAGAAGCCTTTCCTGGAGCAAAAAGTATTTTAGCATCATGAAAAGCATGTATAGCATCTGCTGTAGAAGGCATGTTTGCTCCTTCTGCAACACAAATACATCCATTAGCAATAAGTTGTTTTGCTTGGTCTACATTTAACTCGTTTTGCGTTGCACATGGTAATGCAATATCACATGTAACTCCCCAAGGTTTTTCCCCCGCATGGTATGTTGCAGAGCTATATTTTTTAGTATACTCAGAAATACGAGCACGCTTGTTATTCTTTAAATCCATAACAAACGCCAATTTCTCTGAATCTATACCGTCTTTATCATAAATATAACCAGCAGAATCTGAAAGCGTAACCACTTTACCACCTAACTGAAATACTTTTTCTGCAGCAAATTGCGCTACATTACCAGAACCAGAAATAACAACTGTTTTTCCTTTTATCTCTTGGCCTTTAGTTTTTAACATACTTTGTGCAAAATATACAGTACCATAACCTGTTGCTTCTGGGCGTATTTTAGAACCTCCCCAAGAAAGACCTTTTCCTGTTAATACTCCCGTAAACTCGTTTCTTATTTTTTTATACATTCCAAAAAGGAATCCTATTTCTCTTGCACCTACACCAATATCTCCTGCTGGAACATCAGTATTAGGTCCTATGTGTCTATTTAACTCTAACATAAAAGCATGGCAAAAACGCATTACCTCATCATCAGACTTTCCTTTAGGGTCAAAATCTGAACCACCTTTGCCACCACCCATTGGCAACGTAGTTAAGCTGTTTTTAAATACTTGCTCAAAAGCTAAGAATTTAAGAATACTTGCATTTACTGTAGGATGAAAACGTAAACCTCCTTTATAAGGACCAATTGCCGAGTTCATTTGTATACGATATCCTCTGTTTACATGTATCTCTCCTTGGTCATCTACCCATGCAACTCTAAACGATATTAAACGTTCTGGCTCTACCATTCTTAAAAGAATGTTTTTACCATTATAAATTTCATTATTAGCAATGTATGGTATTACAGTTTCTGCTACCTCTTGTACTGCTTGGATAAACTCAGGTTCATGGCCGTTTCTTGCCTTAACCTCATCCATAAAACCTTTAATTTTTGCCTCCATAAAGCTATTTTAATATATTATATTTTAACAATTTAGAAATATAACGGCGAAATTATAACATTACTATAATTATATCGCTATTTTTTTTAGTTAAATTATCATAATCTTAATTTAATAATCTTAATCTTACATTGTTAAAAAACTTTAAAATTCCCCTTTTTATTGTTCTCTTTAAAAAGCATGCATTTTATACAATGTATTACTAATTAACTTAAGACATTCTCTAAATCTTCTATTAAATCTTGCGCATCTTCTATCCCCACACTAATTCTAATTAATGCATCTTTAATTCCAATTTTTTCACACTCTTCTTTAGGCATACCACCATGAGACATACTTGCAGGATGCCCAACTAAACTTTCTACACCGCCAAGAGATTCTGCTAATGTAAAAAGCGATAGTTTTTTTTATAATAATAACCCGTTGTGCATTTAGAAAAAGTTGTGCAAACTGCTAAAAGGCAGTAAATTGTAGTTACCACACTATAATTTATATGCACAACGGGTAAAGATATATTCGTCATAAAAAAGAATTAGTTAATAGTATTTTAAATTTACAGTATTCTCCTTGGAGATTATAACGAAACCGTATTTTTGTGCCATTAAATTAATTATCTCTTTCTATGAAATATATTTATATACTACTTCTTTTATTACTTGTATCTATTAGCTGTAAAAATGAAACACTACTAACTTTTGAAACTTTATTGATTGAAGATAAAACTTGTGAAAATTGTCCTGTAGTGACTATTGATATTCCAAAAGCATTAGAAAAAACACCCATTTCTAAAAACATAAATATTGCTTTACAAGAAGAGATAATTACCCTTTTAAATTTTGATGAAACAACTAATGTTACTTCTATAAAAACTGCCATTGCATCTTTTAATGAAGGTTATACTAAATTAAAAGATAAATTTCCTGAAGAATCTACAAAATGGGAAGCTGTTATTAATGGAGAGGTATTATATGAAAATAAAGATATTTTAACTATAGCTTTAGACTCTTACATTTTTACTGGTGGCGCTCATGGGTATTCTGTAAAAAGATTTTTAAATTTTAATAAGAAAAATGGCGTTGAAATAGAAAATTGGGAATTATTTAATACCAAATTTGACTTTGAAAAGTTTGCCGAAATTAAGTTTAGAGTTCAAGAAAATATTCCACAAGACCAACCTATAAATTATACTGGTTTTATGTTTGAAGAAGATTCTTTTTATTTGCCAGAAAATATTGGATTTACAAAAGAAGGGATACAACTTTTATATAACCAATATGAAGTAGCATCCTATGCGGATGGCCCCATTACTATAACAATTCCTTATAATGAAGCCAATAAATATTTAGTTACAGAAATTAAAAAATAAACTATTTAGCCAAGGCTCTCTTCAATGCTAATATTGAACCTAAGTGTATACCCTCATGAAAAACATTAAACGCTATAGCATCTTCAGCACTATCTAAAGTTACCTGTGGCGTTGTTGTATAACTTTCATATGAAGTAAAAATACCTTTACTATAGTCTTCCATTGTTTGTTTTGGCACTGATAATAACAAAGCTTCAATCTCTTTTATTTCATCCTCACTCACAGGTTCTTCTGTTGGTACAGTTCCTTTTTTGTATTTCTCTACTAACTCATTAGAAACTAAAAGTTCCTTACCACTTTTCCCATATACCAGTAACTGTTGCGTTACAACTACATGCGCAATATTCCAAAATAGATTATTATTAAATCCATCAGGAATTACAAATAGTTCTTCTCTAGGCGTTTCAGTTAAAAATCTTTTAAGAATAACTCTATTCTTCAAGGTAGTATCAAATAATTTTTCCAATAGATTTTTATTTTAAATTAAAGACTATACATTTTATTATGACAAAAATAGAAAATTAGGCTTTAATTAGGTTTCTTTGCTTAGTAAACTTTGCAGTAAAAAATGAAAAAAATATATTACTTAAGCACTTGTGATACTTGTAAAAGAATTATTAAAGAATTAGAACCTTTAGAGGCTTTTGAACTTCAAGATATTAAAACCAGTCTTATTACGGAAAATCAAATAAAAGAAATGCAAGATTTAGCAGGTTCCTATGAAGCTCTTTTTAGTAAGCGAGCAAGGTTGTATAAAGAAAGAAACTTAAAAGAGAAACCACTAGAAGAGAAAGATTATAAAGAACTTATTTTAGAACATTATACCTTTTTAAAGAGACCTGTAATACTAAATAAAGGTCAAATATTTATTGGTAATAGTAAAAAAATAGTGGAAGCTGCTAAACAAAATATACATTCTTGAACCAAAGAACGCTAGCCATATTAGCAGCAATTGGTGCTACTACAATTTATGGTATGAACCATACTATTGCAAAAGGAGTAATGCCAACCTATGTTAAACCTTTTGGGTTTATAATGTTACGTTTAGTTGGTGCTGCTACTTTATTTTGGTGTATTTCATTTTTTGTTCCAAAGGAAAAAATTGAAAAGAAAGACTGGGGAAAAATATTACTTTGCGCAGTTCTTGGCATGGTAATTAATATGTTATCCTTTTTTAAAGGGCTATCCTTATCTACACCAATAAACAGTTCTGTATTAATTATATTAACCCCTATTTTCGTAGTAATATTATCTGCAATATTTATAAAAGAAAGAATAACTTTACGTAGAGTTCTTGGTATTATTTTAGGCTTTATAGGTGCAATTACTTTAATATTGTTTAAAGCAGAAGTTAGTCAAAATGCTCCTAATATACCTTTAGGGAACTCTTTGTTTATAATTAATTCTCTTTGTTTTGGAGCGTATCTTATTTTCGTAAAAAAACTAGTAGAAAAATACCACCCTTTTACCTTAATGAAGTGGCTTTTTACCGTTGGAGCAATTATAAGTTTTCCTGTAACTTATCCAGAATTTCAAGAAATACAATGGAGAAATATGCCATTAAATGCCTTGGGAGCTGTTGCTTATGTAATTATTGGCACTACATTTTTAACGTACTTATTTAACATTTATGCTCTTAAAAATTTAAAAGCATCTACTGTAAGTTCTTTTAGTTATTTACAACCTATTATAGGTGTTCTCTTTGCCCTTTTAATGGGTAAAGACAGTTTAAGCACTGTTAAAATTATAGCCATGCTATTAATTATGTTTGGCGTTTACTTAGCAAGTAAAAAACCTAAACCAAATCCTTAGGTACTTTTGCAAATTTTCTAGTGTCCTCTTTTGTAAGTACTCTAAATCCTTCTGGTTTCTCTACTTTATTAAATGCATTTAAAAAATCGTCATTAAGTCCTATTAATGCTCTAGTTTTTAAATTTACCCAAGCACCCATCATCTCGCAATGTGCAACGTTTTTACCTTTATAGTCATAAAAGTTATGGTGAAATTCAAAAAACTTACCATTTTCACTCATTCCCATAACCTCCATAGAAACTCTTACTGGTTTTCCAGGAAAAACTTCTTTAAAGTAATACACATGTTCATAAAAAACTACTGGACCAATACCCTGTTCTTCCATAGTTTTATAATCAAATCCTAATTCCATTAAAAAAGCCATTCTAGTTTGACTCATAAAATTTAAATATGCAGAGTTTGCTAAATGTCTATTAGCATCTACATCACTCCATCTAATTTCAAAATCTTTTAAATACATAGTTATTTTTTGTTATGCATGCATAATACTTCATAAAAATAGCATAGTTTTGAAGAACAAGGAACATTTTAAGAAAAAATTATCTTTAAATTTAATAGCTAACTCTAAAGTAAACCCTATGACTACAAAACCATCTTTTATAAAAAAACTTTCTTTACCTGCTGTTGCTGCTCCAATGTTTTTAATTTCTGGTCCACAATTAGTAATTGAGTGTTGCAAAAATGGTATTGTAGGTACCTTTCCTGCGCTTAACCAGCGTACAAGTGAAGGTTTTGAAGAATGGCTTATTGAAATACAAACTGCTTTAAGTACTTTTGAGAAAGAAACTGGCAAAAAAGCTGCTCCATTTGGTGTTAATCTTATTGTACACCCAACCAATCCTAGATTAGAGGCCGATATAAAATTATGCATTAAATATAAAGTCCCGTTAGTAATTACTTCTTTAGGTGCAGTATCGCAAGTAGTAGATGCTATTCATAGCTATGGTGGACTAGTTTTTCATGATGTGATTAAAAAACGTCATGCAAAAAAAGCTGCAGGAGCTGGTGTAGATGGTTTAATTTTAGTTGCCGCAGGAGCTGGCGGACATGGAGGCACTATAAATCCTATGACTTTAGTTTCTGAAATAAAGCAGTTTTTTGACAAAACAATTTTGCTCTCTGGTTGCATAAGTACAGGTAGAGATGTTGCTTCTGCATTACAAATGGGTGCCGATTTAGCATATATGGGAACTCGTTTTATTAATACCAGTGAAAGTAAAGCTACAGAGGAATATAGAAAAATGATTATTGAAGCAGGAGCTAGCGACGTTGTTTATACCGCATCTATTTCTGGTGTGCATGCTAATTTTTTGGGAGCTAGCTTAAAAGCTGCTGGTATTTCTGAAGAAGATTTAAAAAAGGACACGAAAATAGACTTTGGAAAAGAAATGGATACCGAGGCCAAAGCCTGGAAAACTATCTGGTCCGCTGGGCAAGGTGTTGCTAACATAGAAAACACTACTTCTGTTTCTAATTTGGTTTCTACTTTAAAAAAAGAATTCAAATCTGCCATAGAAGAACAAATAAAGTATTTAGAAATATACCCTAAATAACATGTCTGAAGAAAAAGAATTAGAGCAATTACTAAAAGGGATGACTCCGAAACTTAATGAAGGTAAATATGTGTTTTGTACGATTAAAAATCCAAATATAATACCTAGAGAATGCACTATTTGCGAGTTTAAAGAACAAGAAGGAACTACTATAATTATAGAGCAAAAAAACGCAGATGCTTTAGGGCTTAAGTATACCTATGTTGCTTCTTGGATTACTTTATCCATACATTCCTCTTTAGAAGCGGTAGGACTTACTGCTATGTTTTCTTCCGAATTAGCGAAGAACAATATAAGTTGCAATGTAATTGCTGGGTATTATCACGATCATATTTTTGTAGATACCAAAGATGCAAATAAAGCAATTACCGCACTTTTAAACCTATCTAAGAGTAAAGCTAAATAATGCCAAACATACCTTCTTTATACAAGCCTCCTCTAGTATTTAAAAACAGTCATTTATCTACCATCTATTCTGGGTTATTTAGAAAAGTTCCTGTATTACATCAAAAAAGAGAAAGAATATTTTTAGCTGATGGAGATTTTTTAGATTTAGATTGGAGTTTTGCGCAAAAACCTTCTAAAAAAGTAATTATCCTAATTCACGGATTAGAAGGTAATGCCCAAAGAGCTTATATTTTAGGAAGTGCTAAACTATTTAACCCTTCTGATTATGATTGTTGTTCCATTAATTTAAGAGGTTGTAGTGGAGAAGCAAACGCTTTATTCCGCTCCTATCATTCTGGTGCCACAGAAGATTTAGAAAGTGTAATACAACACATTCTAGAAACAAAAAAATATACTGAAATTTATATTAAAGGATTTAGCCTTGGAGGTAATTTAGCACTAAAATATGCCGGAGAGAAAAGGCATCGTCCTAAAGAATTAAAAAAGATTGTTGCTATATCTGTTCCTTGTGATTTACACAACTCTTTACAGCAATTATTAAAACCTAAAAATGCATTGTATGCCGCAAGGTTTAAAAAACATTTGATTGAAAAATTAAAAACTAAACAAAAATTATTTCCACAAGAGATTCTAGATACCGATATAAATTCTATTCATACTTTATTAGATTTTGATAATTTTTATACCAGTAAAGCACATGGATTTACAGATGCTATGGATTATTATGAGAAAAGCAACTGTTTACAATTTTTACCAAATATCTCTATTCCAACATTACTCATAAACGCTAAAAACGATTCTTTCTTAGGAGAAAGCTGTTTTCCTATAGCTATAGCAGAAAAAAATACCTTTATAAATCTAGAAATTCCTAAATACGGAGGGCATGTTGGTTTCGTTGGGCAAAAAAATGTTACCTACACCGAAAAAAGAGCCCTAAGTTTCTTTAAGGAAACAAATTAGTTTTTGTATTTATTATCTTAGAGGCAAAATTAAATAAGCAATGAAAAAAATAGCATCCATTTTAGCACTAGGAGTTCTACTTGCTAGCTGTGGCGAAAAGAAAGAAGAAAAAAAAGATGGTTTTGAAATTAACAGAACTAAAACCGAAACAAAAGCTGTTAATCCTGAAACAAAAGAGGTTCCTGTAGATTTAAGTAATAAAGGAGTTGGGCCAATTACTACATTAGAACTTAATGCAGATATTGATGCAAAAATGGCTACTGCTGGTGAAGAAAAATTTAAAGCTTTATGTACTGCATGCCATATGGTAGATAAACGTATGATTGGGCCTGCTTTAAAAGGTGTTACAAAACGTAGAAGTCCAGAATGGATTATGAATATGATAATAAATCCTGATAAAATGATAAAAGAGGATCCCATTGCTAAAGCATTATTAAAAGAGTATAATAACGCCATAATGTTTAATCAAAATTTAAGTGAAGAGGATGCAAGGTCTATTTTAGAATATTTAAGGACTTTATAAGATAAAAAAATGCCCTTAGAAACAAATTTCTAAGGGCATTTTTTGTATTATTAATTCTGCATTTACTTAGAGACTACTTTATATGTTGGATCTTCTAAAACATTAACATCTATAATATCATCTGCATCTTTTAGTAACCTAATGCAATCTTTGCTTAAATGTCTTAAGTGTACTTTTTTGCCAACTTTATGGTAACGTTCTGTAAGTTTGTTTAAAGCTTCTATACCAGACATATCTGCTACTCTACTATCTTTAAAATCTATAATAATTTCATCAGGGTCTCCCTGAATATCAAACTTTTCATTAAAAAGAGTAGTGGAACCAAAAAATAAAGGCCCAAAAATTTCATAGTGCTTTACACCATTATCATCCACATGTTTTCTTGCTCTAATACGTTTTGCATTTTCCCAGGAATATGCCAGTGCAGATATTATAACTCCTAATAAAACAGCTACTGCAAGGTTGTGCGTTATTGCAGTTATTAAAGTAACTAATACCATTACTATAACGTCTGAATTTGGCATTTTTCTAAACGTTTTAAAACTTGCCCATTCAAAAGTACCTATAGCAACCATAAACATTAAACCTACTAAAGCTGCCATTGGCAATTGTTCTATTAGATTAGAACCAAACATAATAAACACCAATAGCATTACTGCAGCAGTAATACCTGATAAACGTGCTCTTGCACCAGAAGAGGTGTTAATTAAACTCTGCCCAATCATTGCGCAACCACCCATTCCAGATAAAAACCCAGAAAGTATATTTGCTGTTCCTTGTGCTACACACTCTTTATTACCACTACCTCTAGTATCTGTAATTTCATCAATAATATTTAAGGTTAGTAAACTCTCTATTAAACCTACACCAGCTACAATTGCAGCATAAGGGAAAATAATTTTAAAAGTTTCTAACGTTAATGGAATATTAGGAATAGAAATAGGAGGAAAACCACCTTTTATAGACTCTCCTTCTTTCATAGTGTCTGCTACAGTAAGTGTGTCTATACCAAAGCCTAAAACAATTGCAGAAACTACTACAATTGCCACTAAAGAAGAAGGTACTGCTTTTGTTAGTTTAGGTAAACCCCAAATTATTAACATGGTTAAAAGCGTTAATCCTAGCATTATATACATAGCGCTGCCTTCTAAAAGGTTGTCTGTTCCTTTTTGATAAAAATTAGGAAACTGCGCCATAAATATAATTATAGCCAAACCGTTTACAAAACCAAACATTACGGGGTGTGGTACTAAACGTATAAATTTTCCTAAGCGCAAAACACCTGCTAATATTTGTAATACTCCTGCAATAATTACGGTTGCAAACACATAATTAAGAATTGTCTCTGGCTCTATTCCTGGAAAGTTTCTTTTTAACTCTAAAATAAGTCCAATAAAAACAACTGCAACAGCACCTGTTGCTCCAGATATCATTCCTGGTCTACCTCCAAAAATAGAGGTAATTAATGCCAATACAAAAGCTGCATAAAGCCCTGTTAAAGGAGAAAACCCCGGGATTAATGCAAAAGCAATTGCTTCTGGAACTAATGCTAAGGCTACTGTTAATCCAGAAAGTATTTCTGTTTTATAATCTACTTTTTGTTTAAAATCAAAAAGATTAAGATACTTTTTCATATCACTAATTTAAGGGCGCAAAAATAGAACAAATTCTTTTGGAACACCTTAAACTGTTTAATAATTAAAAATATAGTGGTTTTTTATTAAAAAAATTAAACTTCTTAATGTTCTTACTAACAATCTATTAGGAATTATATAAATAAAAAACCGCCTTAAACATATTGTTTAAAGCGGTTCTTAACTAAATAACCAACCAAAAATTCTTCTAAGAGTATTTAATACTTTTCTCTTACTATTTTATTTTTCTACTTCGTTTTACATGCATTGTAGGATTCGAAGTCTTTTTTCTCTTTTTACTTACCGAGCTTTTGCCCGATTTTAAGTACTGCTGATATCCTTTCCCTGTAAACTCATAAACCGTTTTACTATCTGGGTGATAAAGCTCTATAGTACTATTATTAATAACGTATAGTTCAAAGTAATCATTGCCCATAAAATCATATGCAAGTGTTAAAGTTTTGAGCGTTTCATCGTTTTCTATGTTATATACCTGATAATCTCCTTCAAAATCCCATTGTAACCTAGAAATAGAGGTTCCATTTTTATCTATAGAAGATCTAAAAAAGTCTGGTAAAAACTGTAAAAAATTCTCTTCATCAAAATCGTTTATTGCTCCTTCTTCACTAGTATAACTTTTTTCCCAAGCATCATACTCTTGTAAAAAGTAGTTTATATTATCATAAAACACGTTATCATAATCAAACGTATCTGTATAATATCCTTTTAAAAAGTAAGACGTTCT
This sequence comes from uncultured Maribacter sp., assembly GCF_947500405.1. Taxonomy (GTDB): domain Bacteria; phylum Bacteroidota; class Bacteroidia; order Flavobacteriales; family Flavobacteriaceae; genus Maribacter_B. The sequence continues at coordinate 210,913 of NZ_CANMRY010000006.1, forward strand.
AGATCCAGCATCATACAATTCTATCGTACTATTATTAACCGTAAGCACCTCTAATATCCAAGAACCATCTACATCATGATCTATATCTACCGCACCATTATAGCCATCATAATATCCTACAGGGATTCCAAAACCATTTCCTGTATTGCCAATACCTACAATATTGTTATTAGCATACATTTTTCCATTTTTAAATGAAACGGTAAATGCTCGTTGTAAAAAAGGAACTTCGCCATTACCCTTGGTAGCGTTAATATCTATATACCATAAGTCATACAATTGTAACACCTGATTGGTGGTATAAATTGGCTCCTCTATAAATTCATCTTCTATTAATACTTCTGCATAACAAGAAGAAAGTAAGGTTCCTACTAATATAAATCCTATAAGTAATTTTACTGCTTTCATCTTTTAACTATTTTAAATTCCTTTAATACAAAACAAACCTTATGCCAAAAAATTTACAATGCTTATATTGTACTATAGAAAGCTCCTTAAATTTTGGTAATTTTGGAACATTAATACTATAATGCACAAACAAATGAAATTTGCAGTTTTAGGAGGAGGAAGTTGGGCAACAGCTATTGTTAAAATGTTATCCGAAAACCAAGATCAGGTTATTTGGTATATGCGTAATGAAGATGCTATTGCTCATATTAAAACTGAAAAACATAATCCTAACTATTTAAGTTCTGTAGAATTTCACTTGGATCAACTACAATTAACTTCAGATATAAACGAAGCTGTTTCTAATGCCGATTTATTGTTATTTGCTATTCCGTCTGCTTTTTTAGATAGTGAATTGCAAAAGCTTACCGTCTCATTAGAAAATAAAATTGTTTTTTCTGCTATAAAAGGAATTGTTCCTGAAACTGGGTTAATTGTTGGAGAGCATTTTCATGAAAAGTACGCTATCCCTTTTGAAAATATTGGTGTTTTAACTGGCCCCTGCCATGCAGAGGAAGTTGCCTTAGAAAGGTTGTCTTATTTAACTATTGCTTGTGCAGACCAAGAAAAGGCGATAATTGTAGCAGATAACTTAAAAAGTCATTATATAAAAACTAAAATATCGGACGACATTATAGGTACAGAATACGCTGCTATGTTAAAAAATATTTATGCAATTGCAGCAGGAATTTCTCATGGTTTAGGGTATGGAGACAACTTTCAGAGTGTTCTTATGAGTAACTCTATTAGAGAAATGAAACGCTTTATTAAACGTGTGCATAAAATGAAAAGAAACATTAACAATTCTGCTTATTTAGGCGATTTGTTAGTTACCGGGTATTCTACTTTTAGCCGTAACCGTATGTTTGGCAATATGATTGGTAAAGGATATACTGTAAAAAGCGCCATGATGGAAATGAGTATGGTTGCTGAAGGGTATTACGCTACCAAAAGTGCACATTTGCTAATGCAAAAAATTAATAAAGAATCTGGAACTCCTATTATAGATGCTGTTTATGAAGTATTGTATAAGGGTAGAAACCCAAAAAAAATATTTACTGCGCTTACCGATAAGTTAGATTAAATTTACTCTACAGTAATATGTATTATTGCTTCATTACCCAAAGCATCTAAAACTGTAATTTTGTGTTTTCCTTCTGAAGGAATAATTCCAATTTCATGAAAATTAGTTGTTTCTTTTATAAACTCTTCATCTACATACCAATACACAGGTGTTTCTTGTTTAGAGTGCGCTAGCTTTAAAATAAGTTCTCCCTTTTCCCCATTAAAACCTTTAGTAAGTGTAATTCTGTTTCCATTCTTTGGGTAAATAAATTGCATAGGAGAAACATTTGTTGGCTTGCATGTCCTTTTAAAGCTTGGGAGTATTCTATAATCAAGATGCGTTTTTTTATAATAAAACTCCATTAAGGGTGGTATTACAAACCAAGATTCTGTTATAGTAGTAGATAAATCTGCGCAGGAAGAATTTACCCTAAATTGTTTCTTAGCATCTAATTGTATGTTTTTATGATAAGAGCATACCTTAATTTTATTTTCTTTATTTGGAATAGAAATAGTTTTTGTGGGGCAAATAGGTGTTGCTAAATACCCACTTTTAGAACAAACCTTAACATCTATAAATGCATCTAGAGGCTTTAAAAACCAGTCCGATTTTGGTAGCACATCAAAAACATCAAATAAAATAGGAGCTGCACTACGTACTCCAGTATGGTTTGGTCTCCCTTCTCCATCTGCGTTACCTGCCCAAACACCAACTACATAATCTTTAGTTACTCCAATAGCCCAAGCGTCTTTATTACCATAACTAGTCCCTGTTTTCCAAGCTACTTCTTTACTACTATCATAAAACTCCCAAGACTCACTCCCTTCTGGTCTATTTACTTCTTTCATAGCTTCAAAGGCTAAATAAATACTTGCAGCATCAAAACTATTTTTCTCCTTTGTAAGTTCCCCAAAATTTATAGAACCTTCCTTTTCTATAATTGGTTCTACAAATTCATTTTTATAATACTCACTAGAAGTCTCGTTAAAATGATTTACTGTAGAAGCCAAATTTGCATACGTCTTACATAAATCCCACAAATTACTTTCTGCACCTCCTAAAATTAAAGTTAACCCATAATGTTCTGCAGATTTGTTAACTCCTCCCAAATTAAAATAGTTAAGCTGGTCTCTAAACTTTTTTAAACCATAAGACTGTAATAAACGCACCGCAGGAATATTTAAAGAACGAGCTAGGGCCTTTTTTGCAGTTACGGCCCCACTATAATCTTCATTAAAATTTTCTGGAGTGTACCCAGCAATTTGGGTAGGCACGTCTGGTACTAACATATCTGGCAACAATTCTCCTGCATCTAACATCGCAGTATAAAGCAAAGGCTTAATAACACTACCTGTACTTCTATTTGCTTTAATTATATTAACATCTTTTTGGTATTCTTTTGTAGTTGGTGTGTTTCCAACATAAGCTAAAACTTTTCTAGTCTTTACATTTAAAACTAAAATTGAAGCGTTATGTACTAAATTTTGTTTTAATCTTTGGTAATGCTTCTCTAGAATCCTATTTGCATTTTGTTGCAATGTCCTATCTATAGAGGTTACTACACATTGCCCGTTATTATTTTTTGTTATTTCTTGTACTAAATGTGGAGCAATTTGCGGTAAAGCATACGGCTTTTTTGGTAATTCTTCTAATAGTGCTAATTCATAGGTAGTTTTATCTAAAACGCCTGTATTTAATAATTTTTTTAAAAGTCGGTTCCTTTTAATTAATAATTGTTCTTGATTTTTTCCTGGGTAAATTAAACTTGGAGCGTTTGGCAGTACCGCTAAAGTAGCAGATTGTGCCCATGATAATTGATGAGATTGTAACCCATAATAACGCCAAGAAGCTACTTCTAAACCTACTACATTACCACCAAACGGAGCATTACTAGCATATAATGCTAAAATTTCTTTTTTAGAATGTCTTAACTCTAATCTTGTAGCCCAAACTAACTCTATTAACTTTTCTAGGTAAGACCGTTTCTTATTCTCTCTGGCTAAGCGTATCACTTGTTGGGTAATAGTACTACCTCCACGGAGTGTTTTACCTGCTAATAAATTTGTTTTAAAAGCCTTAGCCATTGAAACAGGGTTAAAGCCAGGGTGTTTATAAAAATAAGCATCTTCAAACTCAAGAATACAGGTTTTAAATTTATAAGGAACACTATCTATTTTTGGAAACCGCCATTGTCCATCTGCTGCAATGGTAGCTCCTATTAAAACCTTATCGTTACTTTTTATTACTGTAGCTTTAGGAGAACTAAATAAAACCTTTGGAAGGCAAAAGTAATACGCAATACACAAAGTACATACTAGAACTAATTTCTTTGGATGCTTTTTTATAAACCGTACAACTTTATTTTTCATAAGTACTAAGTCATCCTAAGCAACAATTTATGCTATATATTTTTTCTCTAAAAAATAACCAACAATTGCTTCTTTCATTAATATCGATTGTTCTCCAGCTTTTAAAGCTGGTAATTCTTCTACAACAATATAATGAGGCCAACCTTCTTCATCAAAAAAATCGAACTTATAATACCCATAAGGTTCAAGCAATCTGCAAATAGCTATGTGCATTAAGTTTAGTTTTTCGTCTTTCTTATACGTCTTATCATATTGCCCTAATTCCTGTATCCCTATTAAATAAATAATGGCATCTAAATCTAAGGTATCTCCTTCTGCAAACTGCGTAGAAAGTTTTTCTACTAAACTTTGCCAACGTTCTTTTAACTCTATATCTCTAGACATTATTTAATTTTTAATCTGTAGTCATTTGTTTTTAAAAAATCAAAGGTACAAATCAAAGTTTTATATTTGCCTAAATCAAAACAAGCATGGCTATATTAGATATTGTTTTAGGAATAGTACTTATTTGGGGGCTTTATAAAGGTCTTAAAAATGGTCTTTTTGTTGAAATTGCCTCTATAATTGCTCTCATTGCAGGAATTTATGGAGCTATACATTTTTCATACATAGCTGGCGATTATTTAGCAGAACATATGCAATGGAATGAGCATTATATGAATGTTGCTTCTTTTGTAATTACCTTTATTGCAATAGTAGTTCTTGTACATATAGCCGGAAAATTATTAACTAAAGTAGCAGATTTTGCTATGTTAGGTTTTTTAAATAAAGTAGCTGGGGCTTTATTTGGGGCTTTAAAAGTTGCTGTAATTGTTGGAGCTTTATTGGTATTCTTTGATCGTATGAATAATACACTACATTTTATTGGGGATGGTGCTAAAAAAGAATCTTTACTCTATGAGCCAATAAAAGAAATTGGTGCTTTTGTTTTTGATACTGTTTTACCTGAAAAAGCAGATGAAAAAACTACAAATTAAAAAAATGTTTTGTAGTACAAATCTTGTTGTTTCTGAATCTTTTAATTCTAATATTACATTAGGCAGATTTTTTACGTTTTTAGCCGATTAAATGTAATATATAAATAAACATTGTTTTCTTTTGTAATTAGAACAGCAGTACACTATACTTTGAAAAGAATAAAAGAGTATTATTTTTACAAAAAACCCCTTCATATTTTAAGTTATGACTTTGGGGATTTTTACTTGTATGACACTTTTATTGTTGGCGAAGTAAAAGAAGATGTTGTTATTTCATGGGAAGCACAAGGAAAATTTTTAGTAGATGAGCTCCATAGTATATACCAAGATAAATCTAAAGAATTAATTTACATAAGCCATCGTATTAATGATTACTCTGTAGTCCCTTCTGATTGGCTAAAATTTAAAGAGTATGATATTAAATTTAAAGGGTATTGCATAGTTAATTATACTAAGAGAGGTTTTTTTAATAGTATGTTAGAGAAAGTTTTTGTGCCAAAATTGCAAACTTTTTCCTCTTTGAAAGAGGCTTTAGTATGGGCAAAATCCTTTGAAGCTGTTATACTAGACAGCTCTTGTTATATACCTTAATTTTATTTATTTTACTGCACAACCTTTACCCATTCCCCTTTAGTACGCACCATGTAATCATTATTATACATAGCTTCTGCTTGTACTCCAGGTAAATAATAAGTTCCTAAATAGGATGCGTTTAACAATACTCTAAACGTTTTGCTCTCTTTAGGTTTCATATCAAAATAAAAATTAGCCCTATCATCTCTAATATCTGTATGGGTTACATTATTCTCCACAAAACTTCCAAAATCTGTAAATCTTGTATTTACAATTTCCCAACCACTTGGAAATATTTGCGACATTGCCATATCTTTTAATTTAACGGTAGATGTATTGGTAATGGTAACCTCAGCAACAAAATCTGTTCCTTGCTGTATTTCTGTTATCTCTAATGTAGACCCATTTCTATTTTTATACACCACATTTGCATTAAGGTTTTGCGTTATTACTTTTTCTTGGCCAACAGGCAAAATTCCATTTGTAATTAAACTAACATAAACTGCATTATTCTCTTTGTTCTTAATGGTTACTGTATTTGCTCCTTTTTTAATTTCAAAATTCCTATTTACTAATGTTTTGGAAGTACTAATTTTATCTGATTTTCCGTTTACAGAAATACTTGTACTAATACCTTTACCACCTACCATGTCGGCAAATTTTGCCATACTTAATAAACTATAAGCCGTTTCTTGTGTGCTTAACCATCTTTTTTCTGCTAACACACCAGCTATTTCTTTTGCTAGTTGTTGTGCTTTTACTTTGTCTTGTACTAAAACAACCGTTTCTAAAGCCATTGCTTTATTACGTAAAGCAGAACCATAGGTATAGTAGTAATTTTTTCTTTTAGCAAAATCCCATTTAGCCTTTAATAATAAGTCTTTAGCAACTTTGCTTTGCCCTATTTGGGCATAGGCTGCTGCTAGTTTAAAGTAAGTATCATTAGACAATTCTTTTGTTTCTCTTAGTCTGTTCATAGATGCGATATCTGCATTTCCAGAAAGAGCCAAAGTATATAAACGATACGCTTGCGCTAAAGAAGAACTTGTGTTTCCAGAACGCCACTGTTTTGCTATTTGTTTTTGATAATTTACCCAACTAGATTTAAACCCTATAGGCAATACATAACCTCTTTTTTCTGCTTCTAGTAAAAAATGCCCTGCATAAGTTGTTCCCCAATCATTAGCTTGCTTTTGTCCTGGCCAGTAGCCTAAACCTCCGTTAGCTAATTGAAACCCTCCTAATCTTTTAATAGCACTTTCTACATTCTGCTGAATTCTTTTTTTCTTATTAGAAGTAATATCAAAAATAGAAGTTAAAAATAACTGCGGAAAAGCTCCAGAAGTAGTCTGTTCTACACAGCCATGAGGATAGCGAATAAGTTGCTGCATACGCCCATTAAAATTCATTGCTGGTAAAGTAGAAAACTCTACATCTACAGAGTTGCTTCCGTTTATTCCAAAAGATTCTATAGAAATTGTTTTTTCTGCATTGGCCTCTAGAATAATAGCCTCTGTATTAGAAGTAATTGGGTTAGGGTTTACCACATCTATAGGAATTTCAAAAGATGCTTTTTCGCCATTACCAGATGCTTCAACCACTACCTTTCCTATACCTTTATAGTCGGATATATTTAAGGTAAAATATGCCATCTTCTCCTCTGGTGCAGTGAAGCTTAAAGATTGAGATGTTCCGCCTTTTACAGTAAATGCTTTGTCTTGTTTTATTTTTAAAGTAACATTTTTAATTTTCTTTTCCATAGCAAATACGGTAACTGGCAATGTTACTTTTTCACCTGGTGTAATTTTCCTTGGCAAAGACGCCAATATCATTAATGGTTTACGTACAGGAGTTGTTTTTTCTGCTATGCCATAAGCTTCTTTAGTTACATCACCAGCAACTATCATAGTACGCACAGAACCTACATATTTTGGAATTTTAATTTTATGTGTTTTTGTTTTTCCTGCTTTTAACTCAAACGGGCCTAAATGCACCACCATAGGTTTAAACCTATTAGCTTTCTTATTTTTTGCGCCAGCTAACTCATCATCTCCACCAATTGTAAAAACCTGATTTACTTTGCCTCCAAAAGCCCCAATAACATCATCATAAACATCCCAAGTCTTTACACCTAATGCTTCTTTAGCATAAAAGGTATTCCAAGGATTTGGAGTTTTAAATCTTGTTAAATCTAATAACCCTTCATCTACAATAGCAATACTATAAGTCATAGCTTTTCCTTTGTTTTCTTTTACCGTTACTTTTATTTCTTCTTCTGGTCTAAGAACATCTGGCATAGCAACAACTGGCTCTAACTTTGTTTCTGGGTTTTCTACCGCTATTGGTACCAAACCATATAAACGAATAGGGTTATCATTTAATGTGCTTGCATGTGGTTGTAATAGCGTAATATGAATAAATACATTGGGTGTATATAATTCTGTTATAGGCAATATAAATTTTGTTTCTTCTTTGGTTGTTTCTACCCAAAGAGATTCTAAAACTTCGCTTCCATTTTCTACAGTAACTAAGGCTCTACCTCCTTCTGAACTTGGGAAAGAAACCGTAGCATTCTCGCCAACATTATAATTTTCTTTATCCGCTGAAAAAGACAACATAGTGGCTGCAGATGGGTCGTTCTTTTTAGATTTTCCTGCCCAACCTGGCCAGTCTACGTATACTGCTTTACCTGTTGCATGACCGCCTTTGGTATCTTCTACACGTACTAAATAACGCCCCCAGTCTGGGTACTTCAATTCAAACTCAAAACTACCTTTTCCATTAGAACTAGTACTTATTGTTTTAGAAAAAATTTCTTCTCTATATTGGCTACTACTATATGAGGATAAGTTATCTGCAGAAGTATCCCACCACCATCTCCAGTTTACTTTATGGATGGTAACTTTCAGGTTCTTAGCTGCTTTTGGTTTTCCATTTTCATCTACAGAAACTACCTCAAATTTATGCTTAACATCGGTTAAAAGCATTCCTCTTCTTTTATCTCCTTTAGGAGCATTTAATCCAACATACGTACTATAAGGAGAGTATTGCTTTGTAAAAACATCCGTACTAAAATCGCCTCCATTTTCATATACTTTAGTAATAAATGCTACATTTAGCATTCCTGGAGCTTTTGCTGTTACTTGCGGATTTACATTGAATTTTGCTTTTCCTTCTGCATTAATCTTACCATTAAAAACTACTTGCTCTTCACTAGAAAAACTACGTGAAGGATCATCAAAAACATACCCAGGAAAAGTCTTAAAAGTTGTTTTCTTTGCATTAAATTTTCCTGTTATATCTGCCTTTAAGTTTTTAGCTATAGCACCATGTAGCCATTTTACTTCTATCTCTCCATCTACTGGAGATTTACTAGACAATACCTCTTTATCAAAAGCGGTTTTTATTTTTAAACGGTTTGGCTTTATGGTTTCAATTTTTAGAGTCTTTGTAAAAGATGCTCCTCCAACAGATACTTTAATTAACCAATTTCCTGTTACAGCATTCTCATCGGTCTTTAAACTAAAATTGTAAAAATTATTTACACCATTAGTTGTAACCTCTCTATGTACTATACTATTATAAGGGTCTAAAAGTTCTAGTTTTACAGGATGATTTTCTGGTAACTTATTAGCATTATCATTTAGCATAAAAGAAAGATAAATTTTGTCTCCAGGGCGCCAAACTCCTCTTTCTGCAAAAATGAATCCTTTTATTCCTTTTTGTAATTGAACACCAGAAACATTAAACTTACTTACAGAAAGTGCATTACCATCATTAAGTTTTATATAATTTTTTTGACCATTACTTTCTACAATTGCAAAAAAGGCTAGTTTATCTGAATCTAAAAATGAGATTCCTTTTTCATCTGTAGTAACTTTTCCTACTTCTTGTTGCTGATAATTATAGAAAGTAACTTTTGCTCCAGCAATAGGTTTTGTAGTTACAATATCATTTACAGCAATAAAATAACTTTTATTAAGGCCTTTTTTTACTGTAACCCCTATATCTGTAGCCAAAACATTTATGCCAATTTTTTTATTATAATAATAGGATGTGTTACATGGGTTTTCTCTCTCAGACCAATTATAATCGTAGTAATAGTCATTATAATAATTTTCAACCCCATCCCAAGAACTATTCTCTTGTTCTTCATCAAAACTATTTGTTGGGTCTTCGTCCTTAAAATTTGTAGAACCACAGGTATATAGACTATACGCTCCTTTATATGTAAATTCTACTCTATAAATTGCGCCTACTTCTGGAGTAATAATGGACTTTAAATCTAAAGCATGTGCTGTCCATTTTCCAGTATTATTAGATAATTTACCAACTAAATCAATCTTTTTAGTAATAATTGGCCTTGCTACGCTTCTTAAATTACCTTGTCCGTTTATAGTATTGTTTTGTAAAAATTGTAGTATGTTATTTTCGTAGATTTTAAGAACTGTAACATCTACAGCTTTTAAATTTACAGCCTCAAAATTAATCTTAAGATTATTAGATGAAGGTAAAATAGTACCGTTAGAAAGCAATCTAATTTGTGGTTTTATTTCTTCAAAAGCCACACGTTCTTTAAACTTAGATTTTAGTTTATAGCCATCTGCACTTTCAATTCCATCAAAAATTTCTAGGAATGCAGTTCCAGTCATTTCTTTAGATGGGTATATTTTTAACACATTACCATCTACAGAATACTTTGGTTTATCATCGCCTTCTAAAACTACTAAACCTTTAAAGTTTTGGCTTTTTTTAATTGGATCCGAAAAATTTAATACTATTATTTGATTCTCTGAAGAATCTAAAGTAACATCCAGAATAGTAAAATTATTTTTTCCTGCAATAGAAATTTTATTTTCACCCTCACTTTCTATGTCTAAGGCTTTTCCTGTCCATGTAACTAAAAGTTCGCTATCTTCCTTAAAACGCTGAATACTATCTATTGTAAAAGAAAACTGAGTTCCTTCTTTTAAACCATCCTCAAACTTTGGCGTTATTTTTTTTCCTTTATGTGTTATACTTACTAAGGTTTTAGCATTTTCTAAAGAAAGAACATCAGAACTTCTTAATTGCCCATTTATATATTGGTACTCTTTAGAGTATGATTGTATTGCATTTGTATAAATATTAAACTGCTGTTTTACTGTTTTTACTCCAAAAGACATTTCTTTTACCTCCTCTGGAGAATTAGGTAAAATAGTTTTTAGATTTAGCGTAAAAGCATAGTCTGTATCTTGTTTAAATGCTTTCTCTGGAACAAAAGCAATTGTCTTTTCATCTAAGGCTATTACTTTACCTGCTACTTTAGGAGAAACTTTAAATAAACTTTTATCTAACTCTAACCCGTTCTCCCAACCTTCTATTGCTGTATTAAAGACAACTCTAACATCAGATTTAACAGAAATTATTCCATGACTTACTTCAGAAATGTAATCTTGATACTTACTTAAATCATCAAAAGTATCCGAGGCATTTTTTTGTTTAGAATTACAACTTATTAAAATAGTTAGAAAGAAGAAAAGATAAAAAATAGACTTACTATTCATGGAATTATATTTTATGTAAAAGTAACGGAGTTTATAACACATTACATCCCTGTTTTCATTGAAATGCAAAGAAGACTTACAAATGGAAAAACGTTTTTGTTGTCCGAAAAATTATACACTTTATCTAAAAAGAAGTATTTCATCGAAAAAATGTAAATTTTAATAGAACCAATACAATAATTCTTTAATATTACAACCGTTAATAGTTTCCCCTTATTAGCAAAGAGCTTAAGAAAACCCCTTTCTTAATAATATTACCTACTTCTGTTAGAGAACAACCTACTTACAAATAGAACATTATATGAAAATGAGTATGCAAAAAGCATTCTTAGTTTTATTTGTATTTGTGGCTTTCTCTTGCACAAAAGAAACCGCCGAGGATACAAACTTTATAGAAGCTGAGAACGTTAAAGAAATAGAAGACGAATTACTTTCTATTGTTAATGAATATAGAGTAAATCAAGGGCAAACATTACTTAGCTATAGTAGCATAGCATATGAACAGGCTAATAAACATAATGATTATATGATTTCTAAAGGAAACATAAGTCATGACAATTTTAGTTCTAGAGCTACCGCTATATCTACAGAGTTAGAAGTAGAATACGTTGCCGAAAATGTAGCAAAAGATTACAAAACTGCTAATGAAGCTTTTAAAGGATGGCTTGGTAGTTCTAGTCATAAAAAAACTATGGAAGGAGAATTTACACATACTGCGGTGAGTGTAAAAAAAGACATAAATAACAATCTGTTTTATACACAACTCTTCTTTAGATAAAGAAAGTATTTAAATATGGGGCAAGCCTCTGAGCATTTAAATCTTGATTATAGAGTAAAAACATTTTGTTTTATTAATTTTATAACATCAGCATATTGCTGGTGTTTTTTTATTTCTAATTTTTAAAAATTACAAAATGCCTATACAAGCTCCTTTTAATCTTACTACATGGATATCTGAAAACAGAGAGTTACTAAAACCGCCTGTTGGAAACAAAAACCTATATAAAGATGCAGGAGATTATATTGTAATGATAGTTGCTGGTCCAAATGCCCGAAAAGATTACCACTATAATGAAACCGAAGAATTATTTTATCAATTAGAAGGAAATATAGAAGTACACTTACAAGAAAATGGTGAAAAGAAAACCATGAAACTTGGGCCTGGAGACATGTATTTACACCCTGCAAAAGTACCACACTCTCCAGTACGTCATGAAAACTCTATAGGGTTAGTTATTGAGCGTAAAAGAGCAGACTTAGAAGCCGAAGATGGCTTATTATGGTTTTGCGATAATTGCAATCATAAATTATATGAAACCTATTTTAAGTTACACAATATTGAGAAAGATTTTCTAAAACATTTTAAACACTTTTACGGCTCTCCAGAGTTACTTACCTGTGATAATTGTGGAACAAAAATGCCTGTTGATAAACGATTTACTAAAGAAGAATAAATGGATATAATTGCAAAAATTTTAATAGGCATAATTGCGTTTTTGCACTTCTACTTTTTATGGTTAGAAATGTTTGCTTGGACTACTAAAGGAAGAAAAGTTTTTAAAAATTTTCCGCCAGATTTATTTGAACCCACTAAGTCTATGGCTGCAAATCAAGGGCTTTATAATGGTTTCTTAGCATCTGGACTTGTATGGACATTCTTAATCTCTAATATACAATGGTCTACTAATATTGCAATCTTCTTTTTAAGTTGTGTTGCAATTGCTGGTATTTATGGAGCAATATCCGTAAGTAAAAAAATATTCTACATACAAGCACTTCCTGCAATTATCGCAATACTTTTACTAGTAGTAAAACGGTTTTTATAACTAAAAAACTAACCGTTAGGATTAATCCGTTTTATTTGTAAATTTGCTAAAAAATTTAACAAATAGTGTTCAAAAAGTTATAAAATGTCAAAAATAGCATCATTCGGAATACAAGAAGCACTTAAACAATTAGGTGTTACTGAAATTAATGAAGGAACATCTACTGGCTCTAATAAATTCTCTAATGGGGAAATTATAGAGTCTTACTCTCCTGTTGATGGCAAATTAATTGGTAAAGTAAAAGCCACAACTAAAGAAGATTATAATAAAATGATGCAAACTGCAATAGTTGCATTTAAAGAATGGAAAACAAAACCTGCTCCACTTAGAGGGGAAATTGTTCGCCAATTTGGAGAAAAGTTAAGAGAAAAAAAAGAAGCTTTAGGTAAACTTGTTTCCTATGAAATGGGAAAAAGTTATCAAGAAGGTTTGGGTGAGGTTCAAGAAATGATAGACATTTGTGATTTTGCAGTTGGTTTATCTCGCCAATTACATGGTTTAACTATGCATTCTGAACGTCCAGGACATAGAATGTATGAGCAATACCATCCGCTTGGAGTTGTTGGTATTATTTCGGCTTTTAATTTTCCTGTTGCTGTTTGGGCGTGGAACACCGCACTTGCTTGGATTTGCGGAGATGTTTGTGTTTGGAAACCTTCTGAAAAGGCTCCAATTTGTGGTATAGCATGCCAAAATATTGCTGCTGAAGTTTTTATAGCTAATGGACTTTCTGAAGGAATTTGCAATCTAATAAATGGCGATTATAAAGTAGGTGAAATGCTAACTAAAGATTCTAGAATTCCTTTAGTTTCTGCTACAGGTTCTACAAGAATGGGTAAAATTGTAGCACAAGAAGTTGCTGCTCGTTTAGGAAAATCTTTATTAGAGTTAGGTGGAAATAATGCTATAATTGTTACCCCAGATGCAGATGTTAAAATGACGGTTATTGGTGCCGTTTTTGGTGCCGTAGGTACTGCAGGACAACGTTGTACATCTACAAGAAGGTTAATTATACATGAAAGCATGTATGCTACTGTAAAAGACGCTATAGTAAAAGCCTATGGACAATTAAAAATTGGCAACCCATTAGATGAAACTAACCACGTTGGTCCAGTAATAGATAAAAATGCAGTTAAAATGTATGAAAATGCACTAGAACAAGTAGTTGCAGAAGGTGGTAACATACTAGTAGAAGGCGGTGTACTTTCTGGAGAAGGATACGAGTCTGGCTGTTATGTAAAACCTGCAATTGCAGAAGCGCAACCACATTATAAAATTGTACAACACGAGACTTTTGCTCCTGTCTTATATTTATTAAAATATTCTGGAGATGTACACAATGCAATAGCTATTCAAAATGAAGTAGCGCAAGGGTTAAGTTCTGCTATAATGACTAATAATTTACGTGAAGCAGAAGCCTTCTTATCTGTACAAGGGTCAGATTGCGGTATTGCTAACGTTAATATAGGTACTTCTGGCGCAGAAATTGGAGGCGCATTTGGTGGTGAAAAAGAAACTGGAGGCGGTAGAGAAAGTGGTTCTGACGCATGGAAAGTATACATGAGACGCCAAACCAATACTATTAACTATACTACAGAATTACCTTTAGCGCAAGGTATAAAGTTCGATTTATAAACAAAACATAGTTCTTTTAGTAAAAAAATGCCCTACTACAATTCTATGTAGTAGGGCTTCTTACTTGCCATTAAAAAATATAAAAAAAGTATAATTTGTATGTTTATTTAATGTTCTCTAACCGGTAATTAATGTTTACCTCCTTGATTTTTAGACATTCGTAAGATTTTTTTAAGATTTTTTTAATACATTGTAGACTAAACACTAAATGAATATTAACAATGACAAAAACAACTACGAATCTGCTAGGGATTATAATTACCATCCTGGCAGGTATTTATTTTTACATTACGTGCTGCAGTGAATGCGGTACGGCTGTAAAAGAGGAACCCGCCAAACAAGCCATAGTTCCAGCAGAACCAACCGCAACATCCTACCCCTTTGCTTTTAGCGATGGCGATTATGCGTTTAATGAAAATGATAATTACAACTTTAATTTGTCTGGATCAGAAATTCTTATGCCATTATCTACAAAAGTAGAAGCTGGTATTGCAAGCCTAAAATCCTTTTTAGGAGAAAACGCATCTAAGGTTATAAACATTACTGGCTATTATAAAAGTGATGAAACCAACGATTCTGCATTCCCTAATTTAGGACTAGCAAGGGCAAATGCTGTTAAAAACCATTTAGTTGCTAATGGTATTTCTTCTACTCAAATTAACACCTTTGGTAGTTTAAAGGATGAAATGGTAGATAAAGACAACGTTTATTTAGGCCCTGTTGCTTATGGTTTAGATTCTAAATCTGAAAATGCAGACGATGAACTAAAAGCGCTTTATGAAAAAATTAAAGCAAATCCATTAGTGCTTCATTTTAATACTGCGCAAGCTTCTATTAACCTTAATGCAGAGCAAAGACAAAAAGTAGCAGATATTTCTAGATATTTAGATAAAGTAGATGGTGCTTCTGCTAATGTTGTTGGCCATACAGACAATACTGGTAACCGTAATACCAATATAGGTCTAGGACAAGAGCGTGCAGACTTTGGAAAAGCCTACCTTATAAAAAATGGTATATCTGGAGATAAAATAAACACTTCTTCTAAAGGGCCAGATAGTCCTGTTGCAACCAATGCTACCCAAGAAGGTAGAGCAGAAAACAGAAGAACAGTAATTACATTAAACTAAATAACAAACAATAAAAAATTATAAAATATGGATTTTGCAAATATGAACATTTGGTGCTGGTTAATTCCTTTATTAGTAGGAGCAATTTGTGCTTACTTAGGCTACCTAATTGGAAAAGGAAAAACAACTACTATAGATAATAGTGCCGATTTAAAATTATTAGAAAATAAAAATGCAAAACTACAAGCAGATTTAGATGCTTGTATTAGTAAACGCGCTGCATTACAAACTGATTTAGACGCTTGTAATGTTAAGTTATCTGCAAAATCTGCTGCTCCAGCTGCTTCAGCAGTTTCTTCTTTTGCTGCTGGTGCTGCAGTTGCATCTATTCCTTTTGATGGAGATGCTGCAAAAGCTGTGTTTGGAAAGAAAATTAATGAAGACGATTTAAAAATTGTTGAAGGTATTGGGCCAAAAATATCTAGTATGTTTAATGATGCTGGAATTAAAACTTGGAAAGCCCTTTCTGAAGCTACAGTAGCAGAATGTCAAAAAGTATTAGATGGTGGTGGTGATCGTTATAAAATTCATGACCCAGCTTCATGGCCCATGCAAGCAAAAATGGCGTATGAAGGTAAATGGAAAGAACTTGCAAAATGGCAAGATGAACATGACCACGGAAAATTATAATTAAATAACCAACAACAAAAAGCCCAATCAAAAAATTTGATTGGGCTTTTTTTATTTTAGAAAATCTTTACAATCTACCGTTGGCTTCTACCCACTTAAAATTATATTGATCTTCAGGAAATTTCATACGCTCAGAAATACGTAATAAACGAGCTGGCAACTTCATTAAATAATCTCTTGCCTTTTGAGCCTCATCATTTAAAGACCTTACAGTGTCTATTTCCCAATAGCTATTTAGTTTCTTTAATATTTCTATGTAATCATGTGCGGTGTATACTCCTAATCTTTGTGCGCAGTTAGAAAAGTTCTCAAAAGCTGTTCCTATACTTCCACCAGATTCTCTAAGAAAGTGTGCAGGCATAACTATCTTTTGTTTCATCATATCGGCAAAAGCTATCATCATTCCAGAAGGGTCTTCAGATAAAATAGTTTTTACAAATTCTCTATATGCTAAATGATGCCTCATTTCATCACCAGCAATAATAGTACACATTTTACCTAAAAGTGCATTTCCTTTTTTCTTAGCCATTTGCCCAACACGCTTATGCGATATATTGGTAGCTAATTCTTGAAAAGATGTATATACAAAATTCTTATAAGGGTCTCTATCTGTTCCAATATCAAAACCATCAGAAAGTAAATGTTGCGTTGTAATTTCTACTTCGCGCATATTTACTCTTCCAGATAAATATAAATATTTGTTTAGTACATCTCCATGTCTATTTTCTTCTCCTGTCCATGCTCGTACCCATTTAGACCATCCATTTGCCTTACCGTCATGTTGGTTTATCCCTTCTACATCCATTAGCCAAGATTCATATGTTGGCAATGCTTCTTCTGTAATAGTATCGGCTACCATGGTAACCCAAAAATCATATCCTAATTCTTTAGACTCTTCACGTAATTGCTTTACGGATTCTAAAAAATTATCGCTCTGTGAATCTGGTAAAAAATCTGTAGGTTGCCAAATCTCTTCAATAGGAATAAGAAAAGAATCTATAAAGCCCTCTACTTTATGCTCTATAGCCTGCATAACTTCTAACCTTATATTTTTTTCAGACATAAATTATTTTTTTGCAAAGTTCGTTAATAATATAGTGTTTTTACCTCTAAAACTACATCTATTTTTAATTTCTTCCCTTTTCTGAAGGATAAAAAGTGTAAACAGGATCACTTTGCCATATTTTCTTACTTTTTATATCAAAAATAGTAAGCGGTCCTTTAAAGGCTGCTCCAGTATCTATATTCCAAACATTTGCAAAATTCTGGGGTGTAGTTTTACCCATTCTTGTCACAGGTGTGTGCCCAATATATATTTCTTTGTAATTTTTTAATCGTGCTGGGTAATTTGAATCTTCTTCTTGTAAATCTGGATTTAAAGAAACTGCTAATTCCCATAATGTACGATCCCAATAAAAGGTTTTTGTAAAATACTCATGCTCAATACCTTTTAAGTTTGTGAATCCTGCATGAAGAAAAAGTCTATTTTCTTTATCTAGATAATAGTTTTTTAATTCTTTATAGAACTTAATATGGCGCTTTTTAGTTTCTTCTGAAACTGCCGCATAAGAAGTACTAGTTGCTGTGCCTCCATGTTGCAGCCACACTGGATTATGTTCTTCTTTTAACAACCAATCTAAACATAGCTCATCATGATTACCTCTTAAATAAATACACTTATGTGTTTTCTGTAGTTCTAATAAAAATTCTACTGTTTCTACAGCTTCACTCCAGCCATCTACATAATCTCCTAAAAATATTAAGGTGTCTTCTGTAGTTACTTCTGCTTTTTCTAAAACTTGTTGCAGTGCCTTTAAACCAGAATGTATGTCTCCTATTACTAATGTTCTCATACTACAAAAATCGTAATTATGAACAGGAATATCCTATTTTATACCTTTAAAAAACTTTTTTTTAACCTAAGCATTACAAACCACAAGTATAGTACTCTAAATTTATAAAGGAACAGATATATTTTTCTAACTACTTTAGCGTTATCTGAAAAAGGATAAAATGAAAAGCGTATTCTGTATTGGAGAATTATTGATTGATTTTATTGCTAAAACTGAAAAAAACAATTTAGGTAAAGCAAAAGATTTTTCTAGAAACCCTGGTGGAGCTCCTGCAAATGTGGCCTGTGCTATAAGTAAACTTGGAGGCTTAAGCAATTTTATTGGTAGTGTTGGTAAAGATTCTTTTGGAAGCTATTTATTAGAAGTACTTAAAGACAATAATGTAGATGTATCTCTAGCACAAAGAAGTGATGCTTTTACAACGCTTGCCTTTGTTTCTTTAGATGAAAAAGGAGAGCGCGATTTTGTTTTTAGCAGAGGAGCTGATGAAAAATTAAAGTATGATTCTTGTATTAAAAAAGAATTTAATAATAACATAGTTCATTTTGGTGCTGCAACTGCCTTATTAGGAGGTAATTTAGAAGATGCTTATAACCGATATTTTTTTGATGCGCTTACGCAAAATACATTTATAAGTTTTGACCCAAATTTTAGAAGTGATTTATGGAATAACCAAACCGATGTTTTCATAAAAAAATGCTTGCCTTTTATTCAAAAATCACATTTATGTAAATTTAGTTTAGAAGAGGCCCAATTACTTTCTGGAGAAACCAACCCAATAGACTGCTCTGGTATATTACATGAAATTGGTGCCCAAGTTATTGTTATAACATTAGGCAAAAAAGGAACCTTAGTAAGCACAAATAAAAAACAAAAAACCATACCAAGTATAGAGGTTAAAACGGTAGATACTACTGGTGCTGGCGATGCTTTTATTGGTTGTTTATTGTACCAAATAGCATCTTTAACCTCTACTTCTACTATTATGGAAGATTTTAGTTTATTAAACAAAATGGTAATAAAAGCTAATAAAGCTGGGGCTTATTCTACTACTGGCTATGGAGCAATTTCTTCTTTGCCAAACCATAATGCTGTTTTTAATTCTTAATTATTATACTGCACTTTACGCAGAATTCTTAAAGAAGCTTTAAGATCGTTATAAATTTTTCTGTCCGTTTTTTTAAGCAGTGGTCTTGCCTTTTCCATTTTCTCTTTTGCATCTTCAAAATTATTTAAATAGCAAATTAAATAGGTAGCGGGCAGTTGTTTTAAATCTTCTAATTCTGTTGCTTTTAAACTAATTCCTTTTTTTATTTTAGAAAGCAGGGCATTATTAGTGTTATAAATATGGTGCAAATCTTCTTTATTATACTGCGGCGGATTAAATATTAATTTACTTTTTATTACATATTTTCCATTATCATTAAAAGCAATGGTAACCTCTTCTAAAGGATAATATTTTACTTTATTTCTCAAACCTAACTGTACATATTCTGTAGTAGTAAAAGAGTCATTTGTATAGGTAATTGTTACCTCATCTAAGGTGGAGTAAAATAGCTTTACTTGCTCGTTTATAAGTTCTATATCTACCCTAGAAAAATACGTTTCTTGTTTTACTTTTTTAATATTACCAGCCCAACAAACTACAAACTGTTCTTTAAAAACTTTATAGTTACTTTCTAAATCCTTGTGCCTATTATTTATAAAATCTATAACACCATCTAGAGTTAACTCTATATTATTTTTGGCATGCTTTTCTATAGTTGCAACGGTCTCCGAATTATTATCTATTAACTCTATGTCATAGGCCTTTGGCAAGCTTATGCTCCCTTCTCTAAAAAAAACAGAGCCTCCATAATATTTCCAAATATTTTTTCGAAGAGAACAAACTTTCCCGTTAGAAGATACGGTTACTAAACCAACCACTTTACCCTCTGGTAAATGAGGAAAAGGAATATTTTCATAAGCTATTAATGGCGGATTATCTAGATAGGCGTTTACTAAATTTTGAATTTTACTGTCATCAAAAAAATCTACTCCTACAATTTTATTGTCCTCATCTTCTACTCCAATTACTATAAAAGAATTATTCTTAGGATTACTATTAGCTAAGGCACAAACGTGTTTTAAAAACTTGCCTTTCCCTTCTTTTTCTCCAATGTTTATAAAACGTTTTTTATCATAAAAACTATTTTCATCGTTATGAGCAAGAAGGTTTTTTACTAATAGTCTTTTGTTAATCATAATTCTTTATTCACTAAAGTACTACTGGCTTGTGCTGTTGGCATAACTACTAAATCTGCAATATTAACATGATAAGGGCGCGTAACTGCAAAATGAATAATATCTGCAATATCTTCTGGTTTTAAAGGTATAAATCCTTTATAAACCGTATTTGCTTTTTCCGTATTGCCTTTAAAACGAACCTCACTAAACTCGGTTTCTACAAGTCCTGGGTTTATAGCACCAACTTTAATCCCTTGTTTGTTAAGGTCTATTCGCATTCCTTGGTTCAAAGCATCCACAGCATGTTTACTTGCACAATACACATTACCATTTGGGTACACTTCTTTACCAGCAGTAGAACCAATATTAATAATATGTCCGCTTTTATTAGCTATCATTTTTGGAATAATTGCTTTAGAAATATAGAGCAAGCCTTTAACATTAATATCTAACATAGCATCCCAATCTTCAATATTTCCATCTTGGATAGGTTCTAAACCATGGGCATTCCCTGCATTATTTATTAAAATATTAATCTCTGAGAAATTTTCTGGCAAAGTGTTAATAGCATTGTGTACAGCATGCTTATCTCTTATATCAAAAGAAAGAATATGCACCTTAACTTTTTCATTTAAAGCTTTTTGCATTTCTTCTAATCTTTCTTTTCTTCGCCCGCAAATAATTATGTTTATACCCTGTTCTGCAAAAAGAAAAGCTGTTGCCTTACCAATTCCGCTAGTTGCTCCTGTAATTAAAGCTGTTTTATCCATTTTTAAGGTTATATTTAGGCAATAAAATGTAAAATTTAGGTTACTCCAAAAAATTAACGAATCATTAAAAACACTCGTTAGACCAAGTTATGGAGTGAAAATAAAAAGAAATGACTTAAAAACTTCATAAAAATAGAGGTTTACCTCATTTTTTAACCAATTGTTAACAGCTAAAGAGTGAATAAATTTTCAATTTGCACTTCTGTTAAAAATAAAATAAAAAAATACCAAAATATATATAATTATATGGAAGAAAATACCACGGTAGACATTAGCGCAGTGAACGAGAAAATTGCCCAAGAAAGCGCTTTTATTGATCTTCTTATTACAGAAATGAATAAAGTAATTGTGGGTCAAAAACATATGATAGAAAGACTGTTAATTGGTCTTTTAGGGCAAGGACATATTTTATTAGAAGGTGTTCCTGGACTAGCAAAAACACTTGCTATTAATACGTTATCTAAAGCGGTAAAAGGAAGTTTTAGTAGAATCCAATTTACACCAGATTTATTACCTGCGGATGTAGTTGGTACTATGATTTATAATATGAAAGTCAATGATTTTTCTATTAAGAAGGGGCCAATTTTTGCAAACTTTGTACTGGCAGATGAGATTAACCGTGCTCCTGCAAAAGTACAATCGGCACTATTAGAGGCCATGCAAGAAAAGCAGGTTACTATTGGTGACCAAACTTTTGTTTTAGACAAGCCTTTTTTAGTAATGGCAACGCAAAACCCAGTAGAACAAGAAGGAACCTACCCTTTACCAGAAGCACAGGTAGACCGTTTTATGCTTAAAACAGTTATTGATTATCCTAAAATGAATGAGGAACAAATGGTAATGCGCCAAAATTTATTAGGAAAATACGAAGAAGTAAAACCTGTTGTAAGTGTAGATCAAATTTTAAGTGCTCAAAAAGCAGTTAGAGAAGTTTATATGGATGAGAAAATAGAAAAATATATCCTAGATATTATTTTTGCTACTCGTTATCCAGAAAAATATAATCTAGAAAGCCTTAAGCCATTAATTAATTTTGGTGCGTCTCCTAGAGGTAGTATTAACCTTGGAGTTGCTTCTAAATGTTATGCCTTTATTAAAAGAAGAGGGTATGTAATACCAGAAGATGTAAGGGCTGTTGTGCATGATGTATTAAGACACCGTATTGGAATTACATATGAAGCGGAAGCAGAAAACATTACTTCGGAAGAAATAATTAATAAAATTATTAATGAGGTTGAGGTACCTTAAAATTCTTCCAAAATGGAAGGACTTATAAAAAGAGTACTAAAAAATAAAGTTTTCATAAACCCTTTCTCCTTTGGAGAGAGGGTTGGGAGAGAGGAAAATGGATACTAAAGAGTTACTAAAAAAAGTTCGTAAAATAGAAATAAAGACTAGACGTCTTTCTGATAATATTTTTGGAGGAGAATACCACTCTACCTTTAAAGGTCGTGGTATGACATTTAGTGAAGTACGTCAATACCAATTTGGAGATGATGTACGTAGTATAGACTGGAATGTAACTGCAAGATATAACGAGCCTTTTGTAAAAGTTTTTGAAGAAGAACGTGAACTTACCATGATGCTTATGGTAGATGTTAGTGGTTCTGAACATTTTGGCTCTAACAATCAATTTAAGAAAGAGATAATTACAGAAATAAGTGCAACACTTGCCTTTTCTGCATTACAAAATAATGATAAAGTAGGTGTAGTTTTATTCACAGATGAAGTAGAACTTTTTATTCCTCCTAAAAAAGGAAAAACACATGTTTTACGTATTATTAGAGAACTACTAGAATTTCAACCAAAAAGTACCAAAACCAATATTGCAGAAGCATTAAAATATGTTTCTAATGTTATGAAAAAGAAAGCAATAATTTTTGTGCTTTCAGACTTTATAGCAGACGATTATGAAAAAACTCTAAAAATTATAGGCAATAAGCATGATGTTACTGGTATAAGAATCTATGATGAAAGGGAAGAAACCATTCCAAATCTAGGCATGGTTCAAATGCAAGACGCAGAAACAGGCGCAATTAAATTGGTAAATACCCAATCTAAAAAAGTCCGTACAGCGTATAGTAACTTTTACAAAGAACAAGTAAACTATTTTACAAACACCTTTACAAAATCTGGCTGCGGTGTTCTAAGTAGTAGGGTTGATGAAAGTTATGTAAAAAAATTATTAGGTTATTTTAAAAGAAGAGCATAATTACTAATGAGTTGTAACAAATTATTTAATAAAGATTTTATTTTATGCTTTTTGCATAAAGTTGTGCTATGTCTGTTTTTTATAGGAACCTATACTAGTTATTCCCAAACAACGCCAAAAGTAACTTCTGAAGTAGACGTTACCACCTTAAAAATAGGAGAGCAACTACATTTTAAAGTTTCTGTAGAAGTAGATTCTACAGCTCAAGTAATATTTCCTGAAGGACAAACCTTTTCTCCTCTAGAAACAGTAGAAGCTTTTAAAACAGATACTACAAGAAAAAAAGACCGTGTTACGCTACAAAAAATATATGCTTTAACACAATTTGATTCTGGTTCTTATAAACTACCACAACAACGTATAGAAATAAACGGCAAAGGTTTTTTTACAGATTCTCTACGTATTGAAGTTTCTACAGTAAAAGTAGATACTATTGCACAAAAAATGTTTGATATTAAACCATTACTTAGTGTAAACAAAAGCAATACTAAATTATGGAAAATAATACTTGCAATATTATTTGTTTTACTAATTGGAGGCCTTGTTTACTGGTTTTTATATAGAAAAAAACCTTTAACTGAAGAAGAAAAAGTAGCACTGTTACCTCCTTATGATAGAGCTTTATTAGAGCTTAAAAAGTTAGAAAATTCTAGATATTTAATTCAAGACGAATACAAACAATACTATTCTGAACTTACAGATATTGTTCGCTCTTATTTAGAGGAAGATGTTAAAGTATCGGCTCTTGAAAGTACTACAGATGAGCTTATTTCTAAATTAGAATTGCGTAAAGATGCTGGGGAATTAGATTTGGATAATGATACCATCTCTCAATTTAAAAAAATATTACAAACAGCAGATTTGGTGAAATTTGCAAAATCTAAACCTCCTATTTCTACTGCAGAAAATGACCGCAAAGCAGTAGAACAAATTGTGGTTAAAACACATGAAGCTATTCCGGAACCTACAGAGGAAGAACTTTTAGAGCAAGAAGAATTCCAAGAAGAATTGGCTCGCAAAAAGCAAAGAAAAAAGACAATAGTTGCAATAAGTGCTGCATTAGGAGCTGTTATAATTGGTATTGCAGGTATAACGGCATATTATGGCCCAACTAATACATGGGATACTATAACAGGGAATCCATCTAAAAAAATGTTAGACACTAAGGAATGGGTTTCTAGCTCCTACGGATATCCTCCAATTAGTATAGAAACTCCAGAAGTACTTATTCGTCAAAAAACAAAAATACCTGCAGAGGCACAAGAAAAAATAAAAGAGTTACAAACTTTTGCATACACAAACAAAGCTGCTTTATTTACTATTGCAACTACCTCTACCACTTTTACATCAGAAGAAGAACCAGATTTTCAAAAATCAGTAGAGCACTTAATTAAAAACTTTGAGAAAAAAGGAGCAAAAAATATCATTACTAAAAACGAAGAATTTACTACAATTTCTGGTGTTAAAGGTTTAAAAACTTACGGTAATGCTAAATTTAGAGTTCCAGACTCTAAAGAGCTTGTAAAAGGCAACTATATAATATTAAGTTTTGGCGGCAAAGGGTTTCAGCAACAAGTATTGTTAACTTGGTTAGCTAATGATACGTATGCTCAAGAAATTATAGATCGTATACTAACCACTGTAGAAGTTAAAACAGAAGCATAAATGTTAGAAAATATATCTTTCGCAAATCCTGAGTTCTTTTGGTTGTTTTTGCTACTTCCAATTGCTTTGCTATGGTATTTTTTTAAACGCAAAGAGCAAACAGCTACTTTAAAAATATCTAGCATACAAGGTTTTAATACCTCTAGTATATTACCAAAATTAAAACCCATTTTATTCTTATTTAGATTGTTAGCTCTTGCAGCAATAATTGTTGCAATGGCAAGACCGCAAACGGAAGATATTTCTACAAGAACAAAAACTACAAAAGGGATTGATATTGTAATGGCAATAGATGTTTCTTCTAGTATGCTTGCTCGCGATTTAAAACCTAATAGATTAACTGCTTTAAAAGAAGTTGCTGCAGATTTTATAAAAAAACGTCCTAGCGACCGTATTGGTATTGTAGAGTACGCTGGAGAAGCATTTACAAAAACACCTATAACTAGCGACAAATCTATTGTTCTTAGCTCTCTAAAAGGAATTACTTATGGGCAATTAAATGACGGTACTGCAATTGGTATGGGACTAGCAACCTCCGTAAACAGATTAAAAGAAAGTAAAGCAATTAGTAAAATAATTATTCTTTTAACCGATGGGGTAAATAACTCTGGATTTATAGAACCCCAAACTGCTGCAGATTTAGCTATAGAATTTGGTATAAAAACGTATACAATAGGTTTAGGAACAAACGGTAATGCGCCGTCCCCAATTGCCTATAATCCTGATGGTTCTTTTAGGTACGGAATGCGACAAGTAGAAATAGATGAAGCTCTCCTAAAAGATATTGCCAAAGTTACTGGTGGTAAATACTTTAGAGCCACTAACAATAAAAAGTTAGAAGCTATTTACGACGAGATAAATAAGCTTGAAAAAACGGAAATAGAAGAATTTAAATACTATAAGTACGAAGAAAAATTTAGGCCTTGGATTTTTATTGCCGGAATATTTCTTTTACTTGAGTGGTTATTAAGAAATACGATATTTAGAAGTTTTGTATAAACTATGATTCAGTTCGACGAAAAAATATATTTCTATCTGTTATTTATCATTCCAGTGATAATTGTCTTATTTATTTTGGCATTAATCTGGAAGAAAAAAGCGCAGAAAAAATTTGGCAGCCCTATATTGCTTAAAAAATTAACGCCTAATAAATCGCATTTTAAATCTACCTTAAAACTTATTCTTTTGCTTTTAGGCATTGCTTTACTAGTTATTGGTTTGGTAAACCCAAAAATTGGAACCAAACTAGAAACTGTAAAAAGAGAAGGGGTAGATATTGTTTTTGCGGTAGACGTTTCTAAAAGTATGCTAGCAGAAGATATTGCTCCTAACAGACTAGAAAAAGCAAAAAGATTAGTATCCGAAATTATAAACCAATTAGGAAGCGATCGTATTGGTATAATTGCATATGCAGGCCAGGCCTATCCGCAATTACCAATAACAACAGATTATGGTGCTGCAAAAATGTTCTTGCAAAGTATGAATACAGATATGCTAACCTCTCAAGGTACAGCAATAGATGAAGCCATAAAACTTGCAACAACCTATTACGATGATGAAGAGCAAACAAATAGAGTATTATTTATTATTTCTGACGGAGAAGACCACTCTGAAGGATTAACATCTGATGCTGTAGAAGAAGCTACCGAAGAGGGCATACAAATATTTACAATTGGTGTAGGTAAAGAAAAAGGAGCTCCTATACCAATAAAAAGAAACGGGATTGTAGAAACTTTAAAGAAAGATTCTCAAGGAGAGGTTGTTATTACAAAACTAAATGAAAAGGTTTTGGTAAATATTGCTGATGATGGTAATGGTGAATATATTGATGGAACTAATACCGAAAAAGCGGTTGATTTTATAAAGGAGCAACTAATAAAAATGGATAAAACGGAGTTTGAAGCAAAACAATTTGCTGAATATAAAGACCAATTTCAATGGTTTTTAGGAGCTGCTCTTTTGTTTCTTTTTTTAGATATTTTTGTATTAGATAAAAAAACTAAATGGTTAAAGAAACTTAACCTGTTTAACGAAAAAGAAGAATAAAATGAAAATATATATTTTACTTATTGTTTTTCTATTTGGTTATTTTGGTATTTCTCAAGAAGAGGAAAAAGAAAAAGCCAAGGCTCTAGAAGCTTCAAAAAATTATACATGGAATGCAAATAAAAATTTATCCGAAGATAAGTTTGTAGATGCAGAGGCAGAGTACAGAAAAGCAATTTCTAAAAGTTCTGAAAATGCTGCTGCTCCCTATAATTTAGGAAACGCTTACTATAAAAAAGAAACATATAGCGAAGCTTTTGGACGTTTTAAACAAGCAGGAGAAGTAGCTACTAGCAAAGCAGACAAGCATAAAGCATACCACAATATGGGTAATGTATTTATGAAGCGTAAAGAATATGAAAAAGCTGTTGAAGCCTATAAAGAAGCTTTAAGAAATAATCCTAAAGATGAAGAAACACGTTATAATTTAGCTCTTGCAAAAGAAATGCTAAAAAAACAACAAGACAAGCAAAAGAACGACCAAAATAAAGATCAAGATAAGGATCAAGATAAAAAAGACCAAGACAACAAGGATAAAGAAGATAAAAATAAAGACAAGAAAGACGGGGACGAAGGAGATAAAGGTGATAAAGACAAAGAGGAAGAGAAAAAAGACGGGGACGAAGGAGATAAAGGCGATCAAGGCGATCAAGGAGAAGAGGAAAAAGAAGATAATAAAGAAGGAGAAGGTGATGAGAAAAAAGAAGATAAAAAGCAACCTAATCAAGGAGATCAACAACAAGAAAAATCGCAGCCTAGGCCTAACCAATTATCTAAACAACAAGTTCAGAATTTGCTAGAAGCTATGCAAAATGAAGAGAAAAAAGTAAAAGATAAAATAGATGCTAAAAAAGTAAAAGGAGCTAAAGTTAAAAACGAAAAAGACTGGTAATGCCAAAACTATTTAAAATAAACATTCCCCTGCTATTTTTAGTTTTCTTTTGCCTATTTACACAGGCTCAAGATAAGGGTGCCGTTACTTTTGAAATGAAACTTAGTAAAAATAAGCTAGGTATTAATGAACGTTTGCGGGTAGATTTTGCTATGAATAAAGATGGAGACGACTTTACACCTCCAGACTTTAGTGGTTTTAGAGTTCTAATGGGTCCTTCGCAATCTATTAGTTCTTCCTGGATAAATGGTGTTCGTAGTTATTCTAAAACCTATTCTTATACGCTAGCACCAACAGCAAGAGGTAAATTTTCTATAAAACAGGCCTCTATTGTTATAGGCGGTAAAGTATATAAGTCTTTAGCTAAAACGGTAGAAGTAACTGCTGCTGTAGATAAACCAAATGGTGAAAAATCTGCCGATGCTATTGCAGATGACAATTTACATTTAGTTGCCGAAGTTTCTAAGACCAATCCTTATTTAAATGAAGCAGTAAGCGTAGTTTATAAATTATATGTAAGTCCGCAAATAAGTGTTTCTAATTATCGACCATTAGATAATCCTAAATACAATAATTTTTGGAGCCAAGATATTCAAGTATCTAGACTCAATGCGCAAAATGGAACTTATAAGGGAAAAGCATATCGATACGTAGTATTAAAACGTGTTGTACTATATCCTCAAAAATCAGGGAAATTAGAAATAGAACCTTTATCCCTTGAGATAACTGTAGATGTTCCTACAAACAAGAGAGACTTTTTTGGTGGCCGAGTATACTCCCAAACGAATAAAACTGTTTCTGCTGGTAAACGCACAATAAATGTAAAAGCGCTTCCAGAAAAAGGAAAACCTGCAGATTTTAGTGGTGCTGTTGGCGATTTTGATTTTAAAGTTACCACCAGTAAAACACAATTAAATGCATCAGAATCTTTACAAGCTAAAGTAGAGGTTAGTGGTAAAGGAAATTTAAAACTTTTTCAACTTCCAAAACCTAATTTACCAAGTTCTTTAGAAGTATATGAACCAGAATTTAATGAAGGTATAAGAACAAATTTAGCTGGTATGCAAGGTAAGGTTAGTGATAGTTATACTATTGTACCGGCATACAAAGGCAAATACCCAATTCCTTCCATTTCTTTTAGTTACTTTAATCCAAAAACCAATAAGTACGTTACAGAAAATTCTGAGGAAATATTAATAAATGTAATAAAAGGTCCTTCAAGTTCTTCCGCTACAAATCCAATTAATTCAAATAACAAACAGGTAGTATCTTCTAGTAATAATGCATTTCATTTTATTAAAACAAAAACAAATTTACAAGCTATAAAGTCTAATTATTTTTTTGGCTCTACTCCTTTTTACTTATGGTTACTACTTCCTCTTTTGTTAATTCCTATTTATATTTTATTACGTAAAAAAAGAGAAGCTATTACTAATGATGTGGTTGGTAATAAAGTTAGAAAGGCAAATAAATTAGCTAAAAAATATTTATCTAAAGCAAAAGCAACATTAGGAACCAAAGATGCTTTCTATGTAGCGCTAGAAAAAGCTTTGCATAATTATTTAAAAGCAAAATTAAAAATAGAAACATCAGAATTTAGCAAAGATAAAATTCAAGTTTTACTTTCAAAAAAGAAGGTAGATTCAACAACTATAGATGAATTTATTTCTCTTCTTAAGAATTGTGAGGCAGCGCGTTATAGTCCATTCTCAAATGTGCAAATGCAACAAGATTATGACAAGGCTAGCGAGGTAATTTCATTAATGGATAAACAATTATAGGTATGCTAAAAAAATTAATATTCCTATTTGTTCTTTGTTTAAGCACTTTAGGAAACGCTCAAAACACTACTTTATTTAATGATGCTACAACCGCATATAATAATGGTAATTACAACAAGGCTATAGAAAATTATTTACAAATAGTAGAAAATGGGGAGCATTCTGCAGAACTTTATTATAACCTTGGAAATGCCTATTATAAATTAAACCAAATAGCTCCTAGCATATATTATTATGAAAAAGCACTGCTTTTAAAACCTAATGATAGTGAAATTAAGAACAACCTAAGTTATGCTCAAAACATGACTTTAGATGCTTTTGAAATACTGCCTGAAACACAATTTTCTAAAATTTATAAAACAATAGTAGGTACATTTTCCTTTGATCAATGGAGCTATATTGCAATTTTATTTGTATTCTTATTTGTATTCTTATATATTGCATTTAAGCAATTTAGGTACTCTACAAAAAAACGTATTGCTTTTATAGGAAGTATTTTTTCTTTATTTATAGTTTTTACTAGTTTACTATTTGCTTATGCTCAGTACAAAGAATTTAACGCTAAACAGCCGGCAATAATCTTTACAGAAGAAGTTGTAATAAAATCGGATCCAAATAATAGTGGTCAAGAGCTTTTTAGATTACATTCTGGTACTAAGGTAAATATAGAAGAAGAGCTTAAAGATTGGAGAAAAATAAGTTTAGTTGATGGCCAAACAGGCTGGTTATTAGCTGAAAATATAAAACCACTAAAGGATTTTTAAAGTTTATTAATAGTTTTTAAACATTTGCATAGTTATATTTGTTAAGGAATTTTTTATTGTATGAAAGTTTTTGCTCGAATTATTTTATTGTTTTTATGGCTTTTTGCAGTTACTGCTCCAAGCATAATAACTTTATGCGATGTTGAAAATACAATTGTAATTACCAATCTTAATGAAGAAGAGCAAGAATCTGGTAAAAAGTCACCAACTGCAGAAGAAAAATTTGTTAAAGAAAATTCTTTAGACTTTTCTATAGTTGCTATTTTAAACAATACGGTAAATAGTAACTTTAATATGGCAGGTTACAAAAATTTATCTTTAGAAGTATTATCTCCTCCCCCTGAATGCCTTAACTAGTAATTACTAACTGTTCTTTATTAATTAATCTGTCCTAAAAAATCTAATAGTTAGGACATAATCATTTTATTTTATGTTTAAACATATTAAAAGCGATATTCCCGCAAGTATCGTTGTATTTTTCGTTGCTTTACCATTATGTTTAGGTATTGCTTTAGCTAGTGGAGCTCCTCTTTTTTCTGGTTTAATTGCTGGTATTGTGGGAGGTATTGTTGTTGGTGCAATAAGTGGGTCTCATATTGGAGTAAGTGGTCCTGCTGCAGGTTTAGCCGCAATTGTTTTAGTGGCAATTACTTCCTTAGGCTATGAAAACTTCTTAGTAGCTGTAGTACTTGGTGGGGCTATTCAAATTCTATTTGGCGTATTACGACTAGGTATCATTGGGTACTTTTTTCCTTCCTCAGTAATTAAAGGAATGCTTACTGGTATTGGAATAATTATTATTCTAAAACAAATTCCTTATTTTTTTGGAATGGATAAAAATCCCAAAGGTAACTTTGATTTTCTACAAGTAGAATGGGATAATTTAATATCTGGACTCTTAAAAGCTATCAATGCCCTAATAAGCGGTAACATAAGTATTGGCGCAACTGTAGTTGGTATAATTTCATTAGGAATATTGCTTTTATGGTCTAACGTACTTTCTAAAAAAGGAAAAATATTTCAATTGGTACAAGGGCCATTAGTCGCTGTTGTTTTTGGTATTATTTTTTATGTAGTAACTCAAGGAGGCTCTTTAGAATTAACCTTAGAGCAACTTGTAAAAGTACCGGGAAGCATACAAGATATTAAAGAGCAAGTAACTTTTCCCAATTTTACAGCAATAGGAAATACTGAAGTTTGGATTACTGCATTTACTATAGCCTTAGTTGCTTCATTAGAAACTTTACTATGTGTAGAAGCCACAGATAAGTTAGACCCGCATAAAAATGTAACCCCAACAAACAAAGAACTATTTGCTCAAGGTACAGGAAACATCGTTTCTGGTTTAATAGGAGGTTTACCAATAACTCAGGTAATTGTAAGAAGTTCTGCTAACATACAATCTGGAGGAAGAACTAAATTATCTGCAATTATTCACGGATTCTTATTAATTGTATCTGTTCTTTTAATTCCTACATTACTTAATCAAATACCTTTAGCTGTACTAGCAGCGGTATTATTCATAGTTGGTTTTAAATTAGCAAAGCCATCTACTTTTGTAAATATGTACAAACTAGGTTGGAAACAGTTTGTACCATTTATGGCAACAGTATTACCAATGGTTATTA
The DNA here is from genome assembly GCF_947500405.1 of uncultured Maribacter sp. Classification (GTDB taxonomy): domain Bacteria; phylum Bacteroidota; class Bacteroidia; order Flavobacteriales; family Flavobacteriaceae; genus Maribacter_B. The sequence goes on from NZ_CANMRY010000006.1 coordinate 242,946, forward strand.
CTGGAGATTTATTATTGGGTATTGGCTTAGGTTTAGCAGTAGGTATTTTTATTATTTTACTTAAAAACTTTCAAAACTCACACTTCTTACATAAAGAAGGTGAAGATGTTGATGATGGTAACATTAAAATGACACTTGCTGAAGAAGTTACTTTTTTTAACAAAGGAGCTATCTTAAAAGAGCTAGATAGTTTGCCAGAAAACACCTATTTAGAATTAGATGTTAGAAAAACCAGATATTTAGATAATGATATAATTGAAATATTAGACGACTTTGCCTTTAAAGCAAAAGAAAGAAATATTAATATTAAAATAATTTCTGAAAGAGGTGTTGTTGAAAACCCTCCAAGTTTTATAGAATTTTTTAAGTTAACACCAAAAACAACATAAAAAAATATGAAAGCACATACAAAAGAAACACAAGCAGCTATTACCCCAAATACAGCTATTGAACTTCTTAAAGAAGGTAATGCTAGATTTATAGCAAGCAATAATGCAAACAGAGATCTTTTAGACCAAATGAAAGATACTGCAAGCGGTCAATATCCTTTTGCCACAATTTTAAGTTGTATTGACTCTAGAGTATCTGCAGAACTTATATTTGATCAAGGTGTAGGAGATATCTTTAGCGCACGTGTTGCTGGTAATATTGTAAATGAAGACATTCTTGGTAGCATTGAATTTGCATGTAAATTAGCAGGAACAAAAGTAATTGTTGTTTTAGGCCACACAGCGTGTGGTGCTGTAAAAGGAGCCTGTGATGGTGCAGAATTAGGTAATTTAACTATCCTGTTAGACAAAATTAAACCTGCAGTAAATGCGGTAAAAGAACCTACAGATAGCAACTTAAGAAATTCTAAAAATATAGATTTTGTAAATAATGTAGCTGCCAAAAACGTAGAACTTACTATTGATAATATTCGTACTAAAAGTCCTGTATTAGCTGAAATGGAAAATAACAATGAAATAAAAATTGTTGGTGCCATGTATAATATTTCTACAGGTAGTGTAGATTTTTATTAATAATTAATACTACAAATAGTATGTGGAAAGAGTCTTGGTATAAACCAAGACTCTTTTTTGTCTATAATATTGAGCTTTATACACAAAAAATAAATAACTTTATTTTTTATAAAGAAAACTCTCCTTAACTAAATTTTTAGAATCTATAATTACATATAAATTTAACCTTTACATGAAAAATTTATTCTCTAACATAAAAGGAGACCTTTTCGGAGGTATTACTTCAGGAATAGTAGCATTACCATTAGCCCTTGCTTTTGGTGTATCTTCTGGACTAGGTCCTAGTGCTGGTTTATATGGCGCTATATTTATAAGCTTTTTTGCAGCTCTTTTTGGAGGAACTAATACACAAATATCTGGTCCAACCGCTCCAATGACAGCGGTTAGTATGGTTGTAATTGCACAAATAATTTCTGTTAACGATGGTGATGTTTCTGTAGCTATACCTGCAATTCTTTCTGTATTTCTACTCGCAGGAATATTTCAAGTCATTCTAGGGGTTTTGCGTATTGGTAAATACATAAAATATATACCATACCCTGTAGTTTCTGGCTTTATGACTGCCATAGGTATTATTATACTAATAACACAAATTCTTCCTGCAATTGGTTATTATCCAAAAGAAGATGTAGACTATGTAAATACTTTTAAACCAAAAGCAGAAGAAATTATTTTAGATAATATTCTAAAGGAAGAAGCAGGAGAAGGTATTCTAGTTTTAGAAAATTTTGAAGAGACCATTAAAAGAGCAAAAAAAATAACCCCTGACGATATTCTAAGAGAGGCCAAAACCTTAGCTGGTTCTGAAGCCAAAGGGGTTTTAGGTACTTTCAAAGTACTATCTAGAGCTTTGCAAAATATTAACTGGTTAGAACTAAGTTTAGCAATAGCTACTATTCTTATCATATTTGGTTTTAAGAGAATAACAACAACCATTCCAAGCACATTAGTTGCTTTAGTTCTTGTATCTGGCGTAGCATATGGTTTTGGACTACCATATAGACCAATAGAAGAGATTCCTCAAGGTTTTCCAATACCAAATATAGAAATACTAACAGAGTTTAAAATTAGTGCCGTAACACCTTATATTTTTACTGCGCTTACTTTAGCATTACTAGGGTCTATAGACTCGCTTTTAACTTCTGTAGTAGCAGACAATATGACCAAAACCAAACACAAACCTAATAAAGAATTAATTGGGCAAGGTATAGGAAATAGTATTGCTGCTATTTTTGGTGGTATTCCAGGGGCTGGAGCTACTATTAGGACTGTTGTAAATATTAACTCTGGCGGTAAAACAAAATTATCTGGAATGATTGCCGGTGTATTATTGTTAATTGTAATGTTAGCATTAAGTACTGTTGCCTCGCAAATACCTGCCGCAGTTTTAGCTGGTATCCTAATTACCGTAGGTATAGGGGTTATGGACTATAAAGGCCTAAAAGCTATATCTACTTTACCTAAAGATATTAAAATAGGACCTATTAAATTAAGTTCTGAAGTACTAATTATGCTTTTAGTAATGGTACTTTCTTCTATTTGGAATTTAGTTTATGCAGTGGGTATTGGTCTTATCATAGCATCTTTAATGTTTATGAAAAAAATTGGAGATCTTACCGCCAAAAAATCTAATGTTAAAACGTTATCCAAAGAAAAGGCTTGGTCAGATGAAATAGGCTTACCAATTAATTTACAGGAAAAAGTTTTTATTAAGCACTTAAATGGACCTTTGTTTTTTGGATCTACAAGCGAATTTCAGGAACTAGCTAACCAAATACCAGAAACTGCTTCTACCGTAATTATTCGCCTTGGAAGAACCCAATATATGGATCAATCTGGAGTATACGCTATGGAAGATGTACTTATAGATCTTGTAAAATCTAATATAAACGTATTATTTATTGATGTTCTTGAACAACCCAAACATATGATGGAACGTGTAGATATTATTCCAGACCTTGTCCCAAGGGAACATATTTTTAAAACATTTAAAGAATGTTTAGCTTGGATTAAAGAAAATGTAAAAGAGTAATATTTACTAAATTTTATATTTGAGCAGTAGCATATTTGATGAAAAACTTATTGCTACTGCTCTAAATGTTTTAAATTTGTAAGCTAGTTTATTGTTATGATTGATAAGATTAAGGAACATATTGCCGAAGTAGAGAAATTTACTGCAGATTCTAAAGAAGCTGTAGAAAGTTTTCGTATAAAATATTTAGGTAAAAAAGGGTTGTTAAACGATTTTTTTGCAGAGTTTAAAAATGTTCCTAATGAACAAAAAAAGGAATTTGGACAAACTATAAACCAACTTAAAAAAACAGCTGAGGAAAAAGTTAATACTCTAAAAAATGCTTTAGAGAATACTACAGAAGAAACTGGAATATATGGCGATTTAACACGCCCAGGGGAAGCCTCAAATTTAGGAGCTCGCCATCCTATTTCAATTGTAAAAAATCAAATTATAGATATTTTTTCTAGAATAGGTTTCAACGTATCTGAAGGTCCAGAAATTGAAGACGATTGGCATAATTTTACTGCATTAAACCTTCCAGAATATCACCCCGCAAGAGATATGCAGGATACTTTTTTTGTGCAAACAAATCCAGATATATTATTGCGTACGCATACCTCATCTGTACAAGTGCGTTATATGGAAAATAACAAGCCTCCAATACGTACTATATCCCCTGGTAGAGTATACAGAAACGAAGCTATATCTGCGCGATCGCACTGCTTTTTTCATCAAATAGAAGGCTTATATATAGACAAGAATGTATCTTTTGCCGATTTAAAACAAACACTACAATTTTTTACAACAGAACTTTTTGGAAAATCTAAAATAAGGTTACGTCCATCTTATTTCCCTTTTACAGAACCTAGTGCAGAAGTAGATGTATATTGGGGATTAGAAACCGAAGCTGATTATAGGATAACTAAGGGTACAGGCTGGCTAGAAATAGGCGGCTGTGGTATGGTAGATCCAAATGTTTTAAAAAACTGTGGTATTGATGCCAATGAATATTCTGGTTTTGCTTTTGGTGTTGGTATAGATCGTATTGCTATGCTTTTATATCAAATTACAGATATACGTTTATTGAGTGAGAATGATGTTCGTTTCTTAGAACAATTTAAAAGTGCCTTATAAAACAACTCTTTCCTTTTGAAAAAAGATATTCAAATTCTAGAAGTAAAAGACGTTCATGTTGCTTTAATATATGAGTATAATACTGATTTTAAAGCTAAAGAATGGAATGCCTATATTCTAAACAATAAGGAAACTGCTATCGAACTTGTTTTTGTTGTTTCTAAAGGATATGATGGCGAAACTAAAACATCACCATTAAGGCATAGTATGGAAGGTTTAGAACCAAAATCTTTTGCAAAATTAGAGTTTGTACAAGAAGAGGTTTTAGAACTGAATAATGAGTTCTTTGTTACTTTTTACGAAAATGGGGTATTATATGAAAAAAAATATCTGTTTAAAAAAGGAACGGTTTCTGAACAAAATACTATAAATATTCCTTTACTTGGAACCAAAGGAATTTTAGCATCTTAAGGGCATAAGCTACCACTTTGTAAATGGAATTTTACTTAATTGCGAATTATAATATTTTGTAATTCCTGAAACCTCTACACCTAGCCAATCAGGTTTTTCAAAAATTTCATTTTCTGTAGATAATTCTACCTCAGCAACAATTAAACCTTTGTTTTTTCCAAAAAATTCATCTACCTCAAAAACATGATTTCCTACTTTTATTTCATATCTAATTTTATCTATACTCCCAGGTTCTGCAATTTGTAGTAATTCTTCAGCCTCTAACACAGGTATTTCCTTTTCCCACTCAAACCTAGACACTCCGGAGGCACTACCTTTCCCTTTTACTGTAATAAAACCTTGTTCCCCTTTAATACGAACACGTACGGTACGTTCTGGGTTTGTATTTAAAAATCCCTGAACAATACGAGTACTGCTTTTGGCTTGTATCTTATACGCGTCAGAAACAACTAAAAATTTACGTTCTATTTCTATCATTATTTTACTTTTTGTAAAAGTATATAAAGTTTACATTTGTTTATGCTCTCTAATTTTCCTTTACGAAAAATAATTCATGTAGATATGGATGCATTTTATGCTTCGGTAGAAGAGCTAGACGACCCTAGTTTAAAGGGGAAACCATTAGCCGTTGGCGGAAATGAAATTAGAGGTGTAGTCTCTGCTGCAAATTATGAAGCCAGAAAATATGGTGTGCGTAGTGCTATGAGCGGTTTTCTGGCAAAAAAAAATTGTCCGAAACTTACTTTTGTAAAACCAAGATTTCAACGCTATAAAGAAATTTCACAGAAGATTAGAGCTATATTTTTTGATTACACAGATTTAGTAGAGCCTCTTTCTCTAGATGAAGCTTATTTAGATGTTACTACCAATAAAAAAGGAAATCCATCAGCATCTTTAATTGCCAAAGAAATTAGACAACGTATTTATGATGAACTTGGATTAGCTGCGTCTGCAGGAATTTCTATTAATAAATTTATTGCAAAAGTAGCAAGTGATTATAACAAACCTAATGGCCAAAAAACAGTAAACCCAGAAGAGGTTATACAATTTTTAGAAGATTTAGAGATTAGAAAATTTTATGGTGTGGGTAAAGTAACCACCCAAAAAATGTATGCTTTAGGTATATTTACTGGAAAAGATTTAAAGGCAAAATCTAAAGAATTTTTAGAAGAGAATTTTGGTAAAAGTGGAGCCTATTATTACCATGTAGTACGTGGTATTCATACCAGCGAGGTTAAACCGCATAGAATACCAAAATCTTTAGGTGCAGAACGTACTTTTAGTGAAAACCTAAGTAGCGAAGTTTTTATGTTAGAACGCCTAGATAGTATTGCTACAGAATTAGAAAAACGTTTAACTAGAGCCAAAGTAGCAGGAAAAACAATTACCCTAAAAATAAAGTATAGTGATTTTAGTTTGCAAACCAGAAGTAAAACTCTTCCTTATTTTATTGCAAAAAAAGATTTAATTCTAGAAACTGCTAAAGAGCTATTGTATCAAGAAAAATTAGAAAACTCTGTAAGGCTTTTAGGAATTTCTCTAGCAAACTTAAATACAGAAGATAAAAAGATACCCAAAAAGAAAACTATAGATATACAATTACGTTTTGATTTTTAGACAAAATAAACCCTTGACATGTATAACATACCAAGGGTTTATTAACAAAACACTAAACTATTATTTTACTGTTAAAGTATTATCTGTTGCTGTAGGGTTCATTGGGCAAAAATAAACATACTCCCCTTTTGCTAATGTTGTTGGTTTAGATTTTTGCGTTTTACCAGTTGCTACTACCTCTGTTACATAAGCAGTTTGAATATGGTTTTCTGGCTTACTAATATCTTTTCCTTTTTGTACTAAAACAAAACCAACATCATGACCCACTGCATTATTTGCAATTTCAAAAACATACGTTCCTTCCGAAACTGTAATTTGTTTTTGTGTAAACTCTCCAGGAGTTTGCTCTAAAGAAATTGTTTTTTGAGTTTTTTTCGTCATTTTATCTTGGGCACTTGCCGAAAATGATACTCCTAATGCTAATACTACTAATGCTACTAATTTTTTCATCGTTTTTAATTTTAAAATTTATTATTTATGTTAATTATGCTTCTATTGTTTCTAATGGTTGTGCTTCTGGAAAATCTACAGGAACATCTGTTGTTTTATGTAAATAGTTAGATATTGTTTTATCTCCCACCAATACAATTGTGTCTACAAGATTTTCTTTTGTCCATCCTGCATTTAAAAAGTTTTCTACTACAGCACTACTTGTTGCTCCACGGTTTTCTGTTACATTTTTAGCTAATGCTGCTAGTGCATTTAATTTAGTATCAAAAGAAGCTTTACCTGCTCTTAATTCTAGAATTTGAGCATCATTAAAACCATTCATTTTTCCTATTGCTGTGTGTGCTGCAAGACAGTATGTACAATTATTAACTTGACTTACTGCTAAATTAACCACCTCTTTTTCTTTTGCAGATAAAGATGTTTTTGCACTAGATAATGCTAAATAGTTTCCTAATGCATTTTCTGAATATGCATATGTAGCATATAAATTAGGTACAAAACCTACTGCTTTTTCTAAGTTGTCAAAAATTGCTTGGTTAGCAACACTTACTTCTTCTCTTTTTGGTACATTAAAATTGCTCATAATATTGATTTTTATTTTATTTCCGTGAAAACGGAAATCTATTATTACTATTAATTTTTATAAGGATATAAATGGTTTCTCTGCATCACAATAAAAATCATGATGTTGTTTTTGATCGCAATGACTTTCTAGATTAATACTCTTAGTTTCTACTCTATTAGTATTTCCAAAAATTTCAATAAGGTTAAAAATAGACTTATGTATATGTTTCATCTTGTATTGTTTTTTAATTACACTACAAAGATGCGACGGTAAATAGCCTTTTTGTTAGTACCTATTTCCCGACTACTTGTATAAATTTCCTTTATTGTAGAATTCCGTTTGTTTCACGGTATTTAGAAGGAGAAAGTGATGTCATTTTTTTAAAAAAACTGCTAAAATGAGCCGGGTCATTAAAACCTAACTCATATGCTATTTCTTGGTTTTGCTTATCTGTGAAGTTTATTAGTCGTTTTGCTTCTAAAGCAACACGCTCCAAAATAATTTGCTGTGGTGATTTTTGGTTGTATAATGCAAATAAATTAGATAGTGTTTTTGGGCTTTTAAAAAGTAGTTCTGCGTATTCACTAACTTTTCTTTTGGTTTTATAGTGTGTATCTACCAAAACATTAAACTTACGAATAACATCTACTTGGTCATTATCTAATTTTTTTACAATAAGCTGTTCCTTTGCTAGTCTTGTAGATATAATTATTAACCTTTTTAAAAGCATTTGTAGCATGTCTCCTTGAATTTTATCTGGAGTAGCAAATTCATCTTCAAAAATTTCATATAATGTATTAAACTTACGCTCTTGTTCTATTGGGATTGTTATTATAGGTAAATCTTGTGTGCCAAAAAATAAAATACCATTACAAGAAACTTCTTGATCATGGTCTGAAATACAGTAAAACTCTCTGTTAAATAAAAAAGAAGTTAGAGGTAATTGGGTACTTTTATATGAAATATGCTGTAAATAAGTAGTAGTTGCTATTTGGTTAGGTTTTAAAATTAATGGTGTGCCATCTACTAAAATTTCTAAATTTTCAGCATTTCTATTCCATAAAAAATTAATTGTCCCAGAAGTTATTGTAAAACTTTGCGCATCTTTTTTAATATCATCTGTTAATCCAAAAATAGAACCTAACTTTTGATCATAAAATTCAAACTTCATACTTTTATTTTCTTCTTTATATGTTTTTTTAGTCTTTAAAAAAAGAAAAACTTACTAATAGCTTTAAAAAAGAAAAGCCCAAACATTTTCATACTTGAGCTTAAAATCTTAATTATTATTCTTAAAAATTACAAGACTCTATTTCTGTAACTCGTAATGTATTTACCATTCCCTTATCTTTTATAGGCATTGCTGCAAGACTAATTAACATATCGCCTTCTTCTAAAAACCCTTTTTGGCACGCAATTTTATTTACATCTTCTATAGTTTCATCTGTAGAAACATAACGGTCATAAAAAAATGCTTTTACGCCCCAAAGTAAATTTAGTTGTGTTAGTATTCTTTTGTTTGATGTAAAAACTAAAATATGTGCACTTGGTCTCCAAGCAGAAATTTGAAAAGCAGTATACCCACTATTTGTTAAAGTAGATATAGCTTTTGCTTTTATTTCATTTGCCATTAAAGACGCATGGTAACAAACTGATTTTGTAATGTATCTTTTAGTTTTAATATGTGGTGGCTCTTGTGGTACTTTAATAAGATCTGATCCTTCTACACTTTCTAAAATACTCGCCATTTTATCTATTACCTGAACTGGGTAATTACCAACAGATGTTTCTCCAGATAACATTACGGCATCTGCGCCATCCATTACAGAGTTGGCAACATCGTTAACTTCTGCTCTTGTTGGTGTAAGGCTTGTAATCATAGTTTCCATCATTTGGGTTGCTATAATTACTGGTATTCTTGCTCTTTTAGCACGTAGTACTAATTGCTTTTGAATAAGTGGAACCTCATGTGCAGGAACCTCAACTCCTAAATCTCCTCTTGCTACCATTAAACCATCACAATACGAAACTATTTTATCTATATTTTCAACTGCCTCAGGTTTTTCTATTTTAGCAATAATTGGAATTTTATGCTCAGAATGTTCTTTTATTATCTTTTGAAGATCAATTAAATCTTGGCTAAAACGTACAAAAGAAAGTGCTATCCAATCTACTTGTAACGAAATAGCAAATATGGCGTCTTTAACATCCTTTTCTGTTAAGGCTGGTAAAGAAATATTAGTGTTAGGTAAGTTTACTCCTTTTTTAGATTTTAAAGGACCTCCTTGTATTACTTTAGCTTTTACTTCGTCTTTTTTATTTGTTGAAACTACTTCAAACATTAATTTTCCATCGTCTAATAAAATACGTTCTCCTGCCTTTACATCTTCTGGAAACTTTGCATAGTTCATATAAACTCGCTCTGAGTTACCTTCAAATGCTTCGCCAGTTACAAATGTAATTTCATCTCCAGGAGAAACTACAACTTCTCCTGCCATTACACCTACTCGTAACTTAGGACCTTGTAAATCTCCTAGTATAGAAACGTTAGAACCTAACTCATCATTTAGCTCTCTAATCATTTTAACTCGCTCCGTAACGTCTTCATAATCTGCGTGAGAAAAATTTATTCTAAAGACATCTACACCAGTATTAATCATGTCTCTTAAGACTTCTTTCTTACTTGTTGCTGGACCTAAGGTTGCTACTATTTTTGTTTTCTTTTGTCTTGACATGGTTAAAATATTAAGTTGTTCTTAGATTTTAAGTTTTCAGCATCTATCTTATATGCTGTAATTATTTTTGGTATGCTTGTTAGTGCTTTTAAAATATCTTCTACCATATGTGCATCTTCCTCTTCAATTTTAAGAAAATAATCTATTTCCTTATGTTCAGGTACTAAATAATGCCTTGTAAAAGTTACTTCGTCTTTAAACAAATCTGCAGTAATTACATTCTCTTTATTTCTGCTAGAATTTGTGATTAACGTCCAATATCTATCATTAATTTCATCTTCCCACTCAAAAAAAGGAAAAGAAATAATATTAGATAAATCTAAATCTTTTTTTGATCTTTTAAAGGCTGCTTTTAAAGAACTATTTATAGCGTATGTTAGAGCATAGTCTGGTAAACTGCTATGTAAAGCAATTAATATGAAGCTATCTTCATAAAAATCTTCCGTAATTTTATGTACTGCAACCATAGGCCATAAAAAGCAAATATAGGATTAATTAGCAATCTGCCTAGTTAAGAAATTACAATAAAATTGCGAAATTGTAACTATATCGTTGTAGTATGTAAAAAAAATTAATCTATGAGTGATTCATTTTGTTTTGTAGTGCAAAATATGCCCTTTTTGAAGCTCTTTCTTCGGCTTTTTTCTTAGAAGTTGCTCTTGCTTTTGCTACTATAGTATTATCTATAGATAATTTTACGGCAAAGTGTTTTAACTCATCTTTACCTGTATCTTCATAGACGTTATACTTAAATGACTTTTTTTGTTTTTGACACCACTCAATTACAAGGCTTTTATAACTTATTACTTTTCCTTCTAATTGTTCTATATCGACATAAGGGTTTATAACTTTTTTAGTTATAAAAGTTTCACAGTATTTATATCCGCGATCTAGATAAATGGCCCCTACTAGAGCTTCAAAAACATTTCCATGTATATTATCTCCAAAATGAGATTTAGGAATTCTACTTTCTACAAAATTTATTAATTCTAAATCTTTCCCTAGTTCATTAAGATGCTCTCTACTCACTATTTTAGACCTCATTTTTGTAAGGTAGCCTTCATCTCCTTCTGGAACTTCGTTATACAAGTATTTAGAAATAATGGTGCCTAACATAGAATCTCCAAGAAATTCTAGTCTTTCATAGTTCATAGGGATTCCATCTGCATCTTTTATGTTCACAGATCTGTGTAAAAAGGCTTTTCTATATATCTGAATATTTTTAGGCTTAAAACCTAGTATTGCTTTTATTCCCAATAAAAAATCCCCATCCTCTTTAGAATGGGAATTAAATATATTGTATGGGAAACTCATGCAGTCTTAGCTTATTTTTTTAAAAATAACACATGCATTATGACCTCCAAACCCAAAAGTGTTACTCAATGCAACATTAACCTCTCTTTTTTGAGCTTTGTTTAATGTTAAGTTTAATTTTGGGTCTATATTCTCATCTACAGTAGTATGGTTTATTGTTGGTGGAACAATACTATGTTTCATTGCTAGGATAGATGCAATTGCTTCTATAGCTCCTGCAGCACCAAGTAAATGCCCTGTCATAGATTTTGTAGAGTTAATATTTATTTTTTCGGCATGTTCTCCAAAAACTTTAGAAATTGCTTTTAATTCTGCAACATCTCCTAATGGTGTTGATGTTCCGTGTGTATTAATAGCGTCTACGTCTTCTGGTTTTAAACCTGCATCTTGTAAACAATTTTGCATTACACGAACAACACCTATGCCATCTGGGTGTGGTGCCGTCATATGGTAAGCGTCGTTAGATAAACCGCCACCTAATACTTCTGCATATATTTTTGCGCCTCTTGCTTTTGCATGCTCGTATTCTTCTAGAATAAGAGCTCCTGCCCCTTCTCCAAGAACAAAACCATCTCTAGTAGCGTCAAAAGGTCTTGATGCTGTTTCTGGACTTTCATTTCTTTTAGATAAAGCGTGCATAGCACCAAAACCGCCCATACCTGCAATAGTTACAGCTGCCTCACTACCTCCTGTTACAATAACATCTGAATATCCTAAACGTATATTGTTCATGGCATCTATCATAGCATTAGCAGAAGATGCACAAGCAGAAACAGTAGTATAATTTGCTCCCATAAAACCATGCTTTATAGATATATTACCTGGGGCAATATCTGCAATCATTTTTGGAATAAAGAAAGGATTAAATCTTGGGGTACCATCTCCTTCGGCAAAATTCATTACCTCATTCTGGAAAGTTTCTAAACCACCAATACCAGCTCCCCAAATAACACCTACTCTAAATTTATCTAGTTTATCTAAATCTAGACCAGCGTCTAAAATTGCTTCATCTGAAGAAATTAAAGCATATTGCGCAAATCTATCTAATTTACGTGCTTCTTTTCTATCAAAATAATCTAAAGGGTCATACCCCTTTAACTCACAAGCAAATTTGGTTTTAAACTTTTCTGTATCGTAATAAGTAACAGGGGCAGACCCACTTTTACCTTCGATTAAAGCATTCCAATATTCCTCTATATTATTACCTATAGGTGTTAAAGCACCCAATCCAGTAACTACAACTCTTTTTAATTGCATTAAACCTGGTGTTTGTTAATACTTAATAAACTGAAATTTAAAAAAAAATATCCATGCAGCATATTTACCGCATGGATAATTTAAAAACTTTTTAAGAAATCATAAGATTACTTCGCTTCTTCTATATAGCTTATGGCCTGGCCAACTGTTGCGATATTTTCAGCTTGATCATCAGGGATTTGAATATCGAATTCTTTTTCGAACTCCATAATCAACTCAACAGTATCTAGTGAATCTGCTCCTAAGTCATTAGTAAAGCTAGCTTCCGTTACCACTTCGTTTTCATCAACTCCTAATTTATCAACGATGATAGCTTTTACTCTTGATGCAATGTCTGACATAATAATATTGGTTTTAAAAATTTAAATTGATGGCAAAAATAAAAAACTTATGGTTTAATAACACAATTTGTCGTTAAAATGTAGTGTAATTTAAGAAAATTAAATACAAGTGTGGTATTTTAGCCCTAGAAATTTATATTAAAGTAACATTATTTTATCTAATGAAAAATATTGTTTTATTTGCTTCTGGTTCTGGTTCTAATGTTGAAAACATAGTACAGTATTTTCAGAATAACGTTAACGTTACTATTGCCTGTGTACTTACTAACAAAAGAGATGCCAAAGTTATTGATAGATGCAATAGACTAAAAATCAATTGTTTATATTTTAACAAAAACGCTTTCACGAAAACTGATTGTGTTTTAAAAATAATTGAATCTCATAAACCAGACTTAATTGTTTTGGCTGGTTTTTTATGGAAAATACCATCAAACTTGATTACAAATTTTCCAAATAAAATAGTAAATATACATCCTGCTCTACTACCAAAATACGGAGGTAAAGGTATGTACGGAAATAATGTTCATGCAGCCGTAAAAGAAAATAATGAGCCAGAAACAGGCATTACTATCCATTTTGTGAACGAAAATTATGACGAAGGAGCAATTATTCATCAAGAAAAAGCTCTTTTAAGCCCATCAGATTCTATTGAAGAAATAGCTTCTAAAGTTCATAAATTAGAATATGAGTTTTTTCCTAAAGTAATAGAGAAACTACTTTTAGAGGCATAATGGCTGGAAAGAAAAAATTTTATGTAGTTTGGCAAGGTTTAAAACCTGGAATTTATACCTCTTGGAAAGAGTGTAAAGCTGCTATTACCGGTTATAAAGGAGCGCAATACAAATCTTTTGAGTCTTTAGCTACTGCGCAAACAGCATATAATGGTAGTTATAACGATTATAAAGGTCAAAAAACCAAAAAAGCAACTTTGTCTAAAGAAGAACTTGCAAAATATGGTTTACCAAACTATAATTCTATTGCTGTAGATGCTGCCTCTAGCGGGAACCCGGGTATTATGGAATACCAAGGGGTAGACTCTAAATCAGGAAAAAGACTCTTTCATCAAGGGCCATTTAAACAAGGTACTAATAATATTGGTGAGTTTTTAGCACTTGTACATGGTTTAGCTTATTTAAAAAAACACAACAGCAACCGCATACTTTACACAGACTCTAGAACAGCTATGAGCTGGGTTCGCAAAAAAAAGTGCAACACCAAACTAGTACAAAACGATAAAAACAAAGAACTCTTTATTTTAGTAGATAGAGCAGTTGATTGGCTACAAGCTAATTCTTACACTACACCTATAGTAAAATGGGAAACCAAAGCTTGGGGTGAAATTCCTGCAGATTTTGGGCGTAAATAGTAGTCCTGTACTATTTTTCGACAAAACTTCTTGTGGATCGATGAAATTTTATTTTTTTGATTAAGTGGTCCCTTTTTTCCCTTTTCAAAACATTATATTTGTGGCTTAATTTTTTTAGTAGAATGGGTAAATTATTAATTGTTGGTACAGTAGCATTTGATGCTATAGAAACTCCATTTGGGAAAACAGATAAGATTTTAGGAGGAGCTGCTACTTTTATTGGGCTAGCGGCATCTCAATTTGATGTAGAATCTGCAATAGTTTCTGTTGTAGGAGAAGATTTTCCTGAAGAATATATAAATTTACTTAAAACTAAAAATATAGATTTAACTGCTCTAGAAATTGTAAAAGGTGGTAAAACCTTTTTCTGGGAAGGCAAATACCATAATGACCTTAATTCTAGAGATACAATTACAACAGAATTAAATGTTCTAGCAGATTTTAACCCTATAGTTCCAGAAAATTTTAAAGATGCAAATGTTGTAATGCTTGGAAATTTACACCCTAGCGTACAAATGAGCGTTATTAAGCAAATGACAAAAAAGCCAGACCTTATAGTATTAGATACTATGAATTTTTGGATGGATAATGCGCTTGACGATTTAAAAGAAGTTATAAAAGAGATTGATGTTATTACAATAAATGATGAAGAGGCAAGACAGTTAACTAATGAATACTCTTTGGTTAAAGCTGCTGCAGCTATTCATAAAATGGGACCTAAATATGTAGTTATTAAAAAAGGAGAACATGGTGCACTATTATTTCATGATGAAGAAGTTTTCTTTGCTCCAGCTTTACCTTTAGAAGAAGTTTTTGACCCAACCGGAGCAGGAGATACTTTTGCTGGTGGTTTTGCTGGTTATTTAGCATCTACCAATAACATTAGTTTTTCTAATTTAAAAAATGCTGTAATACACGGGTCTAACCTTGCATCCTTTTCTGTAGAAAAATTTGGAACTGCTAGAATGGAAGATTTAAAACGAGAAGAAGTAAATAAAAGACTTCACCAATTTAAGACATTAACACAATTTGATATTAAACTAACATAATTTAACGCCCCATCTTTTGGGGCTTTTTTAATACTAAAATAACGTAATGAGTGACGCCATTAAACACGAATGTGGAATTTCTGTAATACGATTACTAAAACCCCTAGAATATTATAAAGAAAAATACGGTACCGCTTTTTATGGTGTAAATAAAATGTATTTAATGATGGAAAAACAGCACAATCGCGGTCAAGATGGTGCTGGTTTGGCAAGTATTAAATTAGATATGGAACCAGGAGAGCGCTATATGAGTAGAGTTCGTTCTGCAGAACAACAACCCATACAAGATATTTTTGCACAAATAAACCAAAGAATAAATACCGCTTTTAAAGAACATCCTGAATATTTAGAGGATGTTGCTTTACAAAAAAAGAATATACCTTATATAGGAGAGTTATTATTAGGGCATGTACGTTATGGTACTTTTGGTAAAAACAGTATAGAAAGTGTACATCCTTTTTTAAGACAAAACAACTGGATGCACCGTAACTTAATTGTTGCTGGTAACTTTAACATGACTAATGTTAACGAGCTTTTTGACAATCTTGTTCATATTGGACAGCACCCTAAAGAAATGGCAGATACTGTTACTGTAATGGAAAAAATTGGTCATTTTTTAGATGATGCCGTTGCAAAAATATACAAACAGGTAAAAAAAGAGGGCTATACTAAAAGAGAAGCTTCTCCATTAATTGCAGAACGTTTAAAAGTTTCTAAAATTTTAAAAAGAGCTGCAAAGAATTTTGACGGAGGCTATGCAATGGCAGGTTTACTAGGCCATGGAGACGCCTTTGTTCTTAGAGATCCGGGAGGAATAAGACCTGCTTATTATTATAAGGATGATGAAATTGTAGTTGTAGCATCTGAAAGACCCGTAATACAAACGGTATTTAATGTTCCTTATGAGTCTGTACAAGAAATAGACCCTGGACATGCATTAATAATAAAGAAAAGTGGTGAATCTACAATAAAACCAATTTTAGAACCTACCGAAAGAAAAGCTTGTTCCTTTGAACGTATTTATTTTTCTAGAGGCAGCGATAAAGAAATATACCAGGAGAGAAAAGAGTTAGGAAAACTATTATTTCCACAAATCTTAAAATCTATTAATAACGATATTAAGAACTCTGTATTTTCATACATACCCAATACCGCCGAAACTTCTTTCTTTGGTATGGTTAAAGAGGCGCAAAATTATCTAAATAAAAAGAAAGAAGAACAAATATTAGCACTAGGTAGTGGAATTACAAGTGATGAACTACATGAAATTTTAAAAGTAAGGCCTAGAATAGAAAAAGTTGCAATTAAAGATGCCAAGCTAAGAACCTTTATTACCCAAGATAGTAGTAGAGATGATTTGGTTGCGCATGTTTACGACATATCTTACGGATCTGTAAAAAAAGGAGACAATCTTGTAATTATAGATGATAGTATTGTAAGAGGAACAACTCTTAAAAAAAGTATTTTACGAATTCTAGATCGTTTAAACCCTGGAAAAATAGTAGTTGTTTCTTCTGCTCCGCAAATACGTTATCCAGATTGTTATGGTATAGATATGGCTAAACTGGAAGATTTTATTGCTTTTAGAGCCGCCTTAGAATTACATAAAGATAATAACACTATGAATGTTGTAGAAGACATTTATAACAAATGTAAGTTGCAAATAACGTCAGAAGATAAAGATGTAATAAATTATGTAAAAGAATTTTATGCGCCTTTTACTGCTTTAGAAATATCTAAGAAAATTGGAGAACTTCTTAGCCCTCCAGAAATAAAAGCTGATGTAGAAATAATTTACCAAACTATAGAAAGTTTGCACCAAGCATGTCCAAAAAACTTAGGAGATTGGTATTTTACTGGTAATTATCCCACCCCTGGAGGTAATAGAGTAGTTAACAAAGCTTTTATTAACTTCTACGAAGGGAAAAACGAAAGAGCTTATTAAAGGTTTTATCGATGAAATGCACGCAATAGTGTATTTCATCGATAAAAAATACTTTTCAACGGCAATATAGTCTCTAAGGTAGCACACAAGACTATTTTAGAGTTGCCATAGCATAAGTAGGTTAAGTTCATGGTAAGATTTGGGGTAAAGACGGAGCAATGCTTCGTCTTTATATTTTTTACACTATTTCTAACCCCTAGTTATTCCTTCCCCTAAAATCTATAGAAATAAGTCATTAAAAGTTTCATTCTAACACTTTAACTAAAGATACGGTTGCTTTATC
>NZ_CANMRY010000007.1 GCF_947500405.1 uncultured Maribacter sp.
TCTACCCAAGTATTAGTATCGTGAACATGCGCATAAATATTAGGATTCCCACCTGCCAGCCCAATGGGGTCTTGAGATATATAGGTTCCCGAGTCGGCAGAATAATATCTAAACCTGTTATAATATAATCCGGTCTCAGAATCCTCGTATTGTCCTTGGTAGCGGAATGGTATGAAGCATTTTTCTCCTTCTAAAGTTTTTATTTTACCATATATATCTAAGGTGCAATCCCAAACTTTTTCACCTGTTTGGTTGTACGCCTGTACTGGTGTGCCCAAATGGTCGCAGGCAATACTATAGGTGTTACCATCTACTATTTTAGCTGCGGGTACAAAAGAGTTATAATCAAAAACCCATGAGACAAGTTTGTCTGTGTTTACAGGTTCTACTGCATCACTTACCACAAAACCTTTTGCATTTACCGAGAGTTTAGGACGGTCTTCTAATGTGTACTCCCATTCATGCAACAGAACGTTACCGTCGTATACAAATCTAGTAAATTATGTCAAAGAACAATTTTTAATATTTGTTTATGCATGCTAGTCACTCGTTGCAAACGAGCGCTAGCGGGGGTTAGTTTTTGTAATTGTTGATAACTTTCTTTAGAAAGCTACAAATCCGTATAAATGGTATGTCCTTCTTCTATGAAATTGACACCTTTTAGGTTAGCTTCTTCACAACGCCTTTTAAACTCTTCTTTTACAATGATATAAGATTTATGTTCTTCCATTCTCGCAATAGAAGTCTTTAACCCATCAGGAATAAAATATGCTTTTTTTATTGAATAAAAACCATCTTCATCTACTTCATAAATTGACCTCTCTTTATCTAGCATAGGTATGGTTTTAAGAATATTAAAAACATAGAAGCTATCATTTTTATTACCTTTTTCATCAAAAATAGTAGAACTCAAAAATTGAGCATCATTTTTACCAATTAAATCTTCAAAAGTGTTTTTGAATTTTGTACTAACAAGTGGACTTGTGAATGTTGGTAAAATATCATATTCCGATATATAATCATCTATTTTATCAACATCAAACCTTATTGGTTCTTTTGCTTCAATAATTTTACTATTTATAAGGTCAAATCTATCTATCAAGTTATATTCATTGTTAAAAACAAAATACGTATCTCTTTTATAAAAATCTGATAATCTGTACATATTATTAATGGCATTTTATTTTACCTTTTCTAAGTTTTTGCCGTGTGTCAATACTTAGTTTCTCTACTTCTGCTTTATATTTTGCTTTATCCCACCCTTGCATCATTCCTTTTTGGTCTAATTTATTTAGCTCTTCAAGCATTCCTTGATTATATAGCTTATGTTGCTTATTCCAACCTTTATGTCTACTTCTTGTTGGGTGTGTGCCTTCTTCTTTTGGCAAATAAATAAGATTACTTGGTTGATTTACATCAAAACCAGCTGCTTTAATTGCAGGATGATTTGCCATTGATTTTGGAATAACATGATGGTTTTGATAACCATCTATTGCAGGCATATTCCCATAGTTCCAACCGTTTTTAGGCATGCTTTTTCCTAGTGCTAAACCTAGAGGGTCAATATATATATTTGAATTATTAGCGTAACTATAAATATTAAAGTTTCCACTTTCAAGCCCAATCGGATCCTGAGAGATGTAAGTTCCAGTATCGGGCGAGTAGTACCTAAACTGATAATATCTACGTTAATTAAAAACACTAAACTTTTAGGTCAGTATTTTTAAAAAGTACTTTTTACTTAATCCACACACAAAATCAACCACAAAAAAACAAAGAACATAAACGATACAAAAAACCGCAAAAAGCTAAATCTACTTTCTACAGTAAAGATAAAAAAGTACAATGGATTATCGGCTAACGATATGCGTATAAATTTGGGTACTGGTTAGGCTGTTATGTCCTAAAAAACGTGCAATATTTTCAATAGGCATACCATTTTGCAGTAAATGGGTAGCAATTGAGTGGCGCAAAATATGGAACGATAAACGTTTGTTTTGTATGCTCTCATTTTTGCATTGCTTGTGCAAGTGCTGTAAATCTTTGGTTATGGTTATTTGCTGTTGCACAAACAAACGATTATGCCCACATTTTACAAGATTACGGAAGTTGTAAAGGTAATTTTGTAAGGCTTTGTAAATGCCCTCGCTCATGGGTATAATTCTATCCTTGTAATTTTTACCTTGATTTACAAACAATGTCCGTTTATTAAAATTCAGGTCTTTAGCGGTAAGTTTAAAGCCCTCACTTAATCGTAAGCCACAACCATAAAACAACACAAAAACAAGCTGTAATTGTTGTTGTTTTAACTCTCTGTGTTTGTAATCATAATTTGGGTAAAGTTCGTTTATTGTAGCTTGTAAAATCTTTATTTCTTGGTTGGTAAAAGGGTCTATTTTTCGTACTCTTTTATCATTATCAATCGTTATTCTGTAATTGGTTGGGATTGGTGTATTTGTTGCTCCCATTTGGTGTAAGAACTCCAGTAATTTATCAATGGCACTAAAATAATCGTTTAAAAAAGAAGCACTTAAACGTCCTTTAAATTTGCTGTCTGTTCGTGTTTCTTGGTAAGTAAAAAAAGTGGTAATATGGTTTTGATTGAGTAGATTTATAACTGTAATATTTTGAGTATTCAACCACTTAAAAAACTCATTTACTCGGTTACCATAATTGAGTATTGTTTTTTGATTAAAACCTAAAGTATCTAACCAAAAAATGTACTCTTGTTGTATGGTTTTATAACTACTATTCATAAATAATTGGGTGTCGAGCTTCGACTCAAAATGGATTGAACTTTGTAATATCTTCGGCTAAATCTTCTATATTGTTGGGTACATATTCTTCAGTACTAACAATACTTTTATGCCCTGCCAAGTACTGTGCTTTTCTAAGTCCGTAGGTTTTTATCCAATAGGTTATTACCGATGCTCGTAATTGTGATAGATTACTAAAATTCTGATCTATTTTTTTAAGGCTTGCAGCTAATTTTAGTAGTGCTGTTTTTGCTGTTCTTGCAGGCTTTACACTTTGCTTTACAGGTAAAAACAAAAGGTTACTTTCTTCATTTTTGGCAAGCTGTGGGCGTATTTCGTTTAGATACTGCATTAACGCACCTATTTGTGTAGCGTGTAAAGGTAGAGTTCTTGCCTTTCCTCTTTGCTTGCCTTTTGGTATTTGTATCGTAGCTTTTTGTAGTTGTATATCGCTTGTTTGTAATTCTAAAATTTCTCTTGTATTTAAGCCTTGGTGTATAAAAAATAATAGCAAAATATAATTTCGTTGCCTGCTTAAAAAAGAGGCTTTGCGTTTGTTTTTTGGTATGTGGTTATCGCTATAATCTTGTATGAAAAGTAAATAATAATCATCGGCAAGCTGCGATAGCTCTTCTAAATTATAAATATGCTTTAGCGTACGTTTTTTTAGTCCTCGTAGTTTTATGAGTGTGGTTGGATTGACAGCTACTTTATTTTGTTGTAACAAATAATCAAAGTAATGGCGTAAAGGTATTAAAGCATTATTTCGGCTTATAGCTTCTAATTTTTTACTGGTTTTTAAATAGCCCAGATAGTTTAAAATATCTTTTTTTTGAACATGGATAATCTCGTAATTATACCAGTTTGTAAACAACTCTTTTTGACGGTTGTATTCTTTTGCAGTTATAGAACTATAATTTTTGGATTGTAGATAGTGGGTAAAGTTTTCCATTTTTTTAATTAGGTGTCGAACTTTTCGACTTTGGTGTCGTCCTAGTGGGTAGCACCCACGGGCATTGGGTTTATAAGTTAGACATAGGCTTTTGGCTAACTGACCAAGTGCCTCGGCTGTCCTTTTCTTTTTTGTACTGCTCTTGTATTTTTTTAAGGGTCTCTTGGAGACCTTTTTCAATTTTGTTTTGTACGTCTGTTTGGTTACCAAACTCCGTTATTTTATACCTAAATCCTTCACGGTGTTTATTCCCGCCAACTACTTTTACATAACTATACAATTTAAGTTCTTGTAAATAGCGGTTTAGTGTTCTCGGATGGATTGCCTTTGCTTTTCTAATATCTAATGCCGTAAACTGAGTTGTTTTTGCTTCGGCTAAAAATTCAGTAAGCCATTTATAAAAACCTCTTGCGGTAGTACTTAATTCGTCTGCACGTCTAAAAAGGGAGTTTTTTAATAATTTAAAAGCCAGTGCTATATCGTTTGGATGTGTAATTACAAATTCTTCGCCTGTTTCTTTATCTACTTGCTTGCATTGCTGATGCTGAAAAAAATAAGTGATTACTTCTATAAAATTGAGTAATAACAGAAGAGATTTTCTTGGATGCGCAACGTCTTTGGGTAATTCTATAAGGGTAGCAAAAGGATTGATAACGGTTACATTTTCTAAACTAGTAATCAGACATTTTAGTTGGTATTGTGTTTCTTGTATTTCTTCGGTATTTAACAAACCTGCGGAAGCTCTACGCTGATAGTTCATTATGGCTAAGTCTTGGGCGTGGCTATGATTTAAATGCACCATTAAAAACGGAAGCGACAGACTTTCATAATTTTTGTCCGAATAGGCACAAGCTAGCAAACATAAATTACCATTTACTTCAAAAGTGGTAGAATGTAACATACCGTCTTTGTCTTTGGTGGCTCTTGTTTTTACCAATCTTCCCTGACTTTGTAAAGTAGCTAAAGGGGTAAGCATTTGCGTAGTCCATTCTAAATCTTCTATTAATAAAGCCTTATTACGTATATCGTGTGAATTAAAATAATACAACGCATTGGCACTTATTTGGGTGTGGAAGCTGTATGAACCATAAGGCATACAGTCCGCCAATTTTTGTAACATATAACTTTTACCTATACCACTTTTAGCTAAACACAATACCGAAAAAGGAGTACGGTATTTATGCGATGCCAAGGCTAAAAATAAAATCGTAGCATTTTCATCCTCGCCGATAATGCCTGTGGTATTTAATTTTTGAATAAGCTGTTTTAGAAGATTTTTGGATTTTAAAAGCTTTAAAGCTGCTTTTTTGTCTTCTATAGATAACTCAAACTTTGGTTTGCGGTGGATACCCTTAAATTGCAACTGTTCTAATCGGTAATCTTCCAATTGTAAGGTAAGATGGTATAAGGTCTTGGAAACATCTAATAATTTTACTTCCCACTTATCGCAAAGGGTTCGTATTAGTTTATCCGTTTGGGTATCGTTATAAAGGTCTAAAGTGGTTCTAAAAATACCTTGTTTGGCATGGGTAATACGAAGGGTACAAACCATACGTTCTACTTGGCTTAAATCTACACCAGCCAAAACATCAATCGTTAAAAAAGCATCTTTATAAACAATATAATTAGCGTTATGTATAATTAAATTCTTCATGGTAATTAACGTTTAAAAAACACAATTACGGAAGAAAATAAGGAGTATTAAAACGGAACTATTAACAATGTAAAACCCTGTCTATCTCTTATTTATACGGTTTTTTAGAGGGGTTTTATAGGTGTTCTTCTAGCGTTATTTTTTTGTTATCGTAAATTTTTCGGACTTAGATTGGTTGTTTTACTGCCATTGCAGTAAAAGGTTTTTTACCGCTTTTCGGTGGGCTTTTCTTTTTGCTTTATCAAAAAAAGACCTTTTATTTAGATAGGTATTATGGTGAACTTATGGAACTGCTTTTTTATGAATGTAAGAACTACAAAACAGTATTTTAAAAGACATTTATTAGGGTGCAAAATCCATTTTCTACACTTTTTTAGCAGAATTTTTAACATTGGTATTTGGAAGGCAAATTTTTAGCAGTACTGCATTACTAAAATTACAAGAACCTTACACAGACTAGTAAAGATTGGTCGCCATATTATTTTACTTTTTAATTACAAGGCAAATGTAGCTACAAGGTATTTACTGCTCAAAACTATACAAGTTTGCACATTTATTTTGTACGCATAATGTCTTTTGGTATAAATAACAAAGGCATTAAAGAATTGTTTTAACCAAAGACCTCTTAAGGGTAAAAATAAATGCGCAAAGTTTTGTGCTGTAAATACCTAGTAGCAGATAAGAGCCTATTAATTTAAAAAACAAAATAATATGGCAACAACAACATTTTTTCTAGTCGTTTCAGGTTCTTGTAATTTTAGTAATGCAGTACTGCTAAAAATTTGCCTTCCAAATACCAATGTTAAAAATTCTGCTAAAAAAGTGTAGAAAATGGATTTTGCACCCTAATAAATGTCTTTTAAAATACTGTTTTGTAGTTCTTACATTCATAAAAAAGCAGTTCCATAAGTTCACCATAATACCTATCTAAATAAAAGGTCTTTTTTTGATAAAGCAAAAAGAAAAGCCCACCGAAAAGCGGTAAAAAACCTTTTACTGCAATGGCAGTAAAACAACCAATCTAAGTCCGAAAAATTTACGATAACAAAAAAATAACGCTAGAAGAACACCTATAAAACCCCTCTAAAAAACCGTATAAATAAGAGATAGACAGGGTAAAAAACTAAAACCACTAAAAACGCTCGAAACTACCATAAATAAAGAGATTGAAGCATTTTTGCTTACTGTTAATAACTTTCTCGGTTTGAGCCTAAAAACAGCCTTTTTAGACTTAAAAACTTCATTTTTTAATATAAAAACGAA
The DNA here is from genome assembly GCF_947500405.1 of uncultured Maribacter sp. Taxonomy (GTDB): domain Bacteria; phylum Bacteroidota; class Bacteroidia; order Flavobacteriales; family Flavobacteriaceae; genus Maribacter_B. The sequence continues at coordinate 6,626 of NZ_CANMRY010000007.1, forward strand.
CCTTTAAAGCACAAAAAAACCACAGTTTTTACGCTGTGGTTATGGTTTTTTATAAAATGAACTAGAAGTGCAGAGATACTACCAAGAAACATAATGTAGCAATACTGCTACATCTGATGAAGCATAATTATACCATTTACGCTTTACAGTCATAATATGTTTAAAATCTGTCGGACTTAATTTTAGCACATCTATTCCATCATTTCCACTCAATGTAAGACCATCTCCAACATTGGGTATTAATTGTTTCTCAGTAAGGTATATGCTTGTTTCAGGAAGTAACTTCCAATCACTACCTTCTTCTGAATAATATGCTTCTATTTTTAAACTCATAGATTATCCTTTATCCTTTGTTCTATTTGATTTGGAAACCAAACCCTCCATGATTCATACTTTTCTGCCTCTATCTCTGAGATAGGGACACTTTTATTAGTTCCTAGATTGACCAATTTTAAATCATCTCCAAATCCTGATACTAAATAAACTTTATCATAATTAGAATCTTCATTTTTATTATAAGAACTGTCCGAACTAATGACTCTCCACCTCTTTTTCGTAAACTCTAATCCCGAAACAGAAACAGGGGAGAAAAGCCTTCCTGAACCAGTGATTTCTTCAAATGAAAAATCATCCAAAGTTGAAGTTTTAGAAAAAACCTCTATAATTACACCACTTCCCTGCCTATCTTCTATAAATCGACCAAAAGCATAATGCTTGTCTAAGGGGAATTTAGTTCTGCTATAACTTTTAGTTGGTTTTTCATTAAAGTCTATGGTAAGAGGTATGAAAAAAATATCCCCTGACTTTAAAATATCTTTATAGGTATCGCTCATAATACTATCCGCACTTGATTTTTGGTTTGTCTGTTGCTTTTGCTTTGTCGTATTCCGATTTAAAGGCTTTACCTCGGGTATCGGTACGGGTCGTGTCGAAAGAATTAACTTTGTTCCCCTTATTATTCGGACCGATTTCCTGACCTATCGTTCCCGTTTTCGTTCCGTGTTTTTCAATAAGGTGTTGCTCTTGTCCTCTAGCTTGTGCATAAGTCAAATCAGTATCATTAAAAACTTTCATACTAGTATTCATATCCGCTCTTCCCGTGTCAATATGTTCACCAAGTCTCCGATTAGTGTCATAACTGATACCTATGTAATATGGTTCTTTTGCGCCAGCTTCAAAGAGTCCATAAACGGAGAATCCTTCTTGTCCTAAAGGAGTCAGCCCAAGAGGATCTATAAGTACATTGGAGTTTCTTGTATATGCGTAGAGATTGTCGCCACCACTAAGCTTTATAGGGTCTTGGGATATATAGGTTCCCGAGTCGGCAGAATAATATCTAAACCTGTTATAATATAATCCGGTCTCAGAATCCTCGTATTGTCCTTGGTAGCGGAATGGTATGAAGCATTTTTCTCCTTCTAAAGTTTTTATTTTACCATATATATCTAAGGTGCAATCCCAAACTTTTTCACCTGTTTGGTTGTACGCCTGTACTGGTGTGCCCAAATGGTCGCAGGCAATACTATAGGTGTTACCATCTACTATTTTAGCTGCGGGTACAAAAGAGTTATAATCAAAAACCCACGAGACAAGTTTGTCTGTGTCTACAGGTTCTACTGCATCACTTACCACAAAACCTTTTGCATTTACCGAGAGTTTAGGACGGTCTTCTAATGTGTACTCCCATTCATGCAACAGAACGTTACCGTCGTACACAAATCTAGTAATTTTTTGGTTATAAATTTTGGCAGTTCGCCTTCCTAAGGCATCATACTCAAAAGAAATTTCTTTTCCATTGGGTTTTGCTATGCTTTTAAGCATACCGTTGCCATAGTACTTATAGGTTTCGGTGCCTTTTAGGGTTTGTTTGTGGCTTAAGTTCCCTTCGGCATCATACGTATAGGTTGTTTTTTCGTCTTTTAAAAGCTGCCCGCCTTTGCCATAGGTACGGTCTTTTCTGCCTTTGGTTTTAAAGAGGTTCCCCACAGCATCTGGCATTTTATAAATGGTTTCGGTATTGCCTTTATAACTTGCTGCCAGAAGACTTCCTGCGGTATCGTAACTGTAGTTTACGGTTTTACCTGTTAGTTGGTCTATGGTACTTCGTAAACGGTCGCCACTTGCCCATTGGTATTGCATGCTACGACTTTGGGTAGTTTTGCCGCCTTCTACATTTTTTGCTTGTATGTTTTGTTGGGTTACACGTCCTTTTTTATCTCTTTCGGTACGCATGTCTAATAGGGTAGTGCCTTGGCTTTGTACCATACGACGGAGTTCTAGTCCTAGGTCGTCGCGTTCAAAGGTTGCTCCCCATGTCTCGACTCCGCTCGACACAGGTTCTTTTCCGTTTAATGCAATAGTGTCCTTGTTTTTAGTAAGGTTATTTAATGCTTCGATACGGGTTAGTTGTCCGTTACTATTAAAAGCGTGGGTAATATTGGCTCCTAAAGAGCTAGTAATTGCTGTGCGGTTACCCTGACGGTTATACTTACTTTGTACGGTATGGCCGTTTTGGTTTTCTTCTATTAGTCTGCCTTTACTATCATACGCATAGGTAACTGTAGCTTCTGCATTGGTGGCTTCTACTAATTTGCCATCGGTATCGTATGCAAAGTACTCGCCAGTACCATCGTAATGGTCTGCTGCCAGAATATTACCTACACCATCATACATATAACTGGTATAGCGTTCGTCTGGGCGTAGTACTTTTATAACTCTACCTGCGCGGTCTCTTATATATCTACGTTGTAAACCATCAAAACCCCATTCGCTGGCAATTTGCCCTAGTGGGTCTAAACTAAAACGATAGGCTTCTCCGTGTTCATTTACAATGCCGGTTAGTTGTTCTTCGGTATCGTAATTAAAATAGATGGTTTTTTTGTTTTCGGTACGCGATTTTAGGTTACCTAATCCCCAATAGGTAAAAGATACATCTCTATCTTTATCATAGGCTCTGGTAATATTACCCGAAGGATCATAGGTAAAATCGTGGATATTGTCTGCTTCTTTTAATTGGGTTACATTACCTAATACATCATAGGTATATTCGGTAGTACTTCCTTTTACATCTATATGTTTTTGTAGTTGTCCTAGATCATTATAGTACCATACTGCCCAACGCCCATCATGCAAGTTTATACGTTCTAGTTCTCCTTGTTGGTTCCAGCTGAGTTGGGTTTCTTGATCTAAATCATTGGTAATAGAACTTATTTCATTACCGGTATAATTGTATGTTGTTTTTGTACCATCGGGGTAGGTGCGTTCTACTAATTTTCCTTCTTCATTATATATCCAACGTGCTGTTGCGCCCATTGGAGAACGACTAGCAATTAGTCGGTCTTTTTCATCGTACTCTAAAATAGTTTTTCCGCCATTGGCATCTTGTAAAAGTACCAAATTACCACGGCGGTCATATTCGTACTTTACGGTATTCCCAACAGGGTCGGTAACCAACATTAAATCTTGGGTGCTGTTATATTTTTGGTAGGTTTCTCCACCACGTGCATCTGTAATACGGTAAATGAGATTGTCTTCATCATAATAGTACGTAGTGCTGTGCCCAAGGGAGTTGGTGGCTATTGTTTTTCCTTTTTGGTACTGTGTCCAATATTCTAAAATGCCTTGGTCTCCCCAGGTATGTATACATTTAGCATTAGCACCTTCGCCCTCGTACTCCCAATAAAAATTTAGCCCACTTTGGTTGGTAAGTTGTACCAATAGGTGCTTTTTGTATTGAAATATTTTGGCTACTCCTTTGGCGTCTGTTACCTTGGTAAGGTTGTCGTTAACATCAACTTCGTACTGAATTAAGGATACTTTTTTGTTTTCGTTTTTTGTAAATACTTCGGTAATTCTGCCGTCTTTTGAGCTTATGGTAAGCGTACGTCCTGCACTATCTATAATCTCGGATAAAATACCTTTGTTATATTGAAAGGTAATAGTATGTTGTAGTTCGTTTTCTATTTTATGAATAGGGAATAGGTCGTTGTCTATGCGATTAGAAAGAAATTTATAAGTGAGTCCGTTAGCATCTGTATAGGCATACTTTCCTTGCTCGTCTTTAAACCACGTAATACGTTCTTTACGGTGGTAAAAGCTATCGCCCTCATGCAGTGCAGGGAGTACAATTTCTCTACTATCGGCAAGTAAAAGGGTTATGAAACCGTTTTCCATTTCCCAGTACCCCATATGGTAACTATGGTGCCAGTTGGTGCCAATTGGGCTTGCTATTTCGCCATCGCTATGGTAATAACGTGTCCATGTAATAGGGATTGGCCCTGGAAGGGTAAAATCATCATTCTCTGCAAATACTCTTCCAGTTGCAGCATCTACAGGTTCTCCAAATAGTTTACACTTTACTTTTTGTAATCGTTTGGCTTTGGCTGGGTTTTTAGGAAGAATATTATCGATATACTTTTGTAATTTATCGCCTCCTTTTTTAAATAGTTTCCCCATGCCTTTAAATGCTAAACCAACAGCCATAGCAAAAAGGTCTATGGTTGGTGGTCCACCAACAAGTACAGGCATACCTCCAGGAATTACATTTATTAGTGCTGCCGTAGGTGCCATAAGACTCACTTTGGCTTTGGGTTTTTTTACCCTAAAAGGTGCCGGCATACCTACAAGGTTACAAGATAGTGCTGGTAAAAATTGATATGAAAATGGAGCGCCATCTGCCATTACGGTAGAACTACCCATAAACATTTCTGAGGATGCCATTGGAGCTACCGATGGTAAGGCATGGAGCACAACTCCTGGAAGGTGTTGTATGCTAATCCCTGCATTGGCAATAAATTTGTTATTTACCATTACACTGGGAGCCATAGCTTGTACAATGGAAACCGCTACACTAGATACGCTAATGGGTTGTGGTACAGGCTCGCCATCTTCTGCATATTCTGGTTCTGGTGGCGGTGGTACTACAGCGTTTATTGCAGCAAAAATAGCACCAAGAATGTCAAAAACCATACCTACATGGGGTACTGGTAATAATGGCGAAGGAGGAAACATGGTAGGGTGAAAATCAATCCCTATAGATATGTCTTGAAATTTACCTGCTGGTTGTCCTGGAATAGATGGCATTACAGAAGCCATTTTGGCTTGAAAATTATCTAATGCCGATTTTCCATCGGCAATCATGTCTAAAAAGCCACCTTCTTCACCATCTGTTGAGCCGGCTTTACTTGCTTTATTGTTAAAGTTGTTTATTGCCATTGCAGTATTTTGTTTTTAGTAAGCCATGTACTCCTATTTAAGTATTTAGTGTCTATAATCTCTGTTCCTTGTAAGAGTGTATCCCAGTCTTCGCCTATGCTTTTTTCATAACGTTCTGTTAGTTTTTGTACTATTGTAGAATCCATACGGCTGTCTTGCACTACTTTTAAGGCAAGAGCTGCTGTAAAAAGATAGGTAGATTCTCTACGAATTTCTATGGGTAGATTAGTGCCAGCTTGTAAAGAATACACACAAGCTTCCCAGGCATCTTTTTGTTTTCCTTCTTTAAAATGATAAAACGCTTGCATACGATAAGCTTCCATTATATGAAAAATATCTCCTTTATTTACAGCTTTCGTGGCAACTGCTCTATAACATTTTAAAGCGGTGTTTGTATCTTCTTTTGCAATAACCAAAGCTGCTTTTAAAAGCATGGCAGAGCGCCACATAGGATAGGCATCTTCCGCAACACTGTCATCCTCGGTCATTTCTAGCGTTTTTTCTATGTGCTCTATGGCTAAGTTGTCTTCTTTTACACTATAAAATGCTATTGCTGATACTAAGTGGGAGGTTGCTTTTGTGTTTAATATATTTAGTTGGTATCCTAATTTTAAAAGTTCTTCGCTTTCATTGGAGACAGACATTTTTTTGTCTACTGTAGCTTCCATAATACGACGAACTTGCTTTTGAAATTTAGCATTTGGAGAATGTGGGCGACTTTCATTACTATCTGCATCCATAGCATTTTTCATTGCTGCTGCCATGTTTAAGGTTACAGATAGTTCTTTTACAATTGCTTTTTTATGCTTTACTAAATTGCCAAATTTTCGTCCGCCAATTGGGTCTATTGTGGCAAAACGAATACCTTTAGGAATGCCTTGGTCCATTTTTTCTAAGAACCATTTTTCAAACCCATCACTATGCACTCCTGGAGGGAAGTAAAGAATAAAAGCTTCTTCTTTTAAAGGGAGTTGTTCTTTTAAGCGTAATAGTTCTTTTAAAACACTTGCAAAGGTAGGCGGTAAGCTGAGGTCTACGGTGTAGTTTTTATCTAAATAACCATCTTTTTTTAAGGCTCCAAGCATATCATACCTTTCTTCTTTAGGAGGAATAAACCAATTGGTAAATTCTTTCCAAAGTTCTTCTTCAAAGGTTTTTTCCGAAATATATAGGGTGGTTATCCTAAAGAAAATATCGTTAAACATCCCGATAGGAGATGTTTCTGTTTCCATAAATTTATCTAGAATATCAATATCATGATAGTCACAAGCCCAAATGGCCATATCCCATTTTTTTCCATCAATGGTTTTCCAAGTATTTCTAATTTTATAGAATTCTTGGGCTATTGTTGCATCTTGCATAAAAGAAAATGTTAGGAGTTTAGTTTAACCATTGCACCATTAATTAAGGTGTTTGCTTTAGAGTTAGCGGTAAGGTTGGTAGATGATATTTTAGTTTCATCCCCTTCAATACTTACTTCTGCAGATTTATGCATAACACTATCTGGAACTACAGATATACTAGAATTTCCGGATTGCGCGGTAAATGCTTCTGAAGAAACATTTTTAGTGTTTTTAGAATGAAATTCTATATCATCTGCATGCATGCTAATAAACTTAGATGCTATGATGATTTTTTCTTCACTGGCAATAGTTATTGTTTTCTTTTGCGTATTGTAGTTTATCATAGAACCGTTTTTATCGGATATGGTAATACTTTCGGTACCATCTAAATCGTTTAGTTCAATAGTATGCCCACTTCTAGTGCGTATAGATTTTATGTCGTTATTATCACTCATAAAACCATTTGCTGCGGCTTTACCATGGTATAAACTTCCCATCATATAAGGACGTTCTGCATTACCACCTTCAAAACCTACGAGTACTTCTTCGCCAATTTCTGGTATAAAATGAAAGCCTTTATCGCCACCGCCATGTGGGGTTACTACTCTGATCCATGGGGTAGTTTCTCCGGTTAGTTTTTGCCATGGGAATTGCACTTTTATACGTGCCATACCTTCTGGGTCTGTATTTTCCATAACTACCGCCGTTTGGGTATCGCTATACGGTGTTGCTTCGTAATTGGTGTGCGGAAAAACATCTAGTTGGGTACTTATAGCAGTAAAAATATTAGAATAATTACCTAGGTAATCTTGTTTATGTACTACTTGGGTTACTCTAAATTGTCCGTGGTTGGTATCTCCCCCCTGAATACTTATTATTTTTCCAAGGCTTACTCCTGGATTATCGCTAGCACCATCTAAAATTACTTGCTCCTGTTCTGCTGCTTTTTTTTGTATTTCTACTTGGTTATCTAGTACCGCTTTTAGCTGTTCGCCACCTCCATTATTAATCCATACATTAGTTTCTGCGGCGTATAACTGGTTGGCTTTACCACTAGTAAAACTATGGTGTCCGTTTACCCCTGTATTTACTTCTGCAGTAGTTTTGCTATGGTGTTTATCGGTAATATAATCGTTAGTAAAGTATTTAAATTTATTAGGGGTTGGGCTTAGGTTTAATGCAAATTCTTTTAAGTCAAAATTATGGGTTAAAACCACTTCTTTTTGATTCTCTGGTAAACCAAAAATTACATTTTTACCATTATAATATAACCACTCTCCGTACTGCATAGCTATGCGGCTAACATAGGCCCAATTACTTTCTCTATGTTGTACCGAATAGGGGATAGGGTTACTATATTTTGCTTGCGTGGTAGCACTTAGTTTGCTACTATTGTATTTAGAAAAAGCACTTTTTACTATGGCGTTTAAATCTTTATCTACAAAAGAATGGTAATGTGGCCCATCGTCTGCTAAAATAGTAGGGCTATTTGCAGTAATGGTGACTATATTACTATCTAAATAACCTTTAGAATTACGAATAGAAGTGACAACGCCAAAGAATTGTAATTTGTCTTTAATATCTTTTTTGTCTTTAGGAGCTATTTCTAAAGTAATATCTTCTCCTAGAAAATTTTTGGTTTTACTCGCTAATTCTCCCGTTACTTTTTCTAGTACGTTCATCTGACATTTTAACTCTAATATGTGGTGGTTATTAATGTCTTGTTTTAATACTATTTCTTTAAAAGAGGAGATTGGGGTTCCTCCAATATATACAGAGGTTATAGATTGTGCTGCCATGTATTACGCTTGGTTTTGTGTTTATGAATCGTAAACATTCATTAAAAAAGTACTACTTATTTAAAATGAATTTTCCTATGGCAATATAGGGCATTTATTGTAGGAATAATAATGTGTATTGTGTAGTTGGTCGAAAATATTACGTACTTTCTTTGTAAGATACGTTTTTTTCGTTCTGTTGTTACTTTGTTAACGTTCTAGAGACTTTAATGTAACAGTTAGAGTATGTGTTGATTGTAAAAATTATAGAAAAACTACTTTGTAAATAAAAAATAGAGAAGGTATACTTTCACTATTTTTCTAATTTATAAACAATTATAACTAATAAAGAAAGAAGAGCTATTGAGAAACAACATTTCCTGATTTATAAAAAATTTCTTTTTGGATATTTCCATTTATATTATATTCTTTCCAAGTACCATTTTTTCTTCCATTTAAAAATTCCCCTGTTCTTTTTGGTTTTCCATTTTCGTAGTATTCTTTATAAGCGCCATGTTGGGTTCCATTTTCATACTCTCTTTCTATTTCTAGCTTACCATTATCATAATACCTGTATTCTATGCCGTCTTTCTCGCCATTGGTATAGTTTACAATTCTAGTTTTTTGCCCATCTGCATTATAAGACTCTTCTTTTCCGTGCTCTCCCATTTTATTATAAGAACATGAAAAACCTAAAGTGCCATTTTCATAGTATTTTTTTTCTTTCACTTTTACGTCAGCAATATATTCTCTTACATTCATTTTTTTTCCGCTCTTATAATAGTATCCTACTAAACCATGTAATTTATATGATTTATAGGTTTTTAATGCTTCTATTTTTCCATTCGAATAATATTCTTTTTCTATATATTCTTCTGGTCCTATATAATCTTTAGTTTGTATTTTATCTCCGTTCTCCCAAGCTTCTAACCAGTTTCCTATGGGTTTACCATCTTTATAATGCTCTGTAGTTGTTGCTTTTCTATCATTCTGCTGGGGTGATCTAGTGTGGTGAACCCAAGTACCATCTTTTTGCCCTAGTTTGTATGACTCAGTCCTAGTTAGATCTCCTTTAGAGTTGTAGTTTTCAATTTTGCCATGGAGCTTTCCTTCTTTCCATCTATATATACTTGCAATTTTACCATCCTGATAAAAAGAAGTAGTAGTACCATCTGGAAGTCCGTTTTTAAAACTAGCTTTACTAGTTAGGTTTCCAAGGTCGTCATAATAGTTAGAGATGCCATGTCTTTTACCATCTACATAAGTTGCCTCGTTATAAGAGCCATGTCTTTCTGCTATTTTATATTTTCCATTTAAAACAGCACCATCTTTACCATAATATATGGTGGTCATTCCAAAGTCTACTGTTCTAACTGTTTGTATAGATATTGTTTTGTTTTGTCCGTTTATTAAGCATGGAAATAACATACTTATTATACATAGGAATTTTATAGTAATAAAAATTTTGCGCATTGTATTATGTTAAGTTATGGTGTAAAATTTGGTTTAAAAATAAGATTCTTTGTTATTATTTTGTAAGTATTTACATAAATTTTATTTATTGTTGTAATTGTAAGGAATACTAATCTTTACAAATTAAATGCTTGGGAAATTCTTTCCGCCCTAATTGGGGTGCAACTAGTATAGTATCACAAATGGGAAGAGCTAAAAGTAACTCTGAATTTTCTGGATTTTCTTTTGAATATTTAACGATGAATCTATCCCCTACTTTTTGTTTTTTATTTGATGTGCCTGTTACCTTAAATTCTTCATTATTATATTTAAAACAATAATCATAAGCAAAATATCCAATAATAGCATACGATTCTTCTATACTACTTATTGAGTAAAGAATGGGTTTTTCCAATAACTCCATTTTTCTATTATGCATGTATAAATAAGTTCCGACTAATACTAAAAAGCCAATTATAACCACTGGAATTGATTTTTCTTTATTATTTATATTCATCTTGTAAAGTTCTATTTATTCCTTTAGCAGTTATAGCGTAATTTTTTTGAATCATGAATTTAACAATATTTTGAGCCATCTAAACCAAAACTATAAATGTTTCTAGACTTAGCAGTTGTAGTTTAACAAAACACTTGTTTTATTTAATTCTGTAAACTAATCTTTACAAATTAAATGCTTTGGAATTTCTTTCCACCCTAATTGGGGTGCAACTAGTGTAGTATCACAAATAGGAAGGGTTAAAATTAACTCAGAATTTTCTGGATTTTCTTTTGAAAATTTCACAAGAAATCTCTTGTTTATTTCTTGTTTTTTACTAGAAGAACCTGTTTTAGTATATGATTTATTTTTGTAAACGTATACATAATTATAATCAAAATAACCTATTACAGCATATGAATCATCTATTTTGCCAATTGTATAATTAGAAGGCTTTTCTAATAATTCTATTTCTTCATTTCTTATATAATAAATAGCATAAACGATTGAAAAAAAAGCTGCTAGAACTACAATTATTGATTTTCCATTGTTTTCCATTATTTCTTATTATTACTATAATGTTCTTGTAAACCTTTATTTACTCCCCGACCAACAAGTGAGTAGTTTTTAGTAATCATAAGTCTAGCCATGTTTTGCATAGTATTCGATTCTATATAACCTATTGAAGGTGTAATTCGAGCTCCTAATGCATATCCAATATAACCAGCTCCTGTTTCAATAGTGGCGGACATTAACGACTTCTCACTATTTACACCTAAAATAGCATATTGTTTTGTTTTTGGCCTTACGTCAAATACTGTTCGCGCAAATGGTGCAACCCCAGGTGTTAAAATAGCATCTAAACCTACATCGGCGACATCAACATTTCCGTTATTTATAATTGCCTGCGTACCACCACTAATAATAGCTTTTCCTCCCCAGAACTTTGTAGATATAAGAGAACCAGATTTCTGTACCAACCAATTTACGCCACCAGCGGCTGCAAATTCAGCACTACCAATTATTACACCAGGTACTGCTAAAGTACCTATAATTACTTTGTAACTCATAGAGTGTAAGCCTGCATAATACTCCGCTTTGTGTTGTGCAACCTTAATATCCCACTTTTGCTCTCTATAGGTATGCATGTCATCTTGCCAATCTCTATAGGTATATGGGCCGTTTTGCGTCATAATTACACTATCTAATTCTTCTATGGGGCAATGTGTTCCATCATTGAAAAACATAGTGGTTTTATTACTATTTTCTAAATATTCATAACCAATAGGGCAAGTAATAGCATTAGATTACCCTAATTCTTTATCGGGAATATAATACATGATATTTTATTCTATATTATTTAGATATAAAGGAAAAGAAGCATAGTCAAAATAGTTAATATTATTTGATTTAAAATAATTCAATAGTTTTTCTTCAATCACTGATTTTTCTTTTGGTTTTATATTTTGTGGGCATAAAATTTTAAATTCTTTTTTTCTATTTATAGAGACCAATATTTTATTTTTATTTTCATTCAAATTGGTCTTTAGTTCTTTTGTGCAAAATTTAAATAGGGAGTTTTTAAAATTTTCACTGAAAGTAGTGCCAATTAAATTTTCTGTTCCATTAAATAATTGTATTCCATTGAAAAGTTCTTGTAGTTTTCTTTGACTAACTTCTGATGGGCAAATGATATTGGTGTTTTTAATATTTAATAATATTATATCATTATTACTAAAAAAGTCTAAAATGTAATTGCCATTTGTTATAGGTACTGCATTTAAAAATGTTTTGTTATAGGAAGGTGAATTATAAGGGGTGTATTCCATTTTATTATCTTTTTTGTCTGTGCCAAAACAGTATATGTTAGAACTGTTGGTTAGTGAATCATATTTAACATTATAGCCTAAATCTAAAAAATGATAATTGTAATCGGCATCATTTTCTTTAGACCACTCTAGCATAAAATCTAAATCTTTTTTATTTTTAATAAAACTTTCGAAATAGTTTTTATGGTAACGGGTATAAGCTAATTTTAGTTTATTAGAATCTGCTCTTAATTGTTGTAAAAAAAAGATATTCCTATATATAAAATAAGAACATAAGATTATTATAGAAAGTAATACTATTATTGTTTTTTTCATTTCTTAGTAATTGAACCCTATATAATTTTGAACAGCATAATAATCATCTTTATCTTTAAATGTAATTACGAAGATGTCTTTTCTATATTTATTGTTTCCAAATAAAATTGAAAAGTTGTCGAATCTGTCCATTACTGTACGATATTCTGAAGATCCATAACTAAATTTATTTATATATTCTTGATGACTATGCATTCTAGCATAAGAACCAATAGCTGGAATTAGTTTTCCATCCACAGAGATATTGAATTGGAATTGGACGGAACCAGCGTCTAAGCTATTTCTTAGTCTTGGAGTATTTCTTAATTCTATACTTGTAAAAGATTCTACAGTAGGGGATAACTTATCTTGCGAATACCTATTTCTTTTATTAAATTCTAAATCACTTGGGCTTAAAGGAATTATTTTTCTATTTTTTTGTCTTTCAATTAGTTTTAAAGAATAGGATTTTAGTAATGGAGTGTAATAACTATTCCAATTGACATTTTTTGGACCAAGATTCCATAATTTTTCCCACGGATTTCTGTTTTTCCATGCATGCTTATAAGCATCATATTTTTTTGGACCAATATATTCTCTTCCATTTAAATCTTTATCCGTTGCCGATGTTACATTTTCATCCCAAACATATTTTCCATCTTTTCCTAAAACCCAATCATAGGGGTTAGAGAAACTAGCGTTTAAATTTCTCTTAAAATAATTACCAATATAGTTCTGCATCATCGCATTAGACCACCCTAATTCTTTTTGTATGTTCTTAGAGTGAAATAAAGCATTTTTTTGAGACTTTTTTAAGCAAGCTACTAAAATCCTAGAAGAAATATTTTTTTGATCATTAACAATACTATGATCTATACTACGCTTTATAGCAGAGTTTAACCTTCTTTTTAGTAGGCGGTTTAGTTCTCTAATTTTTACATCGCTCCTCATGCTATATTTTATTGTGCCATTGGCCAGTTATTCTTATGGTCATCGTCGCCCACTTTAATTTCTTTTGCATTTATAATTAAATCTATAGTATATGGTTGCGTGTCATCATGATCATAACTTTCTTTATAAAAAGTGCAGTACGCATTTGAAAATTTTATGGTTCTAAGAATACCACTTAGATTGTTATTATAAAAAACAATTCTACCTTCTTTTACTCCAGTATCATTTAACGCCCAACGAGAAAATTCTTTTGTATGTTCGCTCATTTCTAAAGTTAAACTAACTTCTCCTGCTATTACTCCTGCGGTAGGTCTTCCTGTTATATCTGTTTGCTGTTTTACCTCTAATGAAAAGTTAAGTACTGTAATTATTTTTCCGTCTAATTCTAATTTTGCTTTAAAAGACATAGGTATATTTTATTAAAGATTATGTTTTAATTATTGTCTTGTTGTACTATAATGGTGCAATCTTCGCGTATGCCATTCCATTTTACGGTTTTGGTAGTATCTATATGTTGTATAGGGCTCCACCAATTGGGTTTAAAGTAAAAAATGTATCCGTTTGGTTTGTTGTTTTTATCTTGTACTTGTATTTTTTGCTCTGGGTGTAGTTGGTTGTAGTCTTCTACAAAGAAATAGAACAGTCTGCCAAATTCCATATCTTCCGGGGCTTTGGTGCGTAGCCTGCTTATGGTAGTGTCGCCATCTTTTTTACGTAATTGAAACGTAATTACCAATGGGTTGGCTAGCTCATTTTGCGAAGGCTCTCTAAGTTCTACTCCAATTGGGAATGTCCATTTTTTATAAATGGGTACTGGTATTAAAGCAGAGAGTTCATACATTTTTAATGCAAGTGTGGGCAGTACAAATGCTACAGAAACGCCTAAATAGTATAGTGTAAATTCTTCTTTAAAGCGGCCCACAATATTGGTAAATACTAGGAGGGCTACACAAAGAATAACTACCGTAAAAAGTATTTCTTTAAAAAACTCATTCTTGTCTTGGAACCATTCTTTAAATAGGGTTCGCAGCACATAAATATGCCCAATACCCATAAGAAAAACTACTATTTCCATTCCTATAAAGGAATTTAAGGGGTCGTTATTTAATACTTTTTTATGTGCCATTAAGGCGGTAAGAGCAAATAGGAGTACTACCGAAAAGAGGTATACAAATGCTTTTAGTTTATTTTTTTTAAATATGGTGCGCACTTTAGAGGCTAATGCCATAATAAAACCGCTGACAAGCATTAATAACATGCTTACTTTAAAAATGTTGGGACCTAAGAAATTTGTCATCATTGTGTTACTATTCTAATTTTATTATGCGCCTAGTAGGGTAGACATACCCAAATAAGCTCCTTTTTGTTTATCTACTATAAATCCTTGTGTTTGTGCTACATCTATTTTTGTGGTTACTTTATATTCTATGGGTAAAAAATAATCATAGAATACATTGGCAATTTGTAATAAGCCTTCCTCTTCTATACATTTAGGAATACCATCTTCATGTTTAGGGTGCAAAACAACCTCCAAAGCGGGTTGCGGAAGCACTTGGTAAGCATAATCATCTTGTTTGCTTTGTATGGCTTTTTGGTAGTTACCTTTTATAGTTGTTGGCGCTTCTAACAAAAAGTTTACCCCTAATTGTACATTTTCTGTTTTTTTCTTTTGTTTGGGAATATCTATAAAAGTAGTGGTATAACTTATTTTTATTCTTAATAACAATTCTAATGCGTAAAAGGTTTGCTCTAAATTACCTGCTATATTTTTAGCATGTGGTAATAGCCTTATTAAAGGTGCTGCATATGCTTTGGGAAAATTTTTGGGAATGCCCCAAAAATTATATAAAAAGCCATCTTCTAAGCTGGTTGTATGGCTAATTTGTTTTTTTCTTTGTTCTTCAGTGGCTACTTCGGCTCTAAAAAAAGCATTTTCTATTGGGGCAAAAAGTAAGCGAGCGTCTTCTTGTTCTTGTTTTTGTTGCCTTCTAAAACTGCCAAATTCTTTTTTAGTATTTGTTTTTGCTGTTTTATGAAAAAGACCTTCTGGTAAACGGTCATAAATACCGTTTCTAGATAAGGAAATCTCTATGTGTTGATCGTTTTTTTCTTTTGCCAGTTTATAGCTTAATATATCTTCTTCATAGGCACGTTTAAAACTTCCACGGTGGCGAACCACAATTTGATCTTGGTGTATATTGGCTTGCTCTTTAAATGCAGATACAGCAACTTCTGCTTTAAGTTGTGTGTGCAATGTAGAAAGTGCATTTACTATATGTGGTAGTTTGGTATTCATTATTGCTCTACTACAGTATTAGGGGCTTGTGCTTTATCTTTTCTTTTACCAGCAGCTATAAAAAGTTTTTGCCAATAGGCATTGGTTATATCGCTAATTTGAACGCCGTTTTTTTTGTTTTTTCCTTTGTTAGAGGTGCTGTGTACAAATTTGTTGTTATCTAAATATATGCCTACATGATCTATATACCCGTCTACATTGTTTGGATGCTGAAAAAATAATAAATCGCCCTCATTTAAATAATCTAATCCTCTAAAACGGTTTAATTCTTTACTGGTAAATTGTTTGTGTGCCGTACGCTCTATATATAGATTATAGACCTTACTATATAGCAATTGTGTAAAAGAAGAGCAGTCTATTCCTTTTTCTGTTTCACCGCCCATTTTATATGGTTTTCCTACCCAGGAATCTATAAAATTATATAGGCGCGTATTGGTAACAGAATCTGGTACTACTCCCAAAATTTTGCCATATTTAATTTGTATTACAGACGGCGCTTTTATTGGTATTGCTATTTCTGTTTTTTGTGGTACAATAGCCGCTTTTTTACTACCACAACTAAAAGCAAAAAGAGCAATTAGTAGTACACTTATATATTTACTACCTTGTAAAAATGTAATATTTATCTTCATATATAAATTGACTAGTATTCTACTTTTATAGGAAAAATCGTTTTAAAATACATCTTTTTTAGATTAATCTTACAATTATAGTATCAAGTATTTGTTAAATTCGTTCTATGACCTACTTTTGGATTATTTGACTAAAAAATAACAAGAAATTACCTTCTTCTAGAAACTCTTAAGATGTCTAAATCTCGTTTTGCTTGTTCAAGTTCTTGTTGCGTTTTTTCTAATTCGGATTGGAATTCTTCAATCTGATTTTTAGCATCAGATAAAGCATTTAATTCCTTTTTACTTTTTTGATAATCTACCAAAATATCTAAAATGTTTTTATACATGGTATATTTAAAAGTAGAATCTTTGGCAGGTAAACTTCCTTGAATACCAACAAGTTTTTGACTTATAAGGTCATTTAAATAAGAAATATTTTGCCCTTTTAAATCTAAAGAATCTAGTAAGTTTCTGGTTCCTTTAATTTCCGCAGCAAAACCTCTTTGAAATTCGGTTTCTTGTTCTATGAGTTTGGCACGTTCTCTAAGTAATTCATTTTCTTTATGAGGTACTCTATAATTTAAGAACACTGCTCCCATAATTAATAGTGTTGTAACGACAAATAGTGCCAAGAATTTTAAAAAGCTTTTATTCCTTTCTTTTTCGTTTTTTGCTTTCATAGATAATGGGTCTTTTTATGTATATTTTTTTAGTAGATGGTGTGTTTAAATAGAAATTACTCTTCCACAAAAAACTTTCCTGTAGTTTGTGTTTTTTCTTCTTCTATAATATCTTCTTTTACAAAAAGTTTAGAGTTCGATTTTTTACCTATATACTCTAGCTCTTCTAACTTTCTAAATAATTGCACTAAAAGGGTAGTGCATTTAGATATGGTATGTAAGGATTCTGTAATATGGTAATGTTTGTATTGTAATTGCGATGCCTTAGTTAAAGTATCTTCAAACTCTCCTTGGTTTAGCTGACACCATTCTGTTAAATAATTCAGCAATGCTTCTTTACCTGTGCTTGCATAAATATTTACACTGCCTTGAATGGTTCTGGCAAGTCCCATAATACGACTTATCATACTTGCTGGTTCCACATATTTATCAATCATTCTATACGTGGGTATTGCATGGGATGTATACAGCTGTATATCTTTAGTAATGGCTAATACCATACGTGCTAAATCATTACTTTGTTTTTTACGATATATTTTTTGAATAATTTTTAAGCTTAATTCTTCTATAGTATTAAGGGCGTTTCCAAAGTTTTCATAATGTTCTAGTAAATTGGTATGTGCATTTACCGTAGCGCAAGGCGGAATATAATCTGCTATTAAATTAGGAGTGCCATTTTTAACTTCTATTAGGCCTATAGTTAAATGGTAAGCACCTATTTCTTCTGGTTGTTCCTGTTTAATAGGTACTATAGAAATTTGGTATTTTTGCACAACAAACGGTTTGCGTAAGGGTTGTTCTTCTGGTTCCGCAGAACCTATGGCAATACGTTCTAATGGGCTTACGCCTAAAACCACCTGAAATAAACCATTTTCTTCTTTATCCCATTCTTTATGGCAAGAGATGGTGGTGTTAGAAAGTTCTAATAAGCTCGTTATTTCTTCATTAATTTGTATGGGAAAACCACCACGAGTTATAGCATTACAATTGGTAAGTGTTACGGTTGCACCATTGCGCCCATCTAAAGATAATTGTATGTTAAATCCTTTTTCTCCTTCTATAGCTAATAAACCATAATTAGTATTGGTTATAGCATGTATGTTACTGCGTGTAATTTGTTGTAGTAATGCATCTTCTAATCCTATAAAATGATCTTTATTCATTTTCATCCCATCTACCCAATTAATGCGATGTATTGTTGTATTTTTCATAGTTTACTATTTATAGCTATTATTTTTTTACTTGTAACCATTTGCGTTTTAAACTTAATTGTACATATTTTATACAATTAGAGCCTTCTTCTCTAAAGAGTTCTAGTTTTGTTATTTTACGTCTTTTTCGTTTTTTAAGGTATGTGCATAATTGTAAGAAAGGCATACTTTCCCCATCTACGATACAGTTTTTGTTAATTTCTCCGCAGAAGTATTTTGCAAATAGTTTAGGACTGGCGTCTTCTTTTACCACTTTTTCGAGCTGCATTTTAAAGTCGTCTTCACTAATGTATGGTCCCATGTCCTTTTTTAATTGGTTTTCTATCCAATTGTCTGGAATAATAGGAATGGTGTCTAATATTACGGCAGGGTTATTTGTCCTTCTTCGTCTGCGACTTGGTGTTGGAGGAGGGTTATCTTTTAAGTATACGGTTATTTTTTTACTAGCCATATGCCTAATGTCTCCATTAGTAATTAAGGAAACAGTTCTTATACCTGGTTCTTTATAGGTGTATTCTGCTTTTTTATCAGTAGAATTAGCTTCGGACGTATCTCCAAATCGCCATTCCCAACTGTATGATTTGTTAACGGTGTCTTTTACTCTTAGCTTTTCCCCTACAGCAATACTTTCAGGTAGTTCAAAATTAGGTACTTTACTAGGGTCTAAAACGAACTTTTTTTCCTTAATAGTTATTTCTTCTAGCCGTTCGCATTGCCCGTTTACCATTAAACGTATCTCATAGGTGCCGGGTTCATCATAAATATGGTATGCTTTGCGCTTATCTACAGTATCTGTGCTGTCTCCAAAGCTCCATACCCATTTTTCTCCTTTTTCGGTTAGATCTGTAAATTCTATAAGCTCGCCAACTCTATAGTCCATTGCAGAAATATCTATTTCTACATATTCACAGTCCATACTGCTTGCTACTTTAAAGCCTACGATTGTTAATGAAATAACAATAATTGCAGCGAAAAAATAACGAACCATATTATCTAAATAAGGCGTTTGGTCAGTTTTATTTTTCATTCGGTTTGTTTTGTTTAATGGTATATGGTAAAATGTTTAATGCTTTTTGTTTTAGATGGTATAACAAATCTTCATGAAGGTGCTCCCAAGCTTCTTCTGTAATTGTATTTTGTGATGAAGGAGTAATACTAATTTCCATACACGGTATACGTCCTTTATTTCTATCTACTTGTAAAGTGGTTCCTGGTTGTATGGTTACATTGGTAATGGTTTTACCATAATGCATATAACAAAAAGCTTTTAAATCTTCTTTAGTTACTAATCGATCTCCGGAAAGTGTTTTACTTCTGTATCGATTTAATCTTTCTTTTTTACTTGGTTTTGTTGTTCCTCCGTGAACTAAATTTAAAAAGCGACCACCTTTTAAAAGCGAATAATCATCTTGGTAGGGGGTTAATTCTGCTCCTGTAGGAATGCCATTTGCTAAATCTCCACTTGTAGTCCAATAAGTTACTATTAAATGTTCATTACTATCATAAGGGTTAAGTTGTATGTAATGTGTTTGCCCATTTAAGACCTCGCTATTAGTGAGCTTTTGATCCATAGCAGTGAGTATTTTGGTTAACTGCGTAAGGTTGTTTTTTAAGAATTCGCGATTCATAAAAGTAAAAGCAGCACTTTCGTCTTGTAATAGATCTAATAAGTGTGTTACCTGTTCTTTGGCTTTTTGTTTCTCTAGCTTGCCCATGCCATGATCCCAAATAAAATAGCTGCCTTTTAAGCCAGTATCATTTGAAGATTTTTCATGTATTTGTTGTGGATAATATTCTTTTCCTGTAATATTCTCTAAAGAGGCAATATCTAAAAAAGGGTTGTTTGTTAAAATGGGGATTACATTTAAGTAATCTTTCATTTGGTAAGTGTCTTTATGTCTTTTTCTATTTATTACAGGATACGCATTAATACTAACAAATAGGTTTTCTAAAATAGACTCTGGAACAATACTATTAAATTGAACTTTAATCCAGAATATATTTTCTTTAGTATCTAAATCGGATTTGTTTACTAAAGTTTCTATTTCTTTATTTTTAAAGTAAGAAGGTTCTTTTTCTTTGCCAGATGCATCTTTTTCTGAAGATACAAGTAGCGTAGGGCCTTCTAAAGTAATATAGTTTTTCTGGTACGCACGTTCTACAGAATTGCAAATGTTATGCATTTTTGTAGTGTTTGCATTATAATCTTTTTCTATTGTTTTTTGTACACTTTTGGCTTGGCTACTTAAACCGTTTGTAGTTTTTAATTGGGTATCTCCCAACCACCAACTTGCTGTTTTTAGGTAGTGGTAAAATAAATGAGATTCGTTACCATGTGCCTTTAAGTAAATAGGTAGTTTAGTTAAGTTTAAACTCTCTTGTTCTGTAGTTATGCCAAGGTAGATGCTATGTGGGGTTACTGGCTTTTTTGTAGAAGCTATTTTTTCATTTCTTCCTGGTTTGTTTAATTTTAATAGAGAATTTCCAGAAATTAAATAGTTTGCTTTAGCGTTTAATAAAAGGTAGCTATCTATGCTAGAAAAGAAAAATTCTTTCGCAGATTTTTTTGTTTCAAAATCATTATAATTACAAATTAATTGCTGATTAGGTGCTAAAGTTCCTTGTTCTATTTTTGGAGAAAACTGAACAATACCATGTGCAGGTAAAGCACTTCTACCATAGTCTGGTTCCATAAGTTCTACTAAACTTTCCGTAATAGAGGAACTCATGTTATGTAGCTTTCCATGTAATTTCTCTAACTCGCCAGCACATGCTTTTATAAGCAATACAACCAAGGGGTCTATAGAAGACTCCGATTCTGCTAGTGGAATATTCCATAGCTTAGCAGCTTGCTTAAGCATCTCTTGGGTAATATGTTTTTTATTGTAATGTTCCATAATTAATAAGACAATGGTCCAATGTAAAAATGTTCGTAATAGATGAATTCATCATCAATTTGTGTTAGTAACCCTTTAATGGTTATATGTACTAATTTTCGGATGCGACTTTTTTTGTCATCCGTAGCACTTTCTTCTTGTTCTACATCTACCACTACTTCTATATTAGATAATCTTTTTTCTTGTTTTTTTAAAGATTTTAAAATGGCATCTGCAATGTTCTCTTTTAGTTTAGAGTCGCTAGTAACGTTATTAAAATCTATATTCCATAATGCACAACCATAGCTTTTATCAAACTGGCATTCTCCGTAGCTTGTTGTCATTACTAAATGTAAATGTTGGGCTACAGATTCTCCTAACAGAATTTTTTCTGTTTTTTTACCGCTAATCATGCGGTTCGTATTTAATGGTAAACTGTAGTAGTTTAGTTTCATTTATTTGGTCGATTTATGACAATCTATTTATTTTATGCTACTTCGTAATTTGTGTTCCAATTACTATTTAATGCATTGTTTTTTCCATACATGCGAATTAAAAAGTTTTTTGCAGGGAAATATGGGGTTATGTTTAAATTAAGAATTACCTGGTCTTTCTTTTTAGGGTCGCGTTCAAATTTTAGAACCGAAAAGTTGCTTATAAGTTTATTGGCGCCCACATGTTTATCTAAAAATTGAATTATTTCTTCCATGGCTTGTTTGCGAACATTAATATTAAAATTCTCAAAAGTTCTTTGGTTGAGGTAATCTACAAGTACCTTGGACAAATAATCGAAAACTCTAACCACACTATAGGTTTGTAATCCTAAATTATTGCCGTTAAAAAGTGTTTTCGCAGAATATGCAATAGTACTTCCGTTAGCATAATACATAGGAATAAGTCCTTTTTGTTCTATAACAGATAGATCATTCTTGGTCATTAAAAAGCGTACCCCTCTTGCGGCGTCTATGGTTCCAAATTGAGTGCCAGCACAGGCCTGAGAAAGTAAACTGGAATATAGTTTTCCTGCTAGAGCAGAGGAGGGTGCAATGTATAGGGGTTCTGTTTCCCCTAAATCCCTATTTGCTCCACGTGCTACTAACCAATTACAGGTCATAATAGTATTGGCCATAGGCAAGTCTGCTCTTACATGATTCGCTTTTTCAAAAAGTTCAACTACATCGTCTGGGGTATCTAAATGTCTAAAATCTGTAATTAATAGTACTTTGTTATCGCTTGCAATTTTTGCCCATTGTTCTAATGTGGTATGGCTGCCTAAATATCCTGGAATAACCATTAAACTATAATGTTCCATTAAATCTAAACGGTCATAATTATCTGTAAACTCTTCTTTAACGGTATTTAAAAAAATAGGGTTATCTAAAGCTTTACATTCTTCTATATCTGCATTTAGTAGTGTAAGGTTGTTTACTTCTGTTGTATTCGTGTTTTTTAAAAATGAATCTAATGCGTAATAGGCAGATTCTAAGGGTTTAGATGCTTCTAAAATAGTATGCAAATTTTTTTTAATTCTTAGATCTAATTCTTTGTAATAAGATTCTCCTTTACGTACAAACTCTGTTATATTTTGAATATCCGAAAACAAATAATACCATAAATAATGTTGTGCCTGTAGTTTTGTTTTTAAAGCTTTTAAAAAAATAGAATCTTTACTATTAGTTTCTTGCGCTTTAATAATTCTATACCATTCGTGATCATTAGATAGTAATACATTTAAAGCTGCATTTTTATTATTTAAAGATTTTTTAATGAACTTAATTTCGTTATTGGTGTCTAAATGCTCTTTAAAAGAATTTAGTGTTGCTATAAAATTATTACGTTTTGTTTTTTTCTGAATTATCTCTTGAAAGCCGATATTTTTTTTAGCAGCCTTTAAAAGTTCTAAACACTCTAATTGCTGTTGTTTAAGTTGTAGCAGTACGTTGCTAGATTTTAATATGTTTTCTGGATTAAAATCTTTAAGCTCTTTATATACAAAGATTTCATTTATAAAAGCACCTAGGTAGTCTTCAATAATTATTTCGTTAGTAGGGGTGTAATATTTAAATATTTGGTTTAGCTTTTTAAGCCCTTTAACTAAATTAGGTTTCGTAGGAGCTTTAGCGGTAAATTGATTTATGTATATAGTTTTATTCGTTGGAATATTACTAATACCATTTCTAGAATCTTCTTGCTTACGCTTTATATGTTGTGAACCGAAAATTTGGGCCATAATGACATTAATGATTTATTACAAAATCATTTTCTTTTAGTTAAAAAAATACTGAAAAACTATTGTTATGTTGAAGAGGAATAATGCTAAGAACTAGCTATAACAATTTTTTTTCTAGGTTTGGTTTGTTAAAACGTATGTGGTGAAATACGTTTACTTTTTTTTAGGTACAATACTAACAACATTTAAATACACTCCTTAGAGTGCATTTAAATATTATTTTGTTAGTTACCAGAATAAAAAAACTACTGTATCTTAAATGTATTTAGTAGGTGTTTTATCCTTTAATAATTTAAAAAATTATTGTTGCTCGTATTCTGCTTCCCAATCATTACCATCGTCACCTTTTTGTCCGTCTAACTTAATTAAGAAGTTTTTAGCAGGGAAATATGGTTTCATATGAATGTCTAAATGAATGCGATCTTTTTGGTTTGGATCTTGTTCAAAACGTTTAATAGTAAAGTCTTCAATAAGTTTTCCTGGACCAGATATTTTATCTAAGAATTTTACAATTTGACTATTAAGTTCAGATCTTGTTCTTGCATTAAAGTTTTCAAAAGCTCTTCTGTTAAGAAAATCCATTAATACTTTTGTAACATAGTCAAATACACGAACTACAGAATAGGTTTGTAGACCAAGATTATCGCCGTTAAAAAGAGTTTTAGCAGAAAATGCCATTACTTTTCCATATTCATCAACCATAGGGACTAATCCAACTTTTTCTAAGTTGGTAATTTCACTTTTTCTAAGGTCAAAACGAACACCACTAACCTCGCTCATACCACCATATTTTTTACCTGCAGTTACTTGCGACATTAATGTTTGGTACATTTTACCAGCAAGTGCTCCTGCAGGTGGTACATATAAATCGTCTTGCTCGCCTACATCACTAAATCTATCGCGACCTTTTAACCAGTTACAAGTCATCATGATATTGGATCTATGATTTTCGCTTCCAGTTAACTTAGCGGCTTCAAACATTTCTAGAACATCATCTGGCTCATCTAGATGCTCAAAATCTGTAACAAGCATTACTTTATTGTCGTATGCTATTTTTGCCCATTTTTCTACTACTGCGTTAGATCCTAAATAACCAGGGATTACAAGTAAACCATAATTGTCTCTTAAATCTAAACGGTCAAAACTATCTCTTAATTCTGCGGTAACAGCATCTGTAAAGCTGGTGTTATCTAGATCTTTAATTTGATCTAGTTCTGCATTTACGATAGTTATGTTTCTTATTTTTTCTTCTTCAGCATTTTTATAGAATAATGCCATAGAGCGGTAAGAACGTTCTAAGTCTCTGGTTTCTTCTAAAGCTTTACCAACGTTTTTATCTAAGGTTTCATTAGCGATTTTAGATTGCTTTTCTGCATTTTCTATCATCTCCGAGATATCATCAGAACCATTAAGTATAGAAGACCATATTTCTAATGTCTTTTTTACCGTTTTACGCTCTTGACTTTTAGAACTCTCTGTTAAGAATATTTTTTTTCTTGCTTTACGCTCAGGGTTCATGTTTTGACTTCCATCTATGGTTGCCTCTACTAAATCAAATCCGCCATATTTTACAAGGCTTTCATTGCTTTTTTTAGCTACTTGTACATCTTGTACTGCTTCTTGCTTTGCTGCGTTACTTGTATTTGCCATGTCTTATTTTGTTTCTAGTTCGGAGATTAAATCTTGAATGGTATTTAATAAAGCCTCTTTAGCGTCTGGATCACTTAAAGCAGCTTTTAGTATTTTATTTGTCTTTAATTGTTTTATAACTTTTAAATACTGATCTTTTTCTGTGTCTAAATCTTTAAGAAATTCACTTTGATTTACAATTCCTTTTTTTCCAAAGTCACCTAAATTATTAAAGTTTAAAGTGGTTTTAGATTCCATACCCTCACTATCTTCAAAAGCAAGTTCAATATTAGGTTTGTAATGATTAAAAACATCATCAATTGTTTTTAAACCTTTTGCCATTTCTGGTCGCAATGGTTGGTTTTGGGTAAGTTTTTCTACAAAAATTGTTCTGTTTTGTGGAATTTCTTGAAGAGATTCAATGCTTTCTCTCTTCACTTCTGTACCACCTAAGCCATATGTTTTATCACTCATAATATATTTAATTTTTAGTGTACTTTTGGTTAATAAAAATTTTAGTTATAAACGGGTTCTGGATGTTCTATTTTCCATTTCAGTTTTTCATCTTCAATAGAAACTAGTATAGTATTTCCTTTTTCTAGTTTACCAGTAATTAGCATTCTAGATAAAGGTCTTCTAAGTTCATTTCTTATAATACCACGTAATGGTCTTGCGCCGTATTTTGGCGTAAATCCTTTATTTGCCAGATGTATTTGCGCCTCTTCCGTGATTTTTAGTGTTATATTTTGCTTTTCTAACGCTTTGAATAAATCTTTAAGCTGAATGTTAAATATTTGAACAATATTTTCTTGCGTTATTGGTGCAAAAGGTACTATTTCGGTTAATCTACCTAGAAATTCAGGTCTAAAATGTAGTCCCATTAATTCTAGTAATTCAGAAGATTTAGGTATGGATCCTTCTGTAAAAGATTTAACTACATGCTCACTACCTATATTAGAGGTGAATAAGATTACAGCATTAGAAAAATCTCCAGTTTTTCCTAATCGGTCATTTAATTTTCCTTCATCTAAAATTTGAAGAAATATATCGAAAACAGAAGGGTGTGCTTTTTCTATCTCATCGAAAAGTACAATTGAATATGGTTTTTGACGTATTTTATTAACTAATATTCCTCCTTCTTCATACCCAACATATCCTGGTGGAGCTCCATAAAGTAATGCTGCAGAATGTTCTTCTTTGAATTCAGACATATCAAACCTAATTATAGAATCTTGGGTTTGAAATAAAAATTCTGCCAAAGCTTTTGCGAGTTCAGTTTTTCCTGTTCCTGTAGGTCCAGTAAAGAAAAAAGAACCAATTGGTAACCCAGGTTTGCTTAAGCCGGATCTAGATTCTAAAACAGCTTCACTTATTGTTTTAACGGCATAATTTTGTCCAATGACACGCCTTTTTAAGACATCTTCAATAGCTAACAATCTTTCTTTTTCATTAGCCTGTAACTGACCTACAGGTATTCCTGTTTTATTAGCTATAGTGGAAGATACATCATTTTTAGTAATGCTGTATTTTTGTTTAATACCCTGTTCTTTTAGTGTACTTAATAATGTCTCTAGTTGTATTTTTAAATCTATATACTCAGACTCTTTATCTTTAAAATCTTCTTCATTTATAGCAGTAAATAGTAAATAACTTAGCCTGTTGGTTAAATTATCATAAATCCACTCTAGGGCACTATATTTTTTATTTTCAGATAATTCACTATTGCAAATAGCGGTAATTTCTTCTTCTATTTTATTGGCTACTGCTTCTGTTGTTTCTACCATGTATTTACAAGCAGACATGGTGCGGTCTAATAAATCTATGGCAGAGTCTGGCAAACTACGATCTTTATTAAACCTTTTAGAAAGTCGTATTGCTTCTTTGATTGTATTTTGGGTAACTTCTAAACTATGATGATTGCTATATTTACTTATAGTATTTTCAATCATTTTAAGGGCTTCTTTTTCAGAAGGCTCTTCTAAACGAACTTCCTCAAATCTTCTAGATAGTGTTTCATTATTTTCTATATTTTTTCGGTATGCATCGTTTGTAACGGTTGCGAGTATGGTAATCTCTCCTTTGGCAAGTTCGGACTTTAGAATGTTTATTAATCCTTTGTTAGGACCATCTTTGTCTGTTAAGTTATGAAGCTCATCTATAATGAAAATAGGTTTGTTAAATTCCTTAATAGCAGCAATAATTTTTTTTAAGCGATCTTCTACTTCGCCATTATAACTGGCTCCAGAAACTAATTCTATATAATCTAACTCATAAATTTGTGCATCTGCTAATGCATCTGGTACGTGTTCATTAATAATTACTTGAGAAAAACCATTAAGTAGAGCCGTTTTGCCTACACCTGGTTCACCAATTATTAGAACATTAGGTTTAGAATGACGCCCTAAGATTTCGACAATCATTTTTAATTCGGCATCACGACAGTGTATTTTTTGTATTTCCTGATTCTTGGCCTGTATGGTTTTGTCTATACAGTACTTAGATAATACAGAAGTGTCAATTTTATTAAAACTTCCTTTGTCGTTGCTAATATTCTTTTGAGAAATATTTTGAGGACTATCAATAGAACTTAGTATTTGCTCTCTTGTAATAGGTAGTGTTTTTAGTTGTTCATAAGAAAAACCTACACCAGGAGTACAAAGAGCTGCTAGTATGCAAATAGGAGTTATTTCATCTAATCCTAACTTTAATTTTATCATATCTGCTTCATTAAAAACAGAGGCGATAGAAGCATCTCCCGTAATAGTATCTTGTACTTTTGATGTTCTAGGTAAAGATTCCATGCGAACATCTGACCATTCCTCTATGTAGTAAACATCTCCATCTATTTGTTCTATGAAAGAGCGAATACCAATTTCTTTATGCAAAATAGCTCTTAATAAATGTGCGGCTCCATAAGTGTCATTGAAATACCCTTTAGCATTAGCTTCTGCAATATGGATAGAATTTTTGACTTCTTGCGAGAGTTCGTAATTCATTTAGATTAGTTTTAGTGAGTAATTATAACTTATTTAGTAAGTTTTTATTATTAATATAAATTAAATTACTTTGTAATATTTAAGTTTATTCTTATTGTTTTAGTGGTGCTAAAATGAGAGTATTTTTCTCATTTTTAGGTAATTACATTCATTTTTTCTTTCATTTTTTTGTGATATATAAGGTTTTTTTAACTGGTTTTATTAGGTAGAAAAAGGGAGATACATTTAAGTACTCCCTTTTAATTAGCATTACAAGTAATGCATAATTTTAAGCAATTTATTCTGGCCAGTCATTCATATGCTCTCCTGATCCCATTGTAATTGAACGGGCAGAAATCATGAAAGTCTCTGTCATTGGATTGTCTCCAACGTGATCAAAACTTTCAGCATACTTAACCATATAGCCTTCAGTAAATTTAAGTTCTTTAGCTGTGGCTTCATTGTCACGCTTTAAGAACTTAACTGCACCATCACGACGCTCAAAGTTGTTGAACATCCATTCTGCAAGACTTGTGTCTGCAGTAGATTCTACAGTTAATTTAACTCTACCACCTCTTGTTACAGAAGAAGGTCTTCCTGTTGCATCTACTTCTTGAAAAAGATCGTAGCTACAATTTAGAACGTTAAATTCTTTACCTGCTAATTCTAATTTTGCTTTAAATGACATAATAAATGTGTTTTTAGATTAAATGGCAATATTGCCCAATTTATTAATGTGTGGTAAATGTATAAGAATTATTCTTACAAAAAACGAGGTAATGTTAAGTATTTGTAAATATTCCTTTATATTAGATGAAATACACTCCTTATGTTGTTTTTTTCGATGAAATACACATTGGATTACTCGATAAACTTATTTTTTTGCTGCCATTTTAATCAATTTGGTAATTTTTTGCACGAGCTTAGAGAGCTTATGTACTCCTTTTTTCTTTTTAAAAGACATTTTTTTGTAAGTTATATGTTTTAAAAATCTATTTTTTCCTACTATTTTAAATAATACTTATAATAGCTAAAGAAAATAGTAGTATGTTAGTACTAATTTTTGTGCTCCTTTTTTCTTGTTATTTTTTATTGGGAAGATTTTTATTTGAGATAAAAAAAAGTTTTAAAATTTTCTATCACTTCTTATGCAATGAAAAGGTCAATTTTGAATATCTTAGCGAAATTCTAATTTTAAAACTAAAATTTTAGAAGAACACTTTGAAAACAATTAATTTAAAAAAAGTATTTATTTACAAATATTTTTTTAACAACCAATTTTAATTAAAATTTATCTAGAATGGAATCAGCAATTATTCTTGTATTTGTGTTAGGATATCTAGCAATAACATTAGAACATAATTTAAAAATTGACAAACTAATACCAGCTTTGGTAATGATGGCTATATGTTGGGCATTAATAGCTTTGGGTATTGATGGTTTTGGTACTTGGTTTGATTCTAGTGCACATGCCCTTGTTGATAATTTTGGAGGCATGGAACACGAAAGTAAGCTGCATTTAATGGAGGAGACTTTATTACATCATCTCGGTAAAACATCGGAGATATTAGTTTTCTTACTTGGAGCTATGACTATAGTGGAAATTATAGATTATTTTGATGGTTTTGCAACAATAAAAAGTTTTATAAAAACAAAAAGTAAGAGTAAAATCTTATGGATATTTTGCTTCTTAGCATTCATTTTATCTGCTATTATAGATAATTTAACAGCAACTATTGTTTTAATATCTATTTTACAAAAAATAGTTAAAGAAAGAGATGTAAGAATATGGTATGCAGGTCTTATAATCATTGCTGCTAATGCTGGTGGTGCTTGGTCTCCAATTGGAGATGTAACAACAACTATGTTGTGGATAGGAAATAAAGTGTCTACAGGGAAATTAGTGAGTTTTCTTCTTTTGCCTTCTCTTGTTTGTATGTTGGTTCCAGCATTTATTGCTTCTTTTTTACCAGCGTTTAAAGGAGATTTAAATGTTTCTGAAGAGGAAGGTAAAGCGCCAGGAAAATTTAGCGCAAGAATGCTATATCTAGGTTTAGGAGCTATAGTTTTTGTTCCAATATTTAAAACCGTAACTCATTTGCCTCCATATGTAGGAATGATGCTTTCTTTAGGTGTAGTTGCAACTTTTGCAGAAATTTATAGTAACAGTAAATTTAATATAACTAGTTTAGATGAGACTGATGGAGAACATATGGCGGCTCACCATAGCCCAGTTCATTCTTCTTTATCTAAAATTGAAATGCCAAGTATCCTTTTCTTTTTAGGAATATTAATGGCAGTTGCTGCATTAGAGTCTTTAGGACAGTTATTTGGTTTTGCTAGCTGGTTACAAGAGTCTACACCAATGTTAGGAACAGAGTTAGCTGGTACACGTGTTTCAGACTTAGTTGTATTACTATTAGGAGTTGGTTCTGCTGTAATAGATAATGTACCATTAGTTGCTGCTAGTTTAGGAATGTTCTCAGAAAGCTTGGATAATCAGTTGTGGCACTTTATTGCCTATGCTGCTGGTACTGGTGGTAGTATGTTAATAATAGGTTCTGCAGCAGGTGTTGTAGCAATGGGTATGGAGAAAATAGATTTCTTTTGGTACCTAAAGAAAATTGCTTGGTTAGCTTTCGTAGGATTTTTATCTGGTGCAATAGTATTTATTATATTAAGACAATTTATATAAGTCACATAATTTAATAGATAAATTACCGTTATAAAGGCAACTCCTATAAGAGAAATTATATGTTATTATTTCAAGATTTAGCGCAAGATTCTGCCGCTGGAGATGTACTCTCCGAAGAGAAAACATTATCTGTAATAGATTTAATTTTTAACGGTGGTACAGGTAGTGTATTAATTATATCTGTACTGTTTATTATGCTTGCAGTTGCTTTATATATTTATTTTGAAAGATTGTTAGCAGTAAATGCAGCTTCTAAAATAGATAAAAATTTCATGAACCAAATTCGTGATCATGTAACAAATGGCAAACTAGAAGCTGCCAAATTGTTATGTGCACAAACAGATTCCCCGGTAGCAAGATTAACAGAGAAAGGAGTTTCTAGAATAGGAAAACCTTTAGATGATATTAATACTGCAATTGAAAATGCAGGCACATTAGAAGTATATAAGTTAGAAAAAAATGTAAGTGTTTTGGCTACAGTCGCTGGCGCTGCACCTATGATTGGTTTCTTAGGTACCGTTATTGGTATGATTTTGGCTTTCCATGAAATGGCAAGTAGTGGAGGGCAAGCAGAGATGGGGTCTTTAGCATCAGGTATTTATACCGCTATGACAACAACTGTAGCAGGTCTTATTGTAGGTATTATTGCTTATATGGGTTATAACCATTTAGTGAATAGAACAGATAAAGTAGTGCATAAGATGGAGGCTAACGCTGTAGAGTTCTTAGATTTATTAAATGAACCTCTATAGAATTTAAAAGTATGAAATTAAAAGGAAGAAATAAAGTAAGTCCAGACTTTAGTATGTCTTCAATGACAGATATAGTATTTCTGTTGTTAATATTTTTTATGCTTACTGCTAACTCCCCTAATGCTTTAGATTTATTATTACCTAAGGCAAAAGGAAAATCTACTAATACGCAGAATGTATCTGTTAGTATAGATAAGAATTTACAGTACTACGTTAATAATGAAAGAATTAACGGAGAATACATTGAAATTGAATTAAAAAAGGCACTAGAAGGACAAGAAAAACCCACTATTATTCTTAGAGCAGAAGAAAGTGTTGCTATTAAAGAGGCAGTAAACGTTATGGATATTGCAAATAGAAATAGTTATAAGGTTATTTTGGCAGTGCGACCAAATTAATGGCATTTTTAGACACTAAACACAAGAAAAATTCTTTTACAATAACCACACTTTTATTAAGTGTACTATTGCTTGTGCTTTTTTATATAGGTCTTACCTATATGGATCCTCCTGAGGAAAATGGAATTTCCGTAAATTTTGGAACTACTAGTTTTGGTAGCGGTAAAGTACAACTTAAAGAAAAAATTAGGTCAGAACCTTTAGATAACCCACGAGAAGAAACCATGCAAGAAGAAGTTGTGGAAGAACAAATTCAAGAGAAGGTTCCCGAGCAGCATATTGCCGAAGAAACTCCAGCAGAAGAAGTATTAACGCAAGAGAGTGAAGAGTCTATAAGGATTAAGCAACAACAACAAGCAAAGAAAAAAGCAGATGATGCAGCAAAAAAAGCAAAAGCAGAAGCAGCAAGAGTTGCTAAAGAAAAACGTGAAGCTGAAGAAAAAATAAGAAAAGAAAAAGCAGCAAAGAAAGCAAAGTTAGATGCTATGATGGGTGGCTTAAATAAATCTGACGGCACTGCATCAGGAAGTGAAGGAGATGATAATAGAGCAGGGGATAAAGGGCAGCCAGATGGTGATCCTTATGCAACTAGTTATTATGGTAACCCAGGTTCTGGAACCGGAACTGGGGGTTATGGGTTAAACGGGAGGTCTTTAGTTAATAAAGGTAAAGTTGCGCAAGAGTGTAATGAGTCTGGTAGAGTAGTTGTTAAAATTATTGTAGATAGAAACGGTAAGGTTATAAGTGCAACACCTGGTGTTAAAGGCACAACAAATAATAGTGATTGTTTACTAGAGCCGGCAAAAAGAACAGCATTTATGCATAAATGGAATTTAGATTCTAATGCGCCAAGTAAACAGGTTGGCTTTGTTGTTGTTAATTTTAAACTAGGAGAGTGACCTATTTAGAAACACTAGATTGGATGTTTGCACAACTTCCAATGTATCAAAAAAAAGGTAAATCGGCCTTTAATGGAAAGTTAGATAATATTAAGAGTTTAGCATTCCATTTAAAAAATCCGCATAAAAAATTTAAAAGTATTCATGTAGCTGGGACTAATGGCAAAGGTTCTAGTAGTCATATGTTAGCTTCTGTTCTTCAAGAAGCTGGTTATAAGGTTGGTTTGTATACATCACCACATCTAAAGGACTTTAGAGAGCGTATTCGTATTAATGGAGAGCCAGTATCAGAAACGTATGTTGTAGATTTTATAGAGGATAATCAATCTTTTTTTGAAGTTAATAAACTTTCTTTTTTTGAGATGACAGTAGGTATGGCTTTTGCTTATTTTGCTAAAGAAAAAGTAGATATAGCTATAGTTGAAGTTGGTTTAGGTGGGAGGTTAGATTCTACGAACATAATTAATCCAGAAGCTTCTTTGATTACAAATATAGGCTTGGATCATACCGATATGTTGGGAGATACTCTACCGAAGATAGCCTTTGAAAAAGCAGGGATTATAAAAGAGAATATTCCAGTTGTTATTAGTGAATACCAGGAAGAAACGGCTAATGTTTTTAATGATAGAGCAAAAAATAATAATGCCGAAATAATCTTTGCATCTACTTTAGAAAGTAAAGAATATATTACAGATTTATTAGGATCGTATCAAACAAAAAATATAAAAGGGGTAGTAACTCTTTTAAAGGTTTTAAAGGCTTTTAAAGTCACAGAAGAGAATATTGAACAAGGTTTAAAAAATGTAGTAGGTAATACAGGTTTATTAGGTAGATGGCAAGTGCTAGGTTCCAAACCTTTATTAGTTTGCGATACTGCTCATAACCAAGAGGGATTAAAATTAGTTGTTGATCAGATAAAAAAGCAAAATTATACAGATTTACATATTGTTTTAGGTTTTGTAAAGGATAAAAGTTTAGAAACAGTATTGCCGTTATTTCCAAAAAGAGCAAAATATTATTTTTGTAAGCCAAATATTTTTAGAGGATTAAATGAAGGCGATTTAAAAAGTAAAGCGGAACTTTTTGGTTTAAGAGGAGCTGTATATAACTCAGTCTCAGAAGCTTTAAATACGGCAAAGAAAAATGCAAAAGAATCTGACTTTATTTTTGTCGGAGGGAGTAATTTTGTAGTTGCAGAAATAGTTTAAAATTTTTCTTTTTTTCTTTGGGTAAACCAAAAACTATTATATATTTGCACACCCTTAACAAGGGCTCTTAGCTCAGTTGGTTCAGAGCACCTGCCTTACAAGCAGGGGGTCACTGGTTCGAATCCAGTAGGGCCCACAGTAATTAAAAAGCTTCCAAAAAAATTGGAAGCTTTTTTTGTTTACATTGCTTGTGTTTAAATAACTTATTATTTACAATCATTTAGGAGTTTAAACGTTATTTATAGCAAGAGTTTGGTTTACAGTTAAAAACTCGGAATAAGTAAAAGGTATGCTCAATAAAAGCATTAAATTTTTAATAGAAAACAAGCTAGTAGCTCTCATACTCTTGTTTTTGTTTTTTGCTTGGGGAATTATACATGCGCCATTTAATTTGGGGTTTGGAATATTTCCCAGCGACCCTGTGTCTGTAGATGCTATACCTAATATTGGGGAAAATCAACAAATAGTTTATACGGAGTGGGAAGGGAAATCTCCACAAGATATAGAAGACCAAATTACTTATCCATTAACATCTAGTTTACTTGGGACACCTGGAGTAAAATCGATAAGAAGTTCATCTATGTTTGGTTTTTCTAGTATTTATATCATTTTTAAAGATGATGTAGATTTTTATTGGTCAAGAAGTAGACTATTAGAAAAATTAAATGCCTTACCTACTAATCTATTACCAAATGGAGTAAAACCAACATTAGGTCCAGATGCAACAGCTTTAGGTCAAATATTTTGGTATACTTTAGAAGGTAGAGGTGAAAAAGGAGAAGTTACTGGAGGTTGGGATTTGCATGAAATAAGATCTATACAAGATTTTTATGTTAAAAATGCTCTTTTGTCTGCAGATGGAGTTTCAGAAGTTGCTTCTATTGGTGGGTTTACACAAGAATACCAAATAGACATTAATCCAGAGTTAATGCGACAATACAATATTACTATTACAGATGTTGTAAAAGCAGTAAAAGAAAGTAATAAAGATGTAGGAGCAAAGACCATTGAAATAAATCAGATAGAATATTTTGTTAGAGGATTGGGTTATATAAAAAATAAAGAAGATTTAGAAAATACCCAAGTAACAAGCAAAAACTTTATTCCAATAAAAATTAAAGATATAGCTAAAGTTGCTTTTGGTCCAGCAGAGCGTAGAGGTGTTTTAGATAAGGAAGGAGCAGAGGTGGTTGGAGGTGTTGTCGTAGCTCGTTATGGAGAAAATCCAATGAAAGTTATTTCAGAAGTTAAAGAAAAAATTAATGATATAGCTTTAGGGTTACCTGTAAAAACCTTAAAAGACGGAAGGGTATCTCAACTTACAATTGTGCCTTTTTATGACAGGACTACGTTGATAAAAGAAAGTATAAATACACTCGGAGATGCGTTAACTTTTGAAATATTAATTACAATATTAGTTGTAATAGTGATGCTCTTTAATCTTAGAGTTTCAATTCTTATTTCTGGATTAATGCCTATTGCTGTTCTAATGGTGTTTATAGCAATGAAATTTTTTAGAGTCGAGGCTAATATAGTAGCCCTTTCTGGTATTGCTATTGCAATTGGTACAATGGTAGATATGGGAATAATATTATCAGAAAATATTATTCGCCATTTAGAAGCAAAACAAGAGAATGAAACTGTAGATAAGTTAGTTTATAATGCTACGATAGAAGTTTCGGGAGCTATTATTACCGCAGGTTTAACTACTATTGTAAGTTTTATTCCAGTTTTTACTTTAACTGGAGCTGAAGGGAAATTATTTGTGCCGTTAGCTTTTACAAAGACGGCTGCGTTAACAGCTTCTATGATCGTTGCGTTATTTGTAATACCACCTTTTGCTGCAAAGTTATTTCAACCATACAAAGAGGTAAAGAAAAAAATAGTAATAGCAGGTAATATAGTGTTTGCAGGATTAGGAATAATTACAATTATTTTTGGTTATTACATTGGAGCCTTGTTATTAGGTTTTGCAATTCTAGGGATAATAAAAAAACTAGGTAAAATAACAAAAAATCAATTTAAGAACTATCAATTACTATGGAGTAGTTTTGTTATTTTAATTCTATTAAGTTATTATTGGAGACCATTAAGTTATGGTAATACAATAGTAAGTAATTTATTCTTTGTTGTAATAATTTGCCTTTTGGTTTTAGGGGTCTTACTCATATTTCGAAAATATTACGAGGTTATTTTGGTTTGGGCACTTGCAAATAAAGTTAAGTTTTTAAGTATTCCTATCGGGTTATTATTTTTTGGTGCATTGATAATGATAAATACTGGGAAAGAGTTTATGCCGTCCTTAGATGAAGGGTCTTTTTTACTTATGCCTACTTCTTTACCACATTCAGGAACATCAGAAAATAAAAGAGTTTTAACACAGCTGGATATGGCTGTTGCTACTATTCCAGAGATAGAAACAGTAGTTGGTAAGGCAGGAAGGGTAAGTTCTGTATTAGATCCAGCTCCTTTGTCAATGTATGAAAATATTATTTTATACAAACCAGAATTTATTTTAGATAAACAAGGGAGACCTATTTCTTTTAAAGTTAATGAAGAAAATCTTTTTGAAACTAGAAGAGGAGATTTTGTAAAATCAGGAGAAGGTTATAATATAAAAGATTTAATTATAGATGATGAGGGAGAGTTTTACAGAAATTGGCGACCAGAAATAAGAAATATAGATGATATATGGAAGGCAATTGTAAATGTAACTAAATTGCCGGGAGTAACTACAGCACCTAAATTACAGCCTATAGAAACCCGTCTTGTAATGTTGCAAACAGGAATGCGAGCTCCAATGGGTATAAAAGTTAAAGGAAATAATTTAAAATCTATTGAGGCATTAGGAATAGCTTTAGAAAAGATACTCAAAAGTGTTAAGGGGGTTAAAAAAGAAGCTGTATTTGCGGATAGAATTGTAGGTAAACCGTATTTATTGGTAGATATAGATAGAGAAAAAATAGCCCGATACGGTGTTTCTATTTTAGAGGTTCAGGAATTATTAGAGGTAGCTGTAGGGGGGGAAGTTTTAACACATACAATAGAGGGAAGGGAGCGCTATAATGTTCGAGTTAGATACCCAAGAGAATTAAGAGCTACCCCTGAGGATATAGAAAAAATATATTTATCGATAGGGGAAGAAAACTCTATACCACTTTCAGATGTAGTTACAATACGCTATAAAAAAGGACCGCAAATTATAAAAAGTGAGGATGGTTTTTTAGTTGGCTATGTTCTTTTCGATAAAGAAGAAGGCTTTACAGAGGTTAGTGTTATTAATAATGCTAAAGAAAAAATAAAAAACAAAATTACGGAAGGAGAATTAAAAATAGAAAAAGGACTTAGTTATAATTTTTCAGGAACATATGAAAATCAATTACACGCAGAGAAGACATTGTCATTTATTGTTCCATTAGTACTTTTAGTTATTTTCTTAATACTATATCTACAATTTAAGTCCGTATCAATATCTTTAATGGTATTTACTGGTGTTGCAGTTGCGTTTTCAGGAGGCTTTATTTTAATATGGTTATACGGACAAAGTTGGTTTATGAACTTTAGTATAGGAGCTATTAATTTAAGAGAGCTTTTTCATATGCAAACAATAAACCTTAGTGTGGCTATATGGGTTGGTTTTATAGCTTTGTTTGGTATAGCTACAGATGATGGGGTGATTATGGCGACCTATTTAAAACAAACATTTGATAAAAATAACCCAAGAAGTATTTTAGAAGTTCGAGATTCTATCTTAGAGGCAGGAAAAAAAAGAATTAGGCCTTGTTTAATGACAACAGGAACTACTATTTTGGCATTATTACCTATTTTAACAGCAACAGGAAAAGGAAGTGATATAATGATTCCAATGGCTATTCCTAGTTTTGGAGGTATGTTGGTGGCATTAATTTCACTGTTTATTGTGCCAGTTTTGTTTAGTTGGTATAAAGAAAGTAAATTAAAATAAAGAGAAGTGTAATGAAAAAAAATAAGCTAAAAAAGTATAGTGTTTATCTTGTTGTTTTAATAACGGGTATTGCTTTAGGTTATATTTTTTCTGATTACAAACCAGACAATGCTACTAAAGAAGATATGCCTGTGTCCAAGAAAAAAGTTAACTGGACATGCTCTATGCACCCCCAAATAAAAACCAAAGAAAATGGGAATTGCCCTTTATGTGGTATGAACTTAACAATTATTACTGAAGATGGTGAAATGGAACCGCACCAATTTAAAATGACAAAAAATGCTTTAGCTTTAGCAAATGTAGAAACTACAACAATAGGCTTAGGGAATTTAAACTCAAACACAATCTTATTGTCAGGAAAAATTACTGCTAATGAAAAAACTAATGCAATCCAAACCACTTTATTTGATGGTAGAATAGAAAAATTAGATGTTAATTATGTTGGTCAATATATTAAAAAAGGTCAGTTGCTCGGCTACATATATTCTCCAGAATTGTATGCGGCTCAAGATAAATTGCTAACATCTGTTACATATAAAGACACTCATAAGAAATTATATAATGCCGCAAGAAATACATTAGGTTTGTGGAAAATGACAGATGAACAGATTGATGCAATGATTGCTTCTGGTACTCCTATGATGCGTTTTCCAATTTATGCAGATGTTTCAGGAACTGTTACAGAAATTATTGCAGCAGAAGGAAATTGGTATAAACAAGGAGATTCCCTTTATAAAGTAGCTAATTTATATACAGTTTGGGGAGTTTTTGATGCTTATGAAAATCAACTTCTGGCATTAAAAGTAGGGCAAGATATTACTATAACTTCTAATGCTTTCAATGGCGAAGAATTAAAGTCTAAAATAGCATTTATAGAACCCGTGTTAAATGTAAATAGTAGAACTGTAGCTGTAAGAGTTACGTTAAACAATAAGGATAAACATTTTAAACCGGGAATGTTTTTACAAGGAAAAATTAATGTAGTTAATGCTGATGAAGAAATGTTAACTGCGCCAAAATCTGCAGTTTTATGGACAGGGAAACGATCTATCGTTTATGTTAAATCAGAGCCCCAAGAACCTGTTTTTGAAATTAGAGAAGTAACTTTAGGGGGTGCTTTAGGAGATGCATATATTATTTTAGATGGATTGGTTTCTGGAGATGAGGTGGTAACAAACGGTGCTTTTACGGTTGATGCAGCTGCGCAATTGCAAGGTAAAAAATCTATGATGTCTAATTCTTTAAGTCAAAGTAATGTAACAGTGTTAAATAATGAAAGTGATAAATTAATTTTTAATACTAATTTACAATCAGAGTTACCCAATATAATTAATGTTTATGTTGAATTGAAAGATTTTCTGGTTGCTACAGACTCTCATAAATCTATGAGAAAGGCAAAAGAATTAATGAGTGTTCTTTTAAGGGTAAATGAATCTGTTTTAGACAAAGAAACGAAACAATGTATAGTTGCTATTAGAACTATATCCGAGAAAATTTCGAAGTCTAAGGATATTGAAGAACAACGAAAACAATTTAAAAATCTTTCTAAAAATATGGTTGTTATTGCTGAAAATTTAAGTGAATTAGATCAGCCAATTTATGTGCAATTTTGCCCAATGGCAGACAATAATAAAGGTGCTACATGGCTAAGTTTTAGTGATGAGGTTTTTAACCCTTATTATGGAGATAAAATGTTACATTGCGGTAGCGTTAAAATGACTATTCAGTAATTTTGTTATATTAGACTAAATCTAATATCCTTT
Source organism: uncultured Maribacter sp. (assembly GCF_947500405.1). Classification (GTDB taxonomy): domain Bacteria; phylum Bacteroidota; class Bacteroidia; order Flavobacteriales; family Flavobacteriaceae; genus Maribacter_B. The sequence goes on from NZ_CANMRY010000007.1 coordinate 46,173, forward strand.
CTAAAGCCATCCCTCTTGAACCTTTAATTAGTATTGTAGAATTTTTAGGTAAGTTATTTTCTTTTAGATATAATTTAAGGGATTCAAAAGAATTAAACTTTTGTAAATTAGTTTTGGTTTGATTAAAATTTTCACCAATTAAGAACACAGAGTTAAAATTTAAATCTTGTGCTAAATCAGCAATATTTTGGTGTTCTTCCTGAGAGGTTTTACCAAGCTCGAACATATCGCCTAAAAACAATATTTTTGTATTTTCTTTAAGAGTGCTAAAATTTTCTAATGCAGCGGTCATGCTAGTTGGGTTGGCATTATAAGCGTCTAGAATAATTTTATACTCTTTTTTCTCTATTATTTGGGAACGATTGTTTTCTGGAGTATAACTCTCAATAGCTTTTTGGATTGCAGGTAAAGTAATGGAGAAATATTTGCCAATAACTATAGCGGCACAGCTGTTTGTAAAATTATATTTCCCTATAAGTTTAGTATTAATAATAGTCTTTTCAACATGAATAGATACGAAAGGAGAGGCACTTAATAGTTTTATATTGTAATATTCTTTTTGTTCTTGAGAAAAACCAAATTTTTGGATATAAGTATCTAGCTTTTCTTTTTGTATAGGGTCATCGGCATTTAAGAAAATATTTTTTTTGTTAGTGGTTAAATAATCATATAACTCACTTTTCCCTTCAATCACGCCTTCTAAACTGCCAAACCCTTCCAAATGCGCTTTTCCAAAATTTGTAATATAACCAAAATCTGGCTCAGCAATAGAACATAAAAAGGCAATTTCCTTTTTATGATTAGCGCCCATTTCTATAACGGCAATTTCTGTGTCTTCTTTAATAGATAATAAAGTTAAAGGAACACCAATATGGTTATTTAAATTTCCTTTAGTAGCAATAGTTTTATATTGTGTAGATAATACAGCGTGTATAAGTTCTTTTGTTGTGGTTTTTCCATTACTGCCAGTTATGCTAATGATTTTTGCTCTACAATAATTCCTGTGATAATTGGCAAGTTGTTGTAATGTTGTAAGAACGTCATTAACTAAAATAACGTCTTTATTATTAGCATATTCTTTTTCGTCTACAATAGCTAAAAATGCTCCTTTAGAAAGGGCTTCTTTTGCGTACGTGTTACCGTTAAAGTTGTCCCCTTTTAAGGCAAAGAAAATACTGTTTTTGCTTATTTTTCTTGTATCCGTACTAACTAATTTAAAATCTAAAAAGTGCTCGTGTAATTCTTGTATTGTCATGATTCGAAGATATTAAAAAAGCCCTTTTTTAAAAGGGCTTTTTTAATCTATTTATTTTAAAGAAGTATTATTTTGCTTTCTTACCTCTTATTGTTTTGTTTTTTGTTTTAGATTTAGAACCAACTCTAGACATTGCACATCTAAATCCAATATAATCTGTAGCCATATATTGTGGCATATATCTTCTTTGTGCTGGATCTAACCAGTATGCTCTATCTCTCCAAGAACCTCCTTTAAAAACTCTTACTTCATCATTAATTAAAGACGTTCTGTTGTTAGATTGGTCGTATTGTCTTGTAACTACACCAGCAGAATCTCTTTGTACGGAGTGCTTAGGAGCATCATACATTTTTCTTTGATTTTCATCATCATCACTAAATCTATCATAGAATCTTGAAGAACTAGCATCACCATCTCTATAACCTCTATTGTCACTAGAAGAGAAGTTTGTTCTTAAATAAGTTTCTTCTTCATCAACAGGAACCATTTTAATTTCTCCTGGTAAATTTAAAGCAACTATTTTTCCGTTTGGTAATGTGTCATAAACAATAGAGTCTCTTAATACGTTTACTTTACCATCTTTTCCAATAGCAGTTTTCATGTAAATATTTCCTCTGTAGTAGTTAAAATCACTTACTTCATCATCTACTATAGGTCTGTATACATCAGAAACCCACTCGGCAACATTACCAGCCATATCATATAAACCTAAATCATTTGGTTTGTAAGACATTACTTGTGCTGTAATATCTGCTCCATCATCAGACCATCCAGCAATTCCGCCGTAATCACCTTTACCTTGTTTAAAATTCGCTAACTGATCTCCACGACCAACACGTTGTCCGTTTCTAGTATAATCACCATCCCATGGATATTTTTTTCTACCTCTATAGTTATTGTATTCTCTAGTTCCAGATTGTGCTTGTGCAGCATATTCCCATTCTGTTTCAGTAGGTAGTCTATACTCTGGCATAATAACACCACTACTCCTGTTTGCAAAAGAGCTAGTACTATCTTTTTTCATCTTTCCTTGTAGAGAATCTATTTGACCGTTATAAACAGATTCTGGTCTGTTTAAGTAAGCTTCTGTATTAAAAGTACCTGCATCTTCTCCAGTTAAAGCTTTGTATTTAGCATCTTTAGCTAAATACCCTTCTCTCTCTAGCATAACTTCATTAACTCTGTCAGTTCTCCATTCTGCAAATTGTGTAGCTTGGATCCAGTTAACACCAACTACAGGGTATTCGGCATATGCTGGATGGCGTAGGTAATTATTTGTCATAGTTTCGTTAAAACCTAGTCGATTTCTCCAAACTAAAGTATCTGGTAAAGCACCTTTATAAATATTTGCATATTTAGGATTTTCAGGTGGGTACACACTTTTTAGGTAATCTAAGTATTCTAAATACATAACATTAGTTACCTCTGTTTCATCCATATAAAAGGACTGTACATGCTGAGAAGTAGGAGTGTTGTTCCAATCGTGCATTACATCATCTTGTACTTTACCTTTAGTAAAGGTTCCTCCTTCAATAAACACAAGGCCAGGAGCAGTTTCTTGCTCTTTAAAGTCTGAGTTGTATTGGAAACCTCCTTCTTTAGCATTTATTTTCCAGCCGGTAGCTCTCGATACATTCTTTGATGATGAAGATTTTTTACAGCTGGTAACTGAAAAACTTCCCGCTATTACGGCACATGAGAGTACAACTTTAATAAACTGTTTTTTCATAATTAGGACTTGAGTTCAAATTGTTTACCACATTATATGTGCGGTATTGAAATTTGTATTTAGATTAATTTTAGGCTCACTTTCGGCTAATAAAACGATGATTTGTATATAATATTTTACAGATTGAAAATATTTTTGAAATCATTTTAAATTATAAGCATTAAAAGACGTGGTTTAAAATTGATAACGACTTTAAATCTTTTATAGTATTAAAGAGCTTATTCTTTTTCAATAATGCTGTTTAAGGAATAATAACTTGTTTTGCGCTGTAAATAGTGGGGTGATGTTCCTTTTTAAATTTTTGAAATATTTTTCTTACATAATTATTTATAAAATGTTAAGTAATTATACAAGATATTTTTAAAATGGTCGTTTACCATTTGTATACATATGTTTTAATGTTATTAATCCATAATTATACAGTATTACATATAAAATCAACCCCTTTATAAAATGAGAAGATTTTCTTTACTTTTTTTACTAGTTTTTGTGACTAAAATAAATGCGCAAGACTCAGACCGTGTAATAACCACGGCAGTTCCTTTTTTAACAATTGCTTCTGATGCAAGAGCAGCAGGTATGGGAGATATGGGTGTGGCAACATCTACAGATGCTTTTTCTCAACAATGGAATCCAGCAAAATTTGCATTTGCGGAACGTAAAATGGGTATAGGTGTAAGTTATACACCATATCTAGAAAGTATAATTACAGACATAGCATTGTTAAATGCTAGTTATTATAATAAACTAAATGAGCGTAGTGCTTTTGCAGTTAGTTTACGTTATTTTACTTTAGGAGAAATAGAGTTAAGGCAATTTGCAAACGATCCAGGAACCCTTGCAAAGCCTAATGAATTAGCAATAGATGGTTCTTATTCTTTAAAGCTAAGTCAAGAGTTTTCTATGGCTGTTGGGGGTAGGTATATAAGGTCTAATTTAAAAATACCACAAACATCAGGTTCTGAAGATTCACAAGCGGCAAGTGCTTTTGTTGTAGATATAGCAGGATATTATCGTTCTAAAGAAAAGGCCTATGAGAGTTTTGATGGTCGTTGGAGAGCAGGTTTTAATATTTCTAATCTAGGAGGTAAAATTCAATATGACGCTGGCGGACAAGAAAATTTTTTACCAACCAATTTAAAGTTTGGGCTAGGGTTTGATTTTATATTAGATCAAGATAATACTATAGGGATAACATCAGAATTTAATAAATTATTAGTGCCAACTCCGCAAGATTTTAATAATGATGGAGAGGTTAATGGTTTAGACAATGACGAATACCAAAATATAGGAGCTTTTCAAGGGGTCTTTAAATCTTTTGGAGACGCGCCAGATGGTTTTGGAGAAGAGTTGAAAGAGTTTACATGGGCTTTAGGAGCAGAGTATGTGTACCAAGATTCTTTTATGATAAGAACAGGTTACTTTAATGAGAGTGAAGAAAAGGGTTCTAGAAAGTTTTTTACTTTAGGAGCAGGTTTTAGATTTAATTCTGCTCAGATAGATTTATCTTATTTATTTTCTACTTCGCAGGTAAGAAATCCTTTGGAAAATACATTGCGTTTTTCTTTAACTTTTAATTTAGGAGAAGAGTTTTATAATGATTAAAACCTCAGTATAAATTATAAAAAAAACCACACAATTGTGTGGCTTTTTTTTGCGCTAATTTTAAGACAGCTTGCTATTTTGAAAAAAATATAAGCTAACTTGTATTATAAATTTTAAATAAGAAGTATTCTTTATGATAAAGAAAAAAGTGAGTTTTGATATTTCTGTCTTTTCTTCTATTAATGAGTTGGAAAATAGAGATAAAAAATTAATGAAACGAGCGATAGAAGCAAGAAAAAATGCGTATTCCCCATATTCTAATTTTACTGTAGGTGCAGCCGTTCTTTTAGAAAATGGCGAAATAGTATTAGGTAATAATCAAGAAAATGCAGCATATCCATCAGGTTTATGTGCAGAACGTGTAGCGGTTTTTTACGCAGGAGCTAATTATCCAGGAGTTAAAATAAAAGCTATAGCAATTACAGCAACATCAATTAATTATAAAGTAGATACACCAGTGGCTCCATGTGGAAATTGTAGGCAAGCAATTTCAGAATATGAAATAAAACAAGAAAGTCCTATAGAATTGTTTTTGATGGGAGAAACAGGTAAAGTAATAAAATGCAAAGCAATAGCAGATATTTTGCCATTGGCATTTACAAGTAGTTTTTTGTTGTAGGGTATCCTTAAATAGTTTATTATTTAAAGGGATAAAGCATTTTTTAACAAAAGCTATTTTAAAGGTTAATTTTTATCTGTACGTTTTAGTTTATTTTTTTTTATCCATTAATTAATATGTGTATTTTTGCTCTCTGTAACTGGATAGCCAATAAGTTTATTCAGCCAATTATATAGAATCCTAATTAAAGACCTGATTAATGGAAAAGATTACTAAAGAAACCTACCTAAATTGGTACAAAGACATGCTTTTTTGGAGAAAGTTTGAAGACAAACTAGCAGCAGTATATATACAACAAAAAGTAAGAGGGTTTCTTCATTTATATAATGGACAAGAAGCGGTTTTAGCAGGAGCTTTACATGCTATGGATTTAACTAAAGATAGAATGATAACTGCTTACAGAAATCATGTACAGCCAATAGGAATGGGTGTAGACCCTAAAAGAGTAATGGCAGAGCTTTATGGAAAAGTTACAGGAACATCTAAAGGTATGGGTGGTTCCATGCATATTTTTTCTAAAGAACATAGATTCCATGGAGGACACGGTATTGTAGGTGGTCAAATTCCATTAGGAGCTGGTATGGCTTATGGAGATAAGTACCATGGTAGAGATGCTGTAACATTATGTTATATGGGAGATGGTGCTGTTAGGCAGGGTTCATTACATGAAACATTTAACTTAGCAATGCTATGGCAGTTACCAGTTGTTTTTGTTTGTGAGAATAATGGTTACGCAATGGGAACATCAGTTGCTAGAACTTCACATACAGAAGAAATTTGGAAATTAGGTTTAGGTTACGAAATGCCTTGTGGACCAGTAGATGGTATGAATCCTGTTACGGTTGCGCAAGAAATGAGTAAAGCAATAGAAAGAGCAAGAAGTGGTGGTGGACCAACTTTCTTAGAAATGAAAACATATCGATATAGAGGACATTCAATGTCTGATGCCCAACATTATAGAACAAAAGAAGAGGTAGAGGAGTACAAGAAAATTGACCCTATTACTCAAGTTCTAGACGTTATAAAAGAAAAGAAATATGCTACAGACGAAGAAATTAAGCAAGTGGCTAAAGATGTTAAGGCATTAGTTTCTGAATGTGAGAAATTTGCTGAAGAGTCTGATTATCCTCCAGTAAACCAATTATATGATATGGTTTATGAGCAAGAAGATTTTCCTTTTGTAGAACATAAAAAATAAGTAAAATGGCAATAGTAATTAATATGCCTCGCCTCAGCGATACAATGGAGGAAGGTACAGTGGCCAAATGGCTTAAGAATGTAGGAGATAAAGTAGAAGAAGGCGATATCCTAGCCGAAATAGAAACGGATAAAGCTACAATGGAGTTTGAATCTTTTAACGAAGGTACATTACTTCATATAGGAATTGCCGAAGGTGATGGTGCTCCAGTAGATACTTTATTGGCTATTATAGGGGAAGAAGGAGAAGATATTTCTGGGTTATTAAACGGTGGAGGAGCAACAGAAGCTGTTTCTGAAGCTATTACTGAGGAAGCTCCTATAGAAGAGACACCAGCTGCTACATCTATAGAAATTCCTGAGGGAGTTGTAATCGTAAATATGCCAAGACTTAGTGATACCATGGAAGAAGGTACTGTTGCTTCATGGTTAAAAAATGTAGGAGATAAAGTAGAAGAAGGGGATATCTTAGCTGAGATAGAAACAGATAAAGCTACTATGGAATTTGAGTCTTTTAATGAAGGAACTCTATTGCATATTGGTGTTGCCGAGGGAGAAGGTGCTCCGGTAGATACTTTACTTGCTATAATTGGCCCAGCAGGGACAAATGTAGATGGTTTGTTAAATGGCGCTCCTGTAGCTGACGCTCCTAAAGCAGAATCTAAAGAGGAAAATCCTGTTGCTAAAAAAGAAGTAGCTCCAGCAAAAGAAACCCAAACGGTAAATGACGGAGGAAGAGTTTTTGCTTCGCCATTAGCTAAAAAAATAGCGAAGGATAAAGGAATTAACTTAAGTGAAGTTAAAGGTTCTGGAGATCAAGGAAGAATAGTTAAAAAAGATGTAGAAGAATTTACTCCTTCTAAGTCTACTTCAGTTGCACCAGCTGTTGCATCAGTTGCAAGTGTTGCCCCTGTTATTTTGCCAGTAGGAGAAGAAAGCACAGAAGAAGTGAAAAATTCTTCTATGCGTAAAACTATAGCAAAAGTATTAGTTAATTCCAAGACATCTGCGCCACACTTCTATTTAACAATAGAAGTAGATATGGATAATGCAAAAGCATCTAGAGTACAAATAAATAGTTTGCCAGACACTAAAGTATCTTTTAATGATTTAGTAGTAAAGGCATGTGCTATGGCTTTACAAAAGCACCCACAAGTAAATACTTCATGGAATGGAGATACTACTAGATATAATAAGCATATTAGTGTAGGTGTTGCAGTTGCGGTAGATGAAGGTTTAGTAGTTCCAGTATTAAAGTTTACAGACCAAATGAGTTTATCTCAGATAGGAGCTTCTGTAAAAGAATTGGCTGGTAAAGCAAGAAATAAAAAGTTAACTCCATCAGAAATGGAAGGAAGTACTTTTACGGTTTCTAACTTAGGTATGTTTGGAATTACAGAATTTACTTCTATAATAAATCAACCAAATTCAGCAATTTTATCAGTAGGAGCTATTGTGCAAAAGCCTGTAGTTAAAAACGGAGAAATAGTTGTAGGGAATACAATGAAAGTTACTTTGGCTTGTGATCATAGAACTGTAGATGGCGCTGTAGGAGCTCAATTCTTAATGACGTTGAGATCTTATTTAGAAAACCCTGTAACTATGTTAGCATAAAACCGCTAAAACATAAATAGTCTTAAAAAGCATTCAGGTTTATCTGAATGCTTTTTTTATCTTTAAAACTTAAAAAAAATATGATGTATAGACTTGTTGTATTATTTTGTGTGATGCTTTTCTATGGTTGTGGCGCAACAAAATTAAAAGAAACTAATATTTCTAATATTGAAAGCATAAATCCTACGGTTACTGAAAATAATAGTATAGAAGAAAAAACTAAGGGTACAATTTTAACTTCTAATACAGAAGAGGTTTTTAGAATAATGTCATATTTAGCTTCGGATGATTTGCAAGGGAGAGATTCTGGAAGTGAAGGAATAGAAAAAGCTGCAGTTTTTATAGAAAATGAATTTAAAGAAAATGGAATTGCACCTTATTTTTTAACCTATAGAGATACTATTTCTAATTTTAAAAAATCTGCATATAATATTGTAGGTTACCTAGAGGGTAATGACCCAGAACTAAAAAAGGAATTTCTTATAATAGGAGCGCATTATGACCATATAGGGCAAATACCTGGAACTACAGATGTAATTGCAAATGGCGCAAATGATAATGCCTCTGGTACTACAACAGTAGTAGAGATTGCTCGTTATTTTGGAAATTCAAAGAAAAATAAACGTAGTATATTATTTGTTTTATTTACCGCAGAAGAAAAAGGTTTATTAGGGTCTAAACATTTGGCGAAAAGGTTAAAAGAGGAAAATTTTAATTTATATACCATGTTAAATTATGAAATGGTAGGAGTGCCTTTAATAGGAAAAGATTACTTAATGTATGTTACGGGTTACGAGTCTTCTAATTTAGCAGAGGTAGCTAATATGTATACTAAAGAGAAATTAATAGGTTTTTTACCAAAGGCAAAGGAGTTTAATTTATTTAAAAGATCGGATAATTATCCTTTTCATCAAGAATTTAATGTGCCATCGCAAACTTTTTGCACTTTCGATTTTACGAACTTTAATCACTACCATAAAGTAGGAGATGAAGTTGAGTTAATAGATTTTAATCATATGGTGAACGTTATAAATAAATCAATCCCTATGATTGAGGCTATTGCGAACTCTACTACTAAAGAAATAAAATATTAAAATGGCAAATGTTATAATAACAGGAACAAGTCGTGGTATAGGATTTGAGCTTGCAAAACTTTTTGCAAAGGAAGGTCATAATGTTTTAGCATTATCAAGAAATAGTAAATCAATTAATGATTTAAACCATAAACAAATAACTGCCATTCCTTTTGATTTAAATAGAAAAGAGGATTATACACTTGTAACAGAATTCTTAAGTGAAAATTGGAAGACTGTAGATGTTTTAATTAATAATGCAGGAGCTTTATTAAATAAGCCTTTTTTAGAAATTTCTACAGAGGAGTTTATTAATGTATACAAAGTAAACGTTTTTGGTGTTGCAGAAATAACCAAAACAGTACTGCCTTTTATTAAAAAAGAAGGACATGTTTTAACTATAAGTTCTATGGGAGGTGTACAAGGGAGTGTTAAGTTTTCTGGTTTATCTGCATATAGTTCTAGTAAAGGAGCAGTAATTACATTAACAGAGCTGTGGGCAGAAGAGTTTAAAGAAAGCGGTCCATCTTTTAATGTTTTGGCGCTAGGAGCTGTACAGACCGAAATGTTAGAGGAAGCATTTCCTGGTTATGAAGCGCCAATAACAGCTATAGAAATGGCAACTTATATTAAAGAATTTTCTTTAAACGGACAGAAATTTTACAATGGTAAAATGCTTCAGGTCTCTAACAGCACGCCATAGGTATAATTTTCCTAGATTACTTTTACCTTAAATTATACTTTTAATTTAATTTTTGATCTTTTTATATATTATTTTTGATATAATGGAAAGTACACTAGTAAAATATTTGCCGGAGAGGGCTGTAACCTTGTGTGCGGAACTTATAAAAACTAACGAAGTTCATTTAAAAATAGTGAATGAGCGTGTTACAAGGCATGGGGATTATAGGAGATTAGCAAGCGGTCAACATCAAATTACCGTGAATGTTAATTTAAATAAATATCGTTTTTTAATTACGTTAGTACATGAGATAGCTCATTTAGTAGCTTTTGAGAAATATGGGCGTTCTATTAAACCTCATGGTTTAGAGTGGAAAAAAACATTTCAATTTCTAATGCTACCATTTATAAGACCTGAGATTTTTCCGTCATCAATTTTGCCATTAATTGCAAAACATTTTAAAAACCCTAAAGCAAGTAGTAGTACAGATGCTAATTTATCTATAGCATTGAAAAAGTACGATACACAACAATCAGAAAATTCCTACGTTTTTGAAATACCAATTGGAAGTATTTTTAGAATTTACAATGGTAAATTATACAAAAAAGGAAATAAGAGAGTTAAAAGAATAGAATGTATTGAAGTTGCTACAGGAAGAATGTTTCTTTTTCAGCCCAATGCAGAAGTAGAATTAATAAAAGATTAATAATGAATAAAAATTATTATGCCGTATTAATGGCTGGAGGAGTTGGGTCTCGTTTTTGGCCTATAAGTACATCAGAATATCCTAAACAATTTCATGATATGTTGGGTACAGGAACCACGTTAATTCAAAAAACGTTTCAGAGGTTAAATAAATTTGTGCCTACAGAGAATATTCTTATTTTAACAAATGCTAGGTATAATGATTTGGTTTTAGAGCAATTACCAATGGTTTCTCAAGAGCAAGTGGTTCTAGAGCCTGCTATGCGTAATACTGCGCCATGTATTTTATATGCTTCTTTAAAAATTCAGAAAATGAACCCTAATGGAGTCATGATAGTTGCGCCAAGTGATCACTGGATAGAAGATGAAGATGCTTTTGCAAAAGATGTTACGGCATGTTTTGAAAAGTGCGAAAAAGAAGAAGCTCTTTGTACTTTAGGTATTAAACCCAGTTTTCCTAATACAGGATTTGGTTATATAGAGTATAATAAAGAGAGTACTACAGATATTAAAGAAGTAAATCAATTTAGAGAGAAACCAGATTACGAAACTGCAAAAGATTTCTTAGCACAAGGGAATTTCTTGTGGAATGCGGGAATTTTTATGTGGAGTGTTTCTACTATTGTAAACGCTTTTAAGAACTTTCAACCTAGTCAATATGCTTTATTTGAAAAGGGGATAGCAGTTTATAATACACCTGAAGAACAAGGGTTTATAAATGAAAATTACCCAAAGGCAGAAAATATATCTATAGATTATGCTATTTTAGAACAATCTAAAGCAATTTATGTTTTACCAGCTACTTTTGATTGGAATGATTTAGGAACTTGGGGGTCTTTATATGATAAGTTAGATAAAGATTCAGAAAATAACGCAATTGTAAATAGTAAAGTAATTATAGAAGACGCTCAAGGAAACATGATAAGATCTCCAAAAGGAAAAATTGTTGTGGTTGATGGTTTAAATGATTATATTATTGTGGATAAAGAAGAAGTACTTTTAATTTACCCAAAAACTAAAGAGCAAGATATTAAGAAGGTTTTAAGTAAAGTTAAAGATACTTATGGTGAGGAGTATGCTTAATTAAGAGTGGAAAAATTGGATAAAGAGAATTTAGAAAACCCAGTAGAAGAGGTTAGCAGTAAGGAAGTAAAAAAAGACTTTCAAGGGCTTTTAGGTAGTGTGAAACAGTTTTTAAGAGAATTGTTAGATATTCGTCAGAATACAGATTTAGATGCCACCAAAGAAGCTATTATTGCAGATATACCATTTAAAGGACATACTTCTTGGATTCTTATTTGTTCTATATTTATTGCCTCTATAGGTTTAAATGCAAACTCTACTGCTGTTGTAATTGGAGCCATGTTAATATCTCCACTTATGGGACCTATTTTAGGTATAGGAATGTCATTGGCTATAAATGATATTGACACATTACGAAGATCTTTAAAGAATTTTGCAGTAATGGTAGTTCTTAGTATACTTACAGCCTATTTGTTTTTTGTTTTATTCCCGCTAAGAGATGAGTCATCAGAGTTATTGGCTCGTACAGCTCCAGATATTAGAGATGTTCTTATCGCTTTTTTTGGAGGTTTAGCATTAGTAATTGCACGCGCAAAAAAAGGAACCATGGCTTCGGTTATTTTTGGTGTTGCTATTGCTACTGCCTTAATGCCACCGTTATGTACCGTTGGTTTTGGTTTAGCAATAAATAATTACCAATATGCAGCTGGTGCAATGTATTTATTCTGTATTAATACCATTTTTATTGCTTTAGCAACATTCTTGGTATTAAAATTATTGCGTTTCCCAATGGTACGTTATGTAAATTCTCAAAAGAGAAGGCGTATTGCTAGAATAGCATCTTTAGTTGCAATTTTAGTGATGATACCTGCAGGTATAACTTTTTGGGATGCATTACAAGAGTCTCTTTTTAGAAAACAAGCACAGAATTTTATTGCCGAAAAAGTAGCGCCATACCAATTCTCTGGCTCTGGTAGGTTTATGGAAGATTTTACAGATATTGAGTTTAATGGAGGAAAAGATCCATTTATTGAGTTGGTTTTTATGGGGAATGAAACTATCCCTGATAATGTTATTGCGACCTGGAATAAGCAAAAGAACGAAGCCGAAGGGTTCTCAAGATTAAAAGATGCAGAATTGCAAATTATTCAAGGTTCTAAAAGTGAAGAAGGAAATCAATTAAAGTATGTGGAGGAATTATATACTTCGCAAAAAAATGAACTTTTAGGGAAAGATGAAAAAATTAAATTATTAGAATCTGAACTAAAAAGACTTAATAAATTGAACGCTAAACAAATTCCATTTCAAGAAATTAGTGCAGAAGCAGAAACAAACTATGATAATTTGGAGTATTTGGCTTTTTCAAACGCAATAAGAACAGATTTTAAGAAATTAGATACGGTATCTGTTTTTGAAGCGAAATGGAAACGAAATGCTAAAAGAGTTGAAATAATTAAGGAATCTAAGAAACTTCATAATTGGCTTAAAATAAGACTAAAAGATAGTACAATTTTATTGACAGAAATAATTCAAGATTAGTTTCTTTCTTCAATATACATTTGCCTTACTTTTTTAAATAAATCAGAAGAATAAACAAAATCTGTTACCGCTTTGTTATCTGTTTTAAAAATTTCATGTTTAGAACCTTCCCATTCTTTGAGTCCATTTTTTAAGAATATTATTTTTTCTCCAATTTGCATAACAGAGTTCATATCATGGGTATTAATAACGGTAGTAATATTATATTCTTCGGTTATTTCTTTAATTAGGTTGTCTATAATAATAGAGGTCCTTGGGTCTAAACCAGAATTAGGTTCATCACAAAATAAATACTTAGGATTCATTACAATAGCGCGTGCTATAGCTACTCTTTTTTGCATTCCTCCAGATATTTCGGAAGGGTATTTATGATGCGCATCAATAAGGTTAACTCTTTTTAAAACAGTGTCTACACGGTCTTGCATTTCAGATTTACCTTGTTTTGTAAACATTTCTAAAGGGAACATAACATTACCAGATACTGTCATGGAATCAAACAAAGCGCTGCCTTGGAAAACCATTCCCATTTCTTGTCTTAAGCTACGTTTTTCGTCTGGGCTTAAATCTTTATAAATTTTGCCATCATAAGAAATGGAACCCTCTTCAGGCATAAAAAGCCCTAATAAACACTTAAGAAAAACTGTTTTTCCAGAACCACTTTGCCCAATAATTAGATTTGTTTTTCCGTTTTCAAACTGTGTTTCCACGCCTTTTAGAATATGTGTCCCATCAAAAGATTTGTGAATGTTATTTACGTGTATCATTAGCCTAAAAGAAGTTGTGTTAATATATAGTTGATAATGATAATTACAACACTTGTCCAAACAAAGGATGTAGTACTTGCTTTACCAACTTCTAATGCGCCACCTTTCATGTAAAATCCGTGGTAAGATGGTATTGTTGCTAGAACAAAAGCAAATACCATTGTTTTTAAAAAGGAGTAGGTTATATGAAAAGGAATAAAATCTAATTGCACCCCTTCAATAAAATCTGCACTAGTGCTAAAGCCTCCAAAAACTCCTGCAAACCAACCTCCAAAAATACCTACATACATAGCAATTGCAATTATAAAAGGATACAGCATTAGTGCTATAATCTTTGGAAATACTAAATAATTTAAAGCATTAACACCCATAACTTCTAAGGCATCAATTTGTTCTGTAACTCGCATGGTTCCTATACTAGAAGTTATATAAGAACCTACTTTACCTGCCATAATTATAGAGCAAAAAGTAGGGGCAAATTCTAATATTATAGATTGTCTAGTAGCAAAACCAACTAAATTTTTTGGAATTAATTCACTAGTGATATTTAAAGCTGTTTGTATGGCAACTACACCTCCAATAAAGAAAGATATAAATATTAATATACCAAGAGAGCCATAAATAAGTTCGTCAATCTCTTTGAGAATCAAGGACTTCATAATGCTCCATTTGGTAGGTTTTTTAAAAACCTCCTTTATCATTATTGCATAGCTACCAATTGATGCTAAATAATTCATTTAATAAATATAAATTTCTTTATGTAAAAATAACAATAATGACTGTCATTTAACTTGCATTTAATTTTTTTGAGAGGGATTTTATTTACTTTTACTCAATCAATTTATTATATATGCATTTTAAAAACATTAGAACTTTATTAGTATTACTTTTTTTTGCTAATATTTTTGGTAATAGTTATGGGCAAAAAAAGAAGAGTAAAGACAAAACTATGGAGGAGTTTAGTGCGCCAAAATTAGTTGTTGGTATTGTAGTTGACCAAATGCGTTATGATTACTTAACTCGTTTTTCTAATAAGTTTCAAGAAGGAGGCTTTAAAAGGTTGTTAAATGATGGTTTTAATTGTAGAAATAATCATTTTAATTATGCGCCTACTAGTACAGGCCCTGGACATGCTTCTGTTTACACAGGAACAACTCCTGCAACACATGGTATAATTGGGAATGATTGGTATGATAAAGAGTTAGATAAAATGGTGTATTGCGCATCTGATGCTACATATGCTTCTGTAGGAACAATTTCAGATGCAGGTAAAATGTCTCCGCACAGAATGGAAGTAACTACAATAGCAGATCAGTTACGCTTGCACACGCAAATGAGAGGGAAAACAATAGCAATTGCATTAAAAGATAGAGGTGCAATTATGCCAGGAGGGCATACAGCAAATGGCGCGTATTGGTTTTATGGAAAAAATGAAGGAAGCTGGATAACAAGTTCTTTTTATATGAATTCTTTACCAAAGTGGGTGGTTAATTTTAACAACTCAAGAAGTGTAGATAGTTATAAGAAAGAATGGAATACATTAAAAGATATAAGCACATACTTAGAAAGTGGTTTAGATGACAACTCCTACGAGGGTCTTTTTGAGGGGGAGAATACACCTACTTTTCCTCATAATATTCCAGTTTTATGGGACGCTAATGATAAATATGAAATTTTAAAGCACACACCTTTTGGTAATAGTTTAACTACAGATTTTGCCATTGCCGCTTTAGATGGAGAAAATTTAGGAAAAGATGAGATTACCGATTTTTTGTCTATAAGTTTTTCTAGTACAGATTACGTAGGTCATAAATTTGGAGTAAATTCAAAAGAAATAGAAGATACTTACCTAAGATTAGACCAAGACTTAGCAAGGGTTTTTAATGCCTTAGATAAGAAAGTAGGAAAAGGAGAATATACTTTATTTTTAACAGCAGACCATGCTGCGATACATGTTCCTGGGTATTTAAAAGATAATAAAATACCAGCAGGATATGCAGAATTTAAAAGCCTAAAATCTAAATTAAATGAGTTTTTGCAGTATGCTTATGGAACAACAGATATAGTAAAGAGTTTTTCTAATTTTCAGCTTTTTTTAGACCATAAAATTATTAAAAACTTAGAGTTAGAAATTGGTATTGTACAAGAATCTATTGCTAAGGAAATTTTAAAGTATAATTATATAAATAGGGTGTATACCGCAGAACAAATGTGGAGTCAGCAATATACTAGAGGTATACCTTACATATTGCAAAATGGGTACAATCAAAAGCGGTCTGGAGATATATTGTTTGTTTTAGCTCCAGGTGTAATAAGTTATGGCAAAACAGGTTCTACACACGGATCCCCACAAATATATGACACCCATGTGCCGTTATTATTTTATGGAAAAGGTATTAAGAAAGGGAATACAGTAATTAGAACTGAAATTCCAGATATAGCACCTACTATTGCTACTTTGTTAGGTATTTCTTTTCCAAACGGAACTACAGGAAAACCAATTGTACCTGTTTTAAACTAGTAGAAATTATGAGTATAATCCCTATAGGTATATTTGATTCTGGTGTAGGGGGAACATCTATCTGGAAAGAAATTGAATCTTTACTTCCTAATGAAGACATAATATATTTGGCAGATAGTAAGAATGCTCCCTATGGGAAAAAGTCTAAAGAAGAAATTTTAAGGCTTAGCATAAAAAATACAGAGTATTTATTAGAAAGGGGATGTAAGTTAATAGTGGTTGCTTGTAATACAGCAACAACAAATGCTATAAATTATTTAAGGGAAAATTATAATGTCCCATTTATAGGAATAGAGCCAGCTATAAAACCAGCGGCACTACAGTCAGAATCTAAAATAGTTGGCATTTTGGCTACAAAAGGCACTTTGTCTAGTAGCTTATTTCATAGTACGTCCGAAAACCATGCGAGTGGTATAAAAATTATAGAAAGAGAAGGGGAAGGTTTAGTGCCACTTATTGAAAAAGGAGAGTTACAAAGTGTAGAATTAAAAAATCTATTAAGTAAATATCTGCACCCTATGTTAAAAGAAGGTATAGATTATTTAGTTTTAGGGTGTACCCATTACCCATATTTAATACCTTTAATAAAAGAAATAATACCAGGAAAAGTAAAAATAATAGACTCTGGTGAGGCTGTTGCAAAACAGACAAAAGCTATTTTAGAGAAAAATAAAATAGTAAACCCTTCTACAAAAAAAGGAGAACATACCTTTTATAGTAATGTAGATAGTAGTGTTTTAAAGAGTCTGGTAGAAAAAGAAGGAGTTACTACAAAAATTTCTTTTTTAGACTTTTAGATAAGTTAAATAAGTAAAAGCATATTTATGTTTCTCATCAACAGGGTGGTGTTCTTTAGAGTCTAGTTTCCAATTTTTAGGATTAATTTCAGGAAAAAAAGTATCTGCATCAAAAGAAGCATGCACTCTTGTTAGTTCAATTTTATTTGAAAACTTTTCGGCTTGTTTATAAATTTCACCACCTCCAATAATAAAACAATCTTCTTTAGTAACTAATTTTAGAGCATTTTCAATACTATGTACTACAACACAACTTGGATGTTCTACAATATAGTTATGGTCTCTTGTAATAATTATATGCGTTCTATTTGGTAGTGGTTTAGGAAAACTTTCAAAAGTTTTTCTTCCCATAATAATTTTATGTCCAGTGGTTAAAGTTTTAAACCTTTTAAAGTCATCAGGTAAGTGCCATAATAAATCGTTGTCTTTTCCTAGCGCATTATTTTCTGCCGCTGCGGCAATCATTGTTATGTTGTACACTACTCTTTTTTTTTATTAATATTGTTTAAAGGAAACTCTGTTTCAATTTCTTTCTGGATTTCTAAGATTCTTTTTTTCTGTTTGGCTACTAATTTTTCTCTTTGTTCACGTTCCCAGTCTTTTCCCATAAATTTTTGAGTAAAAAGAACATTAAAAACATGTATTACAAACAAGAAGCCCCAAAAGGTAATACCCCAAATAAACCAATTGTACTCTACACCGTATTTAAGAATTTTATTAATTAGGATAAGAAACACACTACCTATTAGGAAAATAACAAAGTGAACGTATAAGCGTTTTTTTTGCTTAATACGAGTTTGCGCATTTTCTAATAGCTCATGTTGTTCTGTATCTAATTGAGATGTTTTTTTATTCTTGGAAAACATAGCAATACTTATCTTTACTTCAAAGATAAAGTAATTACTAAATAAGTTTGCAACATGAATAAGGTTAGAAGCAATTTTCCGGTATTGAGACAGTATATCTATGCTAATACAGCCGCTTTTGGATTGTTTTCTGATGATTTATTAGATTGGAGGCAGGAATATGATCTAGATTTTTTATTGAAAGGAAGCGCAATGCGAAAGGAAGGGCTTAAAATAATCGAAGAAACTAGAGAATCTGTAGCATCATTATTTCACTGTAAAAGTGATGATGTGGCTTTAGTTTCTAATTTTTCTTTAGGAATAAATATGGTTTTAGATAGCTTAAAGGAAGGTTCTAAAATAGCTTTATTAGAGAATGACTATCCTTCTGTAAAATGGCCTTTTGAAACACGTTCTTTTAAAACTTTTGAAATTTCTATAACAGCACAATTAGAAGAGGATATAGAAAATCTTATAGCAAAAGAAAATATTGATGTTTTAGCTTTAAGTATAGTACAGTGGTTAAATGGTGTTAAGATAGATTTAGATTTTATAAAAAAACTAAAAAAAGAAAATCCGGAACTATTAATTATTGCAGACGGAACTCAATTTTGTGGAACTTCAGATTTTAATTTTCAAGAATCAGGAATAGATATTTTAGGAGCAAGTGCCTATAAATGGCTTTTGTCTGGTTATGGGAATGGCTTTTTTCTATTTAATGAGGCTGTAAAAGATAGGCTTGCAATTCCTATAATCGGCTTTTCTTCAGCAGGAGCAGAGGAAGAAAAAAAAGATAGTATTTCTTTTGTAAAACATTTTGAGCCTGGTCATTTATCATGTTTTGCCTTTGGAAGCTTAAATTTTTCTCTTAATTATATGAAGAGTATTGGGATAGATAAAATAGAAACTCGAATTAAAGTTATAGCAGCTAAAGCAATATTAGAATTTTCGAAATTAGGTTTGTTAGATGAGGTAGTTGTTCAAAGAAAAGAACATAGTACTATATTTAATATAAAAGGGGATAGTAAACTATTTAATCATTTAACTGATAATGGCGTAATATGTTCTCAAAGGGGAGATGGTATCAGGCTTAGTTTCCATTTTTATAATACAGAAAAAGATATAGAAGACATCATAAAGGTTATAAAATCAGTTATTTAGTTATTGCAATTATTAAAAAAACATCTCTTTTTTTATGATAGTTCTGTAAATAGTATCTGTTTATTATTAAATTGATAATAATTTATTAATCCTTGTTAATGAGAGAGTTATTGTATTAGTTTTGCCCTATATTTTAATTTAATATGTTATGGCAGTAGTAAAAAAGTATTTAAAATCTAAGCCAGTTTGTAAGGTTACTTTTACAGTACCAGCAGCGGAGGCAAAAAAAGTAGAAGTTGTAGGAGATTTCAATAATTGGAAACCTAAAGGAGCAACATTAAAGAAACTTAAGAATGGAACTTTTAAAGGTACTTTTGATTTACCTAAAGAGAATTCTTTTGAATATAAGTATATAATAGATGGTTCTTATGTAAATGAACCAGAAGCGGATCGTTACCAATGGAACGATTTTGCTGGTTCTGAAAATGCAGTATTAGAACTGTAATAATATAAAGCCTGTATGTTTTCCATGCAGGCTTTCTTTTTTAAATTATTTTGTTATTTCTACACCTTTCCAAAAGGCAACTCTGCCTTTAATTGTTCGGGCTAATTCACTTACTTCCGGATAAAACCAAGCAGCATCAATATTCTCTTTTCCATTTACATTTAGCGTGTAATATGAAGCTAATCCTTTCCACGGGCAAGTGGTATGTGTGTCACTTTCTTTAAAGTATTCTTTTTTAATACTATCAGAAGGAAAATAATGATTATTTTCAATAACAACTGTATCGTCACTTTCTGCTATAATTGTATTATTCCAAATTGCTTTCATAAGATTTATTTTTTTTTGAAAATATAGTTTTTGTAGTAATTCTTTGGGTCGGTAAATTCTGTTTCAATAGTCATGCCTGCATTTTTTGCTAGCATTTGTACTGTGCGTTCATCATATTTTTGAGAAATTTCAGTATGTATAGTTTCCCATGCATTAAAATTAATTTTGAGCTCTAATTTTTCTATTAAAACTTCTTGGTCAATTGTAGAAACTAAATAACTTTTTGCAGTTCCAGTTTCTGGATTATATGTTTCCCAATGTTTAAAATTGTCTAAATTAAAATTAGCATTTAAAGAGGTGTTAATTCTTGTCAAAATATTTTTATTAAAAGCAGCGGTAATACCTGTTTGGTCATTATAAGCATCTAATATAGTTTGCGGATTTTTCTTTAAATCAAAACCAACAAATAATAAATCATCAGAGTTCATATGTTGGGTAATGGAACTTAAGAATTCTGTAGCCTCTTTATGTTCCATGTTTCCTATATTAGAACCTAAGAAAAGAATAATTTTTCTAGAGGTACTAGGGACTTCAATTTTTTTAAGTGCATTAAAATAGGTTCCTTGTATCTTGTTTACTTTTATTTTAGGAAATTCTTCTTTAATAGAACTACCTAATTGATCTAAAGCATTTTGACTAATATCTATTGGTTGATACACAAAATCTATATTAGAATTATATAAATGTTCTAGTAAAATTTTTGTTTTTTTTCCGTCACCAGCTCCGAGTTCAATTAAATTAAAAGATTGACTGTCTTTTTGAAATAAAGAAGAAATCTGTTCTTTATATTTTGAAAGAATATCATACTCACTATCTGTTAAGTAATATTCTGGCATCGCCATTATTTCTTGGAATAACCCATCTCCTTTAGTATCGTAAAAATATTTTGAGGATAAATGTTTAGGGTAATCAGTTAAGCCATTATAAATATCTTCTTCAAAAGCGTTGGTAAAAATAATGGTAGTGTTTTCTTGCATTTTCTTTTTGTCGTAATTATTTGGCCAACCTTAATCCGGTATATTGCCATCTTAAATTTGTTTGAAAAAAATTACGGTAAGTAGGTCTTGTATGTTGTGTAGGAGTGGCAATAGAACCTCCTCTTAATACTTTTTGGTTTACCATAAATTTGCCATTATATTCTCCTAGAGCACCATCTACTTTAGCGTATCCTGGATAAGGCAAATATGCGCTTTCCGTCCATTCCCACCTATCTCCCCAGCTAAATTTACCTTGTGCTATTTCCCATTCAAATTCGGTTGGTAATCTTAGTTTTTTATACTGTGCATAAGCAAAAGCTTCAAAATAAGAAATATGAGTAACAGGAGAATTTAAATTTATTTCTTGTAATCCATTTAATGTGTAATGGTACCATTTACCATCTATATTATGCCAATATAAAGGAGTCGTAATTTTATTTTTATTAACCCAATCCCATCCTTCTGCATGCCAAAAATCATGTAATTTATAACCATTAGCAGTAATAAACTCTATAAATTCTTTATTGGTAACAAGCTTGTTTGCTATTTCGTAATTAGTAAGATAAACTTTATGTCTTCCTAATTCATTATCATAACAAAAAGAAGAATTATTATGTCCAATTTCATAAACCCCTTCATTGACTTTTAACCATTCTTGTTGGTAATCTTGTGTTTCATGTTCTTTAATTATATTACTATAAGAAGGTAATAGTGGGTTGTTTCCTAGGATAAATTTAATATCAGTAAGGAGTAGTTCTTGGTGTTGCTTTTCATGATGAATGCCTATTTCTAGTAAACTATTTATTTCTAGTGTATTGGTTTTTGTAATTAACTTCTCAATTTCTTTAGTTACATAGTTTCTATATTCGTACACTTTTTGGACAGATGGTCTAGACAAATTTCCTCTGTTAGAGCGTATTACTCTTTTGCCAACAGCTTCATAATAACTATTAAAAACAAAGGAAAAATCTTCATCAAATAATTTGTAGTTGCCCAGATGCTGTTTTAAAATAAACTCTTCAAAAAACCAAGTAGTATGTCCTAAATGCCATTTGGGAGGAGAAACATCTTCTATAGGTTGTACAACATAATCTTCAATCTCTAAAGGGCTGCAAATATCTTCTGTATGTTTTCGTGTTTTAAGAAAAAACTGAAGCAAGGGGTTTGTAGTGGTCATTAAAGCTTATTTGCTTTAAAGATAGGAATTAAGAATACACAAACTTTAAGCAATCTTATGAAGATTACTTAAAAATTACTTTTATAAAAAATATTAAATAGCAACAACCCCTTTAATGTGTGGGTGCGGATTATAATCTTCTAAAGTAAAATCTTCAAATTTAAAATCGAAAATATCTTTAATTTCTGGGTTTAATATCATTTTAGGTAAAGCTCTTGGCTCTCTACTAAGTTGTAATTCTACTTGCTCCATATGATTATTGTATATATGAGCATCTCCAAAAGTATGAATAAATTCCCCAGCCTCGTAACCACATACTTGCGCCATCATCATTGTAAATAAAGCATAAGAAGCAATGTTAAAAGGAACGCCTAAAAAGATATCTGCACTACGTTGGTATAACTGGCAAGAAAGTTTGCCATCAGCAACATAAAACTGAAAAAATGCATGGCAAGGAGGTAAAGCAGCTTTTCCGTTAGCTACATTTTTAGAAAAAGATTTAGAGGTGTCTGGTAAAACACTTGGGTTCCAAGCAGAAACTAACATTCTTCTACTATTTGGATTTGTTTTTAAAGAGTGAATAACTTCCTTTATCTGGTCAATTTCGTCACTATTCCAATTTCTCCATTGGTGACCGTATACAGGTCCTAAATCCCCATTTTCATCAGCCCACTCATTCCATATTCTAACACCATTTTCTTGAAGATATTTAATATTGGTATCTCCTTTTAAAAACCACAAAAGTTCGTAAATGATAGATTTTAGGTGTAACTTTTTAGTTGTCACCATTGGAAAACCTTCACTTAAATCAAAACGCATTTGATGTCCAAAAACACTAACTGTTCCTGTTCCTGTACGATCTCCTTTTTGGTTGCCAGTTTCTAATACGTGTTTTAATAAATCGTGATATTGTTTCATAATGATGATTAACTTAATAAAGTAAAATTAGTGAATAGAAATACTTAAGTAGTAAAAGAAAGAGTGATAATTATTAATAATTATTAACTATATACTAATGACATGTAAAATTTAACCAAGTATCATTCCAGCAATAGTTGCCGATAACAATGAGGCTAAAGAGCCACCAAGAACAGCTTTCATTCCAAATTCGGATAGGGTTTTTCTTTGTCCTGGAGCAAGAGAACCAATGCCTCCTATTTGTATTCCTATAGATGCAAAGTTTGCAAAGCCACATAACATATAAGTGGCCATTATTATAGATTTGTTATACGTAAAATGGGTAGCGTTAGCCATGTTTTTAAGTTCCGCAAGTTGTATGTAACCAATAAATTCACTTGCTGCTAATTTTATACCTAATAATTGTCCCATAAGCATAATATCTTCATTGGCAACACCTATTAGCCACATTAAAGGGGCAAAAATGGTTCCTAAAATAGCTTCTAAAGAAAATTTTTCATAGCTAGTATTATTAGCAATCCAGCTGTTTAGGTGGGTTATATCTCCACTCCATTCTAATATACCATTTATCATGGCAATAAAAGCTACAAAAACTAAAAGCATAGCGCCTACATTTACAGCTAATTTTAAGCCTTCGGTTGTTCCGTTTGAAATGGCGTCTAATATATTGGAACCTATTTTTTCTGTAGATACAGTTACATTAGTATCTATTTTTTCAGTTTGCGGGTATAGAATTTTTGAAACTACAATAGCACCAGGGGCAGCCATTACAGATGCCGCTAGTAAATGTTTAGCAAATTGTAACCGTAGCACAGGGTCATCCCCACCTAAAAACCCTATATAAGCAGCTAAAACAGCACCTGCAACGGTTGCCATACCACCAATCATAACTAACAAGATTTCGGATTTTGTCATTTTCTCTAAATAGGCTTTTATAAGCAAAGGAGCTTCTGTTTGACCTAAGAAGATATTACCTGCAACAGAAAGACTTTCTGGGCCAGATATTCCTAAGGTTTTAGATAAAAGTAAGGCAAGGCCTTTTACTACTTTTTGTATAAGTCCTAAATAGAATAATAAAGAGGTTAGTGCAGAAAAAAAGATGATTGTAGGGAGTACTTGAAATGCAAAAATAAATCCGAAGGTGTCCATATCTACTACTAAACCTTCAAATAAAAATTGACTTCCTGCTCTGGTAAAATCTAATATATTAACAAAAATGTTTCCTAATCCTTCAAATATTTTTTGAATAAAAGGAACTTTTAGTACGCCAATAGCAATTAATAATTGTATTCCTAAACCTATGCCAACAGTTTTCCAGTTAATTGCTTTTTTATTAGAACTAAATAAAAAAGAGATAGCAATTATAACTACCATTCCTAAAATACCCCTCCATAAACTATGCATGGAAAAGCCCGCATTAGGAACTATTGTAGGTGTTGTAGTAGAAATGTCATTAACAATTGTAGTATTGTTAATAATAGTGTCTTGCGCTGTTGCGTCTTGAGCATAAGAAAAAATGCCAAAAATGAAAAAAATAAAAATTAGCCATGGCAAATTTTTCATGCAACTATTTTAAAAATTTAGTTTCTTTTAGATATTTCGTCTCTTAGTTTGGCTGCTTTTTCGTAATCTTCATTTGCTACAGCTTTATTTAGCTCTTTATAAAGTTCATCTGTGGTAAGCTCTGTGTAGCCATCTGTTGCACCAGATTCAATTTCTATTGGGTCTCCGCCTTCTTGTAGAATTTCATCTACCATTATACTATCATCATTCTCCTTGTCTTTGTCTTTAGAAGAGAATTTTAAGAAAATGCCAGCCTTATCTAAGATAGTTTTATAAGTAAATATAGGAGCGTCAAAACGTAATGCTAATGCAATAGCATCACTAGTTCTTGCATCAATAATTTCTTCAATACCATCTCTTTCACATATAATGCTGGAATAAAAAACACCGTCTACTAGTTTGTGTATGATTACTTGTTTTACAACAATATCAAACCTGTCGGAGAAATTTTTAAATAAATCGTGTGTTAGTGGTCTTGGGGGTTTAATTTCTTTTTCTAAAGCTATTGCAATAGACTGTGCTTCAAAAGCGCCAATTACAATTGGAAGTTTACGATCACCTTCAACTTCATTTAAAATAAGGGCATAAGCTCCATTTTGAGTTTGGCTATAGGAAATCCCTTTTATTTTTAATCTTACTAAGCTCATAAATAGTTGTAAAAAAAGGGTTGTTTAAATAAGTTGAGTATCCATTTATTTAAACAACCCTTTAGAAAGGCACAAATTAACAAAAATTAAGCGTTTTGCGCTTTAAATTCTTTTAATTTTTCGATGAGCTGCGGCACAACCTCAAAGGCATCTCCTACAATACCATAATCTGCAGCTTTAAAAAATGGAGCTTCAGGGTCTGTGTTAATAACAACTTTTGTCTTAGAAGCACTTACACCAGCAAGGTGTTGTATGGCTCCAGAAATACCAATAGCAATGTATAAATTACTTGCAACAGGTTTTCCTGTTTGTCCTACGTGTTCTCCGTGCGGTCTCCAACCTAAGTCGGATACAGGCTTAGAACAAGCTGTTGCAGCGCCAAGAACATCGGCAAGTTCTTCAATCATACCCCAATTTTCTGGGCCTTTTAATCCTCTACCACCAGATACAACAATATCTGCATCTGCTATTGTAGCTTTTCCAATAATCTTATCTACTTCTATAGATTTAGTTGAAAAATTACTATCCTCTAAAGAGGCATCAAAATTTTCTACAGCTGCTGTAGTAGCATTTTCTATAATTCCAAAAGAATTATTAGATACTCCAACAACTTTTATATCTGTATTTATTTGCGTTAAGGCAAATCCTTTATTACTAAAAACAGTTCTTTTTACGGTAAAAGGACTTGTGCTTTCTGGAGCAGCAACAACATTAGGAGCGTAACCAGCTTTTAATGATGCGCTAACTAATGGAGCTAAATATTTAGCATCTGTACTAGAACTAGTAATAATAACTTGCGCATTTTCTGCCTTTGCAGCTTGTGTAATAGTATTTGCATACCCTTTTGCATTAAACACAGACAACTTATCATTACTAACATTTAATACTTTGCTAATACCATAAGTACCTAAAGTTTCATTTTCTGTTGCATTAATAGATATTGCAACGGCATTTGTTCCTAATAGTTTAGCAACTTCTGTAGCATAAGAGGCAACCTCTAAAGCATTTTTTTTAAATTTTCCGTTTTCGGATTCTGTATATACTAAAACTGACATTTTTTCTTAAATTAAAATATTCCTAAATAATTGGAATAAAGAATTAATACTAAATTACTTTTGCTTCATTATGTAATAAACTTATAAGTTCATCAACATTGCTAGCGTCTATTAATTTAACAGCACCTTTTGCTGCTGGCTTCTCAAATTTAGTGTCCTGTGTAGTGTTTAATGCATCTACAGGTTCAACAACAGTTAATTTCTTTTGTCTAGCCATCATAATTCCTCTCATGTTAGGAATTTTTAAATCACTTTCCTGTACTAAACCTTTTTGACCTCCAATAACAAGTGGTAGAGAAGTGGTTAGAGTTTCTTTTCCGCCATCTATTTCTCTTTGCGCAGTAGCGTTTTCACCATCTATTTCTAGACTAATACAAGTATTTACAAAATTCATGTCTAATAAAGAAGCAAGAATTCCAGGAACCATACCGCCATTATAATCAATAGATTCTCTACCGGCTATAATAAGGTTGTAATCTCCATTTTTAACAACTTCTGCTAATTGTTGTGCAACAAAAAAACCATCAGTAGGTTCTGCGTTAATACGTATAGCCTCATCTGCTCCAATTGCAAGAGATTTTCTAATTGTAGGCTCTATTGTTGGGCCTCCAACAGACACTACATGTACTGTTGCGCCTTGTTTTTCTTTAAACCACATGGCTCTTGTAAGACCAAATTCATCATTTGGGTTTATAACAAATTGCACACCATTGGTGTCAAATTTTGTATCACCATCTATAAAATTAATTTTAGAAGTGGTGTCCGGTACGTTACTTATGCAAACTAATATTTTCATCGATTAAATAAGCTTTTAAATATAATAGGGCTAAGATAGTTAATAATTTCTGAATTTACTATGCGTGCATAGTAAATTTATAACTTTTTTTGAGCAAAATGGTTATTATTTTGATATATAATTCCCTATTTTTGCTTGCCTTTTAGGTATTTAATTTAGGAATTCAATTGTTATAAACATGAAAACATTACAGTTTAGAGAAGCTATAGCGGAGGCTATGTCTGAAGAAATGAGAAAAGACGAATCTATCTATTTAATGGGAGAGGAAGTTGCAGAATATAATGGTGCTTATAAAGCTTCTAAAGGAATGTTAGATGAATTTGGTCCTAAAAGAGTTATAGATACCCCAATTGCAGAATTAGGTTTTGCAGGAGTAGGTGTAGGTTCTACAATGACAGGGAATAGACCTATTATAGAGTTCATGACATTTAATTTTGCTTTAGTTGGTATTGACCAAATTATAAATAATGCAGCTAAAATTAGACAAATGTCTGGAGGTCAGTTTCCATGTCCAATAGTATTTAGAGGGCCAACAGCCTCTGCTGGACAATTAGCTGCAACACACTCGCAAGCTTTTGAAAGCTGGTATGCTAATTGCCCAGGATTAAAAGTAGTAGTACCGTCTAATCCTAAAGATGCTAAAGGTTTGCTAAAAGCAGCAATAAGAGATAATGATCCTGTAATTTTCATGGAATCTGAGCAAATGTATGGTGATAAGGGGGAGGTTCCAGAAGGAGAATTTACAATTCCTTTAGGTGTTGCAGATATTCGTAGATCTGGTTCAGATGTTACTATAGTTTCTTTTGGTAAAATCATTAAAGAGGCAGATAAAGCGGCGGATGAGTTAGAAAAAGAAGGTATTAGTTGTGAAATAATTGATTTACGTACCGTTAAGCCTTTAGATTATAAAGCTATTGTAGATTCTGTTAAGAAAACAAACCGCCTAGTAATTTTAGAAGAAGCTTGGCCTTTTGGTAATGTAGCAACAGAAATTACGTACCATATACAATCTAATGCATTTGATTATTTAGATGCACCAGTTATAAAAATAAATACAGCAGATACACCAGCG
Source organism: uncultured Maribacter sp. (assembly GCF_947500405.1). Taxonomy (GTDB): domain Bacteria; phylum Bacteroidota; class Bacteroidia; order Flavobacteriales; family Flavobacteriaceae; genus Maribacter_B. Next base: position 74,279 of record NZ_CANMRY010000007.1, read on the forward strand.
CCATATTCTCCAGTTTTATTAGAAGAGTGGTTGCCAAATGCTTCAGATGTGGTTACGGCCGTTAAAAAAGTGTTATATAAGTAAATAAACACTTACATATTTGTAAAAGAATAGTAGCTTCGCCAACTTAAATTAGTCGGCGAGGCTTTTTTATTGGTATGTTATTTGTTAGTACCATTAAATAGAACACATAATTATAATGAAAAAAATAATTTTTCTTTTCCTTTTTTTATTTGCACTACTAGTAAATGCGCAAACTAAAGTTTCTGGAATAGTATTAGATGATTTGGGTGAACCTGTTGCATTTGCCAATATACTTTTTAAGAATTCTACAGAAGGAACCATTACAAACGATAATGGGAGGTTTTATTTAGAGTCAGATACAAGTTATAATACACTTGTGGTTTCTTTTGTAGGATATGAAACGCAGACCATAATTCTTAACTCTAAGGTTAATTACGAAATGGAAATTAAGCTAGCAGAATCTAGCGAACAATTAAATGAAGTAGTTCTTATAGCGGGTAAGCAATCTAAAAAAAATAACCCAGCAGTAGATATTTTGCGAAAAATATGGGCTAAAAAAAGAGAGAATGGAGTTCGTAAGTTTAAACAATATGCTTTTGATAAATATGAAAAGGTAGAGTTTGATTTAAATACTATAGATAGTGCATTAATGCAACGTAAAATATTTAAAGGACTAGAATTTGTATTTCAAGATTTAGATACTTCAAAGATTACGGGAAAAACGTACTTGCCAATTTTCTTAAACGAAACTTTTTCTAAGGTATATGGGGATAATATTATAAAAGAAGAAAAAGAAGAAATTTTAGGGAATAAGAATTCTGGTTTTGATAACAACCAAGCAATAATTGCATTTGTAGAAGATTTGTATCAGGATTATGATATTTATGATAATTACTTAAAGTTTTTTGATAAAAGTTTTACTAGTCCTTTATCTAGAACAGGAATAGATACCTATAATTATGCACTTAGAGATAGTGCTTTTATAGATAATAAATGGTGCTATAATATTGTATACTATCCAAGAAGAAAAAATGAATTAACATTTAAAGGAGACTTTTGGGTAAATGATTCTACATACGCTATTAAAAATATAAATCTAGAAGTTACTAAAAGTGCTAATATAAACTGGGTTAAAGAGATTTATATTGAGCAAGATTTTGATGTAATGAACGATTCTGTTTTTCTTTTAAAGAGAGACTATATGCTGAGCGATTTTAGTTTTAAAAAGAAAGAAAAATCAAAAGGGGTTTACGGTAAAAGAACAACGGTTTATAACGCTTATGATTTTGATAAAGAAAAACCTAGAGATTTTTATAAGAAAGATGGGAACCCTTTTGATCCAGAGGTAGTTGTAAAAGATGATGCGTTTTGGAAAGAGAATAGATTAGAATCTTTAAATAAAGATGAAAAAGGGATTTATAAGTTAATTGATACGCTAAAAACTGTACCTAAATTTAAGTCGTATTATAACTTAGTTAGTATTCTGGGATCTGGCTATGTAGAAATAGATAAATGGAATTTAGATATTGGTTCTGTTTACGATGTTTTTGGTTATAATGATGCAGAAGGAGCAAGAGTAAGGTTAGGAGCAAGAACATATTTTGGGCCAAACGATCCATGGAGAGTAGAAGGTTATGCTGCATACGGTTTTGCTGATCAAAAAGTTAAGCATGGTATATCTGGTAAGTTTTTGTTAGATAATAAAAGTAGATTAATAATCTCTGGAGGAAATAGAAGAGATATAGAGCAACTGGGGGTAAGCTTAACAGCTACCAATGATGTTTTAGGAAGGAGCATAGCATCTTCCTCTTTGCTAACTGTTGGTGCAAATAATAGGCTTACTAATATTAATTTGAGTGCACTTAGTGTAGAAGTAGAACCATTAACAAATGTTAGGGTTTCTTTGGGGGCAAACTTTAGGACGCTTAGCTCTGCATTACCTGGCGATTTTAGTTTAGACTATGTAGATGCAGAATCTGTAACAGGAATAGCATCAGAAGTAAAGCAATTTAATCTAAACACAATAGTAATATATACACCAGGAAAAAAAACAATAGGTCATGGTGTAGAGCGTAGAGATATTAATGATAACTATAGTACACTATTATTAAATTATACAAAAGGCTTAAAAGGCCCTATGAATAGCGATTTTAATTATAGTAAACTTCAGTTTTCATATAGTCAGCCATGGCAAGTAGGAGGTTTTGGAAGGTTGTATAGTACTGTGGAAATTGGGAAAACTTTAGGAGAGGTGCCTCTAGGTTTATTAAGTGTTATTCCAGGTAACCAAACATTCTTTTCTAATTATGGTACTTTTCCAAATTTAGATTTTTACGAATTTGTTACAGATACTTATGCGTCATTGCATTTAGAACATAATTTTAATGGCAGATTATTTTCTAGAATTCCGTTAATAAGAAAATGGAATTTAAGAGAAATTGTAGGACTGCGTGGAGTTTGGGGGCAATTGTCAGATGAAAACATAGCATTAAATGCGCCAGCAAATATTACAACGCCATTAATAGCACCATCAGATAAAGTGTATTATGAATACTCCTTTGGTATAGGAAACATTTTTAAAATATTTAGAATAGATTTTAACTTTAGAGGTAATTATTTAGACACTCCAGAAGCAAGGCCCTTTAGTGTAACAGGAACTTTTGGGTTTAATTTTTAAATTAATATAGAATTAATACAATTTCATTAATGGGCTAGCGTTCATTTGTTAACTTTGCACACGAAAAAAAATACAATAATGGCAGAAAAGAAAAGCATAACTTTTGATGTTTTAATAGAAATTCCAAAAGGAAGTAGAAATAAATATGAATATGATTTTACATTACATAAAATTAGGTTTGATAGAATGTTATTTTCTTCCATGATGTACCCTGGAGATTATGGTTTTATTCCAGAAACATTAGCGTTAGATAAGGATCCATTAGATATATTAGTATTGGGGCATCAACCAACATATCCAATGGTGGTAATGGAAGTTAAACCTATAGGTGTTTTTCATATGACCGATGAAAAAGGACCAGATGAAAAAATAATTTGCGTGCCAGTATCTGATCCAATTTGGAGCAATAAAAATGATATTAACGATATAAATCCACATAGATTAAAAGAGATAGAGCATTTCTTTAAGGTTTATAAAGATTTAGAAAGAAAAAAAGTTGATACCGGTGGTTGGGGAAATGCAGAAGAAGCAATAAAAATATACCATGAATGTGTAGAGCGTTATGATAAAAGCGAGCATAAAGATAAAGGTACATTTACAATATAAATTACCTGTTTAATAAAAAAAGCCACCTTTAAATTTAAAGGTGGCTTTTTTTATTATTATCGATTTGTTACATTTACTGCTATATAAATGACAAATTAATAATAAACTATGGAAGTATTTGTGAACTATTTATGGGGCTTTGGTATTCTGGCCTTAATTTTTGTATTCGTAAAAAATCTTTGGGTATCTAAACAAGACGAAGGGGAAGAAAAAATGGCAAGGATAGCCAAGAACATTTCTGACGGTGCAATGGCTTTTTTAAAAGCAGAATACAAGGTTTTAGCGGTTTTTGTAGTAGCAGTTGCGGTATTACTTTACTTTAAAGGAAATTCTGAGGAAGGATCTAATGGTATGGTAGCGGTATCTTTTATTGTAGGTGCAATTTGTTCTGCATTAGCTGGGTTTATAGGTATGAAAGTAGCTACTAAAGCTAATGTTAGAACAACGCAAGCTGCAAGAACTTCTTTAGGGAAAGCTTTAGAAGTTGCATTTGCAGGTGGAGCTGTAATGGGACTTGGTGTTGTTGGTTTAGGGGTTTTGGGTTTAAGCGGACTCTTTATGATATATAGCGGACAAGGATGGAGTATAGGAGAGGTGTTAAATGTTCTTTCCGGATTTTCTTTAGGAGCATCTTCCATAGCTTTGTTTGCACGTGTTGGTGGAGGTATTTATACTAAAGCAGCAGATGTAGGTGCAGATTTAGTAGGTAAAGTAGAAGCTGGTATTCCAGAGGATCATCCTTTAAACCCTGCTACTATAGCAGATAATGTTGGGGATAATGTTGGGGATGTTGCAGGTATGGGAGCAGATTTGTTTGAATCTTATGTTGGTTCAATTATAGGAACAATGGTACTTGGTGCTGTTTATGCTGGTTTACCAGAATTTGCTTCATCTTTTGATGGTTTAGGAGCAGTATATCTTCCATTAGTATTAGCTGCAACAGGTATTGTTATGTCTATTCTAGGAACATTTTTTGTTCGTGTTAAGGATGGCGGGAATCCGCAAACGGCATTAAATATCGGAGAATTTGGTTCTGCAGGTTTAATGTTGGTGGCATCTTTTTTTATTATTCAAAAAATGCTCCCAGAATCATGGGTAGAAGCAGGTGTAACATATACTTCTATGGGAGTTTTTTGGGCAACAATAGCAGGTTTAGTTGCAGGTCTTTTAGTGGGTAAAGTAACAGAGTATTATACTGCAACAGGTAAAAAACCTGTTATGGATATAGTTAAACAATCGGAAACAGGAGCGGCAACAAATATAATTGCAGGATTAGGTGTTGGGATGATGTCTACAGCAATTCCTATACTTTTAATTGCAGCAGCAATTATTATTTCGCATAGCCAAGCAGGTTTATACGGTATTGCTATTGCAGCAGTAGGTATGTTGGCTAATACAGGGATTCAATTAGCGGTAGATGCTTATGGTCCTATATGCGATAATGCAGGTGGTATAGCAGAAATGGCAGAGTTGCCGAGTGAAGTACGTGAACGTACAGATAAGTTAGATGCTGTTGGTAATACAACTGCTGCAATAGGCAAAGGATTTGCAATTGCCTCTGCAGCATTAACAGCATTAGCATTATTTGCAGCGTTTATGAAAACAGCAAATGTAACTTCTATAGACGTTTCTAGACCAGATATTATGGCAGGTTTGTTAATAGGAGGTATGTTGCCTTTTGTTTTTTCTGCTTTGTCAATGAACGCTGTTGGTAGAGCAGCAATGGCAATGATAGAGGAAGTTCGTCGTCAATTTAGAGATATTCCTGAATTAAAAGCAGCACTGGGTATTATGCGTAAGTATGATTCTGATATGAGTAAAGCTTCAGAGGAAGACAGAAAAGTTTTTGACGCTGCAGATGGTGTAGCAGATTACGGTAAGTGTATAGATATTTCTACAAAAGCATCTATTAAAGAAATGGTTTTACCTGGGTTATTAGCAATTGCTGTTCCGGTAATTGTTGGCTTTGGAGGTAAAATTGTTGGTATTGGTGGTGCTGAAATGTTAGGAGGTTTACTTGCTGGTGTTACTACTTGTGGAGTCTTAATGGCTATTTTTCAGTCCAATGCAGGTGGTGCATGGGATAATGCAAAGAAAACTATAGAAGAAGATGGAAGAAAAGGTACGGATGTTCACAAAGCTGCCGTAGTAGGGGATACTGTGGGAGATCCTTTTAAAGATACTTCGGGACCTTCTTTAAATATCTTATTAAAATTAATGTCTGTTGTTGCTTTGGTAATAGCGCCTAGTATTGCAATTACAAACGACGGTCTTGCTAAGCATGTTGAAGATGTTAATAGTATAAAAGTAGAAACTACAATAAAAGTAGAAGGCAACAAAGAGATACCTATAGCTTATGCAACATTCGTGAATGAAGAGAAAACTAAGGAATAATAATTTTACAGTCAATTTATATTTAGCCGTCTTGCACTATGTAAGACGGTTTTTTTATATTTTTAATTTCTGGTGAAATTAAAGCTATGTTTAAGAAAGATAAATTGCAAATTATTCCTTTTAAAACCTATGGGACATTAACTCATATATATTTACGAGGCAGAACTTTAGAGGATGAAAATATAGATATAAATAAAAAAGGAATATTGCCAGTTTTTATTAGCACATGGAAAAGGTTTGAAACGGATGAAGTAAAATTTGCTTCTATAAATATTGAGATAAAGAATAATGAGCAGGAAAAAATAATAGCAGATTCTGAAGGGTACTATATCTTAAATAAGGGCATAGAGAATTTATCAGAAATTGTTTCTAAAGATGGTTGGGTATCTTATAAAGTAGCCTATGATAAACCAGAAGAATATACTAAAAAAATAGTCTCTGAAAATCGTTTTTATGGAGAAATGTTGGTTGTTTTGCCAGAATCTGAATACGGGATTATTAGTGATATAGATGATACTATTTTGCATACTGGCGTTGCTTCAAAACTTAAATGGAAAGCAGTTTTTAATACTTTTTTTGTTAATGTATTACACAGAAAAGCTTTAGAAGGAACCGCAGATTTTTATATGCAATTACATAAAGGAAAGTCTAAAAACAATTGTAATCCAGTTTTTTATGTAAGTAATAGTCCATGGAATTTATATAAGTATTTAGAGATTTTTTTAAATGGCAATAATTTCCCAAAGGGAGCAATATTGTTACGAAACCTAAAATTTTTATTTGATAAAACTCCAAAGTCAAAAATATCACATAAGCATCATGAAATTCAAAATATATTAAATACCTATCCAGATTTATCTTTTATTCTTATTGGAGATTGTGGAGAGCATGATCCAGATATATATGTAGATATAGTTGCTAAAAACCCAAATAGAATAACTTCCATTTATTTAAGGTCAGTAAAAAGTAAAAAGAAAATGCTACGTGTAGAAAAGTTATTTCAGGACTATAAAGACGTTGATGTTTTATTAGTTTATACTACTACAGAAGCAATTGGTCATGCAAAAAAGAAAGGCTTTATTTAAAAGTAATTACTTTAAGTAAAGTAGGGAAGTATTTGTAGGTACCTCAACAGGTTCTTTGTTCTGTTCAAAGATTCTTGCGGAAAGTTTTCCTTCAAGAGTGCATTTATTGTTTTTTAGACGAATCCAGCTGCCTTCACGTAAGCCAATAACGGGAGTTTCGTTAAACTGATGAAACTCTTTTATTCTAGTTTCTCTGGTTTCTCCTTTGTGTGTAGATGTTGGGTCTGGATCTAAATAATGTGCATTAATATTAAAAGGGATAATATGTAATGTAGAAAAGCTAGGAGGGTAAACTATGGGCATGTCGTTAGTAGTTTTCATGCTAACGCCAGCAATATTACTTCCTGCGCTAGTTCCCAAATAGGGAGTGCCTTCTAGAATTTTTTTTCTTAAAGGATTTATAAGTTGTAACTCGTATAACATAGAGACTAAGACAAATGTATTACCTCCTCCAGTAAAAATTCCTTTAGCATTATTAATAGCTTTTATAGGCTCATCAAAAGTATGAATGCCAATAAGTTTTTTGTTAATTTTCTGAAATCCTTTTTTTGCTATCGTAGTATATTCTTCATGCGAAATACCACTTGGTCTAGCGTAAGGAATAAATAGAACTTCATCAGTATTACTGTATAATTCTTTTAACTCATTAAAAAGATATTCTAAATAGGTGCTATTGTATATAGTAGATGAGCTGGCGAGAATACAGTTAATCATTTAAAAAAGACCATTTATTTCAGCATCAATCTTATTAATAACTTGCCCTAAATCTTCGGGTTTATCAACAAAATCTAATTGATCTACATCAATGATTAATAATTTGCCTTTAGTGTAATTATGAGCCCATGCCTCATAACGTTCATTTAGCCTACTTAAATAATCTATAGAAATACTATTTTCATAATCTCTACCACGTTTATGAATTTGTTTCACCAAGTTTGGTATAGAACTTCTTAAATAAATAAGTAATTCTGGTGGCTGTACTAAGGATTCCATTAGTTCAAAAAGACCAGTATAGTTACTAAAATCTCTATTTGTCATTAAACCCATAGCGTGTAAGTTAGGTGCAAAAATATGTGCATCTTCATATATGGTTCTATCCTGAATAATATTTTTTCCACTTTCTCTAATTTCAAGAATTTGTCTATATCTATTATTCAAAAAATAGATTTGCAAATTAAAACTCCAACGTTCCATTTGATTATAAAAGTCATCTAGGTAAGGGTTGTCGGCAACTTCTTCAAAATGGGGTTCCCATTTATAATGCTTGGCTAATAATTTGGTTAAAGAGGTTTTTCCGGCACCAATATTTCCTGCTACAGCAATATGCATTTTTTAGATGTTTTTTATAGTTATGATAATAAGAAAAAAATATTGCCATACAATATACAAGATAACAATAGGATGGTAAAATGTTTATGTAAATATCCGTTGAATTTTTTTTCAGGATAGATAATTAATAAAATAAAAGTATAATTTTTTAAGAGATTCTATTTTGACATATTTCTGAATAGCACTACTTTTACACTTTCAATCTACGAGGAAAGATTTGACTGCTTGCAACCTCTAAAAAATGCTAAAACAGATATTACTACGCCTATATAGGGTATTCTATCTATTTGCTTTTTTATTTTGCGCGCTGCTTTCCTTTTTAAAAAAGAATTATGTCTTATTTATTTACATCAGAATCTGTTAGTGAAGGGCACCCAGATAAAGTTGCAGACCAAATTAGTGATGCATTATTAGATAGTTTTTTGGCTTTTGACCCCGAAAGTAAAGTTGCTTGTGAAACTCTTGTTACAACGGGGCAAGTAGTTTTGGCAGGAGAGGTAAAAAGTAATACCTATTTAGATGTTCAAAATATAGCAAGAGAAGTTATTAATAAAATAGGCTACACTAAGGGAGAATATCAATTTAGTGGAGATTCTTGTGGTGTAATATCTCTTATTCATGAACAATCTAAAGAAATAAACCAAGGGGTAGATAGAGGCGAAAAAGAAGAGCAAGGGGCAGGAGACCAAGGAATGATGTTTGGTTATGCAACTAAAGAAACAGAAAACTATATGCCATTGGCATTAGATATTTCTCATAAAATTCTTCAGGTATTAGCAGATTTAAGAAGAGAGAATAAAGAAATTAGTTATTTAAGACCAGATGCCAAGTCGCAGGTAACTATAGAATATTCCGATGAAAATGTACCACAACGTATAGATACTATTGTAGTATCTACACAACATGATGCTTTTAATGCGGAGGATGAAGCTATGTTGGCTAAAATTAAGGAAGATATTGTAACAATATTAATACCTAGAGTTAAGGAACAATTACTAGAAAATATTCAAGCATTATTTAATGATGAAATTACGTATCATGTTAACCCGACAGGGAAGTTTGTAATTGGAGGACCTCATGGAGATACCGGTTTAACAGGACGTAAAATAATTGTAGATACTTATGGTGGTAAGGGTGCACATGGTGGTGGTGCTTTTAGTGGAAAAGACCCAAGTAAGGTAGACCGTAGTGCGGCTTATGCAGCAAGGCATATAGCTAAAAATTTAGTGGCAGCAGGTGTTTCTGATGAAATATTAGTACAAGTAAGTTATGCTATTGGAGTAGTAGAACCAACCTCTATTTTTGTAGATACTTATGGAACAGCAAATGTAGATGTAACAGATGGTGCTATTGCAGAGAAAGTAGCACAATTGTTTGATATGCGTCCGTTTGCTATAGAAGAACGTTTAAAATTACGTAATCCTATTTATTTAGAGTCAGCAGCATATGGCCATATGGGAAAAGAGCCAAGAACTATTACTAAAGTCTTTGAATCTCCTTATAATGGTAAAGTAGAAAAAGAAGTAGAATTATTTACTTGGGAGAAATTAGATATGGTAGATAAAGTAAAAGCTAGTTTTAACTTGTAAATTATAAAAATATGGCTCTGGAAAAGGAATCTGATTCAGAGCTGTTATTTTAAAATAAATAAATAAAAGTGTTATTTTATTTATAAAAAGTAGGCAAATAAACTTTTGGAGTATATATTTGCAACAAATTAAGTTCAAATACATATTGAAATGTTATCAAGAAAGGCGGAGGGATTAGACCCTGTGAAGCCTTAGCAACCCTTTGTTTTGCAAAGAAGGTGCTAAATTCTACCAGAGAAATCAGAAGTGATTTATAAGGCAGATAACGAAATAAGCTATCATACATAGCAACTTTCCAATTTCTTTTTAACTTTTTGATTTTACTTATTTTACAATGTCGTAATATAAGGTTTGAATTTTTTTATCAATTAACTAAAAAAATCAAAAAATCATGAGTGATCAAAAATTTTCAACAAACGCATTACATGCAGGGCATGACACAACACAAACAGGAGGAACTAGAGCGGTACCTATTTACCAAACTTCTTCTTATGTTTTTAATGATACAGAACATGCAGCAAATTTATTTGCATTAAAAGAATTAGGATTTATTTATACAAGATTAAATAATCCAACCAATCAAATATTACAAGATCGTTTAGCTGCTGTAGAAGGTGGTGTTGGTGCTGTTGTTTTTGCTTCTGGAACCTCTGCTATTGCAACAGGATTAATGACTTTGTTAAAAGCAGGAGATCATATTGTAGCCTCTAGTAGCTTATATGGAGGAACGTTTACTTTATTAAATGTTACACTACCAAGGTTAGGTATTACAACTACTTTTGTAGATGCATCTGATCCAGAAAGTTTTGGAAAAGCAGTACAAGATAATACAAGAGCATTTTTTGTAGAATCTTTAGGAAATCCAAAGTTAGATGTATTAGACCTTAAAGCTATTTCTGCACAAGCAAAAACAGCACAAGTTCCTTTTATTGTGGATAATACGGTTGCTTCACCAGCATTATTAAATCCAATTGAGCACGGAGCAAACCTTGTAATTCATTCACTTACTAAATATATTGGTGGTCAAGGAACATCTTTAGGAGGCGCAATTATTGATGCAGGTACTTTTGATTGGACAAACGGAAAATTCCCTGAGTTTACAGAACCATCTGCAGGATACCATGGTTTGGTGTATAGCGAAGCTTTAGGAGCTGCAGCATTTACTTTTAAATTAATTTTAGAAGGATTGCGTGATTTTGGAGGAGCTTTAAGTCCTTACAATGCTTTTCAAATTATTCAAGGTTTAGAGACTTTAAACGTAAGAATAAAACAACATAGTGCTAATGCATTAGAATTGGCAACTTGGTTAGAGGGTAGAGAAGAAGTAGCATGGGTAAATTACCCAGGATTAAAGAGTAGTAAGTACTATGATTTAGCAAAAGAGTATTTACCTAAAGGACAAAGTGGGTTAGTTACATTTGGCTTAAAAGGAGGATTTGAAGCTGCTAAAAAAGTAACAGATGCTACTAAAGTATTTTCTCTTTTAGCAAATATTGGAGATACAAAATCACTTATTATTCACCCAGCAAGTACAACGCACCAACAATTAACAGCCCAGCAACAAATAGATGCAGGAGTAGGAGCAGATTTAATACGTTTATCGGTTGGTTTAGAAGATATTGCAGATTTAAAAGCCGATTTAGAACAGGCTTTTGCGCAATAAGCATAAAATTTAATAAAGTAAAAAATACCAGATGTTACATCATCTTACAATTAATAAATACAAAACATATAGCGGAGTATCTCAGGATATTTCGCTATCCTATCAACTTTTTGGAAAGCCCTTGCATAGTGCTCCAATAGTGCTAGTAAATCATGCTTTAACGGGGAACTCTAATGTTACAGGTAAAGATGGTTGGTGGTCTGCTATAGTAGGGCAAGGAAAATGTATAGATACAGATAAGTATACTATTCTGGCTTTTAACGTTCCAGGAAATGGATATGATGGTTTTGTAATAGAAAATTATAAAGATTTTATTGCAAGAGATGTTGCAAGAATATTTTTATTAGGTCTTAAAGAGTTAAAAATCTCTAATTTATTTGCAATAATTGGAGGCTCTATGGGAGGTGGTATTGCTTGGGAAATGGCAGCGCTAAACCCTAATTTAACAGAGCATTTAATCCCTGTAGCATCAGACTGGAAGTCTACAGATTGGTTAATAGGAAATTGCCAAATACAAGAACAGTTTTTAATTAATTCTAAGCAACCTGTACATGATGCTCGTATGCATGCAATGTTGTGTTATAGAACGCCAGAATCTTTTAATGAGCGTTTTAAACGTAGTACTAATGAAGAGTTGCAGGTTTTTAATGTAGAAAGTTGGTTAATGCATCATGGTGATAAATTGAAGGAGCGTTTTCAATTATCAGCCTATAAATTAATGAATCAGCTTTTAAAATCTATAGATATTACTAGAGATAGAGAAGCAGCTTTTGTAGACTTGCAGAATAGTGAAACCAATATTCATATTATTGGAGTAGATTCTGATTTGTTTTTTACTGCTAAAGAAAATAGAGAAACCTTTAAGCAAATAGCACAAGCAAATAGTAATGTTACCTATGGCGAAGTACAATCTTTACATGGACATGATGCTTTTTTGATTGAGTTTGATCAAATGCAAAAATTGTTAAATCCTATTTTTAATAAAGAAGAGGAAACAGCTAAAGTTAAAGTCTTAAAATTTGGAGGTAAATCTTTAAGTAATGGAGAAGGTTTAGAACATGTTTTAGATATTATTTTAGATAAAGTAAAGGCTAAAGAAAAAGTTGCCGTGGTACTTTCTGCAAGAGAAAAAGCTACAGACCAACTAGAGGCTATTTTAGAAAAAGCTGCATCCGGTAAAAGTTATGTAAAAGACTTTGAAGCTTTTGAAAAATACCAGACGCATTCTTATAAAAATGTAAATTTATCAAAGGAGTTTGCAAGTTTGTTTCAGTTGTATGAAGGGGTTGCTTTATTAGGGGATTATAGTTCTAAGATTAAAGACCAGGTTTTAGCTTATGGAGAGTTAATATCTGCAAAACTAATAACAAAACTATTAATAGGAAAAGGGGTAAAGGCAAAAGTAATGGACTCTAGAAGTCTTGTTAAGACTGATGATAATTTTGGAGATGCTAGTGTTTTAGAAACTATATCTAAAGAAAATGTTTTAAGAGAATTTGGTTTGTTGCCGCAGGGAACCATACCTGTTTTTACAGGTTTTATAGCTTCTACTTTAGACGGTGAAACTACAACTTTAGGAAGAAATGGGAGTAATTACTCTGCGGCTTTATTGGCTAATTTCTTAGATGCTTCAGAGCTTCAAAATTATACGCATGTAGATGGTATTTACACAGCAAATCCAGATTTTGTAGCAGACGCTAAACGTATTTCTGAGCTTTCTTATAGTGAAGCCAATGAATTAGCAAATTTTGGCGCTACTATTTTACACGCCAAAACAATTATTCCTTTAATAGAAAAAAATATTCCTTTACGTATTTTAAATACATTTAATAGTGATAATGAAGGAACTTTAATAAGTGCAAAAACTAGTAAAGACGGTATTAAATCTATTTCTGTAATAGAAAAGGTTGCTTTAATTAATTTAGAAGGTAGGGGATTGTTAGGAAAAGTAGGGGTGGACGCTCGTATTTTTAAAGCTTTAGGAGATAGTAATATTAGTGTAAGTATTATTTCTCAGGGTTCCTCAGAACGTGGTATTGGGTTGGTGGTAGATGCAGATATTGCACAGAAAGCAAAACAAGCTTTGGATAGAGAATTTACACATGATTATACTTCTAAAGATGTTAATAGAATTACTGTAGTAGGCGATGTTTCTGTTATTTCTATTGTAGGTCAAGATTTGAGTACTTTTCATAAACCGTACAACTCTTTAATTAAGAACCAAATAACACCATTGCTTTTTAATAATACAGTTACAGGGAAAAATGTGAGTTTGGTAGTAAAAAAGACCGATTTACATAAGGCTGTAAATGTAATGCATGGGCAAGTTTTTGGAATGAGTAAAAAGGTTAATATAGCAGTTTTTGGGCATGGTAATGTTGGGGGAACACTAATAGATCAGATATTAAAATCTGCCAAAAATATAGAAAAAAGAAAAGGTCTAGATTTAAGAGTTTTTGCCGTTGCAAATTCTAAAAAAGTAATATTGAGTAAAAAAGGAGTTTCTAAAAATTGGAAGTCTTTGTTAGATAAAAAGGGAGAACCTTATACTTTGAGTACAATTTTTGATTTTGCTAAAAGACATCATTTAGAAAACTTAATTGTAGTAGATAATACAGCAAGTGAGGATTTTGTTGCACATTATTTTGATTTTGTAGAAAATGGTTTTGATATCGTATCCTCAAATAAAATAGCAAATACATTAGGCTTTGATTATTACCAACTTTTAAGAGAAGAGTTGGTTAAAAATCAGAAGCAATATTTATATGAAACTAATGTAGGTGCAGGACTACCTTTAATAGATACTATTAAATTATTGCATTTATCAGGAGAGAATATTACAAGAATTAAAGGTGTTTTCTCAGGTTCTTTAAGTTATATTTTTAATACTTTTTCTGAAGTAAACGCACCTTTTTCTACTATTTTAAAAGATGCTATGCAAAAAGGATTTACAGAGCCAGACCCTAGGGAAGATTTGTCTGGAAATGATGTAGGCCGAAAATTATTGATACTAGCTAGAGAGTTAGAATTACACAATGAATTTTCGGATGTAGAAATCCAAAATTTGATTCCGGCTTTATTAGAAAAAGGAGATACAAATCATTTCTTAGATAATTTAGGAATGTTAGATGATACTTTTAATGAGATAAAGAAAAATCAAAAATCAAATCATGTTTTGCGCTATGTAGGTGATTTACATGGAAATTTACAAGAAGAAAAAGGGGAGTTAGAAGTAAAACTGATTTCCGTACCAAAAGAAAGCGCTTTAGGGCAAATAAAAGGGTCCGATTCTATTATAGAAATATATACAGAGTCTTATGGAGAAAACCCATTAGTAATCCAAGGAGCAGGAGCAGGAGCAGCCGTTACAGCAAGAGGTGTTTTTGGAGATATATTAAGAATTGTAGAAAAGAATTAATTTCAACTTCGCTCAATTACCATTAATTGAGCGTAGCAGAATCATAGACGGCTGAGCGTAGTCAAAGCCAAAGAATATAAGTAAGATGAAAAAATTTGAAACAGAAGCGATAAGAACACAGTCAGAGCGTACGCAATTTTTAGAACATTCTACACCAATGTACTTAACTTCTAGTTTTGTTTTTGAAGATGCAGAAGATATGCGAGCTTCATTTGCAGAAGAAAAAGAGCGTAATATCTATTCTAGATACTCTAACCCTACAAACAATGAGTTGGTAGAGAAAGTATGTAAAATGGAGAGAGCAGAATCTGGTTTTGCTTTTGCTTCTGGCATGGCTGCAGTATTTTCTACTTTGGCAGCATTGGTAGAAACAGGGGATCATATTCTTTCTGCAAGGAGTATTTTTGGGTCTACGCATACTTTATTTACCAAATTTTTACCAAAATGGGGGGTTACAACTAGTTATTTTCCTATTGATGATTTGGGTGCCGCAGAGGCAATGATAACCTCGCAAACAAAAATTATTTATGCAGAGTCCCCAACAAATCCTGGGGTAGACGTATTAGATTTAGAAAGATTAGGGCAAATAGCAAAAAAACACAATTTAATATTCATTGTAGATAATTGTTTTGCAACACCATATATACAACAACCAATTAAATTTGGTGCAGATTTGGTTATACATTCTGGAACCAAATTAATGGATGGCCAAGGAAGGGTTTTAGCGGGTATTACTGTTGGTAGTGCGGAGTTAATAGATAAAGTATATCGTTTTTCAAGAATTACTGGACCAGCATTATCCCCTTTTAATGCTTGGGTATTAACCAAGAGCTTGGAGACATTGGCAGTTCGTTTAGACCGTCATTGCGAAAATGCATTAAAGTTGGCTCAGTTTTTAGAAGAGCACCCTAAAGTCAGTTGGGTAAAATATCCGTTCTTAAAATCGCACCCAATGTATGCGGTTGCTAAAAAGCAAATGAAAGCAGGAGGTAGTATTGTTGCTTTTGAGGTTAAAGGGGGAATTGAAGCTGGTAAAAAGTTTTTTGATAGTATTAAGATGTTGTCTTTATCTGCAAATCTTGGAGATTCTAGAAGTATTGTTACGCATCCAGCATCTACAACACATAGTAAGTTATCTGTAGAAGAACGTTTAGAATCTGGCATAACAGATGGTTCTGTACGTGTATCTGTGGGCTTAGAACATGTAGAGGATATTATTGCAGATATAAAGCAGGCTTTAAATTAAGCGGGAGTTTGCAGCAATATAAAAGCCAAATCTAATTAGATTTGGCTTTTAGGGTTTTGTCAAAAAAATGACCTTAAATTATTCTTTTTTAGTAAAAACGGCAATAAAAGTACTGCGTTCATTTTCATTTGTATCGTAGAATTTAGAAAAGAGTATTTCAAGTTTTAAGGTAGTTTCAGTCATTTCTAAAATTGTTGCTCTGTTGCCTACTTCAGAAGACCCCTTAACGTGATCGTATAATTCTGTTAAATTGTTTTCTAGTTTCCATCCTCTTGAATTGTTAAAAAAATCAAAATCTCTTATCTCTTCAATAACATCTCCATCTTCATAAGTTATAGTATAACGAAAAGTTCCTTCGGTTTTTAAAGAATTTGGGTTATTAGAAAATACCATACTAGCATCTAAATCCTTTGCTATAGCAGTGAATTTATATTCTTTATTGACTTCGTTCAATTTTAAAACGGCATCTTTTGTTATTAGTTCTGTTAGATCCCAAGTTCCAACAATTAGAAAGGAAGTTGTTGTGTCGTCTTTTTCAGAACTTTCTCTTTCCATGGTTATTGTTAATTTACCAGTAGTAGTAGAAGTTGCTCCTTCCTGTACTTCAATAGTTTCATTTATGTCATAAGAAAGAACCAACTTATTTTCTGTAGATTCTATAGTTGTCATTTTGGTTTCTTTATTGTTTTCATCAATAAAAAAGATAACACCATCTCTAAGTTCCCAGATACTAGAGTTAAATACAGTGTAAAGAGGAATTTCTGTTACTTGGGTTTGTCCTAAAATAGAAATACTAGTTTCAGATATGAATGAGCCATTGCTAGTTGCGGTGTTAGGGTCATTGCTAAATTCTATTTGCATATCAAAATCTTTTCCAATAGAAGAGTATTTTTGAGTTACAGATGCGCCATTTACTTTAGTTACTGTTTCTCCATCTTCTACTTTATAAGCAGTTAAATCCCATTCTCCGATAATATCGGATTCGGAAGTTAATGAATTTTTTAATTGGTTTTCATCGCTATCTTTTTCACAAGAAGTAAATAAAATTGTTGTGGATAAAAATAAAAATAAGCTTAGTTTTTTCATAGTTTTTTAATAACGGTTAATATATGAGAGATAAGAACGGAACAGGTTTTTAATTAGTATATTTATAGTTGTTTTTTTTATTTCCCTATCTTCGTGCTATGCTATCCAAGAAAACTAAATACGGATTAAAAGCACTTTCCTTTTTGGCATTACAAAAAGAAAATGCACCTGTACAAATAGCAGAAATTGCTAAGCAAGAAAATATATCACAAAAGTTTTTAGAAAGTATTTTGTTAACCCTTCGTAAAACAGGTTTTTTGGGTTCAAAAAAAGGAAAAGGAGGAGGGTATTACCTTATTAAGGAACCTAAAGATATTTTAATGACTGATGTTATGCGAGTACTAGAAGGGCCTATTGCAATGGTGCCTTGTGTGAGCCTTAACTTTTATGAAAAATGTGACGATTGTCCAGATGAAAAAACCTGTTCTGTAAACAAGTTAATGCTTCAAATAAGAGACAGTACTTTGCAGGTGTATAGGAACAATACGTTGGCAGATATTTTAGTTTAACCTTTCAAGTACTTCTTTTTTCGTGTTTTTATGGTTTCAAAATTTTTATGAAATCACTTTATTAGATTCATTATTCTCAATAAAACTTCTAAATATTTAATAATCTATTAAATCGATAGGGTAAAAGTAATTTTAGTTATTTTTTAACGTCTTAGGTTGTATAAATATACTATTTTTGAATATCCTATTAAATCTATAGGGTAATAGATAAATAATAACAAATGATTGCTGATCAATTGATTTTAGATAAAAAAGCCACGAAAAGTAAGTATGAAGACGACAAGAAGTCTGAAAAACCTATTCGTAGTGTAGCAAAGGCATTAAGTTGGAGAGTAATAGGTACACTGGATACTTTAGTTGTATCTTATATATTAACTGGTAAAATGGCAGTAGCGGCATCTATAGCCTCTGTAGATTTTTTAACTAAGATGGTATTGTATTTTTTCCATGAGCGTATTTGGAATGGTATAAAATGGGGTAAATAAGATAAAGACTGATGAACTATACAGAAGAAAAAATTGCAGATTGGAATAAAAAGTTTGAAAAATCTTCTCCTGCTGAAATAATAGAATGGGCATTACAACAAACTACAAATGCTGTTGTAACAACTAATTTTAGACCATACGAAGTAAATATTTTACATGCAGTTACTGCAGTAGATAAAGATATTAAAGTTATTTGGTGCGATACGGGGTATAATACACCAAATACATATAGACACGCAGAAGAGTTAATTGAGAAATTGGGGTTAAATATTCATTTATATGTGCCTAAGCAAACTTCTTCTCATAGAGATGTGGTAATGGGGATTCCAGGAATAGAGGATCCTAATCATGCAATTTTTACAGAACAGGTAAAATTAGAACCTTTTGGAAGAGCAATGGCAGAGCATAAACCAGAAGTTTGGTTTACAAATCTTAGAAAAGGACAAACTGCTTTGCGAAATAGTCTAGATATTTTTAGTGTAAGTAAAGATGGCGTTTTAAAAGTTAGCCCTTTTTACCACTGGGAAGATGCGCAATTAGATGCCTATTTAGAAGAGAATAATTTACCTAATGAACATAAATATTTTGATCCAACTAAGGTTCTAGAAAACAGAGAATGTGGGTTGCACACATAGTATTTATAAATATATAAGGAGAAAATAAAAAGAATTAAAAAAATAAGATGAGTACAAATACATCACATATAAATCCATTAGAAAACGAAGCCATCTATATCATGAGAGAAGTGGCTGCCCAGTTTGAAAAACCTGTGTTATTGTTTTCGGGAGGTAAAGATTCTATTACCCTAGTTCGTTTGGCACAAAAAGCATTCTGGCCTGCAAAAATTCCTTTTCCTTTAATGCATATAGATACTGGGCATAATTTCCCAGAAACTATAGAATTTAGAGACAGGTTAGCAAAAGAACTTGGAGTAGAACTTATTGTTCGTAATGTACAAGACTCTATTGATGCTGGTAAGGTAAAAGAAGAATCTGGCAGGTATGCTAGTAGAAACTCTTTACAAACCACAACATTATTAGATGCTATTGAGGAGTTTAAGTTTGATGCTTGTATTGGAGGTGCTCGTAGAGATGAGGAAAAAGCAAGAGCAAAAGAACGTATTTTTTCTGTACGTGATGATTTTGGTCAGTGGGATGAAAAAAGTCAACGTCCAGAATTGTTTGATATGTTAAATGGAGATATAGAATTAGGACAAAATGTTCGTGTATTCCCAATATCTAACTGGACAGAATTAGATGTTTGGTCTTACATTCAAAAAGAAGAGATAGAAATTCCTTCTATATACTTTGCACACAAGCGTAAAACATTTGTAAGAGACGGTATGATTTGGTCTGCTGAAGATGATATAGTTTTCCGTGATGCAGAAGAAATAGTAGAAGAACGTTTAGTACGTTTCCGTACCGTAGGAGATATGTCTTGTACAGCTGCAGTACTTTCAGACGCTGTTAGTATAGATAAAGTAGTAAGTGAAATTAGAGACTCTAGTATTTCTGAAAGAGGTGCGCGTATAGATGATAAACGTTCCGAGGCAGCAATGGAGAAAAGAAAACAACAAGGATACTTTTAAAATTTTCTATAGAAAATTTTGTCTTTAGCTATTGGCACCTAGCCATTAGCAAACCATAAAAATAATATTTAAAAAGGCTAAATGCCAAGAGCAAATAGCCAACAGCTAATAAAAATGGAAGTACTAAAAATAGCAACAGCAGGTAGTGTAGATGATGGAAAGAGTACCTTAATTGGTAGAATACTATATGATACAAAATCTCTTACAAGTGATAAATTAGAAGCTATAGAAAAAACTAGTAAGCAAAAAGGATATGATTATTTAGATTTTTCTTTAGCAACAGATGGATTAGTAGCAGAACGCGAGCAAGGTATTACTATAGATGTTGCGCATATATATTTTTCAACAGCAAAAAAAAGTTACATTATAGCAGATACACCAGGTCATGTAGAATACACACGTAACATGGTAACAGGAGCTTCTACATCGCAAGCAGCTATTATATTAATAGACGCTCGTAAAGGAGTTATAGAACAAACTAATCGTCATTTTTTTATCAATAATTTGCTTCGTGTAAAAGAAGTGATTGTGGCTATTAATAAAATGGATTTGGTAGATTATTCTGAAGAAACATACAATGCTATTAAATCAGATTTTTCTGAATTAATGAGTAAAAGAGATTATGAAAACCAGAACATTACATTTATACCTGTAAGCGCACTTAAAGGAGATAACGTAGTAAATAAAACCGATGTTATGCCTTGGTATAACGGCGAAACTATTTTAGAGCATTTAGAGCGTTTAGATTTAGCGGCTGTTTCCAATGTAGGAACACCACGTTTTCCAGTGCAATATGTAATACGCCCTAAAACAGAAGACTTTCATGATTTTAGAGGTTTTGCAGGAAAGGTTTATGGCGGAGAGCTTAATGTTGGAGATACAGTTGTTGCTTTACCATCGCAAACAAAATCTAAGATAAAAGAAATTTATGCGTATGATAAAAAGTACCAAACGGCATCAAGACGTTCTTCTGTAACAATTACATTAGAAGATGAGATTAATGTAAGTAGAGGAGATATGATTGTTAAAGAAGGAGATTTACCTACAATAGATAAGCAGTTTACTGCTACTATTGCTTGGATGGATTCAGACCAACTTAAAGCAGGTACTAAATACGTAATACAGCATGGCGTAAATAAAGTACTAGCAAAAGTAGATAAGATTCATCATAAAATTAACCCAGACTATTCAGGTATAGAAGAAAATGTAGATGGGTTAGGGATGAATGATATTGCAAAGGTTACGTTTAAATTAAATAAACCAATTTTCTTTGATGCTTTTAAAAACCACAGAACAAACGGTTCTTTTATAGTTATAGATACAAAGAATAACAATACAGTAGGAGCTGGGTTTATACAGTAAATAAAAGTAGTAAGGTTAAAAGTAAATAGTACAACGTACTAAAATATAAAGTATGCAAAGTTTTAGAACAGAAATAGAGAATCCAATTGTAGAAAAAGATATTATCGATTTAGCAAATAAAATTGATATGTTTCACAATGGGAAAATTGATGAAGAAAAATTTAGAAGTCTTCGTTTAGCTCGTGGGGTATACGGTCAGCGTCAAGAAGGCGTACAAATGATTCGTATAAAATTACCTTATGGTAAAGTTTCTTCAGAACAATTAAGAAGAATATGTGATGTTTCTGAAGAATATTCTAGAGGTCGTTTGCATATTACTACACGTCAAGATATTCAAATTCACTATGTAGATTTAGATAGAACTCCAGAATTATGGGCAGAGCTAGAAAAGTCTGATATTACTTTGCGTGAAGCTTGTGGTAATACGGTACGTAATGTAACAGCAAGTGAAACTGCGGGTATAGATGTAGATGAGCCTTTTGATGTTTCTCCCTATGCGCATGCATTATTTCAATATTTTTTAAGAAACCCAATTAGTCAAGAATTGGGAAGAAAATTTAAAGTTTCTTTCTCTTCTAGCGATGCAGATACGGGTCTTTCTTACATGCATGATTTAGGTTTTATTGCAAAAATAGAAAACGGAGAGAGAGGTTTTAAAGTAATGCTTGGTGGTGGCTTAGGTTCACAACCTCGTCATGCAGATGAATTGTACTCTTTTTTACCTACAGATAAAATTATTCCTTTAATGGAAGGTGTTGTTCGTGTTTTTGATAGATACGGAGAACGTAAAAGTAGGGCAAAAGCACGTTTAAAATTCTTATTAAAAGATTTAGGATTAGACGGTTTTAAAGCTTTATTAGAAGAAGAACAAATTGCTGTGCCAATAAAATCTTTTCCGATTGATGCAGAGGCGTATCCAAAACCACAAATTGCGGAGGTTGCAGTCCCAAATACAACTATAGAAGACCAAGAATCTTTTGATGCTTGGAAGGCTGTAAATGTAATTCCTCAAAAACAAGAAGGGTATGTTGCAATAGGAGTAAAAGTTTTATTAGGAGATTTTTATCTTAAAGAAGCTCGTGCACTAGCAGATTTAGTTCAAAAATATGCAGCAGATGAAATTAGACTTAGCTTACGTCAAAATATATTAATTCCTTATGTAAAAGAAGAGTTACTTCCTTTCTTTTATGCAGAGTTAAGTAAGCTAGGATTTACAGAAGTTGGTTATGATAAGGCTATAGATATTACTGCATGTCCGGGTACAGATACTTGTAATTTAGGTATAGCAAGTAGTACAGGTATAGCAGAAGAGTTAGAAAGAATAATGAAAATTGAATATCCAGATTATATTAATAACCCAGATGTGGTTATTAAAATTAGTGGATGTATGAATGCTTGTGGGCAACACAACATGGCAAATATTGGTTTTCAAGGAATGTCTGTTCGTACAAAAGATAAATTAGTAGCACCTGCATTACAAGTATTGTTAGGTGGTGGTAATATTGGAAATGGAGAGGGTAGATTTGCAGATAAAGTAGTAAAAATACCAAGTAAAAGAGGACCAGAAGCATTGCGTTTAATCTTAAATGATTTTGATGCAAATGGTGATGGAGCATCTTTCCCAGAGTACTATGCAGAAAAAGGAGAACACTATTTTTATGATTTCTTAAAAGATTTAACTGCGGTAGATAATTTAACTGCAGATGATTTTATAGATTGGGGAAATTCAGAAGAATATGTAAAAGCAATTGGTGTTGGTGAATGTGCTGGTGTGGTTATAGATTTAATTGCAACTTTATTATTTGAGAGTGAAGAAAAAATACAAACAGCAGAAGCTACATTTGCAGAAGGTAAATGGGCTGCTAGTATTTATCATTCTTACTCTTCTATGGTTAATACGGCAAAAGCAATATTAACGGCAGAAAATGTAAAAACAAATACACACGCTGCAATTATTAAAGATTTTGATGCAAAATTTGTTGCAAATAATAGAATATCTTTGAATACTGGTTTTGAAGAGTTTATTCTTCAAATAAATAAAAATGAGCCTACAGAAGAATTTGCTAAAAACTATTTAAAAGACACAAAAGATTTTTTAAATAAAGTGCAAGCTTTTAGAGAGGCAGATTTAGCTAAGGCATAATTTTATGAATAGCATAAAGCAACATACAAATAATAGCGAAGGTTTGCTTACGGTAATAGGAGCGGGTCCTGGAGATCCAGATTTAATTACAGTAAAAGCTATTAAAGCATTACAAGCAGCAGATGTTGTTTTGTATGACGCTTTAGTAAATCCTGTGTTGCTAAATTATGCAGAAAATGCAGAGCTCATTTTTGTAGGTAAAAGAAAAGGTTGTTATGCATATCAGCAAGAACAAATAAATGAATTAATTGTTAGTCGTGGTAGAACACAACACGTGGTTCGTTTAAAAGGGGGAGACCCATTTGTTTTTGGCCGTGGAGCAGAAGAAATGAAATATGCAGCAGCCTATGGTATAAATGTGGCAATGGTTCCAGGAATATCATCATCGGTAGCTGTACCAGCATCTCAAAATATACCAGTTACTAAGAGAGGTTCGGCAGAAAGTTTTTGGGTAATAACAGGAACTACAAAAGAGCATAAATTATCTTCAGATGTTGCTTTAGCGGCAAAATCTAATGCAACAGTTATTGTTCTAATGGGTATGAGCAAATTAGCAGAAATTGTTACTCTTTTTAAGAAAGAAGAGAAAGCTAATTTGCCAATTGCAATTATACAAAATGGTACACGTACTAATGAACAGGTAGCAGTTGCAACTATAGAAACAATAGTAGCGAAAGTAGAAGAAAAAGGACTAACAAATCCAGCAATAATAATAATAGGAGAAGTTGTAAAACATAGAGCAACTTTACAGGAAGCAATAAATAAGTATAGTAAAGAATTAAGTTAGATTAAAATGATAGAAACTGATATATTAATAATTGGCGCGGGGCCAACAGGTTTGTTTACCGTATTTGAAGCGGGATTATTAAAATTAAAATGCCATTTAATAGATGCACTTCCACAAACTGGAGGGCAGTGTTCGGAAATATACCCAAAGAAACCAATTTACGATATCCCAGCTTTTCCAGAAATTTTAGCAGGAACATTAGTAGATAATTTAATGGAGCAAATAAAGCCTTTTGAAGCTGGTTATACTTTAGGAGAGCGTGCAGAAACATTAGATAAGCAAGAAGATGGTTCTTTTATTGTTACAACAAACAAAGGAACAAAACACCATGCACCTGTAGTGGTTATTGCAGGAGGTTTGGGGTCTTTTGAACCAAGAAAACCACCTTTAGAAAACATAGTAAATTTTGAAGATAAAGGAGTTGCGTACATAATTAAAGATCCAGAGGTTTATCGTGATAAAAAAGTAGTAATAGCTGGTGGAGGAGATTCTGCATTAGATTGGTCTATTTTCCTTGCCGATGTAGCTTCAGAAGTATCTTTAGTGCATAGAAGAAACGAATTTCGTGGTGCATTAGATTCTGTAGAAAAAGCAGCAGAATTAGCGAAATTAGGTAAGATTAAATTATTTACAGAGGCTGAGGTTAAAGGATTAAATGGGGATGATAAATTAGAATCTGTTCTTATTAAGCATAAAGATGCCGATAAAGAAGATACTATTTTAGAAGTAGATAATTTTATTCCTTTATTTGGCTTATCTCCAAAGCTAGGACCTATAGGAGATTGGGGCTTAGAAATAGAGAAAAATGCAATTAAAGTAAATAATGCTAAAGATTACCAAACAAATATTTCTGGTGTTTTTGCAATTGGAGACGTTAATACCTACGAAGGAAAATTAAAACTTATTCTTTCTGGTTTTCATGAAGCAGCAGTTATGTGCCAATATGCATATCAAATTATAAACCCTAATAAACGCTTTGTTATGAAATATACTACGGTAGGTGGTGTAGAAGGTTTTGACGGAAGTAAAAAAGAAGCTAAAAAAGAAGTTGTACAAAGTATAGCTTAAAAAAAATTTATTTTAATTAGTCAGGAAAACCTCCTTTATCTTTTAGATTGGGAGGTTTTTTATTAGTAAAAAACTAGAATTAGAGTAATTTTTTTATTTTTAATACGTTTTAAAAATTCAATAATTAACAATAACCTAAAAATAAAAATATGGAATGGTTTACAATGGTGCTTAAAAAGTACGCCGAATTTAAGGGGAGATCTAGAAGAAAAGAGTACTGGATGTTTTATTTGTTTAGTACAATTATCAGTGTAGTTTTAAGTATTATAGATGCATCTGTTTTAGGCTTAGAAGGTTTTGGGATAAACACTTTATATAGTTTAGGAGTATTAGTGCCAACAATAGCTGTAGGTGTAAGAAGAATGCATGATGTAGGTAAGAGTGGTTGGTTTTTATTGATACCATTTTACAATTTATACTTGCTATGTACTAACGGAGATGAAGGAACTAATGAGTATGGTCCGGATCCAAAAAATCCAGATAGTGAGCTTAATGAAATAGGAGTTTCAGAAGCTTAAATCTATTTATAATAGTATAGAAAGAGATAAAATGTATACTACGTTTTATCTCTTTTTTGTTTCAATAAAAAAAATATGAATTGGTATTTAAAAGCAATGAAACAGTATGCAGATTTTTCTGGACGATCTAGAAGAAAAGAATATTGGATGTTTAATCTTTTTAATGCAATTATTATAATTAGTATTATAGGTGTAATAGCTGTATTAGGAATAGAGGATTATGTAGTTATGATTCCTGTAGGTTTGTATATGTTGGCAATTGTGATGCCTTCATTAGCTTTAACTGTAAGAAGGTTGCATGACCAAGATAAAAGTGGTTGGTATATATTTGTTCGTTGTATTCCTTTTATTGGTGGAATTTGGTTTTTAGTTTTAATGTGTACAGAAGGGGGAAATAACGCTAACCAATACGGATTAAACCCAAAGAAACCTATAGATAATGAAATAAACGATATAGGTATAACACAAGTTTAATAATAACAGTATTACATATTTTTTGTAAAATGGTTATAATCTTTTAGAACACACTTAATAAAATTTTCGGCAGTAACATCTGGGTGTGGTTCTTCTTCAATTACCCCAATAATTTTTTCTTTTAAAATAAGAATAGTTTTAAAATCATTCGCTTTTTTAGCGCGAATAAAATTTTCTTTAATAATACGCATATCGTTATCTGAGAGTTTAATTACAGAAAGATAAGTGGGTTTGTAATCTTCGGAAACCTCTTGTAATATAGTATGGCTAATGTTTACGTTGTTTTTTAAGGTAATAACTCCAGTTCCAGATGCCATACCACCCAATCTTTGGTGATTTTTAGAGCTTCCAATACTCACTAGAGCAACTACACCAGAGAAAATATTAATATCTACAAAACGCATAGCCCAGCGTATAAAAAAATCTAAAAAAGTAGCACGATAGCCATCAATTTTTACCACTTGAATTTTGGCTATTTTTTTACCTATAGTTTGGCCTAGCATTAAGGACTCTGAAACTATGGTATAAAAAATAACAGGAGATCCTAAAATAATAATAATGGCCATAACACTCCATGGATCTGTATCAAAATTATTTTCAAAACCCATTCCTCCAGTATTAGAAACAGCTCTAAAAATAGCTACAACAACACTTATGTAAGCTATTTTAATAAGCAAGTCAATAAAATAAGCTAAAATACGTTCTCCTACTTCGGCAGCAGTAAAAGCTATGGTTACATTTTGAGTAGTAGTAATTTGTATTTCTGCCATTATATGATTTTATTTGTTAAGCATGAGAGAAATTGCCTTTATTAGACAAAATAAGGAAAAATGGTTACAATTTGAAAAAGCCATTGCGCAAAAAAAAATTGATAATCCTGATGATTTGTCTAATTTATACATGCATTTAATTAATGATTTAGCATACGCCCAAACTTACTACAAAAAAAGCAAACTTGTAACCTATCTTAATAATCTTGCGGTTCGGGTTTATCAAAAAATTTATCAAACTAAAAGAGAGGAGACAAACGTTTTTGTTCATTTCTTTAAAGTAGAAGTTCCACTTTTATTGTATCAATATAAAAGATATATACTGTATTCTTTCTCTTTTTTCATAATTGCGGTTTTAATGGGGGTAGTTTCTGCTGCTAATGATGACACTTTTGTGCGTTTAATTTTAGGGAACAGTTATGTTAACGAAACATTACAAAATATAGAAAACGGCGACCCAGTAGCTATTTATAAAAGTGGAAGTAATTGGGGTAGTTTTATAGGAATTACATTTAATAATTTAAGGGTAGGCCTCATGAGTTTTGTTTATGGCGTAACTGGTGGTATAGGAACAGGATACGTGCTTTTACAAAACGGAATTATGCTTGGGGCTTTCCAATATTTCTTTGAGCAAGAAGGTGTTTTATGGAAAAGTGCCAAAGGAATTTGGATACACGGTGCAATGGAAATTTTTGCTATTGTAATAGAAGGAGCTGCAGGGTTTCTTTTAGGTGCTAGTATTTTGTTTCCTAAAACGTTCTCTAGGCTAAATTCTTTTAAAAGAGGAATACGAGACAGTATTAAAATTGTTATTAGTACATTTCCGTTTACAATTGCAGCAGGTTTTTTAGAAGGTTTTGTTACCCGATATTCTAATATTATGCCTAATTATTTGGCGCTATTTATAATTTTAGGAACCCTTAGTTTAATCTCTTATTACTATTTAATATATCCTTTTAAGGTGTATAAGAAAACAATTCCAAGAAGTGTTAAAAAATAAGAGAATTCCATACTTTTTTGCTTACGTGTTCTATTTTGTAATAGGCACTTTTTTGGTTGCGGCACAAGAAAGTATTGTTCCAAACAAGCCAGAAGAGTTGCGTACGTTACCCAATACCTTTAAGGAAGATTATAGAGGAACAGATTATGACTATAAAGAAACTATTTCTTGGATAGACAAGTTTAAAGCCTGGTTAACAGATTTGCTTACTAGCTGGTTTAGTGTAAAAGATGAAGGAGCTAGGAATATAATTGAAAATCTAAAACTTTTGTTTTTTATTTTAATAATAGTGGGTGTTGTTTATATTATTGTAAGGGTAATTTTAAACAAAGAAGGGCGATGGTTTTTTAGAAAGAAAAAAGAAGAAGCCGGCGAGCTTAATTATGAAATAGGAGAAAATATACAAGAAGTTAATTTTGAAGTTTTAATTCAAGAAGCCTTAGTTAATAAAGACTATCGTTTAGCGGTACGTTATAATTATTTGTTACTTCTTAAAAAATTAGACCAGAATAATATAATTACGTATGATTCTCAAAAAACCAGTTATGATTACCAAGTAGCATTAGAAGGTACTTCTTATGCCAAAGGCTTTAATAAAGCTACGTATTACTTTACCTATATTTGGTACGGTGAGTTTTCTATAGACGAAAAAGAGTATACAACGGCATCAACGGTTTATTCGCAAATTTTAAAATCATTTAAAAATGCGTAAAAAACAATTACTTATTCTTGGAGGGGTATTACTAGTATTTATTTTATTAGTTACAAACCAAAGTAATGAGATAGACTGGTCACCTACTTTTGATGAAACCCAAACAAAACCTCTAGATACTAAAGTTTTTTTTGATCAAATACCATTTTATTTTAAGGGAGAGTCTTCTAAAAAAGTATACACCACTTTTTATGAGTACGATCAGCATTTGCGAATGCAAGAAAAGGATACTTTAAAAAATTATGTTAGTATTTCTGGTAGATATGATATAGACGAAACTTCTTTTAATTCTTTATTAGAATATGTAGAGTATGGTAATCAGGCCTTTATATCGGCCTATTATTTTCCTGAATATGTACAAGATACTTTAGGATTTAAAATGGAATATGATCGAGTAGAAATAAAACAAGAAGAAAAGACACTGTTTTTAAATTATGTTATAGATACTCTAAAATATACTCCAAAGGTTCCTTTTGGTGCTAGTTATTTTTCCGACTCTATTTCAAAAGGAAAAAAACTAGGCTATGTTAAATCACTAGAAAATGAAAAACACTCTAATTTTATAGGTATCCCATACGGAGACGGCGTGTTTTATATACATACTACACCAGAAGTTTTTACGAATTACCAAATGTTAGAGGCAAAAGATGCAGGGTACGTTAGTAGTGTAATTTCCTATTTACCAAAATTGCCAATTTTAGTAGATAAAGCTGTTAAGCTAGACCCAGAAATTAGCAGAAGTCCGTTGCGCTATATACTATCTAAAGAACCTTTAAAATGGGGTTGGTACTTGTTATTAACTACTATAGGCTTGTTTATGCTTTTTAATGCAAAACGTAGGCAGCGTATTATTCCTTTAAAAGACCCATTAAAAAATACAACAACAGAGTTTGTGCAAACGGTTAGTAATTTGCATTATGAGGCCCAAGACTATAATGGTATTATACAAAAAGTAATTGTTCATTTTTTAGAGCATGTGCGTAGTAAATATCATTTGTCTACAGATAAGTTAAATGAAGATTTTGTAACCAAATTAGCATTACGTTCTGGTAAACCTGTAGAAGAAATACAGCAGTTAGTGAGTTTAATTATAAAGATGAAATCGCATCAATTTAGTACAAAAGAACCATTAAAAGCACTGAATAAAGAAATAGAAAAATTCTATAAACAATAAACCGCCAGTAAGATAAAACAATATAGTATGGAAGAAAACAACGATATTGAATTTAATAGTAGGTTAAATTTAGAAGAGCTTAAAGTAAGTGTAGCTCAGATAAAAGAAGAACTTGCAAAAGTAATTGTAGGTCAAAAACATATAGCAAATTTGTTAATTACTGCGCTACTTGCAGAAGGGCATGTTTTGTTAGAAGGGGTTCCTGGTGTTGCCAAAACAATAACAGCAAAGTTATTGGCTAGGTCTTTAGAGGTAGATTTTAGTAGAGTGCAGTTTACACCAGATTTAATGCCGTCAGATGTTTTAGGAACTTCTATATTTAATTTAAAAACTTCCAATTTTGAATTTAAAAAAGGGCCAATTTTTTCTAACATTATTTTGGTCGATGAAATAAACAGAGCACCTGCAAAAACACAAGCCGCTTTGTTTGAAGTTATGGAAGAAAGGCAAGTAACTATGGATGGTGTAAAATACCTACTAGAAGCTCCTTATATGATTTTGGCAACGCAAAACCCAATTGAGCAAGAAGGAACCTACCGTTTGCCAGAAGCACAATTAGACCGTTTTTTGTTTAAAATAACTATAGATTATCCTAATTTAGAAGATGAGGTAGAGATTATTACCAGAGAGCATCAGTTAAAAACAACAAAGCTAGCACAGATAACCAATAGTTTAAGTAAAGAGAAAATAGTACAATACCAAAGTTTAATATCGCAAGTAATTGTAGAGCCGCATTTAATAAAATATATAGCAGAAATTATTCTAAATACCCGTAACAATCCATTTTTATATTTAGGAGCTTCACCAAGAGCGTCTATTGCTGTTCTTAAAGCAAGTAAAGCATTTGCAGCTATAAATGGTAGAGATTTTGTTACTCCAGAAGATATTAGGCAAATTGCTATTCCTGTGTTGCAGCACAGAGTTATAATTACTCCAGAAAGAGAAATGGAAGGAATAACATCGGTACAGATTATTAATGATATTTTACAAAGTGTAGATATTCCTAAATAAGGAAAGTTAATGTCGGAGAATAAAACATCAGAATTTTCTAGAATGCCGTTAATTCGGTTTTTTAAAGACTTGTTTCTAAACAATCGTTTTTTTTATGCGATGTTTGGAATCATAGTTCTATTTGTAGTAAGTTTTATTTTTCCAAGTATATTATTATTAGCTAAACTTTTATTCTTTGTTTTTATAGCACTTGTTCTTGTAGATATATTAATTCTTTTTGGAAATAAAAATGGTATAGAGGCGCAGCGAGAATTGCCAGAGAAATTTTCTAATGGCGATGAGAATAAAGTACCAATTTCCATTACTAATAAATATTCTTTAAAAACGTATTGCACTATTTTAGAAGAGCTTCCAATGCAATTTCAGCAAAGAGATTTTAGTATTGCAATTAGTATTAATGCAAATAAAAAAGAGCAATTAAGTTATACAGTTAGGCCAACAGAAAGAGGAGAATACAATTTTGGAAAACTGTATGTGTATACAGCTAGTAAAATAGGTTTAGCTGTACGCAGGTTTTCTTTTGGAGATTCCCAAATGGTTAAAACATATCCAAGTTTTTTACAATTAAAAAAGTACGATTTAATTTCCTTAAACCAGAGTAGTCTACAATTTGGAATAAAAAAAATAAGACGTATTGGAAATTCTTTTGAATTTGAGCAAATTAAAGAATATGTACAAGGAGATAATATAAAAGACATTAATTGGAAAGCAACTGCAAAGCGTAACCAATTAATGGTAAATCAGTTTCAGGACGAAAAATCGCAACAAATTTATTCCATCATAGATAAAGGTAGAGTCATGAAAATGCCTTTTAAAAACCTTAGCTTGTTAGATTATGCAATAAATGCAGCCTTAGTTATTAGTAGTGTTGTAGTTCGTAAACATGATAAAGCTGGTATGTTCTCATTTTCTAAAAAACCAGAAAACTTTGTGGTAGCAGAGCGTAGAAATGCGCAGATGAATTTAATTCAAGAATCACTATATAATGTAAATACAGATTTTAGCGAATCGGATTTTGGAAATTTATATGGACATATAAAAAGAAAAATAACCACAAGAAGCTTACTATTATTATATACTAATTTTGGAAGTTTAGATGCTGTTCATAGGCAAATGAACTACTTAAGAGCAATTAATAAAAGTCATATGCTAGTAGTTGTTTTCTTTAAGAATACAGAGCTAGAACAGTTAAAAGGGCAAGAAGCAAAAAACACACAAGAAATTTTTGATAAAACTATAGCTGAAAAATTTAGTTATGATAAAAAATTGATAGTGGCAGAGTTAAATAAGTTTGGAATACAAACCATTCTTACCGAACCTCAAAATTTAACAATAGATACTATAAATAAATACCTAGAGATTAAGGCAAAAGGATTATTATAGTTCTTTTTTTAACATCTGTTTTCATTCCTGTGGTATCCTGTTTCTGTTCTTGGTAAAGAATAGCCTATAGTCTACCTTTGCACTTCCTAAAAAGCAAAGTAATTTTTAGGTGTTTTGGGAGACTTATTTGCTATGAAAAAGAATATTCAAGATTTATTACAAGAGCGTATTTTAGTGTTAGATGGCGCTATGGGGACTATGTTGCAGCGCTATAAATTTACAGAAGAAGATTTTCGAGGTGAACGCTTTAAAGATTGGAAATCTCCAGTACAAGGAAATAATGATTTATTGTCTTTAACCCAACCAGAAGCTATTGCAGAAGTACACAGAAAATATTTTGCTGCAGGAGCAGATATTGTAGAAACAAATACATTTTCTAGTACAACAATTGCTATGTCAGATTATGACATGGAAGAGTTGGTGTATGATTTAAATTATGAATCTGCTAGAATAGCAAAAATGGTAGCTGATGAGTTTACAGAAAAAGAACCTCATAAACCACGTTATGTTGTTGGTAGTATTGGACCAACGAATAAGACCGCTAGTATGTCTCCAGATGTAAATGACCCTGGTTACAGAGCTGTTTCTTTTGATGAGTTGCGTATAGCTTACAAGCAACAAGTAGAGGCTTTGTTAGATGGTGGTTCGGATATGCTAATGGTAGAAACAATTTTTGACACCTTAAATGCCAAAGCTGCATTATTTGCTATAGAAGAAGTTAAAGAAGAACGTAATATTGAAGTCCCAATTATGGTTAGCGGAACTATTACAGATGCATCAGGTAGAACATTATCAGGACAAACAGCAGAAGCATTTTTAATTTCTGTTTCTCATATTCCAATTTTATCGGTAGGTTTTAATTGTGCATTAGGAGCCAACCAATTAGTACCTCATTTAGAAGTATTGTCTGCTAAAACTAATTTTGCAGTATCGGCACACCCCAATGCAGGATTACCAAACGCCTTTGGTGAGTATGACGAGACTCCAGAGCAAATGGCAGCACAAATAAAAGAATATGTAGAAAAGAGTTTGGTAAATATTGTGGGTGGTTGTTGTGGTACTACTCCAGAACATATTACAGCAATTGCTGATGTGGTAAAGGATATTAAACCAAGGTCGTTAAACGTTTAGCATTAAACGTTTTTCGTTGTTATTAAATTATTTAAGTTGGACTATAAAGAATTAGATATTTGGATACAGGCACGTAAATTGGTAAAATCTGTTAACGTTTTGACTAAGGTTTTTCCTAAACAAGAGCAATACGAGCTCATTTCTCAAATAAGAAGATGTGTTGTTTTTGTAGAAGAATGTGGAAGAAAATTAAACAAGAAAACTATACATTTTTTAAATATAAGTAGAGGTTCTTTATTTGAATTAGAAACACAATTAATTTTAGCTAACGATTTAGAGTTTCTAGAATCAGACATAAATATTATTTTAAAAGAAGTGGAAAGAGTAAAAAAGTTGTTAAGTGGTTTTATTAATTATTAAAGGAAAATAGGGTGAACAACGAACAACAAACAACGAAGAGCAAAGAACGAAAGTTCTTAAAACTTTCGGGCTTAGAACCTTTAGTTCTCTCTGAGAATACAAATTTTATAAATGTAGGAGAAAGAACCAATGTTGCAGGGTCAAAAAAATTCCTTCGATTAATAAAAGAAGAAAATTTTGAAGAAGCACTTAGTGTTGCTAGGGAGCAGGTAGATGGTGGTGCTCAGATTATAGATATTAACATGGATGACGGACTTATAGATGGTAAGGAAGCCATGGTTAAGTTCTTAAATCTTGTTATTGCAGAACCTGATATTGCTAGGGTTCCTATTATGATAGATAGCTCTAAGTGGGATATTATTGAGGCAGGGTTACAAGTTGTTCAAGGAAAATGTGTAGTAAATTCTATTAGTTTAAAAGAGGGTAAAGAACAATTTATTAATCAGGCTAAACTTATAAAAAGATACGGTGCTGCTGTAATTGTAATGGCTTTTGATGAGGTTGGCCAGGCCGATAATTATGAGCGTAGATTAGAAATAGCAAAACGTTCTTATGACGTTTTGGTAAATGAAGTAAATTTTGCTCCAGAAGATATAATTTTTGATTTAAATATTTTTCCTGTTGCCACAGGTATGGATGAGCATAAGCTTAATGCTATAGATTTTATTGAAGCAACAAGATGGGTAAGAAACAATTTACCACATTGTAGTGTAAGTGGAGGGGTAAGTAATGTCTCGTTTAGTTTTAGAGGAAATAACCCAGTGAGAGAGGCTATGCACTCGGTGTTTTTATACCATGCAATCCAAGCAGGTATGAATATGGGAATTGTAAACCCTAGTCTTTTAGGTGTTTATGATGACATTCCTAAAGACTTGTTAGAACGTGTTGAAGATGTTGTTTTAAATAGGAGAGATGATGCTACCGAAAGATTATTAGATTTTGCAGAAACCGTAGTTGGTACAGCAAAAGAAAGTAAGGTAGATTTATCTTGGAGGGAAGAGCCTTTGCAAAACCGTATTACCCGTGCTTTAGTAAAAGGAATAGATAAGTATATTGTAGAAGATGTAGAAGAAGCTCGTAAAAATGCAGAAAAACCTATAGAAGTTATTGAAGGAAATTTAATGACTGGGATGAACGTTGTTGGAGATTTATTTGGTAGCGGAAAAATGTTTTTACCACAAGTAGTAAAATCTGCCAGAGTAATGAAAAAGGCAGTTGCATATTTATTGCCATATATAGAAGAAGAAAAGCTAAAAAATCCGCAAGTAGGAGATTCGGATAACAATGGAAAAATATTAATGGCAACTGTAAAAGGAGATGTTCATGATATTGGTAAAAATATTGTAAGTGTTGTTCTTGCTTGTAATAATTACGAGATAGTAGATTTAGGTGTAATGGTTCCTCCAGAGAAAATTATTAACGCTGCTATAGAACATAATGTAGATATTATAGGCCTTAGCGGATTAATTACCCCATCTTTAGATGAGATGGTTTTTTTAGCAAAAGAAATGGAACGCCAGAATTTTAATGTTCCTTTATTAATTGGTGGCGCAACAACAAGTAAAGCACATACAGCAGTAAAGATAGATACGCAGTATAGCAATGCAGTAGTCCATGTAAATGACGCCTCTAGAGCAGTTACGGTGGTTGGCGATTTATTACAGAAAGAAACCTCTTTAGATTATAAGAAAAATATAAAGTTAGATTATGAATCTTTCCGAGATAAGTTTCTAAGCAGAACTAAAAAGAAAGAATATAAAACAATAGAAGAAGCTCGTAAAAATAAGTTTCAGATAAATTGGGAAGCATCAAAGATTGTAAAACCAAACAAAATGGGAGTGCAAGTTATAGAAGATGTTTCTTTAAAGAAATTGGAGCCGTATATAGATTGGTCTCCGTTTTTTAGAGGATGGGAATTGCATGGTAAATTTCCAGATATTCTTACGGATGAGGTGGTTGGTAAACAAGCAAAAGAGTTGTTTGATGATGCACAACAAATGCTTCAGAAAATTTTTAAAGAAAAATTGTTTACGGCAAAAGCTATTTTTGGTTTGTTTCCTGCAAATGCAGTTACCGATGATGATATTGCTTTACATCATAACGGAAAGGAGTACTTTTTTAGAACATTAAGGCAACAATTAAGGCGTAGAGAAGGAGTAGCAGATTATGCACTTGCAGATTTTATAGCCCCTAAAGATACAGGGAAACAAGATTATATAGGTTGTTTTTGTGTAAGTACAGGTTTTGGAGTAGATGAAATTGCAGATGCTTACAAGGCAGACTTAGACGATTATAATTCTATTTTAATAAAAGCATTAGCAGATCGTTTGGCAGAGGCTTATGCAGAATATTTACACAAAGAGGTGCGTATAAATCACTGGGGATATGCAGCTAATGAATCTTTAGAAAATGAAGATTTAATAAATGAGACTTATAAAGGAATACGTCCTGCACCAGGATATCCTGCTTGCCCAGATCATTTAGAGAAATTAACTATTTGGGAGCTTTTACAAGTTGAAGAAAAAATTGGAGTTAAATTAACCGAAAGTTTGGCAATGTGGCCAGCATCTAGTGTTAGTGGTTACTATTTTGCCAATGAAGAAGCTCGTTATTTTGGATTAGGAAAAATAAAAGAAGATCAGGTTGCAGATTTTGCAAATCGAAAAGGAATGCCTTTAGAAGAAGCAACGAAATGGTTAGCAACAAATATATCGGACGAATAGAATGAAAAAGTATATAGAAGTTTCTTTAGGTAGTTCTAGTATTAGTCATAGGTATGATACTGATAATAATGAGATAGTGGGAAATTTTCATGTAGAAGGTTTTTCTAAGAAAATTGTAGCAATAGAGCGTATAAAATTGGTCATTGAAAAATATATTTTAAAAGATTATTTGTATGGAAGATGGATTTATTGGGGGTATAAAGAGACATGCAATGATGTGAAATTAATGTTAGGTTTGTAACTATTTTATTCTGTAGATTATGAAGATAGAAAATTATTATTCTACAATTAATGAAGTTTTTAATGGAGAACCTTGGTTTGGAAATTCATTAGTTGGATCTTTACAAAACATTCCTCTTAAAAATTGGAATATAAAACCTAAAAACACTTCTAACTCTATTGCAAGTATAGTTTGTCATGTAATAGATTGGAAGTATTTTGTAATTGAAAAATTAAAAGGAAATGCTTCTTTTGATATAGAACTAAATACTAAAGAAGACTGGAGAGAAAATGTAGTAGTATCTTCGGAAGAAGAAAGAGATAAAATAGTATTAGAATTAAAAGTTTCACAAGAGGAACTTATTAAATTAGTAAAAGAAAAAAAGGAAACTTGGTTAAGTGAAAAAGCCGCTGGTAAAGAATATACAAATGATTTTATGCTACATGGTGTCTTGCAGCATGATGTGTATCATTTAGGGCAAATTAACTTAATCAATAGCCAATTAAATAGCCTGTAAAAGGAAATAAGTTTAGAGTAATGAAAGTAACAGATCACATTAAAAATGCTAAAGGAGAAACATTATTTTCTTTTGAAATAGTACCACCTGTTAAAGGAAAAAATATTCAGCAATTATATGATAATATAGATCCCTTAATGGAATTTAACCCTCCTTTTATTGATGTTACAACCTCCAGAGAAGAATATGTTTATATTAAAAAATCGGGTCTTTTAGATAAGCAAATAACACGTATGCGTCCTGGAACAGTAGGTATTTGTGCTTCTTTAAAACATAAATATAATGTAGATACGGTACCACATGTGCTTTGTGGAGGCTTTACAAAAGAAGAAACAGAATACATGTTAGTAGACTGCCAATATTTGGGAATAGATAATGTTATGGCTTTGCGTGGAGATGCTATGCGAGAAGAACAATATTTTACACCAACAAAAGGCGGTCATCCATACGCAGCAAGTTTAGTTTCTCAAATTCAGAATTTAAATACAGGAAAGTATTTACATGATGATACTCCTATGGAGAATAATGCGAATTTTTGTATTGGTGTAGCGGGGTATCCAGAAAAACATTTAGAAGCACCTTCTTTACAATCAGACCTAAAAAGATTAAAAGAGAAAGTAGATGCTGGTGCGGATTATATAGTTACGCAAATGTTTTTTGATAATCAAAAATATTTTCAGTTTGTAGAAGCGGCAAAGGAAATAGGAATTAATGTGCCTATTATTCCAGGAATAAAACCAATTGCAGTAAAAAGACATTTACAATTGTTACCGCAAGTATTTAAAATAGATCTGCCACAAGATTTAATTGATGCTGTAGATGGTTGTGAAAATAATAAAGCGGTAAGGCAAGTAGGTATAGAGTGGGCAATACAGCAGTCTAAAGAACTAAAAGAAGCGGGGGTGCCGGTATTGCATTATTATTCTATGGGTAAATCTGATAATGTATTTTCTATTGGAAAGGCATTATTTTAAAGAATAGTATTTTTAATAAAAATAAAAGAAATAAGACTAGTCTCAAATTCCTACTTTTGTGGTTTATGAGACTAGTTTTTTTTATAGCCATTATTTTCTCGTTTTCTTTTTGTTTTTCGCAAGAAGATATAGTTCCAAAAAAGTATACCATTGATGCGAATCAATTTTATGGTTCTGTACTTAAACATAACCCAAGTATATCGCATTTAATTACGGAACATCCAGGAGGTCTTATTTTAAGCTTAAATAAGAAAACTTTTGGACAAGAAGAATGGGAGCAAGCCTATAATTATCCAGATTTTGGGTATTCTTTCATATATCAGAATATGAATAATAGTACCCTTGGAGAGCATTATGGCGTTTTTCTTCATTATAATTTTTATTATCTAAAAAGAAACTTGCAATTAAGGTTTGGGCAGGGGGTATCTTACAATACAAACCCATATGATAAGGAAACTAATTTTAGAAATAATGCCTATGGAACTTCTATTATGGCATCGGTATATTTTATGCTTAATTACCATAAAGAAAATATTTATAAAGGTTTAGGTTTTAAAGCAGGACTATCTTTAATACATTACTCTAATGGTAGTTTTAAATCGCCAAATACATCAACCAATACATTAGCTTTTAATGCGGGACTTGTGTATGATTTAGATGGAGGTAAAGAAATACATTTTAATGTAAGTGTAGAGAAAGAAAATTTTAAAGAGCCAATAAAATATAATCTAGCTTTACGAGGTGGAATTAATAGTAGTGATGTTGAAGGAATGGGGCAATATCCTTTTTATATTATATCTGCATACGCAGATAAACGTATAGGAAGAAAAAGTGCTTTCCATTTAGGAACCGATATTTTCTTTTCTAGGTTTTTAAAAGAGTTAATACGTTATAGAAGTATATCTTTTCCAGAGGATGCTATTTCTGGGGATACAGACTATAAGAGAGTTGGTGTTTTTGTGGGGCATGAATTATTTATAAATAAACTATCTATTACCACTCAATTAGGATATTATATTTATTATCCTTTTGATTTTGAGGGGAGAATGTATAATAGATTAGGTTTAAAAAGATATTTAGGAGAGAAGGTTTTTGCGGTAGTATCTTTAAAATCTCATGCAGCAAATGCAGAAGCTATTGAATTTGGAGTAGGAATTCGGTTTTAAAATAAACAAGTGAAAAAAATAAAACGCATATATTTTTTAGTAGTATTAATAAACTTTGCATGTAGTAGTACCAATGCTCCAGATTGTTTTCAGGCATCAGGAGATATTAGTATAGAGGAAGTAACAGTACCTGTCTTTAATAAAATTACAGTTTTTGAAAACATAGAGCTTATTCTTAAAGAGGGAGAGCAAAACGTAGCAATAGAAACTGGAGAATTTTTAAGAGAAGAAGTAACTGCAATTGTAGAAGAAGGCAGGTTAGTTTTAAGAGATAATAACAATTGTAACTTTGTTAGAAACTATGGCATAACAAAAATCTATGTAACAGCACCTAATATTACAGAAATACGAAGCAGTACTAGTTGGCCCGTTCGTAGCGATGGTGTGTTGTCTTATAGTAGCTTAACATTATTATCAGAGAGTTACGGAGAGCCAGAAGTAGAAACAACAGATGGGGAATTTAATTTAGCATTAAATTCAAATACTATTTCTATAGTGGTAAATGGAAATTCTTACTTTAAACTTTCTGGAACAACAAATAATTTAAATGTGGTTATAGCTGCAGGAGATTCTAGGATAGAAACAGAAAACCTTATCAGTAAAAATGTAACATTCAATCATAGAGGTTCAAATGATTTACTTATATCTCCACAAGAAGCTCTAAATGGTGTTTTACGAGGGCCGGGAGATGTTAGGAGTTTTAATAAACCACCTATAGTTTCTGTAGAAACGCTATATACAGGGCAATTAATTTTTGAGGTTAATTAATTAATCTGTCATGAAAAACCCTATTATACAATATTTAAAAAAAACATTTCTTTCTAAGAGAATAATAGGGGATAAAAAAGAATTAAATAGACTAGTTAGAGCTGACGTTCTTTTACAAAATTTAATTGAAGAGAAGAAAATACCAGGCCTTGCTATTACTGTTTTAGAAAAAGGAAAAGTCAAATTTCAAAAAGGATATGGGTATGCTAATCTAGAAGAGAAAATTCTAGTAGACCCTATAACAACTCAATTTAGAATAGCAAGTGTTTCTAAGCCCATTGCGGCAACAGCTTTAGCGCATATGGTTGCAGATGGAGTTATAGATTTAGATGCTTCTTTTTATAAATACGTTCCGTATTACCCAAAAAAGAAATGGGATTTTACCATAAGGCAACTGGCAAGCCATACTGCAGGAATAAGAAGTTATGAAGGAATGGAGTATGCCTTAAATAAACCCTATACTATAAAAGAGAGTATAGCTATTTTTAAGGAGGATATTTTGCTATTTAAACCAGGAACAGATTATTTATATAATAGCTTTGATTGGGTTTTAGTTTCTCTTGCAATGCAAGAGGCTAGTGGAATACCTTTTGAGGAGTATGTAACGGAAAAGGTTTTAAAACCTTTAAGAATGAAAAATACGGTTGCAGAAATTCAGGAACATGTATATCCAAATGCGACTTCTTTTTATGTAAAAAACAGATTAGGTTTTAGAGAAGCTATTCCAGTAAATAATTTCTATAAGTTAGCGGGAGGAGGGTTTCTCTCTACTACAGTAGATATAGCAAATTTTGGACAAACTTTTTTAGATAATAAATGTCTTAACAAAGAGATTTTAAGTCAGTTCTTAACTTCAGAAATAATAAATAATAAGCCAACGTATTATGGTCTTGGTTGGCAGGTTAGCCAAGATAGCATGGGTAGAGATTATTATGGACACGTAGGAAATGGAGTAGGCGGGTATTCTAACTTTTATGTGTACCCTAAAGAGCAGTTAGTTTTTTCAATTTTAATAAATGGTACCAATCCTAAAATACAAGACGTTTTAGATGAGGTTATTTCTTTCATTATAGGTTAAATATAATATTATTTTTTTAAGGTTGTAAGTTATTGCAATAAAGTAAGAAGGTTCTTCGTTTTCGCTAAGGAATCAACCATAAAACAAAAATTAAAAGTATGAAAAAAGTAAACGTATTCTTAATGGGCTGTTTAGCAATTGCTGCATTATCATGTTCTAAAGATGATGAAAACAAATTGGATAGTAACCCAGATCCAGACGGAGTTAATAAGAAAGAAGAAGTTTTAT
Source organism: uncultured Maribacter sp. (assembly GCF_947500405.1). GTDB lineage: Bacteria > Bacteroidota > Bacteroidia > Flavobacteriales > Flavobacteriaceae > Maribacter_B. The sequence continues at coordinate 115,545 of NZ_CANMRY010000007.1, forward strand.
TAGATGTAAATGCGGTAAGCAGTGGCGTAATCATAGAAGGAGCTACAAAGAAACAAGGAAGTCCAGTTCCTAGCGGAGATATAGAATTTAGTTTAGACTATGAAAAGCAAACTGCTTTTCAAACAAACGGTTTTGATATACAATTTAAAGCTCCACAAGGTTTCGCAGGTGCTTATGTACAATTGAAAGACGAAAACGGAATGGCGGATTCTTATTTTGATATTCCTGTAGGAGCTACTTCTGGAGTATATGATAAAGCAGCAAAAACCACTAAAAGAGGTTTTTTTGCAAATAAAAAATCGGCTAAAAGTAATATTGCAGGAAAAGGTGAAGACACATCTATAGATGTAAATTTTGAAACAGAAGTTACTGCAGGTACTTTTTGTTATGTAATTTGTGTATATGATGGTCAGGGAAATATTAGTGAGCCAGAAGAAGTTTGTGTAACTGTAGAGTCTTGGGGTGGTAATACTAATCTAGTAGCAGATTGGGGTTTTACAAAAGAAATAGATAATGGAGAAACAATAAATAAAGGAGAAGAGTATTGTGATGAAGATGGGTATACAACTACTTTAGATTGCGCAAGTGGAGAAACTAAAGAGATTACAATAGAATATTGTTATACTACAAATAGTTTGCTAATGACTTTTAATAGTGATGGTACCTACGAGTATACTTATAATGATACGGATAGAGATTTTGATTGGGATGCTTCAAAGGAATCTTGTGAAGCAGTTTATGAAGATGAAGAAGAAATATATGTATCTAAAGGAAACTGGGCTTATAATGAAGAGGAAAGTAAATTAACCATAGTAGAGTTTGAGTATACAGAAACGTATAATGGAGAAACAGAATCAGGAGTTGAAGAAGATGGTTATTTAGCTTTTGATGGAGAGATAACACTTACTGCGGATAAATTAGTTATTATAGAAAAAGATACTTACGAAGGAGAAGAAGAAGTATACGAGTATCATTTTAATAAAAAATAAGATAAAAACGTATCTATACTATAAAAACTCTCCAAACGGAGAGTTTTTTTGTTTCAATTATTCGTAACAATAATTGATAAATATAAAATTATTGTTATTATATGTTGTATATATTTAAAAATAAATAAAAATAAAGATTAAAGCTTTTGTTTTTGAATATAATGATTACATTAGCCCCAGTTTTATAAGAAAATGACAAATAAATATTTCTTTAACAGTTTTACATTCTATTTCTTTTTTAAAAGAAGTACGGGACTGTTCTAGCATATTTTAAAACATATATAGAGTAAAGTTCCGATACATATCGGAACTTTTTTTTTGAAGAAAAGTGAATAATAAACTACATAGAAGCGTAGTAATTTAGAGTAAATGAAATTAAATATAGCCATACAAGGAATAAAAGGGTCTAACCACCACCAGGTAGCAAAAGACTATTTTGGAGATAGTGTAGATTTGGTAGAATGTTTATCATTTGATTTTCTTGTAGATCAGTTATTACAAGGTAAAGCAGATAAAGGGGTTATGGCTATAGAAAATTCTATTGCAGGATCTATTATTCCTAATTATGCATTAGTATATCATAATAATTTGCATATAATAGGAGAGCATTATCTTAATATTCACCATAATCTTATGGTGTTAAAGGGGCAAAAAATTGAGGATATAGAAGAAGTTAGATCGCACCCTATGGCACTATTGCAATGTAAGGAGTTTTTTAGAGCGTATCCGCACATTAAAATGGTAGAAGATGTAGATACAGCAGAAACCGCAAAACAAATACAAGAAAAGAAGTTAAAGAATATTGCGGCTATAGCTCCTAATGTTGCAGCAGAGTTATATAATTTAGATATAATAGCACCAGAAATACAAACTATAAAAAATAATTCTACCAGATTTATTATAGTAAAAACAACCAATAAAGAATTACCTAAAGAAGAAATTAACAAAGCGTCTATACGTTTTGTAACAGACCATAAAAGAGGAAGCTTAGCAGCTGTTTTAAATGTAATGAGCGATTGTAGTTTAAACTTAACTAAAATACAATCCCTTCCAATTATAGAAACACCATGGAAGTATGCTTTTTTTGTAGATATTACTTTTGATAATTATAGTAATTTTGACAAAGCAAAATCGCTCTTAGAGATTATGGCAGAAGATTTTAAAGTATTAGGAGAATATAAAAATGCAAGAGCATGATTACTACTGCGGAAAGATTAAAAACAGTTGAAGAATACTACTTTTCTAAAAAATTAAGAGAAGTACGCGGATTAATATCTGAGGGTAAACCTATTATTAATATGGGTATAGGTAGTCCAGATTTGGCACCTTCAGAAGCAGTTATAAAAGCAGTAGCTAGTTCTTTAAATGATAACGGTGCACACCAATACCAAAGTTACCAGGGGTTACCAGAATTAAGAGAGGCTATAGTGGCTTTTTATAAAAATAAATTTGAAGTAACGGTCAATCCAACTAATGAGGTGCTACCATTAATGGGTTCTAAGGAAGGTATCATGCATATTAGTATGGCTTTTTTAAATCCAGGAGATCAAGCTTTAATTCCAAATCCAGGATACCCAACCTATACATCTGTTACTAAATTAGTAGGGGCTATACCTAAGCAGTATAATCTTACGGCAGAAAATAATTGGTTTCCAGATTTAGAAGAATTAAGAAAACAAGATTTATCTAAAGTAAAAATTATGTGGGTTAGTTATCCACATATGCCAACAGGAGCAACAGCATCAAAAGAAAAATTACAAGAGCTAGTAAATTTTGCAAAGGATAATTCTATTTTATTGGTTAATGATAATCCATATAGTTTTGTTTTAAGCAAAAACCCAACAAGTATATTAGCTTTAGAGAATGCTAAAGATGTAGTTTTAGAATTAAATTCTTTAAGTAAAACCTTTAACATGGCAGGTTGGCGAGTAGGTATGGTTTTGGGGAGTGCCTCTCATATAAATGCTATTTTAAAAGTAAAAAGTAATATGGATTCTGGTATGTTTTATGGCATACAAAAAGGAGCAATTGCGGCATTACAAAGTGGGCAAGAGTGGTTTAATGCTTTAGATGAGGTATATACTTCAAGAAGAGACTTAATGTTTCAATTAGCAGATAAACTAAACTGTAAATATGATAAAAATGCAGTAGGTATGTTTGTTTGGGCAAAATTACCAGAAGGAGCTAAAACCTCTGAAGAATTTGTGGATGAGGTATTATATGATAAAAACATATTTATAGCTCCAGGAACCATTTTTGGGAGCAATGGGGAAGGGTATATACGTTTTTCATTATGTGTAAAAGAAGAAAAAATAAAAGAAGCAATAGCAAGATTTTAATAAAATGAATGTATTTGTAATTGGTGTAGGATTAATAGGAGGTTCCATGGTAAAAGACATTAAGCGCTTAATACCTAATGTTACTATTTATGGGATTGATGCAAAACAGGAGCATATAGATGAGGCACTGTCTTTAGGAATAATAGAAGAGCAAGCAGACTATAGTCAATTACCAATTGCAGATGTAGTAATTGTAAGTATTCCCGTAGATGCAATGATTTTAGAATTGCCTAAAATATTAGATTTGGTTAATGACGATTGCGTAGTTTTTGATGCAGGTTCAACTAAATTACAAATATGTAAAGTATTAGAGGAGCACCCAAAAAGGAGAAACTTTTTAGCTTGCCACCCTATTTCTGGAACAGAATTTTCTGGACCATCTGCTGCAATTAATAGCTTGTATGAAGGTAAAACTAATATAATATGCGAAGTAGAAAAAACAGCATTTAAATTGCAAGAAAAAGCATTAACAATTTTTCAGGCTTTAGGAATGCGTATTAGGTACATGAATCCAGAAGCGCATGATAAGCATATAGCGTACGTATCACATTTGTCACACATAAGTTCTTTTATGTTAGGAAAGACGGTTATTGAGAAAGAAAAAAATGAACGTGATATTTTTGACATGGCGGGGAGTGGATTTGAAAGCACAGTACGTTTAGCAAAAAGCTCACCAGCTATGTGGACACCTATCTTTAAGCAAAATAAAGATAATGTAGTAGAAACTTTAGAAGGGTATATAAGCAACCTTACAGCCTTTAAGAAAATGCTGCTTGCAGACGATTATGAAGGCATTTATAATGAAATGAATAGTACTAATAAAATTAAAGAAATATTAAACGGAATACCACAAACAAAGAATAAAGTATAAGTAAAATGAAGAATTCAAAAGAAATGAGAACATGGTTGGATGACATGCAGCTAGATCATCCACTAGTAATAGCAGGGCCATGTAGTGCTGAAACAGAAGAGCAAGTGTTAAAAATTGCTCATGAATTAAAAGATACCGATGTAAGTTATTACAGAGCAGGTATCTGGAAGCCAAGAACTCGTCCAGGGAATTTTGAAGGCGTAGGTATTTTAGGGCTTAAATGGCTACAAAAAGTAAAAGCAGAAACAGGTATGAAAACCTGTACGGAAGTTGCAAATAGAGCTCACGTAGAACTAGCTTTAGAACATGATATAGATTTATTATGGATTGGTGCTCGTACTTCTGTAAGTCCATTTATTATGCAAGAAATTGCAGATGCATTAGCAGGTACAGATAAAATAGTTCTAGTAAAAAACCCAATTAACCCAGATTTATCTTTATGGTTAGGTGGTATAGAGCGTTTACATACAGCTGGTATTAAAAACTTAGGAGCAATACATAGAGGTTTTTCTACGTATGAGAAAACTAAATATAGAAACATTCCAGAGTGGCAATTAGCTATTGAGTTTAAAAACAAATTTCCAGATTTACCATTAATAAACGATCCATCACATATTACAGGTAATAGAGAAATGATTTTTGATGTTTCGCAGACTGCATTGGACCTTAATTTTGATGGTTTAATGATTGAAACTCATTTTGATCCAGATAATGCTTGGAGTGATGCTGCGCAGCAAGTAACACCTGCAAAATTGGTTCAGATAATGAAAGATTTAAAAATTAGAAAAGAGTCTGATCCAGAAGCAGAGTATAATAAAGAATTAACAAACTTACGTGCGCAGATTGATGTTATTGATAATCAATTAATAGAATCTTTAGGGAAGCGTATGAAAATTTCTGATAGTATTGGAAAACTTAAAAAAGAGAAAAACGTTGCCGTATTACAAAGCAATCGTTGGAACCAAATTTTAGGTGCTATGATTTTAGAAGGAGAATCTAAAGGATTAAGTGAAGAGTTTGTTTTAAGAATGTTTAAGGCAATTCACCAAGAGTCTATTAATCATCAAGAAAAGATTGTAAATAACTAAATAATTAAAAGTCCCGACTTAATTAAGTCGGGACTTTTTTACTTCTTAAAAATGTAACGGGTAATAAAAATGCCTTGCCCATCTTTATCTCCAGCATCACTCTCAACTGCACTAACTACATGTATTAGTTGCCAACCTTCTTCAGACATTTTGTTAAGTTTAGAAGATATAACAGCATCATTAGCAGCAATGTTCTGAAAACGTATTCCGGTAATATTGTAAAAGTTTAGCAATTTTGTTTCTTCAAAATTCTTTACTCTAATATCCTTTCTTTTAGATTTATTCCGAGTATTATCTTCCTCTGTTTGGGTAGAAGTATATTCTTCATAATCTTTTTCTTCTTTTGCTTCAATAATCCTAGAACGCCCCATACCACTTGGAACAATAGATTCTACACTTGTAATTACTTTAAACTCCTGCGCATTAGCTTCTATAAAACATGTTAAGCCTAATGCAATACCTAATATTATTTTTTTCATTGTATTGTTTATTTTAAAGACAAATAAAATGCTAAGGGGTTGCATCTTTAGAATAATTTTTTATTTGCGATTAAATAAAGTGGAGTATACTTTGAGTAATATAAACTTAAAAAATAGTCAATTATGTAATAAAACATACAAGTTATACAATACTAAGAATTTAAATACTTTATAATAAATATTTTCGTTGGCTATAAACAACATGGCGTAGGCCAATAAAAAACCAAAAATGAAACCACAAAACAACCAAACTATGAGTAAATTAATTTTTAAATCAATCTTAGGCATGCTTTTTTTAATGCTATTTGTTAATTGTTCTAAGAACCCAATAAAATGTTTAAACGGGAGCTGGGCACAAGACGTAGCTTCAGATTTAGAAGCTTGGACAGATGCATCAAACAAATATGCAGAAAACCCTACAGTAGAAAATTGTAATAGTTATAAAGGAGCTCTTAATAATTATATAAATGCATTAGAAGATGTGGAAGATTGCTATGGTGGTCTTGCTGATTTTGATGGAGACTTTGATGATGCTAAAGAGGAGCTAAATGATATTGATTGTACGGAAAATTAAAACGCTAACAAAGTGTACTAATTTTCTTTTTTAATATAAGAAATAATAGGACGACCAATTATAATCTAAACGATTATTGGTCGTTTTTTTGTTTAAGTTATTATAGTTTAAGAAATAGAAAAATTAGGAATGTAAAACAATTTAAAAACTAATATTGTTTCTTTGCAGCTCTAATTACTGTTAATGAAAGGAATTGTTTATAAATCTACAGGGAGCTGGTTTACTGTTAAAGCAGCAGATGGTGCATTCTATGACTGTAGAATAAAAGGAAAATTCCGAATTAAAGGTATAAAAAGTACCAATCCTGTTGCTGTTGGCGATTCTGTGGAATTTTCAATAGAAAATATAGGGGATGAAACCATTGGCATAATTTCTGAAATAGAAGAACGTAAAAACTATATAATCAGAAAATCTGTTAATTTGTCTAAGCAAACCCATATAATTGCAGCAAATTTAGATCAGGTTTTTTTAATGATTACGTTAAATAATCCACCAACGCATACAGCATTTATAGACCGTTTTTTAGTAACAGCAGAAGCTTATGATGTTCCTACGGTACTATTATTTAATAAGATAGATACGTATAATGACGAGGAGCTTCTAGAAATAAAATATTTAGCAGCCTTATACCGTAAAATAGGATACACTTGTATTGGCATATCGGCAAAAACGGGAAAAAATATTGATAAAGTAAAGGCATTAATGCAAGGAAAAATATCTATGTTTTCTGGGCATTCTGGTGTGGGTAAATCTACACTGGTAAATGTTATAGAACCAAACCTTGCTATAAAAACTACCGAAATATCTAAACAACATTTACAAGGGCAGCATACAACAACATTTGCAGAAATGTTTGATCTAAGTTTTGATGCGCGGATAATAGATACTCCCGGTATTAAAGGTTTTGGAATTGTAGATATGGAGAAAGAAGAAATAGGAGACTATTTTCCAGAAATTTTTGAGAATAAAGGGAATTGTAAATTTAATAATTGCTTACATATAGATGAGCCTAAATGTGCTATAAAAGACGCTTTAGAAGAAGATGAAATTGCTTGGAGTAGGTATAGGAGTTATGTGCAAATGGTTTCTGGAGAAGATGAGAATTATAGAGTAGATATACATTCTGTAAAAAAATGAGAGCAGTAGTACAAAGAGTTTCTAGGGCTAGTGTAACAGTAGAGGAAAAAATAATTTCATCTATAGATAAAGGAATATTAGTCCTTTTAGGAATAGAGAATTCCGATACCCAAGAGGATATAGATTGGTTATCTAGAAAAATAGCAAATCTTAGAATTTTTAATGATAGTGAAGGAGTAATGAATAATTCTGTACTAGATATATCTGGCGATGTAATTGTAGTTAGTCAGTTCACTTTGTACGCTGCAACAAAAAAAGGAAATAGACCATCGTATATAAAAGCAGCAAAACCAGATGTAGCAGTGCCTATATATGAGTCTTTTATAAGTAGTATAGAATTACATTTAGGTAAAAAAGTAGGTACAGGCGTTTTTGGCGCAGATATGAAAGTAGACTTGCTAAATGATGGTCCAATTACTATAATTATAGATACAAAAAATAAAGAATAAAAATTTATTTTTTCCTTCAAATTAGTAAGAAAAGTAGTATTTTGACGTTAATTAGAGAACCAAACTAATTATACTTAATTTAAATGCGCTTTTTTTTATTCACATTACTGTTTTTATACAGTATATTTTCTTTTTCTCAATATTTTGAATACCAATCTCACTTAATAGATGATAACTTAAAAAAAAATGCAGACGCTGTTGTACGTCTAGATGAAATGGTTGTGGATGTTTCTGCACAGGATTATATGGTATTAAAATCTAAAAGGGTAGTAACTGTTTTAAACAAAAAAGGAAGGAAACATGTCCATGCTTATGGGGGTTATAGTAATTCTAGGAAATTAAAATTTATTAAGGCTGTAATTTACGATGCGTTTGGTAATGAATTAAAAAAAATAAGGGAAAAAGATTTTATTGATGTTAGCGCTGTTTCAGGAGGCACTTTGTATTCAGATTATAGAATTAAGTATTTAAAATACACACCAACCCAATATCCTTATACAGTTATTTTTGAAAAAGAAATACAAACAAAAAATACAGCTTTTATACCCAGTTGGTATTTTATGGATGGTTTTATGTCTAGTGTAGAGAAAAATAGGTTTTTAATAAATTATAGTTCTAGTGATTTAAAACCAGTGATTAAGGAAAAAAATCTAGAATCTTTAAATGTTAAAATTAAGAATAATGAAAATTCAATTTCGTATTCAGTAGCTAATATTCCGGCAGTAAGATATGAAAATTTAGGCCCTCCTTCTAATGAGCTTGCTCCAAAAATAATGGTTAGGTTAAACGATTTTCATTACGAGGGGTATAATGCACATGTTGAAAATTGGGAGCAATTAGGATCTTGGATGTATAACAATATACTAAAAGGAAGAGATGAACTTCCTGAGTCTGTGAAGCAACATGTTAATGAACTTGTGAAAGATGCTGATACTAATTTAGAGAAAGCTAAAATAGTCTATGAATATATGCAAAGCGTTACTAGGTATATAAGTGTGCAAGTTGGAATAGGAGGTATACAACCAATTTTAGCTTCGCAAGTTGATAGGGTTAAATATGGAGATTGTAAAGGGCTTTCTAATTATACACATTCATTATTAGATGCTGTTGGTGTAGAAAGTTACTATGTGCATGTTGAAGCAGGTAGAGATAAAGTCGACTTTGATGAAGAATTTCCATCATTAGAGCAAGGGAATCATGCAATTTTAGCAATTCCAAATGGCGATGATTATACCTGGATAGATTGTACTTCGCAAACTCATCCCTTTGGTTTTGTAGGAGACTTTACAGATGATAGAATGGTTTTAGTAATGAAGCCAGAGGGAGGAGTAATAGTTAGAACTCCTGTTTATATAGAAGAAACAAATTCTCAAAAAATTGAAGGAAAAATAGAGTTGTTAAGTAATGGAACTTTAAAAGCAAAGGCGATTATAGAAACTACGGGTATTAAATATGATAATAGGTTTAATATAGAAAATGAGGATAAAGAAGAAGTTTTAGAGCATTATCAAAATCAATGGTCTACTATAAATAATCTTGTTTTAAAAGATTATAAATTTTCTAATAATAAATCAGAAGTAAAATTTTTAGAAGAAGTGTCTATTAGCGCAGAAAATTTTTCAAAACCTTCTGGAGGGAGAATCCTTTTCTGCGCAAATATTTTGAATAGGAATAATTTTGTTCCTAAAAGGTATCGCTCTAGAAAAATGCCTTTTAAAATTTCTCGTGGATTTTTAGATATAGACTCGTATAAAATAAAAATTCCAGATGGTTATACTGTAGAGTCTTTACCTAATAAAAAAGAAATCTCATCTGAATTTGGAGATTATGTTGCCGAAGTGGTTATGTTAGAAGATGGTTCTTTAAAATATGAGCACCGATTTTTATTAAAATCAGGAAATTATCCTAAAGAAAAATATAATGATTATAGAAATTTTAGGAAAGAAGTTTCTAAAAGTGATAATGCGCAAGTAGTACTAATTAAAAAAGAATAAAACATAATATTTAAATATAATACATGAGCAATTTTATAAAAGTAGTAGCCCTTTTATTTGTTTATACAACCAGTTCCTTTGCACAAGATGTTAAGTTTGGTAAAGTCTCAAAAGAAGAATTAAGTGAAAAAATATATAAGAAAGACTCAACAGCAGATGCTGCAGTTTTATACCGGAAGATAAAAGTTTTTTTTAGCTATAGAGAAAACAATGGTTTTGTGATAGAAAGAGAAGTGCATGAGCGTATTAAAATTTATAATAATGGAGGTTTTAAATATGCTACTGTTATAGAAAACTTGTACGATAGAGGTGGCTCTAGAGAAAGTATTTATAATTTAAAAGCATATACTTTTAATTTAGTAGGAAATGAAATAGAGAAGACAAAATTAAAAAGTTCAGATACTTTTACAGAAGAATCTTCAAAATATTATACAAAAGAAAAGTTTACAATGCCTAATTTAAAAGAAGGTAGTGTAATAGAATATAAATATACTGTTAATTCCCCTTTTTATTCTTCTTTCAATGAAATTATATTGCAATATGATATACCTATTCTTGAACAAGAAATAAATGTTGCTATTCCAGAGTATTTTACGTTTAAGAATATAACAAAAGGTTATTTAGCTTATAATATTGAAAAAAGTAGTAAACCGGGAAGTATAACTTTTACCGATAAGAATAGAACTTCTGCTGGAGGAGGGATTGGAGGAGGAGCTATTAAAACAAATTTTACAACATCTAAATTAGACTATAATATAAATATATCTAAAGTTCATATGGTAAACGTCCCATCTCTTAAGAAAGAGTTGTATGTTAATAGTATGAATAATTATAGATCTGCTATTAAATATGAATTGCAATATGTTAAGTTCCCAAATTCAAGTCTTGAAAATTATAGCAGTAGTTGGGAAGATGTAGTCAAAAAGATTTATAAAAATGAAGAATTTGGAAACCAGTTAAATTTTAAAAAATACTATAAAAGTGATTTAGAAAAAGTAGTATTGGGTAAAGCATCTGAAAAAGAAAAAACAAATGCAGTGTATAGTTATGTACAATCTAGGATGAATTGGAACGGAATTAATGGGTATTATACAGATGAAGGAGTTAAAAAAGCATATGATTTAAAGGTAGGCAACGTGGCAGATATTAATTTAATGTTAGTAAGTATGTTACGTAGTGCAGGATTAAATGCAAACCCCGTATTAGTTAGTACAAGAAGTAACGGTGTACCATTATTTCCTACTAGGTATGGTTTTAACTATGTTGTTGCTTTAGTTAAGATTGAAGGAAAAAATATTTTCTTAGATGCGACAAGTAAATATAGTAAACCAAATATGCTTCCTGTAAGAGCTCTTAATTGGGCTGGAAGGATTGTTAAAGAAGGAGGTTTATCAGCATCTATTTCATTGATGCCAGATTATACATCTTCGGAGAATATTATGATGCTGGCTTCCATTTCAAATACTGGTGATGCTGAAGGAAAAGTCAGAAGAGTATGTAAAGATTATATAGCTTATAATTTTAGAGCAATTAATTCAGACTTAAGTGAAGAGGATTATCTAGAAAAACTAGAAGAAAATTATAATGGAATTGAAATATCGGAGTATTCTATAAAAAATAAAGAAAAAGTTGGAAAACCTATTTTAGAAAGTTTTAGTTTTAATGCGGAAGATGCTACAGAAATAATTGGCGATAAAATGTATTTGTCACCATTATTTTGGTTGTCGCAAACGGAAAATCCATTTAAAAAGGAGAATAGAGAGTATCCTATAGATTATGGGTATCCATGGGAAGATACATATTCTATAACTATTAAAATCCCAAAAGGATATAAGATAGAGTCAGTTCCAGAATCATGCAATATTGTTATTGGAGATGATATAGGGCAATATATATTACTAATAGCTAAAACATCTGATGGTCTCCAAATAAAATCAGAGTTAAAAGTTAATCAAGCTATAATTTTTGCTACACATTATAAAGGATTAAAAGATTTTTATAATGCAATGGTAGAAAAACAAACAGAAAAAGTAGTTTTGTCTAAAATATAAGACAAATGAGTATTACTGTAGCGCAAGAACAAGTAGACACTTGGATAAAAGAACACGGTGTTCGTTATTTTAATGAGCTTACAAATATGGCACAACTTACAGAAGAAGTTGGTGAGGTTGCGCGTATTATAGCTCGTAGATATGGCGAACAAAGTGAAAAGGACTCGGACAAAAGTAAAGACTTAGGAGAAGAGCTGGCAGATGTTATGTTTGTAGTACTCTGTTTAGCAAACCAAACAGGTGTAGATTTACAACAAGCTTTTGATAAAAAGTTAGAATTAAAAACAAAGCGCGATCATGATCGTCATCACAACAATAAAAAGCTGAAATAGTACTATATTTGAAGTTCGTTTTTAATATACTATAGTTTTGAAATTACATATCTCCAAGCCAGTATCCAATTTAATAAAAGCAAATGTAAAAATTACGGGTTCTAAGAGTGAATCTAATCGTTCACTTTTATTACAAGCTTTATATTCCACTATAAATATTAGTAATTTATCTAATTCAGATGATGCCGTTGTAATGGAAAAAGGACTACAAATAACCTCTGGAAAGGTAGATATTCATCATGCAGGTACAGCAATGCGTTTTTTAACCAGTTATTTTGCTACGCAAGAAGGTAAAGAAGTTACTTTAACAGGTTCGCAACGTATGACAGAGCGCCCTATAAAGGTTTTAGTAGAAGCATTACAAAGCTTGGGAGCAGATATTTCTTATGTTAAAAATGAAGGTTACCCTCCAATACATATCAAAGGAAAAAAAATAACCAATAATAAGGTTAGTTTACCAGCAGACATTAGTAGCCAGTATATCTCTTCTTTATTGCTTACGGCGCCTAGTTTAGAAAACGGTATAGAGCTGGAGTTAGTTGGAAAAATAACTTCTGTTCCTTATATAAAAATGACATTAGCGCTTTTAAGTCAAATAGGAGTAGAAAGTAGTTTTGTAGGGAATACAATTACAGTTTCAACTAAAAAAGAAGTAGCGCCAACAAATTTGGTAGTGGAATCGGATTGGAGCTCAGCATCATACTATTATGGTTTAATTGCTTTAAGTGATGTAGGTTCGCAAATAACCTTATCGGCCTACAAAGAAAATAGTCTGCAAGGAGACAGTGTGTTAGCAAAAATATATACAGATTTTGGTGTACAAACTACATTTAAGGAAAATCATATTGTATTAGAAAAAATACAAAAAGAACAATTACCAAAAGTTACTATAGATTTAGCAAATGCTCCAGATATAGCGCAAACTATAGCAGTAACGTGTTTTGGATTAGGAATTGCATGCCATTTAACAGGTTTACATACCTTAAAAATTAAAGAAACAGACCGTTTAGAAGCTTTAAACACAGAGTTATCTAAGCTTGGAGCAAATATTACGGTTACAAATGAAACATTATCTCTAGAACCTTCAGAAAGTATAATTCCAAATGTAGCTATAGATACTTATAATGACCATAGAATGGCAATGGCATTTGGTCCTTTAGCATTAAAAACCAGCTTGTTTGTAAATGATGCGGAAGTGGTTTCTAAGTCTTACCCAGGCTATTGGGAAGATTTTAAAAACCTTGGGATAATAGTAAAAGAAGCATAATTACCATTTAATTACGGTTTTACTTGACAACCCCTCCCTTGAGGTTGTATATTTGCCGTCTTGAAAAAACACAACTAAAAATTTTATAAATGAAATTATCAAACTTCAATTTTGAATTACCAGAGGAGTTATTAGCAGAATACCCTGCGGAACATAGAGACGAATCTAAGCTAATGGTAGTACATAGAGAAACCGGTAAAATTGAGCATAAAATGTTTAAGGACCTTATTAATTATTTTGATGAGGGAGATGTAATGGTGCTTAATAATACAAAAGTTTTTCCTGCTAGATTATACGGTAATAAAGAAAAAACTGGAGCAAGAATAGAAGTGTTTTTATTGCGTGAACTTAATGAAGAGCAGCGCTTGTGGGATGTTTTAGTAGATCCTGCACGTAAAATACGTATTGGTAATAAGTTGTATTTTGGAGATGATGAAACTCTAGTAGCAGAAGTTATAGATAATACTACTTCTAGAGGAAGAACATTACGTTTTTTATATGATGGTTCTTATTTAGATTTTAGAAGAAAACTTAGAGATTTAGGAGAAACACCACTTCCTAAATATATTAAAAGAGAAGTAGAAGAGAATGATGAAGAAAGATACCAAACCATATATGCAAAGCACGAAGGTGCTGTTGCAGCTCCAACGGCTGGTTTGCATTTCTCTAAACACTTATTAAAACGTTTAGAAATAAAAGGAGTAGACTTTGCAGAATTAACATTACACGTTGGTTTAGGAACTTTTAACCCAGTAGAGGTAGAAGACTTGTCTAAGCATAAAATGGATAGCGAAGAGTTAATTATAGATGAAAAAGCTACAGAAGTAGTTAATAATGCTAAGACTAATAAGCGAAAAGTTTGTGCAGTAGGAACAACTGCAATGCGTGGTTTAGAAAGTGCAGTATCATCGAACCAAACATTAAATACTTATGAAGGTTGGACAAATAAGTTTATTTTTCCTCCTTATGATTTTAGTATTGCAAACTGTATGATTACTAATTTTCATTTGCCAAAATCTACCTTAATGATGATGGTATCTGCATTTGCAGGTCATGATTTAATGAAAAAAGCATATAAAGAAGCAATTTTAGAAAGCTATAAGTTTTATTCTTATGGTGATGCTATGCTTATACTATAATTATATTCCTATTAAAAAGGAATAATTAGAATCCCTCTTTACATTGTAATATATTTAAAGAGGGATTTTTTATCTAGTAAAGTTGGAAAAGAAAAAAGACATACGAGCACTTACAAAAGAACAACTAAGAGAATTCTTTGTTAAAAACGGAGATAAAGCTTTTAGAGGTAACCAAGTCTATGAGTGGTTGTGGCAAAAATCTGCACATTCTTTTGAAGTAATGACTAATATATCTAAACAAACGAGAGATATGTTAGAAGCAAACTTTGTAATAAATCATATTAAGGTAGACCAAATGCAACGTAGTAGCGATGGTACTATAAAAAATGCAGTACGCTTGCATGATGATTTAATAGTAGAGTCTGTTCTTATTCCAACAAAAACAAGAACAACAGCATGTGTGTCTAGCCAAGTAGGTTGTAGTTTAGATTGTAAATTTTGTGCAACAGCTAGGTTAAAGCGTATGCGAAATTTAAATCCAGATGAGATTTACGACCAAGTTGTTGCAATAGATAATGAGAGTAGGTTATACTTTGACAAGCCTTTAAGTAATATCGTATTTATGGGTATGGGAGAGCCTTTAATGAACTATAATAATGTTCTTAAAGCAATTCAGAAAATAACATCTCCAGAAGGCTTAGGAATGTCTCCTAAGAGAATTACGGTATCTACATCTGGTGTTCCTAAGATGATTAAAAAAATGGCAGACGAGGAAGTTAAATTTAAACTTGCTGTTTCTTTACACTCTGCTATAGATGAAATTAGAACCTCTATAATGCCATTTAATGCCACTTTTACGTTAGCAGATTTACGAGAAGCACTACAATATTGGTATGCTAAAACAAATAGTAGAATTACCTATGAATATGTAGTCTGGCAAGGTATAAATGACACAAAGAAGGATGTTGATGCTCTTGTTTCTTTTTGCAAATTTGCACCATCTAAAGTGAACTTAATAGAGTATAATCCTATTGACGATGGTATTTTTCAGCAAGCAGAAAATAAAGCTATAGAAATGTATGTATCTACTTTAGAAAAAAATGGGATTGTAGTAACAGTTCGTAGGTCTAGAGGAAAAGATATAGATGCTGCTTGTGGGCAATTAGCAAATAAATCATAAATAAACAGCTGTATTTGTAGCTAATATCTTATAGACTTTTTTTTGTCTCGTTGTAATTCTAATTATCCCGTTATTAGACATATATTTTTCCTTAATTTAGAGGCGTATTATTTAATATATAAGAAAACCGCAGTACTTGAAAATAGTAGCACAAATTAAAGAGCCTATAAATAAAGAAATGGAACTTTTTGAAAAAAAGTTTCGGGACTCTATGACCTCTAAGGTTGCGTTGCTAAATAGAATAACATACTACATAGTTAATAGAAAAGGAAAACAAATGCGACCAATGTTTGTTTTTTTAACTGCAAAATTATTAAATAACGGTACTGTTAATGAACGTACCTACCGTGGCGCATCTGTAATAGAGCTTATACATACAGCCACTTTGGTACATGATGATGTGGTGGATGAGAGCGATAAAAGACGTGATTTTTTTTCTATAAATGCACTATGGAAAAATAAAATTGCAGTTTTGGTAGGCGATTATTTACTTTCTAAAGGACTTTTACTTTCTATAGATAATGATGATTTTGATTTACTTAAAATTATTTCTGTAGCCGTTCGCGAAATGAGCGAAGGAGAACTGCTCCAAATAGAAAAAGCAAGAAGATTAGATATAACAGAAGATGTCTATTATGATATTATAAGAAAAAAAACAGCAACACTTATTGCCGCTTGTTGTAGTTTAGGAGCTTGCGCAGTACAACCAAATACAGAACATGTAGAAATTTTTAGAAAATTTGGAGAGTTATGCGGAATGGCATTTCAAATAAAAGACGACCTTTTTGATTATGGTAGTACAGCAATAGGGAAACCTACAGGAATAGATATTAAAGAGCAAAAAATGACACTTCCATTAATTTATGCTTTAAATAATTGTTCTAAAGCCGAAAAAAAATGGGTAATTAATTCTGTTAAAAACCATAATAAGGATAAAAAAAGAGTAAAAGAAGTAATTGCATTTGTGAAAAGTAAAGGGGGACTAGAATATGCTGTTACTAAAATGTTGGCATTTAAAGAAGAAGCTTTAGAATTATTAGATTGTTACCCAGAATCTGAATATAAAAGTGCGCTAGAACTTATGGTAAATTATGTTGTAGATAGAAAAAAATAAAACCCTAAAGTGTAAATTTTAGGGTTTTATTAAAGAAACGCCTTGCGTTTTCTTAGAAATAGGCACACTATTACCAAGTATACAAGGCGCTCTTACAATTAACCAACCAAAGTAATTGTATTATAAAAGTTCAAAAGTTACTGTAATGTGGTATTCTAAAGAATTTGTAGGAATAGTATAATACCATGTTGTATTTCTTTTTAAGGTATTGTTGTCACTAATATAAGTTACACCCCCTAATTTTTTACCAATTTTAGATGCAATCTTTTTTGCTTTTTCTTTAGCATTATCAAAAGCTTTTTTTGTATACTCAGCAGCTTGTTCTTCTGTAAATTCTGTTTTATAGGTGTATTCTAGTTTAGACACACCAAGAGAACGTACATTTAAGAATTCTTGCATAGCTTCTTCAGATGTTGTGGTAAATTCTAAAATAGTACCATCTTTTTCATACCCCATTAAATCGTAATGCAAATGGTTTTCTTTTAGGTTTGTTTTAGAAATACCGGCTTTTGTTAATTTGGCAAAGTAGCCAGATTTTATTTCATCTAACGTCATAGTTTGCGAATCGTAATAAACATTATTAAGACTAACCATCATCCTTGCATGGAAAACAGGTTTTGTTGGTACGGTATGTAAACCATTTACGTTAATAGTATTTCTTTTTTCTTGTGAATAACCTTTTATGGTTGCCATAATTACGAGTAATGCTATAAATAATCTTTTCATTTTGTATTAGTTTTATGTTCTTAAACAACGGAAAATAAGAAAGAGGCTGCAATCATCCATCCACCAACAATTAGCCCTAGAATACCTAATTTACCTTGTTTAGGAGCAATTTTTTGACGTAGTTCTTCTGCTTTTGCCTGTGCTGCTTCATTTTTACCTAAGAATAGTTTGTTTATTAAACCAGAGCCAAGCATAAATCCTAGTGCTGCAGAAACTATGTTTCCTGCTAGTAAAGTAATCCACCATATTGGTGCACTTGTAAGCCAGCCTAAGTTTAAAATGGCGGTAATAATTCCCCAAACTCCCCAAAAGCAAAATACTAAACCAATCCATCCTTGGTATGGCTCTACTTTTGCTAGTAATTCTTTTGCATTTGGTTTTTTTGCAAGTATTAAAGAAGGTACTGCAATAAGGCTTAGTAAAATAAGTGTAATTCCCCAGATCATAATTTTTTGTTTTTAAAAGGTTATTAATTGTATTATTTTGTCTGGTACAAAGATCTAGAGATTAAGAAGTTTATTTTTACCTTGTTCTAGCTAAAATGTGCTCCCTGTAAACAGGTATAGTTGTTACTTTTGTTATTTAAATTATCTTTACATAATATCAAAAAATAAAACCTTTTTTAAGATTGATTTCTAAAATAACCATAGATAAAGTATATGAGACTGCTCGTTTAGAGGAGGTTATTGGTGATTTTGTACAATTGAAAAAATCAGGAACTAACTTTAAAGGCCTTAGTCCATTTAGTGATGAGCGTACGCCAAGTTTTATGGTATCTCCTGTAAAGCAAATTTGGAAAGACTTTAGTAGTGGTAAAGGAGGTAATGTCGTTGCTTTTTTAATGGAGCATGAACATTTTACATATCCAGAGGCAATAAAATACTTAGCCAAAAAGTATAATATTGAAATTGAAGAAACCGAACGTACAGACGAGCAAAAAGAAGAAGCCAGTGAGAGAGAAAGTATGTATTTGGTTTCAGAATTTGCGCAAAAACATTTTTCAGAAATGGCTTGGGATACAGAGTTAGGGAAAGCTATTGGATTATCTTATTTTAAAGAAAGAGGTTTTACAGAGGAAATTATAAAAAAGTTTAAACTAGGTTATTGTTTAGATAAATGGGATGGTTTTACACTTGCAGCACTAGATAAAGGGTATAAACTTAAGTATTTAGAGAAAACAGGACTAACTATAGTAAAAGAAGACACGCAGAACCCTGGAACTTCTAAAAAGTTTGATAGGTTTAAAGGTAGAGTTATGTTTCCTATCCATTCTATGAGTGGTAGAGTGTTAGGATTTGGTGGCCGTATTCTCGGTAACGATAAAAAAGCAGCCAAATATTTAAATTCTCCGGAGAGCGACATTTATCATAAAAGTAAAGTGCTCTATGGTATTTATTATGCAAAGCAAGCCATTGCTAAAGAAGATAATTGTTATTTGGTAGAGGGGTATACAGATGTTATTCAATTTTACCAAAGAGGGATACATAATGTAGTAGCATCTAGCGGTACAGCTTTAACTCCAGAACAAATACGTTTAGTAAATAGATTAACTAAAAATATTACAGTTTTGTTTGATGGAGATGCGGCAGGATTAAGAGCATCACTTAGAGGTATAGATTTAATTTTAGAACAGGGGATGAATGTAAAAGTATGTACATTCCCAGAAGGAGAAGACCCTGATAGTTTTTCTAAAAACAATTCTTATGAGAAAGTTGTTGCTTATTTAAAAGATAACTCTCAAGACTTTATACAATTTAAAGCCTCTCATTTAATGAAAGAGGCAGATAATGACCCTATAAAAAGAGCAGATACGGTAAGAGATATTATAAATAGTATTGCTAAAATTCCAGACCGTATTAAAAAGGAAATTTATATTCAAGAATGTGCACAAATCATGAATGTTTCCGAAGCAGTACTTTTTAATACGCTTGCTCAAATTGGAAAAAAAGACCAGAAAGAAGCGGTAAATAAACAAAAGGAGGAACAAAAAGCTTTTTCTGTTGTTAAGAATACCGAGGTACAAGAAAAAGTAGATGTGCAATATGTACTTGAAAAAAAAATTATTGAACAATTGTTATTATATGGTAATGAAGTACATTCTTTTGAAGATTTGGT
This sequence comes from uncultured Maribacter sp., assembly GCF_947500405.1. Taxonomy (GTDB): domain Bacteria; phylum Bacteroidota; class Bacteroidia; order Flavobacteriales; family Flavobacteriaceae; genus Maribacter_B. The sequence goes on from NZ_CANMRY010000007.1 coordinate 135,329, forward strand.
GTTAAAAGAAAATGAAGCAGGAGATTTAGAGTTAGAGCCAGAATTATCAGAAATTAAAGTCTACGAGAAAATTTATTTAGACCTGCAGGATGATGAAATAGAATTAGCAAATGAAGGCTTTAGGGCTATTTATTATAAATTAATAGAGGAACTTAATGAGAAGGAAGATTTTGCTGTAAATACTTTTATAGCAAATTTAGAACAAGATACAGTTTCAGAAATTTCTTCTATTTTAATGGAAGAGGAGAAGTATACGCTACATAATTGGGAACGAAAAGATATTTATCCGAAAGATAAAAAAACAGAAATAGCGCAATTAGTAAGTGAAACTATTTTAACCTTACGTTGTTATTTAATAAAGAAAAGAATGGAAGCTTTGCAGGGTAAAACTGCGGATCATACAGAGGATAATAGCGAGATTTTAGAAGAAATCCTAAACTATCTTAATTTAAATAAGTTATTAAGTAGAAAATTAAATAGAGTTTTTTCTTAAAAAAATAGCATAAAAAAAGCCTGATAGAACATCAGGCTTTTTTAGGAGTAAAAAATATTTTAATACAACTCTAGCGCTTTGGCCTGTTGTAGTAAATCTACCATATTATCTACGTTTAATTTTTTCATTAAACGAGCTTTATAGGTGCTCACAGTTTTTTCATTAAGATTTAAACCAATTGCAACATCTTTATTTCTTTTTCCACTAGCTAAAAGTTTAAGAACTTCTATTTCTCTTGTGGATAATTTTCTAAAGAACCTTCTTGGTTTTTGTGTACCTTCATCAAAAGCTAAACGTTGTGCAAGTTCATTGGTAATAAACATACTACCTTCACTAACTTTACGTACTGCAGTGACTATATAATCTACATCAGAAGATTTAGATAAATATCCAAATGCGCCAGCTCTAATAGAGCTTAATGCATAAACATCTTCAGATTGTCCACTGTACATTAATACTTTAACTTCAGGGTATTCTTTTTTAATTTTTCTTAACGTAGCTATACCATTTATTTCAGGTATATCCATTTCTAACATAATTACATCTGGAGTAACTTCTTCTAATTTTTGAAAAAGCTCAGCTGTAGTTGATGCATCAGCAATAACTTCAAATTCTGAAGTAGAATCTAATACATTTTTAACGCCCATGCGGATAATGGGGTGGTTGTCCGCGATAAGTACTTTAATCATTTCTTTTTTTTTCTAAATTAAGCTATATCAAGGCATTATCTGGCTCAATAAGTCTGACATGCAATGTAAGGCATAAAAATTTAATTATGAAGTTAAAGGTTAAATATTTTTATTAACTAACGTAATTTTTGTAGGAATATTCGATTTATTTGTGTTTTAATCAGTTAAACTACTTATTTTAACACATCTGGAATTATACAAATTGGTATTGGGTTCATTTTGTGTTGGTTAGCAGTATTTAGTTTTTTAAATATTTTAAACACTTCTTTTTCTCTGCCTGAAAAATCAGATTCTTTTTTCTCATCATCATTCATTTTCATAGCCCATTCTAGTTCAGGGTAAGAAGCCCCAATTTGATCTTCATCGGTTCTATCATCACCCCATAAACCATCAGTTGGCGCAGCTATTTGTATGTCATTATTTATATTTAAAACTTTTGCAATAGCGTAAACTTCAGTCTTAAGTAAATCTGCAATAGGGCTTAAATCTACTCCTCCATCGCCATATTTTGTGTAAAATCCAACACCAAAATCTTCTACTTTATTACCTGTTCCTGCAACTAAATAGCCATGTAATGCAGCAAAATAGTATAAAGTTGTCATGCGTAACCTAGCTCTTGTATTAGCTAAAGACATAAAGCGTTCTTCTTCACTTTCTACAGCAGGAAGTACCTCTAGTAAATTATCAAAAACAGGGGTTAGGTTAACAGGTTGGCGACTAACATTAGGAAAATTACTTTGTAACCATTCTATATGCTTAGAGGCTCTATCTTCTTGGCTTTCTGCTTGGTGTATTGGCATTTCTACACATAAAAGCTTTAGTCCAGTTTTGGCGCATAGAGTAGAAGTTACAGCGGAATCTATACCGCCAGAAATACCTATTACAAAACCTTTTAAATTTGCTTTTGTTGCGTAGTCTTTTAACCAGCCTACAATGTGGTCTATTACTTTTTCTGTTTGCATAGAAATATTATTATTTGATTTAAAACTACTAACTTTGCCTCTAAAATTAAGACCTAGTTCTTAAATATTAAAATGTATCTTAAATTACTTTGTATGCAAAAACACATTTTTGCCTTATTGTCATTAATTATCCTATTTTTTGGCTGTAAAGAAGAAGATAAAACTGAAAAAGAGATTGCTAAACTAGAAGTGAACGTATCTATCTCTCGTTTTGATAAAGAGTTTTCAGAGGCAAATCCTAATGATTTACCTAAATTAAGAGCTAAATACCCTTATTTATTTCCTGCTCCAGATAGTGTTTGGGTAAAAAAAATGCAAGATACTATTCAGCAAGAATTAATGCAAGAGGTAAGTTCTGAGTTTTCAGATTTTAGTAAAGAAACCTTGCAATTAAAAGATTTTTACAAACACGTAAAATATTACTTTCCAAAATATAAAGTCCCACACATTATTACAGTAACAAATGATGTGGATTATAACAATAGAATTATTTTGGCAGATAGTTTGTTGTTCATTGGTTTGGATAATTATTTAGGACAAGATCATAGGTTTTATAGTAGTATTCAACGCTATATTTCTCAGGGAATGGATAGGGAGTATATTGTTAGTAACATAGCAAGTGCTTTTGCAAATAAAGCAGTTCCAAAGCCTAGAGATCGTACTTTTTTAGCGCAAATAATATATTATGGTAAAGAATTATATTTAAAAAATAAGTTATTGCCTAATGCTACAGATGCAATAAAAATAGGATATACAGAAGAACAGTTAAATTGGGCTATAGCAAATGAAGAACCTATATGGCGAAATTTTGTAGAGCAAGAATATTTGTATAGTACAAATAATAATTTAAGGAAGCGTTTTTTAGACCCAGCTCCATTTTCAAAATTTGGATTAGAGTTAGATAAAGAATCTCCAGGGCGTATAGGACGTTATATAGGTTGGCAGATTGTAAAATCTTTTATGGAGAAAAATGATTTATCTCTTGTGCAATTAATGCCAGTATCGGCAGAAGAAATTTTCAAAAAATCGAATTACAAACCAAAAAAATAATGGCAGAATTACATACATCAGAAATTACACTTAAAGTTGGGTTAGATGAAAATCGTGTACCTGAAAAATTAAACTGGTCGGCAGAGGATGGCGGAGTAGAAAACCAAGAAATAAAAGCAATGTTACTTTCTGTATGGGATAGTAAAAATCAAGAATCTTTAAAAATAGATTTATGGACTAAAGATATGCCTGTTGATGAGATGAAAGTCTTTTTTCATCAAACCTTAGTTGCTATGTCTGATACGTTTATGAAGGCAACACAAGATGAAAAAATGACAGCTACCATGAAAGATTTTTGTGAATATTTTGCGGAGAAATTAGAACTGAAAAAATAAATAGTAGCTAATAGTTATTGTTTCTTAAAAACCGCTTATCGCGGTTTTTTGTTTTCATGTAAGTATTAACTTTGTTACTAAGACAAATTAGAAATTAAAATTAAAAGAATGAAGCAATTAATTTTAGTTTATAATGCGAACTCTGGTTGGCATAATAGTGTAATAGATAGTTTGCATAAGATTGTGAGTCCAAAAACATATGATTGTAATTTGTGTGATATTACTTTTGGTGTTTTTTCTGAAAAGGAAGTTTGGAAAAAATTTAGAACAGAAACAAATATAGAGATGCAATTTCTACATAAAAATGAGTTTCTAGAAGTGTATAAACCTAAAGAAAAATATAATTTTCCAATTATTTTTAAAAGTAAGGATAATAAAATAGAGGTGTTTTTAAAATCAGAAGAAGTAAATGCTTTAAAAAAACCTCAGGATTTAATAAACGTAATTAAAAGTAGTTTTAAATAGAATCTTTTTGCCTTTTAAAATAATCAAGGTTTATGTTTTCTATAAAATTTAAAACCTCATCCCTTCCTAATCTTTTGCTAGAAGAGGTAACAAAATGCAGAGGAGCTTCTTCCCAAATATCTGCAAGTAATACATCTATATAGCTTTGTACTTGTTTTTCAATAGCTTTAGGTTTAAGCTTGTCTGCTTTGGTAAAAATGATACAAAAAGGTATTCCGTTTTCGCCCATCCATTCCATAAATTCCATATCAATTTTTTGTGGTGTATGGCGAACATCCACTAAAACAAAGGAACAAACAAGTTGTTCTCTTTGCGTAAAATAATTAGTAATATATTTTTGAAAAGTGTTTTTATCTTTTTTAGATACTCTAGCATAGCCATAGCCTGGTAAATCTACCAAAAACCAATTTTCATTTATTTTAAAATGATTAATTAGTTGCGTCTTTCCTGGTCTTCCAGATGTTTTTGCTAAACTTCTACGCTCTGTAAGCATATTTATTAAAGAAGATTTTCCAACATTAGACCTTCCAATAAATGCGTACTCAGGCAAAGGTTCTTTAGGGCATCTAGAAACCTCGGTATTGCTTATCACAAAGTCGGCCGACTTTATTTTCATTAAAATAGGTGTTAGAAATTACGTTTCTCTAGCCAAGAATCTAAAATTGTATTAAATTCTTCTGGATGCTCCATCATTGGTGCATGACCACATTTTTCTATCCAAAATAAATCGGAATCTGGTAACAATTCATGAAATTCATTTGCAACATTCGGGGGTGTTACGTTGTCGTTTTCTCCCCAAATTATACAAGTAGGTGTAGGCATTTTGGCTAGATCTTTAGACATATTGTGTCTAATAGCACTTTTTGCAATTGCTAACGTCTTTACAAGTTTCATACGGTCGTTTACCGTTTCAAAAACTTCATCAACTATTTCTTTAGTAGCTACAGCTGGGTCATAGAAAACGCCTTCGGCTTTTTTCTTTATAAACTCATAATCTCCTCTTCTTGGATAACCGTCGCCCATAGCACTTTCATAGAGCCCAGAGCTGCCTGTTATTACAAGCGCTTTAACATTTTGTGGGTATAGTTTTGTATATAATAGTCCTATGTGGCCTCCTAAGGAATTGCCTAAAAGAATAACGTTGTTAAGTTTTTTGAATTTTATAAAACTATCTAGATATTTAGCAAAGTTTTTTACAGTGGTTTTAATCATAGGCATATCATAGATAGGCAATTCTGGGATCAAAACTTTATATCCTTTCTTAGGAAAATGTTCTGTTACGCCATGAAAATTGCTTAAACCGCCCATTAGACCATGTAGTATAATTATAGCAGTACCTTCTCCTTTCTCTATATACTTAAATTTTCCTTCCGTTATTATTTCTTCTTCCATTCAAGGATGCTTGTGGTCTTAGTCGGCAAATATAGGGAATTATATAGAATAGTTTTTTACCCTTTTTTAGTTACGGAATAGAATCTGTAATCTAATTGGTCTTCAAAACATTAGCTCTAAATTTTTAAAAACAACTCTTTTTTTACTTTTTGAGCCCTGTTTTTCTCAAAAAAGCTAAAATTTATTAACAAAGTGGTATTTTGTGGTAAATTGTGGTAATAAAATATATATATTTGAGTTGTAAAAAGTAAATACCGCGCTTTGGATATATTTTTCTTTGGGGTTTTTAATTGTAAAGCTGATGCTAAGGGTCGGGTAATGTTGCCTGTGAGTCTTAGAAATCAAATCGCGCCTGTATTGAATAATGGGTTTGTAGTTAAGCGCTCTTATTATGAAGATTGTTTGGAATTGTATCCTATGAATGAGTGGAATACGGTAATGCGAGAGCTTAATGAATTAAGTAGGTACGAGGAAGAAAATATAGATTTTATTAGAAAATATACTGCCAGTTTAAGACAAGTAGAGATTGATGCTAATGGTAGGTTGTTAATTCCTAAAGATGTTATAACAGCAGTAGGTATTACAAAAAACGTTGTGTTAGCGCCAATAGGAAAACGTATTGAAATTTGGGATAAAGACCTTTATGATGCTAGGATATCTGCATCTAAAGAAGAGAAGGTTAGTCTAGCAAGAAAAGTAAGAAACACTGGAAAACCTAATAATGAGTTATCATAATCCTGTTTTGTTAAAGGAGTCTGTAGATGGGCTAGATATTAAAGAAGATGGTGTTTATGTAGATGTGACTTTTGGAGGAGGAGGACATTCTAGAGAAATATTAAAAAGTCTAGGAAGTAACGGTAAGTTGTTTGCTTTTGATCAGGATGAAGATGCTCTGGTAAATGTAATTGAGGATGATAGGTTTACACTTATTAATGAGAATTTTAGATATATAAAACAGTTTTTAAAGTTCTATGGCATTCGAAAGGTAGATGGAATTTTGGCAGATTTTGGAGTTTCGTCACATCAATTTGATAAAGCAGAAAGAGGTTTTTCTACTCGGTTTAACGCAGATTTAGATATGCGTATGAGTAAAAAAAATATGGTTTCTGCATACAGTGTAGTAAATGAGTATTCTTTTGATGATTTAAGAAAGGTTTTGTTTCAATATGGCGATTTGCGTAACGCAAATGCAATGGCAAATAAGATTATAGAAAAAAGAGAAGAGGCTAAAATAAAGACAACCGAAGGTTTAAAAGAGGTTTTAAAACAATTTTTGCCGCAACATAAAGAGCATAAAATATTAGCGCAAATATACCAGGCAATTAGAATAGAGGTAAATCAAGAGGTGCAAGTAATAGAAGAATTTTTGTTGCAAACACCAGATTTGTTAGATGCAGGAGGTAGGTTAAGTGCAATAAGTTATCATTCTCTAGAAGATAGATTGGTAAAAAGATTTATAAGAGCAGGGCAATTTGAGGGGGAGCCAGAGAAAGATTTTTACGGTAATGTAGATGTTCCATTTAAAAAAGTAGGAGGACTTATAGTTCCTTCTAGAGAAGAGATAAAAGAAAATAATAGGGCAAGGAGTGCTAAGCTTAGAATAGGGGTAAAACTATGAAAGTAAAGAAAGGCATATTAGATATTTTAAAGGGTAAGTTTTTAGTGAGTGGTGATGCTCCAAAAAATTGGCTCTTTATCATTTTTGCCTCTTTTTTGGCAACAATAATGATTGGTAGTTCGCACAGCGCAGATACTAAGGTGCATAAAATTGCGGCATTAAATGAGCAAGTACGTGAGCTAAGAAGTGAGTTTGTAGATGTGCGTTCTGATGTGCAAAGACTAAAGTTAGAATCAAAAATAACTGAGGTGTTAGCAGAAGCAAATTTGTATCCTTCAGAAACACCTCCAAAAAAAATAATGGTTAAATCTTTAAACACAGAAATACAATAATGCCAGTAACAGATAAAAGTATATTAACAAGATTATACTTTGTAGCAGGAGGGCTTTTCCTTTTTGCTGTCGCTGTTATGTTTAAACTGGTGAGTATACAAATGGTGCATGGAGATAAGTATAAGAACTTGGCAGACAAGCGTACTTCTAAAATGTTTACTATAGCGCCTAATCGTGGTAATTTGTACTCTGATGATGGTAGTTTATTGGCTACATCAGTTTCTAGGTATACTATTCGTTTTGATGCGGTTACTGTAAAGGATAAAACATTTAATGAAAATGTAAAACCTTTATCTAATGCATTGGCAAAACTTTTAGGGAATACACCTTCCTATTATCAGCAACTATTACGTAAGGCAAAGGCTAATAAAAACCGTTATACGTTATTAGCTAGAAATCTGGATTACTCAGATTATATGGCAATAAAGGAATTTCCTTTATTAAAAATGGGGCCTTATAAAGGAGGTTTAATTGTGGAGCAAAAAACAGTTAGAGAGCATCCTTTGGGTAAAATAGCAGAACGTAGTGTAGGTTATGAGCGCGTAGATGAAAATGGGTATTACACAAGAGTAGGTTTAGAAGGAGCTTTTGGACAGTATTTAGGAGGGGTAGAAGGGAAACGTTTAAAACAGAAAATAGCAAAAGGACAATGGAAGCCTATTGGTACAGATAATATTGTAGAGCCACAAGATGGGTACGATGTTATTTCTACTATAGATGTAAACATACAAGATATAGCGCATCATGCTTTATTAAAGCAGCTAGATTATTATAAAGCGGATCACGGTTGTGTAATTGTAATGGAAACTAAAACAGGCGAGGTAAAAGCAATATCTAATTTAGGAAGAACTAAAGAGGGTAAATATTACGAGCGTCTTAATTATGCAATAGGAGAATCTCATGAACCTGGTTCTACTTTTAAGTTAATGAATATTGTTGCTGCTTTAGAAGATGGTATAATAGATACCAGCACTGTAAAAGATACAGAAAAAGGATATTGGAAAATTTATAAGCATAGAGTAAGAGATTCTAAGCATGGCGGCTATGGTAAAATTACTATGTCTAAAGCTTTTGAAGTTTCTTCTAATACGGCATTTGCTAAAATGATTCATAACGGGTATAAAGAAAACCCAGAACGCTATGTAAATAGGTTAATGAATATGGGATTGCATAAAACATTAGGTATGCCTATAAAAGGAGAGGGGAAACCAGTTATTCGTTATCCAGGAGATAAAGGTTGGTCTGGTCTTTCTTTGGCACAAATGGCTTATGGTTATGAAGTTGCGCTAACTCCAATGCAAACCTTAGCGTTTTATAATGCTATTGCTAATGATGGCGAAATGGTAAAGCCAAGACTGATTAAAGAAGTAAAAGAATGGAATAGAACTATAGAGGTTTTTGATAAAGAAGTTCTTAACCCGTCAATATGCTCTAAAGAGACCATATCTAAAGTAAAGCGGTTATTAAAAAATACAGTAGAAAAGAAACATGGAACAGGGCACGGGTTGTATTCTCCTAATTTTTCTATGGCAGGAAAAACAGGGACTTGTCAAAAAGACTATGTTTCTAAAGACCCAGATAAACTAAAGTATATATCCACTTTTGCAGGTTACTTTCCTGCAGATAACCCTAAGTATTCTTGTATAGTAGTTATTCATGAACCAGATAAGAGTGTTGGGTATTATGGTGCAGATGTTTCTGGACCAGTATTTAAGTCTGTCGCACAAAAAGTTTACGCTACATCTCCTTTAGTAGATGAGATTAATATGAAAGATGTTAAGAATAAAAATTTAGATTCTTCGTATCAAAAATATTATGAGCAAGTGCAAAAACAACAGACTACAGTGCCAAATGTAAAAGGTATGTGTGGTATGGATGCCATTGCTATACTCGAGAACCTAGGGCTTAATGTAGAGGTAAAAGGAAACGGAAAAGTAAAAAAACAGTCGATATCTAAAGGAACAGAAATAAGTAAAGTAAAAAACAAAATAGTACTAGTACTTTCATGAAACTACTTAAAGACATATTATTTGGGGTAAGCCTATCGGCAGTTAGTGGAGACACTAATTGTTTGGTTAATGCTGTATGTTTTGATTCTAGAAGTGTAAGTTTAGATGATGTATTTGTGGCTATTAAAGGAACAATTACGGACGGTCATAAGTATATAGAAACTGCTATTAATTCTGGTGCTAAAGCTATAGTTTGTGAAACATTGCCAGAAGTTTTGGTTAATGGAGTAACCTATGTAGAAGTAGGTAGCGGAAATAGTGCTTTAGCAATTATGGCTTCTAATTTTTATGATACGCCATCAAAAAACTTAAAATTAGTAGGTATTACAGGAACAAATGGTAAAACAACTATTAGCAGTTTATTATATCAATTATTTATAAAAGCAGGGTTTAAGGTAGGTTTAATATCTACTATAAAAATAGTTGTAGATAATAAAGAGTTTCCTGCTACGCATACAACGCCAGATGCTTTAACTATTAATAAGTATTTAAATTTAATGAACATTGCTGGGGTGGAGTATTGTTTTATGGAAGTTAGTTCGCACGGTATTCATCAAAAAAGAACAGAAGGTTTGTTTTTTGAAGGAGCAATTTTCACCAATCTTTCTCATGATCACTTAGATTATCATAAAACTTTTGTAGAGTACAGAGATACTAAAAAAGTATTGTTTGATAATTTAAGTAAAAAGGCATTTGCACTTACCAATGTAGATGATAAGAATGGGGAGGTAATGCTCCAGAATACTAAAGCAAAAAAATATACGTATGCTTTAAAATCTTATGCAGATTATAGAGCGCAAATATTAGAAAATAGATTTGATGGTCAATTACTAAAAGTAAATGAACAAGAGCTGTGGACTAAATTAATAGGTCATTTTAATGCCTATAATATGCTTGCAATATTTGCTACAGCGGAATTGTTAGGATTAGAGAATCTGGAGACCTTACGCTTATTAAGTGAGTTAGATAATGTAGATGGTAGGTTTCAATATTATATATCTAAAGAAAAAATTACGGCAATAGTTGATTATGCCCATACGCCGGACGCCTTGAAAAATGTACTTGAGACAATCAATACATTGAGGACTGGAAATGAAAACGTCATCACCGTTGTGGGGTGTGGTGGCGATAGAGACAAGTCTAAGCGTCCGGTAATGGGTAATATTGCTTCCGAGATGAGTAATAAAGCCATTTTTACATCCGATAATCCTAGAACAGAAGTAGCTAGTATTATAATTGAAGAAATGGAAGCAGGTGTGGAACCTCAAAATTTCAGAAAAATCCTTTCAATAGAAAATCGTAAGCAAGCTATAAAAACAGCTTGCCAATTTGCGCAGGCTAATGATATTATTTTGGTGGCAGGCAAAGGGCACGAAACATATCAAGAAACCAATGGAGAAAGGGTGTATTTTGATGATTTTAAAATAGTTAAAGAGCTTTTAGCAGACCTAAACAAATAAGATAAAAAGAGAGTAATGCTGTATTATTTATTTGAATATTTAGAGAAACAATACCAATTTCCTGGAGCAAGTTTGTTCCAGTTTACCACGTTTCGTGCTGCAATGGCTATTCTTTTTTCTTTAATTATTGCTACTGTTTACGGGAAACGCGTAATAGTGTTTTTGCAAAAACAGCAAATAGGAGAAACGGTTAGAGATTTAGGTTTAGATGGGCAAAAGCAAAAAGCAGGAACACCAACAATGGGTGGCCTTATAATAATTATGGCTACTCTTATTCCTGTATTGTTATTTGCAAAATTAAATAACATCTATATTATTTTATTACTAGTAACCACAGTTTGGATGGGTATTATTGGTTTTATAGATGATTATATAAAGATTTTTAAAAAGGATAAAGAAGGTTTAAAAGGTCGTTTTAAAATTTTAGGACAAGTTGGTTTGGGTTTAATAGTAGGTGCAACTCTTTATTTTCATCCAGAAGTAACTATGCGTGAGCATAATAAAACGATGATTACCGAAAATTTTACGGTAGAGGAAGTTCGTGGGCAAGACATAAAATCTACCATGACAACAGTTCCTTTTTTTAAGAATAATGAAATGGACTATAGTAGTTTTATTTCTTGGATGGGAGATGGAGCTAAAGAATATGCATGGTTACTGTTCATTCCTATTGTAATCTTAATTGTTACAGCAGTTTCTAATGGCGCTAACCTTACAGATGGTATAGATGGTTTAGCGGCAGGAACTTCTGCTATAATAGTGTTTGCATTGGGCGTATTTACATGGGTTTCTGGTAATTATATTTTTTCAGAATACCTAGACATAATGTTTATCCCAAGGGCAGGAGAGTTGTTGGTTTTTGTAACCGCTTTTATGGGTGCTTTAATAGGGTTTTTATGGTATAATACATTTCCTGCTCAGGTATTTATGGGAGACACTGGGAGTTTAACTATAGGAGGTGTAATTGCGGTAATAGCTATTGTAATACGTAAAGAATTATTAATACCAGTGTTGTGTGGAATTTTCTTTGCAGAGAATATTTCAGTCATATTACAAGTAGGATATTTTAAATATACAAAGAAGAAAACAGGAGAGGGTAAACGTATTTTTTTAATGGCTCCTTTGCATCATCATTATCAAAAGAAGGGCTATCATGAGAGTAAAATAGTAACTCGTTTTTGGATTATAGGAATCTTGCTAGCTATTATAACTATAGTTACGCTTAAAGTAAGATAATAATGCAAAGGTTAGTAATACTAGGAGGAGGAGAAAGTGGTGTTGGAACTGCAATTCTAGGAAAAAAAGAAGGATATGAAGTTTTTGTATCTGATAGAGGAAAAATAAAAGAGGAATATAAAAACGTTCTTAAACATTTTGAGATTAATTGGGAAGAAGAGGTTCATACAGAATCTAAAATATTAAATGCCAATGTAGTAATGAAAAGCCCTGGTATACCAGACAAAGTTGCTTTAATACAAAAACTACATGCAAAAGGTATTCCTGTTATTTCGGAAATAGAGTTTGCATCAAAATATACCAATGCAACCATAATTGGTATTACGGGTAGTAATGGAAAAACTACAACTACAATGCTTACAAACTATATTTTTAAAGAGGCAGGTTTACATGTTGGTATGGCAGGTAATATTGGAGATAGTTACGCTAAAATGGTTTCTGAAAATTCCTATGATTACTATGTTTTAGAGATTAGTAGTTTTCAGCTAGACGGTATTGTGGATTTTAAACCACACATAGCTATTTTAACGAATATAACACCAGACCATTTAGATAGGTATGATTATAAGTTTGAAAACTATATAGCTTCTAAATTTAGGATTGCAAAAAATCAAGAACCAGAAGACTATTTAATTTATGATGCAGATGATGAAGTAATAGTACAATGGTTACAGAATAACCCAGTTAAGTCTCAATTAATTCCTTTTTCTATAAAAGAACAATTAGAAGAAGGAGCATTTATTCAGGACGAAAAAATAATTATAAAGACACAAAATAACACTATAGAAATGACGACAGAGACCTTGGCCTTAGAAGGAAAACACAATCTTAAAAACACAATGGCAGCATCTACTGCTGCAAAATTGGTGAGCATAAGAAAAGAAACTATACGTAATAGTATTGCTGCTTTTCAGGGTGCAGAACACCGTTTAGAGAAGGTGTTAAAAATTAATCATGTACAGTATGTAAATGATTCTAAGGCTACCAATGTAAATGCAACTTACTATGCTTTAGATAGTATGAAAACGGCTACGGTTTGGATAGTTGGTGGTGTAGATAAAGGAAACAATTATAAAGAGCTAATGTCTTTAGTAAGAGAAAAAGTAAAGGCAATTATTTGTTTAGGAGAGGACAACTCTAAAATTATAGATGCCTTTGGTAATGTTGTGGATTTGTTGGTAGAAACATATGCTATGGAAGAAGCGGTGAAAGTGGCATATAAAATAGCTGGTCGTGGAGAAACGGTATTATTGTCTCCTGCATGTGCAAGCTTCGATTTGTTTAAGAATTACGAAGACAGAGGAAATCAATTTAAAGCAGCAATTAAAAATTTATAAAAGTGCTTAATTTATTTAAAAATATTGGTGGAGATAAAGCTATTTGGGCAGTTGTTGCTCTTTTGGCCTTATTCTCATTTTTACCAGTATATAGCTCTAGTAGTAACTTGGTTTATGTTGTTGGTAATGGCACTACTATGGGGCATTTAGTAAAACATGCTTTGCTTTTATTTTTAGGTTTCGGAATTATTTATGGAGTCCATAAAATACCGACGCATTTTTTTAAAGGGCTCTCCTTAATTGCAATGCCTGTAGTGTTAATTTTATTGGTATTTACGTTAGCACAAGGAACAACTAGCGGAGGAACAAATGCAAGCAGATGGATTCGTTTACCATTGGTAGGTTTAGGGTTTCAACCATCTAATTTGGCGGCTGTGGTTTTAATGATTTATGTAGCTCGTTACCTTACTAAAATAAAAGATAAAGTAGTCACTTTTACAGAGAGTATACTCCCTTTATGGGTTCCAGTTTTTTTAACGGTTATATTAATTTTACCGGCAAACTTTTCTACTGCAGCAATAATTTTTTCTATGGTCTTAATGCTTTGTTTTTTAGGAGGGTATCCTATTAAATATTTGTTAGGAATTATAGGTACAGGAATAGCCTTTTTAGCAATTTTTATTCTTATAGCGAAGGCAGCGCCAGATTTGTTTCCAAATAGAGTAGATACTTGGATGAGTAGGGTAGATAATTTTGCAAACCCGGAAGATACGGAGGCAGATTATCAAATAGAAAAAGCTAAAATAGCTATAGCAACAGGAGGTATAGTTGGTAAAGGAGCAGGAAAGAGTGTGCAGAAAAATTTCTTACCGCAAAGTTCTTCAGATTTCATTTTTGCCATTATAGTAGAGGAATATGGTTTAATAGGAGGTTTTGTGTTGATGTTTTTTTATTTATTACTGCTTTTTAGAATAATAGTAGTAGCAAATGGAAGTACAACAATATTTGGAAAATTACTGGTTTTAGGAGTGGGTTTGCCAATTGTTTTTCAGGCATTAATTAACATGGCTGTCGCGGTAGAATTATTCCCTGTTACTGGACAAAATTTACCATTAGTTAGTATGGGAGGAACCTCTAGTTGGATGATATGTTTGGCTATAGGAATAATATTAAGTGTTAGTAATAAAGAAACCGAAATAGAAGAGAGTATAAGTGCAGATATAGATGAAGCTAACCCTTTAGAAATATTAAGTGGACAATTATAAATTTATTCTTTCTGGAGGAGGTACAGGTGGGCATATTTATCCGGCTATTGCCATAGCAAACGAGTTAAAGAAAAGATACCCGAATGCAGAGTTTCTTTTTGTTGGGGCAAAAGATAGGATGGAGATGGAGAAAGTGCCACAAGCAGGATATAAAATTGAAGGTTTGTGGATTACAGGATTACAACGAAAGTTGACTATAAAGAATTTAATGTTTCCTTTTAAACTAATAAGCAGTTTGTTAAGAGCAAGAAAAATAGTATCGCAGTTTAAACCTAACGCCGTAATTGGTACTGGGGGCTTTGCTAGTGGACCGTTACTTAAAATTGCATCAGGGAGAAAAGTGCCTTGTTTATTACAGGAGCAAAATTCTTATGCAGGGGTTACAAATAAACTTTTAAAAGATGCTGTAGCTAAAATTTGTGTTGCTTATGATGGTATGGATAAATTTTTTCCAGCGCATAAAATTGTAAAAACGGGAAACCCTGTTCGTGAAGATTTAATTGCGCTTACTACGGATAAGAAAGAGGCTTTAAGTTTTTTTGAGTTACAGGAAAGTAAGCAAACATTAGTTGTTTTAGGAGGAAGTTTAGGAGCTCGTAGAATAAATCAATTAATAGAAAAAAAACTAGATTTTTTTAAAGAAGCTGGTTTACAAATTATATGGCAGTGTGGTAAGCTATATTACGAGGAGTATAAAAAATACAATTCAGGCACTATAAAAGTAATGGCTTTTATAAATAAAATGAATTATGCTTACACTAGTGCAGATATTATTATCTCAAGAGCAGGTGCAGGTTCTGTATCTGAGTTAAGTATTGTTGGTAAACCTGTGATTTTTATACCATCACCAAATGTGGCAGAAGACCATCAAACAAAAAATGCAATGGCTTTAGTGGATAAAAATGCTGCTATACTAGTAAAGGAGAAGGATTTAGAGGCTGATTTTGATACTATTTTTTCAGATTTAATTACATCAAAAGAAAAGCAAGAAGAAATTGCTAAAAACATAAAGAATATGGCATTACCAAATGCTACAAAAGATATAGTAGACCAAATAGAAATATTGTTCCAAAAATAAAATGAATTTAAAACAAATACATAACGTTTACTTTATAGGCATAGGAGGCATAGGAATGTCTGCTTTAGCACGTTATTTTAAATTCATAAATAAAAATGTGGCAGGGTATGATAAAACAGAGACCCCATTAACACAAGAGCTTCAGGGAATTGGAATAGCAATACATTATGAAGATGCTATAAATACTATTGCTGCAGAATACCTAGATGTAGAAAAAACACTTATAGTTTATACTCCTGCTGTACCAACTTCGCATGGGGAGTATCAATACTTTTTAAATAATGGTTTTACAATAAAAAAACGTTCAGAGGTATTAGGAATTATTACTAAGGATACTTTTTGTTTTGCAGTTGCAGGTACCCATGGAAAAACTACGACATCGAGTATTTTGGCTCATTTGTTAAAAGAAACGGGAACGCCCATTACTGCTTTTTTAGGAGGTATATCAGAAGATTTTAATAGTAATTTTCTTTTAGAAGGAACAGAATATTCCGTTGTGGAGGCCGATGAGTTTGATCGTTCTTTTTTACAATTATCTCCGAGTATGGCATGCATAACCTCTATGGATGCAGATCATTTAGATATTTATGGAACAGAAGAAGAATTGAAAAATTCTTTTAAAGAATTTACAAAACGTATAAAACCAAATGGGAAGCTGTTTGTGCGTAATGGTTTACCTATAGATGGTATAACCTATGGAATAGAAGATGATTCGGATTTTTGTATTCGAAATTTAAAAATAGAACATGGTGCCTACATTTTTGATTTGGGAACTCCTAATGAAGTTATAAAGGGAGTTACTTTTAATAAGCCAGGAAGACATAATTTGTTAAATGGCTTAGTTGCTTTTGCAATGGCGATACAGGCTGGTTCCCCTGCCAATCGCCTTGCTAATGCGCTTGCTACATTTAAGGGCGTACAGCGTAGGTTTTCTTATCAAATTAAAACCAAGAATTTAGTTTATGTGGATGATTATGCGCATCATCCTACAGAAATTAATGCCGTTTGCAATGCAATTTATGAAATGCATCCAAAGAAAAAAGTGTTAGCTATTTTTCAACCACATTTATTTTCAAGGACTAAAGATTTTATTAAAGAATTTGCAGAAAGTCTGTCAAAGTTTGATAGTATTTTATTGTTAGATATATATCCGGCAAGAGAAAAACCTATAGAAGGAGTTACTTCGGAATGGTTATTAGAAAAAATAAAAAACCCTAATAAAAAATTAATTAATAAAGCAAATATTATTTCAGAAATTAAACAACAAAACCCTGAAATAATAATTACAATGGGAGCAGGAGATATTGGTTTAGAAGTAGAAAAAATAAAAAAAGAATTACACTATGAAAATTAATTGGAGTTATATTAAGATTTTTGGTTTAAGCCTTGTTTTATTAGGTTTGTACGCGTTTTCTAATCATAGAAATGGAGAAAAAAATATTAAAAAAGTAAACATAGAATTTGTTGGAAATGACAATTTATACCTTACGCAAGGCATGGTTAATAAATTGTTAATACAAAATTACGGGAACCTTGAAAACGTCTCAAAAGAAAAATTAGCTTTGAATACTGTGGAGAAGGCTATTGAAGCTAATGACATGGTGAAAAAAGCCCAAGTGTATCTTACTGTAGATGGGGAGCTTACGTCTAGAATTGTTCAACGAAAGCCAATCGCAAGAATTACGGGGAATACAAATTGTTATCTAGATGACGAAGGAAAACGCATGCCGTTATCCAGAAATCACTCGGCTAGGGTACCAATTATTACGGGTAAAATATCGGGAGATAGTTTAGAAGATGTATATGAAATTTTAAAATACATAAATGAGGATGAGTTTCTAAGAAAAAATGTAATAGGAATTCATATTAAAGATGTAAATAACTATCAACTAAAATTTAGAATGGAACAATTTGTTGTTAGTCTGGGTGGGGTAGATAATTTGGAAGAAAAATTTAACAATTTTAAAGCCTTTTATACCAAGGCTAATAAGGACAAAACTTTGGAGAATTTTACAATGGTTAGTCTAGAGTTTAATAATCAAGTAGTGTGCACCAAAATATAGAAACAATGGAACAAGGTAATTATTCAGTAGGTTTAGACATAGGAACTACCAAAATTGTAGCAATTATTGGTAAGGAGAATGAATATGGTAAAATCGAAATTCTTGGCATTGGTAAATCTAAGAGTTTGGGAGTACATAGAGGTGTAGTAAATAATATTACACAAACTATAAAATCTATACAACAAGCTGTAGAGGAAGCAGAAGCAAATTCTGGTTTACGAATAGGCTCTGTTGTTGTTGGTATAGCGGGGCAACACATACGTAGCTTACAGCACAGTGATTATATTTCTAGGGACGACTCCGAAAAAGTTATTAATGATAATGATTTGGATACACTTTGTAACCAAGTATATAAATTAATAATGCTACCTGGAGAAGAAATTATTCATGTGTTACCGCAAGAGTATAAAGTAGATGGGCAGGCAGAAATTAAAGAGCCTATTGGAATGTACGGTGGCAGGTTAGAGGCCAATTTTCACGTAGTAGTTGGTCAAGTAACTTCTATAAAAAATATTGGCAGATGCATTAAAAGTGCAGGTTTAGACCTAGGAAATATAACTTTAGAGCCATTAGCATCATCTAATGCAGTATTAAGTCAAGAAGAGAAAGAAGCTGGTGTAGCATTAATAGATATAGGAGGTGGTACTACAGATTTAGCCATTTTTAAAGATGGTATTATAAGACATACTGCTGTTATTCCTTTTGGAGGTGGTGTAATTACAGAAGATATAAAAGAAGGTTGTTCTATTATAGAAAAACAAGCAGAGCTTCTTAAAATAAAATTTGGTTCTGCATGGCCAGGAGAAAATAAGGATAATGAAATAGTATCTATACCTGGTTTAAGAGGTAGAGAGCCTAAAGAAATATCTCTTAAAAATCTTTCTAAAATTATTCATGCAAGAGTAGTAGAAATTATTGAGCAGGTATATGTAGAGATAAAAAACTACGGTCATGAAGAACAAAAGAAAAAATTAATTGCAGGTATAGTTTTAACAGGAGGCGGTAGCCAATTAAAGCATTTAAAGCAATTAGTAGAATATATTACAGGAATGGATACTAGAATAGGGTATCCTAATGAGCATTTAGCAGGAGATTCAGATAAAGAAGTAGTAAGCCCATTATATGCAACTAGTGTTGGTTTATTAATGAATGCTATAGAGAATGACGCTAGAATTAAAAGAATAGAAGAGTTAAATAATTTAGAGCAAGAAGAGAATAATACGGTAACTGAAGAAGAACCTGTTTTAGTAGAAAATGGTAATTTAGAAGCACCGCAAGAACAAAGTAAAGCCCCTAGAAAATCTGTTTTAGATAAATGGTCTGATAAGCTGAAAGACTTTTTAGATAACGCAGAATAGAACATTAGAATTAAGAACACATATTAACCAGTAATTTAAATAGCATGAGTAACAACACGGAATTTGAAAATATTTCTTTTGATTTACCTAAGAATCAAAGTAACGTTATTAAGGTAGTTGGAGTAGGTGGGGGCGGTAGTAATGCCATTAATCACATGTTCCAAGCCGGTATTAACGGTGTAGATTTTATTATTTGTAACACAGATTCGCAAGCTTTAGATAATAGCCCTGTACCAAATAAAATTCAATTAGGTGTTTCTCTTACAGAAGGATTGGGGGCTGGTGCTAACCCAGAAGTAGGAGAGCAAGCTGCCATTGAAAGTATGGAAGACATAAAAGCTATGTTGGGTACTACTACAAAAATGATTTTTATTACTGCGGGTATGGGTGGTGGAACAGGAACTGGTGCTGCTCCAATTATAGCCAAGATCGCAAAAGAAATGGATGTTCTTACAGTAGGGATTGTTACTATGCCTTTTCAATTTGAAGGTAAAATGCGAGGACAACAATCGCAATTAGGAATTGAAAAATTACGTGCCAATGTAGATTCTTTAATTGTAATAAATAATAATAAACTAAGAGAAGTATACGGTAACTTAGGGTTTAAAGCTGGTTTCTCTAAAGCAGATGAAGTGTTGGCAACCGCTGCTCGTGGTATTGCAGAAGTAATTACACATCACTACACTCAGAATATTGACCTTAGAGATGCTAAAACAGTACTTTCTAATAGTGGAACAGCAATTATGGGTTCTGCAGTTGCTTCTGGATCTTCAAGAGCCAATGAAGCAATAATGAAAGCATTAGACTCTCCATTATTAAATGATAATAAAATTAATGGTGCAAAAAATGTATTATTACTTATAGTATCTGGTTCACAAGAAATTACTATTGACGAGATAGGAGAAATTAATGACCATATACAAGTAGAGGCAGGTTACGGAGCAAACATAATAATGGGTGTTGGTGAAGATGAAGATTTAGGAGAAGCAATTGCTGTAACGGTTATTGCTACGGGTTTTAATGTAGACCAGCAAGATGATATTGTGAATACAGAATCTAAAAAAATTATTCACACACTTGAAGATGGTCAAAAAGCCGAAAAAGATTTAACGCAAAACAATATAGTACACCAATTAATAGATGATTCTGAAGATAAAGTTACTAATACTGTAGCGCATACTTTAGAAGATGATAGTGATTTAGATTTAATCCCTACAACAAACTACATTAAAAACTTTAATGTGTTTTATGATGAAGTAGTAGCAGAAAATGTAAGTGAAGATGATTTTATTATTATAGACTCTTCAAATACTATTAAGAATATGAATGTGGTAGATGCAGAAGAAGTTAAACCAAAGCAAGAAGACGATATGTTTGCTATGAGTTTTGATATGCCATTAAAAGAAACTAAAGAAGAACAAGAGAATGTAATTACGTTTAGTTTAGATGATGATATTAAAGATGTAGACGTAAACGAGCATATAGAAGTGATTCCTGTTTTAGAATACAATAAAGATGGAGAAAAAAGATATAGTTTAGATGACTATATGGAGCTGGAGAATAAACTCACAGGAGCAAAATCTAAAGCAGAAGAATTTGAGCCAAAGATTGTAGAAGATGAGTTGGTGTTTCAAAAAAGAACAGTAAGCCCTTCTCCTGAAGCTATACAAGAAGAAGTAGACCCATTAGAAAAGCCAATAGAAGAGCTTTTAAAAGAAAGAGCAGACGAACGCAGAAGAAAATTAAAAGATTACAATTATAAGTTTCAAGGAAACTCTAGTGTAGATGAGATAGAAAAAGAACCTGCATATAAAAGAAAGGGAATTGATTTAAATAATAATGCGGCTGAAAAAAAAATTTCTAGAACCACTTTAGGTTCCGATAGTAATGATGAAATTCAGTTACGATCTAATAATTCTTTTTTACATGATAATGTAGATTAAGCAATGTATTACCAAGTTTATTAAACCCGAAAATAGAAATTATTTTCGGGTTTATTTTTTTATCTTCGCACTACTAAAAATTTATAGTTATGAGCTTACAATCTAAGGTTATGGAGCAGATGAAAGCTGCTATGAAAGCAAAAGATTCTGTTGCATTACAATCATTAAGAGCAATAAAATCTGCATTATTATTAGCGCAAACAGAAAGTGGTTCTAAAAAAGAATTATCTGAAGAGGAAGAAGTTAAACTAGTGCAAAAACTTGTTAAGCAAAGGAAAGATAGTGCCGCTATTTTTACAGAACAAGGTAGGGCAGATTTAGCAGAACCAGAATTAGCAGAAGTTGCTGTAATAGAACAATTTTTACCAGAACAATTAACCGAGGAAGAAGTAGAAAAAGTAGTGGTACAAACTATAGAGGCTACTGGAGCTTCAGGAATGAAAGATATGGGCAAAGTTATGGGTATGGTATCTAAAGAATTATCTGGACAAGCAGATGGAAAAACTATTTCTACTGTTGTAAAAAAATTACTTTCCTAAAAATACATAAGGCCGCGTGGCGCAACTGAATAGCGCATCAGATTTCGGCTCTGAGGGTTGGGGGTTTGAATCCCTTCGCGGTCACTAGTAAGGCAAGTATGTAATTGCTTGCCTTTTTTTAGTATACTTTTTATCTAAAAAAGTAAATCTTTTTAAAAATCATTGCTTTTTAAAATATTATATGTAATCTAGTAATAGAGTTATATATTTATATATGCGAAAACACAATAAGAAAATTGGGCTACCTCCTGGTTCTGTAGTATTTACAGGGAATAAAAAAGTAGATAATGTACATACGCATTACTTGGCTTATAATGAAACTTATTGTAATGATCAAATAATAGAAAGCCATTCTAAAACAATACTAAAAAAACCTTCTAGTGAAAAAATAGATTGGTATGACATTCGCGGAATGCATGATACGGATTTAATTACACAAGTAGGACAAATATTTGAAATACATCCATTAATACAGGAAGCAATAGTAGATATTCATCAAAGACCAAAGTTTGAAGAGTATGAAAATGGGATTTTTATTACCCTTTCTTCTATTAGCTTTAACAGTACGCTTTTAGAAATAAAAAAAGAACACGTAGCCGTATATTTTAATAGTGGCTTTATGTTAACTGTACAAGAAACAGATAGTGATTTATTTGCGTATGTTAGAAAAAGAATAAATACAGGTAAAGGCAAAATTAGGCAACGAGGAGCAGATTATCTTGCCTATGCTTTAATAGATAGTATAGTAGATAACTATTATATAGTTCTAGATGAAATAGAAGAAGTAATAGAAGATTTAGAAAAAAGGATTATAGAGAACCAACAAGTTCAGGATAAGAATAAAATTCATCAGCTTAAAAAAGAGCTAATGTCTATGCGAAAATCTGTTTCTCCATTAAGAGAGGCTATAAGTAAGTTTTCTAAAACAGACAATGCTTTTATAGAACATTCTAGCCAATTGTATGTTAGAGATTTATATGAGCATACTATTCAAGTAATGGATACCGTAGACGCTACTAGAGAGATATTAAATGGCCTTCATGATTTATTTATTTCAGAGATGAGCCTTAAAATGAACCAAGTAATGCAACTACTAACACTAATTTCTGTAATATTTATTCCGCTTACATTCTTGGCGGGTATTTATGGGATGAATTTTGTAAATATTCCAGAACTTAAGTATGAAAATGGATATTTTGTATTGCTAACTGTAATGGTAGTTATTTTTATAGGGATGCTACTATATTTTAAAAGAAAAAAGTGGCTTTAAAGTATTTTTAATTTCTATCAATATCTATAATTATTCTTTCATCATACATGCTCTTTATTTCATCTATAGAGTACCCGTATATAGCATCTGCATAATTTTTCTCCTTGTCTATTTTATAAATTTTACTGCTTCGGCTTATTTCATAATCATTTAATTGAACAAAAACGGAGTCAGTAGTTACTTTAGCTACTTTCATAGTAGAGTATTGGTCTGTATTTGTTTTGTAATCATAAATATCTCCTACTAAAGGCTTTATTAAATATTCAGCTTCATTTTTCTTATCGTTTTTACTTGCAAAACCGGCAAGAACTATTAGTGCACCAATTATAAACAAGCCAGAAAATTGCCAAATAGGAGCTTTCATTTCTTTTTTTACGGCATTACATTCCTTTTGCATTTGTGCAGGCATTTCTCTTACTCTAAGTGTTTTTTTACAATGTTGACACTCAGAAACCCCAGTCTTTCCCATTGGGAATACTGGTATCCAAAAAACATGGGCGTGGCTACTAAAAACGCTGTAACGAATTTTTCCTTGGGTTTGGCAATTACTGCAAATTGCATTTGTAGATATTTTTGAACCAATGTATGCTGATCTGCTTCCGAATATTATCATGGTGGTTATATATTAATGATTATAGTATTAACGAATAAAAAGTAGTATTAGTGCAATTTTAAAGGTTTGCTATAGAGTCGTTTTCGTCCTTGGTAAAGAAGGTTTTAACAACGTCTCTTAGGTGTTGTTCTTGTAAGGTAGAATTTGCCATTTTATATTCTTGATGTATTAACTTTTTTGCTGGGAAAGATGCACAAGATAATTCTTCTCCTTTTGTATTTGTTACTTTTAAAGTAGCGGTTCCTTCTAAAATATTTTTCCCAGAAATAAATAGCGTATGGTGTTCCTTATGAAGCTTTGCGTTCATACTATTTTCTAGAAGAATATTAGATTTTAAGCTAGAAAATTGTTTGGTAGTTTCGGTAGCTTTTTTATCATTGCTACAAGAAATAAATAATGAGGTAATAGTAATAAATAATATTTGATATTTCATAATTGTAATGTTTTAGAACACTACAAAGATCAAGCTATAAAGCACTGTAAAACACACCTTAAAAGGCTAAAAATGCCTCCCTGTTTTCAGGGTGTTACTATATTTGATTTATAGAGTTATTCGTCTAAAAGCCCCATTTTAATGGCGTTTTTGGTTAGGCCAGCCAAGTTTTTTACATTTAATTTAGATATTAAATTTTTTCTATAACTTTCTATAGTATGTTTACTTAGAAATAAAATATCGGCAATTTCTTGAGTGGTATTTTCTTCCGCAATTAATTTTAAAACTTCTTTTTCTCTTGTTGTAAGTTTAATTTCTTTCGCTTTTTCATTTTTAAACATGGCATCTGTATATGCTCTTTTAATTTCGGGAGAAAAATATTTTTCTCCTTTAATAATAGATTTTATTGCAGTAAGTAATTCTTCTTTTTCTGCATTTTTTGGAACATAACCATCTGCATTATTGCGTATTAATTTATCTATCATTACGCCATCAATATGCATACTAACAATTAGGGTTTTTAGCTTTGGATATTTTTCTTTCACCAATTGGTTAAGAGCAATACCATCCATTTCTGGCATTGTTAAATCTGTTATTAATAAATCTAAATCGTCTACACCGTTAATATCTAAATATTTAGCAACCTGTGCTCCGTTTTTAGCAGTAAGAGTTACCTTAAATTCTGGTGCATCTTTAAGAATACTTAAAAGACCATCAATAAACATTTTATGGTCATCTGCAATTATAAGATTATAGTTCATGATTGTTAGTATTAGGAATTTCTATAGCTATTATGGAGCCTCTTTTTGGTGTAGAATCTATATGTATACTACCCGAAAGCTCTGTTATTCTATTTTTTATATTTTTAAAACCAATTCCTTCTGAAGGTTTTGTTGTGTTAAACCCTTGTCCGTTATCTTCAAAAAGTAAGGATAATTTATCTTCAATATAATTTAAGTGAATATCAACTTTATCTGCTTTTGCATGTTTTAAAGTATTAGTCATTAACTCTTGTATTATTTTAAATAATTCGGATTGAATTTTATCAGGAATTGTATTTATTAATTCTTCTGGGTGCGGGTAAAAGCCTACCTGTATTTTCCCTGTATTAGTTATAGTTTTGGCATATTCTTCAATTAAAGATGTGAATACATTTTGTCTAAACTTTTTAGGAATTAATGTGTGCGATATGTCTCTTACTAACTGATATGTTTCATCTAATTGATTTGTAATAGTGTTTAATTCTTTAGGTTTATTATTTATACTAGAAAGCTGTAGTTTTATACCTGCTAAATTACCCCCAATAGTATCATGTAATTCTTGCGCAATACGTTTGCGTTCCTCATCTTGCCCTTCCATAGTCGCTTTAATGAGATTTAATTCTTGCTCTTGCTTTAGTGTTGTTACTTTTTGTTGGTTTATTTCTTCTTGTTTTTTTGATAGTAGACTTTGGGTTTGTATTTTTTGGTAATACGTATAAAGTAGTGCAGTTACGGGAATTAATATAATTAAGAACCCTATTAAAAAAGCATATTTAATGGTTTTTTGCCTTTCTAACTCTGCCTCTCTTTTAATTTGCCTTTCTTCTAGTTTAGATATCTCTTTTTCTTTTTCTAAAGTTTCGTACTGTATCTCAAGTTCTTTTATTATTTCGCGTTGTTGCTTGGAGTTTATTTTTCTAATTACTCTAAATAACTGTGTAATAGCTGCATAAGCGTTACTATAGTCTTTTTGTTTGGAAAAGATTCTTGCTTGTATTTGTAATAACTCTTTCTGAAACTCTAGGTTTTTACTATCTATCGCATTTATATAAGCTGTAGATAAACCTATAAGAGCAACATCATAATGCTCATTTTTGTAATAATATTTTGCCAGTAATAAAGAACCTTCATAATAGATAGCGTCTAGATTATTAGCCTTAGCTTTATTTCTTGTATTTTCATATGCATTAAAAGCTTTTTCAAAATTGCCTCTTGCTTCTAAAAGTTTGGCTATGTCTAACTTAATAGTTAGTTGCATTTCTAAATCGTTTAATGAATTAGCAATCTCTAATCCTTCTTTATAATAGGATTCTGCTTTATCATAGTCTTTTTTTAATCTAAAGGCTTTTCCTAGTAAAAGAGAATTTCTAATTTCTAACGAAGGAAATTCTGGTGAAAATTCTTTTAAAGATTTGTGAAGTATTTTTATGGCTTTATCTAGTTTTAATTGGTAAATGTAACTTTTAGATAAGCCCAATTTATTTTTGTAATTATATTCTTTAAAATTAGATTCTTCAGATTCTTGTAAGCCTTGAATGTGCCATTTTATAGCGTTATCTATAAGACCGTTCATAAGGCTTCCGGTACCTAAGTAGTAATGTGCTTTAGCGTAGTGTCTTAATTTTATATGCTCTGTTTCATTCCAATTTCCAATTTCTTTTATATATAAGTTTCCATAATGTAAAATGGAATCTGTGTTACTCTTTTTTGTATGATGCTCTATTAATTGTTCTATAACAGAAAAACGTTGTACGCCATATTCTGTACTTTTTAGTAATTCATAAAAAGGTTGTAAAGATTTTTCAGGACCTCTTTTAGACCAAGAAAAATTAACCATTTGGTTTTTATTAGCGGTACTATCTTGGCTACTTAAAGTAATAAAAAACAGGTATATACATATGAAAAGCAGTCTTTTTATATATATACGTTTTCCTATTTTAAGTTTTATATTCCTCATTTTTTATTCTATAGACCTTTTTAAGTTTTATTTTCTAAAACAATAAGGTTTTTGGCAATTACAAAATTGAGATATTATTTATTTAAAAAATAGGCTTTAAGTAGTAAAAAATATATCCCTGTTTTTAGGGATGTATATTTACTATTTATTTTGTAATATATTGCTTATTATTTGTTTGGCGTGTATTCTAGAGTTTTCTATAAACCATTTATGTGTTTCCATACCACCGCAAACTACACCAGCAAGATAGACTCCAGTTATATTAGTTTCCATGGTTTCTGGGTTATATTGCGGTATTTTCTTTTCGTCATTAGATAAGTTTACTCCTAAAAGCTCTAATAACTTAAAGTTGGGTCTGTATCCTGTTAATGCAATTACAAAATCATTTTTTAGATATTGTAGTTTTCCATTAGTATTAATTTCTATATCGTTTTCCGTTATTTTAGTAATATTGGTATTATAATAGGTTTTAATACTGCCTTCTTCAATACGGTTAAGTATATCTGGGCGTACCCAATATTTAACCCTAGAACCAATTTCACTTCCTCTAATAATTAAAGTAACCTCTGCACCACTACGCCAACATTCTAAAGCAGCATCTACAGAAGAATTACTTGCGCCAATAACGGCAACTTTTTGTCTGGAGTAATAATGAGGTTCTTTATAATAGTGTGTTACTTTTGGTAGGTTTTCTCCAGGAATATGTAATAAATTAGGAACGTCATAAAAACCTGTAGCAATTACAATTTTACTAGAAGTATAGCTGTTTTTTGTAGTTTTAATAGAGAAATTTTCTTCTTTTTCTATGTTAAGTACTTCTTCAAATAAATGTATGTTAAGAGAATTACTTGTAACTATTCTTCTATAATATTCTAATGCTTCGTTCCTTTTTGGTTTTACTTCTGTAGATATAAAAGGAATGTTATCAATTTCTAATCTTTCTGATGAAGAAAAAAATTGCATTTTGGTTGGGTAATTAAAAATAGAATTAACTACGGGTCCTTTCTCTAGAATAAGATAGGTAAGCCCTTTTTTTTGGGCTTCTAATCCGCAAGCTATCCCTATAGGTCCACCACCAATTATGATAACATCAAAATGCATTACCCGGCTATATTTTTTAGTTCTTCAATTGTTTGTGTAGGATTTTCGCTTTTAAAAACAAAACTACCAGCAACTAATACATCGGCACCAGCATTTGTAAGAGCAGCAGCATTTTTTGATGTAACTCCACCATCAATCTCTATTAAGGTTTTTGCATTCTTTTTAGTGATTAATTCTTTTAGTGCTTTTACTTTATTGTATGTGTTTTCTATAAAAGATTGCCCGCCAAAACCAGGATTAACACTCATTAAACAAACTACATCAATATCTTGTATAAGATTTTCTAAAAGCGAAACATTTGTATGCGGGTTTAATGCCACTCCGGCTAACATACCTTCTGCTTTAATTGCTTGCAAAGAACGGTGTAAATGTGTGCAAGCTTCGTAGTGTACGGTTAATACAGCGGCACCTAATTCAGCAAAAGTTTTAATATACCTATCTGGATCCACTATCATTAAATGAACATCTAATGGTTTTGTTGCGTGTTTTTGAATAGCTTTTAAAACAGGCATGCCATAAGAGATGTTAGGAACAAAAACACCATCCATAACATCTATATGATGCCAATCTGCATTACTGTTATTAACCATTTCAACATCTTGTTGTAAGTTGCCAAAATCGGCAGCCAATAGGGATGGGGCAATTTTTGTTTTGCTCATTAGAAAATACCTTTGTTAGTTTAATAACAAAAATACGGAAATGTATACTTTTTAGTAGTGTGTTTAAGAATAGTATTTACTGTAAATGCCGTAAACCTTCATAAACTACAATACTAACTGCATTGGCAATATTTAAACTTCGTATATGTTCACTATATAATGGTATCTTGTAAAGGTGCTCTTTGTTGCTTTCTAAAATTTGTTTTGATAACCCTACAGATTCTTTTCCAAAAACAAGAAACATATTTTTTTTAAAAGGAATATTCCAATGTTTTTTTTCTCCATGGCTAGATAAAAAAGCCATTTCTTTATCTTTATGTTGCAAAAAAAAGTCTTCTACGCTTTCGTAAATAATTACATTTAAGTGCTGCCAATAATCTAAACCTGCGCGTTTAACTCTTTTATCACTGAGTTCAAAGCCAAATGGTTTTACAAGGTGTAATGTAGATCCTGTTCCTAAACTTAACCTACCAATATTACCCGTATTGTTTGGTATTTCTGGTTCTATAAGAACAATATTAAATGCCATATTTATTTTTTAAGACTATGAAGGTATAATTTTTCTACTTTCTCTCTAGCCCATGGTGTTTTTCTTAAAAATTTTAGGCTAGATTTTATAGATGGGTTGCTCTTAAAGCAGTTTATATTTATTTGGTTAGCTAATTCTTCCCAACTGTATTTGTTTGTTAGTTCTTCTAGAATGGTTTTGAGTTTAATGCCGTGTAATGGATTGTTAGGTTGGTTTTCCATGTTGTTATTGATGAAAAAATGTTGGCGTTTTTAAATTACTTATAAGATTGTATTTTATTTAGTATTAGTCCGAAATGTTCTTTAATTAGATTTTCTTTCTTTTCTTTTATTGTTAAATCTATATATCCGTCTGTTGCGTAAATTCTTATTTTGGATATTATTTTTTCAGATAATATAGCTAAATCTTCTAGTGATAAAAAGTACTGAATTACTATTCTTTGATTACAATCTATTTTAGATACTTGCTTTAATTCAACTTTGGTTTTGTCTTTTAATAATATGATGGATTTTCCATCTGTATTTGTTGCGCAAATAGTTGATCCAATAGTAATATCAAAATTTAGGTTTGTTAAGTATTCTTTATTTGTTCTTTCGTGCTTTGTAGAAATAAAAAGGCTTTTCATTAACCCTTCGGCTACATCATCAGACATTTTCCATTTTTTTCCAGATGATGCATTTACTTTAATGATTCTATTTTCTGTAAACTCATCAATTTTATCAATAGCTAAATGTTGAGCATTTATATAAGTAATTGAGAAAAGAAGGAAGTAAAATAATATTTTTTTAATCATTTTAAAATACTGACTTTATTTTTTAGTAAAATAAGATGTTTGATGATTGGAAATTAAAATATAAAAGAGATACTTTTAATTATATAAAAATACTAAAATTAAAAAACTCCGGTAATCAGCCGGAGTTTATTCATCAATCAAAAAACGAACAGTCATGATAAACTGTTGTTACGTTTCACAAATTACAATTAATATGCCAAATTTCCAATATGTTAAAATTTTGCAATATAATTTTAATAAGTGTCTTGTTTAACCAAGATACGTTTTTAATATTTTGCTTCTAGATGTATGTTTTAATCTACGAATAGCTTTTTCTTTAATTTGACGAACTCTTTCTCTTGTAAGGTCAAAAGTTTCACCAATTTCTTCTAAGGTCATAGAATGTTGACCTGCTAAGCCAAAATATAAACGGATAACATCTGCTTCTCTTGGAGTTAATGTTTCCAAAGCACGTTCTATTTCCGTACGTAATGACTCATGCAACAATTCTTTATCTGGATTTGGAGATTCTCCACTACGAAGTACATCATAAAGGTTAGAATCTTCTCCATCGATTAATGGAGCATCCATAGATACATGACGACCAGAATTTTTAAGAGACTGCTTTACATCATCAACTGTCATGTCTAATTCTTTTGCAATTTCTTCTGGTGAAGGCTGGCGCTCATGCGCTTGCTCTAAAAATGCAAAAGTTTTATTTATTTTATTTATTGAACCAATTTTGTTCAATGGTAAACGAACAATACGAGATTGTTCTGCTAATGCTTGTAGGATAGATTGACGAATCCACCAAACTGCATAAGAGATAAATTTGAATCCACGAGTTTCATCAAAACGTTGTGCCGCTTTTATCAATCCTAAGTTTCCTTCATTGATTAAGTCTGGCAGAGTAAGGCCTTGGTTTTGGTACTGCTTAGCAACCGATACTACGAATCTTAGATTGGCTTTTGTAAGTTTTTCAAGAGCGATCTGGTCGCCTGCCTTGATGCGTTGTGCCAATTCTACTTCTTCATCTGCAGTAATAAGGTCTACTTTTCCAATTTCTTGTAAGTACTTATCCAAAGATGCGGTTTCCCTATTGGTAACCTGTTTTGTAATCTTAAGCTGTCTCATTTAATAAAATTAAGTTCATTTGCATAGACTGCATATACTTATACGTAAAAAAGCTACGAATGTTACAAAAGCATTAAAAAAAATCCATTTTTTAGTTAAACGGTAAGAAAAAAAGGTTTTTTCTTTGTTTTGCTTCCTATAAATATTAGTCGGTAAAAGTGTATTTAGCTTTCAAAAAAGGAATAATTAGGGAGATTTTATTTTGTAAAGTAAATAACCTTGAAGCATTAAAATATTAATTATAAAGTAAAATTGCTAGCCTTTAATACCTCATAGAGATAAAAAAACTAGCAATTTTATGTTGAAAAAATATTATTTTTTTTCTGGTAATCCTCTTGTTAACCAACCTCTTCTGCTTGCAGTTGCAATAGCATAAGGTGTAATCCAGAATAATCCAAAAGCATATAAAATACTATAAGAATATGCCCAGAAAGATTCTTTAAAGTCATATTTGTTTGCATAGAATATAACAGGAAAAGAGGATAGTATAAGTATACTTAATAAGGTAGAGCTTATATAGAGTAATGGGTGTGATAGTATAAAGAATAACATGAATATTAAAAAAGGGTAACTCATAATTATTTTTAAAGATTGATTTATAAATAATATTCTAGTTCCAATTTTAGTTTCTTCTCTAAAGTTTTTAAATACATATTTAGACATTTGAATGTTTTCACGAACATTACTTCTTCCCCATCTAATAAACATTTTATATAAACCAGTATATTCTTCTGGAACATTAGTATAAGCAACTGCATTTTTTTGAAATAAAACATGAAACCCTTGTTTTAATATCATATTTGTCATTGCTCTATCTTCTCCAATATCTGATGGTTGCCCCATAAAAGTTTGGTTAATCCATTCTGGTAAACAAGCAAAAACCGCAGTACTACGGTAAGCAGCTAAAGCACCAGGGGTACATAATACAGAATTTAAACTACTTTCTGCAGAGCGAACAAATTCAAAACTTAAAACAAAACTTACATCTAACATTTTTGGTAATAATGCTTTTGCTTTATTTAACACTCTAATGTTGCCTGCAACGGCTCCACATTTTTCATTATTTACAAATGGGCTAACTAAATTTCTAAGAGTTTCTGGTTCTACGATAGAATCACTATCTACGGTAACAAAAACTTCTCCAGTTCCAAGGTTAAACCCACGGTATAATGCATGGCGTTTCCCTTTGTTTTCTGGTTGTTGGTATATTTCTAAACGGTCTCCTAAGATGTTTTTGGCTTTTTTCATCCATTCCCATGTATCATCTGCGCTACCATCATCTATAGAGATAATTTGTAATTTTTGGTCTGGAAAATCACTATTATCTAAACTTATTAAAGTGTCATATACTTGTTTACCTTCATTATAAGCAGGTACTATTACCGTACAAGTTGGTAATTCTTCATTAGTTACAGAGGCAACAGGTTTGTATTTAAAATATCTAAATAAAATATATGCAAAATAAACTGCTTTTAGTGCAAATAACACACCAGCTATTGTCATAAATGTTAGCCCTATGATGGAGCTTGATCTTTCTTTATTAAATTGGTCAAAATCACTTTGAAATACATAAACTAGATAAATAGCACCAATCATTAATAAGAATGTACTAGCCAATACTGTAATTCCCCAAGGATCGGTAGTGTTTTTGGATTGTAATGGTAAAGTGTTTTTAGTTTTCATAAATATTTTTATATATTTTGTTCTACTACTTTTACGAAGACTTTGGTCTTTTAGATTTTTTAATTTTTCGTTTTATGAATACTTTATGAATATTCTAACATTTGAGTTTTATAATCTAAAAAGTTGTTAAAAAAGAGAGAATTCAATATTGAATAATTAAGGAGTTTTCTTGATATTTTTTGGGCTAAGAACTAGATGTTTTTTTGTTGAATTTTAAAAAAAAGAAAGCCCAGTTAGTAAACTAACTGAGCTTTTATAATTTAAGAAAATTAAGAATTAATCTTCTTTTTTACTTTCTCTTGGTTTTCTATCGTCTCTACGATTGTCACGTCCACGATTATCGCGTCCACGATTGTCTCTACCTCTGTTGTTATCTCTTGGAGGTCTTTCTACATACCCTTCTGGTTTTGGTAAAAGAGCTTTACGAGAAACTTTTTCTTTACGAGTTCTTGGGTCTACTCCAAAGTACTTAACATCAAAAACATCTCCCATGTTTACAACATCGGTTACGTTTTCTGTACGTTCCCAAGCTAGTTCAGATACGTGTAATAAAACTTCATTTCCTGGAGCATCTGTATATTCTACAACAGCACCAAAATCTAACATTTTAATTACTTTAACTTCGTAAACACTGCCTTTTTCGGGCTTAAATAGTAAAGAATCTATTTTAGCTTCTACAGCAGTAATACCTTCAGAACCAGTTCCTAATATTTCAACAATACCTTCTTCTGTAACAGGGTCTTCATTTATAACAATTGTACATCCTGTTTCTTTTTGTAATTCTTGAATTACTTTTCCACCAGGACCAATTAATGCCCCAATAAAATCATTAGGAATACGTCTTGTAATCATTGTAGGAGCATGCTCCTTAACACCTGAGTTAGGAGAAGAAATAGTATCGGTAATTTTTCCTAAGATATGTAAACGTCCGTCACGAGCTTGTTTTAAAGCATTTACAAGAATTTCATAAGACAGTCCTTTTACTTTAATATCCATTTGGCAAGCTGTAATACCATCTTCTGTACCTGTTACTTTAAAATCCATATCTCCTAAGTGATCTTCATCTCCTAAAATATCAGATAATACAGCATATTTTCCAGAATCTGCATCAGAGATAAGTCCCATTGCAATACCAGAAACAGGTTTCTTTAATTGAACACCAGCATCCATCATTGCCATTGTACCCGCGCATACTGTAGCCATAGAAGAAGAACCGTTGGATTCTAATATCTCAGAAACTACACGTACTGTATAAGGGCAATCTGCAGGTACCATTCCTTTTAATGCTCTTTGTGCTAAGTTACCATGACCTACTTCTCTACGAGAGGTACCTCTAATTGGTCTAGCTTCTCCAGTAGAAAAAGGAGGGAAATTATAGTGTAAATAGAAGGTTTCTTCACCTTCGTACGATGGCATATCTATTTGGTTAGCTTCTCTACTAGTACCTAAAGTTACTGTAGCTAAAGCTTGTGTTTCTCCACGTGTAAATATGGAAGAACCGTGAGTAGATGGTAAATAATCTACCTCACACCAAATTGGTCTAATCTCGTCAGTCTTACGACCATCTAAACGTAAACCTTCGTTTAAGGTTAAATCACGTACGGCAGCTTTTTCAGCTTTGCTATAGTATTTAGAAATTAATCCACCAAAATCTTCTCTTTCTTCTTCAGAAAAAGAAGCGATTATTTCTTCTTTAATTTCACCAAAAGCAGCGCTACGCTCATGTTTAGCAGAACCTGCTTGGGCAACAGCATATACTTTATCGTACGCCATGTCATGAATTTTCTTTGCTAAATCAGCATCTTCTCTTTCTGGCTCGTATTCACGCGTTTCTTTTTTACCAAAAGCTTCGGCTAATTTAAGTTGAGCAGCACATTGTACTTTAATAGCTTCGTGCGCAAACTTAATAGCTTCGGTCATTTCTTCTTCAGAAATTTCATCCATCTCACCTTCCACCATCATTACAGAATCAGCAGATGCTCCGATCATCATATCAATGTCAGACTCTTCTAATTGCGCTCTAGTTGGGTTAATGATGAATTCTCCATTTACACGACCTACTCTAGCTTCAGAGATAGCACATTCAAACGGAAAATCTGATAACTGAATAGCAGCAGAAGCAGCTAAACCTGCCATAGCATCTGGCATAACATCTGGGTCATGAGACATTAACTGAATCATTACCTGAGTTTCAGAATGGTAATCTTTTGGGAATAATGGGCGTAATACACGATCCACTAAACGCATTGTTAATACTTCACCGTCACTAGGTCTAGCTTCTCTTTTGAAGAAACCACCAGGGTAACGGCCAGCAGCAGCAAATTTTTCTCTGTAATCTACCGTTAATGGTAAAAAGTCAACATCTGCTTGTTTGTAGTTGGAAACAACTGTACATAATAACATACATTTTCCAGATTGAACAACAACAGAACCGTGTGCCTGTTTCGCCAATTTTCCGGTTTCGATAGAAATTTCTCTACCGTCCCCAAGGTCTATGACCTCTTTAAATACTTTTGGAATCATAAATTCGATTTTACTCATGTCTATTTTTTACATGAGTGTTAAACAATGGTCTTTTGTCTTGTTAGACAAATTGTGTGTTGTGTTGTTGTGTGGACCAATGAAAAACTATACGTAGCTTTTTGTGTTTGTTCTTCCTAAAATATTTTAGGTTTTACCTCTTGAACAGTAGAGTATATTAAAAAGGGGAAGCAATGCTTCCCCTTTTAAAATTATTTTCTAATACCTAATTCTACAATTAGTTCACGATATTTTACAATATCTTTTTTCTTTAAATAATCTAAAAGACTTCTTCTTTTACCTACTAATTTTACAAGAGAACGCTCTGTGTTAAAATCTTTATGATTTTTTTTAAGGTGTCCTGTTAGGTGGTTTATACGGTGTGTGAACAACGCAATTTGACCTTCAGTAGAACCTGTGTTCTCTGCTTTTCCGCCGTGTTTTGCAAAAATTTCGGCTTTTATTTCTTTTGTTAAATACATTCCAATATTATTTTAAATGATTTTTATGTACAAGATTGATTTTCAATCTGGGCGCAAATATAACTTTTTTTAAATTAAAATTATACTAAGTATAAAAAAAGTGCTACACTAGTATAAACTTGCGTAGCACTTTTACTTGTAAGACTTAATTTATCTAATTAAGTCTTACTTTATTATTCTGAATTAAATCTATATATAGATTTATGTTCTTTTTTAAATCTCTTCTATGTGAAATAAAATCTAAAAAGCCGTGTTCCAGTAAAAATTCTGAGGTTTGAAAACCTTCTGGAAGGTCTTTTCCTGTAAAATCTTTTACAATTCTAGGGCCTGCAAAGCCAATTAATGCACCAGGTTCAGAAATATTAATATCTCCAAGCATTGCATAAGAAGCTGTTGTGCCACCAGTAGTTGGATCTGTACATAAAGAAATGTACGGTATGCCTGCTTCCGCCAATTGTGCTAGTTTAGCAGATGTTTTTGCTAATTGCATTAAAGAAAGAGCGGCTTCCATCATACGAGCACCTCCAGATTTTGATATCATTAAAAATGGTATCTTGTTTTTTATGGAATAATCTATGCCTCTTGCTATTTTTTCTCCTACAACACTACCCATGGAGCCACCAATAAAGCCAAAATCCATACAGCAGATAACAAGTTTTTTGCCAGAAGAAAGACCTACGGCTGTACGCACAGCATCTTTTAATCCTGTTTTCTTTTGAGCGTCTTTTAAACGATCAGAATATTTTTTAGTATCCTCAAATTTAAGTGGGTCTTTTGAACTTAATTTTGCATCAAGCTCTTCAAATATATTTTCATCAAAAAGAATTTCAAAGTACTCTTTGCTACCAATTCTTACATGGTAATCATCTTCTGGACTTACGTAAAAGTTTTTGGCTAACTCATCAGATTCTACAATTTTACCTGTTGGGGACTTATACCACAGTCCTTTAGGAGTGTCTTTCTTTTCTTCTGTAGAGGTCTGTATTCCTTTTTCTGTTCTTTTAAACCAAGCCGTCATATTTTCAAATTAGGTGTTGTTAGATTTACTTTGGGGCTACAATGTATTAACATTGTTTAAATCTTCAAAGGCTTTTTTCAATCTTTCTACAAAAGATTTTTCTCCTTCACGTAACCAAACTCTTGGGTCATAGAATTTTTTATTAGGCTCATCTGCCCCTTTAGGGTTTCCTATTTGTCCTTGTAAGTAATCTTTTTTATCTTGAATATAATCTCTTACCCCTGCTAAGAATGCATATTGTAAATCTGTATCTATATTCATTTTTATTACTCCGTAGCTAATACCTTCACGAATTTCTTCTACAGTTGATCCTGATCCACCATGGAATACAAAATCTATGTGATTATGCTCTACATTGTATTTTTTAGATATATACTCTTGAGAGTTTAAAAGAATTTTTGGAGTTAATTTTACATTTCCAGGCTTATAAACACCGTGAACATTACCAAAAGCGGCAGCAATTGTAAATCTAGGGCTTACTTTAGAAAGTTCCTCATAAGCATAAGCAACTTCTTCTGGTTGTGTATACAATTTAGAATCATCTACATCAGAATTGTCTACACCATCTTCTTCGCCACCTGTAATTCCTAATTCTATTTCTAAAGTCATATCCATTTTGCTCATGCGCTCAAGATATCCTTTACATATTTCTATATTTTCTTCTAAAGGTTCTTCAGAAAGATCTATCATATGAGAACTAAAAAGAGATTTTCCAGTTTCTGCATAATGCTTTTCACTAGCGTCTAAAAGACCATCTATCCATGGTAATAATTTTTTAGCACAGTGATCTGTATGTAAAATAACTGTTGCTCCATAAGCTTCAGCTAATTGGTGAACATGTTTTGCTCCTGCAATAGCTCCTTGTATAGCAGCATTTTGACCTTCATTAGAAAGACCTTTACCTGCATTAAATTGAGCTCCCCCATTGGAGAATTGAATAATTACTGGAGCATTTAAACTTGCAGCAGTTTCTAATACACCATTAATAGTGTCTGATCCAATAACGTTTACAGCTGGTAGAGCAAATCTTTTTTCTTTTGCGTAATTAAAAATTTCTTGAACTTGATCTCCAGTTGCAACTCCTGGTTTTATGTTGTGAGCCATTTTTTATTTGTTAAAAGTTTAAAAAAAAATTGAGTAACAAAAGTATTAAAAATTATTCATAGGTAATTGTCTTTTTGTTTGTAAACAAGGAGTTTAGTGTGTATAAATAGTCTATAACGTTTGCGTTTGTTAAAAAAAAACAAATAAGAGTTTAAAATGGGTAATTAATACCAATTTGAAGTACCGAATTTGCAAAATTATAGTCTCTGAACCATCTTTTTGAGGTTATTTCGGCTGGGTTATAGGTTTTAAACCCTAAATCTACTCTAAAAATAAAATAAGTAGCGTCATACCGTACTCCAAAACCAGTTCCTAAAGCAATATCTTTTAAAGATTCTATACCATTAAAGGTAGCATTGGGGTCTTCTACATTATCAAAAACGTTCCAAATGTTTCCAGCATCAGCAAAAATAGCGCCATTAAAATTTCCTAAAACAGGAAATCTGTATTCAAGATTTAAAGCAATTTTAAAGTTAGCCTCGTTAAAATCATTAATTGCATCTGTTTTTCCTGGCCCCAGAGAGTATGGAAACCAAGCTCTATTGTCATTAGAACCACCAGCAAAATAACTGCGAACAAAAGGGATGTTTTCTGAGTTTCCGTAAGGTATCGCAATTCCTGTAAAACTCCTAAAAGCTAATACGTTAGATTGGTTTAGATCCCAATACTTAATATAATCTAATTCGGTTTTAATATATTGAGAGTAGGGTACATTAAAAACAAGAAGCTGTTTATCATCATTTTCTTTAAATGGGGTAAGATAGGATAGTCCAGACAAAAAATTACCTGCACTTTCTAGTTTAAACCTAAATTGATAATAATTATTATCCGTGATTCCTTTTTTATTGTTTTTTGAGTAGGTGTAGTT
The DNA here is from genome assembly GCF_947500405.1 of uncultured Maribacter sp. Classification (GTDB taxonomy): domain Bacteria; phylum Bacteroidota; class Bacteroidia; order Flavobacteriales; family Flavobacteriaceae; genus Maribacter_B. The sequence continues at coordinate 173,797 of NZ_CANMRY010000007.1, forward strand.
ACTAGCAAAAATTAAATTGTTTTCAGTTAACCTTTCTTGTCTTTCTTTAATGCTTCTAACATTGTCTTTATCTTCGGTAGTAGTGGCAATTTCGTTATTTAGAACAGCATTCATGAAGCCATTTGTACCTTCAGGGATTGTTAGAGCAGTATTAGTACTCCCATCTTCAGTTCTAAAAAAATTACTTAGTTCGGGTAGTGTTTCGTAATTATCAGCTATTTTATCAAGATTGTTATAGGAGCTTTGGTAAACCTCAAAAAAGCGATTTGTATTCTTATTGTTTACATATTGTATGTTTAGAAGTTCCACAGTATTTTGTTTAAAATCTGACGGAGTCCAATTGTAACCGAGAATGGTATTAAATGTTTGTTTATCTAAACCTATATTTTTTTGAAAGCTTGTTCCTATTGTTGCTCTTGTTTGTGGTAAAAAGTAATTAGGAATTATTTTATCCGTATTAATAAACGGAAGCCAAATTCTAGGAAAATTAAGATTAATATCACCGCCTATTTCAGAGAAAAAATTATCTAAAAGTGTAGAGTTACTTAATAATCCAAAGGTTCCTTTAGCAGATAGGCTAAGTGTTTCTGCCCCGTTAAAGATATTACGCATTAGTAAGGAGCTTCCAAAACCAACACCTAATCTTCTTATATTAGATCTTGTTATTTCTAAATTTGTTTCTAAAGCGTACTTAGACCTGCTAGCTAAGTATACATTGGCATCTAGGGTGTTATTTTCTTGGTCAAAATTTATACTTGGGTACTTAAAAACATTTAAACTAGTAATTTGTCTGTAAGTTCTTATTTTATCTATGTCTCTATAAATACTATCTTTTTTAAAAAAAATAGCATTAACAAGTGTTTTGGGTTTGTATCTTAATTTGTCTTTATAATAGATGGTATAATTGTTATACTCTATAGATTGTTGATTGTTTTCTTCACCATCATATAAATAATCGGTATAAATATTGACTTTGTTAAATTTTGAAATTTTATAATTAGATGTAGTTATGGCACTGTCTCCTCTTACTTTAAGACCAGCAATAACTAATTCTACATTCATTAATTGGTCATTAGCAATTTTAGTAGTATCGGTGGCTATATCATAACTAATAGAACTTTCTTGAAAATTGTAAATACCATTATTTCTAAAAATATAGGTTAGTCTTTCTCTTTCGTTATTAAAGTTATTTAAATCAAACTGTTGGCCAGATTTGACAAAAGAATTTGATTTATGAGCTAAGTAAATAGAATCTATTACCGTAGAAGTAATTTTTTTGGAAACAGAGTCTAATTTAAAAGGCTTTCCTAAAGCTACTTTATAATTAATAGCGGCTCTTTTTTTTCTTTTACTAGAATCTATTTCAAAAGTAGTGTTGTTGTTAAAATAGCCTTTGGTATCGTAGTAAGCGCTTAGTCTTTCTAATGTTTTAGTTGTTTTAGAAGAGTCAATTATAGAAGGTGCTTCTCCAATGTTTTTTAACCAAACACTCATTCCTTTTACTATAAAAGATTCTCCAAGTCTATTAACTTGTTTTTGGGATAATAGATTAACCAGTCTTTGTTCTCTTTTTTCTTTTTTATATAACCAATTTTGAAAAGAGGAATCTGGATTTTTTTTAGCCAGATTGTATAGGTTTAGACGTAGAGGGTAGCCCAATATGGTGCTGTTCTTTTTTTGAACAATAAGACTTTCTACATCTTCATCGTTTATTTTTTGATTATTCGTATAAACATTGTTTTTTGTAAGCAGCAAATCATTGTCTCCAACTCTTTTTAATGCATTGCAGGAAGTAATTGCTATAGCAAAAAATAATAAGCTTATTTTAGCAATGTTTTTTTTAAAGCGCCACAAAATCCTCATAGAAATCAAAAATACATTATTTGTATGGTTGTTAAAAGCCAAATAAAACTTATAAGAAGTCTACAGCAAAAAAAATGCCGAATTGAGCATAAAATGTTCGTTGTAGAAGGAAAAAAAACGGTGAACGAGTTATTGGCTTCTAAAATAAGGACTTATAAAGTGTTTAGTACCGATGAAAATTATAAAAAAGAAATTGGGGGAATTTGCGACCTAATAAGTGTTAAAGAGTTAAGTCAAATTAGCTCTTTAAAAAACCCTAGTTCTGTTTTAGGAGTTTTTTATATTCCAGAGCCTTCAAAAATTGATAAGGAAGATTGGGTAGTTGTTTTAGATGATGTTCGCGACCCAGGAAATTTGGGTACAATAATTAGATTATGCGATTGGTTTGGGATAAAAAACTTAATTTGTTCTGCAACTACGGTAGATTGTTATAACCCTAAAGTTTTGCAAGCTACAATGGGGTCTATTACAAGAGTGAATATTACCTATATGGATATTTCTTCCTTTTTAAGAGAGTGTAATATACCTGTTTATGGAACTTTTATGAATGGAGAGGTGGTTTATACACAAACTTTGCCTAAGAAAGGTGTTTTGGTAATGGGTAATGAAGCCAACGGCATTTCTAAAAATATAGAAAATAGTTGTACTAATAAAATTGCAATTCCGCAGTTTGGTACATCTACCACCGAAAGTTTAAATGTAGCAACTGCAACCTCAATTTTATTAAATGAAATACGAAGAAGTAGTTTTTAAAAGAAACTATTCAAAAGTAAAGTTTATAAAAAGCCCTCTAGTTTGCATCATGTCAATATTCCCAGTCCAAGGACTATTAGGGTCTACATCTTTAACTAGTTCATCTGTTAATGCAAAAACACCGCGTATAGATGGGGAGAATTTAAAATATTCTAAATAAAAATCTATACCAAAACCAATTTCATAGTTGTATACCGATTTTTTCATTCTAAAGGTGCCGGCAGAGTTATCATCTAAACTAGTTTCGTTACTTCCTAAATTCATGGAAGTAGAAACACCACCAACCAAATAAGGTTTCCAGTTTCCAAGTCTTTTGGTACTGGCTTTTAGTAACAATGGAAAATTAATATAGGTAGATTTTACTTCTCTTATAGCATCTCTTTTTTCAGTAAAACCGGTAAATCCAAGATTTCTAGAGGTGTATGATAGCCCAGGCTCAAATCTAAGGTCTAAATGGTTGTTTAGGCGTAGTTCCCCAATTAATCCAACATTAAAGCCTATGCTTTTTTCTACTAGAATATCTGGAGCATTATTTATATAGCTAAATTTAAAATCATATTGATTAAAACCTAAATAATACCCCCAATTTAATAATGGTTCGTCTTCTGTTTCTAAATTAAGAACAGGTTTCTCATTAAATTGAGCTGATAAATTATTAGAAATAAAAAACAATCCCAATAACAAAGAAAAGAGCAACGTCTTTCTTATGCTGTTTAATGAGAATTTATTTTTTAATGTAGTATAAAATACTTTTATTGCCATAATTTCACTGCCCTTTATTGGCTATTTGGTAGCAACATATATTGTTGCAACACCAAAAGTTTGAGGTTTATTAACTACATCTATAAACCCAATTTTGCGTAAAATATTGTTGAAGTTTTCTCCATGAGGAAAAACAGAGGCAGATTCACTTAAATAAGCGTAAGCAGAACGGTCTTTAGAAAAGATTCTTCCAATAAGCGGTAATATTCTTTTTGTGTAAAAACTGTAGCCTTGTTTGTATGGTGTTTTTGTAGGAACTGAAGTCTCTAAAACAACAAAAGAACCATTTGGTTTTAATACTCTAAAAATTTCGGCTAATCCTTTTTCTAGAGTTTCAAAATTACGAACACCAAAAGCAACAGTAACAGCATCAAAAGAGTTGTCCTTAAATGGTAAATTTTCGCTGTCACCTACCACCATTTCTATGGTGTTTGCTAGTTTTTTATCTTTAATTTTGTCTTTTCCAACTTCTAACATTCCAGGGGAAATATCTAATCCAACTATTTTAGAAGCGCCAGTCTTTACCATATTTATTGCTAAATCACCGGTTCCAGTTGCAATATCTAAAATAGAATTTGGTTTGTTTTTGGTTAAAATAGCAACAACTCTATTTCTCCATTTAATATCAATTCCAAAAGAAATTACACGGTTTAAGCCATCGTAGTTTTTAGAGATGTTGTTAAACATTTGCGTAACCTGTTCTTTTTTTCCTAGGTCAGAGTCTTTGTATGGTGTAACCCTTTTGGTCATTTTTTCAATTTTTGGCAAATATACAATTTAGGAATAAGCAAGTACATCTTTATTTATACAATAAAAGCAAGTAATCTTATGTTCTTTAAAGAGTTAAAGTGTATAGCAACCAATAAAATTATGTAATTTTGCAATGCATTTTTGCAAAATTGTAGTAAAATGAACCTTCTTGAAATAAAAATACCATTTAAGGTATTGTTCTCTAATTGTTTAGAAAGGACAAATGTTCTTATTATGCTAAACTACATAAGTACTAAATGAAAATAATAATTGCGGGAGCTGGTGAAGTGGGGTTTCATTTGGCAAAATTATTCTCCTACGAATCCCAAGACATTACGCTAATAGATACCCGAAAGGATAGCTTAGCGTATGCGGATAGTCATTTAGATATTCGTGTAATTAAAGGCGATGCAACATCTATTTCTCTTTTGCAGGATGCACAGGTACAAGACTCCGATTTAGTAATTGGAGTAACCTCTTCAGAAACAACAAACATAACTTTGTGTGTATTAGCAAAGCAATTAGGTTGTAAAAGAACTATTGCAAGAATCTCTAACACGGAGTTTATTAAAAATAAAGACATTTTAAAGTTTTCTGAATTAGGGATTGATGAGCTTATTTCTCCAGAAGCTTTAGCTGCAGAGGAGATACAATTACTTCTTAATAAATCTGCCTTTAACGACACCTATGAGTTTGAAGACGGGAAGCTAATAATGATAGGGGTTTCCCTATTAAAAACTGCGCCATTTGTTGGTAAAATGGTTAAAGAAGCGGCAAAGATATTTCCAGAACTGCATTTTATGCCAATAGCCTTAAAAAGGTTAGGAACACAATTTACTGTAATACCAAGAGGAGATACGGTTTTTAAAGAAGGCGATCAAGTTTATTTTATTACTACTAGTGAGGGTGTAGATGAATTGTATAAGCTAACTGGAAAGAAAAAAGAAGAAATCAAGAATGTAATGATTCTTGGTGGGAGTAAAGTAGGATTTAAGACTGCCAGAGATTTATGTGCAAGTAGATTTAATGTAAAACTGGTAGAAAAAAATAAAGAAAAGGCTTTTGATTTAGCGGACGATTTACCAAACGCTCTTATAATTAATGGTGATGGTAGAAATGTAGAAGTTTTGCAGGAAGAAAGTTTAGAATCTATGGATGCTTTTATAGCAGTTACAGGTAATTCTGAAACCAATATAATGTCTTGTTTAGTCGCAAAATCTAAAAAGATAAAAAAAACCATTGCGCTTGTAGAAAATATGGATTACTTCCAATTGTCACATTCTATAGGTATAGATACACTTATTAATAAAAAACTATTGGCGGCGAATAATATTTTCCGTCATATTAGAAAAGGAGAAGTAATTGCAACTATGCGTTTAAACAATTTAAATGCAGAAATTTTGGAATTTGTTGTAAAGCCAGATTCTAAAGTTACAGGAACTATAATAAGAGAATTAGATTTTCCTAAATCGGCTACCATAGGTGGTGTTGTTAGAGATGGTAAGGGTATTATTGCTTTAGGAGGTTTTGAAATTAAAGCAGGAGATAGGGTAGTGGTATGTTGTTTGCCAAAAGTAATAGGAAGAATAGAAAGATTGTTTTTATAGCATGAAATTAAACTCAAAAATTATATTCCATTTAATGGGTTTGCTATTATTGTTCAATGGTTTATTTATGCTTGTTGCAGCAGTAGTAAGTGGAATATATAAAGATGGAGCTACCTTAGGTATTACATTGGCCTCTATAACAAGTATGTTTATTGGTACTTTTTTTATGTTCTATACTAGAGATCATAAAAAAGAAGTAAAAAGAAAAGAAGGGTATATTATAGTTACTTTTGGTTGGATTGTAATGTCTATTTCTGGTATGCTACCTTATTTGTTTTCTGGAGCTATTCCAGATGTTACCAATGCTTTTTTTGAAACAATATCTGGTTATACTACAACAGGTGCTTCTATATTGGATGATATTGAAGCAATGCCAGAAGGTATTTTAATTTGGCGTAGCATAACGCATTGGATTGGTGGAATGGGAATTATTGTTCTTGCAATAGCAATATTACCTTTATTAGGAATTGGAGGTATGCAGTTATTTTCTGCAGAAGCTCCTGGCCCAAATGCAGATAAATTGCACCCTAGAATAACAGATACTGCTAAACGGTTATGGTATATTTATGTTGGGTATACAGCTGCGGAAACTATACTATTAAAATTAGCGGGTATGTCTTTTTTTGATGCTGTTAATCATTCCTTATCAACATTGTCTACAGGAGGTTTTTCTACAAAAAATGCGAGTTTAGCATATTGGAATGATTCTCCGTTAATACAATATATTATTATACTATTTATGTTTTTAGCTGGTAGTAATTTTGTTTTAAGTTATTTTGCTTTTAAAGGAAAAATACAGCGAGTTCTTAAAGATGAAGAATTTAAATTCTATTCTATATTCATATTGGTATTTTCTATCATAGCAGCACTTGTAATTTATTACCAAGCAAATGTTCCAATTTCTGAATACCACCCAAAAGTTTTAGGCGTAACAGAAAGTTCTTTTAGGCACTCTTTATTTCAAGTTATAGCGGTTATAACCACTACAGGTTTTGTTTCTGCAGATTTTACTAATTGGACACCTTTTTTAACAGTATTCTTTTTTGGGTTAATGTTTTTAGGTGGTTCTGCGGGTTCTACAGCAGGAGGAATAAAAGTAATGCGGCATTTGTTAATTATAAAAAACGGATTGTTAGAGTTTAAGAGAACATTACATATAAATGCAATAATACCAGTACGCTATAATGATAAAACAATTAAAGAGCATTTTGTATATAATATAATTGCCTTTTTTGTTCTGTATATGTTGCTCTTTATTATTGGAGCATTAGTATTAGGGGCAATGGGATTAGATTTTGTTTCGGCTGTTGGTGGCGCGGCAACATCATTAGGTAACGTGGGACCTGGATTAGGAGAATTAAACCCTTTAAGTAATTTTAATGGACTCCCAGCTTTAGGAAAATGGTGGTGCGGTTTTTTAATGTTAGTGGGTAGGTTAGAGCTTTTTACGGTTTTAATATTATTTACACCTTATTTCTGGAAGAAAACGTAATAAAAAAAGTCCTGCTCATTAAGCAGGACTTTTTTTTAAGTTTGGAGTTTTAAGACTACTGAATAGCAGCTTTAATTCTCTTTATAGCTTCAATAATTTGTTCTTCACTAGCAGCGTAAGATATTCTTATAGAATTTCCATTTCCAAAAGCATCTCCAGTAACAGTAGCAACATTAGCATTTTCTAATAAGTACATAGAAAAGTCCGAAGCGTTATTAATTTTTGTTCCATTTAAAGTTTTTCCAAAAAAGAAAGTTACATCTGGATAAACGTAGAATGCGCCTTCTGGCTCATTACATGTAAAGCCTTCTATGTCATTTAGTAAGCCTAAAATTAAAGTTCTACGCTCTTTAAATTTATCTACCATGTATTGTATTCTGCTTACAGGCTCTTCTAGAGCAGTAATAACAGCTCTTTGAGCTATGCAATTTGCACCACTTGTAACTTGTCCTTGTAGTTTGTTACATGCTCTAGCAATATAGGTAGGAGCTCCAATATAGCCTATTCTCCATCCTGTCATGGCAAATGCTTTTGCTACACCATTTACGGTAACTGTACGGTCATACATATCCTCAAATTCTGCCATAGAAGCATGTGCAGTTACTCCGTAATTTATATGTTCGTAAATTTCATCACTTACCACAATAATTTGAGGATGCTTTTTAAGAACATCAGCAAGAGCTCTTAATTCTTCTTTACTGTAAATAGAACCACTTGGATTACAAGGAGAGCTATACCAAAGCATTTTTGTTTTAGGTGTAATAGCAGCCTCTAATTGTGCTGGCGTCATTTTAAAATCATTCTCAATAGAAGTTTCTATTTCTACAGGAACACCATCCGCTAGCTTTACAATATCACTATAACTTACCCAGTAAGGGCATGGTAAAAGAACTTCATCACCTTTATTAAGGCTAACTTGAGCAACGTTATACAATGCCTGTTTTGCTCCAGTAGAAACAACTATTTGCGAGGGATTGTACGTAATGTTATTATCTCTTTTAAATTTAGTGATAATAGCATCTTTTAATTCTACATAACCATCTACAGGAGTGTAGGAGTTATAATCATCATTAACAGCTTTGATTGCAGCTTCTTTAATGTAATCTGGGGTGTTAAAATCTGGTTCGCCTAAACTAAGGCCAATAATATCTTTTCCAGCGGCTCTTAATTCACGAGCTTTTGCAGCCATTTCTAAGGTTGCAGAAGGAGCTAAGCTGTTAATTCTGTCGGATAAATTATTACTCATAAAATAAAAAATTTTCTAATACTGTAGAGCAGGTTTTTTTCCTAACTCTTTTAAATGTTTAAAATGCGAAATTATAGCTTTTCTTGTTGTTTTATATTCGTTATATGGCAAATTAAACTCCTTTGCCGTTTGTTTAACAATTTCTCCAATTTTTGTGTAATGTATGTGGCTAATATTTGGGAAAATATGGTGTTCTACTTGGTGGTTAAGTCCGCCTGTGAACCAATTTATTATTTTACTTTTATTTCCAAAATTAACTGTTGTAAGTAACTGGTGTATTGCCCAAGTATTTTTTATGTTTCCTTTGTCGTCTGGTAAAGGAGTTTCTGCATCGTCTATAACATGCGCTAATTGAAAAACAACACTTAAAATTACTCCTGCTACATAATGCATTACAAAGAAACCAAGTAATAATTTCCACCAAGAAATATCTAGAATTATAAAAGGAATAACAATCCAAAGTGTTAAGTATATTAATTTAAAAATAACTAGCTTGCTCCAGTTTGCTATTGGGTTTGGGAATTCCCCGTAAGACAGTTTTCTTTTTGTATACCTATACATTTGTTGAAAATCTGTTGTAATAGCCCAGTTAAAAGTTAATAAACCATAAAGAAAAATAGAATAATAGTGTTGAAATTTATGATACTTTCTCCATTCTGCATGCTTAGAGAAACGTAGAATTCTTCCAGCGTCTAAATCTTCATCATGACCTTGAATGTTCGTATAGGTGTGGTGTAATACATTATGTTGTACTTGCCAATTATAAACGTTTCCGGCAAGTATATAAATGCTTCCTCCCATAAGTTTATTTACCCATTTTTTGTTAGAATAAGAACCATGGTTACCATCATGCATAACATTCATACCAACGCCAGCCATACCAACTCCCATTACAGCTGCTAAAATTAAATTTGCCCAATTGGGTAATCCTAAAGTTAAAATTGCAAAATATGGAGCTAAGAAAATAGCAAACATGATTGCGGTTTTTAAATGCAATTTCCAGTTTCCTGTTTTCTTTATTTTATTTTCTTTAAAGTATGTATTTACTCTTTTGTTAAGAGTTTTAAAAAAGTCAGTAGAATCTTTTCTGGAAAACCGTATTGTTGTTTTTTCCATAGTATATTTTTTTTACAAAGGTAACTTAAATTATGAGTTGGGAAGTTATAATACTTTGCTAAATCAGAAAATTAATTGGTGTTAAAATCCTTATTTTTGCAGAAAAAGCCATATAAATGGATGTAAATGTAATATATAGTTATTTTCCAGACTTAACGGAAGAGCAAAAAAAACAATTTTCTGAGCTAGAATTTTTGTACAAAGATTGGAATCAAAAGATTAATGTAGTTTCAAGAAAAGATATAGATGAGCTATATATTAGGCATGTGTTACATTCTTTAGGAATAGCTAAAATACAAAAATTTCTTCCCAATAGTTCTGTTTTGGATGTTGGTACTGGGGGTGGTTTTCCTGGGATTCCTTTAGCAATTTTATTTCCTGAAACTCAATTTACTTTGGTGGATGCAATAGGTAAAAAAATTAAAGTTGTTCAAGAAGTTGTAGATGGTTTGGGTATAACTAATGTAAAAGCAATGCATACTAGAGTTGAAGATTTAGATGTAAAATTTGATTTTATTGTTAGTAGAGCAGTTGCAGCTATGCCAACTTTTGTACATTGGGTTAAAGGTAAAATTAAAAAAGAATCTTTACATGAAAGAAAGAATGGAATTCTGTATCTAAAAGGAGGAGATTTATCTGAAGAGTTGAAGGACTATAGAAATACAGAGATTTTTGATTTAGAACCCTTGTTTGAGGAAGACTTTTTTGAAACAAAAAAAGTGGTGTATTTGCCTCAGAAATATAAGGGCTAGTTTAATAAAAAAATGCACCCTAATTAGGTGCATTTTTTATTTATATAACATAATATTATTTACTCCAAGGCGGAACAACACCGTTAGAACGAGCATAGGCAATTAATTGCCCTTTGTGCTCTCCGTTATGTTCCATGATAGCTAAAAGCCCTCCAAGTTTATTCATTTTTGCAAATCCAAAATCAACTTCTTCATTAAGAGAAGCCGTTGTAACCATGGTTATTTTTTCAAGAACAAATGCGTTAGATTTTTCTAAAGCAGCTATAATATTTTCTTTACCAGTAATTTTGTTTAACTTCATTATATCTACATCTTCTGGTGGGGCAAATCCCATTTTGGAAGCTAGGTAGTAGTTTCCTCCTGCAACATGTAATAGTGCTTCACCAACAGAAACTACACCTTCAGTAGGTCTCCAATCATATTGTTCTTCAGAAAAAGCATTTGCTAATTGAATAACTTGCCCTTGGTTACCTGTTAATACTGCCTGAATGGTAGTTTGCGTAAGATCGTCTTGCGCATTTACGTTAAAAAATGTTAGTGTAAAAATAGACACTAGTAAAAATAGGGTTTTCATTTTGCGGTATATTTAAGTTAGAAAGATGTGTTAATAGTCTTTTATCAAAAATAGTAAAATAAAAAAGTACCTGCGTTTAATCAGATGTTTTTTTATTATAAATGTTACTATCTATTTAAAGAGCTACTAGTTATCTAATATTGCGTTTTTATCTTCATGGCCTCTTTTTGTCTCTTTAAAAGAGTTAGTGTCAGAATTTTTTAATAATGTTGTTTTTATAGTAGACATTTTTGGCAGATACATTGGTGTTTAGTTTGTTATTCTAATATTTTACTAGATAGTTGAGGTTTAAATGTTCTGAGGTTATTTATTAACCTAGATTAACTAGATAGATTGTTATTTGCTATGTTGGTAATCAAAGAAAAACTCCCATTTTTCAGTATTAGAAAAATGGGAGTTTTAAATTTTTAAATAAAATTATTTTATCCTAAAAAAGGATATCTATAATTCTCTGGAGTCACAAAAGTTTCTTTTATTAATCTAGGGGATACCCAACGTAATAAATTTTGTGGAGATCCAGCCTTATCATTAGTTCCAGAAGCTCTTGCACCACCAAAAGGTTGTTGTCCTACAACAGCACCAGTTGGTTTATCATTAATATAAAAGTTTCCAGCACAATTTTCTAGTGCTTTTGTAGCTTCTTCAATAGCGTATCTGTCTGTAGAAAGAACCGCTCCAGTAAGTGCATATTCCGAAGTATTGTCAACTAATTTTAGAGTTTTGTTCCAATCTTTATCCTCATAAATATATATAGTTACAATGGGACCAAATAATTCGGTTTCCATTGTAGCGTATTTAGGGTCTGTAGTAACAATAACGGTAGGTTCTATAAAGTATCCTTTAGATTTGTCATAAGTGCCGCCAGCAATAATTGTGGCATCATTATCTTCTTTAGCTTGATCTATATATTTAGCTAACTTGTCAAAAGATCCTTCATGAATAACAGCAGTAATAAAATTACTCATGTCTTCAGGAGAACCAGGTTTGTTAAAAGAAGCAACATCCTTTTTTATTAAATCTAAAATTTCTTTAGAAGTAGATTTCGGTAAATAAACCCTTGAGGCAGCGCTACATTTTTGACCTTGAAACTCAAAAGCACCTCTTACTATAGCTGTCGCTACCTGTAAAGATTTTGCAGAAGGATGTGCAAGAATAAAATCTTTACCGCCAGTTTCTCCAACTATTTTAGGGTACGTTTTATAGGAGTGTATGTTGTTTCCTATTTGTTTCCATAATTCTTTAAATATAAAAGTAGAACCTGTAAAGTGAAGTCCGGCAAAGTCTGGACTAGATAATACGGTATTAGTAATCATTACGGGATCTCCGTAAATTACATTAATTACACCATCAGGTAAGCCTGCTTCTTTAAAAATGTCTACGATTACTTTAGCAGAGAAAATTTGACTATCACTTGGTTTCCATACCACAACATTGCCCATCATAGCGGCACTTGCAGGTAAATTGCCAGCAATGGCAGTAAAATTAAAGGGAGTTACTGCATATATGAAACCTTCTAATGGTCTGTATTCTACTCTATTCCAAACACCTTCAGCAGATTCTGGTTGCTCTGTGTATATTTGAGACATAAACTCTACGTTAAAACGTAAAAAATCTATAAACTCACAAGCAGCATCAATTTCTGCTTGATGGATAGTTTTAGATTGCGCAATCATTGTTGCAGCATTTATTTTTGCTCTGTATGGCCCAGCAATTAAATCTGCAGCTTTTAAGAAAATAGCAGCACGTTGTTCCCAACTTAAATTAGCCCATTTCTGTCTAGAGTCTAAAGCATTTGCTATAGCATTATCTACATGTTTTTTTTCTGCAACGTGGTATTGACCAACAATATGTTTATGGTCGTGTGGAGGAGATAATGGTTTTGTATTATTGGTTTTTACTTCTTTATTGCCAATGTACATTGGAATGTCTACTGTACTGTTAAAGTAAGTACTATATTGTTGAAGAACTTCTGCTCTTTCAGGAGAACCTAGAGCATAGCTTTTAATAGGTTCATTAATAGCTGTAGGTACTTGAAAAAAACCTTTACCCATACTTTTGTTTTTTTTATTAAAAATTATTAAACAAAGGTATTAAATTGAGAGCTTAATTGGGATATTCGAAACTATATATATTTGATTTAAGAATATGATAATTTTTTGCATCATTTTAATTAGAATAATATAATATATAATACTATTCCTAGTAATTAATAAGATGCTTTGTGTAATTAAATAAAAAATCCTAATCTATATAACTATGTAGATTAGGATTTTTTTTGGTAAAATATTTAGTTTGGTTAGTTTAGAGCAAAAGGTGCGCTAAACTTAAAAGTGGGAATATATACTCTTATTTTTTCAGAAGTTCCAAAATTAATCATGTTGTAATGTCCTTTCATAGCTCCAATAGGAGAGGCTAATAGGCATCCAGAATTATAAGTGTGAGATTCTCCTGGGAGAATTACTGGTTTTTTACCTATTACACCTTCGCCATCTAGTAATTCAAGATCATTTAATGCATCATAGATTTTCCAATGCCTAGAATTTAATTGCACAGAATCTTTACTTTGATTTTCAATGGTAATTGTGTATCCAAAAGCAAAATGCATTTTGTAATTTTTAAAAAAAGTGCCTTCAAAATTTGTGTTAACTGAAACTTTAATGCCGTTAGTTACTTGTGTTGTCATATGCATGCAATGTGTAAAATACCTTCTATGATTTATCTAATAAAGCATATTTGGCGCTAAAATAGAAAAAATAGAATTTAGATGTAAATATTTGTTCAAGTACTTATGTGTTGAGGTTTAGTTAATACTATGGCTTCAACAAAAAAAATACTATAGTTTTTTTATAATCAATCCTTTTAATTGATTAAGAGAGAGCAAGATAAATAACATTAACGTATAAAAAAAAAGTAAAAGCTTATGATCGTTATAAGTATTTATTTTTCTGATGTAGCTCTTTTATTATCGGTGAATGGTTTTTTTAAAAGTATGCTTTTTGATGACAAAACTGATTTTTTCTGATTTTTAGAATACCCAAAAATTACAAGTTTTTTAATTACTAATGTTTCTTGAGTTAGCGGATCCTATTCCTATGATGCTATCATATAAATCACCAAAAACACGATAATAAACAATAATTGTATAGTTGTTTTCAGTGTTATGAAAATTTCCACATACGGTGTTTAGGTCAATAGTATCATCTTTTCTTTTAATTACATATTTGTAATTGTAAAACCCTTGTTTAAGAGGGATTGTGGCTTCCATCATTCCATTTTCCTCGTTATATGACATTAAATTATCTTCATTTAAAGCATAGTTGTTGTGTTTTCCATAAATGTAGACATCATCAAGTGCTAATTCTTCTTTATAGGGTAGGCTAAAGTGAACTTTGGTGTATTCAGCTTCTCTGGAAGAATTTGTTCCTTGTAGGGTTCTAATAGCAAAATCGCCATTAATGTCTGGGTAATAGGTGTATGGTCTTTCGTTCCTATAAATATTAGAAAACAAATAATGATTATATAGGTCTGTAAGGTCTATTTTGGCTATCGCAGATGTAGGGGCTCTTAAGTCTTTGGTGTCAAAATTAAAAAATTCGTTTCCGCCATAAAAACTAGTTTCCTTGTCATATTTATATACTAATTCTGAACCTAAAGTAAATTGAGGAGGGATATTGTTAATAGCTGTTGGCCAATGGTAATTTTGTAGTATAGCTACTTTAACTTCTTTTTTTGGATTTACTAAGGGGTAGCTACTTGCATTAATAGTAAATTGAACTACTTGTTTCTCATTTAGAAAATTAAAATCTCTAGATCTTTTAACCGTAGCTCCAATTTTAACAAGATCTTGATATACTATAAATCTTCTTGAAAATTGAAGCTCATAGCTGTCATTATATATTTCTAAAATATAGTTTCCACTTACTTTTAGTTTAACATTTTCATTAGGAACGGTTAATTGATAATTAGAATAGGGTTGTAGGGTAGAGTAGCTATTCTCATAATTGGTAATACGCTGGTTGTCTACACCTTTTAAATATTGAGATTTTAATAGGTCAGATTTTTCCCAATTATAGTTGCAGTGTATTATTTTGTAATAATAATCTTGTTCATTTGCTAGAATATCATCAAACTCAAGATACATTGGGTCTCCTAATTGTATTATAGGAAATTGATCTTCCGTTGGGCCTTTAAAAATAATGGATTTAATATGGTAAGGTTCGTTTACTTCTTCTAGAGCTTGACTAGTGAGGTAAGTACTAAAAAAAAACAATGTTATTGTTGTAATTATATATCGCATTAAAAAAGGAATTATTTTGTGGTAAAGGTAATCAAAAAGCATACCTAAAAAATTAACATCGATGTATGACTTAAATTTCTGTCTAATAATTATGAATTATTTTTATTTAACATTACTTTTGCACCAAATTTTGTTAACCAAAGGTCTACATCAATATGTCTAAAGACATTCGAATTAAAAAGGGCTTAAATATTAAACTTATAGGTGCTGCAGAGGAAACAACTTCTAAAGCAGTGTTAAGTAATGTTTATGCAATCCAATTAGATGATTTTCACGGAATAATACCTAAAATGTTGGTAAAGCAAGGTGCTCAAGTAAAAGCAGGAGAACCATTGTTTTATAACAAGAGTATAGAAGATATGTTGTTTGTGTCTCCTGTTAGTGGTGAGTTAGTGGAAATTGTAAGAGGGGCAAGAAGAAGAATACTAACTTTGAAGATTAAAGCAGATAAAGAACAATCTGTTCTTGAGCACTCTTCTTTAAACTTAGCTTCTGCTACCGAAGAAGAAATTAAAAGTTATTTGTTAAAAGGAGGTTGTTGGCCATTTGTAAAGCAAAGGCCTTACGATGTTATTGCAAATCCTGCTAATAAGCCAAAGGCTATTTTTGTTTCAGGATACGCAACGGCTCCATTAGCAGTAGATTTGAATTATGTTTTAAAAGGTAAAGAAGCGCAATTGCAAGCTGCTTTAACAGCATTGTCTAAGTTAACATCAGGGAAAGTTCATGTTTCTGTAGGGGCTTCTGGGAATTCTCCATTATCTGGATTAGATAATATAGAGTTGCATAAAGTATCGGGGCCACACCCTGCAGGCTTAGTAGGTACTCAGATAAATAAAATAAATCCTGTTAATAAAGGGGAGGTTGTTTGGACAGTAAGTGCTCAAGATTTAGTTATAATAGGAGATTTGTTACTTACTGGAAAGTTTAATGCAGAAAGAACAGTTGCGTTAGTAGGTTCTTCTGTTAAAGCACCAAAATATTATAGTACAATAATTGGAGCAGAGGTTTCTACTTTCTTATATGCTAGTGGCGTAAATTCAGAAAATTTTAGAGTTATTAATGGGGATGTTTTAACAGGAACTAAAAGTAGCCCAGATGGTAACTTAGGATACTACAACAATACGGTTTCTGTTATTCCTGAAGGAGATGATTATGAACTGTTTGGATGGAATAAGCCTGTTTTTAATAAGATTTCTACATCAAGAGCAATGACTTTTTCTTGGTTAACACCAAACAAGAAGTTCGATTTAAATACAAATACAAACGGAGAACATCGCGCATTTGTAACAACAGGAAATTATGAAGAGGTTTTTCCTCTAGATATTTTTCCTATGCAAATTCTAAAAGCTTGTATGTATAAAGATTTAGATGAGATGGAAGCTTTAGGAATGTATGAAGTTGCACCAGAAGATTTTGCATTAACTGAATTTATATGTGTGTCTAAGCAACCGCACCAGAAAATTATAAGAGAAGGTTTAGACTTAATGCTTAAAGAAATAGGATAATGGGTTTAAAGAGTAATTTACATAATATAAAAGAGAAGTATAAAGGAACAAAAATGGCTCCTGCATTTAATGCAATCCATACTTTTTTATACTTGCCAAATGAGACTACGCATAATGGTACTCATATAAAAGCAGCCGATGATTTAAAGCGTACCATGAACACCGTAATTATGGCAATGGTGCCATGTTTAATTTTTGGTATGTTCAATGCAGGTTACCAGCATAATGTGGCTTTTGGAACAGGTTCTGTTATTTCAGGAGGGTTGTTTAGTGCAGAATTCTGGTCTTTAGATAATTTATTAATTGGTGCATGGAAAATTATCCCAATACTAGTAGTTTCTTATGGTGTTGGTTTATTAATAGAGTTTATTTTTGCGGTAATTAAAAAACACGAAGTAGAAGAAGGGTACTTAGTAACTGGTATGTTAGTACCGCTTATTGTTCCTGTAGATATTCCACTTTGGATGTTAGCAGTAGCAGTAGCATTTGGTGTTGTAATAGGAAAAGAGGTTTTTGGGGGAACAGGAATGAATATTCTAAACCCTGCTTTAACTATAAGAGCGTTTTTATTCTTTGCTTACCCAACATGGATGTCTGGAGATAAAGTTTGGGTAGAAGGAGCTGTTAAACAGGATCAACTTATTGCAGCAGGTGAAAACTTAGATGCTATTTCTGGAGAAACTATATTAGGTAGTTTAGCACAAAATAAAGAAGCTGGTTATGATGTTATGGATATGTTCTTTGGTTTTATTCCAGGGTCTGTAGGAGAAACATCTACCTTGTTAATATTACTAGGAGGTTTATTTTTAATTTTTACTAAAATAGGAAGTTGGAGAATTATGTTATCCTCTGTAATAGGAGCATTGGTAATGGGTCTAATTTTTAATGGAGTAGTAAGTTCTGGTTGGATTACTGAAAGCAGTAAATTTTATGGACTAATGAGTACAGAATTTTGGCATCACTTATTAATTGGTGGTTTTGCTTTTGGTACTGTATTTATGGCAACGGATCCAGTAACTGCTTCTCAAACAAATAAGGGTAAATGGATATACGGTTTTTTAATAGGGTTTATTTCAATACTAATACGTGTATTTAACCCAGCTTATCCGGAAGGTGTTATGCTTGCCATTTTATTAATGAATGTATTTGCACCAACAATTGATCACTATGTGGTTCAAGGAAATGTAAAACAAAGAATGAAACGTCTAAAAGCAAAAACAGCCTAACGATGGAGAATAGAACAGATAAAAATTCATATACAATTCTATTTGCTATAGGTATGGTGCTTGTAGTAGGTGCTTTACTAGCATTTGCAGCATCATTTTTAAAACCAAATATAGATGAGAATAAACGCCTAGAAAAGCAACAAAACATTTTGTATGCAATGGGTGTTAATGAAAATGATGAGAGTAATGCAAATTTTGTTTCTACCGCTGACGCTCCAGAATTGTTTAAGAAGTACATAGAAAAACAATTAGTTATTCAAGGAGCAGATGTTGTTGAAGATAAAGAGGCTTACTTAATAGATGTTAAAAAAGAACAAACAAATGCAAAAGCAGGTAAAGAAAGAAAACTGCCTTTATTTGTTGGTAAAAAGGATGATAAAACATTCTATATAGCGCCAATTAGAGGTAAAGGTCTTTGGGATGCTATTTGGGCATATGTTGCAATGGATAAAAACATGGTAGTGCAAGGTGTTTTCTTTGACCACAAAGGAGAAACTGCTGGTTTAGGTGCAAACATTAATAAGCGTTTCTTTATGGATGATTTTATTGGTGAAGATTTAAAGAACAATGGAACTTTTAAAGGTATTGATGTAGCTAAAGGAAATGCCGATCCGTTAAATAAAGATAAATCAGACAATGAAGTAGATGCTATTGCAGGTGCTACTATAACAGGAAATGGTGTTTCGGCAATGCTTAAAAGCGAGTTGAAATTATATGTACCATATTTTGAAACTTTAAAAAATTAATAATTTATGGGACTTTTATCAAAAAAAGACGCACAGTTAATTACAGACCCATTAGCAGATAATAACCCAATAACAATACAAGTATTAGGTATATGTTCTGCATTAGCAATTACAGCAGAGTTAAAAGCTTCTCTAGTAATGGCAATTTCAGTACTTTTTGTATTAGGATTAGGTAACGTGGTTATTTCTTTAATGCGAAATATAATACCGTCAAAAATTAGAATTATAGTACAATTAATAGTAGTTGCTGCTCTGGTAATTATAGTAGATTTAGTGCTTAAAGCTTTTGCTTATGAGTTAAGTAAAACACTTTCTGTTTTTGTGGGATTAATTATTACTAACTGTATAATTATGGGGCGTTTTGAAGCTTTTGCTTTAGGAAATGGGCCATGGAAATCCTTTTTAGACGGTATTGGTAATGCTGTAGGTTATGGTGTTATTTTAATAATTGTTGGTTTTTTTAGAGAATTGTTTGGTTCAGGAACGTTATTTGGAATACCAGTTTTAGGAGATCCAATTGCAAAGACAGGTTTGTATGCTATAGGTTATGAAAATAATGGATTTATGATTATGCCACCAATGGCCTTAATTGTTGTGGGAATAATTATTTGGATACAACGTACTAAAAACAAAGCATTAATAGAAGATTAAAAAATATTGAAGCGTTAGAGGAGATAAACTAACCACTAGAAAATCAATATTTAATATAATAAAATATGGAGCATATAGAATTATTTTTTAAATCAATATTCATAGATAATATGGTATTCTCGGTTTTCTTGGGAATGTGTTCTTATCTAGCGGTATCTAAAAAAGTATCAACAGCTGTAGGTCTTGGAGCAGCAGTAATATTTGTATTAGCAATAACAGTACCTTTAAACTGGCTGTTAGATCAATACCTTTTACAACCAGGAGCTCTATCTTGGTTAGGTACAGAGTATGCAGAGTATGACTTAAGTTTCTTGTCTTTTATCATGTTTATTGCAACTATTGCGACCATGGTACAGCTAGTAGAAATAGTTGTAGAGAAATTTTCTCCTTCTTTATACAATTCATTAGGAATATTTTTACCACTTATCGCTGTAAACTGTGCAATTTTAGGAGGGTCGTTATTTATGCAGTCTAGAGAAATTGCTTCTTTAGGTTTGGCAACCACCTATGGTATTGGTTCTGGTATTGGATGGTTTTTGGCAATTTTAGCAATTGCTGCTATACGTGAAAAAATTAGATATTCTAATGTGCCTCCAGCATTAAGAGGGTTAGGGATAACTTTTATAATTACTGGGTTAATGGCAATAGGATTTATGAGTTTTGGTGGTATGCTTACAGGTGGAGATGAAGAAGCTCCTAAGGAAGAAAAAACAGTTACCATTAAAGCTACTGAAGATAATAAAGAAGTGTTAGCTAACAACATAAAAGCAAATAAGTAAAATGATTTTAGCCGCAGGTACATTAGGAACAATAATAGCAACAGTAACAGCTTTTTTAATTATTACGCTTTTGTTAGTTGCTTTACTATTATTTGTAAAACAAAAATTATCACCATCTGGTCCAGTAAAAATTACAATCAATGGTGAAAAGGAGATTGAAGTAGCTTCTGGAGGAAGCTTACTATCAACACTAGGAAGTAATAAAGTGTTTTTACCATCTGCATGTGGTGGTGGTGGAACATGTATTCAATGTGAATGTCACGTACTAACTGGTGGTGGAGAAGCTTTACCAACCGAAACACCTCATTTTTCTAGAAAAGAATTAAGTCATGGAGCTCGTTTAGCTTGTCAAGTTAAAGTTAAACAGGACATGGAAATTACGATTCCTGAAGAAGTATTTGGAATTAAAAAATGGAATGCAAAAGTAGTTCGTAACTACAATGTAGCATCTTTTATAAAGGAATTTGTTGTTGAAATTCCTGAAGACATGGGCTATAAAGCTGGTGGTTATATTCAAATTGAGATTCCTCAATGTGAAGTAAAATATGCTGATATAGACATTACTGCGCACCCTGAAGAACACGAAACGCCAGATAAATTTAAAGCAGAGTGGGATAAATTTAATCTTTGGCCTTTAGTTATGAAAAACCCAGAGACTGTAGAAAGAGCTTATTCAATGGCTTCTTTCCCAGCAGAAGGCAGAGAAATTATGCTTAATGTTAGGATTGCTACGCCGCCATGGGATCGTTCTAAAAATGGATGGATGGATGTTAATCCTGGTGTTGCTTCTTCGTATATTTTTAATTTGAAAAAAGGAGATGATGTTGTTATATCTGGCCCTTATGGAGAGTTCTTTATAAATGAATCTGACGCAGAAATGCTTTATGTTGGTGGTGGTGCAGGTATGGCTCCAATGCGTTCACATTTATACCATCTATTTAAAACATTAAGAACAGATAGAAAAGTTACATATTGGTATGGTGGGCGTTCTAAAAGAGAATTATTTTATCTTGAACATTTCTATGCATTAGAAAAAGAATTTCCAAACTTTAAATTTTATTTAGCTCTCTCTGAGCCTATGGAAGAAGATAACTGGAAAGTTAAAGAAGATATTGATGCTCCTGGAGATGGTTTTGTTGGTTTTATTCATAATTGTGTGATAGACAATTATTTAAGTAAACATGAGTCTCCTGAAGATATAGAATTATATTTCTGTGGACCACCATTAATGAACAAAGCGGTTCAGAAAATGGGTGAAGATTTTGGTCTTGCTGATGAGAATATTAGATTTGATGATTTTGGTGGATAAATTTAGTATCTATAGAAATGTAAATTCTAAATAAATTTTAAAAGCCGATATATTTTATATCGGCTTTTTTATACAAGAAAATGAAAAAACAATTAACAGAGCAAGAACTACATAACCTAGCAATGAATATTGTTGGTAAAGAGCTAGAATCTAATGGTTTTGAGTTTATGGCAGTGAATAGCGAGTTAAAAAAGAACCCGCAATTTGTTTGTCTTAGGGATAAGAAAATGACCTTTGTTGTTGTTAAAGCAATAAGTTATCCAGGGGATCCAAAAGATTTAGATTTTTTTATGTCAGATTTAAATAAAATGAGAGACCATGCTCTAAAGTTTGAAGCAGAAACCTTTTATGCTGGTGTGGGTTTAGTAAATGCTGCAGATTACAATTTGCCAGTGTATTTAAATGAAGAATATATAGTGGATTATGATGGACTTGTTAAAATTTAAAAGCCTCCTTTATTTGATTGTATTTGTTGTTTTACTTTTCTCCTGTAAAGAACATAAACAAGAATTTGTTAGGAATGATGCTAATGGAGCTGCTTTAGGAACTACTTATAGTTTAATTTATTTTTCTGAACAGACGTTAGATTTAAAACTTCAAATTGATTCTGTTTTTACTGTAATAAACCAATCTTTATCAACTTATATTCCAGAATCTGATATTTCTAAAATTAACCGTGGCGATTCTACTTTAGTTGTAGATACTATGTTCCAGGAAGTTTTTGAGCTTTCTAAAGAAGTTAATAAGACTACTAAAGGATATTTTGACCCAACTGTTGGAACTTTAGTAAATGCTTGGGGTTTTGGCCCAGGAAAACAAATTGCGTTGGATAGCTCTAAAGTAGATAGTCTTTTAAAATATGTAGGTTTTAATAAGGTAAGTTTAACTAGAGAACATCGTATTAAAAAGGAAAATTCAAATATTTATTTTGATTTTAACGCTATTGCAAAGGGTTATGCTATAGATAGATTGGCTGTAATGATGAATAATTATGGAATACATAATTATCTTTTAGAAGTAGGGGGAGAGCTGGTTGCAAAAGGCATTAATCCAAATAAAAATAAATCTTGGGTTGTTGGTATAGACGACCCGCAAGTGATAGAAGGAAGGCAATTGAAACTCATGATAAAATTAGAAGATAAAGCTATGGCTTCTTCTGGTAATTATAGAAAATTTAGAGTAGATGAGAGTACAGGAAAAAAATATGTACATACTATAAACCCTATTACTGGTTATACTAAAAACGGAACTACTTTGGGAGTTACTATTATTGCTAGTTCTTGTGCAGAGGCAGATGCATATGCGACATCGTTTATGGTAATGGAACTTAAGGAGGTTAAGATGTTACTTAATAATAATAAAACTTTAGAAGCTTATATTATTTATTTGGATAATAATGGAGAAACTCAAGAGTTTATGACTAAGGGTATTAAAGAGCTTATTGTAGAATAATTATTTTCTAACTATTGGAATAATTTCACCTTGTGCTAATCGGTATTTGTTTACGTCTTCTTTAGAAAGAACATTGGTGTAATCTTGTTCTTCAACTGTAAAGCCAATACTTCTTAATTTATTAAAATAATCTCTACCATAAATACGGACATGATCATATTGGCCAAATATTTTTGCACGTTCTTTTTTATTGGTAATAGAATTATCTTCAAAAGTAGTTTCACGTTCTAATTCTTGGGGAATTTGAAAAATTCCCCAACCACCAGGTTTTAAAACTCTATATAACTCTTGCATAGCTTTAGTATCATCTGGGATATGTTCCAAGACATGATTACAAAAAATAACATCATAAGAGCTGTCTTTAAAAGGAAGGTTACAAATATCTGCTTTTACATCTGCTAAAGGGGAGTTTAAATCTGTAGTAGTGTATTCTATATTTTTTAATTTTCTAAAACACTTGTAAAACGCTTGTTCTGGAGCAAAATGTAAAACTTTAAGCGTATCAGTAAAAAAGTTAGTTTCATTTTTTAAATACAACCACAAAAGACGATGTCTTTCTAAAGATAGGGTAGAAGGGGAAAGCACGTTTTCTCTTTGGTCTTCATAGCCATACGGAAGAAATTTTTTATAACTCTTACCGTCTATTGGGTCTGTATAGTTATTTCCTCTCATGAAAAACGCTAAAATGGGCCTTACCAAGTAGCTTAACTTTATAAGTAGTGGCCTTGGTATAAGATTTAAAAAAAACTTGAATATTTTTGACACTAATCAGATTATTTTTTTAGAGCAGTTACTTGTATTTCAATCTTCATTTTAGGGTCTGCTAATCCAGCAGAAAACATAGTTGCTGCAGGTCTTATTTCTCCAAAGTAGCTGCGAAGTGTAGGCCAGCATTTTTCAAAATCTGCACTATTAGGTAAAATATAGGTTACTCTTACTACATCGCTAATTTGCGAATCAGCTTTCTCTAAAGTAGCAACAATATTTTTCATACATTGTTTCGTTTGGGCAACAATATCATCTTTAATGTTCATGGTAGTGTAATCATAGCCTGTTGTTCCAGAAATAAAAATCCAATTACCATCTATTACTGCTCTAGAGTATCCTATTTCTTTTTCAAAATTTGAACCTGAACTTATTAATTTTCTAGCCATTTTTATAAAGCTTTTACTTAATTTCTAAACTCGTCTTCTTCGGTACTTGTAATTTTTAATGCTTCGTAAATATATTTAAACGTAGAGAGTAACTCTGGTTTCCCATTTACAATAGCAACATCATGTTCAAAATGTGCGCTTGGTTTGCCGTCTGCAGTTAAGATTGTCCAACCGTCTTTTAATTGTTTTATTCTACGTGTACCTAGATTTGTCATTGGTTCAATAGCAACAACCATACCTTCTACAAACTTTTTACCTCTTCCTCTTCTGCCATAATTTGGCATTTCTGGATCTTCATGCATTTTACGACCTAAACCATGACCTACAAGTTCTCGAACAACACCGTAGCCGTGGTCTTCTGTATATTTTTGAATAGCGTAGCCAACATCGCCAACTCTATTGCCAGCTTTAAATTCGCGAATCCCTACGTATAAAGATTCTTTGGTAACATCTAGCATTTTTTTTGTTTCAGGGGCTACTTCTCCAACTTCAAAAGTATAGGCGTGATCTCCGTAGAAATCATTTTTTAAAGCACCACAATCAATAGAAATAATATCACCTTCTATAAGCGGCGTTTTATTAGGAATACCATGTACTATTTGGGCATTTGGACTCATGCATAATGTATTAGGAAAATCATACAAACCTAAAAATCCAGGAATTGCTCCGTGATCTCTTATAAAGGTTTCTGCAAGTTTATCTAACTGCAAAGTGGTTACTCCTGGTTTTACTTCGCCAGCAAGCATCCCTAATGTTTTAGAAACTATTAGTGCACTTTCGCGCATTAATTCTATTTCTTCAGGTGTTTTTACTATAATCATAGTTTGCAAAGGTAAATATTTACATTTAAGAAAGAAAACCTTTATATGTTATGCATAGTAGATTACTAGATAGTATTAAGATTAAGATGTAACTCTTTAAAATAGGTAAAAGCAGCTTGTAGTCTAAAGCCATACCATGAAAAATATTCACCATCAACCAAAATAACTTTAGGTGAATTATTTAATTTTTTAATTTCTGAAATATGTTTATCAGAAAATGGAAAAGGCTCTGATGAAAGTAGAATTAATTGCGCAGTAGTTTGTTTAATATCTTCTGAAGTAATTGTTGGGTATCTTTCTTGAGTATTTCTTAGATTGGTAAAATTATTAATTGTTAATAAAGAATTTATAAATGTGTCTTTTCCTGCTAACATCCAAGGGTTTTTCCAGATAAAATATAGAACACTAACTTTAGGTTTGTTTTTAATAAATTTTTGAAAACCTTCTAGTTCACTTTTAATATTAGTAGTTATTTTAGAAGCTTTTTCTTTACAATTAAAAAGGTTTTGATATTGTTCTATAAGATGAAATACATTTGTTATATTTTTTATATCAGAAACATGAACTTCATATTCTTTTTCTAAGGTAAAAACAATGTCTTTGGTATTTTCTTCTTTATTGCACAGAATAATATTGGGCTTTAAGGCTTTTATTTTTTCGAGCGATATATTTTTTGTGCCGCCAACAATTTCTTTGTTTTTTCTTAAATGGTTTGGATGTACACAGAACTTTGTAACTCCAACAATATATTCTTCTAAACCTAGGTCTACCAATAATTCTGTTTCTGAAGGTACTAAGGATATAATACGAAAAGGCCAGCTGGGTAAAACAATTGTTCTACTTAGCTGGTCTTTTATAGTTGTTGCCATTCCGTGTAATTACACTAAGGAATGTTGCGTCATTGCTTTAGGTTGCGATACTCCAATTAATTTAAGTATGGTAGGGGCAACATCTCCAAGAACACCACTTTCAATATTTTTCAATTCTTTGTCTATTAAAATAATAGGAACAGGGTTTGTAGTGTGTGCTGTATGCGGGCTACCATCTGGATTCATCATAGTTTCGCAATTTCCATGATCGGCAATAAGAATGGTAGTATATCCATTTTCTAAACCTGTAGTAATTACATCTTTTGCGCAAATGTCTACGGCTTCACAAGCCTTAATAGCGGCACTCATTATTCCAGTATGGCCAACCATGTCTCCGTTAGCAAAGTTTAAGCAAACAAAATCTGCCTCTCCTTTTTGTAATTCTGGAACTAAGGCATCACGTAATTCATAAGCACTCATTTCTGGTTGTAAATCGTAGGTAGCAACTTTTGGAGAGTTTTTTAGAATACGAGATTCCCCTTTAAAAGGAGTTTCTTGTCCGCCAGAAAAGAAAAAAGTAACATGCGGATACTTTTCTGTTTCTGCAATACGGATTTGTTTTCTATTATTTTTTTCTAATACCTCGCCTAAAGTCTCCGTAATATTATCTTTATTGAATATTACTTTTATTCCTTTAAAATCATCACTATAATTAGTTATAGTAACGTAGTAAAGGTCTAGTGTTTTGGTATTGTATTCTGGAAAATCTTTTTGGTTTAACATTTCTGTTAACTCTCTACCTCTATCTGTTCTAAAGTTAAAAAAGATAACTACATCATCCTTTTCAATAGTAGCTAAAGGTTGTCCGTTAGTATCTATAGCAATTAGTGGCTTTATAAATTCATCCGTAATATCTGCATCATAATTTTCTTGTATGCTGTTTGCTATAGAATTGGTTTTTGTTCCAGTAGCATTAACAAGAGCATCATAAGCTAATTGTACACGTTCCCAACGCTTATCTCTGTCCATTGCATAATAACGCCCAGTAACAGAAGCAAGTTTTGTGTTTGTACCAGAGATATAGTTTTCAATATCTTCTACATAACCTTTTCCAGATTTAGGGTCTACATCTCTACCGTCTGTAAAAGCATGGATATACGAATTTTGTACGCCTGCACTATTTGCAGCATCAATAAATCCTTTTAAATGATTCGTATGTGCGTGTACACCACCATTACTTAGTAACCCTAAAAAATGTACTTTTTTATTATTTTCTTTAGCATAAGCAAGGGCATCTACTAATTCTTTTTCGTCTTTTAAAGTATTGTTTTCTACCGCTAAATTAATCTTAGCCAAATCTTGATAAACAATTCTACCAGCTCCTAAATTCATGTGACCCACCTCACTATTTCCCATTTGTCCTGTAGGTAAACCTACATGTTCGCCATCTGTTCTTAGAGTTGCGTTTGGATAGTTGTGGTATAAGGAGTCTATAAAAGGAGTTTGCGCATTATCTATAGCAGATACTTTTGGATCTGGCGATTTCCCCCAACCATCCAGTATCATTAGGATTACTTTTTTATTCATAATTGTAGTGTCTTTACAATACCAAAAGTACTATGATTTGTTTACTTAAACTAAGTTTAAAGCCCATTTTTTAGGGGTTTTTATAGTTTGTTGTATCTGTTTTCAAAAAATGTTAAAGATGTTAAATTTTTATTATTTCCGTAATTGTTTTGTAACAAATTATATTTCTTGTCGTCTCTTTAATATCAAATCATTTATTCATCAATTAAAAAAATCATCATGAAAAAATCAACAGTAATTACCGCTATTATGGGTGTGCTTTTATGTACAGGAGTAATGGCAAACGAAAACGTTAATTCATTAAAATTGAATGAAACGCAATTGGTATTAAATTCTGAAATTAGTACTTTTTGTAAAGCTATTCTTAAAGGAGATGTAGATTTAGTAAAAGGCATGATTGAAGTCGGAGAAGATGTAAACAAAATTTCTGTAGGAATGACGCCAGCAATTTTTGCTGCTCGTTATAATAGAGTAGAAATTTTAGAGCTTCTTATTGCTAATGGGGCTAACCTTAAGATTAAATGTAAAAACGGACTTTCTATTACAGAGATTGCTAAGGCTTCTAATGCAACTGATGCTCTTGCTTTGTTGAAGAAAGCTAAAAAAGTAAAAAAGGCAAAGAGAATTAAGTAAGAAAATGTACTAAAAAGAATCCCATTCCTAATCAGGATGGGATTTTTTTTATACTATATTCACTTCAAATAGTGTTCAGGTAAAAGAGCGCGAATAATGTAATTAAAATTCAAATCCAGTAAATGCTCTATACATAAAAGCATAGATGGCGAATGCTAACATTGCACCACAAAAAACAGAATATATTTTAAGCAATATTACGGCAATATTAGGGTGACAATTTTCAAAGGCTTGTTGGTAAATGTTTCTAAAGTGTAATAATGTTCCCATATAGTTTTGTTTAATAATTAAAAATTACAAAGCTATAAGGATTAAATCTGAGACGGTAATAAGACTGTGGGAGCCCCAAATGTAGAAAAAAAAATAGAACTTTCGACGATTAATTAAATTTATTCGATAAGCTGTAAAATATAAGTAAATTGCTTATAATCAATTATAAAGAGAGTGTTTTTTGTCGAAATTTAAGGAGCTTTTATCGGTTTAATTTAAACATTTCCTTTATATTTCTTAATTGCTTCTTTTATTTTTTCTATTCTATTTTCTGGGTCTGGGTGCGTACTTTGAAATTCTGGTGTTCTATTAGGTCCTGCTGCTGCTTTAAGTATTTGCATAACTTTTATCATTTCTTCAGGTTGGTATCCTGATTGTATCATAAAAAGAACACCAAGTTCATCACTTTCTAGCTCATCTCCACGGCCATTGGTTAATAATTTGTTTTGGCCAATACCACCAACTAGTCCGCCCATATCTGCACCAACACTAGCACCCATAGTTAGGGTTTGCCAAAAATTACTGTCCGCAATACGTTCTGCAGAATGGCGACCAATAACATGTCCTATTTCGTGACCAAGAACACCTGCTAGTTGTGCCTCATTTAATTGAGAAAAAAGCGCATAGGTAATAAATATTTGACCTCCAGGTAATGCAAAAGCATTAATAGTTTGGGTGTCTGCTAATAAATGAAAATCATATTTATAGGGGGTTTCCCTGGCAATACTACTATTTACCAATTTATTGCCAACAGCATCTACAAAGGCTTGCATACGCTCATCTGGGTAAAGACCACCGTGCTGTTGCGAAATTTCGGGTAAACTTTGTAAACCTATAGCAATTTCTTGCTCCGCGGTCATGTTTATATTTTGGGTTCTTCCTGTGTATTCGTTTTTCTCACTGTTATTACAGCGTTGTATAAAGGCAAATGCTACAATAGCGAGGCCTATAAAAATTCGAATTTTCCAACTTCCTCTTCTCATGGCTTATAGTGTTTTATAGGCCAACAATATACAAAAGAGTTAGAGAAGGTCTTTATTTATGTCTAAAATATTATTACGCACGTAATTTTTTATAAAACCATTTGTAAAATGTTCACTTCCATAAAAATCTTCTTGTTGTAATAATAAAAGAATATTTTTTCTTCTAAAGGCCGTTAACATAGGTTTAGAAATTGGGGCATAGCTATAATGCCAAGGTTCATATTTAAAACCTTTTCTTTTAGGATGGTCCGTGTATACTAAGTAAAAACCATATTTTTCGGAATTAGCATCCATCCAATTCTTAAAATCTTCATAAGGGCCTCCTTCTCCAAATTTATTTGGATCTAGAACATTTTCTTCTACTTTACGGTAACCGTCTACAATATCAACATCGGTTCCCCAATGGTGTCTGCTGGTTCCTGGAATAGTAGAATATTCTATAATTTTGTCAATAGCATCTATTGGTGTCATTCCATCTTCTTCGGTATAGTTATCATATTTTCTTTCCCAAATCTGGACTTGTCTCTCAAAATTTCTATAACTAGATACCACTTTTAAATCTATTCCAGCACTGTAAGCAGCTTTTTTCATTTCTAAAAAAGCATCATGAGCTTCTTTCCTAAGGTTTATGCCTTTACCATAAACCTTTATATCTTCTTTACCCATTAATTCTAAAATAGAATAGTCATTATCTTCTAATAAGATAGTTGATGGTATTGTTGATAAGGCTAATGTAGTTAAGCCACTTTTTTTTATGAATGATCTTCGTTGCATTTTAAATTGTATTAATTAGTGAAGGTGGTAATGGTTTATAAATTTAGTTATTTTTTTGCATTAGAGGTTAAATAAAGATACCCCTGATGTTTTTGTCTTAAATCATTTAGTGTAATTATATAGAAGTAGATACCAGAAGCAAGCCCATCATTTTTTGTAATAACAGAGCTTCTATTAGAGTAGCCATCAAATTCATTGGTATAATTATTTTTAGAAAATACCATGACACCATATCTATTATAAATTTGAAGATTATTATTTGGAGATTCTTCAATGCCATCTATTACTAAAAAGTCATTAACTCCGTCTCCATTTGGAGTCATATAATAATTATCTAGTTCTAAAAGATTATACGTTTCAAGTATATCGTTATTTCCGCCAATGGTTATTATGGAATAGTCATTAGGAACAAAAATGTCTGATGTTAAGGTTCCTAGTGTTAGTCCGCCTTGTACATCTGTATTTCCTAAGTCTACCCATTGTTGTTTGGATTTACTCCAACCCACCACTTTTAAATCGGTTATAAATTCTCCTAAAGTATTTATGTTGCTATAAATATCCCAGTTTAAAGTAACTGTAGAAGGTATAGCACCTTCTAAATGCCAAAATTCTTTCTCATTGACCTTTAAAAATTCGGTCTCCTTTTCATCAGTGTTAAATGATTCGTTAAAGGTAGAAGGTTCATTTGGGTCTTCATAAAAGTATGCGCATTTAGCAAATGCATTTGTAGCTTGTGAGTTTAGCGTTAACATTCGTAATCTATCTTCTGTACCTACAGGAAAAATAAAATCATCTTTATTTGTTATTGCAGCATAGCCATCTACTTTAGAAACCATATTTTCTCCAATATAGAAAGCACTATTTAAAAAATTAATATGTATATCTGTATTGTTTCTTGGTGTTACAATGTTTCCAGTTATTAAGTTTGCATTATTAAGTATCTCTATAGGGGTTTCTAAATATAAATTATTGTCAACCAAAATCTCTGAATCATAAAAAACAGGTGTATTAGTTCCTGAAACTGTTATAGATTTGTCATACCCGTAAAAACCTACTAATCCTAGATTTTCATTAAACACACCATCATTAACCAAATCTAAATGAAACCCTACGGAAGTGCCATTATGCACTTGCATTGCTCCAAAATTATGAACAGCGTCTTGCGCTACAATTATATTTTGTAGTAGAAGAAAGATAGATAGGGTTTTAAATAGCTTCATGTTTTTAGAATGTCATAGATATATTAGATATTCCACTATTGGTTTCATGAAAAGAGGAATCAAAAAATAAAGCGCTGGAAGTGGGTGTTGCAGAGTTATAAATTACACTGCCATTTTTTAAATAGGAAACTCTCCCTGTACAATCAACGTTAACTTCAAAATTATCACCTGGTAAATAAGTAGAATACCTTCCTTTGCTGGCTCCATGCTCATAGATATATACATTATTATTGCGATGTAGATATATAGCATAATCTAAAGTTGTATAGGAGGCATTTGTTGCTGGATCACTATTAAGACCTACCATTCTTAATTTATTGTTAGTTACAGCAGTAAAATTTAATTTTCCTTCTTCTCCTGCGGATATGGCATGAGAAATAGAATATCCTTGGGCATTCCATCCTGGACTAGAAGTTTTATTAAGAACACCTGCGTTATAGGTCATAGCTCCTGTTATAGCAATATCCATTGTTCCTAGATTGTATGTATTAGAACCATTAGCAACATTAAAACCATTGGGTAAAGTACTTGCACCTGTATCTGTGGAGACTTGAATGTCAAAACTACCACCGGTTCCACCTGAAGTAACATTAGCGGTTATTCTAGTAGTATTATTTATAGTTACATTATTTACTGTCTGCCCTGGTATTGCAACAGTAGCAGAGCCATCAAAAAAGTTGCCATTTATAATAATATCTCTAGTTTCATTTATAGAGAATTGTGAACAAGAACCATTAGTTGCATTGGAACTAGAAACAATAGGATGATTAAGGGGCATACCTATAAAATTAATATCTGGGTCAACACCATTAGAAAAAGTGTAAGATCCATCGGAATTTTGAATAAATTTTGCAGGAATAGAGGATATACTATAAGGGTCTGCTGCGGTACCACTACCCGAGATTAATATATTGTCATCGGCAACAATTATAGTTTCATTACCAGTTGGTTGAATTTGTTTCCATTCAGTATTATTATATTGGTATATATTTTTATCCTC
Organism: uncultured Maribacter sp.; assembly: GCF_947500405.1. Lineage (GTDB taxonomy): Bacteria > Bacteroidota > Bacteroidia > Flavobacteriales > Flavobacteriaceae > Maribacter_B. Next base: position 205,931 of record NZ_CANMRY010000007.1, read on the forward strand.
AGAGTTGTATACCAAAGAACCTTCATGAGGGTTTACTATGGCATTTATTTCTGCTAATGTAGCAGAATGTATAGTAACTAAATCTCCTGCATTTGGAGCTTGCGCTTTTGCAAATAGAGAAATTAAGAAAGCAAAAATTAAGATAATCTTTTTCATCTTATTATAAATCTAAAATGGTAAACATGAACTCAGAATCAAATGTGTTTCTGTCTGATCCTCCATTATCGTTATCTCCTATAATTACTTGGAAACCTGTTGCTGTTTGGTTAGAGTATGATATTCCTGGGTCGTCATTCCCGGCACCACCCCTACCTGGTTGTGTTAATTGGATAATATAATCGGCATCAGATACTATACCACTTGCGAATGTTACTTGATATCTTCCTCGACTAATTCTAGAAGTTGTAACTCCTGTTGTTGCTTTTATAACACTACCACCACTAGAAATTTTACCAATAGCTTTTACAGGGTTGTAATTCGTAACCCATTCTGTTCCTGTTGCAGTGGCTGTTAGTACTTGCCCTGCAGTACCAGCAGAATCATTTTCATCAAGAACTGCTCCTTCTAGTTCTAATGTTTCTTTAATAATAACTTTAGTGCTACTAGATGCTTCATCAATATTTAAGGCTTCAACACCACCTACTGTAAAACTAATTTCATCTTGAAATGGGCTATACATACCAGTATTAGTATCATCATGAAACCTATATGCAGGTTCACCTACAGAACCATCTGAGTTTAGGTAGCCTTCCGAACGAATAGCTCCTGTAACATGAAATTTGTTTGCAGGGCTTGAAGTTCCAACTCCTAAACGATTATTTGTGTTATTCCAAAATAATTGCCCGTTATTTTCTGTAATACTACCATCCGTATCGGCAAAAAATATGGAGCCTGTTGTTCCTGTAGGGGATAAATCTGATAAGGGAACATCTAGGTCTCCATTAGAATCTGTAATCCTTAAATAATCTGTTCCGGCAACATTTACAGTAGTAAACGCCGTGTTTATTTCATTTGTAGTACTACCATCTGCTTCTGTAAAGTTGTTGTAAATACCATAAGGTAAGGAAGCAGAACCATCTCCTGTAATAGTAATGCCAGAGTTGCCAGCTACAATTCTTGTTTCTGTGCCGTCTGCATGTAAAGATGATAAATTTGCTACTCTAGTAGTTGGGTCGTCTTCAATTTTAAGAAGTAGCTCAAAAGTAGAACCATTAAAAGCAAACATTTCAACCGCTTGATCATCGGAAGATACATAAGGAGAAAGGTCAACCCCAGTAGCTCCAGTAGCAGGATTAGTAAGTGTAAGTACATTAGATGTAGTGTCTAAACTTAAATCGGAAAGTTCATTCGTAGCAGAAATATCTAGGTCGGCTAAAATATGATTATCTAAATTCGTTTGCACTATTGCAATATCTGCAGATTCTTCTAAATCGGAAAGGTCAGCAGAAAGCGTAGTACCGCTTTCGGTAACACTTAAGTTAGTCCCATCAAAAGTAACGGCAGAAATATC
>NZ_CANMRY010000008.1 GCF_947500405.1 uncultured Maribacter sp.
GTAAGCGACATCACATACATTAAAACTGAAAATGGACATAATTACTTAGCTTTAGTAACCGATGCCTATTCCAAGCAAATCATGGGCTATAAACTCGACAACCATATGAGAACATCACTTTGCAAAGATGCACTCGCTATGGCCATTAAAAACAGAAAATATCCCAATCAAAAACTAATTCATCATTCAGACAGAGGATTCCAGTACTGCAACCCAAAATACACCTGCTTTGCTGAAGAAAACAACATCACAATGAGTATGACAGAGCAATACGACCCGTACGAAAACGCTGTGGCCGAACGTATCAATAGAACTTTAAAACATGAATACGGACTCAAAAAAACAATAAAAAATACCAAAATAGCGCAACAAATGACACAACAGGCGGTATTTATTTACAACAATCTTAGAACACATTTTAGCCTGGACCTAAGGAAACCAGCTGAAGTTCATCTCAATCCAAACATTAAATACAAATCCTATCGAAAAAATAAACTAAATTTACCTGAATTAACAATTTAAGAACAGGCCTAGTTCAAACTATTTTTTTGCCTTCCAAACGGCTGAAAAAAATCTTTTGAACGGACAAAAAGGTCAACCTATTTCAGTATAATACAAAATGACAAACTGTATATTTAACAACAAAGAAATTGAAATTAACTCGGAGTTTGAATTGAGCAGTGTAATGAATATCGAAATGAAGAATGAATTCAGCGAAATTTGTTTGTATAAAAATGACAAATCATCACTTACTGTTTTGACAAATAAAATTGAGAAAAAAGTATTTTTAATGTTTCAAGATTTAGAAAAAGACATATCCTATGTGCCAAAAATTTCTGAAAATAGTTCTGAACTTTACGTAGATTTCTTGTTAAGCAATGGACAAAAGGATGAATACCCAGCAAATTGGCTTGTTGACTTTGAGTTAGCGAAAAAATCAATTTTAGAATATTATAAAAATGGACAAATGTGGAACGGAATTAACTGGAATGAAGAATAAAAACTGTAGGTAACAATGTATAACCGCAATTACGGCGGATTCGACTACGTCCGAATCCACTCGGAATTGCTAACGTCCGTGCTAAACCGAAAATAATCGCTAATTTAACCCGTAACTGACGGTTATACGAGACCGTTGTAAACCATATTTCAGGACAAGACATTTCGGGCGACTCGTAATATTCATCTCTTCTACTTCTACTTCAAATTAACATCATCCTAAAAATAGTGAAATTTAAATATAATCTATTTTATTTTACTAAATGTAAAGTTTTATTTACTTTTGTTTAAAAATAATAGAATATGAAAACGCATATATTACCAAATTGGTGTAAAAAACTTGGATTAATCCTTTTTATCATTGCCTCTCTACTTAATGGAAGTCTAAACTTTATTAATAATTCAATCAATAAATATAAAATATCAGGGATTAATGCTTACGAAATAGGAACGGAATCTGATAATGGAATATTAGGTCTTTTAAATGCCTTCTCTGGCGGAGGGTTAAGTTATGGAATTGATTTTGTTGCGATAATTGCAATGTTAATCTATATGGTTTCGAAAGAAAAAGTAGAAGACGATTTCATAGACAAATTACGTCTAGAATCTTTTCAGCTAACTTTTATAATTGGAATATTAGTTACAATTTTTATGTATATTTTAGCTAAAGATTTAAAACTGACTTTAGATTATTTTATATTTCCATTGCTTTGGTCTTACATAATAATATTCTTTATCAAAAGAAAAATGTATTTATGAAAAATCTTGTAAAAGTAGAAAGAGCTAGACACAACTTAACGCAAGCAGAATTGGCGAAAGAAATAAATGTTTCACGACAAACTATTCACGCAATAGAAAAAAACAAATTTAATCCTTCTGTTACTTTAGCAATCAGAATGGCTCATTTTTTTAAAGTTACAGTTGAATATTTATTTAATATTGAAGAATAATTTAAAAAACGATTTGCCAACACCGTATAAAATTAATTGCTGGTTTTAGCCTACTTACGAAAATGAAAAAATTCCTTATAAATAATTTTCAAATTTCAGAATCTGATGCTATTTTATTCTCTGCTTCTTTTAAAAAAATAGATTTAATTAAGGGGGAAAAATTTGTAGTCTACGGAAAGATTTCTAATAGAATTGGATTTGTTGAGAAAGGACTTTTAAAGTGTACTTTAATAGGAAATGATAAATCAGTTATTGATGATTTTGTCTTTGAAAATCAGTTCGTGGCAAATTATTATAGTTTTTTAAGACAAGAAGAATCAAATAAGGAAATTGTTTGCCTTAAAAATTCTGTACTAAAAATAATAACCAGAAAGGAACTTGAAGATTTAGCAAGTAAACACTCATTTGTAGAAAAAATAGCAAGACAAGTATCTGAAAAACTATTCATTTCTACGGCAAAAAAGCTAGAGGATATTAGACTTTTAAATGCTGAAGAAAGATATCTAAAATTGGTTAAGATTAATAGAAGAATTGCTACTGAAATTCCGCAATATGAAATTGCTTCTTATCTAAATGTAAGTCCGGAAACAGTTAGCCGAATTAGAAATAAAGTTGCTTTCCATTCTTGACCTATATCAATGAATGTTTAGAATATTATTCTAACATTTATGGAAAATAATAAAATATGAATAAGCACATTAACGCAACACCAGAAACGGGCAAAGAATTCTATTTAAATTTCCATCAAAAAGGGAAAATTGTAATGCTTAATTTATTAAAGTTTAAATCTAAAGCTGATTATACAAATTTAGAGTCTATAAAACCACAAAAAGACATTAGTGGAGAAGAAGCTTATAAATTATATACAAATAACACATTAGTAGAGCTTAATAAATTAGGAAGTAAAATTCTATTTTATGGAGCGAGTAATAATTTCCTAATTGGGCCTGAATCAGAAAAATGGGATGCTGTTCTCTTAGTTGAACACCAATCAGTCCAAACATTTATGAAATTTGCCGAAAGTAAAATTTATTTAAATAATGTTGGGCATAGAACTGCGGGATTAGAAGATTCTAGATTACTACCAACAACTGAAATAAAAAATTACACCTAACAAAAAGAACTGAATTAAAAAACAAACAATTTTAAGCTAATTTAGAAACAAAGTTCTCTTCATACGGCAATCCTGTTTTAGCTATTGCAAAAGCCTGTTTTAACAGTTTGTTCGACACTGCTATTAAAACTATTTTTTCATCACTTTCCTTTGTTTCAGTATTTTTCATGTCATTATTTTGACTGTTGCAACTGAAAATTAACAAGCCAATTATAAATAATAAAATATATTTTTTCATTGCGTTAAATTTTAAGGATTAAACATTTTTAGTAGTATAGAGGAGACCAATTACTCGGTCTCCTACTATTTACTTTACACTTGAATCAAAAAAAATTAGTAAATCGATTATGAAATCTTAATGGTTCTAGCAGGCTTTTGTTTTGCCTCTTCTTTTTTCGGTAAGAAAATACTCAAAATGCCTTCGTTATAACTCGCATTAATTTTTTCATCATTTACACTTTCAGGTAGAGTAAAGGTTCTTTTAAAAGAAGAGTAACCAAACTCTCTACGAGTATAATTCTCCTCTTTATGTTCATTTTCTTCCTTTGTCTCTGTCGAGATGGATAATACTTGATTATCGATGTCAATTTGGAAATCTGATTTTTTAAGACCTGGAACTGCCATTTCTACCGTAAAATCATCAGCAGTTTCTTTGATATTTACTTTTGGTAAAGTAATTCCAGTATTGAAGTTTGAGCTAAATACTGATGGTAGGTCTCGATTAAAGATGTCATCTAACCAATTTGACAAAGTTGGGAAATTTTGATTTGAATTGCTGTTCGCTAAACTTCCGTTTTTAGGAACACTAACTAAATTGCTCATAATTACAAAATTTTAAATTAAACATTATTTCAAATTTGAAACCTCTATTGATTTCGACTTCAATAGAACAAATAAAATACCAAAATAGATTAACCATATTTTATCCTAAATGTTTTATTAAAATGACGTGTTTCGCTGTCAATTTTTCAGAAAGGTTATCATTTTTCCGCTCAAATAAATGTCAAATTGACATTTTAAATATATCAAAAGAAGAAAATAAAAAACAAGAATCTCTAACACAAAGATGTGGATAAGCACTACACACAACAACATTATCTTTAATGTTTCGGCATCAATATTTCGGTAGTTTTAAAATATAACTCTGGCTGACTTTTTAAATGAAAAATAATTCACTCAGACGGACTTATTACTCGGTCCAATTTCCTTTGTCTGAATTTTATAGGTAAATTGTAAACTCATAGTTAAATTGAAAATTTAGAAGATTGAATCTACTAAATCTATAGGTTTGAATTTATAACTTGCCAACTGAATTGAAAACTAAAAAAGGTAACAAGTGGTTACATTTTAAACTGGGCGAAGTACTTTATCTATGTAAAATAATTTTAAAATATAACTCTGGCTGACTGGTTAGCGTACATTTTTATAGCCCAAAATCGTAGCAGAAACGTTGGGCATCATTTACCAATGCCTCAGAAATTAGAACTCATAATGAAGAAAAAATTAAAAGAACATATAGAAAAATTAATTCCTCTTTCAGATGACGAATTTACATTTGTTTTATCACATTTTACATTTGAAAAGTATAAAAAAAATGATTTTCTTATTCAAGAAGGAGAAAATGTAAATTATTGTTATTATGTTCTTTCCGGGCTCTTGAAATTAGTGTTCAACGACAAAAATGGCAAACAACATATTGTGTCATTTGCAATGGAAGATTGGTGGGAAAGTGATTTCTCGGCTTATTTTTTGCAGACTAAATCTAAAATGTCATTACAATGCATTGAAGATACCAGTGTATATTCAATTAGTCATAAAAATTATCAAAAACTGTCAACCGAATTACCAAAAATGGAGCTTTTTTTTCTTAAGAAATCTTACTCAGGACATATTGCTTCACAAAATAGAATTTTATCTTTTCTAACTTCAAATGCTAAAGAGAGATATGATCAGTTACTTAAACAACATCCCGTATTATTTCAACGAGTTCCAAAAAGCCTTTTAGCTTCTTACTTAGGTGTCTCACGTGAAACACTTAGTAGGTTTTCTTTATAGAGTTTTCACTTCTTTATAATTGTGATGTTTGTCACGCGCGAACAATACTTTTATTCAAATATTTGTAGTCTAAAAACAAAACTATAATTATGAGAAGTAAAGTAAAATTATTAGCAATTATATTATTAACTACTGTGTCAACATTTGCACAAAACGAAAAAAAGAAACAGATGGAAAAACAAATAATAAATCCATGGAAATGGCAAAATGAAAGAAGCTATGTACAAGCAATTGAAGTAACAAAACCTGAGGGAACTTTATATGTTTCTGGACAAACAGCTATCGATTCTGACGGAAAATCAAGTACTGCTGATATGAAAACCCAACTAATTAAATCTATAGATAATTTAGAGAAAGTTATTAAGGAAGCTGGATATGAATGTAAAAATATTGTTAGATTAAATATCTATACCACTTCATCAGAAGAGCTTTTTTCTTGTTTTGATGTTTTCCAAAATTGGATAGCCAAACACAATATAAAACAAGCTAGTACTTTATTAGAAGTAAAAAGTCTTTTTGAAACACTAAAAGTAGAATTAGAAGTTACTGTTGTAAGGTAATATTTGATTAAAGTACTAAAAACGAATGCCCTACAAGGTATAAAAGTAATAGCGGCTTGAACTCTAACTCAAGTCGTTATTTTTTTTAAATTCAGTAAATTATTATCCAAAAAGTTAGCGCATAAAAATCCGCTACCTTTTATGGTTCAACATCAATACGTACTCAAGAACTTAACGCAACAAATCTAAAATTATAGATTTGTTATAAAACGCCACAGGAAATTATGGGTTTTGAACTAAAAAATGTAGCTTAGTATCAAACAAAAAAGCAATATTTGTTGCTCTAAATCCCTGAATGCAGAAAGTAAAACCCATTATAACAATTTTAGAACTCATTAGTGTCTAAATTTAAACACGCCTAACAGTGTTCACTTAAATCAAAACATAGACTACAAATCGTATCGAAAAAACAAAAATAATCTGAAATTATTAACCTTTTTAAATCATCAAAAAAGAGCAACCTATTTCAGGACAAAAAAAATACAGTTAAATGAAAATAATTAACCTACTATTCATCCTTTTCTTTGAATATACACAAGTATTTTCTCAATCTGGTATATATAAAATAAATCAAATTGAAATAAAAAAAACGTACAAGGAAATTAGCCCAATTGGAAAATATAGATATGATAGTTTATCATACGAAAAAGCTAGAAATCAAAAGGAATACATTTTTGAGACATTCAAATATAAATGCGATGGTTTTGAGATAAGTGGTTACTCATGTCGTCCAAAAAAAACTAGTAAGAAAGTGCCTGTCATTATTTATAATAGAGGGGGTACGGGGAATTTCGGAAGATTATCAGAAGAAGATTTACCAGATTTTTACTGGCTTGCTAAAAATGGATTTGCTGTTTACGCATCTAATTACCGCTTTGTTGGAGATATGGGAAAAATAGACCAATCTGGAGGAGATGATATAAATGATGTTCTTAAATTGCATGAAATAGTAAAGAAAATTAATTATGTAGATAGTAATAATATTTTTATGATAGGTGTTTCGAGAGGTGGAATGATGACATACCAAAGTCTCAAAAAAATTAATATTAATGCAGCTGCTGTAATAGGTGGTGTTGCAGACCTAAAGTTGCAATCTATACAAAGACCTATATTTATAAGTGGTTGGTCAGATTTAGAAGAAGAGTATAATTATAAAGGATTAGCCAATATTTTACCCGAATTTAATAAAAACAGCGAAAAATATCTCAATGAACGTTCTGCAGTAGAATGGGCTAATGAAATAAATACACCTATTTATATTTTACATTCTAGACAAGATGGGAGAGTATCTGTTACGGGAGCGATTGAACTTGTGCAACAACTCGATTTTTTTGATAAAGAATATAAATTCAAAATATACGATAGAAAAAGTCACAGTTTGCCCTATTCAAAATTTGATTCATTTACGGAAATAATTGAATGGTTCAAAAATCACCTAAAATAACATTTACCCACAAGGGCTATAAATAATACGTATTTTAGTACTTAGTCCAAGGTTCAGAGCTTTAAACCAATTCCGCCAAATCTTTTGATTTGGCTTTAGAACAAAAAAGATAAAACAAAATAAAAAGTTTTGGTAAAATGTTTAATCGAAAGTTCACTATTTTTAATTCCCGTACTAAAACAGTCGAGATGTAAACAATTAAAATTAGACAAAGATATTCATGCAAATTTTACCCGAAAACATGTTAAAGGTTCTTTACGAGCTTTTTATTAAATATAAATTCTCCAACAAGAAAGCTAAATTACTTGCTAATGTATTTACGGAAAGTACTTTAGATGGTGTTAGTTCTCATGGTATCAATCGAGTGCCTCTTTTTATAGAATATGTAAAAAAAGGAATAATTAACATTGATGCAGAAGCAAAAAAAGTAGTTTCTTTTGGCAACATAGAACGTTGGGATGGAAACCTAGGCCCTGGTATTGTAAATGCTACTAAGTGTACAAACAGAGCTATTGAATTAGCAAAACAACATGGAATGGGCATGGTAGCATTACGTAACACTAATCACTGGATGAGAGGTGGAACATATGGAAAACAAGCAGCTAATGCCAATTGCATTTCGATACTTTTTACGAATACTAAACCAAACATGCCGCCATGGGGTGGAAAAGACAGCAAAATAGGTAATAATCCCTTTGTTGTATCTATACCAAGAAAAAAAGGACATGTTATATTGGATATGGCACTTTCACAGTTTTCATTCGGTAAGATTAACGACTATAAACTTAAAGGAGAAAAATTACCCTATCATGGGGGTTGGGATAACAATGATGAATTGTCAAATGACCCTGATAAAATTTTATCAAAAGAGCGTGGTTTACCCATTGGTTTTTGGAAAGGATCAGCCCTATCAATGGTGTTAGACATGTTGGCTACCATACTTTCTGCAGGAAACTCTACCTACAAAATAAGTTCAAAAGAAATTGAGACAGCCATTTCCCAAGTTTATATCTGTATTTATCCTAAAGTTTTTAAAGACAATGGGCTACCTGAAAAACTCTTAGAAGAAATTATTAATTTTACTCATAATGTAGAACCAATAAATCCTGGAGATACAATTTACTATCCAGGAGAACGAAGCTCACAAACCAGAGCAAAAAATTTAAAAGAAGGCATTTTTGTCAATAAAAGTATTTGGGAAAAGATTATGGCACTTTAAGAAAAATAAAAAATCTACTTACCCATAAATGTAAATACTATGAATATAACACGAAGAAACATTTTGAAAAATTTAGTGCTAGCACCTTTAGTTTTAGGAGTTAACAAACTAATGGCTCACACCAGCCCTATAAAAATAAATACGACATCAAGACTGCAATACAGCATTAATGCGTATTCGTTTAATTCAGAACTTAGAAGCGGAGAAATGACCTTTTATGACATGATGGAATACGCGGCAGATATTGGTTTAGATGCGGTAGATTTAACGGGTTATTATTTCAATTCTTATCCAGAAACACCAACAAACAAAGAACTTTTTAATTTAAAAAGAAAAGCTCTTGAGTTAGGACTTGACATTGCTTGGACTGGTGTTAGAAATGACTTTGCCAATCCTAATCTTGTAAAAAGAAATAATGACATTGAACTTATCAAAAACTGGTTACAGGTTTCTTCTAAAATAGGATCACCTATAATGCGAATTTTTACGGGAAAACATAAAAGTGATTCCTATTCAAAAGAGGATGTAAAGGAATGGATGTCGGATGACTTTAAAACCTGTGCCAAATATGGCGAACTTAACGGTGTCATTGTTGGTCTGCAGAATCATGATGAATTTTTATTTACAAGTGAAGAAATTATTGACATGTTGAAAAGAGTAAATTCAAACTGGTTTGGATTAATTTTAGATTGTGGAAGTTTACCTTCTAGCGACCCTTATAAAGAAATTGAAAACCTTGCTCCTTATGCCAACTACTTTTTTGTAAAAGAGCATGTAAAACAAAAAGATAGTACTAAAGTTTCGGCAGATTTACAACGTATTGCTAAAATTATACAATCTAGTAATTATCGTGGCTATGTGTCGTTTGAAAGTTTAAAAGAAGGTGACACAAAAGCAATTATAAAAAATATGTTTAGCGAATTTAAATCAGGGCTTTACTAAAATGGCAATTGAAATTATTGCTTGCGATGGTATAAAGACAAAATGGTTCAGCATGTAAAATAACAACAAAAAATATTTTACTATCAACTAAGCAAAAGAATAAAATGTATGTAAAATATACTATTTATTCATCTAATCTAAAGTTATATTACTCATATCTTTTTATTTGTTTCCTTGAGTACATTGAAAAATGAGTTTTAAAAAACAATATAAAAATTGGAAGAGACCAGTTATTCGGTATTCTATGAGAAAATAAACTTATAATTAAAAAATATTCCTCTAGAACAACTAATTCTTATCACAGGTTTTACAAATACGGAAACATTGTAAAAAAACTTTGCAATCAGTAGACCAAACCTAGTTTGGGTCCCAGATATAACTTATATCAGAACTATAAAGGGATTCTGCTATTTAAAACTCATTGCTGACTTATTACCCCAAAAAACTAATTCACTATTCAGACAGAGGTATTCAATATTGCAGTAATGTATACTCCAAGGAACTCAAAAGAAAAAAGATAAACGACAGTATGGCCGAAGATAATCATTGCTATGAAAACTCTATGGTTAAATAATTAACAGAGTCCTGTAAGGAATTTATCTAGATCAAACTTTTTTAGCCTAAATCAAGCTAAAAAAGGCAACAAGAACTATGTTTCTAACTGGGCTAAGCGCTTTATCTATAAGCAATATTAATTTAAAAAAACATCTAAAATTATTAACCTTTTTAATCATCATAAAATAATCAACCTATTTAAGGACAAAACATCTATATAGCTTCCACTGTATAACATAATCTTAATCGTCGCTTTTGTTCTTTTTGATTATACTATCCATTTAATGAGAATTGAACTTAAAATAGATAAGAGCCATTGGCAAACATTTAATAGAATGGCAGCCATTGTTCTGAAATAGTATATTTAAATACTAATCATATCTAAAAAATAAAGTAATTTTACGATTTAAAAACAAACCCAGTTCAAACTATTTTTTTTCCTTCTAAACGGCTTAAAAAATCATTTGAACCGTAGAAATAAACCCAAAAAAGGTTTCTCTATTTCAGGACAAAATATATGAACGAAGAAGACATTATAAAAAAGATTAGTGAAACATATTCTCCCCTAACTTATGATTGTCAACAAGAATTAATAGGTTTAGCAAAAATCTTAAAATTAAAAAAAAATTTTACGCTTGTTCGTGAAGGCCAATTTTCTGACAAAACATACTATGTTGTTAGTGGTTGTGCTAGGGCTTATTATTTAAAAGATGGAAAAGATATATCTGATTGGTTTGCATTTGAAAATGAATTTATAAGCTCTATTGTAAGTTTTTTTACAAATAAACCTAGCCCTCATTTTATTGAATTACTTGAAGATTCTATACTAGTAGAATTCTCAAGAGAACAAATTGAAGAACTCTCTATGAAATACCATGATTATGAACGTTTAATAAGAGTTATAGTAACTAAAACCATGTTGAGTCAACAAGAACGTATAACTTCTATTCAATTTCAGAATGCGGAACAGAAATATAACAATATTTTAACTATTCACCCTAATATTACAACTAGAATACCCTTAACTCATATTGCTTCTTATCTAGGGATAACCCTTGAAACATTAAGCAGAATTAGAAGTCTTAAAAAACGAATTTGATTTATATCAAATGAAACTTACTTAATTTATCAGAACTTTGTAAAAAAAAAGATGAAACGATTACATTATTTTACAGGTCTGATAATTACAGTATTTGTAGGTTTACACTTATTTAATCACTTCGTAAGTATTTTTGGAGCAGAGGCTCATATTCATTTAATGAATAAGCTAAGATTTATCTACAGAAACATAATTGTAGAAACAATTCTTTTGATTGCTGTGATAATACAGATCATTACAGGATTAAATTTATTCTTTTCAAAACGGAAAATAGTTAAAGGGTTTTATGAGAAAATGCAAGTATGGACTGGGCTGTATCTAGCATTTTTTTTAATCATGCATATTAGTGCAGTATTGGTTGGCCGATATATTTTAAATCTTGATACAAATTTTTATTTTGGAGCAGCCGGTTTAAACACTTTTCCTATGAACTTGTTTTTTATTCCTTATTACGGACTAGCTGTTATTTCATTTTTTGGACACGCTGCTGCAATTCATTATCATAAAATGAAGAAAAAACTATTTGGTTTAACTGTAGAACAACAATCCAAAATTATTTTAATAAATGGATTTATTGCAACACTAATTATTTTTTATGGGTTAACAAATGGATTTTCAGGAATCGAAATACCTAAAGAGTTTAATATCATGATTGGTAAATAAAAACTAACATATAATAAATTTATAAAAGAAATAACGGTTTGGATGAAAACACAAATCTTTATTTCTTTTTAATTAAGTTACTTGTTATCCAAAAAAACAATTGTATTCTAATTAATTCTGTTATAAAAAACAATGTCCTGCTCTAAATAAAGGCACCATAATTTTAAAAAATATCTACAAAAAAGACAAAGTAATTTGGTGGCATTCTTAAACTTTTAAACTCAAAATCTTAGACGAACTTACCGCAGAAAAGCTAAACAAGTATAAAATTTACTTTACACATCCTTATACGTCCTTGAAAAGAGGAAAAACATAAAAAAACAAATAGACTTATTAGAAAACACCTTCCTAAAAGGAGCTGATTTTAATCAAAGTTATAAAACAAACTTTTTCGTATCCAAGAAAAACTCAATAATAGAACTTGTAAAATTATAGGCTATAAAACTTCCTCAGAAATAATGGTTTATAAACTGAAATTTGTAGCTTAGTTTAATTAATTCTTTAATACCAATAAAAAGAAAGAAGTTCTTGCTGTCAGAAAAAAATATTTGTATTCTTCTTAAAATTTGGCTCCTGCTAGTCGTAATTTCGTCTTGTAATTCTATTACATCTAATAACGAAATTATAATAGCTACCGCAGCAAATATGCAGCCAGCTATTGCCGAAATTTCTAATTCATTTTCTAAAAAATCTGGAATAGAATGCAAAGTTGTAGTTAGCTCTTCTGGTAAATTAACTGCTCAAATTAAAGAAGGAGCCCCATACAATGTTTTTATTTCTGCTAATAGAAAATATCCCCAAGAAATATACAATAACAAATTAGGACTTATAATTCCAAAAATATATGGGTATGGCAAATTGGTTCTTTGGTCAGCTATAGATAGTATAACACCATCAACATCTATTCTGATAAACTCTAACATAAAGCATATTGCTGTTGCTAATCCTAAAACAGCACCATACGGAGCTGCTGCTATAGAATCTTTAAAGCAGTATAATTTGTATGATGCAATAGAGAGTAAATTAGTGTTTGGCGAGAGTATTTCACAAACCAACCAATTTATAACATCTAAATCTGCATCTATAGGTTTTACAGCCTTATCTGTTGTATTAGACAAAAAAATGGAAAATGTTGGTAAATGGGTTGCTATAGATACTACTGCCTACTCTCCTATTGCTCAGAGCATTATTGTAATTAAACAAAATGCTAAAGAAAATAAAAACGCTACAGCTTTTTATAAGTACCTTTTTTCTAAAGAAGGGCAAGAAATTATAAAGAAATACGGATATTCGGTAAATGAATAATCTAAAAGGACATATAAGTGCAGTTCAAGTAAGCGGAACTATGTCTATTGTATCTGTTACAATTGCTAAAGACTTAATTTGGAAAGTAATTGTTATAGAAACTCCAGAGACTGCTCCTTATCTAGTTATTGATAAAAAAATAACACTTTTGTTTAAAGAAACGGAAGTAATTATAGGCACTGGAGACCTACTTAATTTAAGTATCCAGAATAGAATTACTGGTACCATTAAACAGTTAAAAAAAGGAACTTTATTAAGCAATATACTTGTATATACAACCCTTGGAGATGTTGCTGCTATAGTAGCTACAGATGCTATAGAAAAATTACAACTTAAAGAAGGTTTAAACATAACCGCAATGGTAAAATTAAATGAAATAATGCTTTCTGAAGTATGACTTGGGAACCACTACTACTTACCTTTAAACTAGCATTAGCAACTACTGTTTTGTTATTAATAATAGCTATTCCTTTGGCTTATTGGTTGGCTTTTTCTAAATCTAAAATAAAACCTGTTATAGAAACTTTGGTAAGCATGCCTTTGGTTTTACCTCCTACAGTTTTAGGTTTCTATTTCTTAATTGCTTTTAGCCCTAATAATAGTTTTGGTAATTGGTTAGATTCCTTCTTAGGTATTAAGTTAGTATTTTCCTTTACTGGCCTTGTTATTGCATCTATTATCTATAGTTTACCTTTTATGGTACACCCAATACAGTCTGGATTTAGTAGTATTTCTTCTAATTTAAAAGATGCTGCTTATGTTATGGGTAAATCTAAATTTAACACTTTAACCAAAGTACTTTTACCAAATATAAAACCAGCATTATTAACAGGTATTGTGCTTTCTTTTGCGCATACGGTAGGAGAATTTGGTGTTGTTTTAATGATTGGTGGCAATATTCCTGGAACGACAAAAGTAGCCTCTATTGCTATTTATGATGAAGTAGAAGCTTTAAATTATAGTGCTGCAAATTTTTATTCTTCAGTACTTTTTGCTATCACTTTTTCTATTCTCTTACTAGTTTATTTAGTTAATGGTGGACATTTAAAACGTTTTTGGAAATGATACATATAAACATTGAAAAAAAACTGAAAGCAGCGCATGGAGATATACTTCTTAATTTAGATATAAAAATTAAGAAAGGGCAATTGGTTACTTTGTATGGAGAATCTGGAGCAGGAAAAACATCTACCTTAAAAATATTTTCGGGTTTACTACAGGCAGAAAAAGGTCTTATTACTGTTGCTAATGAAACTTGGTTTAATAGTGATACAAAAATAAATAAGACACCACAAAAAAGAAAAATAGGATATGTTTTTCAAGATTATGCCTTATTTCCGCATATGACTGTTGTGCAAAATTTAGAATTTGCTTTAGAAAAAAATCAATCCAAAGCTATTATTGAAGAGCTGCTGCAAATTATAGAACTAGGTGCTTTAAAAGACCGAAAACCAGATACACTTTCTGGTGGCCAAAAACAACGGGTTGCTCTTGCTAGAGCTCTAGTACAAAAACCAGAAATATTATTATTAGACGAGCCTTTATCCGCATTAGATATAAAAATTAGATTAAAATTACAGGACTACTTATTAAAAGTCCATAAAAAGTACAACTTAACCACTATTTTAATTAGTCATGATATTGGTGAAATTCACAAACTTTCTGACTGGGTTTTTGTTCTTAAAAATGGTCTAGTTGAAAAAATGGGAACCCCAACCGAAATTTTTATAAATAAAAAACTTAGCGGTAAGTTTAAATTTAAAGGAGAGATTTTAAAAATTGAAAAAGAAGAAATTGTTTATGTAATTAGTGTTCTTATTTTCAACGATGTAGTAAAAATAATAGCCCAAGAATCTGAGGTAAAAAACTTAAACCTGGGAGACAAAGTTATTGTTGCTTCTAAAGCCTTTAATCCTATTATTTATAAGGTAGAATAGCTTTTAAAACCCTTTTTTATATTCTTCAATAATACTATGTGCTGCATTTACAGGCGATACTTTTGAATCTAAAATATCTTTCTCTAGTTGCTTTATTTTTTTGGTAACTACATCAGAGCCATAAAATAATTGTTTTAATTCTTCATTAATGGTATTATACATCCACTGTATTTGCTGCCTTTTTCTATTATTTACAAAATAGCCGTTACCCTTTACTAACTTTTTAAATTCCATTATTTTATCCCAAACCGTGCCTATACCTATATTTTGTATAGAAGAAGCTGTACTAACTATTGGGCTCCATCCAGAATTTGGCATTGGAAAAATATGCAATGCATTCTGGTATTGTCTTTTTGCAATTTTACTTAAGGCAACATTATCTCCATCGGCTTTATTTATAACTACCATATTTGCCATTTCCATAATGCCTTTCTTTATTCCTTGTAACTCATCTCCTGCACCAGCCAACATTAACAAAAGAAAAAAATCGGTCATTCCATGTACCGCAATTTCCGATTGCCCTACTCCTACTGTTTCAATTAAAATAACATTATAACCAGCTGCCTCGCAAAGCAACATGGTTTCTCCTGTTTTATTAGCTACACCTCCCAAAGTATCTCCAGAAGCAGATGGCCTTATATAAGCTTCTTTTAAATTGGCTAGTTCTTCCATTCTTGTTTTATCGCCAAGAATACTGCCTCTAGAACGTTGACTACTAGGGTCTATAGATAATATGGCAACTTTATTTCCCTCGGCAACTAAATGCTTTCCAAAGGCTTCTATAAAAGTACTTTTCCCAACTCCAGGAACCCCTGTAACACCAATACGAATAGAATTTCCAGACTTAGGCAAAATAGCTTGTATAATTTCTTTAGCAATTGCTTTATCACTCTTTAAATTACTCTCTATTATGGTAATTGCTCTAGATAAAATAACGCGATCACCTACTAAAACTCCTTCAATATATGCAGCTGCAGTTAACCTATTTTTTAGTCTGTAATTATTCATACTATCCTTTCTAAATATAAAAATAAGCAATAACAATTGGTTATAATAATACATAAGAAAGAGATAAGAACACATGTAATACTAATTTGCTATATTGTTATGCTACTATTATGGTACTTAACTCTATATTTTTACTATTAATTTATTACTTTTAAAACAGATATAAACCATACTTTAATTTACGTAATATGAAAACCAAAATCCTTTTTTTATTTACTCTAGTCCTTTCTATAAGTTTTATAACTAATGCTCAAAAGAAAGAGAAAAACTGGGAATTTTTACTAGACAAAGATTTGAGTAAATGGGATGTTTTTATAGGTGTACCACATACTACGGTTAATTTAGATGGTTATGAAAAAGGAGATGGTATGCACGGTACTCCTGTAGGTTTAAACAAAGACCCTTTACATGTTTTCACTGTTACTAAAACAAAAAAAGAGATGCCCGTACTTAATGTTTCTGGGGAAATATATGGAGGATTAAGTACTAAAAAAGAATACGAAAATTACCATTTAGTATTTTACATAAAATGGGGTACTAAACAATGGGAACCACGTTTAAAGGACAAAAGAGATAGTGGCGTTTTATACCATGCGCAAGAACCTCATGGGCAATTCTGGAATGTTTGGATGAAAGCTCCAGAAATGCAAGTACAAGAAACAGATTCTGGCGATTTTTTCCCTATAGCTGGTGTTAGTATGAAAGTTAAAGCTACTAAGCGCGAGGAAAATGGCAAAGAGTTTTGGTTTTATGACCCTAAGGGAGAATTAAAAACTTTTAAAACAGGAGCTAATAGTCGTTGCAGAAGAATAGAAGATTTTGAAAAGCCTCATGGAGAGTGGAATAAATTAGAATTAATTTGCTTAGGAGATAAAGCATACCATATTGTGAATGGAAAAGTAGTAATGGCTTTAGAAAATTCTTTAGAATATGATAAAGAAGGAAATGCTACTCCCCTAACGAAAGGAAAAATTCAATTTCAGTCAGAAGCAGCAGAAGTATATTATAAAAACATAAAAATTAGAAGTATTAAGAAACTTCCTAAGAAAATAGCAGCGCAACTATAAGCTTTATTTAAAAAGAGGAGTAACCTTACTCCTCTTTATTTACCCCTTATTTTCTATTACCTTTACACCTAATATTAATTGTGCATAGGCCTTTGGAAAACGTTTTACTTATTACTCCTCCTTTTACCCAACTTAATACGCCCTACCCTGCAACGGCTTATTTAAAAGGGTTTTTAAACACTAAAAACATCTCTAGTTATCAGTCTGATTTAGGAATAGAAGTCATCCTTAAACTCTTTTCAAAAGAATATTTACAATTAGTTTTTAATACTGCTCAAGAGAATAATACTATAGTTTCTGATAACGTAAAGCGCATATATGCTTTAAAAACATCTTATATTAAAAACATTGACGATGTAATTCTATTTCTACAAGGGAAAAATCAAACTTTTGCAAGGCAAGTATGTACACAAGGGTTTCTTCCTAGAGCATCAAGATTTCAACAACTAGACGATTTAGATTGGGCCTTTGGTTCCATGGGGTTACAAGACAAAGCAAAACATTTATGTACTTTGTTTTTAGAAGATTTATCGGATTTTATTGTAGAATGTATAGATTCTAATTTTGGGTTTAGCAGATATGCAGAACGCCTAGGCCGTAGTGCTAACGACTTTGATGAAATTTATGATGAGTTACAACAATATATAACTTTTATTGATAGTATTACTTTAGACCTGCTGGAAGATTTATTACAAAAAACAAACCCAAAATTAGTATGCTTTTCTGTTCCTTTTCCTGGTAATTTGTATAGTGCCTTTCGTTGTGCTCAATATATAAAAACACATTTTCCAGATATAAAAATTGCTATGGGTGGTGGTTTTCCCAATACCGAGTTAAGACAACTTACCGATGTTCGCGTGTTTGAGTTCTTTGATTATATAACTCTAGATGATGGCGAATTACCTATTGAGTTACTTTTTGAAAATTTAAAAAATACGGACACTATTAAAAGAGAATACAAACGTACATTTCTATTAGAAAACAATACGGTTATATATAAAAACGATACCAAACAACAAGACTATAAACAAAACCAATTAGGTACTCCAGACTATTCTAATTTATTACTAGACCAATATATTTCTGTTATAGAAATTGCAAACCCAATGCATAGCCTTTGGAGCGATGGCAGATGGAACAAACTTACCATGGCGCATGGCTGTTATTGGGGAAAATGTACTTTTTGCGATATTTCATTAGATTATATAAAACTATACGAACCCATTACAGCTACTATTTTAGTAGACCGTATGGAAGAAATTATAGCGCAAACCGGAGAAACTGGTTTTCATTTTGTAGATGAAGCAGCACCGCCCTCTTTAATGAAAAGTCTTGCGTTAGAAATACTAAAAAGAGAACTTACCATTACCTGGTGGACAAACATACGTTTTGAAAAAAACTTTACTAAAGATTTATGTTTGTTATTACAAGCGTCTGGTTGTATTGCTGTTTCTGGCGGACTAGAAGTAGCATCGGACCGGTTATTACAATTAATTGATAAAGGGGTAACCGTAGAACAAGTGGCACAAGTAACCTGCAACTTTACCGAAGCAAATATTATGGTGCATTCCTATTTAATGTATGGCTACCCAACCCAAAGCCTTCAAGAAACTATAGACAGTCTAGAAATGGTACGTCAGCTTTTTGAAATTGGAGTTTTACAATCTGGTTTTTGGCACCAATTTGCATTAACAGCACATAGCCCTGTTGGCATAAATCCAAAAGATTATGCAATTACACCAAAATATAAAAAAATTACATTTGCTAATAATGATATAGATTTTACGGATCAAACTGGTATAGACCATTCTAAATTTAGCTACGGATTAAAGAAATCTTTATTTAATTATATGCACGGGGTTAGTTTTGAATTACCACTACAAGATTGGTTTAATTTTAAAATTCCAAACACTACAATACT
Source organism: uncultured Maribacter sp. (assembly GCF_947500405.1). Taxonomy (GTDB): domain Bacteria; phylum Bacteroidota; class Bacteroidia; order Flavobacteriales; family Flavobacteriaceae; genus Maribacter_B. The sequence goes on from NZ_CANMRY010000008.1 coordinate 18,839, forward strand.
TCCTGATTTTATTTATAATTGTCTAGAAAATGAGCTGCCAATTATACCTAAACCGCAGCACAAGATTTGTTGGTTAGGAAGCTCGCCTACGATAGAATACAGCTCTAAAACAAAAAGAGGGCAAACTTGGGAACTGGCAACTTTAGGTTTTCATAATCACGAGGAATCTTTTTCTATAACCCTACCTAAACCAGAAGGAGAATGGCTTTCTACACAGTTACCTTGTTTAAAACCTAACACCAACAAACCCGTAACTTTTAAAGAGTTAAAAACTAATTATGAAACTTCATTTACAAATTTTGAGCTATTCTGGGCTTCTAAACCAATAAAAAAGTTACGCAACCAGGGATTGTTATTAGTATAGTTTTAATTAAAAAAGGTATTATTCCCTAATACTACAGCTTTTGTTCCTGTTAATGGTATTGCTCCATTCTTACCATCATCAATATAACTAGCTGTTAAAACTAGCATATTTTCTGGCATCCTATTTTCTACTTTATAAATTCTTTAGATGTTAAAGACTGTTTTTTACGCTATTATTAGTTAAGGATAAAATATACATCTAACAAAGCTACTACTTATTTAAGCTCTTTGGTAACTTCTTTATACAAAAATATTCCGTCTTTACGTTGTGCAATTATAACGTCGTTATTAGAAATAATTCTCATCTCAATAGGCTCAAAAAACTTCTTAAAATTAAAGTTACTTTAGAAAACGATTTATCTCTGATGGAATTTTACTGGTTGCTTTAGTATAATCTAAAACTTCATTATCTCCTATAGCATATTGTATACCTCCTAAAACGTGTTTTAAAAACAGTTCTTCTTTAAAACTTTCGTTGGTATGACCGCCTGCTGTATAAAAAGCTCTACCACCATCATAATCATGGTACCAAGCCATTGGATGATTTTCTCCGTTTATTCCTCCTTCATACGTGCTTTCATCTACAGTAAGAATAACATTAATATCAGGATTAATTTTTCTATAATTATATAACTCATCTTTTCTATGCCATATAGAATCTTTAAAAAAACTTGTTGCTATAAAATTTGGGTCTTTTATTATAAAATCTGCTTCTAGTGTTCCTTTTGGGTGACTGTGAAAATAAGCTCCTGCTAATTTGTTATACCAACCCCAATCGTACTCTGTATCTGTTGCAGCATGTATCCCTACATACCCGCCACCAGCTTGTATATACCTTTCAAAAACAGCTTCTTGATAATGATTTAAAACGTTCCCCGTTGTACTTAAAAATATAACAGATGCATATTGTTTTAAGTTTTCTTCTGTAAAAAATTCTGCATTTTTTGTAGTATCTACTTCAAAACCATTTTCTAATCCTAATTTTTCTATAGCCGCAATCCCTGCTGGTATAGAAGCATGCTTAAACCCCATTGTTTTAGAAAAAACCAGAATTTTTGGTGCTCCTTCTCTTTTCTTAGAACAGGAAGTTACTAAGAGCCCTAAAATCATAAAAATGATAACTACATTTTTTTTCATATCTTAATAATTTATTAAATCACTCAAAATAAACCTAAAAATTTAAACATTGCGTATAAAAAGTTACATTTTCGTGCTTTTTTACAAAAAACTACTACAACTTCGAAAAAATTATGTCCGAGAAAATAGTTCTTTATTTTAAAAATGATACAGAATGGCGTACTTGGCTACATGTAAATTATACAAGAACAGAAGGCGTTTATTTAATTTTTTATAAAGTAGACCACGCTATGGAAAGTATGCGCTGGGAAGAAGCTGTAAAAGTGGCTTTATGTTATGGTTGGATAGACAGTACCGTAAAGAGTCTTGGTAATGGTAAAAGACAGCAATATTTTTCGCCTAGAAAACAAAAAAGTGTTTGGAGTAAACTCAATAAAACCTATATAAAATTGCTTATAAAAAATAAGTTGATGCATGATAGTGGTTTAGTAAAAATTAAACAAGCAAAGAAAGATGGATCCTGGAATGTACTAGATAATGTGGAAAACGGGATTATCCCTAAAGATTTACGCATTGCCTTTAACCAAAATGAAATTGCTTTTAAAAACTACACCGCTTTTAGTAAAAGTTATAGAAAAAACTATCTATACTGGTTACACCAAGCAAAAAGAGAAACTACTAGACTTAAAAGAATATCTGAAATTATTAATCTTTGTGAGAACAATATAAAATCTAGAGAAAATAGATAATTATTTTTTCAATTTTATCTTAGAGAATACCTGTTCTCTTATTGTTAGGTGTACAAATAATATGTATTTTTATAGTCAAAATACAGTACATGAAAAAAATAGCTCTTATTACATTAAGTTTATTGGTATTTGTAGGATTTAGCTGCAAAGATGTTAAGAAAGAAAAAGAACAAACTGAAGAAGCCCAAGTAGAACAGTATAGCTTAGTAGAAGATTCTACTAAAGTTAGTTTTATAGCCTACAAAACCACAGAAAAAAAACCTGTAGGTGGTAAATTCACTACTATTAACATAACTAATGCTACTACTGGAAAAACAGCTTTAGAAGCTTTAAACGGAACAAAATTTAGTATTCCTGTAAGCAGTTTATTTACTAATGATGCTACAAGAACAAGAGACCCGAAATTATTAGAGTTCTTTTTTGGAGTAATGAAAAACACAGAACTTATTTCTGGTGAATTTAAAGCTGCAGCAGACAATACTTGCTCTATAGATGTTACCTTAAATGGCGAAACTGCAAATATTCCTTTAACCTATGAGAATACTGGCAATGCTTATACTTTTAAAGGAGTTATGAATTTAGAAAACTGGAATGCATTAGATGCTGTTGCCTCAATAAACAAAGCTTGTGAAGCTTTACATACAGGAGCAGATGGTGTTAGCAAAACTTGGAACGATGTTGCTGTACAAGCGCAAGTTCTTTTAGAAAAAAAATAAATAAAGTATTTATCCTATAAACAAAAGGCTGCTTTACTAAAGTAGCCTTTTGTTGTAATTAGAAACTATGCATAAGTTAATTGCCGCAAAAAAAAGTATTGTTACTGTATTTATAGCTTTAGCGGCAATTTCGGCCTTTTTACTTGGCAACCTAAAGTTTACATTCGATTTTGACCAATTTTTTCCAATCGGAGATCCCGATTTATTATTCTATCAAGAATTTATGGAAGAATTTGGTACCGATGACAATTTTTTACTAATTGCCGTTGAGAATGATTCCACAGTATTTAAAAAAGAGTTCTTAGAGCGCTTTCATCAATTTTCATTAGACGCAGAAAAGTTTAGCTATACAAAAAACAGTTCTTCTTTAACCACTATGTTTTACCCATTAAAAACTTCTTTTGGGTATACAAAACTGCCCGTAATACATATTAAGGATAGTACAAAATATGCTAAAGATTGGGATAAAATAAAAAAAGAAAGCATTTTTACCAATAGTCTTATAGATACCAAAGGCACATCTTTAGTAGTTGCAATAGAAACCGAAGACAATTTAGATTATGACAACTGCCTATTATTTTTAAAAGAAGTTCGTGCATCTCTAAAAAACAACCATATAGAAGAATATCATTTTTTAGGAAGAGCTTATTTTTATGAGGCCTTTGTGGCCATGCAAAAAAGAGAGTTATTAGTAACAAGTGCTCTTTCTGCTTTATTGGTTTTATTAGTTTTATTAGTTATTTACAGAAAAATAGCAGTGGTTGCTCTTGCTTTTTCTTCTATTGTAATGGCACTACTTTTATTCTTAGGCGTATTATCTATATTAGGAAAAGAATTAAATACACTTTCCTCCTTCTACCCTATTTTACTTTTAATTGTAGGCTCTGCAGATGTTATTCATATAATGGATAGTTATCTAGAGAAACTAAACCTAAATATGGATAAGAATAGTGCAATAATAAGCACTTTAAAAGAAGTTGGCCTTACCACCTTATTAACCTCCGTAACTACCGCCATTGGTTTTTTATCACTTGTAACCTCTAAACTAATGCCTATTAAAGATTTTGGTTTAAACTCTGCTATTGGGGTAATGGTAGCTTATGTAACCGTTATATTTTTTACAAGTGCATTACTGTTACTTATTAATAAAAAACACCTTTTATCTAAAAAGAATTCTATAGAAAAATGGGACTCTTACCTACAACGAATTAATGTATTTACTCGTAAAAAACCAAAAACTATACTATATAGCGCAGCTCTATTTGGTATCTTATGTTTTTGGGGGGTATCTATGATAAACACTAATTATGAGTTTCAGGCTAGTTTTCCTAAGAATAGTAAACTTGCCGATGATTTTTCTTTTTACCAAGAAAAATACTCTGGCTTTAGACCATTAGAAGTTGCAATAATTGCCAAAGGAGAAAATAAGATAACAGACTTTAAAGTGCTTCAAGAAATAGATAAAATGGAAGCACAACTAAACTCCTTTAAAGATATTGGAGAAGTAACCTCCGTAAACCTCTTATTTAAAGGCATTAACAAAGCTCACAATTTAAATAAAAAAGAGTTTTTTACACTCCCAAAAGACAGTAAAACCTATTTATCTTATAAGAAAGACATTAAAAAAATTGCTCGTAAACAGCTTAAAAAGTTTGTAAATGAGAATGAAACAAAAGGGCGTATTTCTGCAAAAGTATTAGATATTGGCACCGATAGCCTTATTAGAGTATATGGCAGTTTAAATAACTTTATTGCCACAAAAACAGACACCTCTCTAGTAAAATTTAGACTTACAGGAAAAGGAATGTTGTTAGACAAAAACTCTGTCTACATAAGAAACAGTCTGCTCCAAGGTCTTGGTATTGGACTATTACTTGTTGGTATTATAATGGTTATTTTATTTAAAGACATAAAATTGCTACTAATTTCTTTAATCCCTAATATTTTACCCTTACTTTTTGCAGGTGCATTACTAGGTTTTTTAGAAATACCTTTAGAAGCAACTATATCTATCATTTTTGCAATTGTATTTGGTATTGCCGTAGATGATACTATACACTTTCTAGGGCGCTATAAACTATGCAGGCACAACGGGCTTAATAAGGAAAAAGCAATCGAAAAAACTTTTAAAGAAACTGGTAGAGCTTTAATAATAACTACTGTATTACTATTTTTTGGCTTTATGGTTTTAGTTTTTTCTGTGCACTTACCAAGTATTACCATAGGGCTTCTTTTAAGTGCAACACTACTAACAGCATTAATTTTAGATTTATTACTATTACCAGTTCTAATTAGAAAATGGATTAAGAATTAAATCGCATTAGATTTAACAATAATAAAATATACTTCACAATCTATTGCATTAAATTTAAAAGCTAGATTAATTATAAGAAAAGTCTTATGAAATATAGTAATTTGGCTTTTTATTTCAATAAAAACGAATGAACCCATCTTCAGTTGGCTGGATAGACAAGTATTTTCATCTTATTAAAGATGATGCAATGCCGTTTACTACATTTAGAGATTTGTATGGCGTTCTTAAAAAAACAGGATTTGTATATGGCATTAACATTCGCATACCTAGAAAAATAGAGGCCGAACATAAGCTTACCGAGGATGAGTGCGCTAAAATTAACCTCCTAAATGCCCTCTATTACACTTATGTATTAGAAAAAAGAAGCACTGATACAGCACTATTTATTACAACCATTAATGCGTTTTATAAAGATTTAGAGATAAATCATGTTTCTTTCTGGGATAAGTTTTTAAACACCAATAAGGAGTCTACTAAACTAGAAAAAATAATAGACTCTAGGGTTTATATAGATGATAATGTTATTAGTAAAACATTTAATAGTATTATTACCAACTCTTTCTTATATATTGATGTATTAACTTTTAAAAGGTATTTAACCAATACAGATAGCATAAGAATTTATGCTCAGAACATAGAATATGTAGCAATAAATATTATTTACCACGCTTTAAATTCTAAAGAGAAAAACAAATCTGATGAAAAATTAGCCTCACTATTTAAAAACTCTTTGACATTTATTGATGGTGAACAACACAATTTTGATGGCTCTTACAGAGACCAAATTCTAAATAATTTTATAGAATGGGAAAATAGATATTATTTAGAAATGGCTTGCCTTACCGTTTGGGAAGATAAATCTTTAGAGTATAAAGAATCTATTTTTATTTACGGAATTGGTAAAGACTTAGGTTTTACTGACAAACAAATTTCTAGGTCTATAGAAGAAATCACCTCTTTTTTTGATAAAAATGCAAGTACAATTCCTTTCTTAAAAGACAATAATTTAGCAGTACAATTTTATGATAGCATGTCTAAAATTGTAAATAAATTAATTATTAGAAATAGTAAAAGGCTCCAAAAAGAGCTTTCTGAAAGCAAAGAATTAGTTGCTTTATTATCTAAATCTACTATTAAAGATTTAAGTCCGGAAGAGAAGAAAAAGGTACAAAATCAGCTATTAGATATTTGTAAAAGTGTTCCTTCTTTAGCCATTTTTATGCTTCCAGGAGGAGCGGTTTTATTGCCTATTTTTATCAAATTAATTCCCAAATTATTACCTTCTTCTTTTGATGAAAACAGAGTAGAATAACATTGCTTTTTTGCTTTAAAAGACCTTTTTTTACCTGCCAATATTTTACAAAAAAAGAAAGGTTTATAAATTTATTATCAACAGTAAACTGATTTATTTGCCTTTTAAAAAGCATAAAAAAAGGGCTTAAAAATCTTTGTTTTTTATAAGGTAATTAATTGTATATTTAAACTTCTTAAAAAAGACGTTTTTTTACCTCAAAACAGTAAAAAAAGGCACTATAAGAAAAAACTATAGTTATTGTTAAAGATCACACTTCCAGAATATTAACAAAAATTACTCTAACCAAAGCTTAAAGTCTTTTACTTTTTCTCTACTCACTATAATTTCTTGCTCATTATAGTGATTTACCTTTATTTGCAACCTAGAATTTGTATAAGAAACAATATCTTTTATATGATTTATGTTCACATAAAATTTTCTACTAACTCTAAAAAACGTTTTTGGTTCTAGCTCGTTTTCCAAATTTTCTAAGGTAATATCTAAGAGGTAATTTCTACCGTCTAAAGTTGCGGCATAGGTTCCTTTATTTTCGCTATAAAAACACTCTACCTCATCCGCATTTATAATCTTTAAATGCTGCCCTACTCTAGCGGTAAATCTTTTTTTATATTCACGCTCTAATGGGTTTACCAAAAGCTTTTTAATATCCTCAAAATCTAAAGCTAATTTTTCTGGTTCTGGTTTTAGGTTTCTATATTTTTTTACTGCAACCTCTAACTCTTCATCATCAATTGGTTTTAATAAATAATCTATGCTATTTAATTTAAATGCTTGTAATGCATATTCATCATAAGCCGTTGTAAAAATTATAGCACTCTTAATTTCTATAGTTTCAAAAATTTCAAAAGACAATCCGTCCGATAATTGAATATCTAAAAAAATTAAGTCGGGATGTTCATTCTCATTAAACCATAAAATGGATTCTTCTACAGAATGTAACATGGTAGAAACCTCTACACCTAATTCACTTAACAACCTAGATAATCTTCTTGCTGCAGGTTTTTCGTCTTCTATTATAATTACATTCATAATGTTCTAATTATATTTTTCAAAAGAATCTTCTTCTTTCATTATTTTTTTAATTCTGCGCTCTTCCCACTTTCTTGGAGATTTATTTTTAAAAACAAATAACCATATCCCTCTTATAAATAAAATAATAGCAATGATTACAGGTGTACTCCATAAAGTCCAATTTACCCATTTTAAAATATGCTCATTATCTAAACCTCTATCAATAAACAATTGCAAAATACTATCATTCAAGAAAAATAAAAGAGTTGAAAAAATTAATAAACGTACTATAGAAAGGTAAAACTTTCGTTCGGTTTTAACCCTATCCATAGCTTTCTCATACTTTTCTTCTTTTATACTTCTATGCGCCATTAGTTATATTTTTCTAGCTTCTCTCCTTCATCTTTCATGAACTTCTTAATCTGGCGTTCTTCCCACTTTCTAAAAGACCAAGGAAGCAAAGTTCTTATTCCTAATCCTTGCAAAACAATAATTAACCACCAAACTATTGGAATTAACCTATAAATCCACCCAACAAACTCTGGAGCTCCATAATCTTGCATTTTAAAAGAAAACCATAGCATAACAAAACTACCTACAGTAGATAAAGCTATAAAATAATACCAATTTTTAAGATTCTTGACTTTCTTTCTTGCTCTATTAATTTTAGTATTTTCCATTACTTATATTTTGCAATTTTATTTTCTTCGTCTTCTAATATTTTTTTTAACTGACGTTCTTCCCAATTTTTAAAGAACCCTGGGAGTTTATTAAAAATAATTAATCCCTTAAATAGTATAATAAGTGCCCAAATAACTGGCCCAATCATTACTAACCAACTCCATTTTTCTGGCGTTCCAATGTTTATTAAATAAACTCTAAACCAAGACAAACAAATAGTTCCTAGTATTGCAAATACAATAAGTATATACCAATGCTTAACTGCCTTTACCTTCTTCTTAGCTAATTGTAATTTTTGATTTTCCATTATCTAAATTTTTCGGATTCCCGTCTATCTTCTTCCATAAATTTCTGAATCTGTTTTTCTTCCCAATCTCTTCCAAATAAAGGATTTAAAGAAAATATTTTAATAGTATGAAAAAACAAACCTATTCCCCAGAAAGCCCAAATAGCAAATGTGTTAAAATCAAAAAATGCTTCACTAAAGGTTTCTCCATTATTTATATTGCCAATAATCTTTGCAACAGAGATAAAGGTATTTACCGCTATATAAGCCGCTAAATGCCCGTAATATCCTTTTAAATCGGCTACTCGTTTTTTAGCTTTACGTAGTTTTTCTCTTTGACTTCCCTCTTTTATCTCCATAAGTCATTTTTTTTATCTTCATTCATGTATTCTTTGATCTTGCGCTCTTCCCAACTAGTGCTGAAAAAAGTACCATATCCAAAAACCTTAATAGCCTTAAAAACCAGTCCAATACCCCAACCAAAAGCAGCCCATAAAAACCAGGCGTATTGCCATTTATTTGTCCAATAATTAATGGCTCCTAAAAAAAGAATAAATACAACATAAGATATTAGACTTGTATAAAATTTTCTTTGCGCATCTACTTTTTCCTTAGCTCTTAAATATTTACTTTCTGTTTCTAAATTTTTCATAAGGTTGGTTTTTTTTATATTGGAGTAATTATTTTTAAATATTAAATATTTAAGAACTACCCTTCTTTACTCATATATTCTTTTAATCTTTTCTCTTCCCAATTTTTACCTAAAAAAGGGGTATAACCAAACACTTGCATTCCGTGTAAAACAACTCCTAAACCCCATCCCATTGCCAGAAAAATAACCCAAACAAAACCTGTTGTTGCGTAGTTAAGTATTGCTAACATTAGTATTGTTATGCAGTACGCAGTTAGGTTAGAATAAAAAACCTTTCTCCGCTTGTACTTTCTCTTTTGCTCTTAAATATCTAGTTTCTTTACTTAAAGTATCCATAATTTTGTTTTATTATTTTTTACTTCAAATTTCCTGTAAAACTTTTCTATTTCTAAATATGAATTTCCGAATTGTTATCTTTTATGGATGAATTGTAAAAAAGGTTATTCCTTATCCTCCATATACTCTCTTAACTTACGTTCTTCCCAATTTTTTCCCCAAAGTGGATTGTAACCAAATGCCTCCATGCCATGAACAACAATACCAAACCCCCATCCTAAAGTTGGGAAAATTATCCAAGGGAAACTAGTTGTATTATAATTTAAAATTGCAAGCATCGGTATAATTATACAATACGCTATTAAGTTTCCATAAAAACCTTTTATTGCCTCTACCCGCTCTTTTGCTTTTTGATATCTTTTATCCTCTATATAAGACTCTTGCTCTTCCATTACCGTTACCTTTTTAGTAAGCATAGGTAATTGTACACTGAAAACCGAAGCGGCTTTATCTATTACAACTCTTCTGTCTGTTAAAATACCATAGCGTTCTTGAATATTAACCAGCCCAACTCCACTACTTTTTTTAACCACTCTTTTTTCTTGAATATTGTTGGATACGCAAAGATTTCCTTCTTCTTCAAAAACTCTTATAGACAATGGTTTATCTGCTGTAACTACATTGTGCTTTACTGCATTTTCTAGCAGTAATTGTAAAGACAAAGGCACAATTTTAGCTTCGGAATCTGAACAACTATCTGGTATATCTAAAATTATACTATCCTCGAACCTCATTTTTAATAATTTAATGTAGGTTTTAGCAAAATTTAATTCTTCATCTACAGACACTAAATCTTTGTTCTTCTGTTCTAGCACATATCTATAGACTTTAGAAAGTGACGTTGTAAACTTTTGTGCTTGGTATGGATCTTCTTCTATTAAGCTTGTTAAGACGTTTAAACTATTAAACAGAAAATGCGGGTCTAACTGGTTTTTTAAAGCATCAAATTTTGCGGAAGCCGTTCCAGCAATTATTTTTTGTTCTTTTACTTTATTTTCTTGCCTATTCTTATAATACCAAATAGCATAAAAAACCAATGAAATAACTATAGAAATTAACATAGACATTCTATACTCTTCTATATGCTGTCTTCCAAAAAAGTTCCAAAAAGACAACTTATAAATGCCTACTTCTATAATTAAGTTAGAAACAAACACTCCCAATAAAGAAAATAAAACGTTTCCTAGAATAGCTATCAAAAATCTTTTTACCGTAAAAAGGTTATTTTCAAAAGCCTTAATATGGTATTCTACCCAATAGGCATTAGCAAAATAAAGCACCAAGGAAAAAATCATATTTTTCCAATACTCTCTCCAAGCCATTTCTACATTAAATTCTGGAGAAATGGAGCCCGTAATGTAATATACTGCAATAAAAACTATATATATTAAAGTTCCAATAAGTATAGCTCTTCCAAGGTGTTTTAAAAAATCTTGCATCTATTTTTCTTTATTTTCCACAGTCTTTAGCTATCATTTCTGCTCTGTCTTTTCCCCAATTAGGATGAAACTCTGACTCTGGCTTAAAGTTAGCAAAAAGTTCCAAAGCACGTTCTACTTCTTTACAGTAAGGCGCAGTATCTTGTCCAAAATATTTTGCAGACCCCATATCCCATTCTGCTTTAGAAAAAACAACTCTTGGATTATCTGGAGCAATCGCTAATGCTTTTTGGTATAAAGCAACTATTTCTGGAGACAATGTCATACCATAACTAGCGCCATCAAAAACAACATAGGCAGTGTGTATCATAGCTTGTTGTATTATAATTTCTGGATTATTTGGTGATATTGCTTTGGCAATATCTACAAACTCTTGTGCTTTTTCCAACTGCTTTACCAGCTTTTCTTTATCCTTTTCCCCAAAAGATGCTACTGTATTTACTTGTGCAGCGTAATAAGCCGGCAACCAGTTATCTATTTCTGCTGTAGAAATACGCTCAAAAAGATTAGAAGCTTCGATAATTTTACCTTCTCCCCAAAATCCAAAAGCTTTTTGCATTCCTGTTTTATACTGGTCTTGTGCAAAAGTTAGTGCCGAAATAAATACTACTAAAATTGTAATTAATTTTTTCATGATTGTTCGTTTTTTAATTGTTGATTTTTATTAATTATAAATTGATGATTTGCTTCACTGTATTCTCTTTTACTTCAAATTTGGCATCTTCCCATTTTGGAGGACCAAACATAGCAGGGGCGTTATTAGAACTACCTGTATCTTCTGAAGGGATTCCTAAAAAATTAGTCTTTAATTTTCCATCCTTATCTTCATCATGAAAAACCGATATAGCATATATTCCTTCTGGAATGTCTATAAAAGTTGCTATACTCTTTCCTTCCAAAATTTTGGCAACTGCTCCTTTGTATTTTTTTTTAAGCCACAACTCTTCTGAATTATACAACCCAACAAGTACTTGGCCGTTAGAATTATCAATATCTTGTATCTCTACCTCTATTGTAGTAAGTTTCTCTTGAGCAACAACTATTGCTGCCACTAATACGAAAATGATGGTAATAATTTTTTTCATGATGCATGTTTTTTTTGATTAACACTTCAAAGATGAAGCAATCCTACACCATAAATAAAAAAGAAAGACTGAACTGTTATATTACAGTACCCAATTGTATAACTTAAAGAATTACTAGAAACTTATAGCTTATGATATGCCTGTAGTATGTTTTCTATTTTTTGTTCTTCTTCTGGACTAATTACTTTATGCTCTGGATTAGCATTAAACCAATTAATAGTTTTTACAATACCTTCTGAGAAAGGAATAGTTGCTTTAAAACCAGGAACAAACATTTTTATTTTACTATTATCAAATAGCACACTTTCTGCTTTATCTGCTAACAAAGTTCCAGTAAAAGACGGCTCTACTTTACAAATAAAGTCCGAAGCTATATGAACAATATTAGCTTCTTTCCCTAATGCATTTGCTAAAATCTTATAAATCATATTCCAACTTAGTATTTCCTCAGAAGTTATATGAAAAGCATGCCCTATAGCTGGCATTAAACCCAAAAGACCAACAAAACCTTTTGCAAAATCACTGGCATGAGTTACTGTCCAGATAGATGTACCGTCACCATGTACAATAATTTCTTTCCCTTTTAAAATTCTATCCACAGTATTATAATATCTAAAACCTCCTATAGCAATAGGAAATACTGTATCATAGGTTAAAGAAGGGCGTACTATAGTCATAGGAAAGCCTTCTTCTCTGTATGCTTTTTGTAAACGGTATTCGCACAATATTTTATTCTGAGAATATTCCCACAAACTGTTAGAAAGTGGTGTAGATTCTGTTATTACAGGGCAACTTAAAGGGGTTTGGTAACAAGATGCAGAGCTAATAAAAATATACTGTTTTGTTTTTCCTTTAAAAAGAGCTATGTCTCTTTCTATGTCTTCTGGAATAAAGGCTATCCAATTTACAACAACATCCCATTCGTGTTTTTGCAATTCTAATAATTCTTCCGGTTTATTTATATCTCCAATAATAGATTTTACTCCCGTAATGTCTACTTTAGATTTTCCTCTATTTAAAACATATAAATCTATTCCTCTGCTTATAGTTAGTTTACTAGATTCTTTACTAATATTCCCTGTACCCCCTATAAACAAAACTTTCATACCCTAACTCCTTTATTTTTACTATTTTACTTTTCTAAAATTACATAGGAACTGCATAAGATTGTTTTATAACTCCTATAACAAAAGTACTATGCGCACTTCCTATATTCTCTATATCTCCCAAGCTATTAATAACAAAATCCTGATAATGTTTCATATCCTTTACCATTATCTTTAATTTAAAGTCATAATCGCCAGAAATATTATAACACTCCGTTACCTCTTTTAACGCAACAATATCTTCCACAAATTTATTACCAATTGCCTTGGTATGCTGCTTTAGTGTAATATTACAAAAAACAATGAGTTCTCTATTTAATTTATCGGCATTTAATAAAGCAACATATTGCTTTATATATCCTTCTTTTTCTAATTTCTTAACACGTTCATACACTGGCGTAGGAGACAAATTTACCAAAGCTGCTAGCTCTTTTGTGGTAATATTAGAATTTTCTTGAAGGTGTTTTAACAATTGAATATCGGTTACATCTAAATTTTCCATAGATAAATTTTCTTTGGGGGTTAATATTCCATCAGAATAATAAAAATTACATCTTCAAATATACTACTTAATAGTTAAATAATCTTATTTAAAAATAAATTATAAGATAAATAATCTTTACATATAGATTTGTATAGAATTTATATCTATACATAATGAAAACTACAAATTTAGGATACCCAAGAATAGGAAGTAAAAGAGAGTTAAAAAAGTCTTTAGAAAATTACTGGTCTGGTAAATCTTCTTTAGGTTCTCTCTTATTAACTACAAAAAACATTAGACAACAAAATTGGCTTTTACAAAAAGAAAAAGGGATAGACATTATTCCTTCTAACGACTTTTCTCTGTATGATCAAGTATTAGACCTTAGCTTTACTTTAGGTTGCATTCCAGAAAGGTATTTTGCCATTAAAAACAACCCAAACTTTGCTAAACAGGATCTTTATTTTGCAATGGCAAGAGGGCATCAAAAAAATACTATTGATGTTACTGCTTTAGAAATGACAAAATGGTTTGATACAAATTACCATTACTTAGTACCTGAGTTTACAAAAAACCAAACTTTTTTTGTTTATGATTCTAAAATAGTAGACGAATACAAAGAAGCCTTAGAAGTAGGTATAAAAACAAAGCCTGTTATTCTTAGCCCTGTATCTTTTCTGCTTTCTGGTAAAGAAAAAGAAGATGGTTTTCATAGGATAAATTTACTAGAGAAGTTACTTCCTGTTTATGAAACTATTATACAAGAATTGGTAAATTTAGGAGTAGAATACATACAGTTTGATGAGCCTTTCTTAGCTACAAATTTATCTAAAAAAGAACAAGAAGCGATACAAAACACATATCAAAGATTTTCAAATATATTTCCTAACTTAAAAATAGTTATTGCCAATTATTTTGATTGTTATGGCGATAATCTAGAAACTGCACTTTCTTTACCTGTACATACCTTACAAATAGATTTGGTACGTTGCCCCCTGCAACTTGATGACATTTTGCAATCTGGAAAACTACAAGAAAAAACGCACTTATCTTTAGGAGTTGTAGATGGCAGAAATATTTGGAAAAATAATTTTGACACCTCTTTAAATCTTATTCAAAAAGCAATAGATGCTATTGGTAAGGAACGTATTCTTATTTCTCCTTCCTGTTCCCTACTCCACTCCCCATGCGATTTAGATTTAGAAACAAATTCAAAAAATCTAAGCAAAGAGGTAAAACAATGGCTAGCATTTGCAAAACAAAAACTAGAAGAAGTTACCATATTAAAACAGTTAGCAAATCAAGAAAATTTAGAAATAAGTTTAGTAAAACTACATGAAAACACTAAAATACATGAGTTTAAAAAAACCACTTCTTTAATTCATAATCCTAATGTAAAAGAGCGTGTAAAAGCACTTACAGAAAAAGACTCGCAAAGAAAAAATCCTTTTTCTGTTCGTCAAAAAATTCAGAAAACCGCATTAAACTTACCTTTATTCCCTACAACTACCATTGGGTCTTTTCCGCAAACAAAAGAGGTTCGTAGTTGGAGAGCAAAGCATAAAAAAGGATCTATTGATGCTAAAGAATATCAAAATTTACTAGAAAAAGAAACTAAAGAAACCATACAATTCCAAGAAGAAGCAGGTTTAGATGTTCTAGTGCATGGCGAGTTTGAACGTAATGATATGGTGGAGTATTTTGGAGAACAACTAAATGGTTTTGCTTTTACACAATTTGGCTGGGTACAAAGTTATGGTAGCCGTTATGTAAAACCCCCTATTATTTATGGCGATGTTTCTAGAGAAAACCCAATGACAGTAAAATGGTCTTCTTATGCACAATCTTTAACCAAAAAGCCATTAAAAGGGATGCTTACAGGCCCAGTTACTATTCTACAATGGTCTTTTGTTCGTAATGACCAAACTCGTTCCAAAACGGCTACACAAATTGCATTAGCTATTAGAGATGAAGTGGTAGACTTAGAAAAAGCTGGCTTACAAATTATACAGATAGATGAACCTGCTATAAGAGAGGGGTTACCGTTACGAAAAGAAGATTGGAAAACGTATTTAAACTGGGCAATAAAAGCCTTTAGAATATCTGCTAGTGGCGTAAAAAACGAAACCCAAATACATACACACATGTGTTATTCTGAGTTTAATGATATTATAGCCGATATTGCAGATATGGATGCCGATGTAATTACCATTGAATGCTCTAGATCACAAATGGAACTTTTAGACGTTTTTGCCGCTTTTAAATATCCTAATGAAATTGGTCCTGGAGTGTATGATATTCATTCCCCTAGAGTACCAGAAAGAGAAGAAATGGTTTCTTTAATAAAAAAAGCTTCCAAATACATTCCTGTAGAGCAATTATGGATTAATCCAGATTGTGGTTTAAAAACAAGACATTGGGAAGAAACTAAAAAGGCATTAATAGAAATGGTTACTGCAGCACAAGAATGCAGAGAAAGTATTTCTGTTTTAGCTTAATACAATCAAGTTTTTTTTAAATGCATCTTACAATTTGTAAGATGCATTTTTTTATACCTTAAAGTAGTTTAGCTTTGCGCTATGGTAAGGAATATACAATATAGATTATCTCTTAAAGAAGAAGGCCAACCCGGAATGCTTTTAAAAAAGGTTGCAAAACATCTAGGGCAAGACGAAAAAGACATCGCAATAAAAGTTTTACGTAAATCTATTGATGCTCGTAAACCCTCTATTTATTTTAATTATAAGTTAGAAATCTATATTCGCGAAAAACCATCAAAAAAACCAGATTATACGTTCAATTATAAAAATGTTTCTAAAGCCAAAGAAATACATATTATTGGTTTTGGCCCTGCTGGTATGTGGGCTGCTTTACGTTGTTTAGAATTAGGTTACAAGCCTATTGTTTTAGAACGCGGTACTAAAGTTCAGGAACGTAGACGCGATTTAAAAGCCATAAACCAAGACCATTTAGTAAATGAAGATAGTAATTACTGCTTTGGAGAAGGTGGTGCTGGAACCTATTCCGATGGAAAACTATACACTCGTAGCCTTAAAAGAGGGGATGTTCGTAAAATTTTTGAAAGCCTTGTTTATCACGGTGCTACAGAACAAATTTTAGTAGATGCGCACCCACATATTGGCACCAATAAACTACCAAAAATTGTTCAAAATGTTCGGGAAAAAATTATAGAACATGGTGGCGAAATTCATTTTAATACTCGTGTAACCGATTTCACAGTTAAAAACAACAAAATAACTGCCATACAATTACAGAACGGTAATGAAATGATTGCTAATAGAGTTATACTAGCAACAGGACATTCTGCACGTGATATTTATTATTTACTGAACAATAAGAAAATTGCTTTAAAAGCAAAGTCATTTGCTATGGGTGTTCGTGTAGAGCATCCGCAGCATATAATAGATTCTATACAGTACCATTGTAAAGGCGATAGAAATACTCTTTTGCCAGCCGCTTCTTATAGCTTGGTAGAACAGGTTAAAAACAGAGGAGTATATTCTTTTTGTATGTGCCCTGGCGGATTTATTGTTCCTGCTGCTACTGCTCCTGGAGAAGTTGTTGTAAACGGCATGTCTCCCTCTAAACGAAATAATTTATATGCAAACTCAGGAATAGTGGTAGAAATTAATGCTGAGGAAGATTTGTATAAGTTCGAAAAATTTGGAGTTCTTAAAGGTTTGGAATACCAAAAAAGTTTAGAACGCTTAGCTTTTACTGCAGGTGGTCGCAGCCAAGTTGCACCATCACAAAGACTTACTGATTTTGTGGAAGGAAATTTATCTACAGACTTAAATCCAACTTCTTACCAACCAGGATTAAAATCATCTCCCCTACATTCTCTTTTACCAAAAGGAATTGGTAGCAGATTACGTGGCGGATTTAAAGCCTTTGGAGAAAAAATGAGAGGCTATTATACTGCAGAAGCTAATATTGTTGGTGTAGAATCTAGAACCTCATCTCCTGTAAATATTCCTAGAAACAAAAAATTAGAGCATCCAGAAATTGAAGGTTTATTCCCTTGTGGAGAAGGTGGCGGTTATGCTGGTGGTATTGTATCTGCAGCTATGGACGGGGAACGTTGTGCTGAGGCTGCTATTGCTAGCTTATAGTTTTTTAATCTTTATTTACCCTGTATGTAATTTTTTTATTTGTAATAACCTTACACAAACTCATTTCTATGGTTGTAGTTGCCGTAAGGTTTAATACAGGATCCCCAGACATACCTCCATATTCCACAACATACCCTTGTGCAGAATAGGCTCCACTTGTTGCAGTAACATTTGGCAGGTCATTCCACGAACCCAAAATTCCCACCGAATTATCTGTTATATGTGCATAATTTTCTTCACCGTCTATACCGGCATTAGGATAATCGTTAGGTTCATTATTATTCCAAAAAGCATAGGTTAATTCTGTACCTCCTACATTTCCATCCCAAAATTGTGTGCCAGCCTCAGGGCCTGTCATCCAACGCCATTCCCCCTCTACTGCTTCATCCGAAGCTCCAATCCACCCTACACCTTGCGCTTGCGAACCCGAAAAATCTGCTTCTTCTTGCGATGTTAAGGTTACCAAGTACCCTTGTAAACCAAAATATGTTCGGTTACTTGCTGCAATTTCAGCATCGGTCCAAGAAATATTTGGGTCAGACACAAATTCATAATAATGCTGCGTTGATGGTAAATAATTAGCTTCCCCTACAGTTATAGAAAATTGCCTAACACCAGTAGGGTTTGCCGCACTCGTAGAAAATTCAGTTGCCAATATTGCAGTTTCAAATTCTGCATAGGTTGTTGGCCCTTGTAAAGTTATTTCTCCTTCTGTAGCATCCCAACTAGAAGTAATATTTGGGTGGCTACCTGTTAAGGTTAGTATATCTTCTCCTGTAACATATCCACCTGAAATTTGTATATAAACTGCTGTAGTTGTAGTATCATCTGGATCCGTAATATTAATTGTTTGCGCCACAGGAACAGAAGACCCTGGACAATATATTTGAGAACCCGATCCGGCTACTATCGGCGGTTGGTTTGGTAAGGTTCCTGTAAAAAGAACGTTATCAATAAATACTTGCTCAGTATTTACATCCCAATCACCACTACCCGAAATAAATCTAATGCCAGCGTCTGCTATAATCTGATTGGTATTTAAATCGTAACTTAAACTTCCTGTACCATTTAAATTAGCAACAGTAACATAGTTAAACCCATCATATAATTGCACATTTATAGTTTCGTCTCCACTAGTTCTATTATAATCTAGGGTAAGGGTAACGCTTTCATAAGCAGATAAGTCTAAATTACGAGTTATGTACCTTGTGTCTAGGTTTCTAAATCGAAGTTGATTATTATTTACTCGTATTCTTCCTCCATTTGCATTTGTTCCTTCTCCTGTTTCTGTCCATCCGGCAGCAAAATTCTCGGAACCATCGTTAGCAGTATAACTTACACTTTGAAAATTATGAGCAAAAGTTTCTTGACTTATACTAGTAAAAGACCATAACAGAAATAATATCGTACAAATAAGTCCTAAGGGAAATTTCATTTTATTTTAGTTATAATACTTATTTAATGATGTATACAAAGTCTCCAATTTATTTAAGTTACTAAATACAGCCTAATTATTGTTGTAAAACCTTGTATTAATGACGTAAAGCAACTTAAAAGCAATATATACCAAATAAAAAACTATTTCTTTTAGATAAATAATCTCTATTTTATTCTTTTTCTACTCCATAAACGTATCTTCGCCGCATATTTTAAAATAAATGACATTCAAAGATTTAGGTATAGCTTTACCTATATTAAAAGCTATAGAAGAGCAAGGGTATGCCAACCCTACTCCTATTCAAGAACAAGCAATTCCTATTTTACTTCAAAAAAAAGACCTTTTAGGGGTTGCACAAACTGGAACAGGAAAAACTGCGGCTTTTAGTATTCCTATAATTCATCACCTACATAGTAACCAAGAACATATAAAAGGGAAAAAACGTATAAGAGGGCTTATAGTTACACCAACTAGAGAGCTTGCTATACAAATTGGCGAAAACTTTACAGCATATAGTAAGCATACAAATGTTAAAAACACGGTTATCTTTGGTGGTGTAAAACAACAAAAGCAAGTAAATGCTTTACGCCCAGGTGTAGATGCTTTGATTGCAACTCCAGGAAGATTATTAGATTTAATGAATCAAAACATTATATCGCTTAGAGATATTGAGTATGTGGTTTTAGATGAAGCAGACCAAATGCTAGACATGGGGTTTATTCATGATATTAAAAAGATCATTGCAAAATTACCTACTAAGAGACAGTCTTTATTTTTCTCTGCTACCATGCCAAAAGACATTGTAGAACTTTCCAAAAGAATACTAGGAGATTTTGAGCGTGTTACTATAAAGCCAAAACAAGCTACAGCAGAAAGAGTTGAGCAAGGTATTTATTTTGTTAGTAAAACTAATAAACCAAAATTACTAATACATTTAATACAAGAAAAACCGGAGGCATCGGTTTTAGTTTTTTCTAGAACTAAACATGGCGCAAATAAAATTGTTAAGAAACTTGCGCAAGCAGATATTAATTCTGCAGCCATTCACGGTAACAAATCACAAACGGCAAGACAAAAGGCCCTTGGTGCTTTTAAAGAAGGGAAACTTAATGTTCTTGTTGCAACAGATATTGCTGCACGTGGTATAGATGTAGACGACCTTTCTTTGGTAATAAATTATGATTTACCTAATATTCCAGAAACCTACGTACACCGTATTGGTAGAACAGGACGTGCCAGTGCCAGTGGCATTGCTATATCTTTTTGTATGGCAGAAGAACGCGCCTATTTAAAAGATATAGAAAAGTTAATTAAGCAACAGGTTCCAAGATTGGGAGACCATCCTTTTATGGAAGATGCACAAGAAAACATCGAACTTAAACCCCAAAAACCTAGTAACAATAAAACTAGAAATAATAATAGACCTTCTAGAAATTCAAATAGAAACCGAAAATCTAACTACAGAGGAAAAAACAATAGAAACTCTAGCAGAAATAATCCTGATAAGAGAGATTAAAAAAAATAATAATTTAAAAAAGCCTGTTCTAGTCTATAGAATGGGCTTTTTTTTTATGCATCAACAACATCTTCAAAAAATATTTTATCTTTTTTTTGACCATATGCAACCTATTCTATTTTCTTTTGTCTTTACTAAACATACATTAAAACATCCATCAAAAAACAACAATTAAATCATGAAGAAATTAGGATTACTATTTTTATTTTTCACTTCGCTCCTAAGTGCGCAGGAAAATTTTACGGTCAGCGGGTCTATTACCGATGCCAGTAATGGGGAAACTCTCTTTGGAGCATCCGTTTTTTTAGAAGGC
The DNA here is from genome assembly GCF_947500405.1 of uncultured Maribacter sp. Taxonomy (GTDB): domain Bacteria; phylum Bacteroidota; class Bacteroidia; order Flavobacteriales; family Flavobacteriaceae; genus Maribacter_B. The sequence continues at coordinate 39,853 of NZ_CANMRY010000008.1, forward strand.
ACTACTATAGGTGCTATTACTAATGAGTATGGCTTTTACTCTATCACTGCCCCTAGCGGAGATTACAATTTAATAATCTCTTATGTAGGTTTTTTAGATGTAAAAAAGGAAATTACTCTAAATCAAAATCAAAAAGTAAATTTTGAAATTCAAGAATATGCTACGCAGTTAGAAGAAGTTGTTTTAACAGCGGATGAAAAAGAGCATGTAAATATTAGAAAACCAGAAATGAGCGTTAACAAGCTTAACATTAAAACGGTAAAACGTATGCCTGTGGTTTTAGGAGAGGTAGATATTATAAAATCTCTACAAATGCTCCCTGGAGTTACTAATAATGGAGAAGGTTCTAGTGGCTTTAACGTACGTGGAGGCGCGGCAGACCAGAATTTGGTGTTGCTAGATGAAGCCATTATTTACAATACATCGCACATGCTAGGTTTCTTTTCGGTCTTTAATGCAGACGCTATTAAAGACATTAAACTACACAAAGGAGGTATTCCTGCAAAGTTTGGCGGTAGAACTTCCTCGGTATTAGATGTAAGACAAAAAGACGGTAATAATAAAAGGTTCGCTGCATCTGGAGGAATTGGACTTATTTCTAGTAGATTGGCATTAGAAGGACCTTTATTTAATAAAAAAGGCTCTTTTCTTGTTGCTGGTAGATCCTCTTATGTAAATGTATTTTTAGCTGCATTTAATAACAAAAACAGAGTTGGTTTTTACGATTTAAACCTAAAAACACATTATAACTTTAATGAAAACAATAAGCTTTTTCTTTCTGGATATTTTGGAAGAGATACATTTAAATTAGGGAGTAGTTTTGAAACTACCTATGGTAATGCTTCTGGAAACTTACGTTGGAACCATATTTTTAATGAACGCTTATTCTCTAATTTATCTTTAATCTATAGCCGCTATGATTACGACATTGGAATAAGAGTTGCCGAGTTTAACTGGATTTCTGCAATAGATAATTACAATGCTAAGTACGATTTAAAATACTACTTCAATGATAAATTTAAATTAGACTTTGGTGCTAGTGCCATTTATTATGATTTTAATCCTGGTGCTATAGAACCTACCTCTAGTGAATCTTCTGTAAATGCTATGCAATTAGACAAAAAGAAAGCCTTAGAAACTGGTGTTTATATTAATGCAGAACACAAACTTACAGATAAATTAACCGCGCAATATGGTTTACGCTACAGCTATTTTAACCGTTTAGGAGGGCAAGCTTTAAATAATTATGCAAATAACCAGCCTGTTGCTTACAACCCTGTTTTAGGTATTTATGAACGTGGTGAGGAAATAGGAGAAACTGTTTATGACGACGGAGAATCTATAGCTAATTATGGTAATTTAGAACCTAGAGTTTCTATGGCTTATGAGTTAAATGAAAACTCCTCGGTAAAATTAGGATACTCTAGAGTTGCACAGTATATTCATTTATTATCTAACACAGCATCGGTTACTCCTTTAGATGTTTGGACGCCTAGCGGCAAGTATGTAAAACCCCAATTGTCTGACCAATTTGCTATAGGCTATTTTAAAAATTTTAAAGATGAAGCATATTCTTTAGAAGTAGAGTCTTATTACAAGACTACAGATAACCGTATTGATTATATAGATGGTTCTGATTTAATTGGGAACAACACCATAGAAACCGAAATATTAAATAGCGAGTCTAGAGCTTATGGATTAGAAGTGTTATTTAGAAAAAATACAGGTAATTTTACTGGGTGGGTAGCCTATACACTTTCTAAATCTGAGCAAAGAACAGATGATGCCAATGCTGGTGGTCCTGGAATTAGCAATGGAGAATGGTATAAAACACCTTACGACCGCTTACATGATTTATCTATTACAGGATCTTATAAGGCATCAGATAAATGGACATTTAGTTCTAACTTTGCTTTACAATCGGGAAGACCTGTTACCTACCCTAACGGTCAATACCAATACGAAGGGCTTTCTATTGCTAGTTACTCTAATAGAAATTCGGATAGGTTACCATTGTACCACCGCCTAGATTTATCGGCTACATATACGCCAAATAAAAAACCAAATAGAAGATGGAAAGGCGAATGGGTTTTTGGAATCTATAATGTCTACAATAAGAAAAATGCGGCATCTATCTCTTTTGGTCAAAACACAGAAACTGGTGTAAATGAAGCTACAAGAACTGCCATCTTTGGAATGGTACCATCTGCAACCTATAACTTTAAATTTTAATACGATGAAATTATATATAAAACTCATAACGCTACTAACCATAAGTTTGTTCATCTCTTGTGAAGATGTAATTGATGTAGAAGTACAAAACGCTCCAGAAAGGCTGGTTATTGAAGCATCTTTAGACTGGGAAAAAGGAACAACAGGTGCTAACCAAACCATAAAGTTATCTACCTCATCTACTTATTTTGTAGAAGACCAAAGTTCTCCTGTAACTAATGCTACTGTAAAGGTTACAAATACAAATACCTCCGAAGAATTCATTTTTGAAAATCAAAATAATGGGGATTATACTATTACTACATTTAATCCAATTATAGAAGATACTTATATGCTAGAAGTTATTTACAATAACGAAGTATATACTGCTACAGAAAATTTAAAACCTGTAACCGATATTACAAGAGTAGAACAATCTACAGAAAAAGGTTTTGATGATGAAGTATTAGAAGTTGTTGCATATTTTAATGACCCTGAAGATGAAAAAAACTTTTATCTATTTAGATTTAAAGAAGATGGCGATTTATTTTATGAACTAGAAGCTGGCAATGATCAATTTATTAATGGAAATGAAATAGACTGGTGGCATGAGAAAGATGAAGATGACAACCAAGGCGAGTTTACTACTGGAGACCGTGTAGAATTAGAAATGTATGGTATTTCTGAGACATACTATAATTATATAAACACCTTAATAGAACAATCTGAAGGGGTAGGTTTATTTGGTACTACACCAGTTGCTTTAAAAGGGAACTGTATAAACCAAACAAATGCCAATAACTATGCGCATGGCTTTTTTAGACTTACCCAAGTTGTAAAAACCAATTACACATTTGAATAATATTTTTTTGGTTTTTTTAATGGTAAGGGAGTAGCCTAGTTGCTACTCCCTTTTTATATTTTAGATTTTTTCTATACTATTTCTTTAAAAAAGAAATTAAAATTTTATTTAACTCTGTAGCATGTGTAATATGAAGCCCATGCGGAGCTCCTTTAATAACCTCAAACCTATTATCTATAATACCAGAAGCTGCTTGTTTAGAGGAAGTTTCAATAGGTACGGTACCATCTGCATCTCCATGAACAATTAAAGTAGGTACTGTAACATTTTGTAACTCTGGTCTAAAATCTGTATGCATCCAGGAAAGTGCTGTTTGGATTGTTGCTCGTGGGGAAGCCCAAGAAGCGACTGTAAAATCATAATCTAATTGGGCAGCGCTAACACGGTCTTTATTGTTTTCATAATTATAAAACCCTTTATGGAATTTATTTTTCAAAAAGTGTACCCTATCCTTTTCTAAAGCATCAATAATACCATTTAAGTCATTTTCGGGTACACCATTAGGATTATCCTCTTTCTTTTTTACTAATGGAATTATAGAACTTATTAAAACTGCTTTTGCTATACGATCAGACCCGTAATTGGTAAAATAACGAACTACTTCACCTCCACCCATTGAAAACCCTACTAATATAACATTTGTTAAATCTAATTCTTCTATTAAAGCATGTAAATCACTGGTGAGTGTAGTATAGTCATAATCCTCCCAAGGAGAGGAAGATGTTCCAAATCCACGACGATCATATGAAATGCAGCGAAAACCTTCATCTACTAGTTTCCACACTTGTTGCTCCCAAGTTTTTTGACTCAATGGCCATCCATGAATTAAAATTACGGGTTGTCCATTCCCATAATCTTCATAAAAAATATCTACTTGTACCTTTGCTTTTTTGTTTGTTATAAATGGCATAAATTCATTTTTTAGGTTCACACTAAATTATTGTAAAAAAACAATACCCTTTACTCCTATTACAATAAATTATATCTCAAATATCAAAAATATTTGGTGGTCTTTAATTTTACATCTTAAAAAATGTCATTTATGCTGTAATGATTTTAAAAAAATATGTGAAATAATAATTAATTAAAACACTTTGAAGCAGCAAAGAATTTACCACTGATTGGTTAAAGCTAATTACAGATTATCTAATTGATTACTTTTTTTGTCTTTACTAATAGTCCAAAAGAAACCTACAAAAAAGAAAGTATCTGCGGTTGGTCTTATAGAACGCCTATTAAATGCTCCGTTTACATCTGGAGCGTTAGCATATTGATAGCCACTTACATTATTAAAACCTAGAGCATTGTTTATAGATAGATATAAGATTTTTTGAGGCGATATTAAATACGCCCAATTAACACTTAAATTATTATAGCTCTTTGTTTTTTCTGCTAAAAATTTAGAAGAATTAGGATCATCATAAGGTCTACCAGAACCATAGGTATAAGAAGCACCAATTTGTGAACGCCAATCTTCTACCCAGTATTTAGTTACTAAAGAAAAGTTATGGGTAGGTGCAAAATTTGGGGTCGCTTTTTCTTCAAAATTTAAATAATCTCTTTTCGTATTTAAATAGGAATAAGAAATCCAGTAGTCTAAATTTTTAATACTCTTATTATCTCTCCAAAAAACATCTATACCAGAAGCGTAGCCACTTCCTAAATTGTTATACGCACTATTAAACATGGGCATATCTGTATCATACTTCACTAAACTTTTATAGTCTTTATAATATGTTTCTGCCCTAAAAGTTTTTCCATCATTTAAATATTGGTAATTAAATATGTAATGCGCCGTTTTTTCAGATTTTAAATTATCGTTAAACTTTAAAAAATTGGTTTGTGGGTTTTGATAAAAATCGCCATAGGCCAAAGAAAATTGTCCTTTATCACTACTCTTATACGCTAATGATACTCTTGGAGATAAAGTAAAATCTTTCAACGTTTTAGAATACTCTCCTCTTACCCCTACTTTCATTGCTAGTTTATTGCTAAAAAAAATATCGGCCTCCGAAAACGCACCAGATAAATTCTCTTTTAAACCACTCATAAAAGTAGTCCCATTTTCTTCCGTAAAAATATCTTCATAATCTGTACTAAAATATTCTGCCCCAAAGTGTAGCTGAAACCTGCTGCTAAAACTCTTCTTTACTTTTACTTTTACGTGCGATGCTATTTCCTCTGTGCCTATCTTATCGGTTAAAATTCCTATTTTATTTTTGTCTGATGAAATACTAGCTCCAGAAGTAATGGTCCATTCGTTCTCTAAAAAGTGCTTATAAGAAGCGTTTACGTATAGATTGTTATTCTTTAACTGAAAAGGAACATAGTCTTCATAATTTACATCCTCTTGCTCAATATCTAAATTACTATGGTTAAATCCTGTATATAATTTAAACATACTTTTTTCTGCTTTACTTCTAAAAACTGCTTCACCAGCAATAGATTCGTAAGGCTCATTCCAACGTGCACCTTGATTATTAGGAATTATACTTTGGTATGGAGCCAAATTAATATAAGACGCATTAAAACTTAAAGATTGGTTTCCCCAAATCTCGGTATGTCCCAAACCTCCTCCAACAGACATTAATGAAATATCGGTCTTTTCTTGTTTTGGCATATCTTCTGTATTTAATAACAAAACACTGGACAATGCTTGCCCATATTCAGCAGAATATCCTCCTGTACTAAACGTTATTCCTTTAAATAAAAAAGGAGAAAACCTGCCTCTTGTAGGAATGTTATTTGCCGTAGCATTAAAAGGCTGAAAAACTCGTAAACCATCTATAAAAACCTGAGTTTCTCCTGCGGAACCACCACGAACAAATAATCTACCATCTTCACTAACTGTACTAGTTCCTGGCAAGGTTTGTAATGCTGCAACAAAATCTCCTAAAGCGCCTGCAGTAGTAACAACATCTAATGGCTTTAATACCGCTACTTTAGAATTATCGCCTGCCTTAAAAGTCCCCGCAGTTAAAGTAACCCCTGTAAGTTCATTAATAGCTTCGCGCATTTTAATAGGTATATTTTTATAATAGGAAACTTCTCCCATTTCATAGTGCGTTTCATAAGAAAGTGCAGATATAATAAGCGTTTGCGTGCCTTCTAATGTAGTTTCAAAGGAAAAAATTCCTTCTGCATTTGTAGAGGCGCCATCATAGGTACCTTCTAAATATACATTGGCACCTACAATAGGATTGTCTTTTTCATTTACTACTTTTCCAGAAATTGTAGCCTGAGAGAGAGCAACCGTAGTTGTAAAAAATAAAATAAAATAAGTTACTAGTTTTAACATGACTGTTCGATTTTTTGATTTTAATACTCCAAAAATGCGAACAGCCTGTCTCCAAAACTAAATAAGATCACCCAGTTGGGAATTATGGCTACTGAAATGTTAGAAATGTGACGGTTTAACCATCATTACTAATTAATATTTGTTAAAAAATTCATTTCCTTTTAATAGTATAAAGGTATTACATAAAAAATCGTTTTATAATAAGTTTTATTGATAGTTTTAATACCTTTATAGCATTAAAATTATAATGCATGACTATTACACAATTACAGTATGTTTTAGCAGTTGCTGAGCACCAAAACTTTACACTTGCCGCACAAAAAAGTTTTGTTACCCAACCAACTTTAAGTATGCAAGTTCAAAAACTTGAAGATGAGTTAGATATACTTATTTTTGATCGAAGTAAAAAACCAATTACGATTACCGAAGTTGGTAAAAAAATTGTAGAACAGGCCAAAAATATTGTAAACGAAGCGGAACGTATTAAAGATATTGTAGATCAAGAAAAGGGGTTTATTGGGGGTGATTATACTTTAGGAATAATACCTACTATTATGCCAACCTTACTACCAATGTTTTTAAAAGCTTTTATTAATAAGTACCCTAAAGTAAACCTTATTATAAAAGAACAAAGTACAGAAAACTTAATACGAAATATACAAGATGGCCATATAGATGCTGCTATTGCTGCAACTCCTTTAGAGGTTGAATTTATAAAAGAACGCCCTTTATATTATGAGCCTTTTGTTGGTTATGTTCCAAATAACCACAGACTTAAAAACTTAGATAATTTAAAGCCAGAGGATTTAAGTATTAATGATATTCTTTTATTACAAGATGGACATTGTTTTAGAGAAGGCGTAATTAACTTATGTAAAGCTTCTAAAAATTATAATGAAGAGCATTTTCAATTACAGAGCGGTAGTTTTGAAACTCTAGTAAATCTTTCTGATGAAGGTCTTGGAATGACACTCCTACCCTATTTAAATACCTTGAGCCTAGATGAAGTTAAAAAAGCGAAGCTAAAGTATTTTGATGCGCCTTCTCCAGCAAGGGAAGTAAGCCTTATTTATCATAAGAGCGAACTTAAAATACAAATAACAGAAGCCTTAAGAGATGTAATTTCTGGAATTGTTCGGGGAGCTATTGCTTTTCAGGATGTAAAAATAATTAGTCCTATTTCTAAATAAACTATAGAGATAAAAACGAAGTAGTAATATCAATTTAAAAAAACGGTCACTAAATAGTGACCGTTTTATATTATGCCGTTAAAAAAAATATACTGGTTTGTAATTCTGGTTTATCGTTAATAAACTGTTGTAACCATTTTTTTAACTCTTCTATTTCTTCTGGTAATAGTATTCTTAAACTTTTTTTTAATTCCTTACAGAAAAGAACACTATCAAAACTAACTTTTTTTAAAACCGTTTTTGTGTATTCTAACATTGCCTTTGGCATATTTCTTAAATATTTAAATTAAATAATACTCTCTAGTAAAATTAACCATATTACCTTTTATTTATTGTACCTGTTAAGTTAAATATTCGATAATTTCTTGTTAAAAAAAAGGATTTCCTTACTTTTCTCATAATATTTTAATTAAATGCAAAAAAAACAACGTTAAAAACAAGAAACTAATAATCAAATGGTTATCTATAAAATTAATAATTCACATTGGTTTTATATCGTATTTCGCAAGTTTTTTATTTAAATTTAACTTCAACCTAAAACATTTTATTTTAGATGAAGATTTTTTTGCTATTTTTTACAATACTATTATTTTTTACTAGTTGTAAAAATTCTAAAATTAGCTTAGACTCCAACCTTTATAAAAATAGTTTTAAAGGGGTTTTAGTAATAGATCCAATTAAAAAAGATACACTATACAATCTTAACAGTACAAAATATTTTACGCCTGCTAGTAACACTAAAATATTTACTCTATATGCTTCTTTGCATATACTACCTAATAATATACCTTCTTTAAAATACAGTATTCAAAAAGATACTATTTATATACAAGGAACTGGAGACCCAACTCTTTTGCACCCCTATTTTAAGGACAATACGGCTATATCTTTACTAAAGAAATATTCCAATATAGTTTTAAACATTTCTAATTTTAAAGATAATAAATATGGTCCTGGTTGGGCTTGGGAAGATTATGGCACCTACTATTCTCCCGAAAAAAGTAGTTTACCTATATATGGTAATGTTATTACTGTATATAATAAAGAAAATTTAATTTCTACACCTAATTATTTTAAAGACAGTGTAACATTTTCTGATTTTCCAAAAAGAAGAGAAGAGCATACTAATACATTTTATTATAATAGCACCTCTAAAGACACTATTACAACTCCTTTTATTACTAGCAACAGTTTAACTAAAGACCTTCTAGAAGAAATATTACAAAAGAATATCACAATTTCTTCTAAGTTACCTAAGGGTGATAAAAATATTTTATATGGTATAGCATCAGATTCTGTCTATAAAAGAATGATGCATAAGAGCGATAATTTTTTAGCAGAACAATTAATGCTGGTAAGTTCTGGTATTCTTTCTGATACTCTAAATTTTAACATTGCTAAAAAGTATATTTTAGAAACGAAGTTATCTAACTTAAAACAAAAACCAAGATGGGTAGATGGTTCTGGTTTATCTAGGTATAATCTTTTTACACCAGAATCTATGGTGCATGTGCTTCATGAACTCTATAAAAAATTACCTAAAGAAAGGTTATACACTTTATTTCCTGTAACTAACACTCCTAAAATAAAAAATGGAGATACTGTGCAAGAACCCTATTTATATGCCAAATCTGGTAGTTTAGGTAACAATTATTGCTTAAGCGGTTACCTTATAACCAACTCTGGAAAAACAGTTATTTTTAGTTTTATGAATAATCATTTTGTTGCGTCTTCATCTGATATTAAAAAAGAAATGCATCATTTTTTTGAAAAAATAAGAGATACTTATTAAAACTATAAAAGGTTTTGTATTTGCGCGTGCTGTAAAAGCATTATCGTTTTTCCATCTTTAATTTTACCATTTTGCACCCAACTAATTGCTTCCTCTAAAGAAACTTCTAGAACTTCTATATTCTCTGTCTCATAGTCTGCGCCTCCACCGGCACTTATTTTATTCTCCTCTTTATACTCCCCAACAAAAAAATGTACTTTTTGCATAACCGTTCCGGGTACCATAAAACTCTCAAACACTTTAGTAACTACGTCTATTTTATAGCCTGTTTCTTCTATAGCCTCTTTTATAATACAAACTTCTGGTGTATCACCATCTAAAAGACCTGCGCATACTTCTACCATCATTCCATTTCCTAGTTCTAGCTCTGTTTCATTTTGGAAAACAGGCATCCTAAACTGTTTTGTTAAAACTACAGTTTGCTTTTGTTTGTTATATAAGAGTATTGCTGCTGCATCTCCACAATCATAGACCTCACGTTCTTGCTTTTCCCAAACTCCGTCTTCTCTTAAATATTCAAAACTAAATTTGCTTAACGTATACCAATTATCTGATAATAAATCCTTTATTACATTCCTTACTTTACCGTATTTCATATTACAAAGATTAGCATAATAAAAATTATTTTTCAAATAAAAAGCGCTATATATTTAAAATACATAACGCTTTAATAAATTTATTTTTTTTATTAAAATCTATTATCGCCATCTAATAAGTCTCCAATACCTCCTAAAAGGCTACCCTCTCCTTTACTATTTCCGCTTCTAGGCAGTGCAGATAAAACTCTACCTGCTAATCTACTAAAAGGTAAAGATTGCACATATACTGTTCCAGGTCCTCTTAGGGTGGCAAAAAATAAGCCTTCGCCTCCAAAAACTGTATTCTTAATACCGCCAATAAACTCTATATCATAATCTACGGTTTGGCTAAAACCAACTATACAACCAGTATCTACTTTTAATACTTCACCAGCAGCAAGCACTTTTTTAGCTAAGGTTCCTCCAGCATGTACAAATGCCATACCATCGCCTTCTAACTTTTGCATAATAAAGCCTTCGCCTCCAAAAAGACCTCTTCCTAACTTTTTAGAAAATTCAACACCTACAGAAACTCCCTTGGCTGCACATAGAAAAGCATCTTTCTGACAAATAAATTTTCCTTGTTTTTCAGATAAATCTATTGGAACAATTTTTCCTGGGTATGGAGATGCAAAACTCACTTGTTTTTTCACTTGCCCTATATTTAAAAAAGCAGTCATAAATAAACTTTCGCCTGTTAGCATTCTTTTCCCTGCAGAAAATAGTTTACCCAAAACTCCTTTTTCTTGATTAGAGCCATCCCCAAAAATGGTATCCATTTTAATATCAGAATCCATCATCATAAAACTACCTGCTTCTGCTACTACTGCTTCTTGCGGGTCTAGTTCTATTTCTACATATTGCATTTCTTCTCCAAAAATCTGATAATCTATTTCGTGCGCGTTCATTTTAAAATAATTTTTATGATTGATACTTATATGTATACAAACAAAGGTCATTTGTTACAAGTTATTTCATTTTTTTTTGAAACGGCTACGCAACTATTCATTTAATTTAGTATCTACTGTAAAAACCATTTAGACATGAATATTAGATTTTCTATCTTCTTTATATTAACAAGTATGATTCTTTTCAACAGTTGCGAAAAGGATAAAGATGAAAACACAATGGATTCAATTTCTGGAATCTGGTATTTAAAAAATGTAAATGGTGGTTTAGCTGGAATAGATTTAGATTATACTAGAGATCAAGTAAAATGGACTTTTGACCATTCTAAACTTAAATTAAACGTAGAAAATAATATTATGACTACAGGACCAGAAGATATTTATGCTGGTCTAGATACTGGAGTTTATAACTACGAAGTACGAGAAGACAAGCAAATAAAAACTCTTTATGTAGAAAATAATAAAAAAGGTGTAATTATTATTGTAAATGATAATTTAAAATTAGATGATAATGTTGCTTCGGACGGTCTAATAACTGAATTTGAGCGCTAAATAAAACTCAATAGTACTAGCATTTTTAGTTAAACTCTATTTTTTCACCCTAACTGTCCATTCAAAATTAAAGGTAGACACTACTACCCCTTCTTCATTAGTTCCTATAGATTGCATCCAAAGGGTTTGCCCTTCTCCTGTAGTAACAGTTTTATCTAAGGCTTCTTTAATTTTATAGCCATCCTCGCATACAAAAGTAATTTTACCAGTAGCCTTTTTAGAAAAATTAGCATTATTATTGGCTACCAACATAGAAATTTTTTTACCACTGTCCTTAATTTGGTCTATCATCATAGCTCCAGTACTAAGCTCTGCAGCCATGCCTTGCACAGCCCAAAACATAGATTTAAATGGGTTTTGATTAAACCATTTATGCTTTACTGTAACCACTGCCCTATTTTTATCTATAGATTGCAAACGTACACCACACCACCATGCTGAGGGAAGTTTTAAAAAAGTGAACATATTTAATTTACTGGAAGAAACTGGCATAGGTATATTATTTTTTAATAAATATAGAGGATATATAATTAAGAATAAAATGTTAATTATATGTTAAATTACAGTACTTTGTTTTGCATAGTACCTTTTTTTAAACATATATTTGCATAAGAAACTAATAGGTCATGACAGAAACCATAACAAAACACGAGAAAACCTTGTCTGCATTAATACATGCATCTACCTTTTCTAAATTCTTTATTCCTTTTGGAAATTTCATTATTCCATTAGTATTATGGACAGCAAATAAAAAAGAATATAGCTTTGTGGATTATAATGGAAAACAAGCAATTAACTTTCAAATAAGTCTACTTCTTTATTCTATTCTTTTAGGAATAATAAGTGTTCCTTTTATTATTGGGATGCTCCCTAATATTATGGATTTTAATCTTTTTGGATTATCAGACCTAAGTAATTATAACAATTTAAACCTGCATTTTAACTTAGATAATTTTTCATTTACTAAGTGGATGATTCCATTAGGAGTTACTGGTTTGGCACAGGCAGCACTTTTTATTGTTAATGTAGTATATACCATAATGGCAACTTTAAAAACTAACGAAGGAGAAACTTTTAGCTACCCTGTTACTATAAAATTTATAAAATAAAAATCAATCCAGAATTTATTCATCAATCAATCCCCATATTCCGTACTTAGAGCTATAGTCTCTTAATCACAGACATAAAAAAACTTAAGGTATGGCATATGAAAACGAACAGTTAATTAAATAGATTATGAAATTATGAATGTAGAAAATACAAAAGCACAAATGCGTAAAGGCGTGCTAGAATATTGCATTTTATCTATCCTAAATGGCAAGGATAAATATGCTTCTGAAATTCTAGCAACTCTAAAAGACGCTAAGATGCTTGTTGTAGAGGGTACTATATATCCTTTGTTAACAAGACTTAAAAATGCTGGCTTACTAAATTACAGATGGGAAGAGTCTACCTCTGGACCGCCACGAAAATATTATACACTTACCGAAACCGGAAAAGTATTTTTAAAAGAATTAGATAGTACTTGGGACGAATTAAGAAACGCTACTAACGTAGTAACCAACACAAAAAATAACGCATAATGAACAAGACCGTAAACATAAACTTAGCTAATGTTCTTTTTCATATAGATGAAGAAGCTTACAACAAAATGCGCCGCTATTTAGAAGCTATAAAACGCTCTTTTGCAAATACCGCTGGTAGTGATGAAATTCTTGCAGATATTGAAGCTCGTATTGCGGAACTCTTTCATGAAAAGCTTGAAAATGAAAGACAAGTAATTACTAATAAAGAAGTAGACGAGGTAATTACCATTATGGGGCAGCCAGAAGACTATATGGTAGACGAAGATATTTTTGAGGATGAACCAGCACCAAAGAAAAAGAAGAAGAATGTAAAAAAATTATATAGAGATACGGAACTTAAATATGTTGCTGGTGTTTCTTCTGGGTTAGCACATTATGTAGGCATAGACCCATTATGGATTCGTTTGTTATGGGTTTTCTTTACCATTGGTTCTGGTGGAGGTTTTATTCTTATTTATGGTTTATTATGGATTCTTATACCAGAAGCTTCTAGTACTTCTCAAAAGTTAGATATGCGTGGCGAAGCCGTAAATATTAGTAATATAGAACGTAAAGTTAAAGAGGGTTTTGATGAGGTAGCTGAAAAAGTTAAAAGTGTGGACTATGAAAAAGTAGGAAACCAAGTTAAAAGCAGTAGTAAAACCTTTTTTGATGTTATTGGCGAAATTATCATGTTCTTTTTCAAAATATTTGGAAAATTCATAGGCATTATTCTTATAATAATTGGTGCAAGTGCTATTTTAGGACTCTTTATTGGTTTTATAGCCGTTGGCACTTTAGACTGGGTACATTTACCTGGGTTTAATAATTTTATAACCAATTCTTCGCAAGCTCCAGTATGGTTGCTTTCTTTACTACTATTCTTTGCAATAGGAATACCATTTTTCTTTTTGCTTTATTTAGGTTTAAAGATTTTAGTGAAAAACTTAAAATCTATAGGAAACATAGCTAAATTCTCTTTATTAGGGCTTTGGATTATATCTATTATAAGTTTAATAATAATTGGTGTTAGAGAAGCTGCTGCGCATGCATATTCTGGCAACGTTACAACAGAACATGAATTATATATAGATACCCCTAGAGACACTATATTTATTTCATCTGTATCTTCTAAATTACATGAGAATAGAGGAAACATTCATATGGACGGGTTAATTATGAGTTATGATGACAACGGTGAAGAAGTAATGTTATCTGAAGACGTTCGTATTAACATCAAAAAATCTAAAGATTCTGTTATTAGGCTAGAAGTTAGAAAAGAAGCAAACGGAGCATCTTTTAATGCAGCACGTGAAACTGCTGACCAAATAAATTATAGTTATAAAGTAGAGGGCAATACTATAATTTTAGATGACTTTTTAACCTTAAAAGGAAATAACAAATTTAATGACCTAGAAGTAAAAGCTACGCTTTATCTACCGGAAAATACTATTTTAAATTATAGTAAGAGTAATAGTAGATGTTGGAGCACCCATACTAATAATGACCATGATATGAATGGCTGTGAACTTACCAAATACTCCTGGAAAATTGCTAAAGACAATCAATTAGTGTGCTTAGATTGTCCAAAAGAAAAAGAACGTGAGGAAGAAAACAAGGTTATTATTAATGAAAATGGTATTAAAATTAATGTGAATGAAAACGGCGAAAACAACAAAATTCTTATTAATGAAGATGGAATAGACATTGATGTTAAAGATAATGGCGAGTCTTTTAAAATGAAAATAGACGAAAACGGAATAGATATTAACACAAACGAAAACAATTAAAAAACAACTCGGTTAACAAATCTAACAACTGAGTAATAAAAACTAGTAACGTACCAACAAATACATCAATTTTACAGTAATCAAAAAAACAACAATCATGACAACCCTAGTAAAAATTACCATCGCAATTATTATTACGCTCTTCTTATCCTCCTGCGGATTTGATATTAATCTTGGAGACATGGGCTCTGGTATTAAAGGAAATAACATCGTAGTAGATGAAAACAGAAACGTTAATGAAGGCTTTACTGTAGTATCTGCATCGGAAGGTATACAAGTTTATGTAACACAAGCAGAGGACTATAAAATATCTGTAAAAGGAGACGAAAATATTATAGACCTTATTGGTACAGATGTTAAAAACGGAAAACTACATATTCATGCTATTAAAAATATTGGTAGAGCAACTAAAAAAGTTTATGTTTCCTTACCTAATATTGATGCTCTAAAAAGCTCTAGTGGCTCCCATTTAGTTACAGAAAATACTATTAAAAGTGATGATTTAGAAATAGGTGCTAGTAGTGGTTCTATTTTAAATGCTGAAATTTCTTGTAATGATTTAGAGGTAGATGGCAGTAGTGGTGCTAATATTTTTATTTCTGGTAAAGCAAAAGTATCTGATATAGATGGTAGTAGCGGCTCTAACATAAAAGCTAAAGACCTTACTACAGTTATTTGTTCTGCAGAGGCTAGTAGTGGCTCTAATATAAAAATTCATGTTTCTGAGTCTTTGCACGCGGACGCTAGTAGTGGCGGTAATATATCGTATTCAGGTAACGCCAGTGTTCAAAAAAAGAAATCGGTTTCTGGTAGTGTACATAAATACTAAAAATTGAATTAGCTAAAAGCTACCCCCTACAATTAACTAAAAAAATCCGTTAAATTTTAGCGGATTTTTTTTGTTTTTAATTTCTATATTAACGCCATGGAAATACAATTAAAAAAATATAGCCTTAGTTTAAAGCATACGTTTAGTATTTCTAGAAAATCTCATGATTCTCAAGACTCTTTAATTACTAGCTTATCTTTAAATGGAGAAACTGGTTACGGAGAAGCTACTGCAAACTCTTACTACAAAATTACGGTAGAAAGCATGATGCAAGAAATTAAAAAAATTGAAAAAGAAATAACCGCTTTTAATTTTACAACTCCAGATATATTTCATCAATTTCTTGTAGATAAAGGACTTACCAATTTTGCCATTTGCGCTTTAGACTTAGCTGCGCATGATTTATATGGCAAGTTAAAAAAGAAACCTCTTTATGAGATATGGAAAACAAATATTAAAAAATACCCTACAACCAATTACACCATAGGTATTGCTAGTATTGACAAGATGGTAGCTAAAATGAAAGAAAAACCGTGGCCCATTTATAAAATTAAATTAGGAACAGATAAGGATGTTGCCATTGTTAAAGAGTTAAGAAAGCATACCGATGCTATTTTTAGGATAGATGCTAATTGTGCATGGAGCCCTGAAGAAACTATACATAACGCTCCAATTTTAAAGGACTTAGGAGTAGAGTTTTTAGAACAACCTTTAAAAGCAGATAATTGGGAAGGCATGGAAAAAGTAATGCATAATAGTGTATTACCCATTATTGCCGATGAAAGTTGTATTGTAGAATCTGATGTAGAAAAGTGTGCATTACACTTTTCAGGGATAAACATAAAACTTACCAAATGTGGTGGCCTTACCCCCGCCCTACGCATGATTAAAAAAGGAAAAGATTTAGGACTTAAAGTTATGGTTGGTTGCATGACAGAGTCGTCTGTTGGTATTTCTGCAATAGCGCAATTACTACCGCAATTAGATTATGTAGATATGGATGGTGCTATGTTACTTAAAGAAGATATAGCTAAAGGAGTAGAAATTAAAGAAGATGGTACTGTATTATTTTCTATACAAAACGGGAGTGGCGTTACCCTCTTATAATTATTATTAATACGATATTACATTTATATTCCTTTTAAAGAAAACTACTATTTCTCGTTATTATCTCAAAAAAATAACGTAACTTATTAATAATTAACAACTTAAAAATAGATAACCATGAAAAAAAAATTGGGATTGGTTTTCTTGATGTTAGTATTGGTTTCTGCAACCAATTTTACATCATCAAAATCGCACGTTAAACCTTCTTTGGAAGGAACTTGGGAACTCGTAAATCGTTATCATTATGATGGGATTAACGTATCAGACACTCTTCTGAATATTAACGGATATAGACAGGTAAAAATTTACAGCAAAGGTAAAGTTATGTGGACAAGATACTCTCCAGATGACCCTAAAGAATGGTATGGATATGGAACCTATAGTAAAACCGATACTAGTTTATCTGAAAGATTAGAATATGGCTCTAAATCTATGATGAAAGTTCTAGATACCGTACAAACATTTGAATTTGAATTACATTTATACGATGACCATTACAACCAAATTACTTTGGATGAACATGGACACCCAACATTTTCTGAAAATTATAAACGTATAGATTAAAAAAAGCAAAAAAATCCAGTATTTACATACTGGATTTTTTTATAACTCTTTTATTATATTATGCTACCTCCTCTGGAGTTTCTATAGCTGCTAAATAACGTTCTGCATCTAAAGCTGCCATACACCCTGTACCAGCAGCTGTAACCGCTTGTCTGTAATCTTTATCTTGTGCATCTCCACAAGCAAAAACACCAGGTAAGTTCGTTTTTGTTGTTTTTCCTTCTGTTAGCAAATACCCTGTTTCGTCCATATCTAACTGTCCAGCAAAAATATCTGTATTAGGTTTATGACCAATTGCAATAAACAAACCTGTGATAGCTATGTCTTCTTTTTTTCCTGTTTGGTTATTTACCATACGTAAACCTTCTACTACTTGGTCTCCTAAAACCTCATCAACTTCTGTATTGTATTTAATTTCAATATTTGGAATACTCTCTACGCGGTGTTGCATTGCTTTAGAAGCACGCATATAATCTTTACGCACTAACATAGTAACTTTATTACAAATGTTAGATAAGTAAGAAGCTTCTTCTGCTGCAGTGTCTCCTGCTCCAACTATAGCAACATCTTGTTTTTTATAAAAGAAACCATCACAAACCGCACAAGCAGATACGCCACCTCCACGTAATTTTTGCTCACTAGGTAAACCTAAATATTTTGCTGTTGCTCCAGTAGAAATAATAATAGTTTCTGCTTCTATAACTTTATCATTATCTACAGTTACTCTATGTATTCCACCAACTTTATCACTTAGTTCTGTTGCAGTAATCATCCCAATACGAACTTCTGTACCAAAACGTTCTGCTTGTTGCTGTAACTGCACCATCATTGTAGGCCCGTCAATACCTTCTGGATACCCTGGAAAATTATCTACCTCCGTAGTAGTTGTTAATTGCCCTCCTGGCTCCATGCCTGTATAAAGTACAGGTTTTAAATCTGCCCTAGAAGCATATATTGCTGCCGTATATCCTGCTGGGCCGGAGCCTATAATTAATGTTTTAATTCTTTCTATAGTATCAGACATAGTTTTTTTAATTTATTTGAGTTATACAAAAGTAGCTTTTTGACTTAAAACCTTACAATTAAAGTATTAAAACTTTATTAATAAGAGTTTGAATCTATATCTCTACCCCTATTCTATTTAATATTCTTTTACGGTTCTAAATCCTAAGTGCTCTAAAGAAGAATCTGGACTAGAGCCCATTCTTGAAGAAACTCTATAACTTGCACAATAAGAATCGCTACATAAAAAAGAACCGCCTTTAATGACTTTTTCTTTTGCGTATGGGTTGTTTTCTGTAAAAGGGTTACTTGCCCCTGTTGGGTTATACGTAACTTGGTTTAAAGCCCCTTGTTCTTTATAATAATTTGTGTTATACCAATCTGTTGTCCATTCCCAAACATTACCAGCCATATCAAACAATCCATTACTATTAGCAGGATAACTTTTTACTGGTGCTCTTCTTTCGTAACCATCCATTTTTGTATTAACAACCGGAAACTCTCCTTCCCAAGTATTTGCTCTTTTCTTTAAATCTACAACATCATCTCCCCAAAAATATATAGCTTCTAAATTTTCTCCTCTAGCAGCTAACTCCCACTCGGCCTCGGTTGGTAAACGGCTACCATCCCAACTACAATAGGCAACTGCATCTTCATAAGAAACTTGTACTACAGGGTAATTACCTTTTCCTTTTATAGAACTCCCTGGTCCGTTGGGGTGCTTCCAACTAGCTCCTATTGTCCATCTCCACCATTGCGAAAAATCATATAAATTTGGCAAAGAACTTTTTGTTTTCTTAAAAGTTAAAGACCCAGGTTGTAAGATAGAATCGTGCGGTTTTTGAGTCCCTTCAGGAAGTTGCTTTTTCATATCTTCCCAGTCTATTTCTCTTTCTGCAACAGTAATATAACCTGTTTCTTTTACAAATTTTGCAAACTGGTCATTTGTAACTTCTGTTGCGGACATAAAAAATCCATCCACTGCAACTTTATGTGCTGGTTTTTCATGTTTCATTGCCATTTTATCTTGCGGTACTGCTCCTTGTAAAAATTCTGCTCCACTAATCCAAACCATTCCTTCTGGTATAGAAGTTCCTTTGGGCATTTTGGTTCTAATAGAATCTGGTATTACAACTTTACCCTCTTTTAAAGCAATTTCTTCTTCATTTGTTTTGTCTACTTTTTTAGAGTCTACATTTTTACATTGTACACAAAACGCTACTAAAGCAAGTCCTAAAACAACTATCTTCTTATTAATCATTTACATAAATTTATATCTTCAAATTTAATTCTATTATTTTATTTTTACTGTTATTAAACACAAGAGATGTTGTAAGTAATGCGGAAATCTTGCTAAACTTGAAGATTCAAACTAAAAAAGCCAACTGCACGATCAAGGACTTTTCATTTTGCTCGTGCCTCACAAAATAAAAAGAGCTTGCCATTCTTCAACGTTCACCCATACAAAGTGATTATTTTAATACTCACTCAGTGAGATATTTAATAATTCTTCTTAATTTAGTAGACTGAATTAAATAATTCAATTATGAACCGAATTAAAGAGGTTTTAGACGAAAAAGGAATTAAGCAAAAATGGCTAGCTGAAAAGCTAGAAAAAAGCTACAATATGGTTAACTCTTATGCGCAAAACAGGAGACAACCAAGTTTAGAGGATTTATACAAAATTGCTGAAATATTAAATGTTGAAGCAAAAGAATTACTAGTGCCAATAAAAGAGCTGAATTGAGGACGGAAATAGACATATTAGAAAATGAAATCTTAGAAAAATATCCAAAGGTTCTAGATATTCTTTTACGAGACCAAACAACTCAAAAAAACATTATTTGGGCAACAAGTAATTATGAGGATTTGGGAGAATCATATTTAGAAAGTAATCCGATTCAATCTGAGTACATTACTGGGATAAATGGTAATGTAATAATGCCAAGGGTTCAAAAAGACCAAATATTACAACATTCCAGAGTAAAGAAAATGGCTGAAGTATTTACACCATCTTGGATTTGTAATGCACAAAATAACTTAATAGATAATGCTTGGTTCGAAAGAAAAAATGTTTTCAATAAAGAAATTCCAGATAAAAAAAAATGGAAAACTAACCAAACAAAAATTGAATTCCCAAAAAATAAGACTTGGAAAGATTATGTAAATGATACTCGACTTGAAATTTCTTGTGGAGAAGCACCATACATAACAAGTAGGTACGATACTACAACAGGTAAATTCATTGAGATTGAAAGCAGGATTGGTTTATTAGATAGAAAACTAAGAGTTATAAACGAAAATGTTGATGATTCTAGTGAATGGTTTAAGGCAATGAAGTCAGCTTATAAAAACACTTATGCTTATGAATGGCAAGGTGACAGTTTATTATTAGCAAGAGAGTCAATGCTATTTACTTTCATTGAAAACTACAAACATAAATTCAGTAAAGAACCTTTACTTAAATCAATTCAAGAAATAGCATATATAATTTCTTGGAATGTTTGGCAAATGGATGGTTTAAGAGGTGTTGTTCCATTCTCTTGTGGTGAAATAAAAACAAAATCAGTTAATCTATTTGGAGAAGAAGAAACAGGCAATTCATTTTGCAAAGGCTGTCTTAACAACAATATGTTTGAACATAATGGAATTTACTGTTTAGTTATGGACTGGTCAAACAAAAATTTAAAAGGGAAAAAACTAAGGTTTATTGACCTAATAGAAAATACAAAATCAATAAATGGCAGAAAATAGTCAACTAGATATGCAAATACTTGAGGAATTAATCATCGGAAGAGTTGAGCCTCATATTTACGCTTTCACAACAGGAACAATTCCTAATTATTTAAAAGTTGGCGATACATACAGACCAGTAGAAACAAGACTTAATGAATGGAGAAAATATTTTCCTGAACTAGAGAAGAAATTTCAAGAAGTTGCAAAGATAGATGAGGAAACTTTTTTTAGAGATTTTGCAGTTCATAAATATTTGGAAAACGATATTCAAAAGTCTAGGTTATTGCCTAATTCCTTGGAGTCAATACCATATTATTCAAATGAATTTTTCAAAGATGCTACACCAAAGGACGTAGATAATGCTATAATTGATATAAAAGAATCTCATAAAAATAACGATACAAAATACCAGCTTTATAGATTTGAAAACAGTCATATTCCAATAGTTCATACTTACAATAGAACTGAAACTTATGAGCCAAGACCAAATCAAAAGGATACCATTGAAAGGTTCACAAATGCATTAAAAAAAGGCAGAAATAATCTTTTAATGTATGCTGTAATGCGTTTTGGTAAGTCATTTACCTCAATGTGCTGTGCAGTAGAAATGAATGCCAAAATTGTTTTAATTGTTTCGGCAAAAGCTGATGTTAGAGAAGAATGGAAAAAAACTGTAGAAAGCCATAAAAAGTTTGATGGATTTACGTTTTTAGACAGTAACTCACTTTTGCAAAGTGATTCTATTATTAAAGAAAAAATTGAGGCAAATGAAAACATCGCTTTATTTCTAACACTTCAAGATTTACAAGGCGATGATATAAAAATAAAACACAAGGAAGTATTTGAAAATCAAATTGATTTATTACTTATTGACGAGACACATTTTGGTGCAAGAGCATTAGAATACGGTAAGGCTTTAAAAAACTTTTCAACTAAAGAACAAAAAAATGAGGAAAAACTAAATGATGAATCTATAGACCAATTAGACGATACTACTAAAACTATAAACGCAAAGATTCGCATTCATCTATCTGGTACGCCTTATCGAATTTTAATGAATAGTGAATTTACAAATGACGATATAATCGCTTTTTATCAATTCACAAATATTGCTGAAGACCAAGAAGATTGGAATGAGCAAAACCTAATTAAAGATGAAATAAAAGAATGGGATAACCCTTATTATGGTTTTCCTCAAATGATACGTTTTGCATTTAACCCAAATAAATCTTCCAGACAAAGAATGGAAGAACTTAAAAAAGCAGGTATTACTTATACTTTCTCTGAATTATTAAAACCTAAATCTATACTTAAAGACAACACAAATCAACTACATAAAAAATTTATTTATGAGCAAGAAATCATCGATTTACTTAATGTGATTGATGGTAAAGATGAAGATGACAACTTATTAAGTTTTCTAGATTATGATAAATTGAAAGAAGGTAAAATGTGTCGTCATATGGTTTGTGTTCTTCCCTATCGTGCTTCCTGTGATGCTTTAGAGGAATTAATTAAATCGAATGAATTTAAAAACCTAAGTTCTTACGAAGTAGTCAATATTTCTGGTGTAGAAAATGATAAAATTTACAAAGACGCACAGTCAGTAAAATCTAAAATAACTAAATATGAAAGTGAGAACAATAAAACTATCACTTTAACAGTAAATAGAATGCTTACAGGAAGTACAGTACCTGAATGGGATACTATGCTTTATTTAAAAGATACAGCTTCACCACAAGAATACGACCAAGCAATTTTCAGGCTTCAAAGTCAATTTATTAAGGTTTATAAAGAACCAGATGGGGATATTGTAAAATATAATATGAAACCTCAAACCTTATTAGTTGATTTTAACCCTAATAGAATGTTCCAAATGCAGGAACAAAAGTCGCAGATTTACAATGTTAATGTAGAATCTAACGGAAACACCGAATTAGAAGAAAGAATAAAAAGAGAACTACAAATTTCACCAATAGTTATCATTAACAACAAAAAAATGGTTGAAGTTGAGCCAACAGATATATTAGATGCTGTTCGCAAATATTCGAATGAAAGGAGTGTTTTAGAGGAAGCTACATCAATTTCTATTGATTTTTCTTTGTTAGACATAGGTGCAATAAAAGCTGTAATCGAAAAACAAGGTGGTTTAAAATCAAGACAAGGTTTAGAAATAAAACCATCGGAGGGAGAAGGTGAAGATATTGATACCGGTGATGAACCTGATAATGATGAAAAGCCAGATAAAGATGATAAGGATTCAAAACCTTCAAAAGATGATGAAAAAATAGATTACAAAGGAAAGTTTGCAATGTATTATGCAAGAATTCTTTTCTTTTCTTTTTTAACGGATTCAACTGTTAAGTCACTTCAAGAAATTATCAATACAATAATTAACGATAAAAACAATCTGCGTATAGCAACACATTTAAATCTTGAAGCAGATATACTTGTTCTATTTCAGCAGCACATTAATCCTTTTATACTAAGCGAATTGGATTATAAAATCTCTAATATAAATTCTTTAGCAAACGACATTACAATTTCACCAATTGAAAGAGCAAGTAATGCGATGAAGAAATTTAGTCGCTTATCGGATTCTGAGATTGTTACACCGGAAGTTGTTACCGATAAAATGATGAACTCATTACCTGTCGATGCAATAAACGAAACTACTTCACTACTTGATATTGCTTCCAAACAAGGCGAATTTGTGTATGCCACATATAAGAAATTCGGAAAAGAGGTAGCAAATAATTTTTACTCAATCCCAACATCTAAGATTGCTTACGAGTTCACTAGAAAAGTATACAAACTACTTGAACTAGAAATTGAAAATATAGAATCAAACTACACATCTTACGATCTAATCAAAGAAAACGATTTGATTAAAGATGAAACTATAAAAATTAACAACAACGATATGAAATTTAATGTAATTGTTGGTAATCCACCATACCAAGAAAGCGATGGAGGTGCACAAGCTAGTGCTAGACCTATTTATCACCATTTTGTGAATATTGCAAAACAGTTGGATTCTAACTACACCTGCATAATTATGCCAACAAGATGGTATGCTGGTGGAAAAGGGTTAGACACATTCAGAGATCAAATGTTAAATGACAAAAACGTTTCAGAGCTACACGATTTTTTAAAGCCGGATATAATTTTTCCAAATACAAATAACAGAGGAGGCATTTGTTTTTTCTTAAGAGATAAGAGTTTTGATAATAGTGAAGACTTAACGAAAGTATTTACTTATAATGATAATTTAATCCCAATTCAAAATTTAAGAAATTTAAAAACAGAAGACTCTGACATTCTTATTCGACACAATATTGCTGTGGATATACTCAAAAAGGTTAAATCAAATGATGAATATGAGTCTTTTGAAAGTATTATATCTTCAAGAAAACCTTTTGGACTAGATGGAAATATTGTTAAAAATAAAACAATCTTTAGGTCTTCAAAGAATGGACTAACATCACCTGTTTTGTGTTATGGTAAAGGGAAACAAGTAGGGTTTTTGAATATAGAGGAAATCACGAAAAACACTAATTGGATTAATAAATTCAAAGTATTTGCACCTTATGCTAACAATATTGGGACAGAATTAAATGATGATAACTTGAATGCATTTGTAGGAGAGCCAAATACAATAAGTACTGAAACATATATCGTTATAGGAGCTGATTTAGACTTAAAAGAAGAATCAGCTAAAAATCTAACAAACTATTGTTTCACTAAGTTTACTAGGTTTATGCATAGCATTCTGAAAGTAAGTCAACACGGAACATCGAAAACATACAAATTTGTTCCTCTCCAAAATTTCACTTCTGAATCGGACATCGACTGGAGTAAATCTATTGAGGAAATTGACAAGCAACTTTATATAAAATATAAACTGACTAAAGAAGAAATTGAATTTATTGAAAAAATGATAAAACCAATGTAAGCTAAAGCTAAAAGCCATACGCATTCGCAATTCACTACAGCCAACACTACGCCAAAAATTTCAAAAGAGTATATAAAACATAGCTATTATAGGCTTTCTGAGAGGTTTTTGTGTATTTATAAAGTACGCTAAATCCGAAAAGTTAGCGTTTATTTATACGTTACGTTTCATACACAAGAGATGTTAAAATTCAACGCTTTTTATAATAAAAAAAGCCTTCTATCTTAGGATAGAAGGCTTTAAAATAAAATTTAAAAGTACTTAATTTCCTTTTTTATAATCTGCTAAGAATTTAGCTAAACCACTATCTGTAAGTGGATGCTTTAATAATCCTTTTATAGAACTTAAAGGCCCAGTCATAACATCGGAACCAATCTTAGCACAATCTAATACATGCATTGTATGACGTACTGATGCAGCTAAGATTTGCGTATCAAAACCATAATTATCATATATAAGGCGAATATCTGCAATAAGCCCTAAACCATCTGTAGAAATATCATCTAAACGACCAATAAAAGGAGATACATATGTTGCTCCTGCTTTAGCTGCTAATAATGCTTGTCCTGCAGAGAAAACTAAAGTAACATTAGTTCTTATTCCTTTGTCAGAAAAATATTTACATGCTTTTACACCATCAGCAATCATTGGTAATTTTACAACAATTTGCGGGTTAAGAGCTGCTAAAGCTTCTCCTTCTTTAACCATTCCATCAAAATCTGTAGAAATAACCTCAGCACTTACATCACCATCTACTAACTCACATATTTTTTTATAATGTGCCAAAATGTTATCTGCTCCTGTAATTCCTTCTTTAGCCATTAAAGAAGGGTTTGTAGTAACACCATCTAAAACACCTAAATCTTGTGCTTCTTTAATATCTGCTAAATTAGCTGTATCTATAAAAAATTTCATATTTCTTTTATTTACGTATTAATTTAAAAAATTTACTACTTCTTGATATACTTTTTCTCCAGTAAAGCCGAATTTATCGTCTAGTACTTTTGCAGGTGCAGAATATCCAAAATGATCCAAACCAAATACTTTTCCGTTTGGTCCTGCTAAACCTTCTAAGTTTACTGGAAGACCTGCTGTAAGACCAAAAATTGGCTTGTTGACAGGAATTATACTTTCTTGATATTCCTCATCTTGCTGTCTAAAAATACCTTCTGAAGGTATGGAAGCTATACTAACTTTTAATCCTTCTTTTTCTTCTAATAAAACTGCTGCTTCAAGTAAAGTTGCAACTTCAGAACCGTTAGCTATTAAAACTACATCTGCATTTGCAGTTTCTTTTACTAAGTACCCTCCTTTTTCTGCACCTAAAGCTTCGGTATATCTAGAAGCTCCTTGCGGTGCTACATCTTTTATTCCTTGTCTAGAAAGAATTAAGCCTGTTGGTGTTTTTGTATTTTCCATTGCCATTTTCCAAGCAACACTAGTTTCTTGAGAATCTGCAGGACGCAATGCTACAAAACTTTGCTCATGGCTATGGTTCTTTAATTTCTCTAGTAAACGTATTTGAGCTTCTTGCTCTACTGGCTGGTGCGTTGGCCCATCTTCCCCTACTCTAAAAGCATCATGCGTCCAAACAAACTTTACTGGTAATTCTTGGATACAACTTAAACGAATAGCTGGTTTCATATAATCAGAAAACACAAAGAACGTAGCAACCACAGGAATAATACCTCCGTGTAATGCTATA
This sequence comes from uncultured Maribacter sp., assembly GCF_947500405.1. Classification (GTDB taxonomy): domain Bacteria; phylum Bacteroidota; class Bacteroidia; order Flavobacteriales; family Flavobacteriaceae; genus Maribacter_B. The sequence goes on from NZ_CANMRY010000008.1 coordinate 66,497, forward strand.
CCATTTGCTATTGTTGCCATAGTTAGCTCTGCAACACCTGCTTGTAAGAATGCTCCAGAGAAATCTCCTTTTTGTAATACAGATGATTTTTTTAAGAATCCGTCTGTTTTATCACTATTAGATAAATCTGCAGAAGAAACTATCATGTTTTCTACATTCTCTGCCATATATGCTAACACATTAGAAGATGCTGCTCTTGTTGCAAGACCATCTTTATGCGTAATAGATTCAAAATCTAATTTTGGCACTTCTCCAGATAAGAAGAAATCTAATTTTGTAGCTAGAGCCTTATTTTCTTTTCTCCAGTCTGCTATTACTTCTTTTTTAGAAGCTGCATTCTTTGTTTTAGATGCTACAATAGTTTTATAATACTCTTGTACGTCTCTATATATATTAAAAGGGTTTTCTGGGTCAGCTTTTAGATTTAAAAGTGTTTTTGTGTAATCTGCTCCAGTAGCTCCTATTGGCTTTCCATGTAACTCACAATGACCTTCATACATACTACCATCCTCTGTAACAGAACCTTTACCCATTATAGTTTTACCTATAATTAAAGTTGGTTTTTCTGTTTCTGCATTAGCATCTTTTAATGCTTTTCTTATTTGCTCATGATCATGCCCATCTATGGTTACAACATTCCAACCCCAAGCTTCATATTTCATTGCTGTATCTTCCGAAGTAACTTCGTCTGTCATAGAAGATAATTGTACATCATTAGCATCATAAAACATAATAAAGTTATTTAACCCTAAATGCCCTGCTATTCTACCTGCTCCTTGCGATATTTCTTCTTGTACTCCTCCATCAGAAATAAAACCATAAATTTTATGATCCATCCAATTTCCAAAACGTGCTGCTAAGAATTTTGCTGCAACTGCTGCTCCAACTCCCATAGTATGCCCTTGTCCTAATGGCCCAGATGTATTTTCAATTCCTCTATTTATATCTACTTCTGGGTGACCTGGAGTTACAGAACCCCATTGTCTAAAATTAGCAACATCTTCTTTTTTATAATTTCCTAATAAATAGTATTGTGCATACATTAATGTAGATAAATGCCCAGCATCCATAAAAAAACGGTCTCTAAAAGGCCAAGACATATCGGTAGGATCATAATTAAAAAACTCTGAGTACAAAATATGCATAAAGTCTGCTCCTCCCATTGGTCCACCTGGGTGACCTGATTGTGCTTTCTCAACCATAGCAATTGCCAATGCTCTAATATTGTCTGCCGATAACTGATCTAATTCTTTGTTCATTTCCTCTTTTAAGATTAATTTTTATAGATACTATATACTAATTGCCGCAAATATACCTGATTTGAAGTTCTTTAAAAATAAAATTAAGCACGGAATTAACTTAATTAACGAAAATTATAGATTGTAATTAAAAACCTAACTTTTTACTCGATAATTGAGATTTAAATACTCCGAGGTTTGTCCTTAGTTTTAAAAGTTTTCTCCGCAGTTGTTTACTAAAAAAAATAAAGGACTAATCTATTATAAATTTAAAGCCGGCAGAAATTATACTAGCCTTTAAGCCAGAGTCTCTTTGGTAATTATTATACTTTAAATCGATACTTTTTAGACCAAATTTCCATAAGTGAAAATTGGTAAAAATATCAGTATAGGTTACTCCTATTCCATATTGATTAGCTGTATACTTAGACAAATCATAATCTGACGTATAAAACTCACTGGTAGATAAATGCGTATTATAAGGAGCAAAATAATCTGCTGCGGTTTGGTTATAAAACCGGTAAGATGGGTAAACCGTAAACTTATCTGTTATTTTTATTGGCACCTCTATACTTGCTGTATGAGAATCTATTCCCCAATCATCTGTATAGTAACGATAATAAGTTCTTACTACAAAAATTTCATTTATATAATAATGTAACCTCCCTCCTACAGCTATTTTAAATCTTGAATCTGGTAGCTGCTCTATAGCATCTGCCAAATGAAAATTTTCTATAAAAGAATCTGCCACATCACTAAAATATACTCTTTGAAAAGGTGTGGACAATAACCCTTTTTGCCTTATAAAATCTAGCAATAAAGAACCTTGCATTTTTTTCGAAAGTATTTGCGAGAAACCAAAACCTACTGCATAAGAGTTTCTTTTTTCATCCTTAAAAGGAGTAAATATTGGATTATAATTGGTGTTTCCTGTAATAGTGTTACTTAAAAAAAGTCCATTAGAAATACCATTTCCATTAAAAGTAAAAGGTCTAAGTTCTACTGGATAAATAGCGCTCCAACTGTCTAAATATACATTAGCATTTACACTAACTTCAGTGTTTTTTTGGTTAAACAACTTAGTATATCCTCCTCCAAAACCTAAAGAAAAATAATCGAACTCTTTTGATACCGATATTTTAGCAGAAACAATATCATTTCTACTATCTGAACTGTGGCTGTATCCTAGAACTAAATTTGACCAAACATCTTTTTTTGAAGCTCCTGAACTTGCCACAAAAGGGTCTGCAGGAGAACTGCCATCAAAAGGATCTACATTGCTAGATGATGCAGAAGTGTAAGCAGATATTCCAGCATCAATAGTTAATACATCATCCTCATTTAAGGGAATAGAAATTACTACTGCCGCTGTTGCATCTTGTAAATCTTCTGTTCCTAGTCCTCCACTTACAGCTGCGTTATTTCCTTCTTGAGAATAATAGCTAGTTAAAAAATCTATTTCAGAAGTTTCTAAAACGCGTTTCTTATAGGTAACAATAGAATCTTTTTCTTGCGCATACCCATAAAAAAGAGTGGCAAACAAAAACATACAAAGACTTATTCCTTTACTATTTTTACTCATTATATTTCTACTTACTTTATACCATTAGTTACAACCACAACCTCCGCCAGTTTTTCCTCCATTAGCACCTACTGCTGCCTCTCTATAAGAATGAAAAGTAGAAATGTTTCTGTCTGATTTTTTGTCGGATAAAACCATATCTGGATCATTTAAACTTACCTTATCATACTCTTTAACAGCAACACAAGATGTGCAAAAAATAAGAAGGCAAAATGCAATTAGAAAACCCTTTATCATAATCTATTTATTTTAATATTTTTTGATGTAGTTACTTCTCCTATTTCATCTACAATTACGCACTCAATATTTGGCAATTGATTTATTCTATTTAGCCCTACTTCTTTACCCATTACAAAAACAGAAGTTGCCAGCGCATCTGCAAGCTCAGCTTTTGGTGCAAAAACGGTAACACTAATAATACCACTAGACGGATATCCTGTTCTTGGGTCTATAATATGAGTGTATCTTTTACCATTAAGCATTACAAACTTCTCATAATTACCAGAAGTTACAACAGCTCCATTAGTTATTGGTAATAATGCAAAGGCTTTGTTTTTATTCATAGGGTTAGTAATAGCAACCTTCCACTCTTCTCCATTTGGTTGTTTTCCCCAAGTATTCATATCTCCAGAAGCATTTATTATACCCGAAACAACTCCTTTTTTCACAAGTAATACTTTGGCTTTATCTGCTGCATAGCCTTTGCCTATAGCGCCAAAGCCAATTTTCATCCCTTCTTGTTTTAGATAAACGGTACTTTCTTCTTTATTTAAAATAATGTTTCTGTATCCTACTTTGGCTACAGATTGTTTTATTTGTTTGGCATTTGGCATTTGCGCCATAGTACCATTAAATTGCCAAACTTTATCCATAGAAGCATAAGAAATATCAAAAGCACCATCCGTTAATTTGCTTATTTTTATACTTCTTTCTATTAACTCATAAAGCTCATTACTAACTTTTACGGGTGATATACCTGCATTTTTATTTACTAATGCAGTTTCTGAATTTTTATCCCAAGAAGAAATAAGTTTTTCTATTCTTGTTATTTCATTAACTGCCAGTGTTATAAAATAACTAGCTTCAAGAGAATCTTTAGCTACTACCGTAATATCAAAACGGCTTCCCATAAGCCCCATTGTTTGCTTATAAGGTTCTTGCCCGTATGCAGTGATACAAGTAAAAAAAATGAAAAAATAAAATATTTTTTTTATCAAAATTACCCTTTAAAGGATTCTAACAATTTAATATATGCTACTGGTTTTAATTTATTATAACTAGTTTGCCCTAAGACATTACCGTCTTTATCTAACACTACTACAAAAGGAAAATACCCTTTAGGATTATACTGCTCTGCTAGAGCTTTATTTTTTTTTGTCTGTTCTTCAGATAAACTATTTTTTTTCTTTTTAGGAAAATCTGCCTTTAGCATAACAAAATTTTCTTTTGCATAGTCCGTAAACTCTTCTGTACTCCAAATTTCTTTGTCTAATTTAATACATGGAGCACACCAGTCTGAACCCTGAAATACCAATATAATGGGAATATTTTTTTCAGAGGCAAGTTTCTTTGCATGAATAAAATCTGTTTGCCACTCTTGAGAAAACATAGTAGTAACCGATACTATTATTAAGCACATCCCTAATATTATATTTCTCATACCTAATCTAACTTCTGTTTTAATTAGAATATTAAATTCTAAACTAATACTACCTATCTACAAGTAAAGTTACTATTTTTTTCTCTCTGCGTAATTAATAGCTAAACATTTATATACAATAATTACCAATTAAAATTGTTTTATTTGTAAGTATAAACTTACTATTAAAAAACTTATTAAACCTTTTTATAATGTTACAGTCTTATCAAAACATATATTAACCTATTGTTTAATTTATTTTTTTTAATATGAAAAAGATTGGTTACATAATATTTATAGCTGGCTTAGTAGTTGCTTGCTCTAAAAAAAATTCTGGAGAAATAGACATAATTAATCCTACTCCTACAACATATAATATAACACCTATACTATCAAAGTTTAGTGGCACTGGTTTATCTTATGAAACAACTGAGAGAACAGTTATCTTTACTACACAAGACTTACCAGACCATACGAGCCCCTATTGGGATACAAGTAATAGTTTATATGAAGACTATAATGGAACTAATCCTGATTGGCGACAAAACCCAGGAAGCATAGGCGTTCAAAACATTGTCTTTACAATATCCCTAACACCAGAAGAAGCTGTTACCCATTCAGAAACTTCTTTGGGTCCTATAGGAATTGCTAGAAACGGTGTTGTATTCTTTAATCAATATGCTGCAGGGAATAGTCCTTTAGAAGGAGAGATAAACTCTTTTGATCAATGGTTAGGGCACCCTGCAATGACCACATATCATTATCATATAGAACCAAAATGGCTAACAAAAAAATATGGCAATGATGCATTTCTAGGATTATTATCTGATGGTTTTCCTATATATGGCCCTGAAGAAAATGGAGTTACTATAACAAACGTAGATTTAGATGAATATCATGGACATACAGGTACCACCGTTGATTTTCCCGATGGAATATATCATTACCATATAACCAGTGAAGACCCATATTTAAATGGAAATGGATATTTTGGAACACCTGGAAACATTACTCGCTAGTTGACTTTTCTTAATCCATACTTCTTCTTTTTTCTTCTCATTAATAGCTGTAATACCATTAATGTAGAACAAACTATAGATATATCTAACGTAGATTTAAAATTACGAAATGGAGTAATATACTATAAGGAAAGGGCATTTACAGGAAATTTAGTTTCCTATTACCAAAACAATAAAATAGCTTCAGATATTCAATACGTAGAAGGCAGAAAACATGGTTATGAAAAAAAATGGTATGCAACAAATAATTTAGCAGAAGAGCGTTTTTATACCAATGGTATAAAAGTAGGTGTTCACAGAGCTTGGTGGAAAAATAGAACTCTAAAGTTTGTATATTACTTTAATAGTAAAGGTCAATACCATGGGGCTACTAAAGAATGGTATACCACTGGACAGTTATATAAGGATTTTAATTATATAAATGGGATAGAATCAGGAAAACAACGTTTATGGAAACCCAGCGGAATGATTAAAGCTAATTATGAAGTTATAAATGGAGAACGTTTTGGTTTAATTGGATTAAAAAAATGTAAAACAGTAAATGTAAATAGCATAAAAATTAAATAAATGAAAAAAATTAAATTCATAGCGTTATTTATTATTTTCTTTTATTCTTGCAAGCAAGAACAAAAGAAAATAGTTGCTACTAACGTAACTAATTTACCTTTTTTTAATTCAGCCAATTTTACACCTGAGTGGAATGTAGCAACTCATAAAATCCCCGCCTTTTCATTTACTAATCAACTTGGAAATACTATTACAAACGCAACTTATAAAGGGAAAATTTATATTGCAAACTTCTTTTTTACTATTTGCCCTGGAATTTGCCCTAAGTTAACTAACAATATGATTTTATTACAAAAACACTATGCAGACGATACTAATGTAATGCTATTATCTCACTCCGTAATGCCATGGTATGATACTGTTAAGGTTCTTTCTAACTATGCAAAAACAAATCGTATAGATAATTTAAAATGGAACTTAGTTACCGGCAATAAAGATTCTATTTACGCCATTGCTCGTAAAGGGTATTTTGCAGATGAAGACTTTGGCAAAACGCAAGAAGAAAATAATTTTATACATACGGAAAACTTTATCTTAATTGACAAAAAAGGACATATTCGTGGTGTTTATAATGGCACTATTGAAATGGATTTAAAACGCTTAATAAGACATATAGATATTTTAAAAAAAGAAAAATAATTCCTAGTTACAACTATTATGAAACAATATATAATTCTCATAATATTCTTTTTACTAATAAGCTCTTGCAGCAAAGAGTCCAGCACAAAAGTTAGTGACGAAGAAGAGTCTTTGGTAAATTCTGAAATCCCTAATATAATGCTCATTATTGCAGATGATATGGGTAAAGATGCTACTCCTGGATATAACATTGGTACTACAAAACCACACATGCCTAATTTACAATCTTTAATAGATAATGGAATACGTTTTAATAACTTATGGTCCTATGCAACATGCACACCAACAAGAGCAAGTATACTCACAGGAAAATACGGGTATAAAACAAACGTAATATCAGTTGGAGATGAATTATCTACTTTAGAAACATCATTACAAAGTTATATAGACGACCAAACTGGATTAACATATGAGCACGCTGTAATAGGAAAATGGCATTTATCTACTTCTCTATCACACCCAACAGATATAGGCATTAACCATTATTCTGGTTCCATTTCTGGTGGAGTAAGATCATATTGGGATTGGAATCTAGTAGAAAATACTACGAGCACAGCTTCTACTGATTATACAACTACAAAATTCACTGATTTAGCTATAAATTGGATAGACAACCAAACCAAACCATGGTTTTTATGGTTAGCATTTAATGCGCCACATACACCTTTTCATTTACCTGATAATAGCTTGCATTCTCAAGGCAATTTACCTACAGATGATGCTAGTATTACTGCCAACCCGCTACCCTATTATATGGCTATGTTAGAAGCCATGGATTCTGAATTTGGAAGATTATTGAAGTCCATGACGCAGGAAGAAAAAGATAATACTATTTTCATATTTATTGGAGATAATGGTACTCCAAACCAAGTAGCCCAAGAGTATAACAGTCGTAGAGTTAAAGGTAGCATTTACCAAGGAGGTATTAATGTGCCTATGATTATTTCTGGCAAAGGTGTTTCTAGAAAAAATGAGACTGAAGATGCCTTATTAAACACTACTGATTTATTTGCAACAATTGCAGCAATTGCTGGAGCAGATGTTGATGAGATTAATGACAGTAAAAACTTTAAAAATTTATTTACTACTAGCAGCAAAATTCGTGATTATGTTTATGCTGAATATAGGAATGATGCTACTGGTTTAATAGATTATAGCGTTAGAAATGCTACTCATAAATATATCAAATTTGGGGATAATACAGAAGCTTTGTTCAATTTAATTGAGAACCCTTTAGAAAACCCTAATCTATTAAGTGCTAACCAATCTCCATTAAGTAATGAAAATGAACTAATAAAAAATGAACTAATTGCAAAATTGAATGAATATAGATAAATTGGGGATTAAGTTCAAAAGTTGTGTGTGAATTGAAAATAGAATTAAAATCTTTGCAAAAAAGGATAAGATTTGGAATTAACCTCAGAGGTATTAAAGTTTATTTTAACAGAATTATTAGTAATTCAACCTAAAGTCCACTTTTTTTTTGTCGCCTAGGAATAGCATACTTTACATAAACAAAAAACCACCCTAAAAATAAGGTGGTTTTTATATTTTTTTCTTTAAATATTAAATACCTAAAATTTTAGCATCTACAAAGAAAACAGTTTCCACATCTATATGGTGGTCCTCTGTAATTACTTTATCGGTAACAGTTTCTAGTTTTAAACTAAACGTATCTTTCTTTATGTAATCTTTTATATCTATATCAAAAGTTTCTAAATCTATAGTATTATCTACCGTATCTGGAACATCCATTATAGATGCAATTTTAACATCTTCCAAACCTTCTGCAGAAATAAATACCTCTAAAGATTCTAAAAAAGTAAAGTCGCCATCGTCTGGTGTAGTAATAATCAACTTTAATTCTCTTAATCGTATATCTTCAATTAAATCTTTACGCGTATCATTAAATTCAAATTCAGATTCCGAATTAGTTTCTACATCTGGAGATTGTACGCTAAATGGTAAGTTTACATTTACTGCAGACTCTATAACCACACTGGTATCAAACTCCATATCAAATTTTGTAAGATCATCCAGCTTATCGCAACTAGTAAAGGCTATAAAAGCACTAAACAAAACAAGTATTTTTTTCATTTTATAAGGGGATTTATTAGTACCTACAAAACGCATCCTAAATAAATATATTGTTATGTGTTAAAGCTAACCTATAAATTTATTATTGTAATAATGCCAATTCCTTTTCATGGTTTTGTATATTATTTTCTTTAACATTTTTTTAACATTTAAAACCAAACCCTCCAAATTTAACTTCGTAGGTAAGGGTGAATTAATAATCATTTAAAAACGTAATAATGAAAAAAACAAAACTTTTTGCAGGTCTGGGAGCACTAGCCTTAATTGGCGGTGTATTAATCGCGGCGGATCACATTGATGCGCCTTCTTCTATGGGTACAACAGCAGACATTGCTGATTTTTATGGATTTGAACCAAGTACTGGTTCTGACAATACCGTATTTGTGGTAGACTTACAGTCTAGTGTATTACCAGATTTAGCATACGGAACATTTGACGAAAGCATTTTAACCGAAATTAATATTGATACAAATAACGATTTGGTAGAAGATATGGTAATACAAGCCATTCCTAGAGATGGCAAAATGTACTTTTTTGGGCCAGCAGCACCTTCCACAACTGGTATAAGCGGAACTATTCTTGTAGATTCTCCCTTAGGGTCTGTAGCAATTTCTGAAACAGATGCAGTTACAGAAACCACTGCTAGTGGTGTTAAGCTTTTTGCAGGACCAAGACAAGATGCTTTCTTCTTCGACTTTTTTCAATTTAATGCAGTTATAGGTGGCATGGCTCCAGGTGGCTTTAAAACTGCGGACGAAGCGCAAGATACTTTTGATGGCGCTAATACAATGTCTATTGTTGTAGAAGTACCAAATAGCTTATTGGGAGCTACAACTGGGCAAAATGCTTTAGGCCTCAGTGTTTACAAAACGTGGGTAACTACAAACAAAAAACAATAATAATTTTTATTAAAACCATATAACATGAAAAAGAGTATCTTTTATTTTACAATGCTTTTATCTGCTACTACCCTATTTGTAGCATGTAATAATGATGACGATTCTACAATGCCTAAAGAAAAGGAGATGATGCCAGATTTTACTGGAATTTACACACAAGTAGATTTTATGGGAAGGCCTGGAATTAATACTGTATTAAGTGCAGATGACGCTACTAAAGACGAACATAATTTAGCAATACCTTCTGAAATGGCTGCTTCTTTTCAAGCGCGTTTTGAAGCTAGATTAGAACAATATCATGATGTTTACGCAGGTCTTTTAGGGGCAGATCCAGCGGATGTAAATTATGAAAACAATATTCTTGGTTTAGATGCACCTACTTTAACTGGTTATTTAGCTGCCGATGTTTTAGAAATTGCTCCAGATTTACCAACAACGTATTTTAATCCGGGAGAAGATGTAGATATGGATGGTAGTGTTTTAGTCCCAGATGGTGATGAAGTTGCTTTAACAGGTAGAAAATTACAAGATGATATTATTGATGTTTCTCTAATTCTTTTATTTGGAGGGGAAACTGGAGACCGTTTTAGTGGTCAAGATACAGATGGCGATGGTACTGCAGATTTACCTAGACTTACTTCAGACGGTGTTGCTTTAACCGCAACACCATCAGATAGTTTTCCTTATTTAGGTGCTCCTGAATAAGTTTTTTACACCTTGTAAAAAGAGCTTTTTGGGAGGGTACTTTTTATCCTCCCAATTAAATTATAATAAACAAAATATTTATTTCCATGAAACATATATCTCTACTATTCTTAATTTTAAGTATTTATTCTTGTAATACAGAAAAAGAAAATAGTATTACAAATACAGAAGATTATAATCAATATTTAAATTCTACTACTGCTAAAACAACTTCTAAGTATTTTGAATTGTGGAACTCTAAAATACAACCAGACAGTATGCAATTACTTAGTTTTGGTATTGTAGGTAACGAATACAATAGATATTTTAAAAACACTGGAGATATAAAATTCTTAAAAAAAGCAGAGCAATCTTTAAAAAAAGCAGTAGCTATTGCTGCTACAGGAAGAGCTGGTTATAATAGAGCACTTGCCAGAAATTACATATCGCAGCACAGGTTTAAAGAAGCTTTAGTCCTTGCAAAAAAAGCCCTAGAAATTGGAAACGGTTTAGAAGATACATATAGCTTATTGTTTGATGTTCACATGGAACTAGGCAATTATGAGGAAGCCAACAACTACCTTAAAAAAATTAAAAATTTTTCTAATTTTAGTTATCTAATTCGGTTAGCTAAATGGAATGACCATCTTGGTAATTTAGATACTACCATACAAATGATGGAAAAAGCTACTGCCATTGCAGTTGCTAAAAAAGACAAAAATTTAATCCTTTGGTCATATACCAATCTGGCCGATTATTATGGCCATGCTGGAGAATTAAAAAAATCCTACAATCATTACCTAAAATCTTTAAAATTAGATTCTAATAATGCCTATGCAAAAAAAGGAATTGCATGGATTGTATTCTCTCACGAAAGAAACCCTAAAGAGGCTCTTAGAATCTTAGATTCTGTAACTCAAAATTACAAAGCTCCAGATTATTATATTTTAAAAAGTGAAATTGCTGACTATTTAGGTAACGAAAGAGAACGATTAAATAATTTAGATGAATTTTTTAATGAAATTGAAAACCCTGCGTATGGTGTAATGTATAACAGTTACACTATTAATCTTTATCTAGAAGACACACAACAATATAAAAAAGCTATTACCCTTGCCAAAAAAGAAGTAGAAAATAGACCCACGCCAGAATCTTACGGTTATTTAGCATATAGTTATCTTAAAAATGGCGAAAATAAAAAAGCGTTGCAAATTGTTACAAACCATATAGAAAATAAAACTTTTGAGCCTAATATACTACTACAAGCTGCTCAAGTTTATAAAAAAACTGGGCAAGAAAAAAAGGCATTAAAACTAAAAGAAGAATTATTAGATGCCAGCTATGAGCTTGGCCCTGTAACTACTTTAAAAATTGAAATGCTTTAATTAATTTTACCATCCTTAAAATAAAAACATCCATCCCATTTATAATTTACCTATGAAATATATTTTTTTAATTCTATACCTATATAGCTCATTACATATATCTGCCCAAGAGTTTCAAGGGTATATAGAAACAAGTGACGGAACTCCTATTGAAGGTGCCTATATTTTTAATAAAAACTCTCAAAAACATGCGCATAGTAATGAAATTGGATACTTTTCTATAGAAAAAACAAACATAGGAGATAGTTTGCAAATTGGAAGCTTAGGATACAAAAACAGTATTACAATTATTAAAAACACATCTAACAAAAGAAATACTTATATATTAAATGAAGCTCCTTTTGAATTAAATGAGGTAGTTATAAGCCCTAAAATAGATGCCTTATCTGTTGTAGCAAAAATAGATATACAAACAAACCCAGTAGGCTCTTCTCAGGAAATTTTACAAAAGGTACCTGGGCTAATTATTGGCCAACATGCAGGTGGCGGTAAAGCAGAACAGCTTTTTCTTAGAGGTTTTGATATTGACCATGGTACAGATATTTCTATAAATGTTGATAATATGCCCGTAAATATGGTATCGCATGCGCATGGGCAAGGATATGCAGATTTACATTTTGTTATTCCAGAAACTATAGAAAAAATTGATTTTGGAAAAGGACCTTATAATGCACAATATGGAAACTTTGCAACCGCTGGTCATGTAGGTTTTACCTCTAAAGACGCTTTTACAAAAAACACCGTTGAATTCACTTATGGCGATTATGGCTACAAAAGAAACCTTGGATTATTTAACGTTCTAAATACTAAAAAAGAAAAAGCATATATAGCAACGGAATTAATAGGATTTGACGGCCCTTTTAAAAGTTCTCAGAATTTTGAAAGATTTAATGTAATTACTAAATATTCTTCTCGTTTAGATGCTAATAGTAAAATTTCTACAAGTGTTTCTCATTTTACTAGTACATGGGATGCCTCTGGTCAAATACCAGAACGTGCTGTAAAAAGTGGCTTAATAACAAGGTTTGGCGCTATAGATGATACCGAGGGTGGTAAAACAAGTAGAACAAACGTTAATATTGGTTTACAAAAGAACATAGATAAAAACACTTTTTTTAAAGCAAATACATACTATAGTAACTACAATTTTTTATTATTTTCTAATTTTACTTTTTTCTTAGACGACCCGCAAAATGGAGACCAGATTAAACAAGAAGAATCTCGTAATTTATTTGGTTTAAACACCCAACTAAAAAAGAACCTTAATTGGGGAGAAACAAAAGTAAATTTAGAGTTTGGTTCTGGTTTTAGAACAGATAATAGTACAGGTAATGAACTTTCAAATACTGTAAATAGAAAAACAACTTTAAATAATATACAACTAGGAGATATTAAAGAAACTAATATTTTTGGTTACTTAAATGCTAATTTTAATTTAGGAAATTTCACTTTATCTCCTGCGCTAAGATTAGATAATTTTAATTTTAGGTATGCTAATGCTCTTTCTGAGGTTTATGATAATAACTCGGTGTCTAAAACAACGTTTTCTCCAAAATTAAATTTGGTGTATCATCCAAATAAAAACACACAATATTATCTTAAATCTGGTATTGGTTTTCATTCTAACGATACTCGTGTTAGCGTTGCTCAAAATGGTCATAAAATACTTCCTAAAGCCTATGGTGTAGACCTTGGAACAATATTAAAACCCGCAGAAAACTTATTTTTAAATGCTGCAGCTTGGTATTTATATTCCGAACAAGAATTTATTTATGTAGGCGATGCTGGCATTGTAGAACCTAGCGGTGCATCTAAACGCTTAGGCCTAGATTTTGGGGCTCGTTACCAATTTACAAATTGGTTGTTTTTTAGTACAGACCTTACGTATACCGTAGCTCGTTCTGTTGATGAAAATAGTGGGGAAGATTATATTCCACTAGCGCCCGACTTTACTTTAGTTGGCGGATTAAATGTAACTAACTTAGGTAAGTTTTCTGGAGGTTTACAATATAAACACTTAAATAATAGACCTGCAAACGAGGATAATAGCATTGTTGCAGAAGGTTATACCGTATTTAATTTAAATGCAAACTACCAGTGGAATTCTTTTATTAGCACAGGTATAACTATAGATAATGTTTTTGATGTAGAATGGAATGAAACTCAATTTGCTACTACTACCAGATTACAAAATGAAACTAATCCTGTAGAAGAAATACACTTTACTCCTGGAACCCCTTTTTTTATTAAAGCAAATATTAGTTTTACTTTTTAAATTATATGGCTATAAAATTATTTAAATATAAAGACCAATCATAATTCTTATATATAATCTCTACTCCTTTAATAGTAGAAATTATATTATTCTCTTTAAGAATTTTTTTCGTACCACTTTTTCCACCAAAATCGCCTCTAAACCAACTAAAAAGAGAAGTTACATATACTGTATTTAATTCTTCATTATAACTAGACATGGATTTTAAAAAAAGTTTAGTACCAACATTTAGCTGCTCATTTAAGCGACTTGCTGTATATATAGCTACAGGCGGACAGTCTTTAGCACCACAGTTTAATGCAAAATGAATACGGTAATCTCTTTTCTTAACTCTTAATTTTCTTTCTATTTTACCAGGAAACCACTTTCGTACATAACCTAACCCAAGAGGCCATTGCGATTTTCTTATAATACCGTGTTCTATTTTTTCAAAAGACAAAATACTACCCGCTATTGGTATTTGTTCCTTTTTAAAAAAAGCACTTCTATCCTTGTATAAGTCTGGTTTTTCTGATAAAATAACCTGTATATACCCATTATAAATATTTAGCCAAAAAACTAACTTTTGCTCGTCTGTTAACAATCCTTTTTCTAAATCTTCTAAACTTAATTCTGCTAATTCTTTTCTTATCTCTTCCGTATTTCTATTTTCTTTAACACAACTAAGAAACTCTTCAGACAATTTGTTATAATCTACCTTAACTATGCCAGTATTTACTTTTGATGCTTCACTAGTAGAAAAACAAAAGATTGTAAAAAAAAGGAGTAATAGCTTAGATTGTAGCTTATTCATAGTACACAAATTATTTAGTAAAAATATATCTTTTTTTAAGTCGAAAAAAGAAAACCCTTATTACAAACCTACGTATATATAATTTTAAAAAGTGTACCTCTTTTCTTTTATAAACAGTACTTTTAAATATATAAATATGAGAATGATTTCTATAATAATACCAGCACATAATGAAAAAACGAATTTAGAAAAGCTACTCCCGCACATAGAAAATCATAAAACAACAATTCCTTATGAAATATTAGTAGCAGTTTCTCCCAATACTACAGATAGTACAAATTCTATTTTACATTCTAAAAAAGTTCTACTTTTAAAAAGTCCAAAAAAAGGAAGGGCTGCTCAAATGAATTATGCAGCTAAGCATGCAAAAGGTACTATTCTTGTTTTTTTACATGCAGATGTTTTTCCTCCAAAATCATTTTTATCAGATATTCAACTGGCATTATCTAAAAATATAGATGCAGGATTTTTTTCTTATAAATTTGATAGTGATAATTTTTTTCTAAAAATAAATGCATCCTTTACTAGTAAAGATGGTGTTTTTACAGGAGGTGGCGACCAATGTCTTTTCATAAAAACAAAGAAATTTAACACCCTGAAAGGATTTAATGAAGAGCAAATTATAATGGAAGACTTTGAGTTTTTTAAAAGAATTAAAAAAAATAAAATACCTTACACCATCATAAATAACAATTTAATAGTTTCGGCAAGAAAATATGAGCATAATTCCTATTTAAGAGTTAACCTATCAAATCTTATATTAGTTGTTTTATTTAAATTTGGTTGTTCTCCTAAAAAATTAAAAAAAATACATTCTAAACTTATCAAAACGCAATATCATAATGGCTGAGTTATCCAATGAAATTACATTAAACGGGATACAACAAATAGGAATTGGAGTGCAAAATGCTAATAGAGTATTTAACTGGTACAGACGTAATATAGGTTTTAATTTATTGGTTTTTAAAGATGAAGCAACTGCTTCTTTAATGACAAAATACACAGGTGGTAAAGCTTGGAACAGAAAAGCTCTTTTATCCTTAAACCTTGCTGGTGGCGGAGGTTTAGAAATTTGGCAATACACTAACAGAAAACCTATTCCGCCTATAGAATCTATTAACTTAGGAGATTTAGGCGTTAATATTTTAAAGCTAAAAAGTAAAAATATTACTAGCGTTCATAAGAAATTACAAACATTAAATTTAGACCTCTTATCCCCTATTTCTACTTTTGAAAATCAGGAACATTTTTTCTTTAAAGACCCATGGGATAATTTGGTACAAATAGTAACCTGCAATACAAGTTTTACTGAAAGTAATAAAGATTGCGGTGGCGTTCTAGGTGTAACTTTAGGCGTTTCGGACATAGATACATCTATTACTTTTTATAAAAGTCTTTTAGGCTTTGATACTGTTGTATATGATAAAAATAACACCTTTGAAGATTTTTCTTTTATAGACAATCAAGAAAACAATTACAGAAGAACATTACTAAGAAGAAGCGAAACAAAAGTAGGAGGTTTTGGCACTCTTTTAGGTCCTTGTGAAATAGAGCTTATTCAGAAAAAAAATGCTACTCCAAAAAAAATATATGCAAACCGCTATTGGGGAGATTTAGGATATATACACCTTTGTTTTGATGTGTCTGGCATGAAAGCTTTAGGAGAAAAAGCTAAGAAGCTTAACCACCCTTTTACTGTAGATAGCAGTTCTAGTTTTGAAATGGGAGAAGCCGCAGGACATTTTAGTTATATTGAAGACCCAGATGGCACCCTATTAGAGTTTGTAGAAACACACAAAGTTCCTATTATAAAAAAACTAGGTTTATTTATAAATCTAAAAAAGAGGAACCACCATAAACCTCTACCAAATTGGCTTATAAAATTAATGCGAGTTCATCGTGTAAAAAAAGACCTTTAATTTAACTAGAAGACACAACTCCTAAAGTATATAATTGCTCTAAGTTTGGAAATTTACTACCGCCAGAAGGTTCTAGTGTAATACCAAATGCCTCAGATGTATTTGCATTTGTTAAATTAAAAATACGATTATCATCCTCTATAAAATCTTCTAGTAATCCTACACTTGTTGGTGTAAGCGGATTTAATTTTAAGGACCATACTTGGTACACCATACCATCTGGAGGTTCTGGTAAGCCTTGCGCATCTATATAAAGTTTCTCTTCTTTTTTATTCCAGTATACTTTAGCATATGAAGTGGGAGAAACCTCTTGACCTCCTAAAGGAATAACTGTTATATTTTTATCACGTATTGTTGCTAACAATTCTTCGGACTTCGTAAGAGAAATTTTTGCTTCATTAATTTGCTCTTCTAAATTAATACGCTCATTTTCTACAACTTCTATTTGAGATTGTAATTTCTCATTTTGATTAAATAAATACACTCCCCCTATTATTAAAAGGATAGATGCTGCCCAACCCATATAAGAAGTCCAATTTGTTTTACTTTCTTTTAAAGGAACTACTTTAGAGGTATTTAAGTTTTTAATCTTATCATAAACTTTAGCAAAATCTAAAGGTACTTTTGGAGCTGCAGTTTTTGAAAGTACTAAAATAGATGCCTCTATAGCTTCTATTTCTTTTTGTACATCTGGATACAAACTAGCATGCTTTACCACCTTCAGATTTTCATCTTCTGAAAGTTGTCCAGCTACATATAGCTCTAGTATACCCGATTCTATGTACTCTTCTACATTCATTTACAACTGCATATTTTCTCTAAGTTGAGAAATACAACTTCTATTTCTTGTTTTTACTGTTCCTATAGGAATATCTAATTCTTCAGACACTTCTTTTTGCGTATATCCTTTAAAATAAAGAAGCTCTATTACTTGAATACATTTTTCCTTTAATTTAGAAACCAAACTGTGAAGACCTTTCGTATTAACGTCTGTTTCTTCATCTTCTAGTTTGCTTTCAAGGATACTTACGAAGTAATCTGCGGGAAGGTTCTTTTTTTGGTTTTTATAGTTTTTAGAACGCATTACATCTATAGCCGCATTCCTTGCAATATTTACTATCCACGTAAAAAAACGCCCTTTAGAACTATTATAACTTAAAGCATTACTCCAAACCTTGACAAATACATCTTGGCAAATCTCTTCAGCTAGATTATCATCTTTAACTATTGTATTAATTACACCACAAATATTCTCTGCATACATAGCATGCAGCCTCTCAAAAGCGAAAGTATCTTTTTGTTGAAAACGTGTAATTAACTCTTCTAATTGCATAAGTTATTTTAGAACCAAATTATTACCAATTGGTTTTATTCAAAAATAAGATATTAATATTTAGCACACTCTGTTTTGGAAAAGTATTCCATAGAACTAGTAACAAAATGAAGGCTATCGCCTACTCTTTTTTTAATTTTCAATTGTTTTCAAAAACAATCAATAATTCCTTAGTTAGTTATTTTTTTCATCTTCATAAAACCTACTAGTCCTATAGGTACCAAGATAAGGGCAATCTTTAGAAAACTAAATAGTACCATACTCCATCGTTCATTACTTTCTTTCATTTTAAAAACTGGACGTTTAGAATAATCCTCTTGAGTGATTGATTTATCCCAAAAAAGTCTATCATAATAAAACGAAGTGATATCTTTATGAAATTTAGTCAATGCAGATTGATAGTTCAAAAAAGTATTTAAATCAGTCTTTGAAATCAATGTAAAAGCATCTTGCATATTTACTGCTGGATTTATCCAAAGAAATTGGTTAACCCATTTATTTCTTTTACCGATTTGGCTATTATACGCATCAACATCTTTTTTGCTATGGCTATCTTTTAAAGCAGTAAAGGCTGCATAAACTTTAGCGTAACGATTATTGTTAAACAAGCTATCACTAGCCTTGTATTTCGGGTTGTGTTCCAAAAATTCAGAGAGCACCTCTGTTTGTTCCTTTTCATCATTTTCATTTTCCAAACCTGTTCTACGGGTAAGCTCTGCTAAATGGGTGGTATCAATAGGGTATTTACTTATCATCCAAACATTTAATACAGCAGGTATAACCAATAAAAATAGCAACCAACAGCCTGCAGCACAAATGGCATTGAATGCTGAACTTTTAAAAAAACTTATAATTAAAAACATCAAGCTAAACCAAAAGGCACTGTATAAAATAACTCCTGCTAACCAAGCCACAGCCGCTAAAAAGTTTTCGTTAGAAAATATATTGCTTAAAACAAGTAGTCCTATTAAAGAAATAAGGAGTGCTAAACCAGTAATAAGCATAAAATAAAATAGTAATCTTGTTACTACTATTTTTCTAATACTAATGGATTGAATTCTTAAAAGTGCAAGTACACCGCTTTCCTTTTCTATAGAATAAAGTCCAAAAGTAAAGGCTATGATAAGTAATGGAAAAAGATAGATGATGACAAATGACAAGTCAAAATTACCAACATACAGTTTAACAGGGTTGGCAATTTCGTTTTCAAAAAGCTGATAATACAAACTCATTCCTGTTAAACGATGGTAGTAAGGGTGCAAATCGCGCTGACCTATGGCAAGTGCTGCATAGTTATGTGGAGGAAGCACGGCATGATATCCATGCCTAAACCAAGCATAAGAAGGGTTTGATGCAATGTCTCTTTTTCTTTTTGCATCAACCGAGTTTAGTTCTTCATTAAAGCTTATTTGATATTGATAAAACTCATCTTCTTCTATTTTTTGAACATCAGAAATGGTTTTTTTCTGCACATTCACTACAGATGCGCCATAATAAATAGCGTACATTCCAAAAAGAAAAATAATTGCCAAAAGCAATAACTGAAATTTATTACGCACAAAAGACCTCCATTCATAGCGTATAATTGTTTTGGTTATTTTATCCATTGTTTAGCTTTGTTTTACGGGTTATGTAATTCAGTAATAGAATGAGCAATATTATCCAACTAAAAAGAGAAACAAATTCCAATACATATTTCTTTAAAGTGCTATAAATTGAAGGCGTTTTGTATTTAAAATCTTCTACCGATTCCCACATATCCAATCCAACGCTATATTCATAAAATTCCCCATAATTAGAGTTTTGCGCCATATCATTATTCATTTTTTTTATGAAGATTCTACGGTAATTTTCTACTTTTTTTTGAAAATCTACTGAGGCACTTAAATCTGTGGCACTAAGCCCCATAGATATATTTCGCAATGCCATGTAAGGGTTAAATAGGCTTACGTAACTTCCTAATTTATTCTGTTTATTGAAAATATTTAAAAGTCTACCCCAATGTACATCGTACACCTTATCTCCATATTCTTCTCCTGCCTGCATGCTTACACCTTCAAAATTAAAAGGGAGTTGTTGTACGGAATCTACCTTGTATTTCTTTAAAAGTTCCTTTTCCAATTTCGCTATTCTTACAGCCTTTGGTGTTTTTCCGTCCAATCCATTTTCCTTATCCTTTAAAATACCTTCTTTATAGATTTTCATTGAAGGCAATGGGTATAAACCCTCTCCAAAATTGGCCATGGTTTTAGGAATAATAATAGTAAACAGTATCCAACAGGTAAGTAAGGTTAACAAGGCATTTCTACTTACAGATGACTTTATTGACACCAATACAGACAATACAACAAACAAAAAAATATAGGCCATATAGGTAGTACCTAGCAACCCAATACGCATCCTTAAATCCGTAATTGTATCTGGGGTTTTTAGCCAATAAGACAGTAATAAAATACCCAATATAAATGGTGTTAAAATAGTGAGCAGTATTATAAAGTACGCCATAATCTTTCCCCAAGCAATACTGGTTAATGTTACACCTTGACTGTTTAACAACCGTAATGTGCCTCTTTCTTTTTCTTTTGTGAAAGATGCATAGGCTAAAAAAATAATAAGCAACGGCATTAAAATTTGTAGTACTAGAGCAGAACTTAACTCACCAAACCGAATCATACTGTTATGGTCTTGCGCAGGTCTAAACATAAATTGATGCTGATAATGCGCCTCTAAATAAACAGAAGTCCCTGTATAAGTATCCAATCCAAAATCAAATAAACTTAATACCGTTTTAGGCTTGAAAATAAAAGTTCCAAAATGTGCTGCAATATGTGGATGCTTATCTCCCTGCTCTAGCCATTCTTTACGCTTTTCATCTTGAGCTTTGGTAATAGCCTTCTGTTGCTGCTGATATGATATAACACCTGTGAATAACGAGATACCCAACAGCACTAGTATAATACTGGAAAGTGCAAGTACCAATTTTTCTCTAAGGGCAATTTTTATTTCTTTTTTAGCAATAAGAATGTAAGTTTTCATCTTTATACTTTTCTTTAGTGCTTTGCAAAACACCAACATGAATTAATTATGCATATGCTTTAGATATAATTTTTCCAAATCTTGAAAATTAACGTCTTTGGATTCAAACTTTTCAACTAGTACACCTTCTTTCATAATACCAATATGGGTGCCCGTATCTTTTGCTCTAAAAAGGTCATGAGTTGCCATTAACGTAGCTACTCCTTTAGCTTTCATTTCTAACAAAAGTTCAGAAAACTCATTACTTGCTTTAGGATCTAAACCTGATGTTGGCTCATCCAACAATAATACTTTTGCCTCACGAGCTCTTGCCAAAGCAATACCCACTTTTTGCCGCATGCCCTTAGAGTAGTTTTGCACCCTTTTATTTATAAAATCTATTTGCAAACCTGACTGCTCAAGTAATACCCCCAACTCCGCTTTAGCATAATTTTTACCACCCAATCCACAGAAAAAATCTAAGTTCTCTAAACCTGTCAAATTCGGGTAAAGCATTAGGTTTTCTGGGATGTAGGATAGAATTTGTTTCGTTTCTAACGGATGCTTAGTAACGTCTATACCATTTATAGTTGCACTACCACTAGTAGGTTCTATAAAATTTAAAAACAAGTTTATGGTTGTAGATTTTCCTGCGCCATTAGCTCCTAAAAGGCAAAAAATGTCGCCTTCTTTAATTTCTAAATCAAGAGCGTTCAATGCTGTGAACGCTCCGTATTTTTTTGTTAAACCATTTGTTTTAAGCATCTTAATCCAAACTTTTAAACCCTGTGATATACCCTCCTGTTGATGTAAACATTTTTGTTGGAGTGTTAGCACCGGCGTTTAACTCATAAAGTGCATTTTCATCATTTGTAGCAATAGTAAATGCCACTTCATTATCATTAAAAGAAGTAACACTCATCCCTCTTGTACCATAAGTTGTTGGCAACCCAACAACAGCTCCTAAACTTGTTTTATTTTCTAAATCAATTTCAAAATACTTGAATTGAGGGTTACCTGTACTAAATTCCCAAAAATCAGTTTCATCCTCAACTTTTGCAGTATAGGTTTTGCCATTTGCATGTAAAATCCCATAACAAATATTACCTGTTGCTTCGCTAAGATTAAGAAAATAGTCTGCATCAAATTCAGAAGTACCATTCTTAATTCTTACTATACCACTAGGTGCATTTCCTCCACCATCAGAAGTTCCCTTACCTTGCACATAAATATCGCCATTGGCCATTTTAATCATTCCTGCATTAGAAGTAGGTCCGCCAAAAAGCATCCCTGTTCTCTGGTCTTCAATTACTTTCTCTACGGTATTAGTTTCAAGATTAATAATTGCCACATACGCATGATCATTAATTGGCACAAAATTATTCTCATAATGAACAGTCATAAATAATTTATTGTCACGTTCAACCATATCTAAATAATAAGTACGATTAGCTTCAGGAAATTTATCGGTAACATCTTTAAGAGAAACCTCATCTTGAATACGCATTGTTGTTGGATCAAATACTATAAGCTTAGAAATTCCTCCAGCAACTGTTGCATAAGCCGTATTTTCGTCCTTAAAATGTATGGTACTAAACGTATTAGCACCTGGTACTACAATTTTATTATCTTCTTGGGCAAGTCCATTTTCATCAAACTTATATTTAACAAGGTTTGCTGGTGCCCCAAAAGGTTTAGCATACATATACTCCCCTTCTACAACAACACTTGAGGTACCCGTAAGTTCTGTTGCTTTATCGTTTCCAATGGTAGAAAAATTAAGATTCTCAAATCCTTGTAAATAGGTAGTGGTGTTTGGCCATGCACCACTAACGGTAGCCATTCCAAACTTAATTTCTTTTTTCATGGAAGGCGAATCATCATTTGAAGAATCGTCACTACTGCAACCTACTGTTAATGCTAGGGTCAGTACACCTAGAAAAAGGCTTTTTAAGTTAATTAATACCGATGTTTTTGTTTTGTTTTTCATTTTTAATCTTACTTTAATTATTATAATTTATTTTAAAAAAGTTCTAAGGGTTATATAAAATGCCCTTCCTGGGCGTTGTACGTTAAAATTGTCGAATGCTTTTTCATCAAAAACATTGGTTGTTTCTAGGGTTATAGACATATTATTCTTAGGTATTGCATACGATATGCCTACATTTTGAATAAACTGAGCGGGAATGGTATTTTTTAAATCTTTGTTACCATCGACATCCCAAAACAAAAAATATTCATGCACATAATTGGAATTCCACCAAGCCGAAAATTTATTTTTACCTCCTAGAAAATTTCCTTTTTGATAGCGTACTTCTGCATTTCCGAAGAGATAAGGAATATTGGGTAATCGCGCATTAAAATATCGGTTATCTACAACTCCTGTTACATTTTGGGGAGAACGATTTCTTAAGTCTTGATATGTGGCATTGAGTTTTATATCTAAAAAATTGTAGGGGTGATATACTGCTTCTGCTTCAACACCAGTGGTTAAAGATTTCAATAGGTTTTGATATTGAGCAAAGAATTGTGATGTTCTTAACCAGATTACATTATCGGTAAGTCTATAAAACGATTGTAACTCAAGTTTTAGTTTTGAAGTATTCCATTGCACTCCCAAATTAATATTATGGCTTTGCTCAGGTTTTAAAAATGGGTTGGGCCTTACTAAGATAAAATCACCAAACAATTCAAATTCATCGGGCAAACGTGTAGCATATTCATAGGATACTTTTGCCAGCATCTTGGATGACATTTGGTATTTAAAAGATTGGGACACTCCAATATTGGATAAGGATTGCTTATTGGGTAAAAAATTAAGATTCTCAATGGCATAGCCATCAGCCTCTAAAATAAAGTGCTTTATGGCTGTATAACTGGTAATTTTTTCTTTAAAAGTATGTTGGTATGCCAAACCTATGGCATTCTTAAACAGCTTGGTAGGGTTGGTAAAATAATCTTCTCCATAAAATTCTGCAGCTATAGGGTCTTCTCCTACTCTGTGAAACCAAGACGTAAAAACATTTAAGGTAAACTGTCCTCTTTCCCAAGCATCATATTTTAAATTCAATCTACTAATAGCATTTTTTGAAGTAAGCTGTAGTGAATTTCCAGAGGAAGATACCTCCCCTCCCGAAGGTCTGGTATCGAAAATTTCGCCATCCCAAGTGTAGGCGTTTAAACTTGTATCTTTAAAATGCCCATTGGTTAGGTTAGTGCCTACATACCATTTTGCGCCTAAATTTTGTAAAAGCGCTCTTTTTTCATAGGATGCTGAAAACCCAAGCGTGTTTTCATCATAAGTTACCTCGCCGTAAGGTTGCGCCATTATAGCGTTATGCTGTATTTCATCATCTAACCCAGAAAATCTGGCATTAATTATCAATCTATCTGCATAAGATTTATCATAAACCCCCGCATATAAACTCATCATATAATTAGAAAACTTATCGTGAAATCGCTTTACAGTAACAGGGTTTGGATTACCAAATTCATCGGGAATTTCTATATCAATCTTGTAGTTGTTGTCTGAATGATTGTAAAATGAATTTAACCCTAATATGGTATTATTCTTAGTATTTACATACTGGCCATTTACATTTGCTTTATGTGTATTGAAAGAACCTGCCGAATACGAAACATCTAGATAATTAGTATAACTTTTTCTAGAGATGATGTTGATTCCCCCTCCCAAAGCATCGGCACCCAAATCAACAGGAACAACACCTTTGTAAACTTCAATCTGTTCCATAAGATTTATGGGAATTATGTTGATTCCCAATCCTGAACCGTAATATTCCATAGGAATACCATCTAAAAAGAATTTAATTTGTTTGCCTGACATTCCATTTATAAAAATCTCTGCATTACTTCCAAAGCCCCCTGATTGCCGTACATTTATACCAGACACTTGTTTAATAACATCACTTGTATTGTTATTCTGTGTATAAAGTTCTTTAGTATCTAGTACGCTAACACTAGCAACACTTTGTCTCAATTTTTGGGATTTTGATTTTGCTATTACAGTAACATCGTCAAGTGCTGAAACTTCTTCTTCCATTTTGAAAATCAATTTCAAAGGTGTTCCTTTTTCCAGTATAATTTTTCTTTGAATAGATTTATACCCTATATAAGAAACATTTACTACATGATTGCCAATAGGAACTCCTTGTACCTTGAAACTTCCATCTGCGCTAGTAATGTCACTTTTTTCTAGTGCTATAAAACTTACATGAGCTCCTGTTAATGGGGCACCATTTATATCTGTTATTTTTCCTAAAAATGAGGTTTCTTGTGAAAAACTCGATATAGAAAAGAACAGTGCTAGAATAGCTACGAAAAAGCTTGAGCGACCTTGTCTTTGAAGCATTTTATCTTTTTGGATTGTTGTCATTATATATGTAAATGGATACACCATTTTTGTTGGGCTCCCATTTTCTAAGATTAAAAAAGGTTAAAGAACAAACCAATACTGTAACCAGCAGCAATGGAGTTTTTGAATTACTCTCTACTCTAAAAATCTATACAAGTCATTTAACCGTTATTAAAATTACGATTCCACTTATATGATAATTATAGTCTGTGAAAATTTTTAAACTCTAAAGAAGTTCTAAGAGAAAGTGTAAACGGAATTAATAATCAGTTAATGAAAACTCATTTAAGGTATTTCAAACAATCCTTGAAAAGGGCTGTTACTAACTATATATCCGAGTATTTATAACACAAAACATCTGATAAAAAATCATTATTTAGATAGTAAAATAAAATAGAGTAAGAAAATTTATATTGAAAATGGAGGAGGTCTTGAAAAGAAATCGTCAATATTCGCATTAGAATTATAAGTGAAACTATAGTCACTTACGATATTTTTTATAGCATAAAACAGAAAATTATTCCCTATTGGAGTCTCTGTATAATTATTAAGTAGAGGTGTAAAGTTATTTACTGAAGTTAAATCACAAACCTCGCAATGCTCAATGTCACCATCATGATGATGCGTAATTGCATGTAAACTCGCCACTTTTAGAGAGAGAAAAAGAGCAAGAAAAGTATAAGCTAAATATTTTTTAAAATGACTTATTTGCATTGGAGTCAAATTTAATAAATATATAAGATACAAAAATGTTAAATGCTTTAAAATTGTGGATTCGTTACAACAAAATCATAAATTGTGGATAACTTTAATTTCATTGGGTTAAAAAAACGTAACCGAAAAATTTTAAAAGTATTAAAAAAGTAAGTCCCTAGTTATATGATAGGGAATATATTTTTATATAATCTCCAATGCCTTTAGAAGTATCGGTTTTTTTTAATTGTTTCGTTTGTTCTCTCCCTTTTTGCGTGAACTCAATATTTACTATCTACTTATTTTACTATTTATCTGATAATAAGATTATTAATATCAACACAAGACAGTCAACTATAATTACTTATCATATATACTAAACTTCAATTGAAACTTTCCAAATAGCTTTAATTGATATCAAACAATGCTATGTAAACAAAAAAACACTGATAATCATAAAGTTAACAGTGTTTTTATAAAACCTAAACTAGGTTCGTCGGGATGACAGGATTTGAACCTGCGACCACTCGACCCCCAGCCGAGTGCGCTACCGGACTGCGCTACATCCCGAAATTATAAATAACAAAAATATTAAAGTTGTTAGAGACTTAAATAGTATTATTAAAAAAATTAATCAGATTCTAATTCATTTATCCAACTAATTAATTTTTTGGGCCATTCCTTTAAATGTGCCTTTTCTTTAGCTAAACTAAATCCATGTCCGCCTTTTTCATAAAGGTATAAAGAAGACATATCTTCTCCTTGTGTAGACATTTGCCCATGAAAAAACTCACTATTCTCTTTAGGTACAACTTTATCGTCTATAGCATGCACAAGAAAAGTTACTGGTGTTTCTTTATTTATATGTAGATGATTAGAATACTCATTAACTAAATCCTCTGACGAGTTTTTTCCCAGTAAATTTTTCTTAGAGCCTATATGCGTTTCTGCACCCATGGTTATTACTGGATAAATTAATGCCATAAAATCTGGCCGCGCACTTAACTCATCTATTGCATCAATAGGTGCATAAACTTTTTTACTATATTGCGTTCCTAATGTGGATGCTACATGCCCTCCTGCGGAAAAACCAATAATACCAATTTCATTTTTATTAATTTTCCAATCTTCTGCCTTATTACGAACTAACCTTATTGCTCTTTGAGCATCTATTAAAGGTACTCTATGCTTTTTTTCCTGGGTTTTATCAGATGGTAATCTGTATTTAACCACAATCCCTGCAATTCCATGGTTATTTAAATACTTAGCAATATCTGTTCCTTCCCAATCATATGCAAGTATACCATATCCTCCGCCGGGGAAAATTAATAATGCTTTCCCTATTGCTATAGATTCATCTGGTAAAAAAACTTCTATAGTAGGGTTTTGAACATTTTTTATTCTAAGAATATTAGTTTGTTCATGAACTTCTTTCTCTTCCGTATTTATATGGTTGGGAATTTTTCCTTCTGGCCAAAGTTCTATTACTCTTTCTTTAGGTGTACAACCAAAAACGATTAAAGACATAATAATTAAATATCTTTTAGTACTAATGAACTTCATTACAATCCCATTTAAAGTTAGCTATTTTATCATTACTCGCAGATCCTAAATTATAATGCCACCACTCTGTTCTAATAGACCAAAAACCATGTTTTTCCATGGTTTCTTTTAGCAATTTTCTATTCTCCAAAATCTCTTTTGGTAAATCTAAATTATCATGATACGCTCTTTTTCCAAAAAAATCAAAATCTGTTCCCATATCTAGTTCTTCGCCTTCTAGAGTTACCAAAGTTATATCTACAGCACCTCCTTTATTATGAATAGAACCTTTTTTAGGGTTTGCCACATATTGCGGATTTGGAACAATTTTCCACATTTTATACTGCACAGAATTTGGTCTATAGCAATCATAAAATTTTATTTTTACGCCTCTTTTAAGAAATTCTTTATTTGCCTCTATTAAAGCTTTTGCCGTTTTTATTCTTGTGTAACATTCTGCACAATCATACACCTTTGCTTTTAGAAAATTATTCTCTGTAGCATAACGCATATCGTATGCAAAATTATTACTGTAATCTGCCAAACGTATAAAAGTAGAATCTGCTATATTGTTAAAAGATTTTAATTTTTGTTCTTCTGGAATAATAATAGTAATTGGTTTTTCTTCTTTAACACTATCAATTATTGTAGTTTCTATTTTTTCAGAAGATTTTATTTCTTTTATTTTCTCTTTACAAGAGAAAATAATACATAAACACAGAACGGTTAAAATTCTCATTTTACTATTTAGATTTTCTATTAAAATAGAAAGGTACTATATATTTTTAGAATTAAATAAAACAAGAAAAGCCAATTTCTAAGTCCTTTTAGAAATTGGCTTTCAATATTTAACGTATATTTTATATTATAGTCCTTTAAGTTACTTTAAACTTTAAGGCAGCTGTTCTACACTATTTTTTTCTTACAAGTCCACCATATAGTAAGAAGAAAATTAAACTATTTACATTAGAATAAAATGGTTTTAATCTATTTTTTTGGTAGATTCCCTAACTATTAAACTAGTCTTTATAACTTTAGTTTCAAAAGGTTCTTCACTATCTGGTTCTTCTATTCTCTTAATTAGCATTTTTGATGCCATTTCTCCTATGTATTTACCATGTTGGCTAACCATAGTCATTGCAGGGGTTACATATTTAGATAGTTGACCGTTTGTAAATCCTATTATAGATATATCTCTAGGAACAGAATATCCTCTTTCTTTTACTATGCTTTGTACTTTTACAGCAGTTATTTCATCCAAACAAAGAAGTGCATCTATCTTTTTATAATTTAATAAAAAAGACATTTCTAAATCTAAGTCATGTTTAGGTTTTATATTTAATATCATTCCTTCATCAAAAGAAATTCCATTTTTATGCAGTGCCTTTTTATACCCTTCTATTCTTAATTTCCCAATATTAGAATTACTAATGGGCGTTATTACTGCTATATTTTTGCAACCAATATTTATAAAATACTCTGTAGTTTTAAAACCGGATTCATAATCATCTACAATAACTTTATCACAGTTTATAGCATCAGAAACCCTATCAAAAAGAACAACGGGAATTTGGCTAGTTGCAATCTCTTGTAAATAACTAATATTTTTATTTAAATCGGAATCATTGGTTAAAGACATTATTAGTCCGTCTACTGTACCAGCATCTAAAACTTCTAATGTTTTACCTTCTTTTTCATTAGACTCATCACTAATGCAACTAATTATATTATATCCTTTTTCATTCGCAATTTTTTCTATCCCATACAAGACTTGAATAAAAAAATAATTAAGAATATTAGGTATAACTACTCCTACTGTTTTTGTACTCTTATTTAATAAACTAAGAGCTACTTTATTAGGCTTATAGTTATTTTCCTTAGCGTATTTTTGAATTTTTATTTTTAGTTCTGTACTAATTTCATGACTATCTCGTACTGCCTTAGATACTGTAGAAATAGACACTCCAAAGTGCTTACCAATATCTTTAAGTGTTATTTTTTTCATTACAATACTTTAATAATAGCCTTATAAATTCATAAAAACTAATTAACAAAGGATAGAAAGATGCATTAAACTTATAATTAAAAAGCAGTTAAGACCATAGCCTTAACTGCTTATATTTTTTTATATATACTGATTGATTATATTCTCGAACAATTCTTGCTTACCACTTTGTAATTTTAACTCTCCATTCTCCTGTGCAATTTTATATAAATCTTGAAGACTTAATTTACCTGCTTCAAAATCTTTTCCTTTACCAGAATCAAAAGAACTATAACGTTCCTCTCTCAATTTATCATAAGCAGATGAAGTAATAATTTTATCTGCAGTTAATAATGCTCTTGCAAAAGTATCTGCACCACCAATATGAGCTAAGAAAACATCTTCTAAATCGGTAGAATTTCTTCTAATTTTTGCATCAAAATTAACTCCACCACCTTGTAAACCACCGGCTTTTAAGAATACCAACATTGCTTCTGTTGTTTCTTGAATATTATTAGGAAACTGGTCTGTATCCCAACCATTTTGGTAGTCGCCACGGTTAGCATCTAAACTGCCTAACATACCTGCTTTTGCCGCTACCTCTAATTCATGCTGAAAAGTATGCTGCGCTAAAGTTGCATGGTTTACTTCTATATTCATTTTAAAGTCCTTCTCTAAACCATATTCTTTTAAGAAACCAATAGCTGTAGCAGAATCAAAATCATATTGGTGCTTCATAGGTTCCATTGGTTTTGGTTCTATAAAGAAATTTCCTTTAAACCCTTGTGCACGAGCATAGTCTCTAGCCATTGCTAAAAATTGACCCATATGGTCTAACTCACGTCCCATATCGGTATTAAGTAAAGACATATAACCTTCTCTACCTCCCCAAAAAACATAATTTTCACCATCTAAAGCTATGGTAGCATCTAAGGCCAATTTTATTTGCCCACCTGCTCTAGCTAAAACATTAAAATCTGGATTTGTAGAAGCTCCATTCATATACCTTGGATTAGAAAAACAGTTTGCTGTTCCCCAAAGTAATTTAATCCCAGATTCCGATTTCTTTTCTTTTAAATACTCTGTAATAGTTACTATTCTTTTTTCGGACTCTGCAAAGGTTGGTGCTTCTTGAATTAAATCGAAATCATGAAAACAAAAATAATCGAATCCCATTTTACTAATGAATTCAAAAGCAGCATCTGCTTTATCTTTTGCTGCTTGTATTGGGTCCGCAGCTTTATCCCATTCAAAACTTTGCGTTCCTGGTCCAAATGGATCAGACCCTTGACCACAGAATGTATGCCAATACGCTATTGCAAATTTAAAATGCTCGCGCATTGTTTTTCCTGCTACTATTTGTTCCGGATTATAATATTTAAATGCAAGAGGATTATCAGATTCTTTGCCTTCAAATTTAATTGCATCAATTCCTTTAAAATATTCTTTATTTCCTAATACTGCCATTTTTTTACCTGTATTATTTATTTGTAATTAATTCTAGTTCTTTTTTCCAATTTTCGTAAGCTATTATATAGGGCTCTTTATCTTTAAATGGCATAAACGTCATTACATGATCATTATCCATTATAGATTTACTAAACTTTTTAAAATCTCCTAAATGTAAATCTGCTGCTCTTGCCGCTCCTATTGCTCCTGTAGTATTGTAAATTTCAATCTCGTGAGCTATTAAAGTAGCTATCGTATTTGCAAATATTTCGGACCTAAAAAGATTATCATTTCCTGCACGCATTACGTTTACCTTCATTCCGTCTGACTTTAAAATATCCATCCCGTAAACAAAAGAAAAGGCAATACCCTCCAAAGCTGCCCTACAAATGTGTGCTTTGGTATGGTTATTTAAATTTAGATTTACTACCCTTGTTCCTATTTGTTTATTGTTTAACATTCTTTCTGCTCCATTACCAAAAGGAATAACACAAACACCATCTGAACCTACAGCAATATCTGATGCCAAAACATTCATTTCTTCGTAAGAAGAAACATCTAAATTATTTAATAACCATCTATATTGTATTCCAGCCCCATTTATACACAACAACTTACCTATTCTTGGCTCTTCTCCTTTTTGATAATTTACGTGTGCAAAATTGTTTACTCTAGAACTTTCTTTGCTAGACAAACTATTAGTAACCCCATAAACAACACCTGAAGTACCCCCTGTTGCTGCAACTTCTCCTGGATTTAATACATTTAAGGATAATGCATTATTAGGTTGATCTCCTGCTCTATAATATATCGGCGTTCCTGCTGCTAATTCACTTTCTTTTTCTCCTTGCCCATTTACTTGAGACTGATTTGTAAATGTATCTACAATATCTGGAACCAAATGCGCATCTAAACCGTAGTGTTCCAAAAGAAAATTTGCAACGTTATCTTTTTTAAAATCCCATAATATTCCTTCGGACAGTCCAGATATTGTGGTATTTATTACATTAGAGAATTTATATGCTATATAATCTCCAGGTAGCATAAACTTATAAATATTCTTATAAATCTCTGGTTCGTTCTCCTTTACCCATTTTAATTTTGAGGCAGTAAAATTTGCTGGAGAATTTAATAATTGTGAAGAACAAGTTTCTTCTCCTAAATCTTTATATGCTTTATCTCCAATAGCTACTGCTCTGCTATCGCACCAAATAATAGACTTTCGTAACGGTTCTCCTTTTTTATCTACAATTACTAAACCGTGCATCTGATAGGAAATACCAATACCTTTTATTTGGGTTCTAGAAACATTGTATTTTTTTTTGATTGCTTTTATACCTTTACAAGCATACTGCCACCAATCTTCAGGATTTTGCTCTGCCCAACCATTTTTAATAGCTAACATAGACATTTCTGTCTCTGGCTCTTGAACAACACCAATACTTTTACCAGTATCCATAGCTACTAATGCTACTTTTACAGAAGAGCTTCCTATATCTAAACCTATATAATACATACGCTTTTAAATGGTTATTACTTTTCTCAAATATAATTTAAAGACTAAATAAAAACTATACTTTTCTATTTCTATACTATACAAAATAGTAAAAAAAGCACATTAAAACAAATCTAAATTCCTTCATAAACAACTAGAAAACAACAACTTAATTAAAATTTTCGTTGTATACGAAAAATTTCGCAAAGCTTTTCGTAAAAACAAAGTATGCTATCTTATTTATTCGCTTATCATCCTCTATTAATGTTCCAAAAGAAAACCCAAGAATAGCGTCATAATTTGTGGGTTAGTAGTTAAACTAACCCTAATAAAAATAACAATAGAAAGTAAAAACATGAAAATAGCAATATGCGCAAAATTTATAGTTATAAACTCTAACAACATGCCCGAAAGACTACTCTATTATATTTCTGCCATTATACGTAAAGCTACAACAATTAATATGGAAAATAGGGTTACAATAGCTGTTTTGGAATTTATTTTTTCCCAAAGAACTCCTAAAAGAAAAAAGGCTGTTATAGGTGGCTTAATATAAGGTTACACACTCTGTAAATATTGGTATAACGTTCCTCTACCATTTTTTCCATAATAGGAATCAAATTATATCTTGTCCTAAATAGTCGATACAGATTATTTAGGACAAGACATATATAAAAATCATATAAGTTTATGACCTCTACAATTTTAAATTAAGTAGTATTTCATGTGTACCATTATCAATAGTCCTAACTGGACTTTCAAAAGCTGCTTCATAAGCATATCCTATATTCATCCATTTACTGGCTTTAAAAATAAGGATGCCACTTACGCTTTCGTCTAACCTGTAACCTACACCAATATCGAATCTATTATTAAATTCTAAAAGTGTCGTAACATCCAAAGATAAAGGAGATGCTTCCACATAACTTAATAATACCGTTGGCTTTAATACAATCTTATCTGCTAGTGTAATATCATATCCACCCGCTAAATATACGTGCATTTTATCCATACCAATCTTTGCTAAACCATCATCATACTCTAATCTATCCGGCGTTAAAACTCTTGGTATAGACAAGGCTAAAAAATACTTATCGTTCTTTAAATAAGCTCCTATTCCAATATTAACATTAAAACTGCCATCAATATTCATTAAAGAAGGGTCTGCCTGAATTCCATAAGTCATTAAACCTGCAGTATTTGCTTTATAGGAATTAAACCCAGCCTTTATTCCAAAAAATAAGTCATGGTTTTCATTTAATTTAAGTTTATAAGAAAAATCTAAAGCTATAGAGGTTTGATTTTCTATAAAAGTTCTATCATTTATAATAGATGCACCAATACCTACATTTTTACGTAAAGGTGTACCGAAAATAACACTTTGAGTTTCTGGAGCTCCTTCTACACTTGCCCATTGGCTGCGTACATTGAGCCCTAAATCGGTACCTTCATTAGCTCCTGCATAAGCAGGATTTATTAAATTCATATTATACCTATAAAATGTATAATTAGGTTCTTGCTGTGCAGACAAACTTACCGTTGCGAAAGCAAACAAGATTATTGTGTATATTAATTTTAGTTTCATTATCTGGGGGTTTTGCATTAGTAATTAATAAACATCCAACCACGTAACGGTGCTGTACCATTACCTAAGTCTATTACATATAAATAGGATCCTGCTGGAAGTTTTTCTGAATTAGATTTGTATTTTCCATTCCAATCATTTTTATAACTTTCTGTAGCAAAAACCTCATGCCCCCATCGATTATAAACTTTTACATTGGAATTAGGATAATTATCTATTCCTGGAATAACCCAACTATCATTTATACCATCTCCGTTAGGCGTAAATGCTTCAGATGGTGCTAATGTAGGTTCTGCTATTTTAGGAAATACATCCTCAGTATCTACAACTCCATCATTATCATCGTCGGTATCAACACTATCAGAAATTCCATCTAAATCTGTATCTTCAGGTGTACTGGCGAAATTTTTAGAATCTGTACCTTCTCTATGTTCTACTTGATCCGAATACCCATCATTATCATCATCTAAATCTGCGTTATCCCCTGTTCCATCGCCATCGGTATCCGTATCTTCTGCTGGATCTGTTGAAAAAGCATCTTCAAAATCTAAAGTACCGTCGTTATCATCATCTAAATCAATATTATTTCCTAAACCGTCACCATCGGTATCGGTATCTATATTTCCATCACCATCATCATCGGTATCTGCGTAATCTCCAATACCATCGTTATCCGTATCTGTATCCTCTGTAGGATCTAGTGGAAAATCATCTTCAGAATCTAGGGTGCCATCATTATCATCATCGTCATCCGCATTATCGCCTGTACCATCGTTATCCGTATCGGTATCCTCAGTAGGATCTAGTGGAAAATCATCATCAACATCTGATGTACCATCATTATCATCATCGGTATCTGCATTATCGCCTGTTCCGTCATTATCGGAATCGGTATCTTCATTTGCATCTAACGGGAAATCATCCTCAACATCTGATGTACCATCACCATCGTCATCGGTATCTGCATTATCGCCTGTACCATCATTATCTGTATCGGTATCTTCATTGGCATCTAAAGGGAAATCATCCTCTGAATCTGGTGTGCCATCATTATCATCATCGGTATCTGCATTATCGCCTGTACCATCATTATCCGTATCGGTATCTTCATTGGCATCTAACGGGAAATCATCCTCTTCATCTGGTGTACCATCACCGTCGTCATCGGTATCTGCATTATCGCCTGTACCATCATTATCCGTATCGGTATCTTCATTGGCATCTAATGGAAAAGCATCATCAACATCTGGTGTACCATCATCATCATCATCGGTATCTGCATTATCGCCTGTACCATCATTATCTGTATCGGTATCTTCATTGGCATCTAACGGGAAATCATCCTCTTCATCTGGTGTACCATCACCGTCGTCATCGGTATCTGCATTATCGCCTGTACCATCATTATCCGTATCGGTATCTTCATTGGCATCTAATGGAAAAGCATCATCAACGTCTGGGGTGCCATCATTATCATCATCGGTATCCGCATTATCGCCTGTACCGTCATTATCCGTATCGGTATCTTCGGTATCATCTAGTGGGAATGCATCGTCTTCATCTGGGGTGCCATCATCATCATCGTCATCATCAGCATTATCGCCTGTACCGTCATTATCGGTATCGGTATCTTCGGTATTATCTAATGGGAATGCGTCATCCGTATCGGGGGTGCCATCTCCATCATCATCTGGATCCGTACTATTGCCATCTCCGTCTCCGTCTGTATCTTCTTCTGCATCTATACTAGTGGTATAAGTAGCTGTACTTACTGCATCTTCTAAATCTTTTACCTTAAATGTGAATGATGTATAGTCTGTACCAAATTCTCCTGCTTCGGTTATATATAATAAGAGTGTAACATCATCAATAAAATCATTTTCAGAAACTGGATTACCTTCATATGTTAACTCTCCTTTTCCTGAAGGTGGTAATGTTATAATCTGGATTCCATTAAATTCATCTACCAAATCATCATCATTAAATGTAAAATTGCTTGGTGTGAATGTAAAATCTACATCCTGAACAACATCTATAGATATATCTCCCCCTGTTGGAGTATCATTTTGTAAGGATACGTTTATATTTACTGTTACATCTTCACTAAATGAGTTTCCATCTTGAAAATTATACGTAAAAGAGTCTTGCTCTTCCTCTTCCCCATCATGTACATATGTAAATGTACCGTCTGAATTAAAAGTAAAGGAAGATGCATTGGAAGGATTGCTAATTATATGATATGTTACAGGATCCCCATCTACTTCTTCATCGTTTGTAGATACATCATCATTAAGTGTCGCATTTTCATTAACATCAAAAGTATTTTCATTGCCTATTGGCTGATCGTCTACTGGAGTTATTGACACGGTAATAGTTGCTGTAACAAGTGTACCATTATCATCTAATTGGTAAGTAATACTGTCTGTTCCATTTTCGTTTTCATCTGGGTAATAGAAAATCCTTGTATTATCTCCGTCTACCTCAGCATACCCTTTTAATCCCTGTGTTATTATGGATAAAGTAGCGTCATTACCAGACTCATAGACATCATTATACAACACGTCTACAGGGGTTCCGTCTGAATCTTCATCTACTACAAGTAAATCATCATTTGCTGCAACAACTAAAGTTAAATTGTATGGTCCAAAGGAAGTTGCCGCCGTATTCGTTGCATTATCTTTAGCTTCTGCATGAATATACCATCCGCTACCTCCTGTAGAAAAAGAAACATCTTTAGATTGACTATTACTCCATGAACTCCAATTAGCATCATCGGTTGCAGGTGGTGTAGCACTTTGCGTTAATGCATAACGTTGTACATCAAAACCACTTCCCAAGCCTTCATCTGAAAAAGTTAAGGTAATATTATCTTCCGTTGTAACATTTCCGTTCGCTGGCGAAGCCGTAATTGTTGGATTCGATGCGTCGTGAATTATATTTAAGGTTCTATAAAATGGTAAAGACCATACTCCTGTATCTGTTTGTGTTCTTAAACTAATTATATAATCTGCACTTTCTGAATTGTATGCAGAAAAGTCTGTCATAGGTGTTGTAGAATTATATATTTCAACATCTGTAGGGTTACCTTCATTATCATAAGTTCGTTGCGTTACAATCCACTCTTCTGCAGTAAGGGTTCTTCCGTAAGGATCTGCTGAATTATTCTCTACAGCAATTGTCATTGTACCAGCATATGTGGTTAACACATCTGGTAAAATATTAAATTGCGCTAAAGGTAAATCGTCATTTGTAGGAGTTGCAGATGTTTTTTCAACATAAACACTCGCTGGAGAACTATACGTTCCTTGATGATCCTGAACCGTAAGCATTATTAAGTACTGACCGTCTGGCTGACCGGAAGGGTTAAATTGCCCTATTGTCCAATCATTTGTTGCACTTGCATCTACGGATTTCCATTTCCATTCAGAATTTGCAATGCCATTATTAGCACCACCATCTAAATCATATGAGTTATCTGTTAAAGTACCTGCACCTGGATTATATGTAAAACTAGCTACTGGTTTTCTATGAAAATATAGTGTCGTTGGTGCCGTTGGTAAATCCTCGAAAGTAAAGCTGTATTCTCCTGTTTTTTCATAAAACTCTGGTACATCTTCTAAATATAAATCATGCCAAGATACTTTACCACTATTATTATCAAAAAAGGTTTCATCATGAGTTATCTTCCATCTACCATTAGGGTAACTTGCGTTTGCAGTATTTGTTTTTAACTCGGTTGGTGTAACATCTATTTCTACAGAAGTACCTGCTATAAAATATTCCCCAGCGCTTACTGTTCCAAAAACATACTGATTATATATATATTGTGCTATTTGATCTATCCAATCATTATAAGCTGTTTCATCTCTATTTACAAAGGTTCCTTTTTGATTGTTTTGTGTAACAAATCTTTCAAACTGAGTCTTATTTGCATTAACACCCCAACCTATGTAATGAATGTCTTCATTTATGGTACGCATTAATATTTCTGACAAATCGGAATCATCATTAAAATCTGCTACCTCTAAGTCGTCTAAGTTTATATTAAAGCGTAATGCATTATTTCTCCACTGTGGTTCTCTCAGTACATCTTTAAAAGCTCTTAATGATAATTTTTCGATTGCGATATCTTCAAAATATGCATTTTCTTGCTCGTGAACATAAAAACCATAACTACCAGTAGAGTGTGTTGAGTCGGTAATATCAAATGATTCTATCCAATCTGTCCCTGCATTACCTCCTCCTCCTTTACGATAAATTTTTATATCATTGCCACTCATTTCAATCCTGAAATCAATAGCCTGACCATTATAAAAAGCGCCGAACATATCTGCTCTATTCCCGTTCCAACCGTAAGTTGCAGTACCACTTTGCCCACTACTAGTATTAACAGCTAAAATAGTTGTTACACCATTTTCTCTTTTTAAAATAGCTTCTGCAGGAAAACCATCTCCGCTAGCGTATCCTTGTAAATTCCCGCAATAAGTATGATTATCAATGATATACGCATAAAAATTATCATTATCTACTTTTCTAAAGATAAAACCTACCTCTGCATGTACATATGGGTCTCCTGAAAGACCAAAAGTTGCCGAAATTGAACCATCAGACACATCGCCCGTTGGATCATACATTGCCACTCCATAATTTCCTGAATTTCTTGCAACAGGATCCGCTAAAATTCGGTTTGTTCCTGAGTCAAAAGAAAAATATGGTCCGCTATACACACCTCCCGCCAATGAGTTGTGTGGATTTGGTGGTTCCGCTCCAGTAAAATCCATTTTTACCCAACTATTAAAAATATCAGCTGCATCTGCCTGATCTGATGATATAGTACTCCTTTCAAAAGCCTCTACGCGTAATTTACCTAAAGGCATTCCTTTATTAATTAAAGATGTCTCTAAATCTGTTTCAAAAGGTGCTAAATCTAATTGTGCAGAACCAACAGTTACCATAACATCTATGTTAGGACCCTGCTGTACTGTCATATCTACCGTTTGTGCAAAGGATACAGTGGTAAATACCAAGCATACCCACGCTAAGGTGTTTTTAAATATTTTTCTCATTTGGGGGATTTTATTTTGTTAAAATGGAGTTCGTTATTGATGCACTTAAAGACCAATAGTCGAAATTAAATGCAGTATCAAAAATAGAAGTACAACTAGTACAAGCACCTACATTAAAATAGGCTTTTTCACCAATTGCTTTAATTAAAGCTAAACCATCTGTATTAGAGCCTAAATTACAATTGTATACAAGCAATTGAATATGCTCTCCTTGATAAAGACCTTCTAACATACTTAATTCAAACTCAGCATTAACTGAATTTAAATCATAGGCTACACCTCCCATTTGTAAAGAATTATAAGATGCATTAGCAAAAAGGTGTATTGTTTTAATTTCTGAATTTTCTTGCAAAAATTCTCTTATTTGTTTCCAAGCATTTGTAGTATTGTTTAACTCTACTAAAACTTGATTTGTACTTAAAGTGCTTATAATTTGTGTTTTCTCTGAAAAATCTGAATCTATAACAACCAGATTTTTAGAGCCAGATTGGGCATAAAATTTTAAACATAAAAAAAAGAATACATATATGAATGTTCTTTTGGAAGTAGAGTATTTAGTTTGCATAAATTAAGGTTTAATTATATTTTATAGTTAAACGCTAAATTAAATATTTAAAGTACGTATTTTCTTACAAATGTTGTGAGTTGATGTAAATTT
The DNA here is from genome assembly GCF_947500405.1 of uncultured Maribacter sp. Lineage (GTDB taxonomy): Bacteria > Bacteroidota > Bacteroidia > Flavobacteriales > Flavobacteriaceae > Maribacter_B. Next base: position 106,425 of record NZ_CANMRY010000008.1, read on the forward strand.
GTATGTAACTTTCAAAAAAAACGGTATTACATTACTTTAACACAACATTGTTTAAATAAAACTCTTACAATTAATTGTTTTATATATTAACATTCAAATAAACTGAAATTCTATTCTTAAGTTCTACTCTTTTACTATTTAAATTTTGAGAAATTGGAACCATGCCTAAAACTCCTAAGAAACATTTCTTGTAACTAGCTTCTAAACTTACCTCTCCAAGGAAAATATTGCTTTTTGTATTTGCAACCTCTAAATTAAACTCTACTTCTGGCATGGTTAAGTAAAAACTATCGGTAGTTACTTCCCAATCTACTTTTGTATTGCTCCCTAACAACGTAACATTTTTAATTGGTGATGGAGGTATATTTTTATGATACCCTCCAATAGTGCGCATTGCATTTTTTTTACCTGCTTTGGGTTCTCCTAAAAAAACTAACAGTAAACAGACTAGAAAGAGTTTAATGCCCGTTTTATATTTATAAACAACGTATTTTAATTATAGATATAAAATAAAAAACTTATTAGAATTAACACCTTGCGATACAGGCTTAGAAAAAAATGAATCTAAAAAAGTCTGTAAACTTATCGGAATTTATTGGGAGTTTATAAATTTAGGTTATTCTTTTTTCTAAAATCAGTTTTAAAATAAACAGCTAACTGTATACGATCAAAATTACTTTTTTTAAAAGTATTTTTCATGTACCCAATATCTACTTTTACACTCTTTGTTACATTATGGCCCAACCCAATAAAAAATCTATTTTGGTTAAAGTGGGGTGCTTTTAGGTTTATAAAATATTCATTAAATATTTTAAAATAAAAAGCATTATTTAAAGGGATTTTTGCTTGTAATCTATATCTAATTCTATTATTTACTAAACTCTCCCCTACTTTATCAATCCAACAAGATTCTAATCGTATTCTATTAGAAATTAGTGCGTTTTTATATTTTGATTTAAATACTAACTCTTCATATAACCAAATCTGTTTAGTATGCCCCCCAAATTCATTACCTATATATGCTTCAGAATCTAAATATGCTACTCCTATTGTAGTTAGAAAATTCTTTTTCACTTGATAGGTTAATCCTGTTCTAAAAAAAGCAAACTCATAATTACTAATAAGTTTATAATGTCTTAAAATACTCAGAGTTGGAATACTAAATTTATTAGATATTTTATTACTTCCTGAAATTATAAACCAAGACCCTAACAAATCCTCCTTTTCTTGTGCAAAGTTTACAAAGGAAACAAGCATTAAAAGTATTGTTATACCCTTTTTAAAAGTTCTATTTAATCCATAGTAATCTGCACTTTTTCTAAATTTTATCATTACAAAAATTCTTCTTTAGAATCAAGTACAAATTTTTAAAATGCATACCTGTCAAAACATGACATATGACATGTTTAGATTTTTTAGCGTATAAAATTTAGGTTAACATAAAGTTAAAAATAATGCACCTAACAGGTTTATAATCAGAACATGACATAAGTCACATTTTATAAAAAGAAACCAATATACTTTTGAATAGAATATTTCTATAATCTTAAAAACAAAGTTACCATGAACACAATATCTAAAATATTAGTACCCTATGATTATTCTAAAAGTGCCGATAAAGCTTTGGACTATGCTGTACACTTTGTGGCAGATGAAAAGATAAACATAAACCTCATCCATGTATCTAATAATGCAGATGATGACAAGATGCGTGACACTTATCAAAGTCTTTCCAAAAAATATGAAAACAAGCTTAAAATTCCAATGACATGGTCATTAGGCTGGGATGGTTCTGTTACAGATGTAATAATGGAAGTGCAAGAAGAAAAAAAATCTGACTTAATTATTATGGGTACTTCAGGGTGGTCTTTAGATAAAGATTTTTCTTTCACCTCCAAACTTGTTAATGAATCTAAATATCCAATTTTGGTTGTTCCTGAAGGCAATAAAAAACAAAAAATTAAGAATATTATTTTGGTCTTAGGAAAAAATGAAATTGATAAGCCTACTGCCTTAAAAATCCTTTTAAATATTTCTCAAAAGTTTAACGCTAAAGTTCATGTTTTAACTATTCAAAATGAACCAGGAACTTTTGGATATACAGAAAGTGATGAAAAAAATGAGAATACATTAATGTACTATCTAGAGAATTTTTACAGTGAACATACCTTTATAGAAAACCCAGATATAGTAGAAGGAATTTTTTCTTATGTGAATAAACATGATATAGATATGATTGCTATTCTTCCTAGAAACCATACCAAAAAAGCTACTCCGTCTGATGGCTTACTTACTAAGGAACTAGTATTAAAAGCTACAGTACCTGTATTAACAATTGAATAATTAATTCTAAAAAAACAAAATCTTGCTAACCATAACTATAATCTTAAGTATTACCATACTACTTTTTATCTGGGGAAAATATCCGCCAGATGTTGTAGCCATTTTAGCTATGCTTACCCTTTATTTATCTGGTGTTCTAAGTTTAAAAGAGACGTTAAGCGGTTTTAGCAACCCTACAGTAGTAATGATTGCTGCATTATTTATAATTGGTGAAGGTCTTTCAAGAACTGGGTGGACAGCTTTGGCAGGTAAAAAGTTTGTAGAATGGGCTGGTAATAGCGTTCCTAAGTTACTAATCATTGTAACTATGGGCTCCAGTATACTTTCTGGTTTTGTAAGCAATACTGGAACTGTAACAGCCTTATTACCTGTAACTGTATCCGCTGCATGGAACGCCGGTACATTACCATCCAAACTATTAATGCCTATAGCTTTTGGTTCTAATACGGGAGGTTTGCTAACCTTAACAGGAACACCTCCAAATATTATAGCTAGTAATGCTTTGGTAGATGCTGGTTTAGAAGGATTCTCTTTTTTTGAATTTGGTTTAATAGGAGTTCCTCTATTACTTATTGCTCTACTATATTTTAAACATATAGGACATAGACTTTTACCATCAAACAAAACAAAAGACCGCCCAATAGACATAGATTCTGAAATGCACAAATGGGTTAAAGATTATAGTATTGGGGATAATATGTACCGTTTTCGTATCCGTTCTATGTCTCCTCTTATAAATACAAAAATTGAAGATTGGAATTTTGAGGAGAATCATAAAGTAACCATTATGCGCTTGCGCAGAAGACATTCTAATACTTTAAAAAGAGTTCCTGAATTTGTAGAGTTTCCTGAACCTAAGACTCAAATGCGTTATCATGATATTATAACAGTTAAAGGAAAAGCAAAGAATATTGATTTTATAATGCGCAAATATAAATTAGGAATTATTCCTTTTAAACATACAAATTCAGAATTAAAAGAAGAGCTTATTAATCAAGAAGTAGGGCTTTCTCAAATGCTTATAACACCTAATTCTGCTTTTGTAGGACGCAAAGTTCCTTTAGGAAGTTATTTAGATAAAAATCGCATTCAACTTTTAGGCGTGTCTCGAGATAATGCTCCACTTGTGGGGGAAGAAGTGACTATAAAACCAGGAGATGCTTTTATTATTAGAGGATTATGGAATGCTATAGAAGATTTACAGCAAGAATACGAACATGTTGTTATATCTGGTAATCCAGAAACAATGGCCAAAAATGTAGATAAACTTACTCTTAAATCCTATATAGCACTAAGTACCTTAATCCTAATGATTATTTTATTAGTATTTAAAATTTTGCCCGGTGCTATTGCTGCATTAGTTTGCGCAGGAGTGTTAATGCTTACTGGTTGTGTGCCTATAAACAAAGCCTACAAAGGAATAAGCTGGACAAGTGTGGTTATGATCGCCGCAATGATTCCTATGGGAGTGGCACTACAAAAAACAGGTGTTGCACAATGGGCCGCAGACACCCTTGTAACAAAGTTAGGAGCTATAAACCCTACCATGCTTTTAGGTGGTATTTTCTTATTAACAACTGCTTTTAGTCAAACCATAAACAATTCGGCAACAGCAGTTCTAATGGCTCCAATTGCTTTAATTGCCGCTACTACGCTAGGAGTTTCTCCTAAACCATTTATGATTGTTGTAGCGGTATCGGCATCAACTGCATTTTTAACTCCTGTAGGTACTACTACCAATGCAATGGTTATGGCTGCTGGAGGTTACAAATTCCTAGATTATGTAAAAGTTGGAGCACCATTACTCTTCCTATTTTTTATTACAACAATATTTTTAGTGCCATTATTTTGGCCATTTTAATTAATAACTTAAAAATCAGAATATTATGGAAACAATAACAAAAAAACCTACTAACTCTAACCTAGAAAAGTACGGTATTAAAGATGCAAATGCGCACTGGAATTTAGATGCAGATACTCTTCAAAAAATAACATTAGAAAAAGGAATGGGTACAGAGACCGAGAATGGTACTCTTTGTATAAATACTGGTAAATTTACTGGTAGGTCTCCGCAAGATCGCTTCCTAGTAAAAGATGATTATACGAAAGATAAAGTTTTTTGGAACAGAACTAATAAAGGCATCAGTTCTGATAGCTTTAACCAATTATATAACGAAGTTGTAAACTACCTTTCTAATAAAGAAATTTATATACACGACGGTTATGTTTGTGCTGCTCCTGAATATCGCTTAAATGTTAGGACTATAGCAGAGTATCCATGGTCTAACTATTTTGTAAATAATATGTTCTTAAGACTAAAAGATTCTGAATATGCAGATTTTTCTGAAGATTGGTTAGTAGTATGTGCCTCAGGTTATGAAACACCAAATGCTGAGGCTCTTGGAATACGACAAGGAAACTTCTCTATTTTAGACTTTACAAGAAAAATTGCGTTAGTAGGTGGTTCTGCTTATGCTGGAGAAATGAAGAAAGGTATTTTTAGCGCACTTAATCTTATACTGCCTATAGAGAAGAATGTTTTACCTATGCACTGCTCTGCAAACGTAGGAGAAGATGGAGAAACTGCTATTTTCTTTGGACTTTCTGGCACAGGAAAAACTACTTTATCTGCAGATCCAAATCGTAAGCTAATCGGAGATGACGAACATGGTTGGACAGCTGATAATACCATTTTTAATTTTGAAGGTGGTTGTTACGCTAAAGTTGTAGATTTAACAGAAGAAAAAGAACCAGACATTTTTCGTGCAATTCGCCCTGGAGCTATGCTAGAAAATATTGTTTTTAAGGAAGGAACAAAAGAGGTAGATTACGAAGATACTTCTATTACTCAAAATACAAGAGTAAGTTATCCAATACATCATATAGATAACATTATGCAACCTTCTTTTGCAAAAAATCCTAAAAATATTTTCTTTTTAACTTGTGATGCTTTTGGGGTTTTACCTCCAATATCTAAACTTACCCCAGGACAAGCTGCGTATCATTTTATATCTGGATATACCGCTAAAGTTGCTGGTACAGAAGCTGGTATTACAGAACCAGTACCATCCTTTTCGGCTTGTTTTGGAGAACCATTTATGCCGCTACACCCTACAGTATACGCAGAAATGTTAAGTAAAAAAATGACCGAAGCTGGCGTAAATGTATGGCTAGTAAATACAGGTTGGAGCGGCGGACCTTATGGTGTAGGTTCTAGAATAAAGTTACGCTACACAAGAACTATGATTACAGAGGCTATGAAAGGAGCCCTTAATGATGTAGATTATGAACAGCATCCTGTGTTTGGGTTACACATGCCAAAATATATACATGATGTACCTTCAGAAATATTAGACCCAATGAATACTTGGTTACAAAAAGGAGCATACGTTAGTAAAGCTATACAATTAGCACACTCTTTTCATTTAAATTTTGATAAATTTATAGATCAAGCATCTAATGAGATTATGCATGGTGGGCCGTTAATTGACACACATCAAGGTTTAGCTCACTTGTAAATTAAAACAAAAAACTTTCACTTTATATAATTTAAAATGGTAAAATCACTTTACGTAGCTACTTTAGAAGCCCATAGCGGTAAATCTTTGGTAGTTTTAGGACTAATGGAAATGCTACTGGGCAAAATGGGAAAGGTGGGCTACTTTAGACCAGTTATTGACCAAGTAAACTCCAATGGAGCCGATAATCATATTGAAACGGTAATTAACCATTTTAATATTGATATTCCTGTCAAAGAATCTTACGCCTTAACTCAAGATGAAGTCTTAGAACTATATAATGAGGGAAAAAGCAGTGAAATTCTTGACAGGATTATCAATACTTATAAAAATTTAGAAAAACGTTTTGACTTTATTTTAATTGAAGGAACAGATTTTTATAGAGAAAACAATGTAATAGAACTAGACCTAAACAGGGATATAGCAAAAAACTTGGGATCTCCTGTTATTTTAGTAGATAATGCAAAAGGTAAATCCCTAAAAGATTTTTGTAGTAGTGTCGTATCTGCGGTACGCTCTTATAAAGACAAAGGTTTAAATATTCTCGGTGTAATTGCTAATAAAACTCGCCCTGAAAACACAGAACTAGTAATCACTGAAATTTCTAAGGAATTAGATAATAAAACATCTATATATTCCGTTCCTAGGCATCCAGAATTATCCCATCCTACCATAATGGAGATAAGAGATGCTTTAATGGCCGAAGTGCTTTTTGGAAAAAATTATTTAAACAACCAAACCGGAAGTTTTGGTGTTGGTGCTATGCAATTAGCAAATTATCTAAAGCATTTAAGTGCTAATGGTTTAGTTATTACTCCTGGTGATAGATCCGATATAATTTTAGGGGCTTTGCAAGCAAACTCCTCTGCAAACTATCCTGCTATTTCTGGAATTTTGCTTACCGGCGGTATTAAACCTGAAGAATCTATAATGAAACTCTTAGAAGGTTCTGAGCCTAGTGTGCCAATTTTATCTGTAAAACAAGGCACTTTTGCCACCACAAATGCAGTTGGGAATATTAAATCTAAAATTTACGCAAAAAACAAAGGAAAAATAAACACTTCTATTGCCTTATTTAATAAGCATATAAACAGACAAGAGATACTGGAAAAACTGGAAACCTATGAACCAAAAATAGTAACTCCTAGAATGTTCCAGTATAATTTGGCTTTACGCGCGCAAGCAATTAAAAAAAGAATTGTTTTGCCCGAAGGTGAAGATTTGAGAATACTACAAGCTGCTTCCAACTTACAAAAAACCGGAGTGGTAGATTTAATTTTATTAGGGAATAAAGAAGAGATTGAAAAAAATGCAATTCTACATGGTCTAAATTTAAAAGGTATTGCAATAACAGACCCCTACTCTTCTAGTAATTTTGACGATTATGTGATTACGCTTTATGAACTCAGAAAACACAAAGGCATTACTATGGACGCTGCAAAAGATTTAATGCAAGATATTTCCTATTTTGGAACTATGATGGTTTATAAAGGAGATGCAGATGGTATGGTATCTGGTGCAATACACACTACACAACATACTATTAGACCTGCCTTGCAGTTTATAAAAACAAAACCTAATAGCTCTATAGTCTCTTCTATCTTTTTTATGTGTCTAGAAAATAGAGTCTCTGTTTTTGGAGACTGCGCTATAAACCCAAATCCAACAGCTATAGAACTTGCAGAGATAGCAATATCCTCTGCAGATACCGCAAAAGCCTTTAATATTGAACCTAAAATTGCAATGCTATCTTATTCTTCTGGAGCATCTGGAATTGGTGAAGATGTAGACCGTGTACGCCAGGCTACAGATTTAGTTAAAGAAAAAAGAAAAGACCTTAATGTGGAAGGTCCCATACAGTATGATGCAGCTGTAGACCCTATAGTTGGTAAAAAAAAATTACCTAATTCTAAAGTAGCAGGACAAGCATCTGTATTAATTTTCCCTGATTTAAATACCGGAAATAACACGTATAAAGCAGTACAAAGAGAAACAGGAGCTTTAGCCATTGGACCAATACTTCAGGGCTTAAATAAACCAGTAAACGATTTAAGTAGAGGCTGTACTATAGAAGATATTTTTAATACCGTTATAGTAACCGCAATACAAGCTCAGGAACAATAATTTAAATTTAATTAATGAACATATTAATAATTAATTCAGGTAGCTCTTCTATTAAGTTTCAACTTATACAAATGCCTACTGAAAAAGTTTTGTGTAAAGGTTTATTAGAACGTATAGGCCTAGAGGATAGCTTTTTTAGTTATAAAAAAGGAAGTTACTCTCATAAAGAAAAAACACAAATACCTAATCATGGTGTAGGACTTGATAAAATTTCTCAATTTTTATTAGATCCTTCCCAGAAATTAATTTCTTCTGTTTCTGATATTAATATTGTGGGACACAGAGTAGTACATGGCGGCAGTAAATTTAATGCTCCAACAAAGGTTACGCCAGAAGTTTTAAAAGAAATAGAAGCATTGTCTTTTTTAGCGCCATTACATAATCCTGCTAATGCAGAAGGTATTAGAGTTGCTATAAACGTATTTAAAGATGCTGAACAAATTGCTGTTTTTGACACTGCTTTTTTTCAAACTTTACCAGAAGTAGCTTATACCTACGCTATTCCTAAAGATATAGCTCTTAAGCACAAAATTAGAGCATATGGTTTTCATGGTACAAGTCATAAATATGTATCTGAAAAAGCAAATTCAATTCTCAAAAAAAAGCAAAGTAAAATAATTACAATACACCTTGGAAATGGCTGTAGTATTACTGCTGTTAAAAATGGCAAAAGTATTGACCATTCTTTAGGTTTTAGTCCTACTAATGGTTTGGTAATGGGTACTCGCTGCGGAGATATAGACCAATCTATCATTTTTTATATGATGGAAAATTTAAATCTTACAGGACAAGAAGTTAGTAATATACTCCAAAAAAAAAGTGGACTTTTTGGTCTCACAGGATATTCTGATCTTCGTGAAATTGATAAAAAAGCAAAAGCAGGAAACTCTGATTGTATTCTTGCATTAAAACTTTCTGCCTATAGAATTAAAAAATATATTGGTTCCTATATTACTGTACTTTCTGGCATAGACGCTATTGTTTTTACTGCTGGTATTGGTGAAAATTCTAGTACGTTAAGAAAATTAATATGTGAAGGTTTAGAATGTTTTAATATTCAATTAGATAATGAAAGGAATAATCTTAAAATAGATGGTATTAGGGATATAGGCTCCTCGTCTAGTACTACTCGTATTTTAGTAATCCCAACGAATGAAGAACTTGAAATTGCTAAACAAAGTTATTCGTTATCTAATATTATAACCAAATAAAGGTTGTTATTACTAATTTTTCTTGCCATGTTAATGGCAATACAAATGGAGTAATTGAATTAGGATTTGATAGTAGACCTAACTTAGTGTGTCTTCGTGTAGATACCTCAAATAAGACGTAATTTTAACGCTATGCAATTAGGGCCTAAACGTTATATACGAAGTATGAATCATTTTACTGAAGTAGAAGAGTACTTTGATGGAGACCCCAGACATGTAACATATAGAACAAATAGATTTGCAAAGAGTACTATCTAATAGAATGGGAGATTTTAATTCGATGTAGACTTTCCTCCCGCCCCAAAACTTGATGGTATGGGACTGTATGTTGTTTTAATAATTCCGGATGCTGAAAACCCTAAGGGTATCCTTCAATTCTGGTACCGTAACTAACTGTTATGGGATTGTCTGGGTTTAGATTAATACCTCTTAGTTTTCAACAAACATGCAAGGTAGCCTATCGCCAGTAGCTGAAATTAAAAAACTATAATCAAAACCAACTTCCTCTGATCCCAACGATTTTTTTTGTTCCAAACAATTTTACCGTTTCCTAACCCTAAATACCATTTGCCCGCAATACCCTTATTATATCCTGCCTTTTGAAGGATTTTAGGCAATGCTCCCATACTGGGATAGATAATCAATAGTGTATTAATTTCTTGTTAAAAGCGAATATCTCGATAGTGTTCAGATTGAAGTGGAACAGTGGGCATCTGTAAAATTTACCCCATTACCAGCAAGTTTATCAATATATTGGTATTAACCCCAATAGCTCCATTTACTCCAATATCGTCAAATCCTAAACCGTAAACATAAATAATAACGATACTAGGTTCGTCTTTTTGTGAATAACAAAATATAACTAGCCATAAAAAACAGCATCAATAATGCACTTTTAAAATGGAATTTATAATTCATTTCTCTAAAACTATTAAGCATTTACAAATTCTGCATGAACTTTTGCTGGAATATGAGATAAATTTGTGTTGGTTACTTTTCCAAATGCTTCTGTAGCCTCAGTATTATTACCTAGCCCTAATTGGCCTAATCCGATTAAATAATTACAATGAATTTTATTAATTACATTTAAATTTTCTTCCCAAATTAATAAATCTGGCAATGAAATAGCAAAATAGTCTAGTTTCACATCATCATTCATATGCTTTTCACCATAATTAAGAAGGTTTTTAAAACGCATATTTGCTTCATCAGTTCTACCTAATTTTTGTAAGGCCAATCCTTGATAAAATATTTTATCTGGCTGTTGGTCATTATAAAAAATAGCAGGACTGGGGTCACTCAACCCATCAGATGCTAATTCAAAATATTTTTTTGCTTTATCTGAATTTCCTAAACCTTCATGAGCGCAACCTAACCAGTAGTCAATATCATTCTCAACGGTGCCATGTAACTTTCCCTCTCCTAAATTATAAGGGTAAGTTTTCGCTGCTTCTAACAACTCAATTGCGTAATCAAAGTTTTTTAAGTTGATATTTTTCTTCGCAAGTTCTGTATAAGCTGTTAAATATTGAAATGGTACTTTACCTTCACCTCCTTCCCAAGGATGGAACTGACGGTTTTCAATCAATTCTTTTGCTTTTTTGAATTCGCCTTTCAAATTATAAAGAGAAATACGCTCTAAATATAAATCGTCTCTTGAGTTTGTTAACTCCATATATTGCTCTAGTAAGGCTAAACGTTTATCTATAGAAATATTGATTTTTTTATACAACTGATCAAGTTCCATTAACAATCTAGCATCTGTATTATCTAACTCAAAAGCACTTTCTAAATGTTGTACAGCCAATTCTTTTTGATTGGTTTTGTTATAATACAACAATGCCAAATTACGATGTGTGATTGCGAAACCATCATCTAATTTTACAGAAGATTCCCAACAGTATTTGGCTTCTGCATATTGTCTGTTAGCGTACCAAAAATTTCCTAAATAATAGAATGCTTTGGCATCTGTTGGGTTTGCATTACAAGCTGCCCGTAATGCTAAAACTTCTTCTATTTTATTAGGAAAACAATAGGTGTCTGGCATTTGTGATGCTTCTTTGTAAGCCTCCAATGCATTGCTACTTTCGTCTTTTTGGTCGTAATACCAACCCATAAAATAATGTACCATTGGGTAAACACTATCATTATTATTCGTAAGTACTTTTAATAATGAAATAGCTTCATCAAACTGACCGGCCATAGCATAATCTAAAGAAAATTCTATATAATTATGAGCATAATCTCTTAAGATGTTTTTGAAAGCCTCTAAATCTTCTTGCTTGTTAGATAAAATATAACGCTCGTATAAAGCGCCAAAATTGAACTTATCAATAGCCAAAGACTCTTCTACTAGTTTACTGGCTGCTTCAACTTTACCCAATTTTCTTAAAATGATAACTTTTAAGTGTCTTGCTTTATGGTTGTGCCAGTTTTTAATTAAAGCTCTATCTACTAAATCTAAAGCTTTATCTAAATCTCCTCGAAAACAATCTATTTGTGCTAAATTGAAATAACCAGCATCCTGCCATTGTGCATTCCAACACGCTTTAAAGAAACTTGCATAAGCCTCTTCTTTTTTTCCTAAGAAATTTAAAGCTAATCCTTTATTGAAATATGGTTCTCCATCATATGGATTTGGATTATGACTAGTTAATGTTTCAATAGCCGTATCGAAATAAGAAATAGATTTTTCTAATTGCCCTTTGCGCATGTGCCAAAGTCCCATGGCATTATTACAACGCACATCTTTTGGCGAACGTCTTAATGCTTCTTCGTAATAATCGGTTGCATTAAAAGTAGCGTGTCTGTATTGTTCTAAATGCAACCCTCTTAAATATAAACCTTCAACGGTATCAATATCTTTTGGGTCTTTTGCAGCTTTAGCTGGTTCTGGAATTTCTTCAGATAAATCTTTATCTGGTTCCCATGCTACTAATACTTTTCCCGCACTATCATTAACTGATATTTGTAAATCATCAAACGTAAAATCATCTATATCTATGGCTTTTTCAAAGCCTATTGCTGGAGAAAGATTTAAAACTTCGTCATATAACACTTTATTTCCTGCTTTTAGCGTAATTACACAATCATCGTAAGTTGATGTTACGTAAACTTTTACCAAAGCTTTACCATCTACCATTTCTAGATTTACCAGAGCTTCTTTAGTTGCATTTTTTACAACACCTACATTGTAGTATGGCATAAAATACTGCTTAAAGCTTTTTTCTTCATACGGATGCATCCAAGAAAAATCTGGCTGATTATCTGTATAAACACCACACATTAGTTCAATATATGGCCCGTCTTCATCTGTTAAATTTCTATCCCAAGCTTTACCAAATTCTCCGTTACCCCAAGTCCATTGTTTTTTTCCTGGCGATACATTATGATCTGCAACGTGAAGTAACCCTCCTTTTGAATCGTTTTCATAACCTCCTACAAAATCGTATTTTGATGTAATTGCCATATAACTGGTTGGCACTGGAATATTTTTATATCTAGAAATATCGGTTCCTGGCGAATAGTCTACTTTGTAATATTCTCCTTTTGCTATTGGAAATTCTGAAACGTCTCGTTTTCCATGATCAAAAACTGCATTTACATCTGGTGGAAATACTGACTGATAATGATCATTTACGGCTACAGCAGGGTTTGCCCACCATAAAAACGTTTGTGGATGAGGCGTTCTGTTATACAAATGCGCCTTAATTTCAATATACGCCTTATCTGGATGCAATGTAAAACCTGCCATACCTTTAGTACGGAACATACGCTCTAATTCGCTTACCCAAATCGTTTTACTGCCATCATCATTTTCTTCTATATAAAAATCTGTAGGGTCGTAAGTGCTTGGTCTGTGGTGTTGTGGCCAGTTGAACTCTATACCTCCAGAAATCCAAGGTCCGGTTAAACCAACAAGAGCTGGCTTTATAACGTGATTGTAATATACAAAATCGCGTTTACGAATCTTATCATACGCTCTTTGAATTCTACCACCCAAAGCTGGTAAAATCATCAATTTAATATAATCATTTTCAATAAAAATGGCACTCCATTCTTTATCTACTTTAGTGTCACTAATTTTTTCTATTACTGGATGTGGATATACCGATCCACTACTGGCTTGATATACGCGTTTTTCAAGAAAAACAGGATACTTCTCAGGTCTACCAACTTCATAAGTAGGAATTATTACTTTTTCTTCCCAGGCCTTTACAGTTTTCATACTTTAATATTTTACGCTACACTTTTGCAAATGCAGATATTAATTTTCTAATATTTTTTCTAATTGTTGAATTGTAATGCTTGTTTTTCTATTATAGTTTGAAATATTCAAAAATGGCGTCGGCAACAAACTGATGTCCCTTTTGGTTGATATGGTTATTTTGTGACATATAACCTCTTAATGGCTGAATTTCAGCCAATGCTTTAAACAGCGCATAACTATCTACTAAACCAACATTGTATTTTTTAGCTAACGCTCTAATTTGTTGGCTATGTTTTGCTAATGGTGTTTCGTTAGAGGAAATATCTTCTTTTAAATCTGGTGTAGGTGTTAATAAAATCACTTTTGTACCGTAAACTAATGCATTTTGTATCATTTGTTCCCACGCTATTTTTGCACGTTCTAATCCTATTCTCCTATCGTTTAATCCGTAATCGATAAAAAGTACATCTGGTTTATGATTTAAAACTTCATCTTTAAAACGCTTTGCTCCTTGTTCTGCTTGTTCTCCACCAATTGAAGTTGTAATGGTATTTACTACCGAATACGGGTAGAAATCGTTTACCTTTTTTAAGGTTCTATAGGGATATGCATTCAGTCTATCTAAAACACCTCCTGTGGTATATCCCGTTGGCACCGAGTGCCCGTGAAATACTAAATTTATAGTATGGTTTTTAGGCCACTTTACTCTTAACTTGGTTTTAAGTGAATCTAAATAATGAGATGCTATTGCTTTATTTGATTCTACTACGCTTTTTTGTTGTGCGCATGCAAAGTTTAAACTCAAAAATAGTATGAGTACTAATATGATATGCCCTTTTAATATAACTTTCATATGCTGTATAACTTACTTTTCCTTGGTTAATTCCATTTCAATTTCTTCCAAACTCTTACCTTTTGTTTCTGGTAATTTACTTTTTATAAATAAAAATCCTAGAATACAAATAAAACTATACACCCAAAATGTTCCTGAAGCCCCCAAAGCATCATTTAAAATTGGGAATGTAAATGTGAGTATAAACGAAGCAACCCATAACGCAAACGTTGCTATAGACATAGCAACTCCGCGTATTTTATTTGGAAAAATTTCTGATAATACTACCCAAGTAATTGGTGCTAGAGACATGGAATAAATGGCAATTGCTGTGATAACTAAAACAAGTACTGGCCATCCTGTAAACTCCATATAATATGCACCCCCTAAAATAAGATACACTGCACCTAGACCTATAGACCCAAGAAGCATTAACTTTCTACGCCCCCAACTATCTACAGTTCGCATCGCAACAAGAGTAAATATTAAATTAACACTACCAGTAATAACAATATTGAATAGCATATCACCTACACTATAACCTGCAGCAGTAAATATTTCTTCTGCATAATTAAAAATGATATTGATACCACACCACTGTTGAAATATGGCTAATACAATACCTATGATTAGGATTGGTTTAATCTTTGAGCTTTTGAAATCTGAAAACTGAATTTTAGACGTTCCACTTTCTTGAAGTGTTTGTTGAATACTAGCTAATTCTTGCTCTGCATAAGACTCTCCTCCAATTTTTGCTAATACATTTTTAGCAGCATCGTTGTTATTTATTTTCACCAAAAATCTTGGGCTTTTAGGCACAACGAACATCAATACAAAAAATAAAATTGCAGGAATTAATTCTGCCCAAAACATCCAACGCCATCCTGTTTGCCCATTCCATGAGCCTAATATCTCACTAGGTGAAAAGTTTTCTGGTATGGCTTCAGCTATAAAAAAGTTAGCTACTTGAGCTGCTAAAATTCCTACTACCAAAGTAAGCTGATTAATGGCAACAAATTGTCCTCTATATTTTGCAGGAGCAATTTCAGCAATATACATAGGAGACAAAGTAGACGCTAAACCAATACCTAAACCACCGATAAGCCTATAAATTATAAATGGCGTAAATTCATTTACATACCCTGTTCCAAAAGCAGAAATTGTAAATAAAGTAGCTGCTAAAATTAACGGTTGCTTTCTGCCAAATTTATCGGCTACAAACCCAGAAATTACTGCTCCAAAAATACAACCTATTAATGCACTACTCATGGCCCAACCTTGTAGTGTTGGTTCTGAACTAATATCAAAAAACAGCTCGTAAAATGGTTTTGCACCTCCAATAACTACCCAATCGTAGCCAAAGAGAAAACCACCCATTGCGGATACTAGTGCTAAGAAAAGTAGATATGTGAAATTAAATTTAGTGTTTTCCATTATAGTTTAGTTTGTTATTTTTATCTAATAAACATAGACATTTACAATAGTTATTTATTTTTAAAGAATCAAAAATTAATACTTCATTTACACTTTAAAACATTCTGATTTCAATGAGAATGCTTACATAAAAATAAAATATAACCTATATTATTACCAATTTCTCAAAAAATTACACATATATTTTACAAATATATAAGAGTTAAATGTTTAAATAATAGACGAAAAAATTTTAAACATGGACAAAAATGCTTAATTTAAAATTATTAAAGTTATTTTTTATCTAATTAAATTAAACACAGTTAAATTAAAAAAGGACAAATAATTATTGCTTAGTAAAAATATGGGACAACTATTTTTTTTTAAAGTATAGCAGCTTATTAAGTTTTTTTGATAAGCCAAATTAAAATCTATAAAATGAATGACACTTATATAAAAGAAGGGTTTCTTGGTCAAAGAATGAATGCTCTACCTAAATCCGTTGTCAATATTGCGAAAACTAACCAAATAACGAAAAATTTTTACATTAGTGATTTAGGCTATTACCCAATGGCAAATAATCATCACCGTTTACGAAAAAAAGGTGCAAAACAGTTTATATTTATATATTGTACGAAAGGAAAGGGTGAAATTATATTAAATGGATCAAGAACTCTAATATCTCCAAACCAATTTTTTATAATCCCAAAGGATGTAAAACATGAATATAGCGCAGATGAATCCAACCCTTGGAGCATTTACTGGATTCACTTTAATGGAGTTATGGCTCTAGAGTTATATAAGAGATACGCTTCTACAAATACTAAAAATTACAGAAACATTCCTTTTTCGATTAAAAAAATTGAGCTTTTTGACAAAATATTTAATTTACTTAACATGAATTATTTAGAAAATCAAATTGAATACGCTAACCTTTTGAGTCTAAATTTTATAAACTCTTTCATTTATAATGATATTGAATCCGGAAAGACCTCTCCAAATCACGATACATTAATACATCTTATAAAGAATTTCTTGATTAATAATTTAGATAACAACTATACCTTAGATGAAATTGCGTCAAAATTTAATTACTCTAAATCTTATCTACATACTAAATTCAAGAATAAGACAGGATATCCTGTAATGGTTTTCTTTAAATTAAAAAAAATACAGAAAGCTTGCGAATATTTAAACTATACTGATTTGAGTATTAAAGAAATTAGTTTTATGATTGGTTATGAAGACCCCTTATATTTTTCTAGAATATTTAAAAATTACATGGGGATGTCACCAAGAATTTACAAGCAAAATTTACGAAAGTAAATAATCTAAGAGTAAACCTATCGACAATCCATTTATAGAAAACTTCAATGGATTGTTCAGAGATGAATGCCTAAATGCAAATTTGTTTTTTCTTTGTAGATGCTCAGGAGAAGTTCAATATTTGGAGAAGAGACTACAATAATCTTAGACCGTATAGCTTATTGTGGGGCTCGCCCCCAATGAGTACATAGAAATGAATAAAAAACAGCTATACTAATACCTCAACAAACTATAAGTTATACTTACAAGGTTTAAATAGATATTTAAAATCACGACAATTCTATAAAGAAAATGCACACTCTATTCCACACCATTTATATAATATTAAATGATATAAATATCATATAAAACAAAAAACACTGATAATCATTTGATTAACAGTGTTTCGGTTTTACCTATTTCTAGGTTCGTCGGGGTGGCAGGATTCGAACCTGCGACCTCCGCGTCCCAAACGCGGCGCGATAACCGGGCTACGCTACACCCCGATAATGAGTGTATTTCTACTTTCGTAGAGAACAAAGAAACAACCGGTATTATAGTCTCCTTGCTTATATTTATCTGCCATCTCACGCAGACTCTTGCGGAGAGACAGGGATTCGAACCCTGGGTACCTATTTCTAGGTACGACGATTTAGCAAACCGCTCCTTTCGGCCACTCAGGCACCTCTCCAAATCTTTTCTTAAGAACGTGCGTATCAAAACGCGGATGCAAATGTATATTTTCATATACTATAATGCAACATTTTTTTTACTTTTTTTTAACCCAAAATCATAACTATCTCATTCTGGATACTCTACCCTTAAATGATAAATGTTTCTAAGCTTCTGTTTCATTACTTTTTTTATAATTTCTATCTCTTTAAACGTAATATTTGCGTTTAAAAATTGGTTTGCGCTAACTTGTCCTGCTATAATTTTATCTACAAACTCATCTATTATAATATACGTTGGATTTTTTAAACTCTTTGATGCTGCTTCTACAGAATCTGCCATCATTAAAATTGCTGTCTCCTTAGAAAAAGGTAATGGTCCTGGATACCTAAAATCTTTTTCATCTGCTTCTCCATGAATATCTATATTTTTTTTATAAAAGTAATAGACCAAGGTAAAACCATGATGTGTACGTATAAAATCTATAACTCTATCTGGAAGTTTATTCTTCCTAGCAATTTCAATACCTTTTATTACGTGATCTATAATTATTTTTGCACTTTCCTTAGGTTCTAACTCATCATGAGGGTTAGCATTTGTAACCTGGTTTTCGGTAAAAAATGTAGGGTTTGCCATTTTTCCTATATCATGATACAAAGCCCCTACCCTAACTAACATTGCATTAGCCCCTATTTCGTTGGCTGCTGCTTCTGCTAAATTAGAAACCTGTAGGGAATGATGAAAAGTTCCTGGCGCTTTATTAGAAAGTTCCTTTAGTAGCTTAGAATTTGTATCGGACAACTCTAACAAAGAAACATCAGACACTAACCCAAATACTTTTTCGTAGATATATATTAAAGGTTGTACAAAAACTGTTGTAATCATCCCGTTTAACAAAAACAGGCTGAGTGTTATCCAATCTAAATTATTTAAACTACCTTCATGTATTACATGAAAAGCTAAATACCCTAATATGTATATAAGTGTAATTTGCCCAATAGATATAAATAAATTTGCTCTCTTATAAAGTTCCGAAATTGTAAGCACAGTTACTACTCCTGCAATAATTTGTAAAAAAAGATACTCAAAACTATTTGGAACAATAAACCCCAAAAGTAAAACGGTTAATACATGTACAATTAATGCTAACCTAGAATCAAAAAAGGTTTTTAATATTAATGGTAAAATGCATAGAGGAACTACAAACACGTATGCTTCTTTATATTTAAGCATTAACGTGGTTATCAATACAAATAAGAGTATATTAAAAAATATAAAAGTTACTTTGGTATTGTTTTCAAAAATTACTTTCCTATACTTTCTAATAAAAAGTAATAACATCATTAAAACAAGAGCTACTAAAACAATGTATCCTCCAATAATAAAATAGTAATTTGCATCAGACCATAATTCAGATTCGTACTCTCCTTTTAATGAATCCAAAATTTTAATATTATCTGCCCTAACTACTTCTCCTTTAGCTATAATAATATCTCCTTCTTCAATTGCTCCTCTTGTATAAGATATTTTTGACAACGCATCTTCTAATGCCTTTTTAGACAATTTTTCATCAAAAGAAATATTGGGTTTTAATATTTTATTAAAAAGTGCTTGATACGCTTTTTCAAAATTCAAAAGTCCTTTTTGAGAAAGATTCTCACTTATATAATTTTCTTTATTTAATAAACTTGGTAAGTCTTCCTTATCTAATTGTTGCGCCGAATTATTTTTTATCAAATAAATTAACTCTTCATTTTCTTTTATATCTTTTCCAGAGCTTAACCCCTTTTTATAAATATTTTTTAAAATTTCTCTACCAACTTCATCTAAGGTTTTCAGTTGCTCTTTTGTGTACGCGTCTCTATCAAAAAAGACAAAAAAGTTAGAAACAAAAGCTTTAGACACTTCTTTTTCTATATTCCTATCAACCCTGTAATAAGAAATTTGATTTTTTTGTATCGTATTCTTTTCTATAGAAATTTCTTCTTCTGATTTATTAACGGAAAAATCAAAAGGTGCATAAAGGTTTTCAAACTGCCAAGGCTTTCCTTTTTGGTATTCGTATTTAAATTTTCCTCCTTTAGGAAAAAAGAAAACTATAAAACAAATAGATACTATATATAAACCGTATTTATAAATATGGGACTGATTCTTGTAAATATTGTCCAAAGATTTTTGCATATATAGATGTATCTGAATTCCAAAAATAGAAAAATATAACGTTAAATAGCCTATTACACTATTAACCATTTAGTTTGTATTTAAATTTCTTAATTTTACGAAAACGTTTAAGTAAACTAGATAAATGAAAAAAGTAGTAATAGTTTCTGCTGTTAGAACCCCAATTGGAAGCTTTATGGGGGCACTATCCACAATACCTGCTCCAAAACTAGGCGCAACTGCCATTAAAGGGGCTTTGCAAAAAATAAATTTAAGTCCAGATAAAATAGAAGAAGTAATAATGGGCAACGTAGTGCAAGCTGGCACTGGACAAGCTCCTGCTAGGCAAGCTGCCATATATGCAGGAATACCAAACACTGTTCCTTGTTCTGCTGTTAACAAAGTTTGTGCTTCTGGTATGAAAGCTATTATGCAAGCTGCACAAGCAATTGCCTTAGGAGATACTTCCATTGTTGTTGCTGGTGGAATGGAGAACATGAGTCAAATACCTCATTATTTACACGTAAGAAACGGAGTGAAATTTGGGCCTACTTCTATGGTTGATGGCATGCAGAAAGACGGACTAGTAGATGCTTATGATGAAAATGCAATGGGTGTTTGCGCAGATGCTTGTGCAACAGAATATGAATTCTCCAGAGAAGACCAAGATAATTTTGCAATCCAATCTTACAAAAGATCTACAGATGCTTGGGAAAACAATCTTTTTAAAAATGAAGTTATCCCTGTTGAAGTTCCACAAAGACGTGGAGAACCTATTATTGTAAAGGAAGATGAAGAGTATAAAAACGTAAAATTAGAAAAAATACCTACTTTAAGACCTGCTTTTACCAAAGAAGGTACTGTAACTGCCGCGAATGCTTCCACAATTAATGACGGAGCTGCTGCCATAGTTCTAATGAGTGAAGAAAAAGCAAAAGAACTAAATTTAAAGCCTATAGCTACTATAAAAAGTTATGCTGATGCTGCTCATGAACCAGAATGGTTTACAACTGCTCCTGCTAAAGCTTTACCAAAAGCTTTAGAAAAAGCTAATATTTCTATTTCTGATGTAGATTATTTTGAATTTAACGAAGCTTTTTCTGTAGTTGGACTTGCTAATATGAAAATTTTAGGCCTTAACGACTCCAATGTTAATGTTAATGGTGGTGCTGTTTCTTTAGGACACCCTTTAGGGTGTTCTGGCGCAAGAATATTAGTTACCCTAATAAATGTCTTAGAACAAAAAAATGCTAGGACTGGAGCCGCTGCAATATGCAATGGTGGTGGTGGTGCTTCTGCCATAATTATTGAGAGAGATTAACAAAACATATCAAAATAAAAAAGGGTCTTTCACTAAGTGAAAGACCCTTTTTATAGTATATATTACTAGAGAATTACTCTCCTAACAACTTCTTTAATCTCATGAAGTTTTCATTATCTCCCATTGCTCCATAGATATTTTTTAACTGTGTTAATATCCCTTGGTTATCTGGATTAGTTTTTAATGCTTCTTCTAAAACCCCTGCACCTTCTTTAAATAAATCATCCTTTTGCTGTTTTAACTCATCATAACGAGCAATATCAGCTCTAGAGTTACCTAAAGAATTCATTTCATCAATTAATCCATTACCTTCATTTACATATGTTGTAGATAAGTTTAATTGCGCATTAGTGTACCCTGGATTAACTTCTAAAGTTTTTATATAAGCCGCTCTTGCTTCTTCTATATTCCCTTGCTCCATATTAATTACACCAATATTATAGTGTAAATCTGGATTATCAGGAGCAACTGCTACAGCTTCTGCCATTAAAGATTTAAATTTATCCTTATCTCCTAATTTAAAATATAAATTAGCTTGGTTAAGAATTAAGTTAACGTCTTTAGGGTCATTTGCTCTTGCTGCTTCATAAGCCTTTAACGCTTTGTCATCCTGTCCTAACTGTGTATATATTAATGCCGTATTCTTAACAATCTCTGCTTTTTTAGAAGGTGTCTTCTCATCTTTTGGATCTTTATACGTACCAGATTTCACCATTAAATCTCTTTGTACTTTATCCATTTCTTCTGTTTCTCCAGAAGCAACATTGGTAGCTTTATACACAATAGCGCTACCATCATAACCAACTTCTTGCAGTTCACTATAATAAGTTAATGCTTCTTCATAATGACCACCATTTACCGCACTACTTGCTGCATAATAAAGGTAAGAAGTATCTTTTGGACTTAATTTGTAGCTTAAATATAATTTTTCTGCAGCTTCTTTAAACTTTTTAGCTCCATTATCTGCTACTGCAGAATTAACTAAGTCTGCAGTAATAGCAGACATTTGCTGCTGTGTTTCTGCAGAATATTTAGACTTACCGCTTTCTTTTTCTATTTTTAAAACTTTCTGAAAAGAGTTAACAGCTTCTTGAAAAGCAGAACCATCTCCTTTTTTTGCTAAATCTGCATATGTTTTTCCTCTTAAAAACTCATATTGTGCTTGTACTTTAGCATCTGCACCAGCTACTAAACTAGAAGCTGCTTCTAAAGAAGCCTTTGCACTTGCCGAGTCTCCTCCTTTTAAAGCTTTATCTGCCGCTTTTAATTCATTCTTCTGAGCAAAACCTACCATTGTAAAAGACAGTGCTGCCAATAATATAATCTTAGTTTTCATTTTTAAATTTAATTAAATATTAGTGTTTGTAAATTACTCTTTTGTTTCTTCTGTAGTATCGTCTGTATTACTACCCGAACTACCCTTATCAATTGCCGTGCCATCTTCTGCATTCACCTCTAAATCAGCTATTTCAGATTCATCAATCTCATCTTCATCCTTCATCACCTTAGCAACTGCAGCAATAGAATCTTCGCCTTTTATATTAATTAGTTTAACTCCTTGCGTAGCTCTACCCATAACTCTTAAATCCTCTACTGCCATACGAATTGCAATACCAGACTTATTAATAATCATTAAATCGTCAGAATCTGTTACATTTTTAATAGCCACTAAACCTCCTGTTTTCTCTGTAATAGATATAGTCTTAACACCTTTACCTCCACGGTTAGTTACTCTATAATCATCTATACTAGAGCGCTTACCATATCCATTTTCAGAAACTACTAAAAGTTCATCTTCAAAGTTATGTACGGTTACCATTCCTATTACCTCATCATCATCATGAGCTAAAGTAATACCACGCACACCAGAAGCATTTCTTCCCATAGGTCTAGTTTTACTTTCTTCAAAACGAATAGCTTTACCAGATTTTAATCCTAAGAATACTTGGCTAGTTCCTGTTGTTAACTTAGCTTCTAACAGCTCATCCCCTTCTCTAATACCAATAGCATTAATTCCGTTTTGACGTGGTCTAGAATATTGCTCTAATGAAGTTTTCTTAACTGTACCTTTTTTAGTAGCCATAATTACATAATGACTATTTACGTAATCCTCATCCTTTAAATCTTGTGTACAAATGAAAGCTTTTACCTTATCATCTTGCTCAATATTTATAAGGTTTTGGATTGCACGTCCTTTAGATGTTCTACTTCCTTCTGGAATTTCATAAACTCGCATCCAGAAACATTTTCCTTTTTGCGTAAAGAACAACATGTATTGGTGGTTAGTACCTACAAATAAATGTTCTAAAAAGTCTTCATTTCTTGTAGAAGATGCTTTTTGACCAACTCCTCCTCTATTTTGCGTTTTGTATTCTGAAAGTGGTGTTCTTTTAATATAACCCGCATGAGAAATAGTAATTACTACTTGCTCATTAGGAATCATATCTTCCATACTTAAATCACCACCCGCAAAATTAATTTCGGACCTACGCTCATCCCCATACTTATCTTTTACTTCTAAAAGCTCGTCTTTAATAATAGACATTCTACGGTCTTTATTAGCAAGAATATCTTTTAAATCAGCAATAGTCTTTAATATTTCATCATATTCTGCACGTAGTTTATCTTGCTCTAAACCAGTTAACTGGCGCAACCTCATTTCTACAATTGCTTTAGATTGAATTTCTGTAAGCTTAAAACGCTCCATTAAATTCTCTCTAGCTTCATCTGCGTTAGAGGATGCTCTAATAATAGCAATTACCTCGTCAATATTATCAGAGGCAATAATTAAACCTTCTAAGATGTGTGCTCTATCTTCAGCTTTCTTTAATTCATATTCTGTACGCCTTACAACTACCTCATGTCTATGCTCCACAAAATAATGAATCATCTGTTTAACATTCAATAATTGCGGTCTACCATTAACTAAAGCAATATTATTTACACTAAAAGAAGATTGTAATGCCGTGTATTTAAATAGCATATTTAATACTATATTAGGAACAGCATCTCTTTTAAGTATATAAACAATACGCATACCTTTCCTATCCGATTCATCACGGATTGTAGATATACCATCTATCTTTTTATCATTCACCAAGTCAGCGGTTTTCTTAATCATATCCGCTTTATTCACTTGATAAGGAATTTCTGTAACAATAATACATTCTCTTCCTTGCACTTCTTCAATAACAGCTTTGGCGCGCATTACAACTCTACCTCTACCTGTATGAAAAGCTTCTTTTACACCTTCATACCCGTATATAATTCCACCAGTTGGAAAATCTGGCGCTTTAATATGTGTAATTAGCTCATCAATCTCAATATCATTATTATCAATATAAGCAACAGTACCGTCTACAACTTCAGATAAGTTATGAGGAGGCATGTTTGTTGCCATACCAACAGCTATACCAGAGGCACCATTTACTAATAAATTTGGGATTCTTGTTGGTAACACAGTAGGTTCTTTAAGAGAATCATCAAAATTTAATTGATGATCTACCGTATCCTTATCAATATCTGCTAACATGTCATCTGCAATCTTACGCATACGAGCCTCCGTATAACGCATTGCTGCAGGGCTATCTCCATCAATAGAACCAAAGTTACCTTGGCCGTCTACCAACATATAACGCAAACTCCATTCCTGAGCCATACGTACCATAGAGTCATAAACCGAAGTATCTCCATGTGGGTGATACTTACCTAAAACCTCCCCAACAATACGGGCAGATTTTTTATGAGCACTACTAGATCTTACCCCTAATTCATACATTCCAAATAAAACTCTTCGGTGTACAGGTTTTAATCCATCTCTTACGTCTGGAAGTGCACGTGACACAATGACCGACATTGAGTAATCAATGTAAGCCGATTTCATTTCATCTTCAATATTAATAGGAATCAATTTTTCTCCGTCTGCCATCTTAAAAATCTAGTTGTTTTAATTAAGGTTAAAAAAGCATGCCAATATACTCAAAATCGAAGCTAACACAGCACACTTAAAGTTTTTTATTAAATAATTTATTAACACTTTTCATGAAAAACAATCGTTAACAATTATATAGAGTAAAATTTTGTAATCCGGCTCTTTTTTCGTCATTTAGGAATAGTTTAACGAATATAGGTATGGTAATTGCCACTAATTAAGCAATATTTAGTAATTTTATAGTTGATACAAATAATTATATGGATGATAATTTCTCACCACGGGTAAAAGATGTAATAGCTTTTAGTAAAGAAGAGGCGCTAAGACTTGGCCATGATTTTATTGGCACAGAGCATCTTATGCTTGGATTATTACGAGATGGAAACGGCAAAGCTATCAACATTCTTGATGCTCTAGATGTAGATTTAGACCATTTAAGAAGAAAGGTTGAAATCCTTAGCCCTTCTAACCCTAACCCAAGTGGCATACAAAAAGACAAAAAGAACTTACATTTAACAAGACAAGCAGAACGTGCTCTAAAAACCACGTTTCTAGAAGCTAAGTTATTTCAGAGTTCCTCAATTAATACTGCTCATTTATTACTTTGCATATTAAGAAATGAGAATGACCCCACCACAAAACTACTTCACAAGTTAAAAGTAGACTATGATGGCGTAAAAGAACAGTTTAAATTTATGATTACAAGCGATGATGATATTGTAAACCCGCCAACGTCCGAATCTTTTCCAAGCGATTCTGATGAGAGCGGAGACAATAAAGAAAGTACATTTGGAAACTCTTCTACCCCTAAAGGGAACAAAAAATCTAAGACACCAGTTTTAGATAATTTTGGAAGAGACCTAACACGTATGGCAGAGGAAAATAATTTGGACCCTGTTGTTGGTAGAGAAAAAGAAATAGAACGTGTTTCTCAGATACTAAGTCGTAGAAAAAAGAATAATCCATTATTAATAGGTGAACCGGGAGTTGGTAAAAGTGCTATTGCAGAAGGTTTAGCATTACGAATTATTAATAAAAAGGTTTCTAGAATCTTATACAACAAAAGAGTTGTAACCTTAGATTTAGCTTCTTTAGTTGCTGGCACGAAATACCGTGGCCAGTTTGAAGAACGTATGAAAGCCGTTATGAATGAGTTAGAAAAGAATGATGATGTTATTCTTTTTATTGATGAAATACATACCATTGTTGGCGCAGGTGGTGCTACTGGAAGTTTAGACGCTTCTAACATGTTTAAACCAGCTTTAGCAAGAGGTGAAATTCAATGTATTGGTGCTACCACTTTAGATGAATACAGACAGTATATTGAAAAAGATGGTGCCTTAGAAAGACGTTTTCAGAAAGTTATTGTAGAACCTACTTCTGTAGAAGAAACTATAGAGATTCTACAAAACATTAAGACTAAATACGAAGACCACCATAATGTTACGTACACAGATGAAGCAATTATTGCCTGTGTTAAACTAACAAATAGGTATATGACAGACCGTTTTCTTCCAGATAAAGCTATTGATGCTTTAGATGAAGCTGGTTCTAGAGTACATATTGTAAATATGGATGTTCCTAAACAAATTCTAGAATTAGAAAAACAACTAGAAGATGTTAGAGAATTAAAAAATAGTGTTGTTAAAAAGCAAAAATATGAAGAGGCAGCAAAACTTAGAGACGACGAAAAAAGGATAGAAAAAGACCTTGCTACTGCTCAAGAAAAATGGGAAGATGACAGCAAACTTCACAAAGAAACTGTATCTGAAGACAATGTTGCTGATGTTGTTTCTATGATGAGTGGTATTCCTGTTAACAGAATTGCGCAAACAGAAAGCAACAAATTAGCCGAATTACCAGAATTAATTAAATCTAACGTAATTGGGCAAGATGATGCTGTTGCTAAAGTTGCAAAAGCTATTCAAAGAAATAGAGCAGGACTTAAAGACCCTAACAAGCCAATTGGTTCTTTTATTTTCTTAGGACAAACTGGTGTTGGTAAAACCCAGTTAGCAAAAGTTCTTGCTAAAGAATTATTTGATTCTGAAGAAGCTCTAATTCGTATAGACATGAGTGAATATATGGAAAAATTTGCCATTTCTAGATTAGTTGGTGCACCTCCAGGTTATGTTGGTTATGAAGAAGGAGGACAATTAACCGAAAAAGTTAGACGCAAACCTTATTCTGTTGTACTATTAGATGAAGTTGAAAAAGCGCATCCAGATGTATTTAATATGATGCTTCAAGTGTTAGATGATGGCTTTTTAACAGATAGTTTAGGTAGAAAAATTGATTTTAGAAATACCATTATTATAATGACTTCCAATATTGGTGCCCGCCAATTAAAGGACTTTGGACAAGGTGTTGGTTTTGGTACTGCAGCAAAAAAATCGCAAGCAGATGCATATCAAAAAGGAGTTATAGAAAATGCTCTTAAAAAGGCTTTTGCTCCAGAATTCTTAAATAGAATAGATGATGTAATAGTATTTAACGCTTTAGAAAGAGAAGATATTCATAAAATTATAGATATAGAACTTCTTAAATTATATGCCAGAATTAGAGACATAGGATACAACCTTAATCTTACAGATAAAGCTAAAGACTATATTGCTGAGAAAGGTTTTGATAAGCAATATGGCGCCAGACCCCTAAAAAGAGCTATTCAAAAATATATTGAAGATGCGCTTGCTGAAGAGATTGTAAATTCTAAATTAAAAGAGGGAGACAGTATTTTCATGGATTTAGATAAGAAGAAAGACGAGCTTACTATTAAAATTGAAAAAGCGGAAGAATCTTCTAAAACAGAATAATTTTTTACCATATTATAAGAAGAAGGGCTCAGTTGAGCCCTTTTTTATGCTCAAAAGAAGCCATACCTATATTGCACAAAAAATACCCAAAAGCAGTATAAACGAATTTTCAGCCTTTAATCTAAAATATTATACCAAACCTTTACTAACGCCTAAATTCGCCCAAGACACTATAACAAATAATACTTGAAAGTGAGTTTGGCGAAGAAAAAAATTATAGTAAAAGAGTATCAATTAGAAATTGGAAAAATACAAGTGTTTGACACTCATATGGTTTCCATTTTTAATGAAGGAGTTACACTTACTTTAGAGCGTGTTTTCCAAATAATTGGTATTGCAGAAATTCACTTTAAAAACAAACCTTTTGGCTATGTTAGCTATCGTAAAAATTCTTATGTAATAGACCCTACAATATATAGTCATTTACGAGAATTAAACAATTTAAAAGGGTTTGCCATCGTATCTGTAAACGAAATAGATATGCATAACTTTAATATAGAAAAACTCTTCTACAAAAAAGCTATGAAATTCTATATAGAATATGATAACGCTATTGCTTGGATAAAAAGAAGAGTTAAAGTAAAATAATTTAATCCCATTTTTCTTTACACTTTCTTGCAATAGCACTGCTAAGTAATCCTAAAAAAATTACCGTTATTAACTCTACCCAATTAAAACCACTATTTGGTACTCTTGTATATTGCGAATAAATTATATATGCTACAACTGGTCCATACATAATTAAGTTAACAACAAAATTTTTCATATCTCTTTAATTTACACTCTTAAATAACCATCTACTTTACTAAACTTTAGTTTTAAAACTCCTGAAACTGGTTACGCTTTTTCTTCTTTTTTTTCTTAATAGTAAAACCTGCATTTTTTATAAGCACTGTATCATAAACAGGTCTAGCCAAAACTAGCTCATTAATCTCTGGATCCTTACTAGAATATTTTACTCTAAAAAACTTGTTTACTATTTCCCAATCATCATCTAATCCTAATTGTATATCTCCATCTATTTTTTTTTTATCTACATAAAATTCATAAACAGCAAAGGTATCTGTATTTTGATGCTCTATGGCTACACATTCTGCTATTGCATAAACCGTATAAAATTTAAAATGGTAAAAACTTCGAGTGCTAGTATATACAATATAAGATATAATAAACGCCAAGATATACCTTAATGGAGTTTGAGAATTAAAAAAGCTTTCTATCTTACTTATTATTTTTTTCACTTTTTATTTCTTTTTTTGTCTTATTAGCTACTGTTGTTTTGGTCGAATTAATCCCAATACGCATAGTATGCTCCAAATATCCCCCCATACTTTTATTAAATTCCATAAGACCAAAGCTACCTATCTCTTTATTAATACCCCCGCCTAACATTCCAAAAGAAAAATCTACAGCAATATTTTTCGATTCAGAAAACCTCATCATATAATTATTCTTTTCTCTTGAATTAGCCACCGATCGCATAAAAACAGAACTAGCACTAAATTTAAACACACCAGATACTGCTGCCCTATACGGATCTACTTTTTTATAATCAAAACCGTTCCCTACATACTGCGCAGTAGCATCACCAAAAAAATGCCCCAAACCACTTCCTAAACTAGAGTTTAACGTAAGCCCCAAACTACGAGTAGATAATATACTTTTAATATAAGTACCAGAACTTCCAATTAATTCTGCCTCTGCAATAACCGCTGGCTTTGCATATACATACATAGCAGGTAAAAGCTCTACCCCTGCTATAATAGCCACTGGCAAACCTAAGGTTACGGTAAAAATAGTTTTCTCGTCTACCGTATCATAGGCATTCCAAATTTTTGCATTCTCTTCTTTACTAACTGTAACTTGTAACATTTTTGCAAATATAGCCGCAGAACTAGAAATACGTCTGCTTATTTCCGCATGGGTAATTGGCAATTCTCGTATGCGTTGTTCCCCATAAAAAGAAGGTGTACTACCGCCTATAGGAACATTTACAGTATCTACTATAAAATACCTGTTTTTAGCTAAACTGTTTCTTTGTCTGTAGATTTTATTTAAGGTATCGTCAAAATACCAATCGTTGGTTTTGGTTTTAATTTTTGTTATTTCTTGTTTTACAAACCGTTTTACAGTTCTTTCTAGCTCTGTTTTTACAGTTTGCTCTATTTGCAAATGAGAATTTCTGTTAACTCTTTGCTCTACTTGTTTTATTGTAGCATTTAATTGCCTCTTTAGCGTATGTAATCTTCTTTGCTTTGCAAATTTCTCCATAATATATACGATTCCTTTTTAATAGCATATTTATTACCCCCATAACACTTCATAGATTTACTCCGAGGTGTTTTCTAAATAGGTACAATTTTTATAGATTACAAAGTAAGAAAAAAATAGTATGATACAGATTTTTCTTATTTTAAAAATGAGTTATTAAACCTGTAAATGACGCATTTTATCTAAAATAAGTAAGAATTACAATATATTTATGATGTATTATTTTCTGTAGATTCTCCTATTACTATATTTATCCTACAAAAAGAATATTAACCATTAATACTATTACAAATGTCTTTTAAAGCTAAATTAATTATAGACAACAAAGAAATTACCATACTAGACTACTCACTAATAGTAGATCAAGACACTGATGTAACTGGAAAACCTTCTGCCAATGTCGTTGCTGGGCAAATATCTTTAAACTTAGAAATGAGTTTAAAAACACAAGAACTTTCTAGATGGGCATTATCTAACACCAACACTAAAGACGGTAAAATTGTATTTTATGCCGTAGATTATAGTGGTATTTTACGTAACATTATATTTAAAAAAGCTTTTTGTATACGATATGAAGAGCAATATCACCATGCAGGGGAAAATCCATACACATTAGACATTCTTATCAGTGCTAAAGATATTCATATAGATGATAATGTACATTCTAATAGCTGGCCAATGGCTAATTAACTAAGTACTATTACTGATTACTGTTCCCCCTCTTCTTGCTGTGGTTGCTGCTCTGGAACTTTAAACAAATCTATATAAGCATCACCAAGAGCCTCTATAATATCACTCGCCATTAAGGATTGATACCCAACTTGCTCTACAACCATATCTCCTGCCCTACCATGTAAATAAACACCAAATATTGCAGCTCCTAGAGAATCATAGCCTTGCGCTAGTAAACCTGTAATTACACCTGTTAATACATCTCCCGTTCCTGCTGTTGCCATTCCTGGATTACCCGTAGTATTTATATAGCCTTTTCCGTTAAATAAAATAATTGTATTTGCTCCTTTTATAACAAGCACGCAGGCATATTTTTTAGAAAATGCTTTAGCCTTTTTAAGCTTATCAAAATCTCCTTTCCACTTACCAATTAGCCTTTCCAATTCTTTAGGATGCGGCGTAAGAATAGAATTCTCTGGGAGTTTTTTTAATAATTCCTTATTCTCAGACAGCATATTTAAACCATCGGCATCTACTACCAAAGGCAACTTATTTTTATCTAAGAATTTAGAAAATGCATTTACAGTTTCTTTTTCTGTACCTAAACCAACTCCTACACCAATAGCATCTGGTGAAGTTTTAAAATCTATATCCGCAATATTTTCTTCCGAATTTGTTAAAACCATAGCTTCAGGAACCGCAGTTTGCATTGGAACATATCCACACTTTGGTATATACGCTGTTACTAATCCGCTTCCTATTTTTAAAGCTGCTTTTGTAGCTAAAATAGAGGCTCCTATTTTACCATAACTACCACCTACAAGTAAAGAATGACCATACGTTCCTTTGTGCGTAAACTTTTCTCTTGGTTTGTATATCGGAAGTACTTCATTCTTACCAATAATTTCATACTCGACCTCTGTTGTTGATAAATATTCTGAATCTAAACCAATATCTAAAACCTCCCATTGCCCTATATAAATTCCCGTATCTGGTAAAAAGAAAATAAGCTTTGGCGCTTGAAAACTTAGAACATAATTTGCTTTAACAACAGCTTTTTCGTTAGTAGGAATCTTATCTGTATACAAACCAGAAGGAATATCAACAGAGAGAACAAATGCCTCACTTTTATGTAAGTGTTCTATTAAATTAACAACCCAATCACTAGGCTCTCTATTTAAACCAATTCCAAAAATAGCATCTACAATAATGTCATCCCTATGAATTTCAGGAAACTCACAATCAGAATCCATAAAGTTTGGCCATATTTTACGATCTTTTAATCTATCTAGATTTATTAAAAAATCCTTAGACCTTTTCTCACTATAATTAACAACATAAACCTCTATATTATAACCATGCTCTTGTAAATGTCTAGCTAAAGCCATTCCATCCCCACCATTATTTCCTATCCCGCAAAACAAGTGAATCTTAACTGGTGCTCCCTGCATTCGCAAATGCATCCAATTAAAAATCTGGATTGCAGCCTGCTCCATAAGAGCATCACTAGTTATTTGTTGTTTTTCTATTGTAAATTTATCCGCAGCATAAATCTGCTCCGCAGCAAAAAGTTTCATACTATACAATTATTCAGTCAATTAGTGATAATTTCATAAAAATCACTAGAAACATTTGATTAACAACCCAAATGTACTACTTTTGAATCTCACAAAGAACCATGTACGACAAAATTACGGACATATTATTTTCTACTTTAACCAATGGTACAACTACAATTGGAACCACTACCCCATTGGGGTAAGCAACTACATATACGTCCATTTTTCGCGTTATTTTACGCAATTCACTCATATAGTACAAGTTAATTTCCATACATAATGAAAGTTTTAAAATTCGGAGGCACTTCTGTTGCCAACGCAAAAAATATAGGTTTAGTAAAAAACATTGTTAGCAATAGCAATAGCAATAACAAAAAAAATATAGTTGTTGTATCTGCCCTTGGAGGAGTTACAGATTTACTTATTAAAGCTGCCAATTTAGCTGCAAAACAAGACGCAACATACAAGCAAGTAATTACAGAAATAGAAGAAAGACACTTATCTACTGCTAAAGAACTTATTTCGGTAAAAAACCAAAGTTCCGTTCTAAGCAAAGTAAAAAGTGAACTTAACACATTAGAAACTTTATTAGAAGGCGCTTTTTTAATCGGAGAAATTACTGCAAAATTATCGGATAAAATAGTAAGCTTTGGAGAGCTACTTTCTTCCTTTATTATTAGTGAATATTTTAAACAAGAAGGTTTAGACGCTATTTACAAAGACAGTAGAGAACTTATAAAAACAAACGATTTAAACGGTAATGCTGTTGTAAACTTTAGCCTTACTTATAAAAATGCAAGCACCTTTTTCTCTAACACAAAACATGCTGTTGTAGTAACCCCTGGCTTTATAGCATCTTCTGAAAATGGAAATTCTACAACCTTAGGTCGTGGAGGGTCAGATTATACTGCCGCTATTTATGCAGCTGCTGTAAAAGCAAATATTCTAGAAATTTGGACAGATGTTAGCGGTATGTATACTGCAAACCCAAAATTAGTAAAACAAGCAAAGGCTATTCCTCATATATCTTATGAAGAAGCTATGGAACTTTCTCATTTTGGAGCCAAAGTATTATATCCTCCAACAATACAACCGGTACTTTCGGAAGGTATTTCTATTTGCATTAAGAATACTTTTGAACCAGAAAATGACGGTACATTAATTACAAAATCTAAGAACGAAAAAGGAAAAACGGTTCGCGGTATTAGTAGTGTAGAAAATATTGCTTTACTATCTTTAGAAGGCTCTGGAATGGTAGGAATACCAGGTATTTCTAAGCGTTTCTTTGAAGTATTATCGCAAGCAGAAATTAGTGTAGTTTTAATTACACAAGCTTCTTCAGAACATTCTATTTGTGTAGGCATCTCTGCAGAAGACATAGATAAAGCTGTAGAAATTGTAAACACAGCTTTTGAATATGAAATAGAACGCGGAAAAATTAACCCTGTAGTTCCTGAAAAAGATTTAGCAATTGTTGCGCTTGTAGGGGATAATATGAAAAGCCATCAAGGGTTAAGCGGTAAAATGTTTAGCACTTTAGGAAAAAACAATGTAAATATTAGAGCCATTGCGCAAGGTGCTTCGGAAAGAAACATATCAACAGTTATTAAAAAAGAAGACGTAAAGAAAGCGCTAAACACTTTACACGAGGAATTTTTTGAAGAAAACGTAAAACAACTTAACCTATTTGTAATGGGTGTTGGTAACGTTGGTGCAAAATTCTTAACTCAAGTTTCACAACAGAAGAAATACCTAAAAGAAAATTTAAAATTAAATATTAGAGTAATTGGAATTTCTAATTCCAGAACTATGCTATTTAATGAGAGTGGAATTGACCTTAGTAAATGGGAAGAATCTCTTGCGAAAGGAGAAAAAGCTAATAAGCAAAAGTTCTTTGAGAAAGTTAATTCTCTAAATTACAGAAACAGCATTTTTGTAGATAATACTGCTAGTGCAGAAGTTTCCGAAACGTATAACAAATATTTAGGAAACAGTATTTCCGTAGTTACTTGTAATAAAATTGCATGTTCTTCTAAATTTGATAATTACCAAGAATTAAAAAGATTAGCAAGAGAATATAATGCTCCTTTCTTGTTTGAAACTAATGTAGGTGCAGGTTTACCAATTATAGATACACTTAAGCATTTAATTGCTTCAGGAGATAAAATCTTAAAAATACAAGCGGTACTTTCTGGAAGTTTAAACTTTGTATTTAATTATTTTAATGATGAAACAACCTTCCATGATATTGTGAAACAAGCTCAGGAAGAGGGGTATACAGAGCCGGATCCAAAAATAGATTTAAGTGGGGTTGATGTAATGCGTAAGATATTAATCTTAGCAAGAGAAAGCGGAAACCAAATTGAGATTGAGGATATTGTTAACAATCCATTTTTACCTAAAGAAAGTTTAGACACAACAAATAACGAAGACTTTTTTGCTTCACTTATTAAGCATGAAGATTCTTTCCAAGCTATTTATAAGAAAGCGAAAGACGCGGATAGTAAACTTAAGTATGTTGCGCAATATGAAGATGGAAAAGCTAGTGTAGGTTTACAAGAAATACCAAAAGGTCATGATTTTTACAATCTAGAAGGAAGCGACAATATTGTTCTTTTCTATACAGAAAGATATCCTAACCAACCTATGATTATAAAAGGAGCTGGCGCTGGTGCAGATGTTACTGCGTCTGGTATTTTTGCAGATATTATTAGAATAGGAAACTTTTAAATATGGAAGAAATAAAAGTTTTTTGTCCTGCTACAATTGCAAATATTTCTTGCGGATTTGATGTTCTAGGAGTTGCTTTAGATTCTGTTGGAGATGAAATGATTGTTCGTAAAACCAAAGAAGCCGGAGTACGAATTACAAAACTGGAAGGGCAAGATTTACCATTAGAAACCAATAAAAATGTTGCAGGTGTTGCTGGCTTAGCTCTTTTAGAAAAAGCAGAATACACTGGTGGTTTTGAAATAGAAATCTACAAAAAAATTAAAGCTGGTAGCGGTATAGGAAGTAGCGCTGCAAGTTCTACTGGTGCAGTATGGGCTATGAACCACTTACTTGGAAATCCTTTTTCCCAAACCGAATTGGTAAAATTTGCAATGGAAGGAGAACGTTTGGCTAGTGGTGTTGCACATGCAGATAATGTTGCCCCTGCCCTATTTGGCGCTTTTACATTAGTTCGGAGTTATACGCCTTTAGATATTGTTCCTATAAAGAATCCGTCAGAGCTTTATGCAACTGTTATACACCCCCAGATTGAAGTAAAAACATCAGACTCTAGAAAAATTTTAAAAACTACTATTTCTCTAGAAAATGGCATAAAACAATGGGGTAATGTTGGTGGATTAATTGCTGGTTTATTTATGGAGGATTATGATTTAATAGGCCGTTCTCTAGAGGACCATATCATAGAACCTATTCGCTCTATCTTAATACCTGGTTTCGATTCTATTAAAGAAGAAACAATTAAAGCTGGTGCTTTAGGGTGCGGTATATCTGGTTCTGGACCTTCTATATTTACTTTTAGTAAAGGAGAAGAAACCGCGCAAAAAGTTGCCGAAGCAATGAAAAAAGTATACAAAAATATTGGTATTGATTTTGACATACATGTATCCAAAATTAATACCCAAGGGATAAAAATAATAAATTAAAAAATGAACTTTTATAGCCTAAATAAACAAGCTCCAAATGTATCTTTCAAAGACGCAGTTATTAAAGGTATTGCGCCAGATAAAGGATTATACTTTCCTGAGAGTATAACACCATTACCTGCTTCATTCTTTGAAAATATAGAATCCTTATCTAACACAGAAATTGCTTTTGAAGCTATAAAACAATTTGTTTCTTCAGAAATTCCTGAAGACAGATTAAAAGGAATATTAGATACCGTTTTAGATTTTGATTTCCCTGTAGTAGAATTAAATGAAGATACTGCAACTTTAGAATTGTTTCATGGCCCTACCATGGCTTTTAAAGATGTAGGAGCAAGATTTATGGCCAACTGTTTAGGTTACTTTTCTGAAGGAGAAGATAATGAAGTTACTGTTTTAGTTGCTACTTCTGGAGATACTGGAGGTGCTGTAGCTAATGGATTCTTAGGTGTTAAAGGTGTAAAAGTTGTAATATTATATCCTAGCGGAAAAGTAAGCGATATTCAAGAAAGACAATTAACCACTTTAGGGCAAAACATTTCTGCCTTAGAAGTAGATGGCACTTTTGATGATTGCCAAGCAATGGTTAAAAATGCTTTCTTAGATAGCGAGTTATTAGACAAAATGCAGTTAACCTCCGCAAACTCTATAAACGTTGCACGTTGGTTGCCTCAATTATTTTATTTCTTATTTGCTTACAAAGAAGCTAAATCCAAAGGAAAAGAAATTGTATTTTCTGTTCCTAGTGGGAACTTTGGTAATATTTGTGCCGGTTTAATGGCGCAACGTTTAGGCATGCCGGTAAAACAATTTGTTGCAGCTACTAATGTTAATGATACCGTTCCTGAGTTTATGAGAACACAAGAATATTCTCCTAAACCTTCTACAGCAACAATCTCTAATGCCATGGATGTTGGTGATCCTAGTAATTTTATTAGAATTCGTCATTTATTTAAAGACAATTTTCAAGATTTAGCTAAAAACCTTTCTTCTTATTCTTTTACAGATAAAGAGACAAGAAAAGCTATGGTAGCCATTTACAAAGATTCTGAATATACTGCGGATCCACATGGTGCTGTAGGTTATTTAGGTTTAAAGAAATATCAAAAAGAAAATCCTAATACTTATGGTATTTTCTTAGAGACTGCTCATCCTGTTAAGTTTTTAGATATTGTGGAAGAAACCATGGATGTTAAAATCCCTATCCCTTCGCAAATTTTGAAAGTCATGGATAAAGAAAAAGTTTCTCATAAAATAGCAACTTACAAAGAACTAAAAAGCTACTTATTACAATAGTATTTTTGTTATTACATTTTTATTAAAAAATTCAGTTGAAATAAGCGTATCCGTATATTTTCGATAAATTTGCGCGACTAAATTTATGAAATAATGAAAAATACTGCATTAACTGCTATTCACGAATCTCTAGGAGCTAAAATGGTTCCTTTTGCTGGATATAATATGCCCGTTTCTTATGAAGGGGTAAACATAGAACATGAAACCGTTCGCAAGGCTGTTGGCGTTTTTGATGTTTCACATATGGGCGAGTTTTTAATTTCTGGCCCAAATGCATTAGCCTTAATACAGAAAGTAACTTCTAATGATGCTTCCAAACTTTCTGTTGGAAAAGCACAATATAGCTGCTTGCCTAATGAAACTGGTGGTATTGTAGACGACTTAATTGTTTATCAAATAAAAGAGGAGCAATACTTACTTGTTGTTAATGCTTCTAATATTGATAAAGATTGGGACCATATTACTAAATACAACAAAGAATTTAATGCAGATATGCGCAATATCTCGGAAGGGTATTCTTTACTAGCTATACAAGGCCCAAAAGCGGTGGAAGCTATGCAAAGCTTAACCAGCATAGATTTATCTGAAATTAAATTTTATAATTTTAAAGTTGCAGATTTTGCAGGTATAGAGCATGTAATTATATCTGCCACAGGATATACTGGGTCTGGAGGATTTGAAATTTATTGTAAAAATGAAGAGGTAAAACAAGTTTGGGATAACGTTTTTGAAGCTGGTGCTACATTTGGCATTAAACCAATAGGATTAGCCGCAAGAGATACTTTACGTTTAGAAATGGGCTATTGTCTTTATGGTAATGATATTAACGACACTACTTCTCCTTTCGAAGCAGGCTTAGGCTGGATTACCAAATTCAATAAAGATTTTGTAAATAGCAAAGCTCTTTCGGAAGAAAAAAAACATGGATTAAAAAGAAAATTAGTTGCTTTTGAGTTAGATGAAAGAGGTATTCCTAGACATGATTATGATATCGTAGACGGACAAGGGAATAGTATTGGCATTGTAACTTCAGGGACTATGTCGCCTTCTTTAGGAAAAGGGATAGGCTTAGGCTATGTACCAAAAATATTCTCTGAAGTTGGCTCCAAAATAAACATACAAGTACGTAAAAAAGCAATTCCGGCAACGGTAATTAAACTTCCATTTTACAAAGGATAAATTATTGGAAGTAAAAAAAATTTTAATAATAGGCGGGAGTGGCTTTATAGGTAATGCTATTTATAAAGAGCTATACCCCTATTTTAATACCTACGGCACTTACAATTCAGCCAGAAGGTCTTTTGAAAAAAATCAACAATTTTTTAAATATAATATGGAAGAGGATGATATATACACCATCCTTGAAAATATAAAACCGCAAATAATTATTTCTGCCATTAGAGGTAATTTTGCATCGCAAATACAAGCGCATCATCATATAGTAGAATATGTTGAAGAGCATAACTGTAGACTCCTATTTATATCCTCTGCCAACGTTTTTGATGCGTATAGCAAATATCCATCCTATGAAAATGATAAAACGTTATCAGAAAGTATTTATGGCCGTTTAAAAATCAGGATTGAAAACATGCTCTTAAGACTGCCAAAAGAAAAAATGGCAATATTAAGAGTTCCTATGGTTTTTGGAAACACATCTACAAGAATAAAAGATTTTAAAACAGACATTCTAAATAATGTACCCATTGATGTTTTTCCTAACCTTATAATTAATGTTACTAATGATGATAAGCTAACACAACAAATTCATTATTTAATTAATAGAAATAAAAGTGGCATTTATCATTTAGGCTCTAAAGATTTAGTACACCATGAAGATTTCATAAAAGAAATCATAGAACGTATTGGTACTTTTAACCCCATTTATAAACGAAATTTTACAACTAATAACGAACGTTATTTAGCCGTTTTACCAAAATCTAACAAACTACCAAAGAACTTACAGTATACTTATCAAGAAATAATAGACCACCATATTATTACCTAACTTTATAAAAAATAAAAAAATGCAAAAACTAACCGACGCTCAAATAGAAGAGAATTTAAAAAAATTAGATGGCTGGGAATATATAAACGGAGCTATAGAAACTACTTTTGAATTTAAAGATTTTAAAGACGCCTTTTCTGTAATGACTAGAATAGCTTTTGAGTGCGAAAAGCAAAATCATCATCCAGATTGGACAAATGTGTACAACAAACTTAATATTCGCTTAAATACGCACGATGCTGATGGTATTACAGATAACGATATTAAACTTGCGCATACCATAGAAGAAATAATTACTAGTGAATAAACCTGTAGCCTCTTGTACTTGCTACAGCAATAAAATTTATTAAATTTGTAATTATACCTTAAAAAAAATATAACCATGGGAAGAGCTTTTGAGTTTAGAAAAGCACGTAAAATGAAAAGATGGTCTGCTATGTCCAAAGCTTTTACACGTATTGGTAAAGACATTGTAATGGCTGTAAAAGAAGGAGGGCCAGACCCAGACTCAAACGCAAAACTAAGAGCAGTTATACAGAATGCGAAATCTGTAAATATGCCTAAGGATAATGTAGAACGCGCTATAAAAAGAGCAAGTGATAAAAGTCTTGGTGATTTTAAGGTGGTTTTGTTTGAAGGATATGCTCCACATGGAATTGCAATTTTAGTAGAAACTGCAACGGATAACAATACCAGAACAGTAGCCAATGTTCGTAGTTATTTTAACAAGTGTAATGGCAACATGGGAACTTCTGGTTCTGTAGAATTTATGTTTGACCATACTTGTAATTTTAGAATCCCTGCAGAAGGTATAGACCCTGAAGAATTAGAACTAGAATTAATAGATTTTGGCGCAGAAGAAGTTTTTGTAGATGATGACGGAATTCTAATTTATGCTCCTTTTGAAAGTTTTGGTTCTATCCAAAAAGAATTAGAATCTAGAGAAATTGAAATTTTGTCCTCTGGTTTTGAACGTATACCACAAGTAACTAAAAAACTTACGGAGGAACAAGCCGCAGATGTTGAAAAGCTATTAGAAAAAATAGAAGAAGATGATGATGTACAGAATGTATATCATACCATGGAAGAATAAACTACCAATTAAAAAACAACGAAACATTAACTCGCGATATTAGAGTAAAAACGAGTTTACTGTTAACTCTTCATAAATTATACGACTTAATCCTAAATTAATATTATGGTTAAGTCGTTTTTTTTATCTGCAATTCTATTTTTTGCTATTACTTTTAAGGCCTATTCTCAGGATATGAGTCCAGAAAAGTTAGAAGAAATAATTACTAAAATTGCAGATACCACCAACTTAAAAGGTAACTCTATACAGTTTATATACAACCGTACTATGCTCGTATGTGTTTACGATGAAAACGCCAACCGAATGCGAATTATTTCTCCTATTATAGAATATAAAAAATTAGAAGAAGAACAAATACTAAACTCCTTAGTAGCCAATTTTCATTCTGCTTTAGACGTAAAATACGCCCTTAGTGATGAAATAATTTGGTCCGTTTTTATTCACCCATTAAAAGAACTCACAGCGCATCAAGTAGAAGATGCAATAAAACAAGTATACAATGCCAATATTACTTTTGGCTCTACCTATTCTAGCACTAATCTAGTTTTTCCTGGCAACACTAAAAAAGAAGAGAAAACACCAGAAAAAAAATTAATTGAACAGTTTTAATAGCTATATTTCTCTACCACCCCCTTAACTCCTTTAAAAAACAATTCATAAGATTTAAAATCTTCTTCTTTATTTCCTGTTGGTGTATATGGTTTAGATATTTTTACTTGTTTTTTTCCAAAATCAAAAGCAACTAATACTATTGGAACTTTTGCTTCTATTGCTATATAGTAAAATCCTGTTTTCCATTCTGTTACTTTTTTTCGTGTACCTTCCGGAGCTAAGGTTAATCTAAACTTTTTTCTAGTTTTAAATACCGCAGCAGTGGCACTAACCATATTATTATTCTTACTCCTATCTACCGGAGCACCACCTGTCCATCTAAAAAACCATCCAAAAGGTGGCTTAAATAAGGCTTTCTTACCTACATAATTAATCTCTTCATTCCATACTTTTCGAATAAGGAGTCCAAGAAAGAAATCTACCCAACTGGTATGTGGCACCACAGCAATAACACACTTTTTCACCTGAGGAAAATCTCCAACAGTTTTCCACCCTAAAAGTTTAAAGTAAATGAATTTTGCAATTTTGTGCATCAAAAAAAATTAGAATTATTTTGTCTTAATAAACCTAAAGACTGCTATACCTTTTTATAAATAGACCTAAGTTTGCTTTCCGTAATTGTGTCTTGCCAGTTTGCACCCAAAGCATTTTCCCATAAAGGTGTCATTGCCATAGCTACCTCTATCATGGTATTAAATTGGTCATCCGACAAATCTTTACAAATTCCTTTTGGTAAAACAATATTATGCTTATTCATCATTTTAGAAAATAAAGCAACACCTTCTGGGTAAAATTCTTCTAAGTATTGAAAAACAAGACAATTACCAATACCGTGTTTAACACCCAACACATGAGACAAACCATAACTAATTGCATGTGCAACCCCTACTTGCGAGTAGGCAATACTCATACCTCCATGCCAAGAAGCCATCATTAATTTATCTCTTGAACTAGCTTCGTCTAATTCCTCCAGAAAAACCTCTTTACATAAATCTAATGCTTTTTCGCCATAAGATTGGCTAAAAGCATTTAAATATGTACCATTTAAAGACTCTATACAATGAATAAAACAATCCATACCTGTATAAAACCATTGGTTTTTTTCTACGTTTATGGTTAAATCTGGATCTAAGACAACTTGGTCAAAAGGTGTATAGTCGGAATTAATTCCTAATTTTTTTTTGGGACCAGAAAGTACTGCTGTTCTAGAAACTTCTGCCCCTGTTCCACTAAGTGTTGGTACACCTACGTGGTATATTGCGGGGTTTTTAACTAAATCCCAACCTTGATATTCTTCCGATTTTCCATTATTAGTAAGCATAATAGACACCGCTTTTGCTAAATCTAAAATAGAGCCTCCACCAATACCAACAATTGCCGCTGGCAATTCTGAATAATTAGTCTTTAGCAAAGAAACTAATGCATCTACCTGCTCTGTCTTAGGTTCTTCTTCGGTAGAAACATAGATTATTTGGTCACTAAATAAAACTGGAATTTGTTTAGACAATTCTTGATTTTCAAAAATTGCATCTATCAAATAAATAACTGGAGTTTCTGAACTTTTACGTTTTGATAATAGTATTTCTCCTAGTTGTTTAAAACTACCTGCACCAAAGATTACTCTTGGAACCATTGGAAAATTTTTAAACTTCATATACTGCTATTTATTTTGATTTAAAGCTTCCTGAAATTTTTCATAAAAAAGACCTACGTGATAGCCATCTATCAAAGCATGATTTACACTTACAGATACTTGCATACTTAATTTTTCTTTGTTCGCTTCTATTTTAGCGAAAGCTAATTTAGGAACAGATTCTTTACCTCCGTTAACAGGCTCTTTATGCCCTGTAAAATTTACCCATGGCAAAGCGGAACAGTAAATACAATCTTGAGAATTTTGAGGAGGAAAAAGTGAATTTGAATTATATATTCTTTCTTTTTCCTTTTTTAGATTTTTTTCAAAAACTTTTACATCTTCATCATAATTTATAAATGAAAATCCGAATGTTTTATTGGGCCTCATCATGGTTGCAGACGCATGTATTGTATTATACACTACCACCTTATCTTCTTCAATTCTATACTTAAAATTTTCAACCTGATTTATTGCCGTC
Organism: uncultured Maribacter sp.; assembly: GCF_947500405.1. Taxonomy (GTDB): domain Bacteria; phylum Bacteroidota; class Bacteroidia; order Flavobacteriales; family Flavobacteriaceae; genus Maribacter_B. The sequence goes on from NZ_CANMRY010000008.1 coordinate 149,556, forward strand.
ATGCATGCATGTAAATACACTGAAAAAAAGTTAAGTCTATTTTTTTTAGCATAGGCATAAGAACTAGTTACATCTACAGCTGCAGTCACAGCAAAATATGGGTCTGCAAAGGTGTTAAAAAACTCGAAATGCTGCTTCCTTTCCCAAGCATCAATATCTAGATAATGCATTACAAATAGTTTAAAATATCTTTTATTGAATTTAATTTAAGATAATCTCCATTATCCTCTCCTTCTTTAACAGTTTCATGTTCCCAAGTGGTATGAAAAGGAACGTGAACCGCTTTTGCTCCAATATTTACTAACGGCAAAACATCCGATTTTAAAGAGTTTCCAATCATTAAAAACTCAGACACATCTATTTCTAAATGCTCTAATAAATTTTGATAATTCTTTTCTTTTTTATCACTTAACACCTCTACATGATGAAAGTACTTTTCTAAACCAGAACGTTCTACTTTTCTCTCTTGGTCTAACAAATCACCTTTTGTTAAAACAATTAGCCTATACTTACTTTGTAAAGTTTCTAGTACCTCTTCTATACCATCTAACAACTCTACTGGTTGCGTTATCATTCTTTTTCCTATATCTAGAATTTGATTAATAACTTTTTGAGGTATATTATTGTTGGATAAATCCATAGCAGATTCTACCATAGACAATGTAAAACCTTTTATACCATAACCGTATAAATGAAGGTTTTTAATTTCCATTTTAAACAATTCTTGGTCTATTTTATTTTTGGTTTCATAGCCATCTAACAGACTTGCAAATTCTTCTTCAGCTTGCCTAAAATAGGTTTCATTTACCCAAAGTGTATCATCTGCATCAAAACCAATAACTTTTATATTACTGTAATCTACTTCCATTCTGCTCTTGCTCTTTTTAAATCTTCAGGAGTATCTATTTCTATTCCGCTTACAGATGTTTCAACCATTTTTATTGTTTTCCCATATTCTAAATAACGAATAGCTTCTATTTTCTCAACAGCCTCTAACATTAACATAGGTAAGCGTTGAAAATCCATTAAAGCACTTTTTCTAAAAGCATAAATTCCTTTATGCTTATAGTAAACGCTATCTACATTTGTATCTCTAGGGTAAGGAATAGGAGAGCGAGAAAAATACAATGCAAAATTTTCTTTATTTACTATTACCTTTACTGTATTTGGATTACTTATTTCTTCTAAATCAGTAATTTTAACCATTAAAGATGCTAAATCTATCTCTTTATCAGGGTCGTTTTTAAAAACTTCTAAAACAGCAGCTAAACTTTCTCTATCTGTAAAAGGCTCGTCGCCTTGTACATTAACAATAATATCTACCTCTAAATTTTCTACAGCTTCTGCTATACGATCACTTCCACAATCATGTTCTTTAATGCTTTTTATAACATTACCGCCAGCTTTTTCTATGGTTTCATAGATAACGTCACTATCTGTTACCACATAAACCTCATCAAATAAGTTTGTGTGTACTGCAGCTTCATAAGTTCTAAGTATTACTGGTTTTCCAGCAAGGTCTTGCATTAATTTTGCAGGGAATCTAGAAGCGGCATAACGAGCCGGAATCATTGCTATTACTTTCACGCTATTGCTTATTATATTAATTACTTTTTGGTCTTAATTTTCTATAAATTGAAAATATTATTACCAAAATTATTATTACTAAAACTGCTGCTAGTATTGGAGCAAAAATGGAAGCCGCAGTAACTGCTACAGCTGTTCCTGTTTCTATTGTTGCTACAACAGGATTAGCCAACCCTCCTGTAGTTGCAGTAGAAGCCAAACGAGTTGTTGCCCCTGCACCTTTTATTGCTGTTGCCGTACCACCTCCTGCAATTATTGCTAAAGACCATGTTACTACAGGGTCTAAATTAGCTACGGTAGACACCATAACTGCTGTACCAGCAATAGCTGCCAAAGGTACTGCAAAACTATCTAAAAGATTATCTATCCAAGGAATAAAATAAGCAAACAGTTCTACTAAGGTTGCTACTCCTAGTGTAACAACAGCAGCTAAACTACCAATCCATTCCCAGCTATTATTTAGTTCCCAAATATTAAAGTACGAAGCTAAACTTAAAGCAAACAAAGGTAAGAATACTCTAAATCCTACAGATGCTGCTAAACCTACTCCAAGAAATACACTTAAAATTGTTTCTGTTGTCATTTTTTATTTTCTTAATTTTCAAAAAAATCGTTCTTAAAACCAATTAAATATAATTGTTTTTTTGCTCTAGTTACTGCGGTATATAACCACCTTAAATACTCTCTATCTATTCCGTTTGGCATATATGGCTGTTCTACAAAAACAGTATTCCATTGCCCTCCTTGAGATTTATGACAAGTTATAGCATAAGAAAACTTTACCTGTAAAGCATTAAAAAACTTATTATTCTTAACGGCTAAAAATTTCTTATACTTTGAAGATTCTTGCTCATAATCTTTCATTACTTCTTGGTACAGTTTGTTCCCATCTTCATAAGACAGTGAAGGAGACTCTGCACTAATAGTGTCTAGTAACAATACTGTCTCAAAAGGTTTTTGGTTAGGATAATCTACCATAGTTACTTTTACCTCTGCAAATTTGAAGCCATAAATTTCTTTAAACCTAAAAATCTCTAGAACCTCAATAATATCACCATTAGCAATAAAACCAGCTTCAGATTCTGGCTTTAACCAAAAGTAGTTATTCTTAACCACCATCATATAATCGCCAACCGCAAGTTCATTTTCTAAGAATAAAATTCTACTTCTTATATTTTCATTATAAAGATTTGCTCTTTTATTAGACCTTACTATAAATGCAGTTTCTTCTTTTCCATTTTCAGAGTAAGAGGTATCTATAGCTTCCTGAATTTCATAACCATCTTGTAACCTTACTATATCTTTAAATGGCTCAACATTAAATTTAAATGTATCGTAAAAAGAACCTTGCAACTCTTCCCTAAGTAATGTAGCATTAACTAATATACCGGAATCTTCTGCCTGCCTTACTACCTCATCTAGCTCTAACTTAACAACATCTTTATTATAGTTTAAAGCAAGTTTATCTTCATCTAAAGCAGGACTTAAACTTAAATGTACTGGTGGTAACTGCGCTGTGTCTCCTATTAATATAAGTTTACAATTATTACCAGAATACACAAATTGTATTAAATCATCTAACAAAGAACCGTTTTCAAATAATTTAGAATCTGCTGGCCTATCTGGTATCATAGAGGCTTCATCTACAATAAATATTGTATTCCTATGTTTATTAGGTGCCATAACAAACTGCACGCCTCCTCCACTTTGCTTTTTAGGAAAATAGATTTTCCTGTGTATGGTAAAAGCTTTTGTATTAGAATAGTTAGACATGACCTTAGCAGCTCTACCAGTAGGAGCCATCAGAACAGCTTTACTACCTACTTGCCACAAACAACTTACCATAGTTCCTATTAAAGTTGTTTTACCAGTTCCTGCAAAACCTTTTAACAAAAAGACTTGTTCTTTTTCCTTAGATAATATATAAGTAGCTAGTTTTTGTAGAGCTACAATTTGTTTTAATGTAGGTTCATGTGGAAACTTAGATTTTAGTAAGTTAAAAAAGGATGCATCAGTAATAGATTTCATATAACATCAAATATAATCAGGATTTTTTCTAGAAAACCTTTTACGATTAAAAAAAAATTGTAGATTTGTGAGAACCACTAAATATAATTAACACATATAAAATGAAGACCATAATACAAATTGTACTTTGGATTGCGTGCATCGGTTTAGGATATGCTATTTACCAATCAGTTAACGGACCAATCGAATTTAAAAAAGTAAAACAAGAACGTTTTGCAAAAGTTGTTGCTAAATTAAAAGACATTAAAAATTCACAAGAAGCCTATAAAACTGTAACTGGAAAGTACGCAAATGACTTTAAAGGTCTTATTGATTTTGTAGAAAGAGGAAAATATACAATAACACAACAAAGAGATTCTTCTTTCATGCAGTTTGATGAAACTTATCAAATTGATGTACTAAAAGAAGTGAAAATTATTGATACTCTAGGATTTGTATCTGTAAAAGATTCTTTATTCAAGAAGGATGACCGTTACAAAACTATGATGAATGTTCCTGGTGCTCCAAATGGTGAAAAATTTACTATGAAATCTTCTGTTATAGAAAAGAGTGGCTACAAAGCTCCTGTTTTTGAAGCAAAAGTTGAAAAAAGCGTCGTATTATATGACCAACCTAAAACGCTTTTAGAACGTGAAAATGCTCACGCAAGTGTTGAAGAAGTTAATGGTAGTACAATTAAAGTTGGTTCTCTAGACGAAGTTAGCACAAGTGGTAACTGGCCTCCTATTTATGACAAAAAGAACGAATAATATTACTAACATCGTAGATAACGATTATAAAAAATTGTCCATTCAAATTAGTTTGAATGGACTTTCTTTTTGTATTGTAGATACAATTAGCAATAAAATCATTGCCTCTAAAAGTTTATTTTTTAAAGAAGAAGTAAACCCTTACGATTTAGTAAAAGAACTAAAACCTGTTTTAGAAGAAAATAACATAACCATCCAAAAATTTTCTGAGGTTATAGTTATACATAAAAACCTATTATATAGTTTGGTTCCTAAGGCATTATTTAATCCTAACGAACTAGAAAGCTACATAAACTTTAATTCTAAAATTCTTGCCACAGATCTTTTAGCTTATGATGAAATAGAAAATCATGATATGATAACTGTTTATGTTCCTTTTGTTAACATTAACAATTACATATATGACCTTTTTGGAGAATTTACTTATAAGCATAATAGTTCTGTAATGATACAAACGCTTTTAGGACTCTCTAACATCTCTAAAGGAACTATTTGCTATATTCATGTTTCTGAAAAACATATGGATATAACTATCCTTAAAAACAAAAAAATAATACTACATAACTCTTTTAACTTTAACTCTAAAGAAGATTTTATATACTATATTCTTTTTACTTTAGAACAATTAAATTTAGCCCCTGAAACAATACCATTAAAACTTTTTGGCGCTATAGAAGAAGGGGATAATTTATATGATATAAGCTATAAATACATAAAGAATATAACCATTTTTATCCCAAAAAATACGTATCATCCAATAGCTGAATCTAATTCTGATACTATCGATTTTACAGTTTTAAATGCTTTATAATGCGAATAATTTCTGGAAAACACAAAGGAAGATATTTACAAGCTCCTAAAAAATTACCCGTAAGGCCAACTACAGACATGGCTAAAGAAGCACTATTTAATATACTAAATAACTTATATTATTTAGAAGACTTAGTGGTATTAGATTTATTTTCTGGAACTGGCAACATTAGTTTTGAATTTGCATCTAGAGGAACCACACAATTAACAGCAGTAGATACTAATTACAGTTGTGTACAATACATTGATAAAATTTCAAAAGAATTAGAGTTTACTATAGATACAATAAAGACTGATGTTTTTCAATATTTAGAAAAAGCTGCCAAAAAAAGCACTGTTATTTTTGCAGATCCTCCCTATGATTTATCTATTGAAGATTTTTCTAAAATTCCAGAATTGGTTTTTAAAAACAATTTATTATTAGATAATGGAGTATTAATTGTAGAACATTCTAAACATACTGATTTATCTAATTTAGAGCATTTTACAAACCAAAGAAAATACGGGGGAAGCGTATTTAGTTTTTTTGAACAAAATCCGGATTAAATAATACACCCTTTGCTATGAAAAACATCATTATAAAATAAAAACTGTTTGGACTGGAAATGAAGGCACAGGAACAAAAAACTACAAGACGCACAACAGGAATCATTCTATAAGCTGGGAAGGAAAATACACAGAAATAATTGGCTCTTCTGACCCTTCTTTTTTAGGAGATAAAACAAAACTCAACCCTGAATACTTTTTGTTATCTTCAATTTCATCTTGTCATACCCTTTGGCATTTACACTTATGCGCTACCAATAACATTATTATAATCTCTTATAAAGATAATGTAACTGGTTACATGGAAGAAAGCCCCAATGGCGGCGTAAAGAAAATTCACTAGAGCAACATTAAACCCTGTAATTACCATAACAAATAGCTCTGACAAAGACAAAGCTATTAATTTACATGAAAAAGCTAATGAAATGCGTTAACTAATTCTTGTAATTTTAAAATAAAGCATAAAACTACAATACTAACAGAATAAAAAAAGCAGGTCATAAGCCGGATTCTGTCTTTGTTAAAAACAAATCCTTATCATTTATCTAGACTATTAGTTACCCAATAGCTCTAACCGCCTACCCTTCAGCTTGGACGTGCTACCCTCAAGCACTGATTTACGTGACGTTTCACCGTATAGAGTTTACCTGGTTTCACTACAGCATTACCTGTACATACTTTCTGTTGCACTTGTCCGTCCCAAAAAGGGAGACGGGTGTTACCCGCTATACTGCACTATGGTGTCCGGACTTTCCTCTCTTCGCTTATAGCGAACAGCGATAAGGAGACCTGCTCGGGCACAAATGTAACTTAATTGTTGATAAATATGTAGCTATTATTACTTAAATAAAGTGCAAAATCTTTAGCTATTTTTATATTTGTATATCACTTCATTTTTAGAGTAGTGATTTATATTAAAAAGTAATCGTATTTGGAACCATTTATAGTATCGGCACGTAAGTATAGACCCAAAACATTTAAAGATGTTGTTGGCCAACAAGCTATAACCAATACTTTGCTAAATGCTATTAAGAGTAATCATTTAGCACAAGCGTTACTTTTTTGTGGGCCCCGTGGTGTTGGTAAAACAACTTGCGCCAGAATATTAGCAAAGCAAATAAACCAAGATGATTCTCAAAATTCTGATGAAGATTTTGCTTTTAATATTTTTGAGTTAGATGCTGCATCTAACAACTCTGTAGATGATATTCGTAGTCTTATAGACCAAGTGCGTATACCGCCACAAGTTGGAAAGTATAAAGTATATATTATTGATGAGGTACACATGCTAACGCAATCTGCCTTTAATGCTTTTCTTAAAACTTTAGAAGAGCCTCCTAAACATGCTATCTTTATTTTAGCAACTACAGAGAAACATAAAATAATACCAACTATTTTATCTCGTTGCCAAATATTTGATTTTAAACGTATAACGGTAAAAGATGCAACGGAATATTTAAAATACATAGCGGAAAATCAGGGTATTGAAGCAGAAGAAGAAGCATTACATATTATTGCGCAAAAAGCAGACGGCGCCATGCGAGATGCACTTTCTATTTTTGACCGTGTAGTAAGTTTTTCTGGAAAAACCCTTACAAGAAAAGCCGTTACAGAAAATTTAAATGTATTAGATTATGACACGTATTTTTCTGCTACAGATTATATATTAGACCATAATATCCCACAAGCCTTAATTCTATTTAATAAAACACTTTCTTTAGGTTTTGATGGGCACCATTTTATAAGTGGTTTAGCTTCGCATTTTAGAGATTTAATGGTATGCCAACACCAAGAGACTATATCTTTATTAGAAGTTGGAGAGGTTACAAAAAAGAAATACCAAGAACAAGCGAAAAAAACATCGGATTCTTTTTTACTTCAAGCATTAGACATTGCTAATGATTGTGATTTAAAGTATAAAACTAGTAAAAACCAGCGATTACTTGTAGAACTTACTTTAATGAAGTTATCCTCTATCAATTTTGATGGAGAAAAAAAAAATCCTGAATCCGTAGCATTACAAAATAAAACTATTGCGTTTATTGCCCCTGCTTCTTTTTATCATTCTAAAAAAGAGAAGACTTCTACCAATACTATAAAAACAGAAAACAGCAAACCAATTCCAATTGCAGAAGAACCAAAAGCAGCTGCCACGCCCCAAAATACAGTTTCTATTCCTGAAACCAAAGCACCTATAACCAACACAATTACTAAAGAAGCTCCTGCTCCAAAAAAAATAGATTTAAAAAATCCTATAAAAAGAGTTTCTGGCTTATCTATATCTAGCCTTAAAGCCAAAAAAGAACATGAGTTAAATAAAAAAGAACTCGTAGTTGATGAATCTAAACTTCCTAAAGATATTGTATCCGAAGAAAAATTACAGAAACTATGGGTAGAATTTGTTAATGTGATTGATGCTAAAGGGCAAAAAATACTAGCATCTAACCTTAATGCAGATATTCCAAAACTTAAAAATGAGACCACCATACATATAGAACTCCCTAATGATACTATGAGAAAAGAAGTAGAGCGGGAACAATATGAACTTATGGAATTTCTAAAAAAGCAACTAAATAATTACTTTTTAGAGTTAAAAATTAAAGTAAATGAAACTACAGAAACTAAGTTTGCATTTACACCAGAAGAAAAATACGAGAAACTAAGACAAAAAAACCCTGTGATAGATTTACTTAGAAAAGAGTTTGACATGGATTTAACCTAATTTCTTCTTAGCTCTAACAGTAAATATAGCAAACATTATACCCATAAAAAACAATGCAAAAGTTTCTTTAGCCTTTTCAACAATTTTAATATCTCCAGCATTTAAAACCTTCAAATTTCTCTGGATACTAATAAAAAAGTAAAATGTACTATACCTTTCATAGATACTATTTTGATGTGATTATGTTTCCTTGTACATTTGATTTGATTTGATTTTATATTATGCTAGGACTTAAACTACCAACAGACCCAAGATGGGTAAATATTGTAGAAAAAAATATTGACGAAATACTTACTGATCATGCTTATTGTGAGCAAAAAGCGGCAAGTACAGCCATTTCCTTGATAGTTTCTTTTCCTGAATTTACGGAACTTACTCAAGAAATGATTGCCCTTTCTAGAGAAGAAATGGGACATTTTAAAATGGTTCATGACCGCATAATTGCTCGTGGAAAAACATTGGGCAGAGATCGTAAAGATTATTATGTTATTGCGTTACTTAAGTTTTTTCCAAAAGGAGGAAGTAGAACTACACAATTAATACACAGGTTATTATATGCCGCCCTTATTGAAGCGCGTAGCTGTGAACGTTTTAGACTATTATCAGAACAATTAGAGGATAAAGACCTTGCTGAATTTTACCGTAAACTAATGGTAAGCGAAGCTAGTCACTATACTATGTTCTTACAATTTGCAAGGCAATATGGAGACACCGAAGAAGTTAATAAAAAATGGCAAGATTTATTAACTTATGAGGCACAAATCATGAAAAATCTAAGTAAAAAAGAAACGATTCACGGTTAGGTTTAATCTTTATTTTTAGAATAATAAAGTGTTTTTATTATTCCGTCTGAAAGTCCAATTTTAGGAACATATATTTTTTTAGAAGCACTCCATTTTGCAGCGGAAAGAAAAATACGTGTTGCTGGTATAATAACATCTGCACGGTCTGGATTTAAACCAAGCTCGGAAACACGATCATCATAACTTAAACTATCTAAAAACTTATATTGCGCATTAAGCCATATATAAGAAAGTGCTTGACCTTCTTTTCTACCAGACATTTTATGCAACTTATTAATATTTCCTCCTGACCCAATAATAGAAAGTTTTTCTAAGCCATTTGTATTAGTTTCTATCCATTTTTTAAGATTATCCCAAACTTCTTGCTTTACTATATCTTTTAACAAACGTACAGTACCCAATTTAAATGATTTAGATATTTTTATTTTACCATTAGTAAATATGGTAAATTCTGTACTACCACCACCAACATCTATATATAGATAAGACTGATCCTCCTTAATTAAGTTTTTTAAATCTGTAGAGGCAATAATAGCGGCTTCTTGTTTTCCGTTAATTAAATCTATAGTAACACCAGCTTCATTTGCTATTTTTTCAATAATCTCTGCACCATTACTTGCCTCTCTCATTGCAGATGTAGCACAAGCCCTATAATCTTCTACTCCTGCAACCTCCATTAAAAGCTTAAAAGCTTTCATAGATTTTAGCATTCTAGTTTTATTCTTTTCAGATATTTTCCCTTTTGTAAAAGAATCTTCTCCCAAACGCACAGGCACACGCACTAAAGCACTTTTTCTAAACTGTGTTTTTTTTCCTTCCTGTTCTATTACGTTATGTGTTAACAAACGTATTGCATTAGAACCAATATCTATTGCTGCAAATTTTCTTACTTTCAAATTCCTGTTTTTTTATTGCAAATTTAATTTATTTAAATAATAGTCATAGCTTAGAAACTGAGACCTACTTGCCTCTTCCTCTTCTTTTCTATATGCATTATCTTGTTTGTCTGAAAAAATACGAGCTTTAACATTATCATTCCAACAAATATCAAACGTATCTAAAATTTCCTGTTTAATATCCTCATCATAAATTGGGCAACCTACTTCTACTCTATTATCTAAGTTTCTTGTCATCCAATCTGCAGAAGATATATACACTTTAGAATCTCCATCATTACCAAAAATAAAAACTCTAGAATGTTCTAAGAATTTATCTACTACACTAATTGCCTCTATATTTTCACTCATTCCTTTTACCCCAGGAATTAAACAACATATTCCTCTAATGATTAACTGTACTTTTACTCCTGCATTACTAGCTTCGTATAACTTATCAATCATCTTATACGATGTAAAGCTATTCATCTTAATTTTAATAAAAGCCTCTTTACCTTCGTTAGCATTTTGAATTTCTTTTTCAATGAATTTAATAAATGTACTTTTTGTATAATGTGGAGAAACAATTAAATGTTTGTATTTATTAATTTTATAGGTAGTCTCAAAAAAGTCAAAAACTTTATTTAACTCCTTCAAAATTGCATCATGTGCAGTAAACAACGTAAAATCTGTATAAATTTTAGCGGTAGACTCGTTAAAATTACCAGTACTAACAAAGCCATATCTTTTTAACCCATTTTCTTCCTCGCGCTCTACTAAACATATTTTACTATGTACTTTTAATCCTGGAACTCCAAAAATTAACTTAACACCTTCCGCCTGTAGTTGCTCTGCATATTCAATATTTGCTTGCTCATCAAAACGCGCTTGTAGTTCTATTTGTACAGTAACTTGCTTACCATTTTTTACTGCATTTACAAGGCAAGCTGCTACTTGAGAATCGTTCGCGAGTCTATAAACTGTAATTTTTATAGACTTTACGCTTGGATCTAAAGCTGCTTCTCTCAAAAACTTAATTACATAAGAAAAGGTATGGTATGGTGTGTATAACAAATAATCTTTTTTTGCAATAGACTCTATAATACTACCTTCTGTATTTAACCCTTTAACTGGCAAAGGTTTTATTTTATCATATAATAAATCTTGTCTTCCTAAACTTGGAAAACCCATATAATCTCTACGGTTATGGTAACGGCCTCCTGGAATAACACTATCGGTATCTTCCACTTCCATTTTTTCTTTTAAATAGGATAAGGTATCTGCTCTTATACTTTTATCATACACAAAACGTACTGGATCACTAACTTTTCTATGCTCTACACTAGAGGATATTTTTTCTATAAAACTTTTACTTAAATCGTTATCAATATCCAATTCTGCATCTCTGGTAATTTTAATCATATGTGCAGAAATAGAATCATAATCGAACATAGTAAATATACTACCTAAACAGTATCTTATTAAATCATCTAGAATTATAATATAGTCTTTATCTCCTTCTTTAGGTAATACTACAAAACGATCTATTCCTTTAGGTATTTCTATTAGCGCAAATCTTTTAAGTTTTTTCCCTTTTTCTTCTTTTAAAAGTATTCTTACAGCCAAATATGCTGCTGTATCTTTTAGGGTAGGAAACTTGTTTACATCACTTAAAATAATAGTCATAAGTTGCGGACCTACCTTTTGCGAAAAATATTTTTTAGCAAACTCTTTTTGACTGTCGTTAAGTTCCGTTTCTTTTATTATAAAAATGTTTTGTACCTCTAGTTCTTCTTCTACCTTTTTTAAAATTCCTAAACTTTTTGTTTGCTGATAAATTACAATTTTAGTAATCTCTTCTAAAAGGTCTTTAGCTTTCTCCCCTCCTAAAACACTTTTCCCGTTTTTACCAGCCTCTACAATGCGCTTTACGGTAGCATACCTAACTTTAAAAAATTCATCTAAGTTGTTAGAAAAAATTCCTAAAAAACGCATACGCTCTATTAAAGGGACATTAGTATCTGCACTTTCTTGTAGTACCCTTTCATTAAATAACAACCAACTTATTTCTCTATTTATATATTGATTCTTATTTTTTATCATACTCTTAATTGTTTTGGAAAAATTACTTGTTTTGTTATTCCTTTAGTAATAGAAGACCACTTGTCTTCATTAAATTGTAATTGCACCAAACCACTGGTCGGAACGTTTTCAATATAGTTATTTCCTAAAGAATTAGCAATATGTGTAAACGCATAATTATGTCCAAATATTACTATTGTATTTAAACTATTATCTACCGTTTTTACAAAAGAAAGTACACTTTCTCCAGAAAAATCATACAACTCATTGGATATCTGAAAACTAGAAAAGTTAAAGTCTAGTTCTCTACAAAAAATAATACTGGTATGCAGTGCTCTGTTGGCGGGACTAGAAAACATATAGTCAATATTAATTTGTTGTTTTCTTAACACCTCCGCTACCAAAAAAGCATCGTTAATTCCTCTTTCTTTAAGCGGCCGATCCTTATCCTTTACATTATACTCCCAGGAAGATTTACCATGCCGAACTAAAATTAAATTTTTCATACACGACTTAAGGTGCTAAACGTTCCACTTTCCAATTAAAATCTTCTTGCATTTCAAAACGTATCCTATCATGCAGTCTATTAGGTCTTCCTTGCCAAAACTCTATAGATACTGGCTTTACAATATAACCTCCCCAATACTCTGGGCGCTTTATATCTTTATTTTGATATTCTTTCTCTAATTCTTTTAATTTATTTTCTATAACTTCTCTAGAAGAAATAACACTACTTTGGTTAGACACTATTGCTCCTAGTTTACTACTATCTGGCCTAGATTCAAAATACCCATCAGATAGGTTTTCTGCAATTTTTTCTGCTCTTCCTTTTACAATTACTTGACGCTCTAGGTTTGGCCAAAAGAAAGATAAACACACATTAGGATTAGCACTAATTGCTTTGCCCTTTTCACTAGTGTAATTAGTGTAAAATATAAAACCTTCGAAAGTATATTTTTTTAAAAGCACCACTCGGTTTTTTGGATAACCATCTAAACCTATTGTAGATATAGTCATTGCATTAGCCTCATCTACTCCTTTAGATGCCTCTACTTCATAAAACCACTTCTGAAAAACCTCCATTGGGTTATCTGAAATAGCTTTCTCTACAAGCTCACTTTTCTCGTAGGATTTTCTATAATTACTTAAGTCTTTTTGCATTATTTTCTAGTCTATTTACAAGATACACAAAGATCTGCAAAAGATGGGACAAAGAAAAAATTGAAAGGATATTTATTAAAATTCAAAGACTTTTCCGTCTTCCGCTAACTGCACATTAGCAAAAACTTCTTGCGCCTCTGTTTTAAATAACTCTATTGATTTATATCTGGTAGAATAATGTCCTAAAACCAGAGTACCAACTTCTGCATCTTTTGCAATAATAGCCGCTTCTTTTGCTGTAGAATGCTTTGTTTTAACCGCTAAATCTTCTTGCGTATGTAAAAAGGTAGACTCATGGTAAAGAGCTGTAGTATTTTTAATAACAGGAACTATATCTGGCTTATAGGCCGTATCACTACAAAAGGCATAACTTTTAGGAGCATCTGGATCTAATGTTAGCTCTGAATTTGAAATAGTCTCTCCTGTATCTAAAGTAATATCCTTACCATTTTTTATTTTTTGATAATAAACTTTATCAATCTTATACTTTTCTGCGGCTTCTATATTTAGCTTTCTTTGCCCTTCTTTTTCCTTAAACAAAAAACCATTGGTATACACTCTATGGCTTAAAGGGATTGTTTCTACTGTAACTTTATCATCCTCATACACCAAAACAGATTCTTTCGCAGTAATCTCATGAAAATACAAGTTATAATTAGTCCAAGAATCTCCTAGTTTAAGAAGCAAAGTAATTGCTTCTTTTATTCCCTTAGGGCCATGAATATGTAATTCTTTATCGCGACCTAATAATCTAAATGTAGAAACCAAACCTGGCAATCCAAAAAAATGATCTCCGTGTAAATGCGATATAAAAATATGATTTATTCTAGAAAATTTAATCTTATGCTTACGCAACTGTACTTGTGTTCCCTCACCACAATCTATTAAAAACATATGGTTTTTAATCTCTAATAATTGCGCTGTAGGGTTTGTTAGTGTTCTTGGTGTAGCTGCATAACAACCTAGTATGGTTAGTTTTATCATTAATTAAAAATCAAGGTCTCTTTCTATCTCTTCCATTTCTATAATATCTTTTGCTTCCTGAATAGTAGGAACTACGCAAAGCTCTTCTGGAACGTCGTCATAAGAGACTTTATTAGTAACTAATACAAACGATTTTTTGGAAGCTCTATGATTATTAGATAATTGTAAAAACTCTAATACATCATTTGCCGTAATTGCATCGAACGAAAAAAGATTTACTATAATATTATCTTTATTAATTTTAGAATATTCTTTAGTAAGATTTTCCAAAAAAACTTTAAGTTCTATATTTTCTTGAAAAACTATAGTAGTATTTTCTTCTTTAGTAAAAATCATGGTTATTTAATTTTTGCTGCCAATAAATAAATTACTGCCATACGTATTGCCACTCCATTTTCTACCTGATTAAGAATAATAGATTGTTTAGAGTCTGCAACATCACTTGTAATTTCCACACCACGGTTTATTGGTCCTGGATGCATAATTACAATCTCCTTATCTAAGCTATTTAAAAGTGCTTTATTCACTCCAAATTGTTGGGTATACTCTCTTGTTGTAGGAAAGTAACTAATATCTAGTCTCTCATTTTGTATGCGTAGCATATTTGCTACATCACACCAATTTAAAGCTTTTCTTAAATTAGTCTCAACCTCTACACCTAAAGACTCTATATGTTTTGGTATTAATGTTTTAGGACCACAAACTTTAACATTAGCTCCAAGTAATTTCAGTGCAAAAATATTAGACAATGCAACTCTTGAGTGTAAAATATCGCCAACAATAACTACATTTTTCCCAGCAATATCTCCAAATTTTTCTCGAATAGAAAAGCTATCTAATAAGGCTTGTGTTGGGTGCTCGTGTGCTCCATCGCCTGCGTTAATTATTGCAGCATTTACATGTCTTGATAAGAATATTCCTGCTCCAGGATTAGGATGACGCATAACAACCATATCTACTTTCATAGATAAAATATTATTCACCGTATCTATTAAAGTTTCCCCTTTTTTAACGGAAGATTGTCCTGCAGAAAAATTGATAACATCTGCAGAGAGTCTTTTCTCTGCCAACTCAAAAGAAAGTTTTGTCCTTGTACTGTTCTCAAAAAAGATATTCGCAATATTTATATCTCTTAAAGAAGGAACTTTTTTAATAGACCTATTAATTACTTCTTTAAAATGATCCGCGGTTTCAAAAATGAGTTGTATATCTTGTTCTTTTAGATATTTTATTCCCAGTAAGTGGTTTACACTTAATTCGCTCATTTCTTATTTATTTATTAAATATATAACATCTTTACCGTCATTCTCTTCCCACATTACCTGTACCTTTTCATCATTAATAGCATCTACCTGCCTTCCCCTATAATTAGGTTGTATTGGTAAATGTCTACTAAATCTACGGTCTATCAAGGTTAGTAATTCTATTTCTGAAGGTCTACCAAAACTCTGAATAGCGGTTAATGCTGCTCTTATACTTCTTCCGGTATACAAAACATCATCTATTAAAACTACTTTCTTATCTTCTACTAAAAAGTCTATTTTGGTTTTTGTAGCTTCTAATGTTTTATCCCCTCTTCTAAAATCATCTCTATAAAAAGTAATATCTAGATAACCTAACTCTATCTCCTTAACCCCATACTCTTCCCTAAGTATTTTAGTTAATCTATCTGCCAAGAATTTCCCTCTAGGCTGAATTCCTATTAGAACAGTATTTTTAAAATCTAAATGACTTTCGAGAAGCTGGCATGCTAATCGATGAAGAATTATATTTATTTCTTTTGAGGAAAGTAGAACTTTTTTACTCATGCATTAGGTTCTATACACTTTTTAAAATACAAAAATAGGGAATTATCGTTAAAGAAAGAGAATTTTGTTATGTTACCGTATAGGCTTTTAAAACTTTAAAAAAATAATTTGATCTTTCTTCTTCTTAGACATTATTTTCTTGATGGTATAAATGATATTTTTATCTAACATATAACTCTTTATAACTATCCATTCCTAACCTATGGCATCTGCAAGAGGACATAATATAACCAATTAATCTAAAAAAGGTTTCCAAAAATATTCTCTATATATATAGAAGGTGTAACCTGCTAAGAAAATAGAAAGGATTAAATATACATCCACCCAAAAACCATGTTTTTTTAAAATATGTTTTTTTTGCTGTAGAATTTTTTTTCCTTTTTTTTTAGTTTGGTAATAATAATAATTTAGTATATAGAGTAATATGTTAAATATTAAATATGCATAATGTACTTCAAATACGATATCAAAATTTCCAATAATTAAGAAAAGATTAATAATTAGAATTATGTTATTAGTTTGGCAAAAAGATATAAAACCTAATACAGGAATTTCTGGCACAGCATTACCTCTTTTACTTTTATTGTATAGGTAGTAATATATAGAGTTAAAAAAATACATGTAATTGAATTTTGAATCTTATGACCCTACATGACCATAAAATCATTAATAACCAATTAATCTAAAAAAGGCTTCCAAAAATATTCTCTATAAATATAAAAGGTGTAACCTGCTAAGAAAATAGAAAGTAGTGAATAAACATCAACCCAAAGACCATGTCTCCTAATAGAATATTTTTTTTCTTGAAGTAGTATTTTTTTTCCTTTTCTCTTATAATAATGGTAAATTTCTCCTAGTCATTTTTATATACTCCATATTTTAAAAACCTAAAATATTTGCAACTATTATATTATCAATAGCGCCTAGTGTTTTTGTTTGCTTGATATATTTGAAGAGGTTTTCATATTTAACAATATAAAAATAGTAACTCTTTACTAGTTAAATTTATTAATATAGATGAATTGGAAAAACACCTGAATCTGCTTCAATAAAATTCATTTTATCAATATGGTTTTGAAGTTTTTTAGTTAAAAAAATTAATTTCTCTTCATTAAAATCCTTTTCGCAAAGTAATTTTACTCTTCCATTCTTTAATTTAAAATAGACTATTTGTTCAAATACATCTTTTTTTTCAAGATTATTATTTTTTTCAAAATCTTTTAAAGAATATACTATTCTGGTATGTTCAGCATTTTCAATTGGGTTAAAATTTTTAAAAAAATTGTACTTGGGTTTTCTTTGAAAACAATTTCCCTGCTTAAAGTACCCAAATAATATTATATCGTAATCAGAAAAATTTAAATAGTACTCTAAAAAAGAAGGTTTTTTTACTATTTCAATGCCATTATTTTCTATACTAGGAATAAAATTAATGTTCTTATTACTTCTAGTCTTATCTTCTCCGTATAAGCAAAACGTATATAAATTTAGTTTTTTATTATATTTAACTTCGTACCCATTCTTAAGGAGATTTTTTGTTTCATTGCTAAGGTGAAATGTTTTTTTAATCCATTTTTCCATACCTGCAAGAGAATTCGAGTTTGTTAAATCTTCTTCTCCAAATATATTAATATAAGACATCGAAAAATTAGACATTTTTTTAGAGCTATTCTCAAGATAACTGTATTCACAAAACTTTAGATAATTGGTATATTTATTATAAATATTTATGCCAAAAAATAGGAAAACAATAGTTATTATAATATAAATTACTTGCTTTATATTCATCTATTAATAATATTTAAATTATTATACATAGCCTTATTTTTATTCACCAAGGTACTTCAGATACCATGATTCTACTTTTTTCATTTCATCTATATTATCAAAATGAACCGATATTACAGGTATATCTGAATGAACAAATTTATTAGAAACAGAAAAATAATTCCCTAATAAATCATTACCTGTATTTCCAATAGCAAGCATACTCCCTTTGCGATTATGGGTATAAAAATAATCTGTAATATAAAGTTGTTTTGAACTAATAGCACTTGTATTAATAACCGCATTATAGGAGTATTCATGCCCATCTAAGCAAACCGCCCCTTCTATAGATTGATTACTACCTTTAACTAAAATATTAAAATCATTATTAACATTAGTTTTATCAAATCTTCCATTATTTAATCTGTTACTTTTATTCTTAACAAGGTTGTGCTTCCATTTATGCCTATTAAACACATCTTGAACTACCATATTTACTCGTGGAGTATAATAACTATTTAAATCTGTATAAGATAAAAATCCTCCTTTTTTACTTCCTGTATATCTACTAAACCAACTATTATTTTTAATAAAATGATTTTCTACTTTTTTTAAGGTTTTTCCTATGTATTCCCTTCCATTTAAATCCGTATCATATTTAGAGGTAACTTCTTCATCCCAAACATATTTACCATCTTTTCCTAAAACCCAATCGTAAGGTTTAAAAGGCTCATAAACATTTTCTGTAGAAGAATTAAGGAAATTAACAGTAGCACTTTTCAAATTCTTATTAAAATAACAACTAATATAATGCTCTAACATTGGAGTAGACCACCTTAGCTCTTTTTATATGTTTTTAGAATGGAACATAGCATTGTTTTTTGCTTTTTTTAAGCAAGCCTTTAAAACTCTTGAAGAAATACTTTTTTGGTCATTTATAACACTATGATCTACAGTACGTTTTATAGCGGAGTTTAATCTTCTTTTTAACAAACGGTTTAGCTCTCTTATTTTTACATCACTCCTCATACTATCTATTATTTATTGAGCCATTGACCAGTTGTTTATATGCTCATCATCTCCTATCTTAATTTCTTTTGCATTTATTACTACATCTAAAACATATGGTTGGGTATCATCATGATCGTAACTTTCTTTATAAAAAGCACAAAACGCTTTAGAGAATGTTATGGTTCTAAGAATACCACTGAGGCTATTATGGTAAAAAATAATTTTTCCTTCTTTAGTACCTGTATCACCTAAAGCCCATCTAGAAAGTTCTTTGGTATACTCACTCATCTCTAAACTAAGGCTTATTTCTCCTGCAACAACAGATGCTGTTGGTCTACCAGTAATATCTGCTTGTTGGTCCACATCTATCATATAATTTAAGACTGTAATAACTTTACCATCTAGTTCTAGCTTGGCTTTAAAAGACATATTTAATTTTTGCTAAAGGTTGTTTGTATATTATAATGAGGGAAGATTGCTTATTTTATATATGCAATATAGGATATTTATTGTAGGAAAAATGAAGTATATTTAAGAAAATAAGTGCATTTTATCGAAAAGAAGGTTTTTACACTATAGGTAAGTTTCTATAATTTAAACAAAAAAAAACCCAAGCAAATTGCTTGGGTTTTAGTATTCTAAAATAAAAATAAGGGTTTATTACGCTTTACCTTCCATTTTATCTTTTAACGCTTGTAATGCTTCATTAGCATCTCCTAAAGTAGGCTTAGCTTCATCTGCAGCAGCAGCTTGTCTCTTAACAGCAGCTTTTACATTACGTTTTTCTTCTTCTCTAAAGATTGCAGTATGACTTGCTACCACACGCTTAAAGTCTTTATTAAATTCAATGATTTTAAATTCTGCTTCGTCTCCTTTGCCTAATTTTTTACCATCTTCTTTTTCTAAATGACGTTGTGGTACAAAAGCAACAATATCTTCGTTAAATTCTATTGTAGCTCCTTTATCTACTACATCTGCAATAGTTGCTGTATGTACAGTATCTAATGCAAACTCAGCTTCATATTTATCCCAAGGATTAGCAGTAGTTTGTTTGTGTCCTAAACTTAATTTACGACCTTCAACATCTAATTCTAATACTTCAACTTCTAATTTATCCCCTACAGATACAAATTCTGATGGGTGCTTAATTTTCTTAGTCCAAGATAAATCAGAGATATAAATAAGACCATCAATACCTTCTTCTAGCTCAACAAAAACACCAAAGTTTGTAAAGTTTCTTACAATACCATTGTGTTTAGAACCAACTGGGTATTTAGAAGTAATATCTGTCCAAGGGTCTGGCGTTAATTGCTTAATACCAAGAGACATCTTACGATCATCTCTATCTAGAGTTAAAACAACTGCTTCTACCTCATCTCCTACTTTTACAAAATCTTGTGCAGAACGTAAGTGCGTAGACCATGACATTTCAGAAACGTGGATTAATCCTTCAACACCTTCTACAACCTCGATAAATGCACCGTAATCTGCAATTACAACTACCTTACCTTTTACTTTATCTCCAATCTTAATTTCATCAGATAAAGCTTCCCAAGGATGCTTCTCTAATTGCTTAAGACCTAATTGTATTCTAGATTTGTTTTCATCAAAGTCTAAAATTACAACGTTTAATTTCTGATCTAACTCAACAACCTCATTTGGATGATTAATTCTACTCCAAGAAAGATCTGTAATGTGTACTAAACCATCTACACCACCAAGATCAATAAACACACCGTAAGAAGTAATGTTTTTAACAACACCTTCTAATACTTGTCCTTTTTCTAATTGACCAATGATTTCTTTTTTCTGTTCTTCAATATCAGCCTCAATAAGAGCTTTATGAGAAACAACAACGTTTTTAAATTCATGGTTTATTTTTACAACCTTGAATTCCATTGTTTTATTTACATACTGATCGTAATCACGAATTGGCTTAACGTCAATTTGAGAACCTGGTAAGAATGCTTCAATTCCGAAAACATCTACAATCATACCACCTTTAGTTCTACACTTAACAAAACCACTAACGATTTCTTCTTTATCATGTGCAGCATTAACTCTATCCCAAGCCATGATTGTTCTTGCCTTTCTATGAGAAAGAACTAACTGACCACTTTTATCTTCACGGATATCTATTAATACCTCTACCTTGTCACCTACTTTTAAATCTGGATTGTATCTAAACTCGTTTAAAGAGATAACACCTTCTGATTTAGCGTTAATATCAATAATAGCTTCACGATCCGTAAGGTAAACTACTGTTCCTTCTACAACTTCTTCATCTGCGGTATCAACGAAATTTTCAGAAACAAGTTTTTCAAACTCTTCTAATTTAGAGTCTTCTACTTTTTCTATTCCTTGTTCGTACTTTTCCCAATTAAAATTTTCTAAAAATTCTGCAGGATCTTGTACAGGTGCTACCACCTTTGTTTCTTGTGTTTCTACAGTTTCTTCTGCAGCAACGTTTGCTTTTTCTTCAGCCATTTGAAGATTTAAATTTGTATTCTGTAATTTTACAAGAGTTAAACAATTATCACAGAAGTTGTTATGTTTATTTTTATTTAATACCTTTTCCTCTTGATTCTTCGTAAAAAAGGTGTGCAAAAATAGTCTTTATTTATCATTTTACCAACCTTTTTACTTCCATCGAAATAATTAATATAGAATTAAGCTTTTTTTTAGGATTATTTGCTCTTTTTATTAGTATATTGAGCTATAAATATTAACCGTTTTAAAAAATTATTATGAGCGTTAAAGCAAAATACCAAGGAGTTTTAAATCTAGGTGAGCAATTAGGAATAAAAAATGGAGATGTATCTGAAGAAGGTGGCATCTTAAAAATAAAAGGTGAAGCCAATACTCCTTACGAAAAAAATTTATTATGGGATAAAATTAAAGAATTAGGAGGTGAAAATGCTGCTGATATTAAAGCAAACATATCTGTTACTGATAATTCTGTATACCATAGACATACTGTTAAAGGTGGAGAATCTTTAAGTAAAATTGCAAAACATTATTATGGCGATGCAATGAAATACAAAGAAATATTTGCTGCTAATACTGGTATTTTAAAAAATCCAGATGTTATTCATCCAGATCAGGAATTAGTTATTCCTAATTTATAAAAAAGTAAATTTACTTTTATAAAAAATGGACGCTACTAAGCGTCCATTTTATTTTTCTCTATTATACGTAATGCAAAATTATACATCCTTTCAAATTGCTCTTCTAACCCCATATCGCTATTATCAAACTCTATAGCTTCTTCTGCTTTCCGTAACGGAGAATGTTCTCTATGAGAATCTATATAATCTCTACTTTCTACATTTTTTAAAACATCTTCATAAGTAACCTTCTCTCCTTTATCTAACAATTCTTTATAACGTCTATAAGCTCTTTTATCTGCAGAAGCTGTCATAAAAACCTTTAGCTCTGCATCCGGAAAAACTACAGTACCAATATCTCTACCATCCATAACAATTCCTTTGCTTTTCCCCATTTCTTGTTGCATATGAACAAGTTTTTCTCTTACTTCTTGCACTTCCGCAACTCTACTTACATTTTTAGACACCTCAAGAGTTCGGATGTCCTTTTCTACGTTTTCATCATTTAAATACATTTCAGAATAACCCAAAGCTTCATTATACTCAAAATGTAATTTAACCTCAGACAAACTATTACAAAGTAGAGAAATAGAATCTTTAGAACCACCAACAAAACCGTTCCGCATAGCATACAAAGTAACCGCTCTATACATAGCACCTGTATCTACATACACATACTCCAAAGCTTTAGCTAATTGCTTTGCTATAGTGCTCTTCCCGGTAGATGAATACCCATCTATTGCTATGGTAATTTTTGTCATTACTCTAAATTAAACCTTATAATTTCTTAGCGTTTTTAACTTTCGTTTTAGTTAATGCTATATCTATAACCTCATGCATGTCAGTCACATAATGGAAAGTTAATCCTTTTAAATAGCTTTCTTTAATCTCTAAGATATCTTTTTTGTTCGATTCACAAAGTATAATCTCTTTAATACGCGCTCTTTTAGCTGCTAGGATTTTCTCTTTAATACCTCCAACTGGTAAAACTTTACCTCTTAAGGTTATTTCACCTGTCATTGCAAGGCTCTTTTTAACCTTACGTTGGGTAAATAAAGAAACTAATGACGTTAGCATAGTAATCCCTGCACTTGGACCATCTTTTGGTGTAGCTCCTTCTGGCACATGAATATGTACATTATACTTATCAAATACATCAGTCTCTATTCCAAAGACATCTGCATTAGATTTAATATATTCCATAGCAATTGTGGCAGACTCTTTCATAACCTTACCAAGGTTACCAGTAATATTTAATACCCCTTTTCCTTTAGAGAGGATAGATTCTATAAACAAAATATCACCGCCAACACTAGTCCATGCTAAACCTGTAACTACACCTGCAACATCATTATTCTCATACTTATCTCTTTCTAGCCTTGGTACACCCAATACCTCCTCTACATCATCATTACTAATTTTAATGTTATATTCCTCTTCTGTAGCAATAGATTTTGCTGCATAACGAACCATTTTTGCTACTTGCTTTTCTAAAGAACGCACCCCAGATTCACGAGTATACCCTTCTACAATTTTTTCTAGTTGCGGTTTTCCTATTTTTAAGTGCTCATCAGACAAACCATGTTCCTTTAATTGCTTTGGCAACAAATGTTTTTTAGCTATTTCTACCTTCTCTTCTATAGTATAACCCGTAACATTAATAATTTCCATTCTATCTCTTAATGCAGGCTGAATTGAACCTATATTATTTGCTGTAGCAATGAACATAACTTTAGAAAGATCATATCCCATTTCTAAAAAATTATCATAGAACTCACTATTTTGCTCTGGATCTAATACTTCTAACATCGCAGAAGATGGATCCCCTTGGTGACTGTTAGATAATTTATCTATTTCATCTAAAATAAACACGGGATTAGAAGTCCCGGCTTTTTTTAAACTCTGAATAATTCTACCAGGCATTGCCCCTATATAAGTTTTTCTATGCCCTCTTATCTCCGCTTCATCACGCAAACCACCTAAAGAGATTCTAACATACTCTCTACCTAAAGCCTCTGCCACAGATTTTCCTAAAGATGTTTTACCTACACCTGGAGGACCATAAAGACAAAGAATAGGAGATTTCATATCATTTCTTAGCTTTAAAACAGCTAGATATTCAATAATCCTTTTCTTAACATCTTCTAAACCGTAATGATCACGGTCTAATATTTTCTGCGCACGTTTTAAATCGAATTTATCTTTAGAAAATTCCTCCCAAGGTAAATCTAAAAACAAGTCTAAGTAATTTCTTTGAATAGAATATTCAGCTACTTGCGGATTCATACGTTGCATTTTAGCCAACTCTTTATCAAAATGCTCACCTACCTTTTCATTCCATTTTTTGCTTTTAGCTTTCTCTCGCATTTCTTGGATTTCTTCATCATATGAAACACCACCAAGTTCTTCTTGAATGGTTTTCATTTGTTGATGCAGAAAATATTCACGTTGTTGCTTATCTAAATCGTTACGAACCTTAGATTGAATATCATTTTTTAACTCTAGCTTCTGAAGCTCTACATTCATATATTTTAAAGTTGCTAAAGCACGCTCCTTTAAATTTCCTATCTCTAATAAATCTTGTTTCGCTTTTACTTCTAAGTTAAGGTTAGAAGACACAAAGTTGATTAGAAATGAGTTACTCTGAATATTTTTAATAGCAAAAGAAGCTTCACTTGGAATATTAGGATTATCTCTAATAATTTTAAGCGCTAAATCTTTAATAGACTCAATAATAGCCAAAAATTCCTCTGTATTTTGGTCTCCTCTCCCCTCTTCCGTTTCTCTAACAGTAGCTGTAAAATAAGGCTCTTTTGTAAGCACTTCTGCAATCTCGAACCTTTTTTTACCCTGAATAATTACGGTAGTATTACCATCTGGCATTTTTAAAACTCTTAAGATTCTAGCTACAGTCCCTAATGTATTAATATCATCTACACCAGGATTCTCTGTCTCCTCATCTTTTTGAGACACTACACCTATTACTTTAGCTCCATTATTAGCTTCTTTTATTAATTGTATAGATTTATCTCTACTTGCTGTTATTGGTATAACAACTCCAGGAAACAATACGGTATTACGTAATGGTAATATTGGCAACGTTTCTGGTAAGCCCTCACTATTCATTTTTTCTTCATCCTCTGGTGTTAATAAAGGTATTAACTCAGAGTCCTCATCTATACTATGTAAAGACATATTGTCAAAATTTGAAAATTTAGAATCTCCCATATTTTTAATTCGGTCATTTTGTCATTAATATAACAAAAACCTTTTTATTTAATTATTAAATTAATTTGTAAAGTCTTGTTTTAGTTAACTTTACTATCCTCATCACATTCTATAATGTATATAAAAACAATTGTTGTGCCAATTAAAACAAGAAAGTCCTTTTCTAGAATTTTAGAAAAGGACTTTCTCTTTTATTAGACAATAACTTTATTTTTCTATAATTACTGTTTTTGAGTTATTAAAATTAACCCCTTCTAAAATTACATGATACACTCCTTCTGTAAATTCACTCAAATCTAATTTTTCTATTGCTTTATGATTTTCATTATACATTACGAAGCGTACTACTTGTCCGCTTGAATTAAGTATTTTAACATCCAACGCTTCATTTAATTTACCCGACATATCTATACTTAATTCCCCTTTAGTTGGGTTTGGATAAATACGTATTACATCATCTATTATATTTGATTTCTTATTTTCTATAAAACTTGAACTCATAAAAGATACTTGTTCTATAGCAACTTTTGGTTTCACAACATTCATGCGGATAAATGTCTTACACCCTTCTTCGGATATTAAGGTATATATACCATTATCTAATGTAGTTACAGCTCCAAGATTATAATTATCATTAACCAATGCGCCATTGGGTAATTTTATATCTAAACCAATATTATTTGGAAGCATACTTAGCACTACTTCTGTTCCCTCTATTACTCCTAAATCATTTTCTCCACTCTGCCACACTCCGTTTAACTGATATTCAGGAATTATCATTTCGAAAGGACAAGCAACCTCTATTTCTAAGAAAGAGATACAACCTTCTTCAGATTTTAATTTATAAACTCCATTTTTTGATGCGTCAACTAAACCTAAATCATAATTATCACCTACTATTTCCCCATTAGGTAACGTGATTTCTAAACCAATGTTATTTGGAAGCATACTTAAAACTACAGAAGTACCTCTATCAACCTGAATTTTATCTTCTCCACTTAACCATACACCATCTAATTGATACTCGTTAATAACACTGCCTACTTTACACTCTTCTACCTTAACATTTATTTCTTTTTGACAACCTTCTGATGAAGTTAATATATAAATACCGTTATGCGTAGAGTCTACAAAACCCAAATTATAATTATCACCTACTATTTTACCATTTGGTAAAGTAATCTCCAAATCAACTTCATTAGGGAGCATACTTAAGACTAATGAAGAACCTTCCTTTATTACTAAATCCGCATTTCCACTTTCCCAAGTACCATTTATTTGATATTCTGGAATTAATCTTGAACTACAAGCTTTATCAATTACATTGATATTAATTTCAGACACACATCCTTCTTCAGATTTTAATATGTATTTTCCACTTTGAGCAGTAGTAACACTTCCCAAGTCATAATTATCAGCTACAATTTCCCCGTCAGGTAAAGTAATTTCTAAATTAACTCCATTTGGAAGCATACTTAAAACAACATTATCTCCTTTTTCAACTTCTATATTGGAGTTACCGCTATACCATATATTATTTAACTGATACTCTGGAATTATACTACCTATAGGACAAATTTCTTGATCTTCGATAACTGAAATATTAAAATTAGAAATACAACCTTTAGAAGTAGTAAATAAATAATTTCCTGACATGCTAGGCTTAATGTTCTCTAGAAAATAGTCATTAGAAACCTCTACCCCGCTTGGCAATGTAATTACAAAATCTACATCATTTGGATACATACTTAAAACTAAATTAGTACCCTCATCCACTAGAATTTTAGTCTCTTCCCTAATCCATTCTCCATTACCAATCTTAAATTCGGGAAGAACAATATCCTTAGAACAATCTGAAGCAACTATCATTTTTAATTTAAATTGACAGCCTCCCTCAATATTAAAAAGATAATCTCCTGTATTATTAACATTTACCTTACCAAGTGAATAATCGTTCGAAACCACCTCTCCACTAGGTAAATCTATTGTGAATTCTAAATTATTTGGAAGTACACTCAATACAATTGAATCACCTTCATCTACACTTAAAACATAATCCTCACTTAACCACTCTCCGTTAATTTGATATTCTGGAATTATTCTTTCATCTGAACAGTCAAAAGAAAGTCCCCAAACACCAATATTATTTACTTCTATTTCACTTGCTTTACTAAAATTTCCGGATACATAAAGTTTTTCCTTGTTTTCTGAAAGAATTATAGATTTAACTGCATTATCTATTCCTACATTTTTCTTAGTTCCTAAAACTTCCCACCCTTCTAAACTACTCCATCTTGCAACATTTTTAGCCACATAATTCTCCTGTTCATTCTTACCTACTGTCTCAAAATCACCTCCAACAAAAAGATAATTCCCATCATATGCCAAAGAATTAACATTACCGCTCACTCCATTTCCTAAAGACTCCCATTCTTTAGAAGTAATATTCCATCTTGCTATTCTATTAACTTTAGTACCATTTGCTAACAAAAAATTTCCTCCAACATACACGTAATCTTCTTTTACTAAGATAGCATGCACAAATCCACTTGTTCCATCACCAAGTGTTCCCCAATTAACTCCATTCCAAGTAGCAATTCTATTGGCATTTATATTTCCTGCACTATCGAAATTACCTCCAAAATAAACAGTATCATTTTCATCAATTGCTATAGACCTAATTTCATTATTTGTACCAGGTATAGAACTTCCTAAATCCGTCAATCCTTCCCATTTATTTTCTTTCCAAACAGCTATATTATTAACCAATTTACCCCCTGCTGTTTCAAAAGTTCCTCCAGCATAAACATTCCCCTTACTATCAACTACTATCTTAGATACAGGGCCATTTATTCCCGAATTCAAAGAACTCCAATTAGAACCGTTCCAAAATGCTATATTTTGGACAGAAACACCATCTATAGAACTAAATTCTCCTCCTATATATAGATCTCCTGTTCTTGTAATTGCTATGGTTTTAACTTTACCGTTGGGTCCATCTCCCCCAAGAGATTTCCACCCTTCTATTTTATCATAAATTGCAAAATTATTAACCGAAACACCATTTCCAACTTGCGAAAAACTACCGCCAACATATACATTTCCGTCTTTTTCTACTATAGTTTCTACAATACCGTTTACACCATTTTCAATATCCTTCCAGACTCCAATCCCATCTATTGGAACTGTTGAAGGATTAGTATCTACCTCACCACCTACTATCTTATAAATTTTAGCCTCCGTTCCGTAACCACTAAAATATAACTCCCCAGATTCATCCAAACCAAAACTTGAAATAAATTCTCCATTCGTACGAAATAAAAGTTCAGAAATGTAATTATTGGAATTTGCATCATAGTCTAACGACCAAACTCTACCAGAAACATAATCTGCATAAATATACTTACCTTGTATTAAACTATTATTACTTTGCCCACGGTAAACATAACCTCCTGTAATAGAAACATCACCTTTATCATGATTATATTGAAAAATTGGTTTTATATCTGGATTTGTTGCCAAATTTGTGTCTATATTTTCAGTAGTATTTCCTTCGAAACGATTCCATCCATAATTACCTCCTTTTTTTATTAAATTAATCTCTTCCATATCATCCTGTCCAACATCTGCTCCCCAAAAATTACCATTTTCAGAATCAAAAGAAAATTTCCAAGTATTTCTTATTCCCCAAGCATATAACTCTCCAAGCCCAGATAAACCAACCCTAGGATTGTCTTCCGGTATTTCATAATTACCATTAGGCAAATCTGAATTAGACTCTAAAGGATTACTTCCATCAATGTCCACATCAATTCTTAAAATACTTCCAAAAATATTATCTAAGTTTTGAGCGTTTTTTTTAGGATCTCCTCCTCCTCCTCCATCTCCAACCGAAATATACAAGTAACCATCCGGTCCAAAAGCAATTTTACCTCCGTTATGATTGGAATTACTTTGGTTCTTATCAAAACTAAAAATCTCTAACTTACTAGAAACATTTGCTTTATTAAGATTATTTAAGCTGACTTCATACCTTGCTAAATTAATCTCAACTCCAACATTTGGCACTTCACTTTGCGAAGTATAATACACGTAAAAAAAGCCATTTTGTTTATAGTTTGGATGAAATGCAAGACCTAACAAACCTATTTCTTGTCCTGCAGAAAAGCTAATTTCATTACTTAAATCTAAAAATATTTCTTGGTTATTAACGTCTTGTTTGTTTTGAAAAACTTTAATTTTCCCTGATTGTTCTACAACAAAAATTCTATCTGAATCATCTCCAGCATTTTGCAATTCAACAGGAAATTCAAAACTCAGGTTAGGAAAAGCTGTTTTATAACTAATAGACTCCTGAGCAAAAAGAAATAATACATTCAATCCAAAAAATAAAAATGTAAAAAAATTACTAATTTGCAGTAAGCTTTTTTTAATATCCAAATAATTCATATTTAATCGTTTTTAGGGGTTATCGATTAATTTTTTATTTAGTTACGGTAAAAAGAAAAAAAAAGTTGGCCTCGATTTATTAAAAAACAATAAATTCGATGAAAGGAACAAAAATCAATATTTTCATTCCTTTTTATTTCAAAAGTAGGTTCTTTTATTTCGTTATAATGAAAGAGATAGATTTAAAAGCTCCATTTGACTCTAACTTTAAATAATATAAACCATTAGATAGGTTAGACAATTCTAATGGTTCAATTTGCTTATGGTTTTTATTAAAAAACTCAGTTTTAACAACTTGATTTATTGAATTATAAATATAAACTTTTATGTCTTGGTCAATATAGGAAGACAAATTGATATTTAAAATACCCTTAGTAGGATTTGGAAATATTTCAAAACCCTTACTCTCCTCATCAAATACAGGACTATCCACATAATTTTTAGCATTATTTGTTGTTCTACCTACTATACTTACCCCTCCACTAATTACCTGACTAACATTCAAATTATCATATAAACCAACCCCTGGATTATTACTTCCATAATTAGAAAAAAGCCATATACTTAGTTTGGATACGTTATTTGGAACTATAATACTCTTTTGATAAGTGTTCCACCCATTTCCAAAGCTATGTCCTATATCCCCTGTATTAGGAACAAAATCTTCAACGACTTCTATTCTTGCAACTCCGTCTTTACTATTACCATCAATACTAAATAACAATTGATCTCCAGCAACTATGTTATTATCTACTAAATCTATATCAATACTATATCTTGCCCAGGGATTATTACTTCCGTTATTTATCACTCTTAAAGCACATGCAGAATTATTAGTCTCTATTGAAGTTCCTATAACCTCATCTAATCCTGATACATTACTACCCGACAATAAAATTATTGAATTATTATCGTTCTCTAACGTATTAGAACAAATACTACCGTCTGTTACATTAACTGTTAAACTAACTGTATCTGTTAAACCTTCTGCATCTGTTACTGTTAAAGTAGAGGTATATATTCCTACAACTGCATAAGTATGTGCAACATCAGCTACATTTGAAGTGTTTCCATCTCCAAAATCCCATAAATAACTAGTAACTCCTACATCATCTGTAGAAGTACTTCCTACAAAAGATACATCCAATGGTGCTGCTCCTTCTAATGGACTACTTGTTGCCACTGCATTTGGCGCACGATTTCCTCCTGCCGATAAATTTACAATCTCTAAATTATCATAATAAACGGTCCCCGGAGTTTGCTCACTATAATTACTAAATAACCAAATATCTAACGATGTAACTCCATTTGGTACATTTAGAATTCCTTCATAAGTATTCCATCCTGAACTAAAATTATGACTCAATATAGCAGTATTTACTGTATTGTCCTCTACAACCTCTATTCGTGCTGTGCCACTATATGAATTTCCATCTAGTCTTATAGATAACTCATCTCCTGCTGCTATTCCATAGGATGATAAATTAATTGGTATTTGATGACGAGACCATGGCTCTCCCCCATCTATATTCCTTAACTCTATACCACAACTAGATCCATTAGTATTAATTGAAGTTCCTATAACCTCATCTAATCCTGATACATTACTACCCGACAATAAAATTATTGAATTATTATCGTTCTC
>NZ_CANMRY010000009.1 GCF_947500405.1 uncultured Maribacter sp.
GACCTAGTTCAAACTATTTTTTTGCCTTCCAAACGGCTGAAAAAAATCTTTTGAACGGACAAAAAAGACAAAAAAAAGGGCAACCTATTTCAGTATAATACAGAATGAAGTACTCATATTTAACACTAGTCTTTTTAATTATTATTTCTGGATGTAAACCTTCGGAAAAACTATTAGAAAAGAAAGATGACAAACAAGATTTAATAAATTTTTTATTCCAAGATTATATAGGAGAAAAACCGAGTACAAGTTTTATTGTTATAAAAGATGGCAAAATAGAAAAATGTCAAAGTTTTGGATATGCAAATTTAGAAAACAAAATACTTGCTAATTGCCAAACCAATTACAGAATCGCCTCTGTAACAAAACAGTTTACTGCAATGGGAATTTTGATTTTAATAAATCAAGGGAAATTAAATTATGATTCTAAACTGACAGAAATAATCCCAGAATTCCCAGATTATGGAAAAGAAATCACAATTAAAAACCTAATGTCACATAGGTCTGGTTTACAGTCTTATAATAGATTATATCCAAAAGATTGGGAAAAACAGCTTGTTGATAAAGACGTGCTTAATCTTTTAATGAAACAAGATAGTCTGTTGTTTCCTGCAAATTCTAAATTTAGATACAGTAATTCAGGATACGCTGTTTTGTCTATGATTATAGAAAGGGTTTCTGGAAAAACCTATAAAAAATTTATGGACGATGAGATTTTCAAAAAGCTAGGAATGACCAACAGTACTGTATACTTAAGTGATATAAAAATCGAAAATCGTGCTTATGGTTATAATTTGATAAAAAATAAATTTGAAAAGAAAGACCAAACTAAATTTACTGCAATTCAAGGAGATGGAGGAATTTATTCTTCTGTAAGTGATTATGCTAAATGGGATAAGGCTTTGTATGATGAAACTCTTGTTAGTAAAAATCTACTCGATGATGCGTTTTCTAATTGGGACGAAAATGGAAAAACCGATGAAAATGGTTATGGATTTGGTTGGTTTATTGACAAAAAAAATGATAAAAAATATTTACTTCACAATGGAAGCACAAGAGGTTTTCTAACTACAACATTAAGAATTCCCTCTGAAAAAATTACAATAGCAATTTTTTCAAATTATGGAAATTTAGGAGGTCTAAAAAGAAAGGCTTTATTTTTAGCTAGTCTCTTTTCTAATTACAGAGCACCTATGCCTGCTGAACTGGTACTAAAAAAGGATATTGAGGATAACGGAATAGAAAATTTTGCAACCAAATTTAATCAACTAAAATCTGACAATAGTAAATACGATATTGTGAATAAGGAGTTAGTTTATTTAGGCTTTGGTTTTTTTAAAAATGAACCAGAAAAATCAAAAGAAGTGTTTGAACTAATCACATCTGAATATCCAAATTATTTTGGAGGTTACTATGGATTAGGACAATACTATGCCTATAAAACTAAAAATAATAAGTTGGCTATAGAAAATTATAAAAAAGTAGTTGAACTAAATCCATCGAATGAACAACGACTTGTTAATCGTTCGAAAAAAATGATTAAAAAATTAAGTGAATAAAAACTGTGCCTAACAATGGCTATAAGTAATTGCTGGTTCTCGCATACTTCTGAAAATCCTCGCGGATTTTCCATTCAGCAATTATTTGCTAAATTTAGTACCAAAACCACACAACTACTAATAGCCGAAGCCTTTACCTTTAATGGTTCGTAAAAATTCATCCTTTTTAAAAAAAATGTTTTCTAAATTGTCATATTTCTCGAATTATGGTAACTAAAGTAGTAAAGGGAAGTATTAAAAATGGAAAAACAAAAAAGCCTATTTCTATCCGAACTTGAGGAAAACCAAGATAAATTATATAGGCTTTGTTCAATATATTCTGATAATAATGAAGACTCAAAAGACCTATTTCAAGAGGTTTTAGTTCAAATCTGGAAGTCGATGAGTTCATTTAAAGGCAATTCATCTATTGGTACTTGGATGTTTAGGATAGCATTAAATGTTTGCCTTCGTTTCAAATCAAAATACACGAAAAACCAAAACCGATTTATAAGATTAGATAGTATGACTATTTGTAATATCGGTTCTGAAGTAGAAGACGAAAATAATAATGAAAAACTAAAAGCTTTAAGGAAGTGTGTTAAAAAATTGAATGATGGAGATAAGGCAATAGTTGCTTTGTACTTAGAGGGATTAGCATACCGAGAAGTTTCAGAAATACTTGGGTTATCTGAAAATCACGTAGCCGTAAAAATCAAGCGAATTAAATCAAAATTATTTAACTGCATAAATGGAATATCATGATAGAAGATGAATTAATTAAAATCTGGCAATCGTCGAGTAATCAAGAGCGTATAAAATTTGAGAAATCAAAATTAATGATTGAACTACAATCAAGTTTAAAGCGTTTAGACAAATGGTGGAACTATCTGGAACTTTCAGAAACGGTTTTAGCTATATTTGGAGTTTTATTATCTACTTTTTTATTATTCAAGATTCCATTCATTCTGACAAAAATAGCATTGGGTTTAATGATTATTTGTGCAGTTTATTTAATAATAAAATATCGAGGTGTAAAAAAGTTTCAGCCTAGTGACTTGGAAAAAGATTACCTCAATTATCTCAAAAAAAACAAGGAATATCTTCAAGCACAAAAGAAATTCCTTAAATCATATTTCTATTGGGGCATATTACCAGCTTATCCAATAATGCTATTATTCACTATCAGCGTTCGGGAAAAAGTTCCAATATATTTGATTGTCCTTATTAATGTTGCTGCAATCGGAATAGGTGTTTATGGATATTTCTTAAATAAAAAAAGAGTAAAAAAAGAAATAAACCCAAGAATATCTGAAATTAAGGAATTAATAAATCAATTGGAACAATAGCATATGAAGTCCGAATATAGACCATCAAGAGTTTCAACAAACTTTTTAGAACAATTATCAAAAATCTTGAGTTTTTCAACTTCAAAAACAAGAAGAGAAACAATCAAACAAAAGAGAAATCAAATTAGGAATAAAAAGTACTAAGCACAACATTGGCTATAATTAATACGGGGTTTGGTTTTTAATCAAAAGTTTAGTGTATTTTTATGAAGTCCGCCAAATTTTTAATTTGGCTTTTAAAAAGAGAAAAATTAAAAACAAAATATAAAAATTCGGCTCTGTGTTAATCCGACAAGTTAGTGCCTTTTTACACGCTACTTTTCATACACAAGTCCGTTGCCATTAATTATGACCCGTCCTGAAATATGTATACTAAGTACATCACATTAATTTTTAAAATTTTACTTCTAATTCCGTTAGCAAGTCAAGCAAATCCCTATCAAAATGATTTAAATGTAATTAGTTATCACTTGACAATCGAACCTGAGATTAATCAAGGATATATTAGTGGTTCCGTTGTAATTTGTTTTCAAATTAATGAAACTAACGAATCCGTAGTTCTAAATTCTGGAAATCTAGTAATTGACAATGTAATTGGAAACAATGTTTTGGATTTTAAGAAAACTGGAAACGATTTGATAATTAACCTTTCCGAAAGGGAGCAAAAAGATAATGAAATAACTATAAGTTATCATGGTAGTCCTAAAAGAGGGATTTTCTTTGATAAAGAGAACGGTGAAGCTTATACGGCTTATGCCACTAATCAATGGATGATTTGCAATGATTTACCTAGAGACAAAGCATTGTTCAATATTGACCTAGTAATTCCTTCAGATAAATCTTGTGTAGCAAGTGGAGAGTTGCGCAGTAAAATTCGTCAGAATAATAAAATAAGATACTCTTATCAACAGAATTACGAGACACCAGCCTATACCTACGGATTTGCAATTGGTAATTACAACAAAGTAAAAAGCGAATATAAAGGAGTAGTATTGAATTATTTGGCGCCAAATTATTCTTCGAATCAACTCAAGGTTATTTTTAAAGAGACACCTTCCATTATATCTTTTTTTGAACAAAAGTCGGGTATTGAATATTATCAATCGGTTTACTCGCAAATACTTATTGGAAACCACTATCAAGAAATGTCTGGATATTCAATCTTAAAAGATGGGTATGGAAATCTGGTATTAAAAGATAGTACTGAAACTAATTTGATTTCACATGAACTGTCTCATCAATGGTGGGGAAATCGAATAACATGCAAGAATTGGAATCATTTCTGGCTCAATGAAGCGATTGCAACGTTTATGTCAGCCGCCTACAATGAACATCGTTTTGGTAAGGAAAAATATGAATCTGATATAGGTTCATATTTTAAAGTATATCAAGGTTTAAAAAAGCGAGGAAAAGATAAGCCTCTAGTTTTCAATGGTTGGTCGAATCCAACCAGAGATGACCGAAACATAGTGTACTTTAAAGGAGCATACGTAATACATTTACTAAGAGAAGAAATGGGTGAGGAAAAATTTTGGAACGCACTACGTTTTTATAGCACCAAATATTTTGGAAAAACTGTCACAACTCTAAATTTCCAGCTTGCATTAGAAGAATCATCGGAGATGAATCTCAAGGATTTTTTTAGTAAATGGGTGTATAAATAACTTGTTTTCATTTTAAGATTTATTAAAGAAAGCTAAAAAAACGTTTTGCAACAAAACCTATAAAAAATACGGGCTACTGGCTTAGTAAAAAGGTATGTGTATTTTTATGAAGTCCGCAAGCGTCTTTGGCCCCGACGCTTCGGGGTTACTTTTTAGCGGGACAAAGAAAAAAAGAAAACCAAAAGATTTCGCTATGTACGTGGCGGAAAGCAAACGCCAGTTTGCTCCCGTACTTTTCATAGCTCAACCGTTGCCAACTATAATAACTCTACCCTCTAAATACTAACATTTCTAAATAAAAAAACTTGCTAAATAATAAATTTTGGTGTATTTTTACACCAAAAAAGCATCTCATGGGACGACAAAGCATTTCTTTTACTGAACCAAATGATAATTGGTTAAAAGCTCAGGTTGATAATAAAGAATACTCAAGCAAGAGTGAGCTTGTTAATGACTTAATCAGACAAGCACGAAAACAAAATAAACAAATTGATTGGATTGCAGCAAAGTTAGATAAGGCAGAAAAAAGCGGATTTACTTCTGATAGTAAAGAGCAGATTTTATCTCAATCCAAGAGTTTATTAAATGGCTAAATACATATTAAGTAACACTGCCAAAGAAGACTTAATCAGAATTCATCATTATGGTGTTAAAAAATTTGGGATGGCACAAGCTGACAAATATTTTGACTCTTTTTTTGAATACTTTGACATCATTGCACAAAGACCTTACTCATTTGAATCGGTTGACTTTATAAAAAGTGGATATAGACGTTGTGTCTGCGGATCGGATAGCATTTATTACAAAGTAAATAATGATAAAGTGGAGATTATGGTTATAATTAGACGTCAGGATTTGGATAACTTATTATAAAATTACAGTTAGTAACACTGTATAAAAAAAATAAGGCGTTTGTGCTAAACCGAAAGTCCTTTTAATATAAACAAAGTCCACTAAATATAAAACATGTCTCTTTACGAACATTAAAAAAAAATTGATGACCCAAATTCGACCTATATTTTTATTCCTTTTAGTAGTCTTTTTTGGATGTAAAGATTCGAAATACACAAAAAAAGAACAAGCTGAAAAAATTGTAGTAACCAAACCAACAGTCAGTTTCACCTTCGACGATGGCAACACTTCAAATTTAGCAGGATTCCAGTTTGAGGAATGGAATAAAATGATTTTATCAACTCTTGAAAATGAAAATCTAAAGTCTGTGTTTTTCGTTACAGGAAAGAACAAGTCGGATAAAAAAGGACAGTTTTTACTTAAAAGTTGGAACGATAACGGACATAAAATAGCAAATCACTCATTTTCTCATCCATATTTTAATTCTGAAAAAAATGATTCGCATCTTTTTGAGAGTGAACTTATTAAAACAGATGCTATTATTTCAAATCTTAGTAACTCTGTTAAACTATTTCGTTTTCCTTATTTAAAAGAAGGGCAGAATCCATCAAAAGTTGACAGTATTAGAAATATTCTCGCCAATAATGATTACAAAAACGGTTATGTAACTATTGATGCTTCTGACTGGTACGTTGACCAACGTTTAATTACCAGAATCAAAAAAGTCGGAATCGAAAAAACGGAAATTGATGTATTTAGAGACTTTTATGTTCAGCATATTATGGAAAGAGCCAACTATTATGAAAAACTTTCAATGGAATTAAACGGCAGACACATTAATCATACTTTATTACTTCATCATAATTTGACATCCGCCCTCTTTTTGGACGACCTCATAAATAAATTTAAAAAAGAAGGCTGGGAATTAATAGACGCGGACAAGGCATATGAAGATAAAATATTCGAAAAAATTCCTGACCCAAATTTTGCAGGAGAAAGTTTAATTTATTCTAAGGCAAAACAATCTGGAAAATATGGAGAATCATTACGCTATCCAGCCGAAGACGGTAGATATGAAAAAACTAGAATGAATGAGCTTGGTTTATAAATAGCACGTATATAAAACGTATGCTAACAGGTATAAAAGCAATAGCGGTTCTGGTGTAAACTTGAACCGCTATTGCTTTTAAATAAGTATATTCGTAACACGAAAGACTAGTGCAATTAATCTGCTACTGCTCTTACACTAAACGTTGTGTGTAATTAAACACTAAAATGAAAAACAGTCTAAATATTTTGAGATTACAAGAAAATGACGTTGAGCGATTAGCAGAACTTGTAGAGCTATTGAATGAGGTTTTCGAAGAGCCTAACAAAGTTGCTTCAAAAGGACAACTGAAGAAGCTATTGACTAAAGCTGATTTTCATGCAATTGTGGCAATTAAAGAAGATAAAGTTATTGGAGGATTAACTGCTTATGAAATAGAACGATATTATACTGATAAGAAAGAATTATATATTTATGACATAGCAGTTAAAACGGAATTTCATAACCAAGGGATAGGAAAGGAATTAATTGACTATTTAAAGGATTATTCAATTAAAAACGGGATTGAGGGAATTTTCGTTGAAGCACACTCAGAAGATGAACAAGCAGTTAAGTTTTACGAATCTACTTTTGGTAAAAGCGAAAAAGT
Organism: uncultured Maribacter sp.; assembly: GCF_947500405.1. Classification (GTDB taxonomy): domain Bacteria; phylum Bacteroidota; class Bacteroidia; order Flavobacteriales; family Flavobacteriaceae; genus Maribacter_B. The sequence continues at coordinate 7,101 of NZ_CANMRY010000009.1, forward strand.
AGACCACTTCAATTTTGAAATAAAAACTACACACAACAATGGCTCCTATGGGAAGCACTAGCCCAGTTCTCCAAATTTACTATTTTTAATACTTAATAATGGCTTGGTAAACATACTAGCCGAGACCATTGTGCGTAATGCAAGAAAGAACAAACTTAGAATTAATGAAAAAATATTTTCCTATTATAACTAATCTACTCATTCTGAATTTATTGATTTCAAATCAAATCTACAGTCAGGATACTCTTCAAAAACATTTTAAACAAATTGCAGATACAATAAAGGGAAACGTAGGAATCAATGCCTTGCATCTTGAAAGTGGAGAATCAATTTCTTTCAATGGAGACGTAAAATTTCCAATGCAAAGTGTTTATAAGTTTCCAATCGCAATGGTAATGCTTCACGAAATTGACAATGGTAAATTTTCTCTTGGGGACACCATAGAAATTAATAAAGCGGAATTTATACCCGAAGCTGGTTATAGTCCAATAAGAGACAAATACCCAAACGGTGCAAATCTTACAATCAAAGAAATTTTACAATATAATGTTTCACGAAGTGATGGAACAGCTTGTGATGTTCTATTAAGACTTTTAGACGGAACGGAAAACGTACAAAAAAACATTCACGACTTAGGAGTAAAAAATATAGCCATATCAACAACCGAAATGGTTCAAGTTGCAAATGACACCATTCAATATCAAAATTGGTCAACCCCAATAGCAATGAATGAACTTTTGGAAATATTCTATAAAGGTAATTATCTCTCAAAAGAAAGCAGAGATTTACTATTGGCATATATGTCAATCTCTAATGAATGGTTTGACAGAAGAATAAAAAGGTTATTGCCTGAAAAAACTGAACTGGCTCATAAGACAGGAGCTTCCCGAACATATAATGGACTAACCAGAGCTACGAATGATGCTGGTATAATCACATTACCTGATGGTAGTCATTTAGCAATCACTGTCTTCATTTCAGACTCTTATGATTCGCAAACAAAAAGGGAAATGACAATTGCAAGAGCATCAAAAGAGGCTTATAATTATTGGACAAGAAAAAAATAAAAGTACCAGCGCACAACAAAGAACTGAGGAAAAAAGCAAGTAAATTTTTTCTTAATCTGAGACAATACTATTCTAAGCTCATAGATACCAAAATCTGATTCTTTGAGCTTTTTTTATTCGAATTATCTTCTATTTATCTAGGTAATATTGAAACGTAAGTTTCGTCATATGGTTTACCAGATTTTGCGATTGCAAAGGACTGTTTGAGTAGTTTGTTAGCAACTGCTATTAACGCTAGTTTCTTACTTTTTCCTTTACCAACGATTCGGTCAAATAACACCTTGCATTGCTCTTTTGTTCTTTTGTTCTTTTGTTCTTTTGTTCTTTGATTTTAACTAATATAAATTAATAGAAAACAAACTTAGGATGGCTAAAATTACTACTGGTTTTGGTACTTTTTCAAAAGTATAGGCTCATCTACAAAGTCATCAAATTTTTCATATACGATACTGCTGCAAAACATTTTGAAATAAAAAAACAACCTATTTCAAGACAAAGCAAAACTCACGAACAACCATTACAAATTCCAGAGATAAGACCATTAAAGGACTGTGAAACATAGCCTTTTGGCAACGGAATTTCAATTTCTTTAGTAAGACACTCTACAGTTCCACATTTGAGACACCTAAAATGGAAATGATTATGATTGTGCTCTTTTTTTTCTTCATCACAATTAAGGCATAATGCAAAATATTGTTTTCCATCATCACCAACAATTCTATGAACCCGACCATCATCACAAAATCTGTTTAAAACACGGTAGATAGTTGCTCTGTCCATTTCAGAACTTAATTTCTCTCTTATCATATCATGGCTCAACGCAGAATTAGCCGATTTCAGAGCTTCTAAAATTTCTGTTTTAGACTGTGTATTCCTTCTTTTCATAATTCATTAATGCGACTATGTTGCAATAACGTAAAATTTTATTACTTTTACAAAAAAACATAAAGCTATGTCAGAATGTTTAATTGATCCAAAAAAACTAACCAACCTAAAAATTGAGTTTAGCAAATAAGCTTATACAATAACGCTTCTTGAACATTCCAACATAAAAATACTAAAAGGTTATGTTGATAATATCATATCAGCATTTAATAATATGCACGAAAATCTCATATAATGTTAACAAGAAAAATTTTATTAAAACTGCATAATTAACGACTATGGCAATCGGTTTACCATATTCACTATCCGCAATATCAAAATGCAATCCAATGAAAGATAAAAATGAATTTGAAGTAATTATTATAGGTGGCAGCTACGCTGGACTTTCAGCAGCAATGGCGCTAGGTAGGTCTTTAAGAGAAGTTCTAATTATAGATAGCGGTAAGCCCTGTAATAGACAAACACCTTTTGCACATAACTTTATAACACACGATGGAAAAAAACCTAATGAAATTTCAGCGTCGGCACGAAAGCAAGTTGAAAAATATCCAACAATTAAATTCCATAATGGTATCGCAAATAAGGGAATTAAGACAGAGAATAGTTTTAAAATCACCACCGAGAAAAATGAAACATTTTCCGCTAGAAAAATAATTTTCTCTACTGGAATAAAAGATATAATGCCAAATTTAAATGGTTTTTCAGAATGTTGGGGAATTTCAGTAATTCATTGTCCTTATTGTCACGGTTATGAATTCAAAAAAGAAAAAACGGGAATTTTAGGGAATGGCGATTATGGATTTGAATTTTCCAAAATGATAAGTAATTTGACCAAACAATTGACTTTGTTTACAAATGGAAAATCAACATTAACAAATGAACAAACTGAAAAATTACAAAAGAATAACATAAAAATTGTTGAAAAGGAAATTGAAAGTTTAGAACACCAAAACGGACATTTAAATCATATCTTGTTTAAGGACAATACTAAAGAAACCATCAAAGCTATATATGCGAAAGCTGATTTTGAGCAACATAGTAAATTACCAATGGAATTAGGGTGCGAACTTGACGACAAAGGATATATTAACGTAGATATGCTCCAGAAAACGAATGTTGACGGATTATTTGCTTGCGGAGATAACACAACTTTTTTGCGCTCAATTGCAAATGCAGTTGCCAAAGGAAATGTTGCTGGCGCAATTGCGAATAGAGAATTAATTGAAGAACATTTCGGATAAAAAGTTGCACATAACAAAGAACTGAGATAAAAAACAAATAAATTCTTCCTTAATCTGAAAGCATTTTGCATCTGCGATGTCGTCATATTTTTAATTTTAGTATTTTTTAATACCAAAAAGTTAAAAATAAAATATGGCTTGTGGTACAACCGAAAAGAAAAAGCTAATTTTCTACCCTACTATTCTTAAACAAAACCGTTGTGTGTAATTTGAGAAAAATGAGGAGGAGAATGAAATTAGTAACATTTATTTCGATATTATTAACAGTAAATTGTAATGAACAAAATGAAAAAACCTGCTGAATTAACAAAGGAATTTATAATTGATTATAAAAAATGGAATGACTTTGCCTTCTCAACTAAAGAAAGTAAAGTTGAGAATACCAAACATAAAATTGGAAAAATGTATGATGAATTAATACTGAAATTTTGCAGTCCCGAAAAAAAATATCAAGGACTTGCTTATGGAAGTGAATCTGACCATTGCCCAAAACAAGAATTAGTTATTGAAGAATTAATTGATTCGAAAAAAGCAATTGTTAAAACTAAATTCACCAACGAAAAATTTAGTTTTATTGAACACGATTTTGAATATCATTTTACTCTAAATGGGGATCAATGGATTTTAGAAGAACTATATTTAGTAGATGAAGATGGAAAGCATAAGTCTCTATAAGAAACTATGCACAACAAAGAACTGAGGAAAAAAGCAAATAAGTTTTTCTTTAATTTAAAACAATATTATTCTAGGCTCATAGATTCAACACCTTGATTCTTTATAATTATTCAAAATAAATGTTTTATGAAAGAACCAGCTACTTCTACTCACAACAGCCTGAAAACAAGATCTAAAGTCTAACAGAACTGAACTTAATACAAGTAGCAAAAGAGAGAGGATTATTCCCGACGCTTCGGGACTGTCAAGGTCTAAAGCTTCACTGTATAAAATTTATTGCTAATTCTAATAGATTTTCTATTCGGTTTATATTTACTAAATTAGGTGCTTAACCGTGCAACAAACCACATACAAACGCTTTGGCAGTCATTAAAAAATGAAAGAAATTCAGATACCATATAACTCTGAAACATTATCAGCAACTTTATTTGATGATAATAACAATGAAACTGTTTTAATTATAGCTTCTGCGACAGGAGTAAAGCAGGAATACTACAGTAAATTCGCTAAATTCGCTGAGAATAATGGAATTACTGTTATCACATTTGATTATAATGGAATAGGTCGTTCTTTAAAAAAACCAATCAAAGAACTAAAAATAGATGCTGCATATTGGGGTAGTAATGATTTAGAAAGTATAATACAATACACTATAAATAACTACCCAAAATCAAAGAAGGTAATAATTGGACACAGTATTGGAGGGCAACTAATTGGACTTGCCAAATCCTCTAACAGATTAGATAAAATAATTTTAGTAGCAGCACAATCAGGGTATTGGAAAAACTGGAAAGGAATTGAGAGAATAAAAATGTGGTTTAATTGGTATATTCTTTTTCCTTTTCTTATTACAACTTTTGGATATCTGAAATCTAAGAAAATTAGCGGAATGGAAAATCTGCCAAGAAATGTTGCTAACCAATGGAGAAATTGGGGAAAGAACAGAGAATATATTTTTAGTGATAAATTTATAATTGAAACTTTCTATGAAACAATAAAGACAAATATAACTGCTTATAGTATAGATGATGATGATTTTGCTCCGAAAGAGGCTGTTAAATGGATGACAGAGAAATATAAGAATGCAAAAATAAAATCAGTACATTTAAATCCAATTGATTTTCAAACCAATAAAATTGGACATTTTGGAATATTTAAAGACCGTTTTAAAAAAACAATTTGGACTCAAATTTTGAGTGAAATAAATTGTTAATAAAAACAAAATATCCATGAAAAAAACCAGACGATACAAGGCTTTTCTTCACATCATTATTCTTTTTTTTGTTTTTGATATTTCCGCTTAATTCCTTTACTAATCATAGACGAAACACTAGGCAACAATTAAATGAATCATCCTCTAAGACAACATATTGAAGAAATAATTAAGCTGACAGACGAAGAGTTTAAGTTCATTTTGAGCCATTTTGAAACTATAACTAAACGCAAACATCAATACATTTTACAAGAAGGAGAAATTGCTAACAAAGAATATTGGATAACGAAAGGTTGCTTAAAAAGTTACTTTTTTGACGAAAGCGGAAAAGAACATATTTTACAGTTCGGAATGGAAAATTGGTGGATAACCGACTATGAATCTTTTGTAAAACAATCTAAATCAAAAATTAATATAGACTGCATCGAAAATTGTGAATTGCTTTACATAACTTATAAAAACAGAGAAAAACTCACCAAAGAAATGCACAAAATGGAACGATTTTGGGCAAAGAAAAGTAAGTTTGGTAGAATAGCGCTTCAAAACAGAATCTTATCATTATTAAAAAACTCTTCAAAAGAGCGATATGAATTACTTCTTGAACAATATCCAAAACTTTTTCAAAGAGTGCCTAAAAAACTTATAGCTTCCTATTTAGGTGTTAGTAGAGAAACTTTAAGTAGATTAAATTCCTAAAATAAGTTTCTTTAATATGTGACAAATGTCACATATTAATAGTGACAAATATCCTCCAGTCTGTTCTGTCGTTTTTTGACTTTTGTATCAAAATAATTTTAAAAAAATAAATGATATGAACGCTTTAGATAATTTTCAAAACAAAGACATAGGCTTATTGTTACAGAGATTGAGTATAGGTGTACTTATACTATTCCACGGAATTGCAAACTTGACTTCCAATTATTCATTTATCAAAAGTTTACTAAACGGTATCGGAATTCCGGAATTAGTTGCATACTCGGTTTTTATAGGAGAAATAATTGCCCCAGTACTAATAATTATAGGTTGGAGAGCAAGGTTGGCAAGTTCAGTTTTAGCATTCAATATGTTAACTGCTATTTTAATGGCCCATACAGGAGATATTTTTACATTAAATCAATTTGGCGGTTGGGGAATTGAACTACAAGGCTTATATCTATTTGGTGCAATCGCAATATTTTTATTAGGTGCTGGAAAGTATGCGGCATCAACTACTTCAAAATGGGATTAATTCAATAAGTAAACTTTAGCAGTTACTTAATCCTTCAGTAATGAACAAATATTCCTTTTTCTTTTGCATATTATTTATCTCTATAAATTGTATTTCCCAAATTAATGATATAGAGTTATCAGATAATTTAGAGTTAAACAGAGTGTATTTAGGTTTAGTTTCAAATTCTGGTGTAAACATGACTAATTTTGAAATGGACAATAATACTTCCTTACAGTCTGGATTAATGCTAACATATTCATTAAGCCAAGTGGTAAGATTACGTTCTTTTGGTGTTTTAAAATTTGAAAGTAGTGAGCAGACACAAGGCTTTACATCTTATGAAGTTATCTATGATATATTTGAGAACACTACTTGGCATTTTGGAACAGTATCTACACCAGCAACAGAATTAAGACCAAATCCAACTACTTGGGAAAGTCAGACAGAAACCAACGCTCAATCCAAAATAATTGGAGGTAGAACAGGAACAAAAATTAATTTTAGGCTAAGTCAAAATCTCAAAATTACCTATGGTTTATTTAATCATAATGGCATTTGGGCTAATCATTTAAAAATTAATTATAAATTCATCAAAATTGCTGGGTATATAGAAAAGAGTAAAACCTTTTTAGCATTAGATATTGACACTAGAAGAATTAATTCTACATTAACGTTTGAGCCAAATAATCAATTTTCACAGTCAATTTTCGTTAATTTCAACAAAGGATTTAGTCTTCTTTTAGAATCCGAATATTCTATGATTAAAGAAAAAATGTGCTATAGCAATATTGGATTTAGAAAATATTTTTCAAATTCCAACTTAAGACTAAAAGGCTATTTTTTAATTGGCTATAGTACAATTGAGAACAACCAAGTAACAGGTAGTTTTGCCATCCATATTTAACCTTCAAAAATTAATTTTAATTAAAAGAAACTATGCCATACATAAACATAAAAGTTACAGACACAAATGTAACCAAAGAACAAAAGAGACTATTAATTGAAGGCACTACACAGTTGGTTGTTACTATTTTAAACAAAAAACCTGAAACAACTCACGTAGTAATTGACGAAATACCTATTGAAAATTAGGGATTTAGTGGGAAGCAATCTTTAGCAACTAAAAAATAGTCAAAATGTACCAAGACAATATTAAAGAAATAGAAAATTTAATTAATAACTACTTCGAGGGAATTTTTTACGGCAACACGTCAAGTCTTGAAGCTTGTTTTAGCCTTAACGTAAATATATGGGGAGATATAAATTCAAACGAATATTTTAAAAGTGTTGGTGAGTATATTAAAACCGTTAAAAATAGAAAAAGCCCTAATGATTTAAACGAAACTTTTAAAATGTCAATTGTAGGGGTAGATATACTTGGAAAAATTGCAATGGTAAAATTACACGTACCAATGTTAGGATATAATTATTATGACTACTTATCCCTTTTCAAAATAAAAGACGAATGGAAAATAGTTAATAAGTTATTTACTAATGTTGTTTTGTAGACTTCCCTAAAAACGAATTATAATTATGAAGATTACAATTAATGAATTAAAACATAAAGATGCAGAATTGATTATTGAATATTGGTATCAGTATGACGGAACAAAATCATTGCAATGAATCTGCGGTCGTTGAGCGTGTTAACTGCATCTTTAAAGACCAGTTCTATCTTAATAAGACTTTGACACTCTGAAACACACAAAGAGAGCAACAAAAAATGCAATTAATTTATAGAATGAAATAAGATTACATTTATCTTTAGACTATAAAACACTTAATATGGTATTTAAATTAACAGCTTAATTATTCCATTTAACCCGTAACCATATTTCAGGACTTGACAGAAGAAAAATCCGATATGAATAACATAGTCATAAATACGAAACTTGGCAATATTGAATATAATTCTATTGGAAAAGGAACTGCAATAGTATTTGTACACGGTGGACACTCAAGTTGCAATGAGACACTCTGCCACAAAGGATTCGATTTAGATAAATACCAGTTAATTACCCCTTCTCGTCCAGGGTACGGAAACACCCCTTTGGAAAATAACCAAACACCAAAACAAGCAGCCGACTTAATCATAGAGCTTATAAACCACCTATCCTTAGGAAAGATAGTTGTATACGGTATTTCAGCAGGCGGATTAACAGCAATTGAGATTGCAAGCAATTACCCAAACAAAGTCAGTAAGCTGATTCTTGCCTCGGCAATTTCAAAAAAATGGCTTGATGAAAATGACAAAATTTATAAGACGGCAAAAAAGATGTTTAATCCCAGAATGGAAAAATTCGTGTGGGGAATGGTTAAGTTCTTTTCTCAGATTTTTCCAAATACGATTGCAAATAGTTTTTATCCTCAGTTTTCCTCGAGCTCAAAACATAAGCTAAAAAAGAGTGATGTTCAAGAATTGCTTTCTACAATGAAACACTACAATTCTAAAACGGGATTTTTAAATGATATTGACCAAAATATTAATCATGGGACAATTGCAAAAATTAAATGTCCAACTCTAATTATTCATAGTAAAAATGATAGTAGTGTTCCTTTTGAACATGCTTTATACTCGAATAAAATGATTGACAATTCAGTAATGGTAAAATTGAATAATGAATGGGGGCATCTATTTTGGATTGGAACTGACTCGAAAAAGTCAATAGAAAAGACGATAAAATTTATTGAACAATAGAATTCCAGCACGCAAAAACCAATATGAAAGAGGCTCTTATAAAAAAAGAAGATATTAACCCAGAAAAAAGAGATGATTGGGGTGAAGTACATAATTATATAAAAGCAATTAACACCTCAATTAAGGACTTGGAAAAACTACCAATTTCAAATCGACTAATAAAAAAACACATAAAACCCTTTTATCAGGGGTTAGAGGCAAACATAAAATACCTGGTGATTTTAGAACAAGTCAGAATTGGATTGGAGCAACCCTAAAGGATGCTATTTTCATTCCTCCTCATCATTCTGAAGTAATTGAACTAATGAGTGATTTAGAAAAATTCATTAATGAAGATGAACATCATGTTCCTCATTTAATCAAAATTGCTATCGTTCATTATAAATTTGAAACTATCCATCCTTTTTTAGATGGAAACGGACGATTGGGTAGATTACTTATTACACTCTATTTAGTGAGTAACAATGTCCTAAAAAAATCGTCATTATACTTATCCGATTTCTTTGAAAAAAACAAAGGCTATTATTATGATAATTTAATGACAGTTAGATTAACAAACAACCTAGTTCAGTGGATTAAATTTTTCTTAGTAGGAGTAATAGAAACTTCAAAAGAATCAATTCAGGTATTTAAAGATATTATTGCCTTAAAGACAGATATTGAAACAAACCGCTTACCAAAATTAGGTAGTAGAATTGAAAATGCTCAACAATTGCTAAAGCAATTATTTCAAATTCCAATTACTGACTCAAAACAAGTATCGGAACTTTTAGGAATATCACCTTCAACAGCTAATAGACTAATTAAAGAATTAATTGAACTTAAAATACTTTCTGAGTTAACAGGTTACAAACGAAATAGGAAATATATGTTTACAGAATACTTTAAAATATTTCATAAATAAAACGGATTAAAACTAAAGACAATACTATGTAAAATGTATTAAAACGCATTTTACATTAACCGTTACCTTTAATACAGCGAATATGAAAAAATTTCTAACTAAAAATTCATGAAAAAGATAGCCCCAATATTGGCATTAGTACTTTTTATTAATATTTACTGTCATGGGCAAAACACCTATTCGTATTCTAAACCTAAAGAACTAACAGATGGCTGGGAAACTAATACTTTATTAGCTCAAAATATAGATACAACAGCAATACATGAATTATTTAACCAGATACTAAATAAGGAAGATAAAATTCATAGTATTCTTTTGGTAAAAGATAAACAGTTAATTCTTGAAGAGTATTTTAATGGACAATTAGCTAACCAACCCCATGACTTGCGTTCTACTACAAAAAGCGTACAATCTATTTTAATGGGAATTGCTATTGATAAAGGCTTTATTCAAAGTATTAACGACCCAATTTTAAAATATTTAAAAACTACTATTCCAACTAAAAATCTAGATTCCAGAAAAGAGAAAATAACTATAAAACATCTTTTAACAATGTCTAGCGGATTAGATTGTAATGATTGGGATAAAAAGTCTAAGGGGCAAGAAGATAAAGTATATAAAAAAAAGGATTGGCTTCAGTACACTCTTAATTTACCAGTTATAAATGAACCTGGACAAGTTTCTACTTATTGTTCCATGGGTGCAATTTTAATAGCCGAGATAATAAGTCAAGCGTCCGGAATGGCAATCCAAGAATTTGCTCAAAAGTATTTATTTGCCCCGTTAGGAATAACAAATTTATATTGGGGTCATACATCAGACAAAAAAATTCTTCCCTCTGGGAAAAGATTATATATGACCTCCCGAGATATAGCAAAAATAGGAGTTTTAATACTCAATAACGGAATGTGGAATAAAAAGCAAATTGTTTCGCAGAAATGGATTGATGAATCTACCACTCCTAAAACAAAAATTACAGGAATTAACTATGGCTACTTTTGGTGGAATATACCATACAAAGTAAATAATGAAATTATAATTTCAAAAACCGCAACAGGAAATGGTGGGCAATATATTATGATTATACCCAAAATGAATATAGTTGCCATATTTACTGGTGGTGCATATAATTCTCACGAAGACAAATTAGCATTTAAAATAATGCAAAAAGTGTTCTTACCTAGTATTAGTGTTAAACAATAATAAAAATTAGCATTCCTATATTTTTAGGGAATTTATAAAAGTACTTATGTATTTTTATACAGATTTATACCTAAATTTTTACATTAACCCTAGTCTTAACTATATAATTACATGGAAGTATCTAATCTTAAAAAAGTTGTTGTAGGTGTCCCAAAAGCAGAACTTCATTTACATATTGAAGGTAGTTTTGAACCTGAACTTATGTTCCAGATAGCGAAAAGAAATAATATAATTTTAGATTATGATTCTATAGATTCTTTAAAAAAAGCATACCAATTTAATAACCTTCAAGAATTTTTAGATATTTATTATACTGGAGCTAAAGTGCTCTTATATGAACAAGATTTTTTTGATTTAACTTGGGCATATGTAACTAAAGTACACAGTGAAAATGTTGTACATGTAGAGGTGTTTTTTGACCCCCAAACACATACCAATAGAGGTGTTTCATTTTCTGTAGTTATAAAAGGTATATACAAAGCTCTTGAAAAAGCAAAACAAGAATTAAATATTTCTTTTAAATTAATAATGTCTTACTTAAGGCATTTAAGTGAAGAAGAAGCCTTTAAAACATTAGAATCTTCATTACCTTATAAAGACTGGATTGATGGTGTTGGCTTAGACTCTTCCGAAATTGGAAATCCGCCTAGCAAATTTGCTAAAGTTTTTGAAGCTTCTGCAAAACACGGTTACAAATTAGTGGCTCATGCTGGCGAAGAAGGCCCTGTAAATTATATTTGGGAAGCTTTGGATCTTTTAAAGGTTATAAGAATAGACCACGGAAATCGCTGTCTAGATGATGAAAAACTAGTTCAAAAATTAGTTAAAGAAAAGGTTGCCCTAACCTTATGTCCATTAAGTAATGTAGCACTTAAAGTTATTTCTAAAATGGAAGAACATCCTGTTGCAAAAATGCTTGACAAGGGAATTGTTGCTACCATACATTCTGATGACCCCGCATATTTTGGTGGTTATATGAATGCTAATTATTACGAAGCAGCTAAAGCTCTTAACCTAAATAAAAAACAAATAATGCAATTGGCAATTAACAGTTTTAAAGCTAGCTGGTTAGCTTCTAATGTTAAAGAAAAGCATATTTTAGAGGTAAAGAATTATTTTAATTCTTTGAATTAATTACACGACTCACTCTAGTCTAAATACTTAAAAACCAACTCACTTAAAACACCTTATCTATAGCATCAATAGTTTTATCCAAATCTTGATAAGACAAGGCATCATTTAAAAAATAACTTTCAAAAGCAGAAGGAGGCAAATAAATACCCTGCTCTAACATGCCATGAAAGTACTTCTTAAAAGTGTCGTTATTTCCTTTAGCTGAAGATGCAAAATCTACTACAGGAGTATCTGTAAAATGCACAGAAATCATACTTCCATAACGGTTTATTTGGTACGGAATTCCCTTTGTTTTTAAAACAGCATCAAAACCTTTATGCAAATACTCTGTTTTTTCTGCAAGGCTTTCAAAAACTTCTGGGCTATTATTTAATTCGGTCAACATTGCTAAACCTGCACTCATTGCTAATGGGTTACCACTAAGTGTTCCTGCTTGGTAAACTGGTCCGTCTGGAGCTAAATAACTCATGATTTCATTACTAGCAGCAAAAGCACCAACGGGTAAACCGCCACCTATTACTTTTCCAAAAGTAACAATATCTGCATCTACGCCTAAAGCTTCTTGTGCCCCGCCTACTCCTAAGCGAAACCCTGTCATTACCTCATCAAAAATTAATAAAATCCCTTCTTTAGTACAAAGTTCTCTTAGGCCTTTAATAAATTCTGAAGTAGGAATAATGCAACCCATATTACCTGCAATAGGCTCTATTATTATTGCTGCAATTTCCCCAGCATTAGCATCTGTAAGTGCTTTTACGCTAGCTAAGTCATTATAATTTGCTAATAGTGTGTCTTTTGCTGTTCCTTGGGTAACACCTGGACTATTAGGACTACCAAAAGTTACTGCACCACTACCCGCTTGTATTAAAAAAGAATCGGAATGACCGTGGTAACATCCAGCAAATTTTATGATTTTATCTTTTCCTGTATACCCTCTTGCTAAACGCACAGCACTCATACAAGCCTCTGTACCACTATTAACAAAGCGTATTTTATCTATATTAGGAACCATAGAAACTGCTAGTTTTGCTAAATTTGTTTCTATTTCTGTAGGCATTCCAAAAGATGTTCCTTTTTTTGCTTTATCTACAATAGCATTTATTACAGGCTCATAGGCGTGCCCTAATATTAATGGCCCCCATGAAGCTATATAATCTATAAGTGTATTACCATCTTCATCATACAAATATGCTCCTTTTGCTTCTTTTACAAAGATTGGATTCCCACCAACAGCTTTAAAAGCACGTACCGGAGAATTTACACCTCCAGGAATATATTTTTTAGCATCATTAAATAAGGCACTACTTCTTTTATAAATCATCTTTTATAATTGCTATTTTTATTTTACTACAAGTTCCTGACCAATAGACAAATTGGTGTTTTGCATTCTATTCATTCGCATTAATTCTTCTACAGAAACAAAATATTTTCTTGATATAGAATACAAGGTATCTCCTTTTTGAACAATGTGTTTTTTAGAATTTACTTTAGGTACTATTATTGGTTTTCTTTTTACGTTTGCTACACTTCCCTTTGGAGTATCATAGGTATATAATTGATACTTATCTATAAGGTAAATAAGTTTTTGAGGATATTTTTTATCTGTAGCGTACCCTGCTTTTCGTAACCCTTTAGCCCATGCTTTATAATCTTTATGGTGATAATCAAACAAAAAAGCATACCTAGACCTTGTTGTTAAAAAAACACTGTGGTCTCTATAAGAATACCTTGGGTGGTTATATTTTCTAAAACACTCTCCTTTTTCATCATCATCATGAAAATCATAATCGCCTTCCCATCCTGTATGGCATTTTATTCCAAAATGATTATTTGTTTTCATGGCTAACTCTCCTTTGCCATAACCGCTTTCTAATAATCCTTGCGCTAAAGTTATACTTGCAGGTATACCATAAGCCATCATTTCTATCTGCGCTATTTCTGAGAAAGTATCTATATATTCTTGAGCTGTATTAAATTTAAAATGAACAAACTTTTCAGAATCTTTTGGTAAATCCTTATTCCTTTTTACAGTTTTCCTTTTTTTATGAGAAACTACATTTTCTGTTTTTAGCTTACCAGAATGTATTGTCGTTTTTTTGGATTTACAACCAATTACTAAAAAAACTACTAAAAGAAAGAAACTATATTTTTTCATTCTACTATTCCTAATTGATTTTTCTTTTTTAATACTGCATTCATTCCTTTAATTCCTTGTAAGCCACCCGTATGAATTGCTAATATTTTTGTGCCAGGTATAAAAAAGTCTTCTTTTATCATCTCTATCAAACCGTATACCATTTTACCTGTATATATTGGATCTAACGGAATATTAGTTTCTTTTTTAAAAGCATTAATAAACATAATTAATTCTGAAGAAACTTTACCATAACCTCCAAAATGATACTTATTTTGAAGTTCCCAATTTATTTTGGTTGCAAATTTACGAATATCTTCTTGTAAAAAATCACCCTTTAAGGCAGGAAAACCAATTACTTTTTGATTATTTTTTGATGTATTTATAATTCCAGCAATAGTACCTCCAGTACCTACAGCTAAAGCAATTACATTAAAGACATTGTCTTCTGGAGTTAAGATCTCTTCGCACCCTTGTATTGCTAAAGAGTTACTACCACCTTCTGGCAATAAATAAAAATCTTTAAATTCTTTCCTTAGTTGGTTTATAAATTCTGACGCTTCTTTAGACTTATACGCCTCTCTAGTAACAAATTTAAAATGCATACCATGCTCTTTTGCCAAACGTAACGTAGCATTATTTTGCCATTTACCTTGAAGCTCTTCTCCCCTAATAATACCAATAGTTTGCAAGCCTTGCTCTTTACCTGCATAAGCCGTTGCTGCAATATGGTTAGAGTATGCACCACCAAAGGTTAGTATGGTATTTTGCTTTTTTTCTTTAGCTGCTAGAATGTTGTATTTTAATTTGCGATACTTATTTCCAGAAATTAACGGGTGTATTAAATCTTCTCGCTTTATGTAGAGCGAAATTTCTTTTTCTTTAAGTATAGGAAGATGTACTTTTTGATTCTGCGTTTGCACTAAACTCTTGTTTAATTACGCCAAAGGTATTTAATAAAGCTGAAGAATTTTCTTTGATTTAAATAATCTAAATTATTCTCATTATAATAAGCTTCACGCTCAAAGCTAATATTTTGATATGCTTTATATGTGTCTAAATAAAAAACACTTCGTAGTAGCCATTCTGTTACATACCAAATGTAAAAAGGGATAATAAGCAATTCTTGCTGCTGTTTAAGGTGAATTTTTTCATGATTAATAAGTACAATATCTTCTTTTAAGGTAGTATCCTTTAGAATTATAAAAGGCCATAAAGACAAGCCTACGTAATTTTTATAGAAGAAATGTTTGAATATTAATATCATAAATACTTTTTACAAACGCTTACCCTCAAAGATAATTGTAATTTTTTAATCTTTAAAAGTTCCTAGATTTACATATAAACAAAATCGATTAAAGAATAAAAAAACCTATAAACCTTGCTAAATTATATGGCTTTCTAACAAATACAAGGCATTTATCAACAAAGAATCCGTAATTTTATTGCAAAACTTTATAAGCTAATTACTGTACATGAAAGACATTATTCCGTTAGAAGAAGGTGATTTTTACTTATCTAAAGAAGGATACAAAGTATTTACAGAACAATTTCATTTAAAAAGAGGTTATTGCTGCGAAAGTGGTTGCAGACATTGCCCTTATGGTTATAATACAAAGACAAATAAACAATAACCAGATGTTTCTTCGGCATGATTTTTGAGATGTTTTAATTACAAAAAATCTATTCTAATCCCAAAAAATATAGTTGTTATGAAAAAACTACAATTACTCGCAATACCAATATTAGTATTGGCTGTATTAAGTTCTTGTACCTCGGTACGCGTACTTTCTGATTATGATAAAGATGCTAATTTTAATTCGTATAAATCATACGCATTTTACAAGACTGGCATTGATAAAGCGCAAATTTCTGATTTAGATAAAAAAAGAATTTTAAGAGCTATTGATACTGAAATGGCCACAAGAGGTTTTATAAAATCTAGCTCTCCGGATATCTTAGTAAGCATTTTTACTAAAGAGAAAGAACAAGTTGATGTTTACAATAACTACTGGGGTGGTGGTTTTGGTTGGGGCTGGAATCCTTATTATTGGGGACCAGGGTGGAACAATGGCACCCAAGTAAGCACTAGAACACAAGGTTCTCTTTATATAGATTTAATTGATGCTAAAAGCAAAGAATTGGTTTGGCAAGGAAAAGGAATTGGAACTCTTTCTCCTTCTAAAAGTATAGAAAAGAAAGAAGAACGTATACAGCAGTTTGTTGGCGAAATATTAAAAGCTTATCCGCCACAAATAATGGCTGTAAAATAAGTGTCTGTATATAAATTTTAATAAAGAGGTTGTTTAGATAAACAATCTCTTTTTTTATAATAAAGGAAAATAAGTACTGTCTTTTACTTCGTTTAAAACAAATGCGCTTTTAACCATTCCTATGTGCGGCAAGGATGCTACCTTATCTTTTGAGAATTTAAAATAATCCTCCAAATCTTTAACTACTATTTTTAATAAAAAATCGAACTCCCCACCTACTACAAAACACTCTACTACTTCTGAGTACTTTTTTACACTAGTAGCAAAATCATCCATTAAGCGTTCTTTTTGAGCATCTAAGGATACAAAGCTAAAAACAGTAATACTAGGTTCTACTTTATTTTTATCTATAATAGCAACGTACTTAGAAATAAAACCATTCTGCTCTAACCTTTTTATACGATCATAAACTGGGGTTTTGGTCATTTGCAAACGTTCTGCTATTTCTTTAGCATTAGTTTTTGCATCTTTCTCTAGTATCTTCAATATTTTTCTGTCTATACTATCTATTTTTTTCTCCATAAATTTTCCTGTTTTAGCACTATAAAACTCAACTTAAAAGTACTTATTTCCTAATAAATTAAAAACACAGGAATTTTTACTAATAATTATACATTTTACACTACTAAATAACTAAATATATATCTTTAATAGTAATTATACATTTTTATATTTACATATATAATATGCAAAACAACTACCAAAGCAATCCAATTTTAGATAAATTACCCGAACACCTAAGGCAATTTATAAAACCCCAAAACTATGAGGAATACTCTGCTATAGATCAAGCAGTTTGGAGATATGTTATGCGCAAAAATGTAGGTTATTTAGGGAAAGTTGCACACGCATCTTACCTAGAAGGGTTACAAAAAACAGGAATATCCATAAATAACATTCCAAACATGTATGGTATGAACCGTATTTTAGAAGAAATTGGATGGGCAGCTGTTGCCGTAGATGGTTTTATCCCTCCATCCGCTTTTATGGAGTTCCAAGCATACAATGTTCTTGTAATTGCATCAGATATAAGGCAATTAGAAAACATAGAGTACACTCCTGCGCCAGATATTATACACGAAGGTGCTGGGCATGCTCCCATTATTGCTAATCCTGAATACGCAGAATATTTAAGACGATTTGGAGAAATAGGGTGTAAAGCTATTTCTAGCAAAAAAGATTATGAATTATATGAAGCTGTACGTCATTTATCTATCATAAAAGAAGCTCCAAACACTCCAGAAGACGAAATTAAAAAGGCCGAAAACCTAATAGAAAATCTTCAGCAAAATATGGGTAAACCTAGTGAAATGGCTCTTATTAGAAACCTGCATTGGTGGACTGTAGAGTATGGTTTAATTGGTACTGTTGACTCCCCTAAAATATACGGCGCAGGACTTTTATCCTCTATTGGAGAAAGTGCTTGGTGCATGACAAACGAAGTAGAAAAAATATCCTATTCTAAAATAGCAGCGCACACTGCTTTTGATATTACCAAACCACAACCACAACTATTTGTAACACCTGATTTTTCATTTCTAAGCCAAGTTTTAGAAGAATTTGCAAATACTATGGCATTAAGAACTGGAGGACTAAGTGGTGTTCAAAAATTAATAAATGCAGCAGAAATAGGTACTATAGAACTAAGTACAGGTTTACAAATCTCTGGTAATTTTATTTCGGTTCTTGAAGATAAGGGTAATCCAATATTTTTTCAGACAGCAGGACCTACTGCACTTTCCTATCGCAACCAAGAGCTTATAGGGCAAGGAATTAATCAACATTATTCCGGTTTTGGTTCTCCTGTAGGAAAATTAAAGGGTATTAATATTGCTATTGAGGATATGAGTCCTAGAGACCTTAAGGCGTATAACATTTTTGAAGGCGAATTAATTTCTCTAGAATTTGAAGGCGATATTACTGTGAAAGGAAAAATTATTACTGGAACACGAAACTTACAAGGAGAAATTATTTTAATTACATTAAAAAATTGCGTTGTTACGCATTTAGGAAAGGTGTTATTTAATTCGGAAGAGGAACTTTATAATATGGCAATCGGAGAAAAAATTGTTTCCGCTTTTAATGGCCCTGCAGATTTATCTAGTTTTAACAGAGTAACACATAAAGTTAAAACAACAACCCATAAAATTAAAAAGACTACTAAACAATTAAAACTAGAAGATTTATACCAACAAGTTAGAGACTTTAGAGAAGGCAAAAACAAAACTGTTTCTAGAAATAAAGTATTTAATGAAATACAAGAAAATTACCCTAATGACTGGCTTCTTTCCGTAGAACTTTATGAACTGGCAATGGATAGTAACACTATAGAATTTGCAACTTCTATTGCCACTCACTTAGAAAATATAAAGCTAAATAATCCTAAAGTTAAACATCTTATTGATGATGGTATAACACTAGTACAAGACCAATCAAAAAATAAAAAAGCTTAATCCTTTATAAATTGCTCTAAACTATTTTCTTGAATAGTGTGTTCGTTATACTCTAATGTCCACCCCATACTGTTGGTAAGTACGTAGAATTTAGACAACTCACTCAACAATCTATTTTTGGCATTGCTTTTTAAAGAAGAAGCTTCTACTTTTTTTAATAGGGAAGCGCGTATGTTTTTCTTTATAGTGTTATAATCTTCTGCTTTAAAAGGGTTTAAATAATCTGCAGTAACATCATAATACTCAAAATCTGGGTTTATTTTAATTTCGGGTTCTGGGATTTCTTTTATGTATAAGACTTTTGCTTTCTCATCTACTTTAAAAGTTAATTTGCTTAAATCATAACCAACGGTAACTTCGGCATTAACTACCACCAAAGCTTTTTTATCTGCTGTAATTAAAGGTCCAAAAAGTTCTTGAGAATCCTTATAATTATATACTTCTGCAAAATGCCCTTCGGTTACAACTAATTTAGAAATATTTTTAATTTGTTCCTGAATGAGCATTGAGTTTTCCTCTAGAATTGCTTTTTCTTTATTGCTATCCACACAAGAACGAAAAACAAAAACCATGGCCAATGCAACCAACGCGCCTATTAAAACTCTTTTCATACCGTAAATTTCATAAAAGAATACGTTTCTTGAAGATACATTTTTTTCTTTTCAAGCGCTTTTAAAAACGCTATATGTTTAAGAGACTTTTCATTAAAAGGTCTGTGCGCAAGTCCTTTTTGTACTACTGCAACTTTATCCATCTCTTTTTGGGTTTCTTCTGCAATCCAAACCGATGTAAATTTCTCCCAGATATAAGAAACCGCAACAGCATTTGGGTGCACCATATCTTCTTTATAAAAACGATAGTCGCGTAATTCATCCATCATAATTTCATAAGATGGAAAATAAGCTGCACCACTTTTTTTAACTACCTCATGTACAGCAGTAATAAGATGTGCCTTACTTTGTTGGTTTTCTAAAAATCCGTCTTTTATATGACGTACTGGAGAGATAGTAAACAATAGAATTGCTTCTTTATTTATGATTTTAATTTGCAGTTTTATATGCTCTAAACTTTCTTGAATTTCTTTTACGGATAGTATTCTCTTAGAAAATTGTTTTTGCGGAACTTTATGGCAATTAGCTACTATTTTTTTCTCCTCTAAAAAAGTATACACCCAAGCGGTTCCTAAAGTAATTACAATATGAGATGCTTTTTGTATCTGGTCTCTAGTAATCTGCAGTCCACTATTTAGTTTTTCTAACAATTCCTCAGGAGTACTAGAACTTAACTCGGAATGCGCATCATAACAATGCCAACGCTCTTCATGTAAAAAAATAGAATCTTTAGTGTACTCTCGAGAAGTAACAGCTCTAGTTATTAAACTTTCTATTGCGAGGGTGTGAAATAAAATTCCAAACGGATTTTGAACCGTCTGGAATTTATAATATTCTAATTTCTCCCCAATATTCTCTACAAAGCAAGAACCCAATAATAATAAAGAACTATTATATGTTATTTGGTTCTTTTCCTTTTGTAAAGGAATTTTTGTTTGGAGTTTCATAACTAGTTTATGAAATATACTCTTTTACTTTACTTAAAGCTTCATCTATACCTGCTGGGTTTTTACCTCCAGCTGTAGCAAAAAATGGCTGTCCGCCACCGCCACCTTGGATGTATTTACCTAGTTCACGAACAATAGTTCCTGCATTTATGTTTTTAGATGCAGCTAATTCCTTAGATATATAGCAAGACAATAGTGCTTTTCCTTTTTGCTCTGTACCGAATAATAAGAATAAATTGTCTTTATTCTGTCCCATTTCAAAAGAAAGGTCTTTAATCCCAGCAGCATCTAAATCTATCTTTTTTGCTAAAAATTGCACCCCGTTTACTTCCTCTAAACTACTTAACAAATCTCCTTTTAGATTCTTAGCTTTATCTTTTAAAAGCTCTGCTATCTGTTTTTTTAAAGCACTATTTTCTTCTTGTAAAGTGGATACCGATTTTATTGGGTCTTTTGCATTATTAAGCAAGTCTTTTATACCTATTAATATTTTATTATTATCTGTATAAAACTCCTTTACGCCATCATAGGTTATGGCTTCAATTCTACGAATTCCAGAAGCAACAGCACCTTCGCTCTTAATTTTAAAATGCCAAATATCTGCTGTATTTGCAACATGTGTTCCTCCACATAGCTCTATAGATTGCCCAAAACGAATAGTACGTACAGTATCGCCATACTTTTCTCCAAACAAAGCCATTGCTCCTTCTTCTATAGCTTGTTTCATAGGAACTGCTCTACTTTCTTTTAATTGTAATTTCCCCTCTATCCTAGCATTCACAAAACCTTCTACCTCACGCAATTCTTCTGTTGTAACTTTAGAGAAATGAGAAAAATCAAAACGTAAATATTTAGAATGCACTGCAGAACCTTTTTGCTCTACATGTGTCCCCAAAATTTCTCTTAAAGCTTGGTGTAATAAGTGCGTAGCAGTATGGTTTGCTTCGGTTCTTTGTCTTTGTTTTTTATCTACAGCCGCTTTTAATGTCTCTTCTAATTTCTTAGGCAAATTTTTAGAAAAATGAACAATTTCGTTATTCTCCCTTTTAGTATCCATAATATAAATAACATCTCCGTTAGGTGTTTCTAAATATCCTTTATCTCCAACTTGCCCTCCTCCTTCTGCATAGAACGGAGTTAAATTAAAAACTAATTGATATTGCTGCCCATCTTTCTTAGAAGTGATTTTTCTATATTTTACCAATTTTACATCCGCCTCTAATCTATCATAACCAATAAACTCTTGTTCTTGGTCATTTCGTAAAATAGTCCAATCTTCTTTTGAGGTTTCTGATGCAGATTTAGAACGATTTTTTTGTTCCTGCATTGCTTTGTCAAAACCTGCCGCATCTAAACTTAATCCTTTTTCGCTTAAAATTAAAGCAGTAAGATCTATAGGAAAACCATATGTGTCATAAAGTTCAAAAGCTTTAGCCCCATTTACTTCTTTTCCTTTGGTATTACTAATTATAGTATCTAATAAAACCAATCCCTGATCCAATGTCTTTAAAAAAGAATGCTCTTCTTCTTTAATTACATTTTCTATTAATTGGTGTTGCTCTTTTAATTCTGGATAAGCACTTCCCATTATATTATTTAGCACTCCTACTAAACGATACATAAAAGGTTCTTTGGTTCCTAAAAAGGTAAAACCATAGCGTACTGCCCTTCTTAAAATCCTTCGTATTACATAACCTGCACCAGTATTACTAGGCAACTGTCCGTCTGCAATAGAAAAAGACACCGCTCTAATATGGTCCGCAATTACACGTATTGCAATATCTACTTCTTCATTTTTCCCATATTTAGAATTGGTAATAGTCTCTATTTCTCTTATAATTGGCGTAAAAACATCGGTATCATAATTAGATTTTACATTTTGCATAACCATACACAAACGCTCAAAGCCCATTCCTGTATCTACATGTTTTGCTGGCAAAGGTTCTAACTGGCCACTTGCTTTACGGTTATACTGCATAAATACAAGATTCCATATTTCTACAACCTGAGGATGGTCTTTGTTTACTAAACTTGCCCCAGAAATTTTTGCTCTTTCTTCTGCAGAACGTATATCTACATGTATTTCTGAACATGGTCCGCAAGGTCCTTGCTCTCCCATTTCCCAAAAATTGTCTTTTTTATTTCCTTTTATAATTCGGTCTTCTGGTACAATAGCCTTCCATAAATTGTAAGCTTCCATATCCATTTCTAAATTATCTGCATCCGAGCTTCCTTCAAAAACAGAAACGTAAAGACTATCCTTATCTACTTTTAAAACATCGGTTAACAACTCCCAAGCCCATTCTATTGCCTCTTTTTTAAAGTAATCTCCAAAACTCCAATTACCAAGCATCTCGAACATAGTATGGTGATACGTATCTTTACCTACCTCTTCTAAATCGTTATGCTTACCACTTACTCTTAAGCATTTTTGTGTATCAGAAACTCTAGAACTTTTAGGCACACTATTTCCTAAAAAATACTCCTTAAACTGGTTCATACCAGCATTTGTAAACAATAAAGTAGGGTCATCTTTAATAACCATTGGGGCAGATGCGACTATCTTGTGGTTTTTTTCTTTAAAAAAATTTAAAAACTGACTTCTAATTTCCTTGGAATTCATCTAAAATGGTAAGGTTTCTTAAAAAATAATGGTTTCTGCAAAACAATTTTTATATTTGTTTATTGCGCTATATTTAAAGCACAAAAATAGGATAAAATCTATTCATGTCTAAAGTAAAATATTATTACGATCCAGATACGTTATCTTACCGTAAGATTGAACCAAAAAAATCTAAACGGTATAGAAACATAAGTTTCTTTTTTTTAGGGTCATTTCTATTTGGTTTACTAGGATTAATTTTCCTTTTAAACACCAATTTAATTAATACTCCCAAAGAACTATCCTTACAAAGAGAGGTAAAAAACTATGAACTTCAGTTTGAGTTGTTAGACAAAAAAATGGAGCAAATTGAAGATGTTCTTGCTAATATAGAGGATCGAGATAATAATATTTACAGACTATATTTTGAAGCAAACCCTATTCCTGAAGAGCAGAGAAGAGCAGGTTTTGGTGGTATAAATAGATATAAATCTCTAGAAGGCTTTAATAATTCTGATATGGTAATTGCTACTACCAAACGTTTAGATGTTATTAAAAAACAAATGGCTATACAATCTAAATCTTTAGATGAAATTACTATCCTTGCAGAAGAAAAAGAAAAATTACTAGCTGCAATACCGGCTATACAACCAATAAACAATGAAGATTTAACTAGAATGGCTTCTGGTTACGGCTGGCGTTCAGACCCTTTTACAAAGGCAAGAAAAATGCATTATGGAATGGATTTTACTGCTCCTAAAGGAACTCCTATTTATGCTTCAGGAGACGGTAAAATAGTTAGAGCAGATAATAATTCTTCTGGGTACGGTAAACACATACGTATAGACCATGGATATGGTTACCTTAGTTTGTACGCGCACTTAAGCCAATACAATGTAAAAAAAGGACAAAAAGTTAAGCGTGGAGACCTTATTGGTTTTGTAGGTAGCACAGGACGTTCCGAAGCTCCACATTTGCATTATGAAGTTTGGAAAGAAAAGGATCGTATAAACCCAATTAATTTTTATTATGGTAGTTTATCCCCTATAGAATTTGAGAATATGCTAAAGTTTGCTAATCAGGAAAATCAATCACTAGATTAATGCATATAGAACTTCCAGAAAAAAGATATTATGGTATTGGCGAAGTTGCCAAAGCTTTTGATGTAAACACTTCTCTAATTCGTTTTTGGGAAAAAGAGTTTGATGTTCTAAAACCAAAAAAGAACGCTAAGGGCAACCGTAAATTTACACCACAGGACATTACCAATTTAAAGTTAATTTACCACCTTGTTAAAGAAAGAGGGTTTACTTTAGAAGGAGCAAAAACACATTTAAAAGAAGAGCGACACAAAACTTTATCTAATTTTGATATCATACAAAAATTAGAAAAAGTAAAAATGGAACTTATAAAAATAAAAAACAACCTATAAACACTAAATAAACACTATTATGAAAAAAGGATTAATTGCTTTACTAGTACTTGGAGTATTAGCATTTGGAATTTACCAATGGGCAGTAGGCTTTAACAATACAGCTGTACAACTAAAAGAAACCTCTACCAAAACATGGGCAAATGTAGAAAGTGCTTACCAAAGAAGGAATGACCTTATTGGTAATTTAGTAAAAACAGTACAAGGCGCAGCAGATTTTGAACGTGGTACATTAACCGATGTTATAGAAGCAAGAGCAAAAGCTACATCTGTGTCTATAGACCCAACAAATATAACGCCAGAGCAACTTGCGCAATTTAATAAAGTTCAGGGCGGGCTTAGTGGTGCATTAAAAAGCCTACTAGTTACGGTAGAGCGTTACCCCGATTTAAAAGCAAATCAAAACTTTTTAGAATTACAGTCTCAGTTAGAAGGAACAGAAAATAGAATTAATGTTGCTAGAGACCGTTTTAACGCAACTGTAGAACCATACAATGTTTTAATTAAAAAATTCCCTGGATCTATTTTAGCAGGTATTTTTAATTTTGATGAGCTAGCTTATTTTAAAGCTGAAGCCGGTTCTGAAGATGCTCCAGATGTTAATTTTGATTTTAAATAAAATTAATGTCTAGAGTAGAAGAATTTTTAACAGCAGAAGAAGAGCAAGAAATTGTAGATGCTATAATTAAAGCAGAAAAAAATACTTCTGGTGAAATTCGTGTACACATTGAAGCACATACTCGACTAGACTTATTAGATAGAGCTAAAGAAGTTTTTCATTTTCTTAAAATGGATAATACCAAAGAAGAAAATGGAGTACTTCTTTACATTGCTGTTAATGACCGAAAATTCGCAATTTACGGTGATAAAGGTATAGACAAAGTTGTACCCAATAACTTTTGGGATGCTACCAAAGAAGGTATACGTAAAGATTTTGTTGCCGGTAACTTTAAAGAAGGAATTATTAATGGTGTTTTAAAAGCTGGTAAAGAGCTAGAAGAACATTTTCCATGGCTACATGGCGACACTAATGAATTAAGTAATGAAATATCTAAAGGGTAGTTTTCTTCTTTTTTTCTTATGCTTTTGGACTATTTCACAAGCGCAATTTAATATCCCCGAAAAACCTGGTAAACAAAACCAAACCAGTGTTTATGACTATATTGGTTTATTATCCGATTCGCAAAACAAAATACTTACCAGAAAACTTACCCAATACGCAGATAGTACCTCAACACAAATAGTAGTTGCTATAATTAGTTCTACGGAAGGTGAAAATATAACCTACTTAGGAGCAAATTGGGGACAAAAATGGGGAATTGGCCAAAAAGGAAAAGATAATGGCGTATTAGTATTACTTGCTAGAGACGACCGTAAAATTGCTATAAATACAGGATATGGTGTAGAAGGCTCTTTAACCGATGCCATGTCTCGTAGAATTATAGAAAGCGTAATTATTCCTAAATTTAAACAAAATGATTACTATGGTGGGCTCAATAAAGGCACCGATGCAATTATAAAAGTCTTAAACGGAGAATTTACAGAAGATAGAACTTTTAACGAAGGGATACCATTTGAAGCCTTTTTACCATTTATTATTTTCTTTATTATTCTAATAATCTTATGGAATAGAAAAGGGAATAATCATAACAACAAAGGTGGTAAACGAGGTTCCGGATTGGACTTTAGAGATATTATTATTCTAAGTAATATGGGACGCAGTGGCTCTTCTAGTGGAGGCTTTGGAAGCGGTGGCTTCGGAGGTGGAGGCGGATTTAGCGGCGGCTTTGGCGGCGGCGGCTTTGGCGGCGGCGGCGCATCTGGAGGCTGGTAAAACACTTATAGCTTGCAGCCATTATAGACAAATAAGTATTCTCTTCATGAAGGAAGATATATTTATTAAAATTATAAATTTTCTTTAAAAGTAGTCTTAGTATTCTTTTCCTGAATTATTATCAGGCGGCAATGGTTCAAAAAAACTACCATCCATCTATTACACATTGTAGAGTATGCGGTTTCGTTTCAGAAAGTGGTATTTCTTGTAGCTCATCTTCTAAATAATTTCCGTTAGCAAAACCTGTAACATTATTAAAACGATATGACCAACAAAACCTAAGGTTTGTATGTTCTTTAGAATATGTAACCAAATTATCTATTAACACTACGTTTTCAAAATCGATAAACGCCATAAAATAACCAAGAAATTTATTGCGCCTAATATCTGCGTCTGAACTTTTATACATATACATACCACAATTATTACAAACATTATCATGTACATAAGTGGCTCGGTTATGTCCTTTATCCCCCCCATTAGAGTATTGAATATAGCCCAACCTTCCATTAACGGAATCCGAATTCATGGTTATACTATTTCTGGCAATAATATTATGCGTTTTATGCCAACTAACAATCGGAGCGTCTACATAACTGCTTCCTTCTCCTTGCTCAAGAGTATTATCTAAGATGTAAACATTCTTACCACTTGTATTTACAATATCTCCTCCTGCGTTATGGTGAAAATAATTATTCTGTATTAATATGTTCTCATCTATGCGTCCGGCACCTTCTATATCAATTCCAAATTCTGGACTTGTTCCTTTAATATGGTGTATTTCATTATCTCTTATCTCTATACGTTTGCCTCCAACTATAGAAATACCCTGACGTCTATTGTTATAAATATTATTATTCACAAAAGTAACATCATTAGAATCTAATACTAAAGAACCGTCACCAGTTAAGTTATGAAGTTCCATATTTTTAATTAATACTTGATTACTTGTATTCCAAACACAAATACCATGACCTTCATCATGAGATTTACTTCCGTCACTATCTCGAGGTACGTAAACATGAGTATCTCGATCTCCTTTAATGATTCCATCACGAATAATTATATTATCTCCATTTAAACTAATTACGCAGTAATTCCATTTATTATTTGTATCTATTTTTAAAATTGCTCCCTCACTAAAAACAAATTCCGTATCGCCATGAATTTCAATACCTCCTTGATAAATTTCATTAACGTCTTCCCCAACCAAATACTCTCCTTCTGGCAGCACAACTTTAGTATAATTGTTTTCATGAGCCCAATCTATTGCTGCTTGTAAATTACTAGTCGTTTTTACAGCATTTGTATTATTATTGGGTATATCCCATTGGTCAATATCAATAACATACTCAAGGCTAGTTGGCATTTTAGGTAGTTGTGCCTTAAAATTTAGAATAGGTAATCCTGTTACATCTAAATTTTCTTTATCGGCTGCATACTCAGAATTACTAATAATAGTATCTAAATCTTCACTTTTACATGAAATATTAAAAAATAGTATACTAATTAACAGATAATAAATGGTACTTCTCATAAGCAAATATTAAGACTAGGTTTGCCTTACATAAACTTTAATTAGAAGATAATATTTTAAAAAAAAATGCTTTATCGACAAAAGGTATTACAATACACTACGGACTAATTTATAGGCCTGCGAAAAATATTTACTTTTTGCGCATAAATACACTAATAGGAACTCCCGAAAAATTAAAGTTTTCACGTAATTTATTCTCTAAATAACGCTTATATGGCTCACGAACATATTGCGGTAAATTACAAAAGAATGCAAATTGCGGATATGGCGTTGGCAGTTGCATACAAAATTTAATCTTAACAAACTTACCTTTATATGCTGGTGGTGGATAGTTCTCTATAATAGGCAACATAGTATCATTAAACTTACGTGTAGGTATCTTAATGTTTCTATTATTATACACCTCAACGGCGGTTTCTATAGCTTTAAAAATACGTTGCTTTGTTAGCACAGATATAAATAGAATTGGAACATCTGTAAAAGGCTCTATTGCTTTTTTAATTTTATCGGTATAATGCTTTATAGTATTTGTCTCCTTGTCTTCTACTAAATCCCATTTATTTACTAAGATTACAATGCCCTTATTATTTCTTTGTGCTAACCAGAAAATATTTTCTACTTGCCCATCAAAACCACGAGTGGCATCTAACAACAACAAACAAACATCGCTATGCTCTATAGCTCTTACAGAACGCATAACTGAATAAAATTCTAAATCTTCTTTAACTTTTGCCTTACGACGTATACCTGCTGTATCTACTAAATTAAATTCAAACCCAAAGCGATTATATTTAGTATCTATACTATCTCTTGTTGTACCAGCAATATCGGTCACAATATAACGATCTTCTCCAATTAATGCATTTATAAACGAAGATTTTCCTGCATTTGGCCTACCAACAACTGCAAACCTAGGAAGATTACTTTCCTCTTCTTCTACTTCTGGAAGGACTTTTACAATTGCATCTAGAAGCTCTCCAGAACCACTACCATTTATACTAGAAAGTGTATAAAAATCTCCTAGCCCAAGGTTATAAAATTCTACAGCATCTTCTGCACGCATAGCATTATCTACCTTATTAACTGCTAAAAAGACTGGTTTATTTACTCTTCTAAGTAACTTGGAAACATCTTCGTCCATTCCTGTTATACCAGACTCTACGTCTACCATAAAAATTATAGCATCGGCTTCTTCTATAGCAAGTTCTACCTGCTTATCTATTTCTTGTTCAAAAATATCGTCACTACCAACAACATAACCCCCTGTATCTATTAAAGAAAATTCTTTTCCGTTCCAGTCGCTCTTTCCATAATGACGGTCTCTTGTAACACCACTAACAGCATCTACAATAGCTTCTCTTCTTTGGATTAAACGATTAAAAAATGTAGATTTTCCAACATTTGGTCTTCCTACAATAGCAACAATAGCACTCATAATATAAAATTAAGCCACAAAGGTAGTGCTAATACTTAAATAAAAGATAAGAATATAAACAGAAGACTTTTTAACTATACTTCTTTTAAAAAATTATGACTTATAGTTCTTTTTTTTGCTCCTGTTAAGTAAGATTCCCCAGGATTCCTCTTTCTAACTACTTTAGCAGGAGAGCCAAACGCCAAAACATTACTTTCTACATTATCTATTACCAAAGAACCTGCTCCTATTACAGAATGATTTCCTATTCGAATATTTTCTATAATATTAGTTCCCAAACAAACAACTGAAAATTCACCTAAGTAAAAATTACCTCCAGTACATACACGAGGTGCTAGACTAGAAAAATCTCCCATAATACTATCATGATCTATGGAAGCATTAGTGTTTACTATACAAAAATCCCCAACTCTTGTACTAGACCCAACAATTGCGCCAGACATAATTACACTTCCTTTACCAATATGACTTTCTCTTCCTACACAAGCATTTGGATGAATAACGTTTACGAATATAAAATTTGGTAAAATAGAAGTTATTTTATCTACCACTTTTTTTCGTATCCAATTATCTCCTATTGCTACAACACCACCAACAATGCCATACTTTTCTACTAATATTGGTAAATCTGCTACACTTCCTAAAACAGTATAACCAACAACAACGCTTCCTTTTCTTTTATTGGAATCTATAAAACCAATAACAGAATATTTTCCTTGCTTTTGAATACAATCTAAAACAACTTTTCCATTTCCTGAAGCACCAAAAACTATAATATTTTTCATATAATAATGGGGATTCGTGCATTTTATCGATAAAAAACACACTTAACCGATAAATCAAAGGTAGGTAATCATTTCATATTTATACTCATATTTAATCCTATTTTTAGAAAAAATAGGACAAAAAAAATCTCTAAGTTCAAGTATATACTTAATCTTAGAGATTAATTAATAGTTACTTAACCTTACTTATTTTATCTCATAAATAGTAATTGTATTAGAAACTTCATTAGTTACTACTAATAAATTTTCTTTAGTTGGACTTTGTTCACTAGGAATTACTATTAATCCTTCTGGAGCAATATCTTCTGCGTTATATAACCAGTTTACAAAAACCGGTGCTGTTGGCGTTGTTATGTCATAAACCATTACTCCTCCTGTTCTTTCTAATCCAACAAAAAGTAAGGTGCTATTTCCTATTTTTAATGTCGTAACAGATTCTGGCTCCGCTCCTTTATCATCACTACGACCATCAGCTTCTCCTTCATCATTATTAAAAAGTTCCGGATTTAATTCAAATGTTTTCTTTCCTATTTGATCACCACTATCATATATTTTTGATCCTGCAGTATCCCATATGGTAAAAGAACGACCACCGTAACCATAAATTTGGTCAAAATCTCCATCGCCATCAGTATCTCCATTGGCAGTTGTAATTTTTAAACGACCTAAATTTTCATCTAATTGTAATTCTTCTGCATTAGGATAAACAGTTTCATCTAAAGTTAAATCTTTAACTCTTTCTTCCTCAGAGTACCCATCATAATCTCTAGCATCTCCTTCATTTGCAGTTATTAAATACTCAGCCCCACCAATTCTAGAAAAAGTCATAGCATCTGGCATGTAATAACTTAATACTGGCCAGTTTTTAAAATTACCAACAATAGCATCTTTATTACTAGCATCCATCGTATTTTCTGGTAAAGAAAAATCTTTAGTCCCTAAACCATAAACATTTGTAATTGCCATGCTTCCTAGGTCTACCACTGCAATACCGTTATTCTCTTGTAAAGTAACGTATGCATACTTACTATCTTCTGATACAGCAACGTATTCTGGCTCTACATCTTCACTTAAAGAAGCTCCAGGGCCAAAAACACGAAAATCATTACCTATAGTTTGCCCATTATAAGCACCAAAAAATAATGTGTTTATTTCATTCTCTTTAATATTAACTACAGAAATAGACCCTTCAGGGTCTACAGTATAATCATCATTTGGTTCTCCTTCATTTGCAGATATAATATATTTACCATCTGGACTAAAAGTTACCATATCTGGCAATGCTCCTGCATTATAAGTATTTACTTGAACTTGTGTTTCTGTATTAAAAGTAATTATTTGCCCATCTAATTGTTTTGGATCACTTTCTACAGCTACCGCTAATAAGCCATCATGTGCAGCAATACTGTTTGGTGTTCCAGGTAATGTTATTGATGTTAATTTTAGTGTTGCTGATGGATTAGATATATCCCATACAGATATTTCTTGCTCATTTGGATTTACTACAAATAATTTCTCTGTTTTTGCATCAAAAGCACTGATTTCTGCAAATCCTTCATCTCCAGAACCATTAATAGAAGTGCTTAATTTTGTAAAAGTTAATGCAGATACATCTATATCTTTATCGCCATCAAAGTCTGTATTATCATCATTAATACATGAACTAAAAATTAGGGCCATTGAAGCCGCTAGAATAAGTGATTTTTTCATTTTGGTATTTCATTGATTATTATAAGTCAACAAAAATGAACATCCTACTTAATTCTAAAGTAAAGAAAAGTATATCCTATGGTTACTAATTACTTCTTATTGTAACCAAAACGTTTCAGCTGTCGAGAATCGCTACGCCAATTCTTATTCACTTTTACATATAATTCTAAATGAACTTGTTTACCAAAAAATTTCTCCAAGTCTTTTCTAGACTCTACACCTACTCTTTTTAAAGCACTTCCTTTATGGCCAATAATGATTCCTTTTTGAGAATCTCTTTCTACCATAATAACAGCACGCATGCGAATAATATCTTCATCTTCAAAAAACTCCTCGGTTTCTATTTCTACAGAATACGGAATCTCTTTTTTGTAGTGTATTAATATTTTTTCGCGAATAGTTTCGTTTACAAAAAACCGCTCTGGTTTATCAGTTAATTGATCTTTAGGATAATAAGCTGGTGAAGCTGGCAGTAATTCTATAATACGCTCAAAAACACCTGTAACATTAAAATTTTGAAGTGCCGATATTAAATGTATTTCTACAGTTGGTAATTGCTCTTGCCAATACTGTACTTGTTCTTCTATTATTTCCTGTTCAGTAACATCAATCTTATTTAATAATAGTAATACAGGAATCTTAGAATTCTTTATTTTATTAAAAAACTTTTCATCTTTTAAAGCCTTTTCTCCAATTTCTACCATGTAAATTAAGACATCGGCATCTTCAAAAGCAGATTTTACAAAGTCCATCATAGAAGTTTGTAACTCGTAGGCTGGTTTAATTATCCCAGGTGTATCTGATAAAATCATCTGAAAATCATCTCCGTTTACTATTCCCAAAATACGATGTCTTGTAGTTTGTGCTTTAGAGGTAATAATAGATAATTTTTCTCCAACAAAAGCATTCATTAATGTAGACTTCCCTACATTAGGATTACCAATAATATTTACAAACCCGGCTTTATGCTCTGTCATTCTTTAACTTTTTAAAATATGCTTTTGCAGCTTCATTTACTTTCGGCGCCAATAATAAAACGGCTATCATATTAGGTATTACCATTAAAGCATATGAAAGGTCTATTAAATTCTTCACTAAATCTAAAGAAGCTACAGCGGCAAAAATAATCATTATAACAAAGTAGACATTATATAATTTACCTATTCGTGCGTTTGTTAGAAAAGAAAGTGATTTTACACCATAATAGGAATAGGTAAATAACGTAGAAAGAGCAAAAGCAGATACAATTATCATTAATAAATCATCACCATAACCAAAAAGTGTACGTCTAAATGCCTCTAAGGTCATTACAATTCCGCTCATATCTTCTAAATATGCACCACTTAATATTATTACTATAGCTGTAAAAGTACATACCAAAATTGTATCAATAAATGGACCCAACATAGCTACTAAACCTTCTTTAATAGGATTGTCCGTTTTAGATTGCCCATGATACATTGGTGCACTACCTAAACCTGCTTCGTTAGAAAACATAGCTCTACGAACCCCAATAATAACTAATCCCCAGAAACCTCCAGTTACTACCGTTTTAAAGTTCCAAGCCTCTGTAAAAATCAATCTTAAAGATGGTATTATTTGGCCAGAATTTAATAGCATAACCACAATTACTGCAACTAAATAAACAAATACCATAAAAGGTACAATTGCAGACGCCACCTTTGCTATTTTGTTAAGACCTCCAAATATTACAAAAGAAGTAATTACGGCTAAAAAGATTCCTATTGTCCATTTCCAACACTCATCTCCCATGGCATACAAGGTTTCCGATGGCTCAATTACACTCATGAATGTCTCCGTGAACTGATTTGCTGTAAAAACGCCTAAAAAACCAAATAACCCACAAACAGCAAAAAACACAGCCAGAGGTTTTGCTTTTTTACCCAAACCTTTTGTAATATAATACATAGGACCTCCTTGCATTTTACCATCTGAATCTATGCCTCTAAACATTATAGATAAACTGCAGGAATAAAACTTTATTCCCATTCCCAAAATTGCCGTAATCCAAATCCAAAAAACTACTCCAGGACCACCATCATGAATAGCAATAGCTACTCCAGAAATATTTCCTAAGCCTACTGTTGCAGCGACAGCTGCAGATAACGCCTGAAAAGAACTAACATCTCCTTTTGCATTTTTATCATCATATTTACCTGCGGTTATTGCTATAGCATGCCCAAAAAAACGAAGAGGAACCAACTTAGAATAGAAGAAAAGAAAAAGTCCGCCACCAATTAAAAGAATAAACATGGGCCATTCTGTATATGGCAAGACGGAAGACAATAAATCGTTTAAAAAATTCATAAATAACGGTAATCTTAAAGATTGGGTAATTTAGGAATTTTAAAACGGATGCAGTAAAATAAATATGTGTTTTTATTTTGATAGTAAACAAAAAGCATTGTATATTTGCAGTCCAAAATAAGTCAGTCAGCATTATGAACTGAGTGCTTTTAAGGCAAAGTTGATTATTTTGAAATCCATATCGCGGGATAGAGCAGTAGGTAGCTCGTCGGGCTCATAACCCGAAGGTCACAGGTTCGAGTCCTGTTCCCGCTACTACCAAAAGCCTTTCAGGAAATTGAAAGGCTTTTTTATTTATTACCTTACCTATCTTTACGTAATTTCGGATCAAGCCTAAAAGTTGTGTTTATGCAAATATTCTGTTGAAGCGTTTTTTGAGTATGTTTTACAACATCTTTTATTCTTACCTAAAAAAAATATACTATATTATTATATAATACTGCAACATAGTCTAACTTAATGTGTTTGCATAAATTTTATTAGAGTAACCGTATAGTTAAGTTGCTGAATTTGTAACAAATGATGCTTAATAATTTACAAACACTTTTTTAATATACACTTAACTTTGTTAACACTGGAATTTAAAAAAACTAGTTTAAAACAAAGCTTTATTAAAAAACACACTAAATAATAGTAAAATCTTAAAAATATATGTCCAAGTCAGAAAATTCAAGGTACTTATTAAAATTAACATTAGTAGCTACCTTAGGAGGGTTACTATTTGGTTATGACACAGGTGTTATTTCAGGAACAGTTGGCTCTTTAGATGCTTTTTTTATAAAGCCAAAAGGTTTGTCAGAAACAGCAGCAAGTGCTTTTAAAGGTTTTTTAATATCAAGTGCTTTAATTGGGTGCATCATCGGAGGCATATTTGGAGGAGTAATAAGTAAAAAAGTTGGTAGAAAAAACGGTTTAATAATTGCAGCTATTTTATTTTTAGTATCTGCATTAGGATCAGCAATGCCAGAAATGCTAATTACTAGAATAGGTACAGCAGACCATACATTCTCAACTGTATTTATTATATATAGAATTATAGGCGGCTTAGGGGTTGGTTTAGCATCTATGCTCTCTCCTTTGTATATTTCAGAAATAGCTCCAGCAAATAGTAGAGGTAAGTTAGTTTCATTTAATCAATTAGCTATTGTTGGTGGTTTTATGGTTGTATATTTTGTTAATTATTTTATTTCAAAAGGAGGGGGCTCTGATGAATGGCTAAACACTGTGGGTTGGAGATGGATGTTTGCCTCAGAGGTAATACCGGCGAGTTTGTTTTTAATTTTACTATTTTTTGTACCTGATACACCACGATCTTTAATGTTAAAAAACAGAAAAAAAGAAGCTCTAAATGTATTAGTTAAAGTTAATGGAAAAATAGAAGGTCATAAAATCTTATCAGAAATTGATGGGTCTGTTACCGAAACCTCAGGTAAATTATTGTCTTATGGTTGGTTAGTTATTGCAATAGGAATAATTCTTTCTGTTTTTCAGCAGTTTGTAGGTATTAATGTTGTATTATATTATGCCCCTGAAATTTTTAAATCTATTAACTCTGATACGGATGGTGCTTTATTTTTAACAATACTTGTTGGTATTGTAAATTTCATATTCACTATTATTGCTATTAAGACCGTAGATAAATATGGTAGAAAGCCTTTAATGATTATTGGAGCGTTAGGTATGACAATAGCAATGTTTGCTCTTGGATTTGTGTTTTTTGCTAAGTCTACAGGTTATTTGGCATTAATTTGTATGATGCTCTATGTCGCTAGTTTTGCTGTAAGCTGGGGGCCTGTAACATGGGTTTTACTTGCTGAAATATTTCCAAATAAAATAAGAGGAAAAGCCATGGCTATCGCAGTAGCTGCCCAATGGATATCAAATTACTTAGTTTCTTTAACTTTTCCAATGATGGATGATAACTCTTTTTTAACAGAGCATTTTAATCATGGGTTTTCTTATTGGGTATATGGGCTTATGAGTCTTTTAGCAATGTTTTTTATATTAAAATTTGTACCTGAAACAAAAGGAAAGACTTTAGAAGAAATGGAAGAAATTTGGAAATAGAAATATTATTCTAATAATTAAGAAAGAATAAATAAAAAGTATTATTTTAAAACAAAAAAACCACAATAAATTGTTGAAAAAGTCATAGTATGAAATATACTTACTTATATATTTGTCTATGCTTTTTGAGTCTAAATTTATATTCACAGAGTAAAATTGAAAAATTTGATTTTGTTAACATAAAACAAGGAGATTCAAAAGTAGCAGTAACAACTATTATACAGGATCATTATGGCTTTATTTGGCTTGGAACTGCAGGCGTGGGATTAAACCGTTTTGATGGAATAGATTATGTAAACTATAAACATTCTTCTATAGATAGTACGTCAATTAGTAGTAGTCTTATTTATAGCTCATTTTTAGACAAAGAAAACCGATTATGGTTTGGAACAGAAGAAGGTTTAAATCTATATGATAGAAATTTAGATCAGTTTAAAAGAGTGCCTATTAATAATATTAAAACTAAAAAAAAAGAAATTCTATCTATTCGCAGTTTATGCGGAGACCATAATAATAATTTATTTATAGGAACTTTTGGCAAAGGTATATATAAATTAAACCTTAGTACTTTAAAGGTCGAAAAAGTCTCTATAACTAAAGAAATTAGTAATTCATTTTTCAAGGTTTTTGATTTAAAATGTAATGCAGAAGGCAAAATATTTGCTGGAACAAATTCTGGTTTATTAGAGTATAATTCTAAACTAAATAAATTTAGCCTCACCAAAGTTAACAATAAAAAAGGGGTAATACGCAACACCGTAAATTCACTTATAATAGATCATAAAAATATATGGGTAGGAACAGAATCTGAAGGTTTAATAAGTTTAAAGTATTTAGGCCCAGAACCTTCACGCTATGATATAGTTACATCTAAAATAACAAATAAAAGACTACTTGCATTAGTTAAACTATCTGATGGGAGTATACTTTGTGGGAGTGAAAATGATGGTCTTTTTCATGTAAATTCTAATGGAAAAATAGTAAACAAGTACTTAAATGACAAAAAGGACGAAAAAAGCATATTGTCTAATTCCATCTGGTCCCTTTTTAGAGATAAAGATAACAGAATTTGGATGGGATATTACAATAGTGGCGTTGGCATATATGATGATCTATTTGATAAATTTAATCACATTGAAAGTGTAAAAAATAATAACAGTTCTTTATCCAATCCATCCGTAACTGGTTTAATTCAAGATGAACAAGGCAGGTTATGGATTAGTCTTGATGGAGGTGGCGTTGATATTTATGACTTAAAAACTCACAGTTTTTCTCATGTTAATACAACTGAAAGTGGCTCCTATTCTGGGTTAAAAAGCGATTATATAGAGTGTATTTTTATAGACAGCAAAAAAAATATTTGGTTAGGTAGTTGGAATGATGGTATTTTTCTCTTGCCAAAAGGCTCTAGAAAATTTATAAATTATACTAGTGAAAATACTGGAGGGGATTTAGCATCTAATACTATTATGAGTATTACGGAAGATAAACAAGGAACTATATGGATTGGTAGTTTCTACAAAGGATTGCACTCCTTTAATCCAATTACAAAAAAAATTACGCACTATAATTCAGAACCTTTTATAGTTAACAACCTAATCAATGTTGATGTTAGAAAGATTCTTGTAGACGCAAGGCAAAATATATGGGTAGGATCAACCCAAGGTTTATTTAAAGTAGTTATAGGATCTAATAATAAACTTTATGTTACCTCCTACGAAAATAAAATGGCTGAAGAGTTTAGTAATAAAATTACTTCAAGTCACATAACAACACTTTGTGAATCATCAGACAAACAAAAAATTTGGATTGGAACCAGAGGAGCGGGGTTATGTATGTTAAACATTAAAGAAGAAACCTTTAGTTGGTATAATAAACAAAATGGACTTTTAGGAGAAAATATAGCTAGCATTGAAGAAAATAATGTTGGTAATTTATGGATAAGTAGTAATTCTGGTTTGTATAAATATGATATAGAAAAAGAAATTTTCACCAATTTCACGTATAATGATGGTTTGCTATCAAACGATTTTAATATAAACTCCTCACTTAAGGACAAAGAAGGTAATTTGTATTTCGGAAACTATCAAGGCGTAGACTATTTTAATCCAGACAATATTAAAACAAATATAACTTTACCATCTGTTTATTTAACAGATTTTAAATTGTTTAATAAAAAGGTAATTCCTAATAAAGAAAAAAGCCCTTTAAATAAAGTTATATCCGAAACTAACAATATAATACTAAATCACAAGCAATCTGTTTTTACTATTGATTATACAGCAGTTAACTATACTAGGCCAGAAAAAAATCAGTTTGCATATTATTTGGAAGGGTTAGAAAATTCATGGAATTACGTTGGTAATATACGAAATGCGACATATACAAATTTAGATTATGGCACTTATATATTTAAATTAAAAGCTGCTAATAACGATGGTGTTTGGAATGAGACACCAAAAAGCCTAACAATAACAATATTATCCCCTTGGTGGAAAACAAATTGGGCATTATTTGGTTATATAGCATTATTTTTATTGGCATTGTTTTTATTAAACAAGGTAACTCAAGAAAGAATACAAGAAAAACAATTACTTAGTTATGAAAGGAAAACTAGGAAACAAAAGGAGGAGCTAAATGAAAAAAAATTTCAATTTTTCACCAATATTTCACACGAATTTAGAACACCTTTAACCTTAATAATCAACCCATTAGAAGATATTCTAAGCGACAAAAGTTTAAATATTCCACAAATAGTAAAAACAAAGCTTAACACAGTTCACAAAAATACGGACAGGCTACATAGGTTAATAACTGAGCTCCTAGATTTTAGAAAGCTTGAATTAAATAAAGTTAGAATAAAAGCATGTAATCTAAATCTTGTTGTACTTTTAAAAGATGTTGCGAGTCATTTTAAAGAAGAAGCCTTATTAAAAAACATATCATTATCTGTAGACACTACAAATCCTGACATCTTTGTTTGGGCAGATAAAAGTATGTTAGAAAAAGTAATTTTTAATTTACTTTCAAATGCAATTAAAGTTACTCCAAATGCAGGCACAATTGATGTGGAAGTTTGTATAAAGCAAGATAAAATCATACTTCCCTTAGTTAGTGATTATAACCCAGTTAATGTGGCACAAATTGTTATTTCAGATTCTGGCCCAGGAATTGACGAAAAACAAGTAGAAAAAATATTCGATAGATTTTATCAAGTAGAAAATTTAAACAAAACATATTATGGAGGAACTGGAATTGGTTTAGAGGTGGTAAAAAGTTTTGTTGAATTACATAAAGGTAGTATAAAGGTTAAAAGTGAATTTGGTAAAGGAACTAGTTTTAAAATTTACTTACCAATAGGGAAAACACACTTTAAAAAAAACGAATTGGTAATAGATGTTCAAGATGATAAAGATGAAGTTTTTATTAGAGAACACATAATAAATGAAGAAAAAGACTTAGAATCTAATGAACTAAAAAACAAATCTAAACTAAATACATTATTGATTGTAGAAGATAATTTAGAGCTTCAAAATTATTTAAAAGAAGAACTTAAAAATGAATACAAAATTTACACCGCTAAAAATGGTTTTGAAGGCTTAGAAATAGCTGAAAAAATACTACCAGATGTAATTATTACAGATGTAATTATGCCAAAAATGGATGGATTCCTTTTTTGTAAAAAAATAAAAAGTGACATTAAAACCAGTCATATTCCACTACTAATGCTTACTGCAAAAGCTAGAATAAATAATAGAATGGAAGGTATAGAGCTTGGTGCAGATGCATATATGGTTAAACCTTTTAATTTAAGACTTCTAAGATTACGATTAGCCCAGCTAATTACAAGCAGAAAGCTAATTTTTAATAAATATTTTAGTGTAATAAGTGAACTCCCAAATAATGTAAACACAACTTCTTTAGATAAAGAATTTATTGAAAAAGTTCTTAATTATATAAATGAAAATATTAGTAATCCAGAATTAAGTGTAGAAATTTTAGCTTCAGAATTAAACTTAAGCAAGAGTCAATTTTACAGAAAAATTAAAGCCCTAACAAGCCAAACTGCAAATGAATTTTTGAGAAATATAAGGCTTCAAAAGGCTAAACAAATTTTAGAAATAGGCAGTGCAAATGTGGGCGAAGTATCTTTCAAAGTAGGCTTTTCGTCTCACTCTTATTTTACAAGGTGTTTTAAAAACTATTATGGAATACTTCCAACAGAAGTAGAAGGTAATGATCTCCAGCAATAATTTTTTATAGTATATAGATTATAATCTGACTCTTAAATAACTATAAGTGTAATCTTATTTTTTCTTTTAGCATTATATAATCTATCAATCTTTTCTGTTTTACAAAGTCTATACCTAGGCAAAATAATATCCTTTTTTTCATCAGTACATCCCAAACAGTTAAAAAACTAATCCTTATAAAAATTTAATCTATTAAGAACATTCTATTTGTAATAATACGTACCCCTTATACTTTATTTAAAAGCACATTATTCTTTTAAAAAACGTGATAACATTAGTGTAAATTATTATGCACTTTTTTGTAAAAAACACAGCATATGAACCTGTCTTACGCAAAATGCTTAAAAAGTATTAACAAATGCTTAACAATTAATAAATAGCACTAAACCTTTTATATAAATTTGATTTTATCATGAAAATTAAATCCTCTAAAAAAAAAGAGTTAATAGAAGTAATACTTATAATAGCATTAGTTGGACTTATGCTATTTTTCTTCTTCTTTTTTATTTAAATACAGTAACAATTTCCACCTTCAAAAAATGTAAAGTAAAAATGATTAATACGCATAAAATAAAAAAAAATAAGCTCTCAATATTTTTTTTAATTGGATTATTAGGAATCCTATCATGTAAAAACACTAACAACAGTAGTGAATTTAAATTTCAAAATACAGCTCTAAATGTGCAAGAACGAGTTGAAGATTTAATAAATCAAATGACGTTGAAAGAGAAAGTTTCTCAAATGCGTTATGATGCACCAGCAATAGAGCGGTTAGGTGTTCCAGAATATAATTGGTGGAATGAATGTTTACATGGGGTTGCAAGAGCAGGTGAAGCCACTGTTTTTCCTCAAGGTATTGGCATGGGATCTACATGGAACCCTGATTTAATTTTTGAAATGGGAGAAGTAGTTTCAGACGAAGCAAGAGCTAAGCATCATAAATTCGTTTCAGAAGGTAAAAGAGGTATATATCAAGGGCTTACGTTTTGGACACCTAACATCAACATTTTTAGAGATCCTAGATGGGGAAGAGGTCAAGAAACATATGGAGAAGACCCTTATTTAACTAGTAGAATAGGTGTTAATTATATAAAAGGGCTTCAAGGAGATGACGAAAATCATTATAAAGTAATTGCAACTGCAAAGCATTTTGCAGTGCACAGCGGTCCAGAAAAATCTAGACATGAAGACAATTACCAAACATCTAATAAAGATCTTTATGAAACATATTTACCCGCATTTGAGGCTGCTATAAAAGAGGCAAAAGTACATTCTGTTATGTGTGCATATAATAGATATAGAGACGAAGCCTGCTGTGGCAGCAACTTATTATTAAATAAGATATTAAGAGACGATTGGGCTTTTGATGGTTATGTGGTATCTGATTGTTGGGCAATTAATGATTTCTGGGAACCCAATAAACACGATTTGGTTGAGACACCGGAAGAAGCTGCTGCACTAGCTATAGACAGAGGAACGGATTTAAATTGCGGAAGTGTTTACGACCCAAGTTTAAGTGAAGCCGTTTTAAAAGAATTAATAGATGAAAGTAAAATTGATATTGCTTTATCTAGATTATTTACTGCACGTTTTAAATTAGGAATGTTTGATCCAGATGAAAAAGTAAAATGGTCAAAAATTCCTTATGAAGTTGTTACAAGTAAACATCATTATGATTTATCTGAAAAAGTAGCTAGGGAGTCTATGGTACTTTTAAAAAATGATAATAATACATTACCATTAAGTAAAAACATTAAGTCTATAGCTGTAATAGGCCCAAATGCTAATTCAGATCAGGCCTTATTAGGAAACTACCACGGGACTTCAAAAAACAATATTACTCCGCTTTTAGCTATTAAAAATAAATTACCTAATGCTACAATAAATTATGCCTTAGGAAGTGATTTAGCTATAGGTTGGCCAATGTTAACACCTGTACCAAATACGGTTCTTAAAAATGGAGACTCTAAAGGTTTAAAAGGTGATTATTATAAAAATAGAAATTGGGAAGGACAGCCAGAGTTTACTAGAACCGATAAAACAATAGACTTTACTTGGGTAACTAAAAGACCATTAGACAATATAGAAAAAGATGATTTTTCAGTGAGATGGACTGGAGAATTAGTTCCTAAAGAAAGTGGTAATTACAGAATTGGATTAAAAGCTAGTAGTGGTGGAAAATTATATTTTAATGATTCTTTGCAGTTTAAATTTAGTGATGATCATGAGCCAAAAACAAAATATTTTGATGTTGAATTAGTTAAAGGAAAATCTAATACTATAAAAATTGAATATTTTAATTACCATGCAGACCCTCAAGCACAACTGGTATGGGCTAAAACAGACCAAGATTTAATAACTCCCGCCATTAAAGCTGCAAAAAAATCTGAAGTAGTTATCTTATGCTTAGGTCTCTCTCCATCAATTGAAGGGGAAGAAATGCCTGTTTTACTAGAAGGCTTTGATAAGGGTGATCGTTCAGATATTACATTACCAAAAACTCAAATTGAGTTAATGAAAAAAATTCAGGCGCTAGGTAAGCCAACTATCTTGGTTTTAATGAACGGTAGTGCTTTGGCTGTAAATTGGGCAGCAGATAATGTTCCTGCCATTTTAGAAGCATGGTACCCTGGAGAATTTGGAGGTAACGCTATTGCAGATGTTTTGTTTGGAGA
Source organism: uncultured Maribacter sp. (assembly GCF_947500405.1). GTDB lineage: Bacteria > Bacteroidota > Bacteroidia > Flavobacteriales > Flavobacteriaceae > Maribacter_B. The sequence goes on from NZ_CANMRY010000009.1 coordinate 50,407, forward strand.
TTATAATCCTGCAGGAAGGCTACCTGTAACTTTTTATAAATCGGTAAACGATTTGCCCGATTTTAAAAATTACAACATAGAAAACAGAACCTATAAATACTTTAAAGGAGACCCGTTGTTTCCTTTTGGACATGGTTTAAGTTACACGAATTTTACATATTCCAATCTAAACATTCCTAAAATAGTTAGTATTGGCCACGATATTGAAGTGAGTGTTAATGTAAAAAATACTGGAGCAATTGAAGGGGATGAAGTGGTACAATTATACATTTCTCATGAAGGAAAAGAGAATGCAGCTATAAGAACTTTAGTAGAGTTCAAAAGAGTTCATTTAAAAGCTGGCGAAACAAAAAAACTCAGCTATAATATAAATCCAAAAAAGTACGCTTTAATAAATGAAGATGGTAAAACTATAATGGAACCAGGAACTTTAGTGTTAACCGTTGGCGGAAAACAACCAGGTTTTAAAGGTCTTTCAAATACCCATACAACAAATGTACTGGAGAAAAGAATAATATTAAAAAAATAATTAACTATTCAACTAAATTAATAACTTAAACTAACTAATATGATAAAATTAAAATTTTTAGGTATTGTACTGACCATATTATGCATACAAAATGCCTTTTCACAGACCAATACGGTCTCTGGTTTAGTTACAGATAAAGCAGGTGTTCCGATACCCGGAGTAAATGTAATTTTAAAAAACACCGCAAACGGCACGTCAACAGATTTTGACGGAAAATATATAATTAACAATGTAAGCAAAAATAATGTTTTAGTATTTAGTTACTTAGGATTTGCTACACAAGAAATTGAATATAAAAGGAATAATGTTATAAACATTTCTTTATCAGAAGATGCTTCAGAATTAGATGAAGTAGTATTAATTGGTTATGGTACTTCTAAGAGAAAGGATCTAACAGGAGCAATATCTTCTGTTTCTGTTGATGAGTTAAAAGACCAGCCTTTTTCTTCTGTTGACCAGGCCTTAACAGGTAAAGCAGCTGGTGTCACAGTATCCCAGAATTCTGGAGCACCCGGAGGAGGCGTTTCTATAAAAATTAGAGGTATAACATCTCTTTATGGAAATGAACCCTTATATGTTATCGATGGCACTCCGATTTTTGCAGATAGAAATAATACCTCTTTAGACCTAGGATCTGCTACAGGAGGTGGTTCTGGGCAAAATGTTAATTCCGCCTTATCTGGTTTAAATATGTCAGACATTGAATCAATAGATATTTTAAAAGATGCATCTGCTACAGCTATCTATGGGGCTAATGGTTCTAATGGAGTTGTTTTAATAACAACAAAAAAAGGAAAAAGAGGTAAAACTACTATTTCTTTTGATAATTATACGGGTATTCAAAGTGTTACTAAATATAACGACATGATGAATTTGCAACAATATGCCCAATATACGAGTGATCTTTTAAAATCTGATAATAGAGATGTTCCTTTTATATTTCAAGATCCTAGTTTGCTAGGTGAAGGTACAAATTGGCAAGAAGAAATTTTTAGAAGTGCACTAATTACAAATAACCAACTTGCAGTTTCTGGAGAAAAAGATGGAACACGATATTACACATCGCTTGGCTATTTTAATCAAGAAGGCGTTATTGTTAATACAGATTTTGAAAGAATTTCAATGCGTTTAAATATCGAAACAAAAGTTAATGATTGGTTCAAAGTAGGTAACAATATATCATTAAGTAATGTTAAACAACGTATTGTAAAGAATGATGATAGGGGTGGTATTGTTTCTTCAGCTTTACGATTAAGCCCTTTAATACCAGTTAGGTATCCAGACGGCAGTTATGGCGCTCCTGGGGGTGGTGTAAATGGTGCTTCTAATAATTATGAAGCGGTAAACCCTGTTGCTTATTCAGAATTCGTTAACAATATTGATAAAAAATTTAAGATTAATGGTAACTTATTCGCTGAAATAGCATTCTTAAAAAATTTAACTTTTAGAAGTGAATTAGGATATGATTTAAATGCAGGAGACAGTAGAGTATTCATTCCTACATATGAAAACATTGGTACCGCTGCAAATGAAGTAAATTCATCGCTTAAACAGCAAGATCAAGGTTACTATTGGACTGTTAAAAACTTTTTAACATACAACAACGCTTTGGATAAACATAATATAAATGTAGTCTTAGGCCAAGAAAGACAAAAAAGTAATTTTGAGTATTTAAGAGGTTCCAGAAGAGATTTAGAAGGGAACAATGAGTTTGACAACTTAGTTTTAGGGTTAAAATCGACATCAGAAGTAGACAACCAAAGTTTTGCTTGGGCAATGCAATCCTATATTGCAAGAGCAAATTACAATTATGATAGTAAGTATTACTTAACAGCTTCTATGAGAGCTGATGCATCTTCAAACTTTGGACCAAATAATAAATGGGGATATTTTCCTGCACTTTCTGGTGCTTGGACCATTTCAAATGAAAACTTCATGAAATCTTCATCGGGTCCAATAAATTATTTAAAATTACGCGCAGGTTATGGTGAAGTTGGTAATCAAAATATTCCTAGCTTTTTATATCAAACACAGTTTTCTGCCGTTCCTTCATCTAGTGGGCTATCCTATGTTTATTCAGTAGACGGGAACCCTGATATTAAGTGGGAAACTTTGAAATCTACGAATATTGGTTTGGAAATTGGCTTGTTAGATAATGCCATTAGATTAGATCTTGACTTATATCAAAAGAAATCTTCAGATTTATTAATTCAAAGACCAGCAGATGATAGAACAGCAGGTAGAGTTTTACCTTATGAAAACATTGGTGAAATGGTTAATAAAGGGTTAGATATAAAGTTGAACACAAGAAATTATGAAACTGATGATTTTTCATGGAATTCTACTTTTATATATTCAACATTCACCAACGAATTAACAGAATTCTATGGAGGTACAAAACCATTAACGGCAAACATACCGCAATCGGACGGAGAATTATTATATAGTTATGTTGAAGAAGGACAATCTTTAGGACAAATTTATGGTTATGTCACAGATGGTATTTTTAGAACCCAACAAGAAGTTGATGAAAGTGCTGTTCAAGTTCCAGGAAAAACCAGTGTGGGAGATATTAAATTCAAAGATTTAAATAACGATGGCGAAATTACCCTTGACGACAGAACGTATATAGGATCTGCTCTTCCTAAATTTACTTTTAGTGTTAATAATAATGTTACCTATAAGAACTTTGATTTAAGTGTTGTATTAAATGGATCATATGGTAATAAAATATACAATCAAAATAGATTTTACACCGAAGCATTACGTTTCTTGGGAGAAAATCAATCTACCGATGCTCTAAATCACTTTGTTGTAAATTATTTACCAGATGGAGTTACTTTGGATGATGAAGCAAATATTGCTCAAAATACCAATATTCCAAGAATTGATTTAGCAAACGGTAATTCAAATACAAGAGTATCTGATCGCTTTGTAGAAGACGGTTCTTATTTAAGAATCCAAAACATTACAATGGGATATAATTTAAGTCCCGAGTTTTTAAGCAAAACTAACCTCTTTACTAAGGCGAGGCTATACCTTTCAGGACAAAATTTATTTACTTTCACTAAATATTCTGGTCTAGATCCAGAAATTGGAAGCAGAAATTCAGACATAAGATATGCTGGTTTAGATGTGGGTAGATACCCTTTAGCAAAGACCATAACCTTAGGTGTTAATCTAACATTTTAAAAATTTAAAATTGATTATTATGAAAAAACAAATAAAAAAAGTATTGATATTATTGACTGTCATACTTTCCATAGTATCATGTTCAGATGATTTCACCGAGTTAAGATCGGAGAATTCATTATGTGTAGACTGTTTACCTCCTGGAGCATCCCCTTATGAAGGCATTCAAAATGGATTGTATACAAAAGGATGGTTCGATTATAACTTTAAGGGTATGATAACCCAAGGAGACACCTATGCTGGTAATGTATGGGCTAACGATGGTGAATTTAGACCATTTGCAGAAGCATCTGTTTTAAATGATAATGCTGTCCTGAATAGTAATTGGACAGCGTTATTTTCTGTAGTGAACCAATCTAATTCATTAATACAAGATTTGATCAGGGACAAAGATAATATCCCCGAAGATGCTTATAACCAAGGTATTGGGGTGTCTAAGTTCATGAGAGCCACAGCCTATTACTATTTAGTAAGAATTTGGGGGGCCGTTCCAATTTTTGACGAAAACTCCGATGGGATAAATGCCAATAGGAATTTAGAGTCTGATGTTTATAAATTCATCGAGATAGATTTGGCAGATGCCGTAGAAAAATTGACAACAGAACCAAAAACAGGAAGAATTGGCAAATACTCTGCCATGGGTATGTTGGCAAAAGTGAAATTAAATTTAAAAAAATATGATGAGGCTGCCAATTTATGTAGAGGGGTTATAGAAAGTGGCAAGTTCGATTTGCTAGAAGAATATGGAAATTTATTTAACAACCCAAATTTTAACAATAGCATAGAGAGTTTGTTCTCATTACAATGGACAGTTAATTGTAATGAATGGGGTACGCAGAATACCGAACAAGCCTTTATAGTACCATCTGGCTCTGGTATAACCGGAGGTGGAGATGGCTGGGGTTCTTATATGCCTACCATTGATCTGCCAGGATTGTACGAAGATGGAGATAAAAGGAGAAAACCCTCTGTTATGATAGATGGCGATGTATATCCTGAGCTATTAAGTAAAAAAGGGGGATATACATTCGACAAGTTACCTTCTCAGACCGCATTAAACTTCAGAAAATATATTGTTGGTTCGCCAGATGATGGATATAATGTTTGCTTCATGCGAACAGATCAAAACACAAATATGCTAAGATATGCAGATATTTTATTAATGATGGCCGAAGCTAAATTAGCAGACAATGCTTCTACCTCAGATGGTGAAGCACTATCAGCTTTTAATAGGGTACGTTCACGTGCAGGTTTAAGTTCGGTAAGTACCATAACTCAAGCCAGTTTATTTAAAGAAAGAAGAATAGAATTTTTATTGGAAGGGCAATATTATTTTGATTTACAACGTAGAAATAGAGCGGATGCATTAGCAGAAATCGCTGCCCAAGAGCGAGGTTTTTATGGTGATGACGCCAGAACAGAGTTGAATTCCATTAAAGTAACTCCAACAGATGATTTCTTTTCTATGCCGCTACCATCGGGTGCTATAAGTATCAATGAGAATTTGACAGCTGAACCGGTTCCTTTTAATTTTTAAACTACAATTATGAAAAATTTGATAAAAATATATTTAGTTACGGCAATTTTTGGCCTTACGTTATTTTCATGTTCAGAAGATGAAGTTGAAATACCAATAATAGCGACTTTTTCTTCGCAAACAAATCCTAATGCATCAGGTACTCCTGGTGAGTTGCTTAAGATTGAAGGCACAAATTTAGCTGGTTTGGAAAAAATTATTCTGGATAATACATTGGAAGTATCTTTTAATCCTAATTTGAATTCTGAAAATGCGATCTTTTTCAATATACCTAATTATGATTTTGAAGATCCATATAATTTTGGTGTTCAGCCTATAAAGTTCATAACAGCGAATGGGGAAGTTGATTCTCAAATAAATATTATACAACCTACACCAGTTTTCGATAATTTAAGCATACCTAATCCTAAACTTGGTGAAAAAGTAACCATAAAAGGCAATTGGTTTATAGGTATTCAATCAGTAACTTTTGGAGGGGAACCAATAGAGTATAATCTAGTTTCGGATCAAGAAATATACTTTATAGTGCCTACTGATGCAACCGAAGGGCAGCATGTTGTTATTACAACCAATGCAGGAAGCACGGCAATCGTGGAGCCAGGTCCTGGTATCGGAAACACTACGTTCGTTGATATTAATTTTGGATTTGTAGATTACTTGTTTGAAGATTTTGACGGCAATGGTTTGTACACTAGTACTTGGGGGTTTTATGGTGATGCAGGTGATTTGTCTGTAACAGCAGTAGGTGAGACTGGTAATTGTGCCCAATATGATTATAATGGAGCAACAGCAAATGGGTATAATGGATGTCAAAATAATGAAGCTGGAGCTTTTTTACCTAGTTCAGCTACTGAAGCATCTAAAGTAACTTTCAAAATGATGGTAAATGCAGATGCAGGTTCGTCTTTTGATGTGATTCTAGATACTTGGGCTTATAATTTTACCGTTACGACTAGTGGGTGGCAAGAAGTTTCAGTTAGTTTAGATCAATTTGGATCTAATTACAACCCTGGGAATGCTGCAACGGATACAGAAAAAGTTGATCCATCTGGTGTATTACAAGTAAAAGTCTCTTTACCTAATAACGGTACTGCATCAAGCGTGAAATTTGACGATATTAAATTTAGAGTAGCGGAGTAATTAGATGTAAAATAGAACAAAAGGTTACTATTTTTAAACCTAGTAACCTTTTTTATAAATAAAAAAATGATAATTAATCACAAAAAAATACTAGGAATAGCTTTTTTAATGATGTTTACATTGCTATTGGGCTGTAGCAAAAATGGCAGTAATCCCCCTCCTGAGCCAGATACTGTTTTAGGAACTCCTTTTGCTTCAAATGCAAGCAATATTACAAATACTTCTTTCAATGTAAATTGGGTTATATTACCCGAAGCGGAAAGCTATTTGATTGATGTTTCTACATCCAACAGTTTTTCTACTTTTGTTACCGGGTATAATACGCTAGAAAAAAGTGGAAGTACGGTTGAAGTTACTGGACTTTCTCCGGGTCTTACATACTATTATAGAGTAAGAGCTAAGAAAGGTGCTGAAATTTCTAATAACTCTAATGTTATAACAGTTACTACTACCGGTGTCCAAGCTGAAGACCCAACTTTCTTAAAGGTTAAAGCAAACGCTTTAGAAAACCCTTTTTATGTAGGGGTGGCAGTAAAATCCAATCAACTAACAGAAGGGAGTAGTTATGATACAGTGCTAAAAAATGAATTTAGTAGTATTACAGCTGAGTATGAAATGAAAATGAATCCAATATCTACAGGGAGCGGAACTTATAATTGGAGTGCTGCTGATAAAATAGTTCAATACGGAAATGATAATGGGATTAATGTTCATGGCCATGCTTTAGTATGGCATAATGCAGTACCTGATTGGTTATCTAATTTTTCGGGCACAGATTCTGAATTTGCATTAGAAGTAAAAAAATACATCACAGATGTAGTTACTCGCTACGCTGGAAAGATACAGTCATGGGATGTAGTAAATGAAGCAGTTGATGATAATGGTACTATGAGAAACACTATTTTTCTCCAAAAAATGGGAGCCAATTACATTAAAGATTGCTACCAATGGGCCAGAGATGCTGCAAATGCAGCTGGTGACACCAACTTAATATTGTTCTACAATGATTATGCTACATCAACTAATATCCCTAAACAGGACAAAGTGTTTAGTATCGTAGATGATTTAATGACAAGTAACCTTATTGACGGTGTTGGTTTTCAGATGCACAATACTTACTTAAGCCCTACTAAAGAACAAATAGAAACCGATATTAATAGAGCTGTTGTTTTAGGGTTAAAAGTTCATGTTTCTGAGTTGGATATTCAAGTGAATCAAAATAATGATATCACTCACCTTACAGAGGAAAGAAATTTGGCTCAAAAAGATAAATATAAAGAGATTGTTACAATATATAATGCACTTCCTAAGGCAAATAAATATGCCTTAACAGTGTGGGGATTTAAAGACAATGAGTCTTGGATACCTTTTAGTACAGATTTAAATCATCCAGGAGATGACTGGCCATTATTATATAATAATAAATTTGAAATTAAAAGTGCCCATACAGGGTTTTTAGAGGGATTAGATTGAGTTTTGTTAGTATTGGAGGATCGTCTGGAGAGAAATTTTCAGGCGATTTTTTTTGCGCTAAGATTAAAAATTTTACGCAATATTTATTTAAAGAATTTATAGCCTAAAGATGTTATTTCTTTGCACTGATTACATTTTTTATACGCAGTAAGGTTCGCTTATTGGTTTATGACTTTTTTTCTATTACACACTTATTTAAATTACTGAAACCATTTTTTGATGAAGAATAAATGCGTAATTCATTTCTTTTTCTAAATATCATTTTTATAAAACAGTAAAATATATTAAAGTACTAGAACTCTTTTTTAGAGAAAGGAACCATGTAAAAAAAGAGTCATTTAACATTCTTAAATTCTATTAAAAATATTTCTCAGGCACCAAAAATAAATACGTTTTAAAATCAAAGAAAAATCTCAGATTAGTAACCTAACCTGAGATTTTAAAGATAATTGTAATGGGGATATGTTTTTTTTAGTGTAGTGTTAAAATTACTTAACACTTATTGTTATGGTTTTAGTAACGTTGTTAGAAGCATTACCTACGTAAACTGTATAAGTTCCTTTTTCAATATTCCAATTAGAAATAGATTCATCATAAAAAGCTAATGAACTTATAGGAATACTTATATTAATAATTTTTGAATCTCCTTTGTCAAGATTTACTTTTTCAAAACCTTTTAATTCTTTTAAAGCACGTTTAACTTTAGATTTTTCTTTTCCTATATAGATTTGAACAACTTCGGAACCTTTAATTTCTCCTGTATTAGTTACTTTACATGATACATTTATAGTATCATGTAAGGAATATTTTGTTTTATTAGTTTCAATTTCAGAAAGGTTAAAATTTGTATAAGATAAACCAAAACCAAAAGCATATTGTGGTTCAATTTCTTTTGTGTCATGCCAACGGTAACCAACTAAAATGTCTTCTTTGTAATATTGATTTGTACCGTCTCCAGGGTACGATAATTCACCATAAAAATGAGCGCCATTGTCTTTTAATTTCTTTGGAAATGAAAAAGGTAATTTCCCTGAAGGATTTACATCTCCACTAACAACATCTGCAATAGCATGACCAGCCATACTACCTAAATACCATGTTTGTAATAACCCATCAATTTTAGATAACCAAGGCATATCTACAGCATTTCCTGTTACTAAAAGCATTCCTAATTTGGGATTTATAGCTTTTAATTGATCTATTAATTCTTCTTGATTATATGGTAATTTATAAGACTGCCTGTCATCACCTTCACAATCTTGCAAATGGCTTTTGTTAAGTCCGCCAATGTACAATATAATATCTGCTTTTTTTGCGATTCCTAAGGCTTCTACTCTAAGAGAATCTTGATTAAATTTAGATGGAATTACATTATCATAAACAGATGGTCCGGTTGCATAACCCATGGCATGAATTATTTTAGCTTTTTTGTAGCGTTGTTTTAAGCCTTCAAGTGGTGAAATTTCAAATTGAGGTTTTAGTTCTGAAGAACCTCCGCCTGCTGTCATAGAACGTGTAGCATTTTCACCAATAACGGCAATAGTTAAACCTTCTTTGTCTTCAATAGGGAAAAAATTATTTTCATTTTTTAACAATACAATGCCTTCTGTAGCTACTTTTTTAGCAACATCATGGTGTTCCTTATTATTTATTCTACCAAAGCCTCTACTTAAATTCATATTAGTACGATATCTTAAACGCAAAATTCTTCGAACCTTATCGTTAATAATTGACTCCGAAATATCTCCTGATTTTAATAATTCTAAAAATGGGTTTGCTAAAAAATAATTATCATAATGGTTTTTAGAGTTTGACCCTAACCCATCGGTACCTGTTCCCATTTCAATATCTAATCCATAAAGTGCTGCTTCTTTAGTAGAATGAGCAGAACTCCAATCGCTTATTACTACTCCATCAAACCCCCAGTCTTTCTTCAATATTTTATAAAGTGTAGGATTATGAGTAGTATATGTACCTCTAAATTTATTGTAAGCACCCATAATAGTCCATACTTTTCCTTCTAGTACAGCTGCTTTAAATGCAGGCAAATATATCTCATACAAAGCTCTATCACTAACTTCTACGTTAATAGTATTTCGCAAATGTTCTTGATTGTTTAAAGCAAAATGCTTTACACAAGCAGCAACCCCATTTTTTTGTACACCTTTAATATATGGAACTACCATTTTTGAAGCTAGATACGGATCCTCCCCTAAATACTCAAAGTTTCTTCCGTTTAAAGGTGTTCTGTATATATTTACACCTGGTCCTAATAATACATCTTTCTCTCTATAAAGTGCTTCTTCACCTATACTAACACCAAACTGAGAAGATAACTTAGGGTTAAATGTTGCTGCTAAACATGTAAGCGCAGGAAAAGCAGTTATAGAATCATTGGTCCAACCAGCATAGTTCCATGAATCCCAGCTTATTTCTGCTCTAACGCCATGGGGACCGTCAGACATCCATATTTCTGGAATACCTAATCTTTCAACACCCTTTGTGCTAAACTTTGATTGTGCATGGCACATAGCTACTTTTTCTTCTAGCGTTAGCAACATTAGAATACTATCTATTTTTTTATCAGAAACTTTTGGAATTATTTTTTCTAATAAATTGTTTTGCGAGAATATAATGTTAAAAAATAAAAATAATATTACCGAAATATAACGATGCTTTAGAGTACTCTTCATGAATAATTAATTTTAAAAAATGAATAGCTGTAAAACTACTTCAAAGACCAGTATTGCTTTAATACAAATTAAGCATTTGTTAGAATTTTTATTGTAACAACTAGTTTTACTAGTTACCTATATGTGCAGATATTTTTTAATTCCTATTTAAAAGTATAAAGATAATTTAGCATTATTAAGTTACACCTTTTACCATTTAAGTTTTGGAGTTTTTAACAATGATTTTATATAAGGTTTTATTATTTACCCCTTAGTTTAATTTTTCTTTTTTTAAATATATGTTCTTCAAATTTTCTTTTTTCCAATACCTTGCCTTCTACTAAAATTATTAATATACTAATGGAAAAATCTAGTTTTTATTTACATAATTACACTAGTTTATTAAATGGACTAGCATCAACAATTCGGTACTAAAAGAAAGAAGACTAATAGCCTTTGCTTGAATAAGGATATATTACTTAAGAACTCATACAAAAATTTAATAGTTTTTAAAAAAGCTCTAGTATTCCTAAAACCCAATTATAAGAAACAACGCAGGCAAAAATAAGAGCAAGCCATAACCCTGCTTTTATCCAAATACTTGTCTTATTTTCTTTCATAATTATCATATTGTCTAGGATTAATAATATTCCTATAATTACCATTGGTAATACAAACACATTAAATACTTGAGATAGTATTTGCATTTACCGCAAATTCCGAAACTGTACTATAGTTTCCATGTGGTTCTACAGTGGAAACAAAAAGTGTATTCTGTGTTTTGGTCGTAGAATAATTAACCCTGCATCTCTTCTTAAATTATTTTCTAGATCATTTACTCCTACTCTAGAAAAAATTAATTCATCTGTTTCTTTTGTTATTGTAGTAAATGAATAGAATTTGCCTTAGTTTAACCCAAGTTAGCCTACTATTATTTTTGCCATAAATTGTAACCTAAGTATCTGGCTCGTGACGCCCTGGGTTAGTAAAAGTATAAATAATACATTCTTTTAGTCTACAGTTAAAATAATTGGTTCTTCCGCTGTTCGTTTAGCTTCAAACAACGGCTAGGTATTTTCACAAACTCCGTTTGCTAATGTAATTACATCAACAGGTTTAGTTTCTTTTACAAGCATATTAAAATATATTACAGTAAAAACTAAAGATTCTTCTTCTTTTTTCTTTGAGCAAGAAGAAGTTAAGATTCCTAAAAATAATACGGATAAAATTAGAATTTGCTTTATAATTACAAATTATACAAAATCACAAAGCTTATTATGGCATATGCTAATACCATGTTGTAATTGTATTATACTTTCAATACACTATTGAAAATTATTTTTTAAATCCGTAATAATACTATCTGTAAGAGGCTTAGCTATAAAATCTTTTACCAAAAAATATTCCTTAGCACGCTCAATATCCCTAGAATCTATGGAAGAACTTAGAATATAAATTTTTGTATTTACTTCTTTAAAAGATTCTTTAAATGCACCCAAAAATCCCCATCCATCTAAAACTGGCATATTTAAGTCTAGAAAAATTAACTCAGGAAGTTTATTATTTTCTTTAAAAAAGGACTTTAAACATTCTAGGCCTTCTTCACCGTTATTACTTACCAAAATTGTATCGCAAAAATTATTATTCTTCAATAAAATCTTGGTTCCAAAAACAAAAATTGGATCGTCATCTATTATACAAATAGTTTCTATACTCATCCTATTTTAAAATATGTTGTGAACTTGGTTCCTAAATGTTCTTTACTTTCTACTTTAATTTTACCGCCCATAGCCTCCAGTTGGTTCTTAACAAGAAATAACCCAATTCCTTTAGCATCTTTGTGCGCATGAAAAACTTTATATAATCCAAACAGTTTATCACCATGCTTATTTAAATCTATTCCCAAACCATTGTCTTCTACACTAAAAACTACATTGTCCCACTCTATCTTTGCAGTAATATATATTTTTAAGCGGCGATCAGGCATTCTATACTTTATTGCATTTGTAATTAAATTAAGTACAATACTTTCTAAATAAGCCTGTATTGCCAATACAGATATGCCTTTGGGAACATCTATAGCTATTTTTGCATTTGCCTCTTTTATTAATGAATTAGTGTTTTGGATAGATTTGTCTACAAAATCTATAAGTTTATAAGAAGACAAACTTGCACTAATATTAGATTTTATTTCTACAATTTTGTTAAGATCATAAATAGTATCATTCATATTATCAGATACTATTTTTATATTTTTAAGAAATTGGTTCTCCATTATTTTTGGAAAATCTTTGCCTGTTAAATCTAAGAGCATAGATATATTACTAGCGTGTGAGCGTAGGTTATGAGAAACTATGTGTGCAAAATTTACTAGACGATTATTATGTTCTTTTAAATTTTCTGTAAGTAATTTATTTTTTGTTGTATCATGAACTTGTAGTAACATGTGCACTAGCTTTCCGCTATCATTTTTTACAGCAGAAATTACAAGCGTTACCCATATTATGCGCCCATCTTTATGTATAATTCTTATTTCCCCTTTTACAGAGCTTTTTTTATTTGTAGAAACATCATTTAATAAAATCTTTGTTTTTTCTTTATCTTCTGGGTGTGCTAAACTACCATAAGTTAATCTTAATAATTCGTCTTTAGAATAACCTACAATTTTTGATAACGAATTATTTACTTTTAACACTTTGGCTTCTTGCCCTATAAATGCCATTCCTATAGATGCTTGGTTAAAAGTGTTACGAAGTTCTTCTTCTTTAATTGTTAATTCTTTAGAAACTCTAGTCTTTTTATCTACATCTTGGAAAAAACCATATAATCTATTACATTTTCCTTTAGAAAACTCTACAATTCCTGTAGTTCTTGCCCATATATACTTATTCCTTGGTTTAGAAAAAACCTCTAAAAACACATCAAAACCTACTCCTTTTTCTAAAGCATTTTTAACAGCAAGTGTAATTGTATCTCTAGAATATCCTTCTTTAAAATATGATATATCCTCTTCTAGTGTTGCGATATAATCTGCTGGTACCCCAAGCATCTTTTTTATGTTAACGTCCCAATAAACTTTATTATTTTCTAAATTTAACTCCCATATACCTATTTTAGCAGCGGTATTTATACGCGCCATTAAATTAGAGTAATCTGCTAGTTTAAGTTCTGTTTTCTTTTTTTCTGTTACATCTAACATTTGGATTAATAAATGTATAAGTTCCCCTTTGTCATTCTTTATAGCCGACAAATTCATAAACACCCATATTTCTTTTCCAAATTTGGTAACCCCTCTTACCTCTCTAGAGAAAAAATTTCGCCTTCCTTGTATTACCTCCTGAATTAATGGCATTGTAATATTATAATCCTCAGGATGCATTATACTCTCATAAGGTACTTTATAAGCCTCTTCTTTAGTATACTCAAATATATTAACAAGACTATTATTGGCTTCTTTTAAATTATTTTCTAAATCTACAACCCCCATGCCTATAGTTGCTTGATTAAAAGTTTGTCTAAATTCCTCTTCTTTAAATGCTAAGGTTTGTGATAATCTTGTTTCCTTATCAACATCTAATAAAAACCCAAATAAACGAATACACTTCCCATTTTTAAATTCAGACATTCCTATTATCCTAACCCATTTTGTTTTCTTTGCTACTCTTGTTAAAATTGGGTAAATAACATCATAGTCTTCCCCATATTTAATTGCTCTTTCTATGGTAGCCTTGTACTCCTTTTTGTTTTCTTTTCCTTTTATTATATCTATAGATTTACTAAGTGTTGGATGAAAGCCATTTGGAATCTCAGTTAGTTCTTTAAAACTATCATCTATTGTTATAGATGAGTCAAATACTTCATTATAATTAATAACTATATCCCATAATCCTATTTTAGCTACATGATTTATTTTTTTTATAATATTAGAGTAATCTAAAAGTAAAAGTTCATTTGTTTTTCTAGAAGTAATATCATATAAAAAACCAGAAGCTAATTTTGGAGTACCATCCTCGTTAACATCTGTTAATTTTCCAGAACTTATAACCCAAACCCAATGCCCTTTTTTATGTTTTAATCGCAATTCATTATCACAAGTATCTATGTTTTCTAATATAGAGGCGTATACTTTATGCATACTATCTTTATCCTCAGGATGCATTAAACTACTCCAACTCTCTATAGTTAATGAATCTAATTCAGAGACTTTATATCCTAAAATTTTTGAATAATTCTCATTAACACTAACTACACCAGTATTGTAATTAAGTTCCCAAGTGGCTACATTACCTCCTTTAATTATATTTTTATAGTAGTTTACTTTTTGCTCTAACTCTTGTTCTTTTTCTTTGATTTGTGTTACTGAAATTGCAGAACCTAATATTTTACAATTACCTTCTTCTTGGCTTATTATTTTTCCTCGTAATTTCATCCAAACAATTCCCCTTTTGGCATAAAATCTTATCGTGCAATTAAGAGTATCAGAATCATTTTTAATTTTATTACAAACAGAAATAAAATGTTCTCTGTCTTCATTATGAATTAAAGAAAGTAAGGTTTTTTTATTAGTAAATACTTTTTCTGATGTATACTCCAAAGTATTACAAAATTTTTGACTAAACCAAAAATCTTCTGAAATGGCAAGATTTATTCCCCAAAGACCATCAAAAAAAAATTCATCTATTGTAGTATCTCCATCAAGATTTCCTAACCAATTTGAAATATTGCTCTTTGTTCGAATCATACTTACCTTTTAAAGCGAAACACACCTAGTAAATGTAAGAAAATCAATCTATTTAATTTGTGCATTATAGGGTAAAACCATTAAAAAAGAAAAAGAAAACTCATTTTAGTGTTAGTTTTAAAGCTAAAATGTTTTCTATAAAACTATAATATTTGTATTCTTAATACTTAGAAAAATAAAATCTATTCATAGGCAAACTCTTTTAAAAGCAATAAAAAGATCTTAGTTTTCTAATTATCAAACACTTAAGATTTTTTTAAGTTTATTAATAAGTGACTTTAAAAAAAGGATAAATTATTTAATAATTTTTCTTTTAAAAATCTATATTTTTATTACCTTCGCCGCACCATTTAAAGAATGGTGGCATAGCTCAGCTGGATAGAGCACCTGCCTTCTAAGCAGGCGGTCGAAGGTTCGAATCCTTCTGCCATCACAAATAATTGGAAAAGCCTCAGAAGTTATATACCTCTGGGGCTTATTTTTTATAGCATATTTTTTAAAAAATTGTTAATCTTTCTTCCTAAAATAAATCTACTTTAATATGTTGTAAATTTGTTTATCTACTTCTTTTATAGAAGTTCTGCGAATTTTGGAACATAATTTGTAATTCCATAAAATAAAGAACCTAAATAAAAAATAAAATGAAAAATATTTTAAGCCTATTTTTAATTGCATTTATTTCTTTTACAGTTACTGCTCAAAGAAAAAACACAAAAGATTTAAAAAAATTTACCCAACTAAAAGTATATGACCGCATTATTGTTAGTCTTGTAAAAAGCAATGTTAACAAGATAGTAATTACTGGTGATGATAAAGATGAGGTAAGTATTTCTAATAAAAATGGATTATTAAAAGTACGTATGGAATTTGATAATTTTCTTGATGGCGGAGAAGCAAAAGCAACTTTATACTATACTGAAAGCCTTAGTTTAATAGATGCTAATGAGAACGCTAAAGTTACTTCAGAGGAGACTTTTAAAGGAAATTATACACAAATAAAAGGCCAAGAAGGAGGAAAAGTAGATTTAAAAGTAGACTTAGAAAGTGTGTATATAAAATCTATCTCTGGTAGTGAAATTACACTTTCTGGAAATGCTAACAAACAAGAGATTAATGTAAATACAGGTGGTAAAGCATTCAACAAAAACCTAGAGACAAAAGATACTAATGTAGTTGTTATGGCAGGCGGAAGAGCCGATGTTAAAGCTAGTGACAATGTTGAAGCGAAAGTAAAAGCAGGCGGCTATATTTACATTTATGGTAACCCCAAAAACATAGAAAAAGACAAAATGTTTGGAGGTAAAATAAAAATAATGGATTAAAGATATTTGTTTACTGCTCTATACTATTTGCAGTAACGCTTTGTAGTTCTTTATTTAAAAATACAGGTGTTATTTCTATAGGATTACAACATACCTCACAATCCTCTACATAGGTTTGGTTTGGTATGGAATTGTCTAGTAGCATAGAAATTTGTTCCCAACAATATGGACATTGAAAAAAATGCTCTTCCATAATTTTCTTATTAAAAAGGAACGTTTAAAAGTTGCCCTGTTAACTGTAATAATTGTAATTCTGATAATTTTGCATCATACTTAGCTAAATTTTTATTGGTCTGCGCATTTAATAAGTTAATCTGCGCTTGTCTAAATTCTATAGATGTTATTCTTCCTAATTGAAATTGTTCTTTAGAACGCTCAAAATTATTTTTATTTGTAATAACATTTTGTTCTTGAATTTTAAATATACGCAGTCGGTTTTCATAAATTCCTAGTGCATTTTCAATATCTCTATTAACCTCTAAAGTTATTTGTTTTTCTAAAAGCTCTTGATTTTGTTGGGCTATTTTAGCATTTTTTACTCTAACCGAAGTTCCTCCACCATCAAAAATATTCCAAGATAAACTTGCTCCTAACGCTATATTATAGGAAGTTCTATTGGTCCCTGGGAATACTTGTCCTGGAATAAAAGAAAAAGGTGCACTTTGATTTAAGTTCCAGCCATAAGAACCTGTTAAACCTACGGTTGGTAAATATCCAGATTTATTAACCTTAATATCGTAATCATTAATTTTTAATCCTTTATTTACAATTAATAAGTTTATATTATTTTCTTGTGCTTTTTTTATATACTCTTCTAATTGTAGCTTAGGCAAAAAATGCACTAAAGTGTCTACCATATAAAAAGCATTTAAATCTTGATTAAGAACTACATTTAAATCTCTCTTTGCATTGTACAAAGATTGTTTTGTAGTCATTACATTTATACTATCATTAGTAACATCTACTTGAGCATTTAATACATCTAACTTAGTACTTTGTCCATATTCAAAACTATATTCTTCTCTTGTCATTCTTTGTTTAGAAATTTTTAGTGCTTGTTCTAAAACTTTTTTATTTTCTTCTAATCTTGCTACTTCATAATACACACTAAACAATTGTATTACTGTGTTTTCAATTGTTTCTCTTGCCTGTAATTTACTTAAGGCATGTTGTTCTTTTAATCTCTTATAATTATATAAACGGCCTAAACCATCAAAAAGAGTGTAATTAATTGCTAACCCAGCATTATAGGTTTGAGATTCTGCATCTTTAATTTCAATATCTGCCCTTGGTGTCCCATCAGTTTCAAACTGACCAGGGTATTCTGTGGTACTATTTATTAAATCATTATAATTAGCCCCAGCATTTCCTGTAAGCGTTGGCAAATATCCTGTATTAAGAACGCTTTTGTTATTCTTGGCAATTTCGGCTCTGTTTTTTGCCATTTTAATACCATAGTTATTTTCTAATGCTATAGAAACTGCACTTTCTTTTGCTAATATATTTTCTTGCCCTATTATTTCTAAAGGAAAATACACACTAAGAATAATAAAAACTACACCTATTTTTTTTTTCATCTTTTTTATATCATCTAAATATAAATACATACGCTACGCGTTAAGAGTTGTGTTCTTGCTCTTTTTGTTCTTTTATTGTTCGCTCTACCTCTTCTTTAGAGACTTTATTACCTGTTGCTAACCACTTAATACTGACTTTTAATTTATTACTAAAAGATAAAAATATTGGTAACATTACAAGGGTTAATATTGTTGCAAACCCAATACCATAAGCTATAGAAATTGCCATTGGCTTTAAAAACTGTGCTTGCCTACTTGTTTCTAACATTAAAGGCGCTAAACCAGCAATGGTAGTAACCGATGTTAAAAATATTGCTCTAAAACGAGATTTTCCAGCATTAAACAAAGCATCATCAAAAGGCATTCCTTCTCTAAGATTACTATTAAATTTACCTATTAGCACTAAGCCATCATTCACCATAATACCTATTAAAGCAATGATACCTAACATAGATAAAATATTTACAGGAAAATCATGAATCCAATGTCCCCAAGCTACAGCTGTTAAACTAAAAGGAACTAGTAGTAATAACATTAAAGGCTGACTAAAACTTCTAAAAGTAAAGGCTATTGTTATGTATATTAATACTAATACTGTAAGACCTACTGATGTTAAAGAGTCTAACATTTTACCTGCTTCTCTATTTTGCCCTTCATATAATGGGGAGACTGTTGGGTATTTAGAAACAATATCTGGCATAATATTCTTTTGAATATCCTCCATAATATCTGTACCACTAGTTTCTTTTTCATTAACTAAATCTGCAGAAATTTGTATTTCTCTTCGCCCTTCTAACCTATTAATTGCCACATCACCACGTTCTATAACATAGTTTGCAATTTCTTTTAAAGGAACACGACTACCGCTAGGTGTAACTATTCGCATTTCATCTAGGTTTGTTATAGATGATCTATTATCCCTATCATACCTAACCCAAACACGAATTTCATCTTGCCCTCTTTGAAAACGCTGTGCTTGTACTCCAAAAAAACCAGCTCTTACCTGAGACATAATATCTCTTAGATTTAACCCTAATAAATAGGCATTTTCTTTAAGCTCTAATCGTATTTCTTTTATTCCTTCTGGGTCATTATCTGCAATATCTTTTAAGTTGGCATTATTTAAAAGTGCGTCTTTTAATTCCTTTTTAGCAGCTTTTAACTCTTTTATATTATTACTTAAAAGCGATACTGCTACAGGAGAACCTCCAAAATTACCTCCAGAGCTATATATTAAACTTTCTGCGCCTATTACAGGCCCCACAAGCTTTCTTAATTTTCCTGTTACCATATCTGCCCGTATAACATCTGGCCTTTCTTCTCCTGGAAGAAGGTTAATTGTTAGGGTTGCAGAGGAAGACCCTGGTCCTAATCTTTTAATCACATTCTCGAAAAGCATTTTATCTTGCTCATTAAGGTATTCTTCTGACAACTCCCTATTTACAATTGCCGCTTTTTCTTCTATTAAAGAAATTATAGAATCGGTAACTTTTTCATTTGTACCATTCGGCATCAACAATTCTACTTGTAATCTATCACTAGCTATTCTAGGGAAGAAAGATGTTCTTATTATTCCACCACCAACAGAACCAAAAGTTAAAATTAAGGTTGCCGCAAAGATTGCAAAGGTTAATAATTTATACTCCATAGAAAACTTAAGTAGAGGGCTGTATAAATTGTCTCGCATGCTTTTCATGAAATGATCACCCATCTCATTAATAACTCTTAATTTTGCAAACGCTTGTCCTATACGTGTTTTTGGCTTTTTTGCCATAGGCTGCAACGCTTTTGAATGCGCTAAATGGGCTGGCAATATAATTAAAGCTTCTACTAAAGAAACAACAAGAGTTAGTATTACTATTACTGATACTTCTCCAAAAAATTCTCCTATTCTACCATCTAAAAAGAGGAAAATAGAAAACGCCAAAATTGTAGTAATAATTGCAGATACAATAGGAGAAATTACTTCTAAAGTACCATCTATTGCTGCTTGTACTGGAGATTTCCCTTTTTCGTAATGTTGGTAAATATTTTCTGCTATTACAATACCATCATCTACTAGAATACCAATAACAATAATCATCCCAAAAAGAGACAACACATTTATTGTAACATCAAAAAAGCCTGCAAAAACAAACATTCCTAAAAAAGAAATTGGTAAGCCAAATGCTACCCAAAAAGCCAATCTAGTATTTAAGAATAGAGATAAAAAAATGAGCACCAATATCATCCCCATTACTGCATTTTCTGTAAGTAACTCAGTTCTTTGTATTAACGTTTTAGATTGATCGCTTACAACGTTTAATTGTATGTTATTGCGTTTTTGGTTAAAGGTTTCTATATACACTTTAACTTTTTCGGCAGAGTCTATTAAATCTTCCGTATTTGTGCTTGTAATACTAATATTTACTGCTAAATCTCCATTAAAATAAGACCCATTTGGAGTTTCGGCAAAACGATCTCTTAGTATAGCTACATCTTTTAGTCTAATTGTTCTCCCAAAAGCATTAGCCTTTACAATTAAATTTGAAAGCTCATCTCCATAATACGCTCTATTATTAGCTCGTATTAAATATTCTTCAGCATCTGTTTTTATATTACCTCCTGTAACAAGAATATTAGCGTTACTTACGGCTTGCGCTACTTCTGAAAAGGAGATGCTGTATGCCAACAAACTATTTTCATCTACAGCTATTTCTATTTCTTCATCTGGGTAACCTGTAATAGTTATTTGCGATATTCCATCAATTGCTCTAATATCATTTTCTATTTCTCTTCCTATTTGTTTTAAAGTAGCTAAAGGAACTTTGTCCCCGCTTACTGTAAAACCAATAGTTTGTCTTATGGCTTCTAATTTAGATACTATTAAAGGTTCCATTCCTGTTGGAAAGGTTGGTACACGATCTACAGCATTTTTTACTTCTAAGAGCATAAAGTCTATATCTCTACCTTTTTCTATTTCTACATTTATATTTCCACTATTTTCTTTAGAGGTTGATGTTACACGATCTACCCCTTCTAAACCTTTTAAATTATCTTCAATTTTTAAGACAATACCTTCTTCAATCTCTTGCGGAGATGCTCCAGGGTAGCTTATATTAATAGATATATTTTTAGAATCTGTTAATGGAAAAAAAGAAGACTTTAAAGTAATTGCTCCTGCAATACCAAAAATAGTTACCGCAATAATTAAGACACTTACGGCAACATGGTATTTTATAAAATACTCAATTATTTTACGCATTATTCCCTAGATTTAACTTGCTTCTTTTTATAAACTTTAACTGCCATTCCTGCATAAGAACCTACTACAGGTTTTGCTAAAATTACTGCTTCATCTGGAACTTGTTTTAGTACTACTTTCTTATCAGAAAAATATATTGGCCTTACATCTATAACCTCTAAAATTGAATCTTTTACAACATATATTTTGTCCCCTTCTAAAAGTAAACTTCGGTCTATTTCTATAGCATTTTCTTCTGGTTTTGCACTAAGATTAGCCTCTAAGTACATACCTTCTTTTAAGCTACTATCTTTTATTTCTATAAAGGTTTTTATGGTTTGAGAAGCAACATCTACTTTACCATTAACCCTTACTACTTTTCCTGTATACGTTTGGGTTTTATCTAAATTACTAAGTATTACTTTTTCGTTTATCTTTAATAAATCGCTATATTCTTTACTAATAGAAACTTCTAACTCATAAACGTCTGTATTAATAAATTCTCCTAATTTTTGCCCTGATCTAACTAAAGTTCCTTCTGTTACTAAAGCCTCTGTTACTACTCCTTTAAAAGGAGCTACTATTCTATATTTAGACAATCTTTGTTCTAAATTTTTAACATTATAATAATTAGTTAAAACACCTCTCCCAGAAATAAAAAATTTCTCTTTTTCGGAACCCATTTCTGGTAACTTCGGTGTAGCCTTATCTATATCAAAACCAGCTAAATAGGATTGCCATTTAGGGTAAATGTCTGGGTAATCTAAACGAACATCTGGCATCATAGAAGTAATTTGGTTATACAAATTACTTTTAGCAGATTTTACAGAAGCAATATATTCTGCGTTATCTATATTTATAATAGTTTCTCCTCTACGGTATACCGTTCCTGCTTTAAAAAGTTTACTTCCAGTTTTAAAAACACCCTGTACCTCTGCATAAATATCTACACGCCTTTTTGCTATTAAATTTCCATTAGCAGGTATTATAATTGGTATCGTTTTATTTTCTGCTTTTTCTACAAATACAGTTTTTACTACCTTTTCTACTTTAGGCTTCGGTTTTTTTTTGTTTGCTATTAGTTTTTGTGCAAGAAAAAATGCTCCAACAATTAACAGAACTCCTATTACAGATAAAATTATTTTTCTCATAGTTGGTTGTTATAAAGGCTCTTTTTGTAATGTAATATTATATTGAATTTTCTTTAAAATTTTAATAGCAATTTGTTTTTCTTCTACAGTAATACCGTTTTCTAAAAATGAAATGCAATTTTTTAAAACAGGGATTGTTTTTTTATATACTGCTCTTCCTTTATCTGTTAAAAAAACATGGCTTATTCTCTTATCTTCATTACTTCTTTTTCTTTTTATGTAATTTTTTGCTTCCATTTTAGAAAGCAGTCTTGTTAAGGTAGATTTATTTCTGAGGGTTAAAAAAGCTAACTCATTTTGATTTAAACCATTTTTTTGATGCAATTTTTTTAAAACAATTACTTGTTCTTTACTCAAATCTAAATTGTGCTTTTTTAAATCTTCGTGAAAATAATAGTCTATAATCTTTGATGTTTTCCCTAACCAAGGAATTATTGCGTTATCAAAATCGACAAAATCTTCAGAAAATTTCATAATACGAAACTAACACAAAACTATTTAGTTGTATACGCAACTAATGTTAAAAAAACCTTAAGACCTTATAGAAAAACAGAAAAGGGATGCTAATTAGCATCCCTTTTCTATAACTTTATTACTTAAAAGTTATTCTTTAATTCTTTTATCTTCATATTTAGTGTCTGCTAAACGAGAAAATGAAAATCTTGGGTTATTATATTTAAGATTTAAAGCGTCATTATCACTATCAAAAGTTAATAGTGTTTCGCTCTGTAAGTGCTTTAAACCTTTATAGGAGCTAAATTTATTTCCTTGTATTTGAACAAATTTTAATTTAGTTAAATTTTGTAAACTCTCGGGGGCTACTCCATCAAAATTATTATACGCTAAAACTAGCGATGTTAAACCAGATAATTTACCTAAATCAATATTTATTTGTCCAGAAAACTTATTACCAAAAAGCTCTAATTGTTCTAAGCTTGTAAGAGATTCTATTGCTTTTGGCAAATTTCCTGTAAAATAGTTACTAGATAAATTAAGTAATACTAAATTTTCTAAATCTTCTATTCCACTTGGAATTTCGCCTTCTAGTTTATTATTAAAAAGTGTTAACTCTTCTAAATTATTACACTTAGAATAATCTTCTGGTAAAGTTCCACTTAAACTATTCATTTCTAATTTTAGAACTTTAAGGTTTTCTAATTTTGTTATTTCTTCTGGTATTGTACCTTTTATATTATTAAAAGCTAAATTTAATTCTTCTAAATACTTTAAACCTTTAATGTCTTTGGTAATTTTACCATCTAAATTATTTCTATGTAAATTAATCGAAACAACGTGATTGTCTACCATTTGTACTCCATACCAATTACTTACTTGCTCTTTTAAGTCCCATGAATTAGTCCATCCAGCTCCATTGGTAGAATTATATAAGCTTAATAATGCTGCTTTTTCTTCTTTTGATACTTGTGCATATATAACACTTGTAAAAAGCAAAAATAAAAGAACCTTTAAGGGGAGTAAAATTCGTTTCATAATATATTATTGTTAGTGCTTGGCTTTTAACATATAATAAAAACAGCCTAATTTGTTATTTAGCTGGCAATTATTAAACTATAATAATATAGTACTAACGTATAATATTTAGTTTTCTGATAAATTATAAGCTATTTTTACTAATATGGTAATGATAAATAAAAAAAGGGGTGCACCACACACCCCCACCATTAACCAAACTAACTAAAATTATTTTTAATCCTCATCATTAAATTTTGTATCTGCCATTCTAGACTTGCTAAAGTTTAAATCTCTAAAATCTAAATTTTCTTCATCTTTATCGTAATCAAAAACCAAAAACTGCTTGCTATCCATCATTTGTAAATTCTTAAATGAGTTAAATTCATTATTTTGAATTTGCAGAACTTCTAAACTTGCTAATTGACCAAATTCTTCTGGTATAGCCCCATTTAATTGGTTATTTGCTAAAACTAATTCTTTAAGGTTACTTAAATTTCCCATTTCATTTGGGATAGAGCCATACAAAGAGTTTTCAAAAAGACCTAAAACTTCTAAGTCTTCTAAACTTCCTAATGAATTTGGAATTTCTCCTCTTAAATTATTACTAGATAAGTTTAATACTTTTAAACTTGCCATTTGTCCAATACTCTCTGGTATTTTTCCAGTAATAAAATTATTAAACATTGTTAATTCCTGTAAACCTGCCAAATTTCCTAATTGTTTAGGTAAATCTCCTTTTATACGATTCATCTCTAATTTTAATGTTTTTAGATTGTCTAAAAACACTATTTCTTTTGGAATTTCTCCTGTTATAGAATTAAAAGCAAGGTTTAATTTTGTTAAATAGGTTAACTTACCAATACTAGCTGGAAGTTTTCCCATTAAATTATTCCTAAATAAACTAATTTCTACTACATGATTATCTTCTACAGTAACTCCATACCAGCTAGATACTGGTGCATTTAAATCCCATTTTTTAATCCAATGCGCTCCGTTTGTACTTTCATACAAATCTATTAATGCTTTTTTTTCTTTTTTAGAAACTTTAGCCAACACTAAATTTGATGTTATAAATGCCAGAAATAAAATATATAATCCTCTTTTCATATCTATATTTTTACGCTTCTTGTAAATCTAATCAATAATTAAATACTGATGATTAAGAATTACCTTACAAATATGAGTAATTAACGGCTAAAAATCAAAAATAATCGGTGAACTACTGTATTTTGTTGTGTAGATACTGTTTTTTGTGGTGTAGGAATTTTACTACTATTATTTTTATTGTGTTTAGCTAATTCCTTCTAACTCTGTTGTTAAATTTTCCCAGTTCTGCATTAAATCTTCTAAATATTTTTTCTTTTTTTCATAACCATCAAAGAAGTTTGGCTTTGCTATAGTTTCATCATAGTTCATTAATAAGGAATGGTCTATTTCTGCAATCTCCTTTTCTAAACTAGATATTTTACTTTCTACAGAACTTAATTTATTCTTTAATGATTTAACTTTTTTCTGATCTTGAAAGTCATTTGTATTCTTAGAAACCACTTCTTTTTTCTTAGGATTGGTTTCTTTTTTCTCTATATTTCTAAAATTCTCTTCTTTACGCTGCTCTAAGTAATAGTCTACATCTCCAAGATATTCTCTTATACGCTTATCTTTAAATTCATATACACTATTAGTTAAACCTTGTAGAAAATCTCTATCATGTGAAACTAATATTAAAGTACCTTCAAAATTTTGTAATGCTTGTTTTAGTACATTTTTAGATTTAATATCTAGGTGGTTTGTTGGCTCATCCATTACCAATACATTAAATGGTTGTAGCAACATTTTTGCTAATGCTAACCTATTACGTTCTCCTCCAGAAAGGACTTTTACATATTTCTCCACATCGTCTCCTCGAAAAAGAAAAGACCCAAGTATATCTCTTACCTTACTCCTATTTTTTTCATTTGCAGCGTCTATCATAGTATCTAATATGGTTTTACTACCATCTAAATACTCTGCTTGGTTTTGCGCAAAATATCCTATTTGTACATTATGCCCTAATTTTAGATGCCCATCATGCGTAATATCGCCAACCATTATTTTTGCTAAAGTAGATTTTCCTTGGCCGTTTTGACCTACAAAAGCGGTCTTGCTATTCCTTTCTATTAGCAAGTTTATATTTTCTAAAACTTGTTTTTCTCCATAGCTTTTTGCTAAATCTTCTATCTCTACTACAACTTTTCCTGGAGTTATAGATATAGGAAAGCGTAAATTCATAACACTATTATCATCCTCATCTACCTCTATACGATCCATTTTGTCTAGCTTCTTCATTAGGGACTGCGCCATGGATGCTTTTGTAGATTTTGCTCTAAACTTTTCTATAAGTCTTTCAGCTTGCTGTATTTCTTTATCTTGGTTTTTCTGAATACTTAGCTGTTGATCTCTTATCTCTTGTCTTAAAACTAAATACTCTGTATAAGGTTTATTATAATCATATATTCTCCCTAAAGAAATCTCTATAGTTCTATTAGTTACATTATCTAAGAACATTTTATCATGCGATACAATAACTACTGCCCCAGAATAATTATTTAAAAACTGCTCTAGCCAAATAATAGATTCAATATCTAAGTGGTTTGTAGGCTCATCAAGCAACAATACATCATTACTTTGTAATAATAGCTTAGCTAGTTCAATACGCATACGCCAACCTCCAGAAAAAGTCTCTGTCTTTTTATCAAAATCTTCGCGCTTAAAACCTAAACCCTGTAAAATTTTTTCGGTTTCCCCTTGGTAATTATATCCTCCTAATATCTCATAATGATGCGTAGCATCACTTAAATCTACTATAAGTTGGTTATAACTTTCGCTTTCATAATCTGTACGTTCTGCTAATTGATGATTTATCTCATCTAATTTAAGCTCTAAAGCCTTTATTTCTTCAAATGCCTGGTAAGACTCTTCTAAGACCGTTCTACCCAATACAAAATCAATATCCTGTCTTAAAAAACCTATTTTAATATCTTTCTCTATTGCAATAGTACCAGAGTCTATTGGCATATCTTTAGAGAGTAATTTAAGTAAGGTAGATTTTCCTGCACCGTTTTTTCCCACTAACCCAACTCGGTTACCTCCGTTTAATCTAAAAGATATTTCTTGAAATAAATATTCGCCTCCAAAAGAAACAGAAAGGTTATGGATATTAAGCATTTTTTATAATTGATTTATATATTAAATAGTACACATTCTTGTACTTTTACAAAAACATTTTGCAAATGTTAAAAAAAGGAAACAAACTCTACAGTATTTTAACAGGAACTTGTCCTAAATGTCATGAAGAAAGCATGTATTTAGACAAAAACCCTTTCCATTTAGGAAATGTTTTAAAAATGCATGAACGTTGCTCCCATTGCAATACAAAATATAAGATAGAACCTTCTTTCTTTTATGGTGCAATGTATGTAAGCTATGGCGTTGGTATTGCCTTTGCTGTAGCTGCTTTTATTATCTCTAGATTTTTTATACAAACTACACTTTTAAACAGCTTTTTTATTATAATGGGTACTTTGGTTGTTTTTATGCCAATTATAATGCGCCTGTCTAGAAATATATGGATTAATCTTTTTATAAAATATGATGCTACTGCAAAGAAAAAAGTACGACACTAAATAGGTTTATAGTATTTTTTTGTAAATCTAGAAATATCTATCTCGGTAGGTAATGCCTTATTATTTTCTATATATTCTAATAATACCTTTGATGCATAAGGAGCAATCATAACTCCTCTAGAACCAAAACCATTTAAAATATACATATTTTTATGTTTAGGATGCTTACCTAATAAAGGTCTTCTATCTGCTACTGTTGGTCGTATTCCTGCAACATGATTAATAATAGTGTAATTACATTTTAAAAAAGCACTTAATTTTTCTAACAATTCAGACTTAGCTTCTTCTGTCGGGGTATTGCTCTTATCTTTCCATTTATAGGTTGCTCCTATACGGTATAAATCTTCTCCCAAAGGAATAATAAATACCGATGATTTTATTACATTATTTTCCTTTAACTCTGGCGTTTTTATAGTTAAAAGCTCTCCTTTTGTACCATTTAATGGCAAATAATTAAAATACGGGTTGTTTTTTAAACCATAGCCAGTGGCAAAAACTATTTTTTTTGCTTTTATAGTTTTATAAGAAACATGGTCTTCTTCTAAAATAAGTACATCATAATTAAAGGTTTCCTCTTTTAATACATTTTTCTCTTTTAAAAAAGATTGATACATATTTAACAACACCTTTGTATCTATTCTACCAGTATCTAAAACTTCTCCGTAACCAAAGGGAGCATCAATTGCAGTATTATTATTTGCTTTTATTTGGGTGGATAAAAAAGGTTGTAACGTATTCTTATCTGCCGCTTCAAACCACATATTTTGTTCTTCAATAGATGCAAACCTTCTATATACCGGAACTTTATAATCTAATTTAGTTTTTAGTTTTTCTTCTAAATTTTGATAAAAAGGCTTTGCCAATTCTAATTGATGCTTTGCATTCCATGCCAAAGTAAATCTCTTAAGAATTACTGGATTATACAGTCCCCCAGCAACTATAGAAGATGTTTGAGAAGCATCACTAATTACTTTAAACGTTTTATTATTTTTTTCTAATTGTTCGCAAAAAGATATTCCAGCTAATCCTAAACCTACTACTAAATAATCTACCATAGCGCAAAGGTATTATAAGTTTAAATGAAATGTCTGACCTATTTTAAAATAAAAAAATCCTCAGTTTTCACTGAGGATTTTCATCATATTATATTGAATTGGAATATTCTGTGGTTAATATGCCCACATATCTTGTTCCCTGTCTCGGATAACCTCTTTTATACGTTTGGCTTCCAATAATTGAAACAATGCATTATCTGCAATATAATCGCTTACCTTACGGTCTCCATGCACATTATCTTCTCTATAAATTACGGCATTAAACCTTCTTGCATTAAGTAACATATCAAAAGATATTGGCTGTGCAGAGTTACGTTGGTTAAAAACTTTTGCTTCGTGCAGAATTTGTCTTGCACTTGGGTACCATACCCAGAAAAGTTCTACTTTCGCATCTCCTGGATCCATAGATTCATCATCAATAAAGTTAACATCTGGCGCAACTGGAGCAATACCTAATAAACGATATTTTAATTCTCCTTGTCTTTTGTCAAAATACCAGATTCCTTTAATACGGTACTCTTCTATATCTGCAGCAGTTAAATCTCTTCTGTTTATATATTCTTCAGAAATTTGTTCTCCTGCATTTAATTGCTCGTATCCGTAATCTGTTGTATCTACTTTTTGTAACGTAGCTTCTAAATCGCTAAATTTTCTTTTCTCGGTAAAATAAGAATCCACATATACATCTTCTAGTTTCCCGTTTTTAATGTTTTTAATTAAAACATCGTATAACGATCTTCTATCTGCTCCTATATCAATAGTATCTATAGGGTAGTATAATGGAAAATTTACACGCTCATCTAAATCTACTGTCTCCCATATAGTTTTAGACCAAAGAATGTCTCTGTCATCTACATAACCATATTTTAAAGGAGCATCATTATCTAAAGCTTTTTGCTCTGTTGTTCTAATCCCAATATCTTGCGGCTTTTTAGCGTTCAAAATGTTCGCTTGGGCCATCATAGATAATGGTAAAAAACTAACAGCTCCGATTAATAAAACTTTTTTCCAATTCATTTGTAACTATTTAATGTTTTTACTTTTTAAAATGTAATGAGCTATTTAAAAAATAACTCATTACATTTTTGTATTTATAAACTATTAGTTAGTAATCTCAACAACTACTGGAGATACTTTCTTTAATTTATAACCTTTATTGTTTGTGATATATGCGTTAATATCAAATATTTGAACTGCATCACCTCTTTTAGCTCTCTTAAGCGCAGATTTAGCTCTTGAGTCTAATCTACTACCTTTAACACTAACTGTAGGTTGTCCAGGAACTTTAAATTTAAATCCGCTTACTTTTAGATTTAAGTCAAAATCAAAGTCTTCTAATAATGCACCAACTGTAGACATTTCTAAGTTTTTTCTTGGCATTTTAGCAGAACCAGATTCTCCTCTAATAGCTCCAGATGGTCTTGGAATATCTTTAATTCTAAATTCAGATTTAGAAGATACTCTTTGTCCGTCAGGTAATGTACCAGAAGCAACAATACTAACTGTTCTTCCTTTTCCAGGGGTCATAATATACTTGCTACCAGAGCTTTTTCTAAGACCAGCTGCAGATGCACTAACTTTATTGTTAGGTATACCAGGTATAGAGATAGACATTGGGTTAGGAACACCACGATAAACAACGTTCATCTTATCTGCTGCAATTAATGCTGCATTAGGCTTAGATATTGTTGCAAATGTTGAAGATACAGGTACTTCTGTACGCTCTCCATCTTGCATAAACACTAGATTACCTTCAATCTTATGATCTCCAGGGGCACCAGCGCTAACTAATAACTTTACCTGACCATCTTTAATCTCGTAATCTTTTCCTTCTACTAATTTTCTACCGTCTAACTTTAAGTTAACTTCATTTGGCTTTGTAGTAGCATCTTTACGACCTAATACTACGCTTCCTGAAAACTTTTCTCCTGCATAGAACGCAGATTTCTCTTGCTCTAATAAAGTAGTATAGTTTGTCATAGAAACTTCACTACTTAATTGTCCTTGTAACATAGATTTTAAAGCATCTTCTTCTGTAGCTTTAATATCAGACTGTAAAGCTGTGATTTTAGCTAAAGAAGCAATTAATGGGAAACCTTCATAATGATAGTTAATCCAATCTTGCTTAGTACCATCTCTCTTTTCAACTTTACCATTAGCATCACCAGTTTCAAATCTAGTAACAACAGAAGACTTAACATCTTTCATGTTTGCTGGTAAAACAGCAGATACTTGTGTACGATAATCGTTAATTCTTTTTAAGAATTCTTGGCCACCTTCGGCAAGGTTTTCTCCTTGAAAGAATTTTTGATCTAAGAAATCTGATTTATCCATTACTGCATAATCCGTTGGATCTTCAACGCCTGTCATCATTTCTGACTTAAGACCTTCCAAGTAATCATAGTAATCTTTAGATAATTCTTTTATCTTCTTTGCATCCTTATATAAAGGACCAAATTTTTCAGCATTTTCTGATGCTTTTGTTTCTAAACCTGTTAAGAAAGCTAGGTTACTTTCTGTGGTTTTTGCATTAGAAGCTTCCATTTTTACATTCATAATACCGAATGCTGCTAGAACTTCTTTACTCATATTTAAAGCCAGCATACAAATGAAAACCAAATACATTAGGTTTACCATTTTCTGACGTGGTGACTGTTTTCCTCCTGCCATGTTTTTCTAATTAGATTTTGTTATTAATTTGGGGTTATTTACTAATCTCTAATTAGTTTTTGCTCATTGCAGATAACATTCCACCATATACTCCATTTAATGAAGATAAGTTTGTAGATAAAGAAGCCATTTGCTCTTTTAATGCACTTGCATTTTGTACTACTTCTTCATTTACAGAAGCTTGCTTACTTGCACTTTCTAACTGTACTTTATAAAGACTGTTTAAAGATTCCATTTGAGCGGCAGCATGTACCATTTCTTCAGAATACTTTTTAGTAGACTCCATTGCATCTACAGTAGGTGCAATTCCTTTTGCAGCTCCTTCAAAGTTTTTAATACTAGAACCTAAGCTCTCCATTAAGTTAGCATCTACACCTGCTTCTTGTAATAAGTTATCTAATTTTTTAGATAAAGATGCTTCTGCTTCTTTAACTTCAGCAGCTTCACTTGCAGCTCTTGGAGAACCTTCTCCACCTGCTAATTCTGGATATACTAAAGACCAATCGTACTCGTCCTCTATTGGCTCGAATGCACTAATAGCAAAAATTGCTGCCTCTGTAATAAGACCTATCGCTAAAAGAACTCCTCCATTTAATGGTCCTAATTCCCAGTGAAGGATTTTAAATAATGCTCCGATAATTACAATAGATGCCCCAAGACCGTAGGCCATATTAAATAATTTCTTTGTTGATTTTGACTGTGCCATAATTTAATTTAATTTAAGGTTTAATAAATAATAAAGATTTGGTTAAAATTTGATACTTGTTTAATTATAATTGTTTAAAATAATTCTTATCTAGTTGAATCTTCTTCTCCCATGTAATCTTGTACGGTTCTAAAACCAACATAACTACGTGCAGAATCTGCATATTCATAATCTCTTGTACTTACTTGTAGGAAATAAGCAACATCTTTCCAAGAACCACCTCTAATAACTTTTCTTTCGTTACTACCATCGCCACCATTAGGGTTCATAGTAGATACATATTCGTAAGAGTTTGGATCATAGCTAGAGTTTGTCCATTCCGAAACATTACCTGCCATGTTATACAAGTTAAAATCATTTGGTTCGTATGATTTAGCTTCTACAGTATATAATGCTTGATCGGCTGCATAATCTCCACGTTGTGGTTTAAAGTTTGCCATAAAACATCCTGTATCACTAATTACATAAGGACCACCCCATGGGTACGTTCCTCCTTCAATACCACCTCTTGCTGCATACTCCCATTCTGCTTCTGTAGGTAGTCTAAATTTATTTACAAATTGCTTTCCTTTACTTTTTTGGTCGTCATTTTTGTGTTTAGTTCTCCAGTTACAAAAAGCTTGTGCTTGCTTCCAAGAGATACCAACTACAGGGTATTCACTATATGCATCATGCCAAAAATAATCGTTGTGCATTGGCTCATTATAAGAATACTCAAAATCGCGAATCCATACGGTTGTATCTGGATAAATTTCTAACTCTTCATGACGAATAAAATCTTTTCTACTCTTATTTTCTTTTCTAGAAGAACGTGCAGCAGCTTCAATATCCATCCAACTATACTTATATTTAAGTTTAGTTACGTCTATTGTTCTTTGCCCATTGTATGATTCTTCTTCAGGAATATAAAGAGAGTCCATTACTTCGGTATAATATTCATCTGGATATTCTGAAACGTCCCAAATAAGATTTTCATCTTTATTAAGCGCTCTTCCTTCAAAACCAGTTTCTCCCATACCAGAATAGTTATCTAACATATACTTGTCATAAACTGAGGCTTTGGTTGTATCTGCATCTTTAAATACAAAATCTCCTATTCCTCCTTCTTCTGGACCAATACCTAACTCATCAGCAAGAATAGCTAATTTTGTTCTAGTAATAGAATCTTTTACCCACTCTACAAACTGACGATATTCGCTATTTGTAATTTCAGTATCATCCATATAAAAAGAACGAACGGTTACTGTTTTTGTTGGTGCGTTAAGAACTTTAGCTTGGTCTTCCTCACTTTTACCCATAATGAAAGATCCTCTTGGGATTAATTCCATTCCGTAGGGTTTTTCCGGATACCACTTCTTTCCTTGGACTCCGACTAGCTCTCCTTTAGTTTTAGACCCACAACTCGTGAGTAAAAAAACAAACGCTATAGATGATAACAATAGCTTCTTCATACTTTAGGTTAAATTTCGATTATGGTTAAAAATTGCAAACACAATTGTTTATTCTACTCTCTAAAACTACGTTTTGAGCAAATTATTGTATTGTACTTGTAATCCTTTTAAAAAAATTTTATGTTAATTAAAGCCTTTCTTATATGCTTTAAACCACCTTTCCGGAATATTTTGATTACATGCATCTAAATAGTCCTTTTCTGTGCATGGTAATAACGCAGGTGAATTTGTTTTAGTATGTGAAGATATTATTGATGGTACTTCTACCCACCACCTTTCTGTTAATAAGCTTTTATGAAAAATAAGTTCCTCGGTCTCATTAGGTACTATATACTTATTAAAGTCTGTATTTGAGTATGGAGACTCTTCTATTCTAAAGTTAAAACCTTCTACAAAATACCACATCATTTGTGCAATTAATTGGCAAGATTGTACTGTATTTTCCATTTCATAAACACCAAATACACTAACTTTATCACTAATGCCTGCATATCTTGCAATAGCACAAATTTCAGGCCCACTAAACCCGTTTGGAGAAAAATTTGCAGATAGGCATATTTCACTAGCTCTTATTGCTCTTGCATCTAAGCTTACCATATGTGCATTTCTTAACACTGGTTCTGACAAAGTAATGTCATTAACTATTTCTCCTAACCTATAGGAATCAAAAAAAAGGCGCTCCATAAGATCTAATTCTTCTTGCGCATTAAAATAACTTTGATATCCTATGTTAGAAAAGTTAAATAAATTATTAGGCTTATCTGTAATAATTTTGCTCATATAGGAATGAGAAGAAATAAGTTCATCTTCCATTCCAAAATCAAAGCGGCTATCTACAGCTACTAAATTAATCATGTCTTTTATCCCATCAAAAGCTCTGTAAGCCGCATAGGTAATATCTTGTGTTGCTCCTAAAATAATAGGAACAATATTTTCTTCTAATAATCCTGCAACAATTTCTTTTACTACAAAATAGGTATCTTCAACAGACTCTCCTTCTTCAATGTCTCCCATATCTACAATGGTAGAATTCCAATTACCAGACATTAATTTGTAAAACTGTATCCTTATAGCAGAAACATCTAACTTTTCTGTTTTCTTTTCAAAAGCATTCCTAGACTCTTTTACTCCTAAAAGGGCTATAGATGCATTTGCTAATACTGGTAAACCATCTCTTTCTGTATGTGCATAAATATTTTTCCCTAAAGCTTGCTCTGGTAATAACTCACAATGTGCCATTACTTTATCTTCCACAGGCACTAAAAAATCATACGCCATATTATTTCTTAGCTTTTGGTTTTGCTTTCGCTTTTGGTTTTGCTTTCGCTTTTGGTTTAGCCTTTGCTTTTTTCTTTGGCGTTTTTGCCTCTATTAACGCTTTTGCTTCTTCTAAAGTCATAGCGGCAGCATCCACTGTTTTAGCTAGCTCTACTTTAATTTTACCTTTTAAAACATTATGCCTTCCCCATCTTGCTTTTTCTATACGAATACCTTCTTCTTCCCAGTTATGGACAACCTTATCTATTTCTTTTTGTTTTTTAACCTCTATAAGTTCTTCTATGTTTTCTTGAGTAAGGTTATCAAAATCGTACTTTTTGTTAACATTAATAAACATACCATTCCATTTTATAAATGGCCCAAAACGCCCTACGCCTTTAACTACATCTTTATCTTCATAAGAAGCAATTGGTGCATCTGCTTTTTGCTTTTCTATAATAAGTTCTATGGCTCTTTCCATAGTAATGTTCATAGCACTTTCATCCTTTGGAAGAGAAATAAATTTCTTTCCAAAACGAACATAAGGCCCAAACCTACCAACATTTGCTGCAACTTCTTCTCCTTCATAAACTCCTAAATCTCTAGGTAATTTAAAAAGTTCCATTGCCTCTTCATAGGTTATACTTCCCAAATTTTGTTCTGGTAATAAACTAGCAAATAGCGGCTTCTCTTCTTCTTCTGCAGTACCAATTTGTACCATAGGCCCAAATCTTCCTAAACGTACAGATACTTGTCTGCCAGATTTTGGGTCTTTACCTAAAATTCGTTCCCCGCTTGCACGCTCTGCATTTGCTTCTACATCTAGAACTGTTGGATGAAAATCTTTATAAAAAGTTTTCATTACTTTTTTCCAGTCTTCTTCGCCTGTTGCTATTTCATCAAAATCTTCTTCCACTTTTGCTGTGAAATTATAATCTAAAATGTTTGCAAAATTACTTACCAAGAAATCGGTAACAATCATTCCTATATCTGTAGGAACCATTTTACCTTTATCAGAACCTACTGTTTCTGTAAGGTTCTTTTCTGATACCGTATTAGATTCTAAAACTAATTGCGTATATTTTCTTTCTACACCTTCTATAGTTCCTTTTTCTACATATCCTCTATTTAAAATTGTAGATATTGTTGGCGCATAGGTAGATGGTCTTCCAATTCCTAATTCTTCTAATTTCTTAACTAAAGAAGCTTCTGTAAATCTATATGGTGCTCTAGAAAAACGCTCTGTAGCAGTTATATATTTATTGCTTAAAGCTTCCCCAACTTCCATTGCAGGTAACATGCCTTCCTGCTCTTCTGCTTGATCCTCATCATCAGAACTTTCTAAATATACTTTTAAGAAACCATCAAATTTTATAACCTCTCCATTTGCTGTAAATTCTTCAGAATGGGTATTGGTTTTTATTTTAACATTTGTTCTTTCCAATTGCGCATCACTCATTTGGGATGCTATAGTACGTTTCCAAATAAGCTCATATAACTTAGATTGATCACGTTCTAAAGAAACCGATGAACGCGACATATCTGTAGGTCTAACAGCTTCATGCGCTTCTTGTGCTCCTTTTGTTTTCCCAGTAAAATTACGTACTGTACTATAGGATTCTCCGTAGTTTTGAATAATAGCGTCCTTTGCTGCATTAACCGCCTCGGAAGAAAGGTTTACACTATCTGTTCTCATGTAAGTAATAAGTCCTGCTTCATATAAGCGCTGCGCTACTTGCATGGTTCTACCAACCGAAAAATATAACTTTCTTGCCGCTTCTTGTTGTAGGGTTGATGTTGTGAATGGTGCTGATGGCGATTTTTTAGCTGGTTTTTTATCTAAATTACCTACTGAAAAATTAGCATCTATATTCTTATCTAAAAACGCTTGTGCTTCTTCTTTAGAAGCGAATGTTTTATTAAGTTTCGCAGTAAACACGCTACCTTCTTTAGTAACAAATTGTGCTGATATTCTATAGGAAGCTACTGGTGTAAACGCTTCTATGCTACGTTCCCGTTCTACAATTAGACGTACTGCTACAGATTGTACTCTACCTGCTGAAAGTCCTGGCTTAATTTTTTTCCAAAGTACTGGTGATAATTGGTACCCCACCAAACGGTCTAACACCCTTCGGGCTTGTTGGGCATTTACCAAATTATAATTTATTTCTCTTGGATTTTCAATTGCTTTTTGAATTGCCGATTTAGTAATAGAGTTAAAAACAATTCTTTTTGTTTTGTCTTTATCCAATTTTAGCTCCTCTGCTAAATGCCAAGAAATAGCCTCTCCCTCACGATCCTCATCACTCGCTAGCCATATAGTATCTGCTTTCTTTGCTAAATCCTTTAGTTTTTTGACTAAGGCTTTCTTATCCTTATCTACTATATATTTAGGTTCAAAATCTTTGTCGACATCTACACCTAATTCTTTAGAAGGTAAATCTGCAATATGCCCAAAACTGGACTCTACTTTAAAATCTTTACCTAAAAACTTCTCTATGGTTTTTGCCTTTGCTGGCGACTCTACTATTACTAAATTCTTAGCCATTCATTCCTTTTTGAAGCAACAAAAGTAGTCGAAATTTTTAATTAAATGTTATACCTAATATATATGTATAAAAAAAGCTCCTTTTTAAAGAGCTTTTTACTAAGTATTACAGCACTCTAATTTAGCTCTAAAGTGCTTATTAACTTTATGTTATTATTTAAATACTCGTATTGATATAAAATTTCATCGCCTACCATTAATAATTGGTTTTCTAACGGAATTACATCAAAAGTATCTATATCTTTAAAATGATTTAGCTCTTTTAAATTCTCAATATTTGTTTTATCGTATACTTTTAATCCTGCTTCACCATCACAAATAAATAGTTTTTCATCTTTTATCCCCAAACCATAAGGGCTCTCTAAAGGATAATTTTCTGCTAAAACAGGGTTAGATATTACAGAAATATCTACAATAAATAAACCGCTCTCTGTTGCACCACAAGCATTGCCTCCTCTTAAAGTAACATACGCATAATTGCCATCTACTACAACGGGATCACATGCAGTACCGTGTTGAAATTCTGAAACAAAAGTAGGAGTAGCTGGTGTAGTAATATCATAGATATACATACCGCGCATACTTCCTAAAAAAAGATGATTTCCTTTATTAAAAATAGTTTCAATATCAAAACCTGCAAATACATCTTCTAAATCTTTTGGCGCACTTAAATCTTCAATATTAAAAACATTTATAGTATGACTATCTACCGCATATAAATAATCTTCCACAATCTTAAAACGTGCTAAAGACCCTCCTTGCCCTACAGAACGAGCATTTGTATCTTCAAAAAGAACAATGTCTGGCCCTCCAAAACGCTCCTCATACTCTTCTATTAAACGTCTTTCTGTTACAGTTTCCCAACCAATAACAAGTTCATTTTCATAATCTACCTCATCATATTCATAAAAATCTGCCACTGGCCACACCACATTATCTCTTAAAACATTCTTTAAACGATTTACAATTTTAATAGTATTAATATCCGATATATCTAATACCATTAAATCTGTAATACTATCTGCATATAAATAATCATCTTTTATAGATATATCTACATTACCAGCTATTTTAATAAAGGCTATTTTCTTTGGAGAAGCCGGATTTGTATTATCTATTACATGCACCCCTTTGTACTTGTCATTTATAAAAATATAATTCTTATAAGCATATATTTTTCCAGACTCATCTATAGGCATAGGAGCAATAATATCTACTCCTTTATTAAATTCCGTTTTAGATATTTTTAAAGGTCTTGCTACTAAATAATCGGCATACTTACCATCCTCCTCTTTTTCACAAGAAAGAAGTCCAAAAGTTATAGCAAAAACGAATAAAACAATCTTAATTTTCATAACTATTTATTTTTAAGTGGTTATAAATTAGATGCATTACTTAGAAGTTGGTTGCAATATTTCTTTATTTGTCCTTAAAAATTCTGATACAAATTGGTTAAAATTGCGCTTTTACTATCGTAAGAAGAGATTGTTAAATTTTTAATTAATTTGGTTTTTGCTAAAAAAGGCAGTTGTAAAATATCTACTCCGCTGTTCTTTTTTAATCGTATTCCTTGACCAGATATAATATCTTTATTTGGAACAAAACTATGTATAGGTAAGTGCTCTGTAATTATAAGATATTTGTACTTTCTTAGTTTTTCAAGAAGGCTCATAATTTCTGCATTACTTATGTGTTGCATTACCTGCCTAACAATTGCACAGTCTGCATTTGGCAATTTATCTTTGCTGATATCTAAACACAAAAACTCTAAATTATCTTCTTTAAAAAGATGTTTATTCCGTTCAATAAGGTTAGGAACAATATCAACCGCAATATATTTTTTAGTTAAAGGCACTAATTGTATCCCAACATTAAAATCTCCACAACCCAAATCACAAACCTCCAAACGCGTATTAAAAGAATTTAAAAAAAGAGAAACTTCTTTTACATAAGGGGCTACAAATTTTGAAGAATGAGAACCCAAACCAGAATAAAAATCAACATCTCCGCCCCACATCTTTTTTTCGTAAATCTGTTGCATTACTGCCTTTGTAGGCCATGGTTCTTTTTTGCGTTTTATTGTCATAAAAAAATTAATTTCAAATTTTTTAAGTAAAAGTATCTTTTAATTTATAAATAGTTCTTTTTACATCGCAACATTTAAGAAATCCTCCTTTAATTTTATAAAAATTTTACAACTGTCAATTTGTCATAAATTTGTTTTTAGCGTTATCTTTGCAATTCTTTTAAAACTAAATGAAGCCAGCAACTCCATGGAGAAAACCATAGACGAATCGATACAAGGAACCACCGTTTCTATTGAAACTAAAAATAGTAGTAGCCGCAAGCTTTATTTAGAAAGTTACGGCTGCGCTATGAATTTTGCCGATAGTGAAGTTGTAGCTTCTATTTTAACTAAAGAAGGTTTTAGCACAACTCAAAAACTAGAAGATGCAGACTTAGTTTTAGTAAATACTTGTTCTATTCGTGATAAAGCAGAACAAACAGTTCGTAAACGTTTACAAAAATTTAACGCCGTAAAAAAAGATAGACCGCATTTAAAAGTTGGGGTTTTAGGTTGCATGGCAGAAAGACTAAAAAGTAAATTTCTTGAAGAAGAAAAAATAGTAGATATGGTGGTTGGTCCAGATGCCTATAAAGACCTTCCTAATCTTATCCAAGAAATTGATGATGGTAAAAATGCAGTAAACGTAATTTTATCTAAAGAAGAAACCTATGGAGATATTGCTCCAATACGTTTACACACCAATGGCGTAAATGCTTTTGTATCTATTACCCGTGGCTGCGATAATATGTGCACCTTTTGCGTAGTTCCTTTTACTAGAGGAAGAGAACGCAGTAGAGAGCCACAATCTATTTTAGAAGAAGTAAACGATTTATGGAACAAAGGATATAAAGAAATTACCCTTCTTGGTCAGAATGTAGATAGTTACTTATGGTATGGAGGTGGATTACGAAAAGATTTTGAAAATGCCTCTGAAATGCAAAAGGCAACAGCTGTAAACTTTGCAAACTTATTAGCTACAGTTGCTGAGGCGCAACCAAAAATGCGAATTCGTTTTTCTACTTCTAATCCGCAAGACATGACTTTAGATGTTATTAAAACCGTGGCTAAGTATAAAAACATTTGCAACCATATTCATTTACCATTACAAAGTGGTAGTAATAGGATTCTTAAAGAAATGAACCGATTACATACGATTGAAGAGTATTTTACTTTAATAGATAACATTCGTGAAATTCTTCCAGACTGTTCTATTTCTCAAGACATGATTATTGGTTTTCCAACAGAAACAGAAGAGGACCACCAAGATACGCTTAAGGCTTTAGAATATGTAAAATATAATTTTGGTTATATGTACGCCTATTCCGAAAGACCAGGAACTATGGCAGCAAGAAAATTAGAAGACGATATTCCCCAAGAAATAAAACAAAGAAGACTTGCAGAAGTAATTGCTTTACAAAGAGAGCATTGTCATTATAGAACGCAAACGCATTTAGGAAAAGTGGAAGAAGTTCTTATTGAAGGTTCTTCTAAAAAATCGGACGAACATTGGATGGGAAGAAACTCGCAAAGCACCGTAGTTGTTTTTCCAAAAGAAAATTACAAAATAGGAGATTTTGTAAATGTAAAAATTGAAGATTGTACCTCTGCAACGTTAAAAGGAACTGCTGTAGGATATTCTGATAACAATTAAAGTATACCATGGAAAGCATTCAAGCCATAAAACAGCGATTTGAAATTATTGGTAACGACCCAAAACTAAATCGTGCCTTAGAAAAAGCAATACAGGTTGCCCCTACCGATATTTCTGTTTTGGTTACAGGAGAAAGTGGTGTTGGTAAAGAATCTATTCCGAAAATTATACACTCTTTATCGCATAGAAAACACGCAAAATATATTGCTGTAAACTGTGGAGCCATTCCAGAAGGCACTATAGATAGTGAACTTTTTGGACATGAAAAAGGTGCCTTTACTGGAGCTACATCTACTCGAAGTGGGTATTTTGAAGTTGCAGATGGCGGAACCATTTTTTTAGATGAAGTTGGCGAATTGCCCCTTACCACACAAGTACGTTTATTACGTGTTTTAGAAAATGGCGAATTTTTAAAAGTAGGCTCCTCCCAAGTGCAAAAAACAGATGTTCGTATTGTTGCTGCTACAAACGTGAATATGTTTGAAGCTATAAAAAAAGAAAAATTTAGAGAAGATTTATATTATAGGTTAAGCACTGTAGAATTAAATATTCCACCTCTTAGAGAAAGAGAAGGAGATATTCATTTACTATTTAGAAAATTTGCTTCAGATTTTGGTCAAAAGTATAAAATGCCAACTATTAGGCTAGATGATAGTGCAATACAATTATTATTAAAATATAGATGGCCAGGAAATATCCGCCAGCTAAGAAACATTGCAGAGCAAGTTTCCGTATTAGAAGAAAAAAGAAATATTACTTTAGAAACACTAAACGGATACCTTCCTAATGCTAGCAAAAACAATTTACCAGCTGTAATTGGGCAAGAGAAAAAAGAAAGTGACTTTAGTAACGAACGCGAAATTCTTTACAAGGTTTTGTTTGATATGAAAGGGGATTTAAATGACCTTAAAAAACTAACCATGGAGTTGTTAAAAAACAACGACACCCAAAAAGTACAAGAAGAAAACGAGCACCTTATTCAAAAAATATACGGTGACACTAACGCTAACGACAACGAAGAATCACAAACAGAAGATTCTATATTACCTATTTTACAGTTACCAGAACCAACAACAGAGAAAGCAAATATAACTAGACCCCTATCTACTATAGATGATAAATACCATTTTGCAGAAGAAATTGAAGAAGAAGAAACCCTATCTTTACAAGAAAAAGAAATAGAATTAATTAAAAAATCTTTAGAACGCAATAGAGGTAAACGTAAAGCTGCTGCATCTGAATTAGGCATATCTGAAAGAACATTGTACAGAAAAATTAAACAATACGATTTATAAAAAATGAAAGTATTACTTAAAATAAAAAATAGTGTATTACTTATTTTTATTGCCTTGCTCCTAAATGGCTGTGGTGTTTATAATTTTACGGGCGGTAATCCTGGTACTGCAAAAACATTTCAAGTAAGCTATTTTCAAAACTATGCTTCTCAGAGTCCAGGCTCTACTTTTGAACCAGGTATGGATCGCGATTTTACATTAGCATTACAAGACCGCATTTTAAACCAATCTAACTTAGACTTAGTAAATAATGGCAACGCAGATTTATTATATGAAGGCGAAATAACAGAATATCGTATTTCCCCTATGACTGCTACAGCACAACAAACAGCAGCGCAAAACCGCTTAACTGTTCGCGTAAAATGTCGCTTTTTTAATAACACTAAAGAAGATGTAGATTTTGAACAAAATTTTTCCTTCTTTTACGA
Organism: uncultured Maribacter sp.; assembly: GCF_947500405.1. Taxonomy (GTDB): domain Bacteria; phylum Bacteroidota; class Bacteroidia; order Flavobacteriales; family Flavobacteriaceae; genus Maribacter_B. The sequence continues at coordinate 93,228 of NZ_CANMRY010000009.1, forward strand.
TTTTGATGCCAACTTACAGTTAATTAATGTAAAAAGTACCGCGCATGAAGTTATTTTTGAACGTATAACCCAAGATATTTTTAACGCCTCTTTAGCAGATTGGTAATTTCTTATGAATGTAGAAGATTTCACATATTTGTTAAAAAATCCGAATAAGGTTGTTACTCCTATTCAAACAAATCAATTAGAAGAAATTCTTGACGAATACCCTTATTTTCAAGCTGCAAGAGCACTACACTTAAAAGGATTAAAAAATTTAAATAGCTATAAATATAATAATGCATTAAAAATTACTGCTGCCTATACTACAGATAGAGACGTTCTTTTTAATTTTATAACAAGTAAAGACTTTTTACAAAGAACAAAAGAATCTAACCCCCCCTTTAAAGAAGTAGAAATAGCCGATTTAAACGTTCGTGCCGAAGAAATAAAAATTCCTAAGAAAGAAGAAAAACTTCTTATAGAAAAATCTGAAGACAAACCATTACCGCAAGACAAAGAGGACGCCAACAAAATATTAGACCCAAAACTTTTTAAGAGCAAAGAAACGCCAAACACCTCAAATACTGAAAAGAAAAATATAGACCCTATACAATCTCCCAAAGACAAATTAGAAATTGGAACTCCACTACCTTTTGATAAAAAAGAAAAACATTCTTTTGCACAATGGCTTCAATTAACATCTTTCAAAGAAATTAATAGAACAGAAGACCCCACTAAGCAAAAAGAAACAAAAGAAGCAACTAGTAAGGAGCCCGAAAAAAAGGTTTCTAAAAACAAAAAATTTGATCGTATAGATAAATTTATTGCAAAAAGCCCTAAAATTGTACCGCAAAAAAACACTACCCCAAAAATAGATATAAAAGCCTCTACGACCATTAATAAAAATGAATTAATGACACAAACCTTAGCCAAGGTTTATCTAGAACAAAAAAAGTACAAAAAAGCAATACAGGCCTATAAAATATTAAGTTTGAAATATCCAGAAAAAAGTAGTTTCTTTGCAGACCAAATTAAAGCGGTAGAAAAATTACAACAGGATAATAATTAAGCACAATGAGCACCTTTTCCATTTTTTTGATTCTTATAATCATCGTATGTTTCTTACTAATATTAGTAATAATGGTACAAAACCCTAAAGGTGGAGGACTTTCTTCTTCTTTTGGTGGCGGTGGCACACAAGTAGTGGGCGGTGTTAAAAAAACCGGTGACTTTTTAGATAAAAGCACATGGACACTAGCTGCTCTTTTAGTTGTTTTAATACTAGCATCTAACATTGCTTTAAAAGGAAACTTTGGTGATGCAGATTCTAAATTATTACAAGGAGATGATATAGAAACCGTTGTTCCTGAAGAAACAGCACCTATAGAAACGACAACTCCTGCTCCAGCAACACAAGAAACTACTCCAGCTGAGTAACAACTACAGAAAATATATTTTAAAAAAATGCCAGCTTTATGACAAGCTGGCATTTTTTATTTAAATATGGCAGAAAAATAGCAATGGCATAATTACTGCCTAAATAAATCTAGAATTTAATAAACCAAATTAAAAATTTATATAATGGCAAAAGTAAAAATTCAACCATTAGCAGATAGAGTTCTTATAGAGCCAATGGCTGCTGAGACTAAAACTGCTTCTGGAATTTATATCCCAGATACCGCAAAAGAAAAACCTCAAAAAGGGAAAGTTGTTGCAGTTGGCCCAGGAACTAAAGATGAAGCTGTAACTGTAAAAGTTGGAGACTCTGTCCTTTATGGAAAATATGCAGGAACCGAATTAAAATTAGAAGGAACCGATTATTTGATGATGCGTGAAAGCGATATTCTAGCAATTGTTTAATTGCTTTTGGCTATTAGCTTTTGGCTATTAGCTTATTTTATTAATTCTAAAAGCCAATGGCTAAAAGCTAATGGCTAAAAATAAATTTACACACAATGGCAAAAGATATAAAATTTGATATTGACGCAAGAGACGGCCTTAAAAGAGGTGTTGACGCTCTAGCAAACGCAGTAAAAGTTACCTTAGGACCTAAAGGTAGAAATGTAATTATTAGCAAATCTTTTGGGGCTCCTGCAGTTACTAAAGATGGTGTTACAGTTGCAAAAGAAATAGAATTAGCAGATGCTCTTGAAAATATGGGCGCTCAGATGGTTAAAGAAGTTGCTTCTAAGACTAATGATTTAGCTGGTGATGGTACCACTACAGCAACTGTTCTTGCACAAGCAATTGTAAAAGAAGGGTTAAAAAATGTTGCCGCAGGTGCAAATCCAATGGATTTAAAAAGGGGTATAGACAAAGCGGTTGAAGCTATTGTTGCAGACCTTGCTAAGCAATCTAAAAAAGTAGGAGATTCTTCAGAGAAGATTAAGCAAGTTGCTTCTATTTCTGCTAATAACGACGAAACTATTGGCGATTTAATTGCTAAAGCTTTTGGAAAAGTTGGTAAAGAAGGTGTAATTACTGTTGAAGAAGCTAAAGGGACAGATACGTATGTAGATGTTGTAGAAGGTATGCAATTTGACAGAGGATACCTTTCTCCTTACTTTGTTACAGATTCTGAAAAAATGATTGCCGATTTAGAAAATCCATACATCTTATTATTTGATAAGAAAATATCTGCAATGAAAGATTTACTTCCTGTATTAGAGCCTGTTGCTCAATCTGGGAAACCATTATTAATTATTGCAGAAGATGTAGATGGCGAAGCATTAGCAACTTTAGTGGTAAACAAATTAAGAGGTTCTCTTAAAATTGCTGCTGTAAAAGCTCCAGGATTTGGAGATCGTAGAAAAGCAATGTTAGAAGATATTGCAATCTTAACTGGCGGTACTGTTATTTCTGAAGAAAGAGGTTTTTCTTTAGATAATACTACATTAGAGATGCTTGGTACTTGTGAAAAAGTTGCTATAGATAAAGACAACACAACTATTGTTAATGGTGGTGGCGATGCTAAAGTAATTAAAACTAGAGTTAACCAAATTAAAGCGCAGATAGAAACTACGACATCTGATTATGATAAAGAAAAATTACAAGAGCGTTTAGCTAAATTAGCTGGCGGTGTAGCTGTTCTTTATGTTGGTGCTGCTTCTGAAGTAGAAATGAAAGAGAAAAAAGACAGAGTAGATGATGCTTTACATGCAACTAGAGCTGCTGTCGAAGAAGGCATTGTTGCCGGTGGTGGTGTTGCTTTAGTAAGAGCTAAATCTGTTTTACAAAAAATAAAAGCAGAAAATGCAGACGAAGAAACAGGACTACAAATTGTTGCTAGAGCTATTGAGGCTCCTATAAGAACTATTGTTGCCAATGCTGGTGGTGAGGGCTCTGTTGTAGTTGCTAAAATTTTAGAAGGAAAAGGCGATTTTGGTTATGATGCTAAATCTGAACAATATGTTGAGATGATGAAAGCTGGTATTATTGACCCTAAAAAAGTAACACGTGTTGCTTTAGAAAATGCTGCTTCTGTTTCTGGAATGATACTTACTACGGAATGTGCTTTAACAGATATTAAAGAAGATGCTCCTGCTGCTATGCCTCCAATGGGTGGTGGTGGAATGCCAGGCATGATGTAAGACTAATACATAGATATAATTTACTAAAAACCGTTTCTAAAATTTAGAAACGGTTTTTTTTATAGCCACATACTTACCCCCCTAAAAAGAAATACAAAAAAATGTTTAAAAACAGAAGAAAATAAATTTATAACAGTCTTAGCTATTAACTAATATTATTTATTTTTCTTATACTTTATCGTTAGTAAAAAAACACATCAACTTGTTTCATATTAGAACTTTAAATCAAATTTTAATAGTAAACTTATATACTGATATAATCACTAAGACACCCTGAAAAACTCAAACTATTTACTATATTTGGTAGTATTCTTTTTTAAGAATTCACTAATTTCCATTAGGGTTTTTCAATATCATATATATCCTAAAGAAATGGCGTTAAAATAGATTATTCACTCGAAAAACTAAATATGAGATTTACTCTTCTTTTAATACCTTTTTTTTTGATTTTCGCAACTGGATGTAATACAGATAAATCAAAAATATCTGAAGTTATAAAATTGACTAGCAGTAATAAAAATAATTTAAAAAAAGTTATTGAAGCTTATAAAAATACTGATTCTAATAAACTAAAAGCTGCTTCTTTCCTAATAGAAAACATGGATAATCATTATTCTATAGAAGGACACGATGGTTACAATAAAGTATTTAAAAGTGTTACTAATTATCTTAAGAACAATAAATTTGAAAAAGATACCATTACTAAAATATGGAATTTAGCAATGGAAAATAATCCTAGTGTTAGTTTAATTAAAAAAAAAGATGTAAACTCAATTAATGCCGATTATTTAATAGAAAACATAGAAATGGCTTTTAAAGCTCGAGAAAGGCTACCAGAGTCTTTTCGTTGTTCTAATGATTTGTTCTTAAATTATGTACTCCCTTATCGAATAGAATCAGAACCACTAGAGAAAGGCTTAAGAAAAAAACTTCATGAAAAATATTCCTGGGCATATTCTGTATTAAATGAAACTAAATCGCTAGAGAGAACTATATGTCAGCTCTATGACTCTCTTAACGTACAATTTGCAGGTAAAATAAGATACCCTGCCGACTTACCAATAAGCCAACTAGAAAAAATTAAAGGTGCTAATTGCAGCAACCTTGTTAATCTGGTAGTTCATGTTCTTAGAAGCATTGGAATCCCATGTACTAAAGATTATACTCCACATTGGGGAAATCATCTTTCCAATGGACATGCATGGCTGGTTATCTTTATTAGAGATAAAGCTATTCCTGTAGATGTAATTGACACCAGAATTCTAGATAGCTTATACGCTAAAGCGAGTATCCCAAAAGTTTACCGCAAAGTATTTTATTCAAATCGTAAAGGCGGAATTAAAGGAAAACAAAAAGATGTTACCCATTTGTACAAGTCTAAAAACAATATTGAAATTGATATCATAGTGGATGGCCGTACCGCGCCACTCTATGTCTTTGAAAGAAATGGAAATTGGAAGACAGTAGGTTATTCTGAAAAAGGTAACAAAAAAATTACATTTACCAACATTGGTAAAAACATAGTATACGCAACTCAGAATCCGAAAAATCCCGAAGTATTTTATCCCTTTTATTTAGATAATAACTCTAATGTACAACCCTTCATTCCAGATTATAAAAACACGATTTCTACTGCTGTAATTACTAGAAAATGGCAACCTTACAAAGCTAGAAATCCTGTTAAATTAGATTGGATTTATTCGGTTAACGGCTGCAAAATAATGGGCGCAAACAAGAGTGATTTTTCGGATGCACAGTTCATTGCTGAAGTTAATTTAAGTAATTCAAGAAGACAGATTATACATTCGAAAAACCAAAATAAATATTCATATTATTTTCTAAAAACACCTGAATCTAAGGAAACCCCCGTTCATCTTTCCAGTTTTCATCTTTTAAATGAATCAGGAGAAATTATTCGTACAAATTCTACAGTAATGTCTAATGATGTTGAATTGAGTATGACAGAATCCAATACGGTTACCGATACTCTTCCCCTTACTTTTATTGAAAAGAAAAAATTAAAGGTTATTTACCATTTTCCAGAGCAACAGAAAATTAATTATTTTGCAGTACAATCAAGAAATGATGATAATAATATTCGACCGCATGATGAATATGAGCTTATGTTTTGGGATAAAAGCTGGATATCTACTGGTCGTAAGGTTGCAAAAACAGATTCATTAATTTATTCCAATTTACCTTCTAAAACAGCTTATTGGCTAAAAAACCACACTAGAGGTAAAGAAGAACATATTTTTATGATTGACTCCAATGGAAAGCAGTATTGGCCAGTATCTGTATATGACAAAAAAGAACATTATGACAAACATATGATTTTTAAGCAACCGCAGCTATGTAATATTAAAGTGAAACTATAAAGTTTAGGTTAAAAACACACTACAATTTAATTTATATAAAGAACTGACCAATCTCAGTGGTATAAAATTTAAGGTACCTTGCTCATTTTTAGTACTCCAATTAAAAGGGTAACCTTACAACCCAAAAGTACAAGGCTTTAAAATTTAACTATTTAATTCTATTTACTACATAAGCTTCATCCGTTGCTTTTAGCTCTTTGGCATCATGCCCAACACTTACAAGTGCTGTTTTTATTTGCATAGAATCTATCTTACGTTCATCTACCTCAAAAGACGTTTTTTAATGAAAAAGAGCATGAAATTATTTTTCAAGCAAGTTTAACTAATCTTTTTTTTAGCTTATTCTTTGTAAGTTGTAGTACTAACGACAACTCTATTTTCTATTTCCCAGATGAGCTCAATAAACTCTATTAAGTGGGTTTTTTCATTAAAAAAGCGTATTTTTCTAAAGATATAACTCAAAGATAACATTAGAGCCCATTTAAAAGTGCTTTTTTTGCAAAACCAAACTAAAAATATAGTAAATGGATTTTTCTCTTGTTGTTATATATTTAGGGTTTACCCTAGCAGCTTACTCTGTAGTTGGAAATGACACCATACAAACACTTGGAACATTCTTAAGTTCTAATGAAAGAAAAAAATGGTGGGTACTATGGCTATTTGCCGGCGGTATACTAAGCGTCACTCTTATTTACGGATATATTACACATGCTGGTGATGTCTCGTATGGGCGTTTAGAAAAATACCCAATGCCAGACCCATTTGCATGGTATTATATACTCCCTCCTATAATATTAATGCTCTTAACAAGAACGGGAATCCCAGTTAGTACTTCTTTTATGGTACTAACTTTCTTTAATCAGAAAAATTTAAATGACATGATCATTAAATCTATTTCTGGTTACGCCGTAGCTTTTATTGCTGCAATTATTTTATATGCTATTGTAGCTAATTTATTAGAAAAGAAATTTATTGAAAACCCAATAACTCCAAAACAAAGAAAAATATGGACAACATTACAATGGTGTTCTACAGGATTTTTATGGTCGCAATGGTTAATTCAGGATTTTGCTAACATATATGTGTATTTACCAAGAGAGTTAAAAGTATGGCAGCTATTATTTTCTTTAGTTATTATTCTTGGAATGTTAGCTTTTATTATTGCCAAAAAAGGTGGAGAAATTCAAAAAATTGTAAAATCAAAAACGAACACTGTAGATATTCGTTCTGCAACATTAATAGATTTATCTTACGGTATTATTCTTTTCTATTTTAAAGAGTTAAACAATGTTCCTATGAGTACCACATGGGTTTTTATAGGTATTCTAGCTGGTAGAGAAATAGCATTGAACTTTATGCTCAGAAAAAAAGAAAACCGAAAAAATATGTTTAAAAATTTAGGAATGGATTTATTAAAAGTTTTTATTGGTTTAATAGTAAGTATTGTTTTAGTGTATGTAGTTAAATATTTAGCTACTCTATAATTAGAAGCGCTATATATTTTATTAAAAAGAAAAGAGATGAAAAGTATATTATTCCCTACCGATTTTACAGAGCTATCCTTAAATGCTTTTACATACGCAATGGAATACGCTCAAAAATCTAACTCAAAACTTATTGTTTACCATACGTATTCTGAAGATAGTGATATCCCGGAAGAAGCACAACAAGTTTATGACAAAGTAGATATACAGAATTTTAGAAACAAAAAAGACAAATTCCCTCCCTTTGAAAAATTAATAAAAGAAAGTAAAGCTGGTAACTTAAAGGTAAAATACGTTGTTAATGAAGGTAATTTTATTGATTCTTTAAAAAAATACATTACCCGTAAAGAAGATAAAATAGATTTAATTATAATGGGTACCCAAAACAAAGAAAATAGCTTGTTTAATATTTTCATGGAAACCAATACAATTAAAATACTTCAAGAAATAAATAAGCCAGTTATTGCCATTCCTGAAAAAGCTACTTTTGATGGTTACCTAAATAATATTGCTTTTTTAGTAGATTATCGTGAGGATGAAAAAGAACCTTTAGAGCAAGTAATCTTAAAAACCCAAGAATTTAATTCTATTTTACATGTTATACATTTTGATTTAGCACATGGTGAATCCATATCGCCTTTAATGAGTTCTTTTAAAGACTCATTGCAATTAAAAAATTTAAATAACACCAAGTTTATATCTATTGACACTATTAATCTAAAAAAATCATTATCAGAATACTGTGTTAATAATACTATTGATATGATTTGTGTTATTAACCATAAACGTAATTTTTACCAACGATTATTTTCTCTTAGTTTAGCGGAAGATATTTTAAATCATTTAGACATTCCTGTAATGGCTATTTATAGTGAATAAATATGAAAGCGGCTTTTATTTAAAGGCACAAATTAATGTGCTGCACCATCATCCGAATTATCTTCTCTGTATTTACAACATGGATGAACACTGTTATAAGCTTCTTCTGTAGCTTTTAATTCTTTTGTATCATGCCCTACCCCTACAATTGCCGTTTTAATCTGCATGGCATCTGTTTTACGCTCATCCATAATTACAGATAATTGATGCGTAGGTATATCCCAAGATGCATATTTTACTCCTTTTACGTTCAATGCTGCTTTTTCAATACGCTCTTTACACATGCCGCATTTTCCATTTACATCAAAAGTCATTTTTTTATTCTTTTCCTGAGCAAAGGTAATTACTGTAAACAATGCCATTGTTAAGGTTAAAATTGTTGTTTTCATTTCTCTTATTATTAATTAATATTAAATTTTAAATCTAAATCCGCCATAAAACATTCTTCCCATTATAGGTGCATATATAATGGTAGTATCAAAATTAGAGCCAAAAGGATTATCTGCTCCTAAAACAGGACTAACCTGCTGCACATTAGAAAGATTTTCTCCACCCACGTACACTTCAAATGCATTGGAGAAAACTTTTGTTATTTGTGCATTCATATGATTATAGGGCAATGAATACGCTCCTAATTGATATTCTTCAGGATTACTACTGGTATCTGGCAACCTTTTTTTCCCCATACTATGAAGCGTATAATCAAACTTCCATTGCGCTTTATTCTCTTTGGCTTCCGTTTCATATCCTAAATTAACAAAGAAGCGATGTTGTGCTAATAAAGGTTTTTGAAGATTCCCACTCCTATAATCGGTAGAAACGTCATAAAACTTATAGGATGTTCTTAGGTTTAAACGAGATAGCAATTCATAATTCACCTCTACCTGAAAACTCTTAGCACTACTCTCTCCATCTAAATTATAAAAGGATACCTCCTGCGGATTTTCCCAATCTACTACTATCTGATCTTTAAAATCTGTAATGTAATAATCTAACGAAATATCTCCTTTTTTATTTAAGAAATTAAATCCTTGCAAAAAGCTTAGTCCATAGTTCCATGCATCTTCGGGCTTTAAACCGTAAACACTACCACCGGTATCTGCAATATTAATTGTTCTAGCGGACCCAAATAATTGCTGGTTTTCTGCAAAAATATTGGCAGCCCTTTTTCCTCTACCAAAAGAACCTCGTAAGCTTCCTTTTTCCCATGGTGTATATCTAATATGAAATCTTGGTGTTACAAAGGTTCCTAATCTATTATGAGTATCTACACGTAACCCCGCAGTAAGACTCACTTTCTCCAAATTCTCATAGCTATATTCTAAAAAGGCTCCTACAGAATTATCTACTCTAGAGTAATCTGCTGTACGCACCACTTCATCATATCCATCATACGCAAAAGTAATCCCAGTTTTAAACTTGTTTCTAGTATCCCCAATAATAGAATTAAATAAGAGATTACTATACAAACTTTCGTGTTTAATATCATAGGTTCTATAGCCAAAATAAGAATCTTGCTTATGTAAACTATAGGAAGTCTGAAACCCAAAACTTTGAAACGGTAATTCAGGAAAAACATAGCCTAATTTCAGTGAAGTACCAAAACGACGCGTGTTAATTTCACTACCCCACACTTCGACTCCGCTCAGTGCAGGTTCTTCGGCTCCGCTCTGTAAAGGCCTATTACTATCTAATCTATGTATACTAGGGTCAAAATTGGTTTGTCCAACTTGTTTTTCATCATTTAAAAAACGAATATTAAAGAAACTCACCCACCCTTTTTCTGTATCTTGATATTGCCAACGGTTCATTACATTAATCTGGTCTGCTAAAGGCGCATCTAAAAATCCGTCCTTATTATCATCTTCCTTTTGGGTTCGTTTATTACCATGTATATATAAACCTGTACTCCATTTATCAGTAAGTTTTTTATTAAAATGGGTATTGAGCTCATAACGTCCATTTTGGTTTGCATACCCATTTACAAAAACAGCATTATCCGTTAGTGGTTTTACCAACTCTGTATTTATTTGCCCAGATATACTCTCGTAACCATTAACCACACTACCCGCCCCTTTGGTAATCTGAATACTTTCTATCCATGTACCTGGAGTAAAGGTTAATCCGTATGCTTGTGATGCCCCACGAACCATAGGAATATTCTCTTGGGTAATTAATAAATACGGACTAGTTAATCCCAACATTTCAATCTGCTTTGTACCTGTTAATCCGTCTGATAAGTTTACATCAATTGCCGGATTGGTTTCAAAACTCTCTGCTAAATTACAACAAGCCGCTTTTAGTAATTCTGCGCTATTTACCGTAATTACATTTTGCGAACTAAAATATGCTTTTTGTACATTTTCTCTTTCTTGCTTAACCACCACCTCATCTAATTCGTTTGATGGTTTTAAACTATGATGTATAGTTCTTGGTGTATTAACTGTAAGCGTATCCGACTTATATCCTATGTAACTAATAACAAGTTTATTATAATCCTTTAAATATGGAATAGTAAATAACCCATCAGCATTTGTAACCGTACCTGTTTGCGAGTATAACCAATACACATTGGCCCCTTGCAATGGAATATGTTTTTTAGCAATATTTGCTTCCATAACCATTCCTTCTACTTTCTCTTGTGAAACACAAAAAAAAGGAAGCACTACAAATAGTAGTAAATAAATATTTCTCATAATTCCTAGCTCTATACATTTAATAACATTACAAGAGCCATTACAATCATAATAGCATTTTCTATAAAAGTAGCTTGTGTCATAGGTAATTTTAATGCCGTACCTAAACATGCACATTGTATACTTTTTTTACCCAACAAAGATTTAAGCACGCCTATTGTAGTTACCCCTAGAATTATAATGGTTACTACAAGTGCCATAGGTATCTTAAATCTCATTAAAAAGCATAGTCCTAAAGCTATTTCAATAAAAGGATATACCCAACCATATAATGGAAATACTTTTGCTATTGGATCATACATTCTAAAACTTTCAGGAAACCCTTTTAAATCTAACAATTTAAAAAAGCTAAATACTATATAAAAAAGCCCCATAAAGTCTAACATAAAACTAGTAGTACTCCATACTTTTATGTGTAACAAAATTGCTGCAACAAATAGGTATAGAAAAATAAGCAACAGTGGTTTTAACTGTTGAATTTTTGACTTCTCGTTGGTTGAATTTTGGAGGTTAAAATCAACGCTAATACCATCTTTTTTTTCAGAAACAGTATACTTGTCTCCTAATGCAGATTTAAAAATTTCAATTTCTAAAGGACTCTCTAACTGCACTAAAGCTTCGGAAGTTTCTAAAGAAACGGTAGCGGAAACAACACCATTTATCTCGTGAAGCTTTTTCGTAACGGAAGCCACACAGCCACCGCACGTCATCCCATTAATACTATATATTTTTTTCATGTTTTTCTTTTAATGATTTATAATTTGCTTTCCTAAAAAAGCAGAAAACAATAACACATACGCCATTTTCAAATAAGAAAACAACGTTATTTGTTAAAAATCAAATTAAGAAAACATTATCAAGCAGCTGAATGTCCTCGATAATTTTTGGTGGAATGTATTTTGCATAGGGTTGGTTTTTTTCTACAGAAGAAACAAACAAACCTATAAAGGATTGGATATAGGTAACTAAAAATCTTTGATGCTCTAAATCAAAATCATTAAAAGAAGGCTTAACATTGTTTTGCCCTTCAAAAGCTATTAATTCCTCATCACAACAAGATTTTTTTTGAACCTTAGCTATTTCTTTAGAATTAGAAGACATATCCATTCCGCAATCTTGAGCATCCACAAAAAAAGCAACATCTACCAAATGCCCCATACAATAATGCTTCTCTACTTTCCAAGAGGTAGTAGAAAACAAAACTATAATAGCCATAAGGCAAGAAAAATAGCGATGTAGCTTTTCTTTCATGACAACAAAGGTACTAAATAACAGTATTTAAAATAATTTTTAGCATTCTATTAACTAACCTCTGCAAAAAAGAAAGAAAAAAAACACAAAGTAGTATACTTAAAACCTAACATTAAAGTTAATAAGGCTATATGCACATAACCGCATTTTTAAAACTATAAAAACATAAGTATGAGAAAGAGCATGAAATTATTTTCAAAAGTAAGTTTAGCTAGTATTGTTTTTAGCTTATTCCTAGTAAGTTGTAGCAGTGACGATGGTTCCATTTTTGATTCCCCTGGTGATGACGATACTGTTGCCACACTGGTAATAAACCAAGGAGATCCTTCCAAAGACATTTTTACAGCAAAAGCAAATGGCCAAGTTGGCACTAAAGTACCAGGAAGGGTTATTTACACCTCAACAGATATTACACAACGCAGATTATATATTACTCAAAATATTTCTGGAGCAGGAGATATGCCTTTTAATGATTTTGATTTAACAAGTAGTGACTTAAAAAAAGCTTTAAAAGCAGATGGTTCTATAGATTTAGATGGTGCTACCAAAAAAGAAATAGATTTTACTTTTGACCTACCTGTCCCAAATATAGATAATGGTTCTATAGTTTACAGCTTTTGGACAACAACAGGAAAAGGGGATTTTAGAGACCCAAACAAAAGAAAAGCTCTTGGGGTAGGTACAATAACAGTAACAGTTGGTACAGGAACAAATCCTAAAGCAGAAGTACATTCGTATACCGGAGTAAAATTATACGCTCCAGATGTAGAAGGAAGAACAGAAACCTTCTTTTCTCTATTAAATGAAACTGTTTATAAAATTAATGTAGGCCCAGAATTTAGAGCTTTTTGGGATTTTGGATACTATTACGGTGTTTCAGGAGCTTCTAGTGGAGAATTAGCTTCTTTTTCTTCCACTGCAACTTATGATGCTAATTTTGGTTTCCCTGTAGAAGGACTTAAACCTAGCGATACTGAAGATGCAGATGAAACTTTAAACGAAATGTTTTTTGGTTTATCTAATTTTGATGTAACTGCATTTGACAACATAACACTTTCTGGTGATTTAGATGTAGTTGTTAAAACTAACAGTCAAAACATAACAAACTTAGAAGTTGGTGATGTTGTGGAATTTGTAGATAATTATGGCAAAAAAGGTCTTATAAAAATTACTGCTATAAAAGCAGGGTTTGGAAACAATGACTTTATAGAGTTTGATGTTAAAGTACAGCCATAACAAAAGATTATTGTAAAATGTTAAAAAGTGGGTATCTAAAGCTATAGACACCCACTTTTTATTTTGTGCCTATCCGTTTTAGTGAAACAATTGTTAATAAATTAAGGGAGAAAGAAAAGATAACTTTAGAAGGTTGTAAATTTGGCTCTCACTTTTTATAATTATTGTTATTATGTTTGCTATATTAAAAACCAAAGTTTCTACCATTCTTAATTCTTCCAAAAAAGACACAGATGAAAAGCTAAAAGAAATTTGTGACCTTTTACAAGAATCTGTCCCCTATTATGACTGGGTTGGTTTTTATTTTAAAAATGGAGACAAAAAAGAACTTAAACTGGGTCCTTATGCTGGCGCACCTACAGACCATACTATTATTCCTTTTGGCAAAGGTATTTGTGGCCAAGTAGCAGAAAGCAATGAGAATTTTGTGGTACCAGACGTTGCTGCGCAAGACAATTACATTGCTTGCAGTGTTACGGTTAAGGCAGAGATTGTAGTTCCCTTATTTGTAAACGGAAAAAATATAGGGCAAATAGATATAGATTCTAACACACCAAACCCGTTTTCTGAAGAAGATGAGCGTTTTTTAGAATATGTAAATGAAAAAGTATCACAAATTCTTTAAAACTTTAGGTTTATTGTTAATAAACTACCTCCTTTTTTAGTTTCAAAAAAATTACTTTTGCAAGCTTAGAACTTTAATTTTAAGCAAAGTAAAAATGAGTACCAAAAAAGCAACATCAGCCTTAATATCTGTATTCCATAAAGACGGATTAGAACCAATTGTAAAAAAGTTTAGTGAACTTGGAATAACTATATACTCCACAGGAGGAACAGAAAAATTTATTAAGGACTTAGGAATAGATGTTGTACCTGTAGAAGACGTTACTAGCTACCCATCTATATTAGGTGGTAGAGTAAAAACATTGCACCCAAAAGTTTTTGGAGGTATCTTAAATAGACAAGACCATGATGGTGATGTTGCGCAATTAGAAGAATTTAATATTCCGCAAATAGATATTGTAATTGTAGACCTTTATCCTTTTGAAAAAACGGTTGCAAGTGGTGCTCCAGAACAAGATATTATAGAAAAGATAGACATAGGTGGTATTTCTTTAATACGTGCTGCTGCTAAAAACTTTAAAGATGTTCTTTGTGTTTCTTCTATGGAAGATTACAGTGAGGTTTTAGAACTAATTACAGAAGGTAATGGAACTACAACTTTAGAAGACCGTAAGCGTTTTGCAGCAAAATCTTTTAATGTTTCTTCACACTATGATAGTGCTATTTTTAACTACTTTAATAAAAATCATGAAGAGGCTGCTCTAAAAATTAGCGAGACAAAAGGAAAAGTATTACGTTATGGAGAAAACCCACACCAAAAAGGATTTTTCTTTGGCGATTTTAATGCTATTTTTAATAAACTTCATGGTAAAGAATTATCATACAACAATTTATTAGATGTAGACGCTGCAGTAAACTTAATGAATGAATTTAAGAATGATGCTCCTACCTTTGCTATCTTAAAACATAACAATGCTTGTGGTTTAGCGCAACGCGACACATTACACCAAGCGTATGTAGATGCATTAGCTGGCGACCCAGTATCTGCTTTTGGTGGAGTTCTTATTAGTAATAAAGAAATAGATAAAGCTACAGCCGAAGAAATTCATAAGCTTTTCTGTGAAGTTGTAATTGCACCTAGCTATGCTCCCGATGCTTTAGAAATTTTAAAAGGGAAAAAGAACCGTATTATCTTAATACTAAATGATATTGAGTTACCAAAAAACAATGTACGCACTTGTTTAAACGGAATTCTATTACAAGAAAAAGATGCTAAAACTGATGCTCTTGAAGATTTAAAAACAGTAACTACACTTACACCTTCTAAGGAAGATTTAGACGATTTAATATTTGCCTCTAAATTATGTAAGCATACAAAAAGTAATACTATTGTTTTAGCAAAAAACAAGCAATTGTGTGCTAGCGGTACAGGGCAAACCTCTAGAGTAGATGCCTTAAACCAAGCTATACATAAAGCAAAGTCTTTTAATTTTGATTTACAAGGTGCTGTTATGGCAAGTGATGCTTTTTTCCCATTCCCTGATTGCGTAGAAATAGCAGGAAAAAGTGGTATTAAAAGCGTAATACAACCAGGAGGCTCTATTAAAGATCAATTAAGTATTGACTACTGTAATGAAAATGAAATTGCTATGGTAATGACAGGCACACGTCATTTTAAGCATTAATTTTAGTACCTTTATCGACGAAATGCACTTTTAATCGAAACCAAACTTTAAACTATGGGATTTTTTGATTTCTTAACAGAGGAAATTGCAATAGATTTAGGAACAGCCAACACACTTATCATACATTTAGATAAAGTGGTTGTAGACAGTCCGTCTATTGTTGCACGCGATAGAATTTCTGGAAAAATAATTGCCGTTGGTAAAGAAGCCAACATGATGCAAGGTAAAACCCATGAAAACATAAAAACTATACGTCCTTTAAAAGATGGAGTAATTGCAGATTTTGACGCCTCTGAAAAGATGATAAATATGTTCATAAAGAACATTCCTGCGTTAAAGAAAAAGTGGTTTCCACCAGCATTACGTATGGTAATTTGTATTCCTTCTGGAATTACTGAAGTGGAGATGCGTGCCGTAAAAGAATCTGCAGAACGTGTAAATGGTAAAGAAGTTTACTTAATTCATGAACCAATGGCTGCAGCTATTGGTATTGGTTTAGATATTATGCAACCTAAAGGAAATATGATTGTAGATATAGGTGGTGGTACTACCGAAATTGCAGTAATTGCCCTAGGTGGTATTGTTTGTGACAAGTCAGTGAAAATTGCAGGGGATGTTTTTACCAATGATATTATTTATTACATGCGTACACAGCATAATTTATATGTTGGAGAAACAACTGCCGAAGCAATAAAAATAGAAATTGGTTCTGCCACAGAAGATTTACAAACACCTCCTGAGGAAAAATCTGTACAAGGAAGAGATTTACTTACCGGTAAACCAAAACAAGTACAAATTTCTTATAGAGAAATAGCAAAAGCATTAGACAAATCTATTTTACGTGTAGAAGATGCTGTTATGGAAACACTATCCCAAACACCTCCAGAACTTGCTGCCGATATTTATAATACAGGAATTTATTTAGCTGGTGGTGGTTCTATGTTACGTGGGTTAGATCGTAGATTATCGCAAAAAACAGATTTACCTGTATATATTGCAGAAGACCCTTTAAGAGCGGTTGTAAGAGGAACAGGTATTGCACTTAAAAACTTAGAGCGTTATAAGAGTATATTAATTAAATAAACTTTAAGTATATTCTTTTGTTTTTTGTTATCAATTTCCCCAAATTGAAACATACTATTTTTGGTAGTATATAATTTTGAACTGAATGCAGCAGATAATAAATTTTTTAATTCGATATAAAACCTTTTTGCTTTATATCTTTTTTATGATTATTTCATTGTCTTTCACTATTCAATCGCATTCTTTTCATCAATCTAAATTTTTTAATTCTTCTAATTGGGTAACAGGCGGAATTTTTGAAACTTCCTATAATATTACTTCTTATTTTGATTTAAAAAATGAAAACCAAAAACTAGTAAACGATAATAAAAGGTTACGTCAAATATTATATAACAGCAAGATAAAAGATACCGTTCTTATAGATTCTTCCAATATAAGCTATACTGTAATTTCTGGACAAGTAATAAAAAATAATTATGCAGATCAGCGTAATTATATTACTATAAACAAAGGAGAAAAAGATAGTATAAAACAAGATATGGGTGTTATAACCGATAAAGGCATATTGGGTATTATAGAAAACACCTCTAATAAATACGCATCTGTACAAAGTGTTTTAAATGAACACTCCAATATAAATGCTAAAATTAAAAATACGAACCACTTTGGCTCTCTAATATGGAATACAGAACACTATAACACGGTGCAATTAATAGATATTCCTAGATTGGTCCCTATTACTATTGGAGACACCATAGTAACTGGAGCCATGAGTAGTATTTTTCCTGAAAATATTCCTATAGGAACCATAAAAAAGTTTGACCTAGATGACTCTAAAAGTTTTTACTATATAAATGTTTCATTATTTAATGACATGACCAACATTAAAAATGTTTATATAATTAATAACCCTAATAGAAAAGAAATACTAAAATTAGAACAAGAGACCATTTCCAATGATCAATACTAATTTTTTTATAAATATTTTACGTTTTACACTATTAGTATTAGTGCAGGTTTTGGTGTTTAATAGACTTAACTTTTTTGGGTTTATTAATCCAATGATATATATATTATTTTTATACTGGTATCCTATAAAAGAAAATAGAGCAGCCTTTATTGGGCTAAGTTTTTTACTTGGTCTATGCATAGACTTTTTTTCAGACACTATGGCAATAAATGCAGCAGCAACAGTTACTATAGCATACTTAAGACCTGTTATAATGAATTTTGTATTTGGGGTAAACTTAGAATTTCAAAGTTTTAAACTTAGAAACACAACTAAAGTACAACAAATCACCTTTTTAGCGTTATTAATAGTAGTGCATCATTTCGTATTTTTTACATTAGAAATTTTCAGTTTTACTAACCTATTGTTAATCCTTAAAAAAACACTAGCCATAGGCCTAGCTACTTTAATACTTTGCTTACTATTTAGCACTTTATTTAGCGTTAAAAAAGAATGAAAAGACTATTATTATCCTCTTTAGTTATACTTATAGGAATTACCTTTTTGGGTAGGCTTTCTTATTTGCAAATATTTAGCTTTTCGCCAGACCAAATAGCAGAAGACCCTGCAATAAAAACAATTTATGATTACCCAGAACGCGGTTATATTTATGACCGTAATGGCAAGCTATTAGTTGGTAATGACCCCGCTTATGATGTAATGGTAATCCCTAGAGAAGTAAAACCTCTAGATACTTTAGAATTTTGTAGTTTATTAAATTTAGAGAAAGAAAAATTTATTAAACAACTCAGAAAGGCAAGAATTTATTCTCCACGTTTACCATCTGTATTAGTACATCAGCTTTCAAAAGAAGACTATGGCAGGCTCCAAGAGAAAATGAGAAAGTACAAAGGATTTTATATTCAAAAACGTTCTCTAAGATATTATGACACTAATAGTGGTGCAAATGTATTAGGATATATTAGTGAAGTTAATGAAAGAGATTTAGCCAAAAATAAATACTATGTACAGGGAGAATTAACTGGCCGTACAGGAGTAGAAAAACAGTACGAAGAAATTTTAAGAGGTCGTAAAGGCGTACAGTACATTCAAAAAGACCGTTTTAATAGAGATATAGGCCCTTATAAAAGTGGCTCTTTAGATACTATTCCTGAACAAGGAAAGCAAATTAGCCTTACTATAGATAAAGTTCTACAAGAATATGGAGAACAACTAATGGTTGGTAAACGTGGCGGTATTGTTGCTTTAGAACCTTCCTCTGGCGAAATATTATCTATGATATCTGGACCAACCTATGATCCCGCTTTGTTAGTTGGTAGAAAGCGTTCTAGAAATTACACCAAACTTTATAATGATACTATTGCAAACCCAACATGGGATAGATCCATTTTAGCACAACAACCACCTGGATCCCCATTTAAAACTCTAAATGCTCTTATTGCATTACAAGAAGGAGTAATAGATGTAAATACAACTATACGTTGTTATAATGGTTTTTATGTTGGGCGTTCTAAAAAAGGATGTCATTGTGGTGGTGGTTTACGAAATGTAAATTCTGGAATCTATAAATCTTGTAACGCCTATTTTGCTGGCACGTTCAGAAAAATATACGAAAAATTTGAAACTACCGATGAAGGCATGGATGTTTGGGAAAAACACATGAAGAGTTTTGGTTTAGGAAATTACCTAGGATACGATTTACCGTATGGCCAAAAAGGCCGAATTCCTAGTAAAGAATACTATGATAAATGGTATGGAGATAATAGATGGAGTTCTTCTTATATAATATCTAATTCTATTGGCCAAGGAGAAGTATTAGCTACTCCAGTACAATTAGCAAATATGACTGCAGCTATTGCTAATAGAGGGCATTATTACACTCCTCATATTTTAAAGAAAATTGAAGGAGAAGCCATTTCTAACCCAAAATTTACAGAACCCAAACATACTACAATAGACCGTAAACACTTTGAACCTGTAATACAAGGTATGGCCGATGTGTATAGAAAAGGTACCGCAAGATGGGTTCAAATACCAGATATAGAAATTGCAGGAAAAACAGGAACGGCAGAAAATTTTACTAAAATTGATGGTGTAAGAACACAACTAACAGATCACTCCGTTTTTGTTGCTTTTGCCCCTGTACATAAGCCAAAAATTGCAATTGCTGTGTATATAGAAAATGGGTATTATGGATCTAGATATGCAGGGCACATAGCTTCTTTAATGATAGAAAAATACATTAAAGGGGACGTAACTAGAAAAGACTTGGAAAAAAGAATGTTAGAAAAAACTCTAGAGCACGAATATGCTAAACCCTATAGTGGCGAAGAGTTTAAGATTAATGAATATGTCTGGTAAAAGTGTTCTAAAACGTATAGACTGGCTAAGTGTATTATTCTACCTTATTTTAGTATTCATTGGTTGGTTAAATATTTATTCTAGTACTGTTACAGAAGCAGAACCACAAATACTTAATTTTAGCGCCTTACATGGCAAACAGCTTTTTTTTGCAGGAGCAAGTATCTTAGCTATTTTAATAGTTCTAGCATTAGAAGTTAATTTCTATGAGCGCTTCTCTAGTCTTTTTTACCTAATTGCCATGGTAATACTCCTTGGCTTATACCCCTTTGGTAAAACTATTGCTGGGGCAACCTCATGGTACGATTTAGGTTTTTTTAACCTACAACCCTCAGAACTTGCTAAAGTAGCCACAGCACTAGCCTTGGCAAAATATTTAAGTGATATACAAACAGATATTAAACGTAGAAAAGACCAGCTATACGCCATTTTAATACTCTTAATACCTGCTATTTTAATTATACCGCAACCAGACCCAGGTAGTGCTTTAGTATTTTTTTCATTACTATTTGTAATATTTAGAGAAGGTTTACCGCTATACTACTTAGGAATCTTATTTTTAGTTATTCTCATATTTGTGGCTACCTTAAAGTTTGGTACTTTATGGCTTACAATTTCCTTAGCGTTATTAACTACCATTTTCTTTTTAATAAAAAGAAAAACATTTAAAGTCCCTATTATACCTTTTGCTTCTGCATTAGTTGCTATTGTGCTATTCTCGCTGTCGGTAAATTTTGTTTTTAATCATGTTTTTGAACAAAGGCACAGAGACCGTTTTAGTCTTTGGCTACGGTTAGAAAAAGACCCTAAAAAATTAGAGCAAATACGAAAAACTATTGGCTACAATACCTACCAATCTGAAAAGGCAATAGAATCTGGCGGATTAATAGGGAAAGGATTTTTAGAAGGTACACGAACTAAAGGAGATTTTGTACCCGAACAACATTCTGATTATATATTTAGTACCATTGGAGAAGAATGGGGCTTTTTGGGAACCTCTTTAGTTGTACTCACATTTACATTTCTTTTTCTAAGGTTAATACACTTGGCAGAACGCCAAAAAAACCCATTTTCTAGAATGTATGGCTATGGTGTAGTTTCTATTCTTTTTATTCACTTTTTAATTAATGTAGGTATGGTAATAGGAATATTACCAACTATTGGTATTCCTTTGCCATTTATGAGTTATGGTGGTTCTGGTCTACTATTTTTTACCATATTACTCTTTATTTTTTTACGATTAGATGCTAATAGATTAAAAGAAAGTTTTTAAAATTTCCAACCACTAGTGGTAACTTTCTTCTCTATTTTATCCTGTTTTTCTTTAGAAAGTTCTTTAAAAAAATCTATTCCAGTACGTTTTTCAATAACATCTACAGGCACTAAAAATTGTTTTATGGGAGAAGAACTCTCTTTATTTTTCATTAAAAAAGCTACTACACTTAAATTATCTTTTTCTCCTTTTGCAATAATTTTATAAAAATAATTAGGTACAGCAACATCTTCCTCCCCAATTTCCTCTAAACCATTTTCTAAAACCCCACCAGTTATTACAAATACACTCCCGTACTTTTTTGCCCAGTATCTTGTTTTCATTTCTAACCTATTCCAAATACCAGCATTAAAATCTCGGTTTTGTGGGCTAATGTTGCTTGTATAAAACGTTTCATCATAAGCTTGTTTAGAAAATCTACGATCCCCTGCAGGACATAAGTGCCCACGATCATAACCAGAACCTTTGTAATTTCGCCAATCTGCAGATTTTGTTTTTACCATTGGATCTTCTATAAAATAAGGTCTTTTTCTATCCTCATAAGTTAAATCCTTTTTATCTAACCTATATGCCACC
Organism: uncultured Maribacter sp.; assembly: GCF_947500405.1. Classification (GTDB taxonomy): domain Bacteria; phylum Bacteroidota; class Bacteroidia; order Flavobacteriales; family Flavobacteriaceae; genus Maribacter_B. The sequence continues at coordinate 115,176 of NZ_CANMRY010000009.1, forward strand.
CACTCTGCCTGTTCATAAGCCTCATTATACGATAAAGAATAATACGAATGTTCTACGATACTTCCTGTGGTAGAACTTGGCATTAAATAAGCAGAAATCTCTTTTTTTAAACCTTCCGAATTTTTATCGGAATACGTAGCTGGAGTATAAAAATTTTCAAACAACCAAAAACCAACCACACAAATTAGCATTAATATAGAATACGTAGTCTTATTAGAATAGCTTTTTCTCATGTTTCAAATTTAACTTAATTTAGTGGTATATAACGTAAGGTTTATACCTTGTGTAAGACTATTATGTAAGTTTAGTATTCATTAAAACAGAAAGGAAAATTACCATGCTAACATGGAAAGATATAATTAATTTTAGTGTTAAAGGAAACCCTACCCCTGATAAAAGAGTAGAAAAAACGAATGCCGAATGGCAAAAAATACTAACGCCAGAACAGTATAGAGTTACAAGACAAAAAGGAACCGAAGCACCACATTCTGGAGCGCTTTGTAGTGCGCACGAAGCTGGCAAATACAATTGTGTTTGTTGCAACACGCCATTATTTAATTCTACTATTAAATTTGAATCTGGTACAGGTTGGCCAAGTTTTACACAACCTGTAAAAGAAAATGCTATTAAGTATGAGAAAGACACCACTTACGGTATGATTAGGGTTGAAGTTATGTGTAACACTTGCGATTCCCATTTAGGGCATATTTTCCCAGATGGCCCAGAACCAAGCGGTTTACGCTATTGTGTAAACTCGGAATCATTAACACTAAACAAAGAAACAAATGCGTAATTCTAAAATACAAATTGCTACTATTGGTGGCGGCTGCTTTTGGTGTGTAGAGGCTGTTTTTAATCAAATAAAAGGAATACAAAAAATAGTATCTGGTTATAGTGGTGGTACGGCACCTGGTAAACCAACCTATAGAGAAGTTTGCTCTGGACTTACTGGCCATGCCGAAGTAATACAAGTTACTTTTGATGCCAACGTAATCTCTTATAAAGATTTATTGGTAATTTTTATGACCAGCCACGACCCAACTACCTTAAACAGGCAAGGTGGTGATGTAGGCACCCAATACCGTTCTGTAATTTACTACCATACTGCAGAACAAGAAAAAATTGCAAAAGAAGTTATTAAAGAAGTAAGCCCTTATTACGAAGACCCAATAGTAACCGAAGTTAGTAAATTGCCTATTTTTTACGAAGCAGAAGATTACCACCAAGATTACTATAGCAACAATACAGAACAAGGTTTTTGTAGTGCTGTTATAACCCCTAAGCTTGCAAAATTGCGAAAAATGCATGCTAACATGTTAAAATAAAGGTTTTTACCACTGGGCTACACTAAATAGCAACTGGGCTACAAAGCGCTAATAAATAGGGTTTAAGAAAGTACTTTAGCAGAACAATCTTAAACCCCATTACTATGAATACCACAAAAACATACTACCGTATTGCACTTACTTTATTCACTATAGCCATAGTATATGCTGTAGCAAATTCTTTTATAAACTATGATGCAATAGTACTTAAATTTCAACAATTAGGATACCCTACTTATTTAATATATGTTACTGGAGCAGCACAATTATTAGGTTTAACTATAATTTTATTAAACAAAGGAAAATGGCTTATAGAATGGGCCTATGCAGGATTTTTTATGAACTTCTTATTTGGTATTATTGCTCATTTATTAGCAAAGGATGGCAACGGAGCAGCAGCAGTTGTTTGTTTAGTACTAGTTTGGGTTACCTATATTCAAAATAAAAAGCTAAAATACCATAAAGAAACCCCTAAAGCTAAAAAGAATGAGGAACCAAAGTCTTATATAAAAGTAGCATAATTAAGATGTTATACTTTTACTTATAAAAGTCTGCTTTTTAAAAAGTGGGCTTTTATTTTTTATACAATCGCTGTTTAAAATTGCTTTATTCATGTGTTTTTTGTCTTCATTACAATTCCTTAATGGGTCGATTGATAGAGGTTATAGAAATAATATAAATGATATAACACCCTTATTTCAATTCCTTAATGGGTCGATTGATAGAATGGACTAATTGTTGTTGAAAGGCCTCAATATATGATTTCAATTCCTTAATGGGTCGATTGATAGAAATTCAATGCGATTAATCTCGACTTCCTTCATTATATTTCAATTCCTTAATGGGTCGATTGATAGACCAATTTTCGTGCCCTTCGATACACTCCATTTTAATTTCAATTCCTTAATGGGTCGATTGATAGTTAATTATACGCATTGTTGTAATGCCGAGAGCAAAGATTTCAATTCCTTAATGGGTCGATTGATAGCGTAGCGGTTAATTCTACTAGGATTTTAGATAGTCAATTTCAATTCCTTAATGGGTCGATTGATAGTTTAGCAGCAGATGCTACAACAATTAATGCTAACGAATTTCAATTCCTTAATGGGTCGATTGATAGCGTATATACAGTGTTACCTGCTGTGTTTGTTTACTCATTTCAATTCCTTAATGGGTCGATTGATAGCAAACAGGCTATTAACCTCTGTCGTCCTCTCTGTCATTTCAATTCCTTAATGGGTCGATTGATAGGGTAAGTCTAGAAATAAATTTATAGAAGATTTAATTATTTCAATTCCTTAATGGGTCGATTGATAGAAATTTTGAATTAAAAACTAATTAAATAATAAAATAATTTCAATTCCTTAATGGGTCGATTGATAGCGAAATAACATACTTCTCCTCGTAGGCTAGTTTTTTCATTTCAATTCCTTAATGGGTCGATTGATAGTAGCTCTCTGTTTAATCTTTTAGTTTCTTCTTCTTCATTTCAATTCCTTAATGGGTCGATTGATAGGGAGGGTAAGGATAATACAAGGTTAAGTAATTGGATTTCAATTCCTTAATGGGTCGATTGATAGCTCGTTTGCAGAGAAGAAAAAATTTATTGCTGTACTATTTCAATTCCTTAATGGGTCGATTGATAGATTTAATACTTATAATATGCGTACTTTTTTCCTCTTGATTTCAATTCCTTAATGGGTCGATTGATAGTGCAGCAATGGGGTTTGTGTTTGTATTGTTTTATAATTTCAATTCCTTAATGGGTCGATTGATAGCTTACCTCTTTTAGCTCCGTAATACCCATGTCCTGTATTTCAATTCCTTAATGGGTCGATTGATAGGCAAATGAAGATACTATCCCTAATAGTATGTATGAGATTTCAATTCCTTAATGGGTCGATTGATAGCTTAACAAAGTTCAAAATCTTGCTACAGAAGTAAAATTTCAATTCCTTAATGGGTCGATTGATAGACCAGAACCATCATCCGTAGAATCTAAATCTAAATTATTTCAATTCCTTAATGGGTCGATTGATAGATAAAGCTTCTTTTTGTATAAATGAAAGGTTCCTAAATTTCAATTCCTTAATGGGTCGATTGATAGTCCTGTAAACTCAACAGATTATTACATAACAAGTGCATTTCAATTCCTTAATGGGTCGATTGATAGTAATAGATTAAAGTTTCTTGTTAGATTGTTTTTTATATTTCAATTCCTTAATGGGTCGATTGATAGCGTTGGCTATTGCTTACGTGGTTGGTGTAATTATCATTTCAATTCCTTAATGGGTCGATTGATAGCTTTTGCTGTGCTTTGTCAAGTGCTTTTGTAGTTGCATTTCAATTCCTTAATGGGTCGATTGATAGAATGAAACCAAAAAGATATAAGCAAAGAGAAGTTAAATTTCAATTCCTTAATGGGTCGATTGATAGTTCCTTGACTAAATAAATTATCAATTGCTTTCTTTAATTTCAATTCCTTAATGGGTCGATTGATAGTCTAGCTTTAAATCTGTTTAGTGTTTTCATTGCATTATTTCAATTCCTTAATGGGTCGATTGATAGGCAAGAACTAAAGACGATAATTACCAGACTACTGTAATTTCAATTCCTTAATGGGTCGATTGATAGCCGTTATTTTCAATAAAATAAAAGCTTGATAATTAACTACTTGAAAAAACAAAACTACAAAAAATAAAACTATTTTTTAGTCTACCTTTAAAGCTAAGGTTTATCCCCTGCTTAGACAACTCTGTAATTTACTAACAAAGAGCATAATACAAACAAAATGCCAAAGAACTCAAATTTGTTATTCCATAAACAAACCTTTAGACGCTTATATAAAATGATCTAAGTCATTTTTTTCTTTTCCTATGACCTCTTTTGCCAACCAACCTTCTTGGCGACTTTTAAAGATAATTAAACTATCGGTTTCTTCATTCATTATTAGCTTTGCTCCTGCTAAGAACTCTTTTAATTTTACCTCCGAAATTGCTCCTTCAAAAACACTATTTTGTATCCAGTTTAAATAACATCTACAATGTTTTAGCATTTTACCTACCCTTCTTTTATCCATGTCATAAACCAAAATTACATACATTTTACCACCATGTTTTAAAAGGTTTATATTCTTGCATCCCCATTACGTGCTTTACCAATTTGTAGCACTCTAAACGTACTAATCTCTTATAACTAATGCTCCTATCTAAAGAACGGTGTTTAAATGTTTCGTTCAATTTTTCGTCCCATGAACGCAGCACTTTTTTTCTTCCGGACTCTTTTAAAAGACAGCTATTTAAAGTAAAATCAAAATCCGATTTTTGTATCATTTTCTTGTTAAACATAGAAAATATTAAACGATCGGCCAATAAGGGTTTAAAAACCTCGGCTAAATCTAGTGCCAAAGAAAATCTTCTAAACCCAGGTTCGTGTAAAAAACTAATTGTTGGGTTTAATTGCGTATGGTAAATTTGATCTAAACACTGGGTATAACACAGCATATTTACAAAAGAAATCATGGCATTTACCTCATTATTTGGAGGCTGCTTTGTTCTATTGTTCATTTCAAAATCAGTAATTATAGAACTAAAAGCGGTATAATACACTATTCGTATATTTCCCTCAATGCCCATTAATTCATCTATAGCAGTTGTGCTTGGTATTTGCTTAACTAACTTAGTTATTTTGCCTATTTGCCCCTCTAAATCTCTATTTTTTTTATTATAATATTTTAGGTTTTTTAGCATATTAAATGCCGCTCCTTCTATAAATAGTTGTGCTAATAGTATTCTTTTTTTAACAGCACTATAATGTGCTACTTGGTTAACTAATACTTTACCGCTTAACAAATACTCTTTGGGCATAAAGCTACCAGTATAATGCTCGTAATAATCGAAAAAATGTACACCTATTTGGTTTCTACCCAAAAAATTATACAAGGCACTATTGGCATCTAAACTTCCAAAACAAAATAAATTTTGAACCCCTTCTACTGGCAAATATTTTGCTTTACCTTCTATACCGTCTTCGTTTATAGGCACAAATTTTAGCGTATTGTCTTTACGTGATAAACGCCCCGGATTAAATAAATAATACGACTTTTTCATACCTCATCTATATAACACAACTCATAATAAGCGCATTTTTTACATATTTTGGAATGTAATATTGGAGGGCATTTATCTTGCTGTATAAATGCGCTTATATTGGGCACAATTTCTTCTAAATAAACACGGTCTGGTTCTGTAAAAAATACAGTGGTAGTTTTTCTTAATTTGGGATACTCTATTTTACCAGTTACGCCTTCTATACCGTTTAGAGTAAATAACCAAATGTAAAATTTTACTTGCCATTCATGAGCATCCTCTGTAGTTTTTCCTCTTTTTGTTTCGTGTATAATTTTTTCTTTGGCGTTGTAAAAATCTATTTTACCCGTTAAAGACACGTTTTGGTAGATTGCCGTTAACTCTATTTCTTGGTATTTTTCTGCTCTTTGTGCATAACTAGTCTCATGTAGTAACTTACCATCATAAACTATGGCAGAAGTATGTTCCATACCTATGCCATTGGTGAAAAGCCACAGTTTTCTGTGGCATATTTTGTAATAGTTTATGTGGGTGGCGGTTAGATGCAATTTAATGATATAATTAGTTGTCTAACTCACTATTATTGCTTTTCATAATCAAAAGCCATCATTAAATCAATTAATTTTTGTTCTGCCATATCGATTGCATCTGCTGAACCAACTGTTTCTTGTACATAACCGGAACAAGAAGGAGTAACAAAAATATCTGCCTTTGCTGTTTCATCAATTTTAGGAACTGCCGTTTGCTTTTCTAAATCTGTACGAAGTTCTCCGCGAATAGCATATGCAATTTGATTGGCATTATCACTAACAGCAATGGCAAGAGTTTCCATTAAACTAAAAGTACGAGCTTGATTACTTGTAATTCTCCAGTTTATTAAAGCATGCGCCAAAGCTGGAATTATTTTTTCACGCAGCTCTTTTGGTAATACCAAACATTTTCCAAAAACATTTTTTCCTTCTACCCAACCTGCTTCTCTTAATTTCGTTTCGATTTCGGGAAATAATTCAGGTTCTAATCTATTCGTAGAAACACAAAACAAGGTTCTTAAATCAATAGCAATATCATAAACAAATAAACCTGTAGCCCTTGTCATTCCGCTACCATTATAATATTTCGGGCCTAAACTTCTCTCATTAGAAACCAACCAATCTGCTAATTCTTCTTGCGGAATTTCAGTTCTTTTTTTGCCTTCAACTTGATATACTTTTACAATATGATTTTCGGGTTTTGAAGAACGGTCAAAAACAACTGCTTCTGTTTCTCTTTCCAATCCACCTAATAATGGATGTAAAGGACGCATTGCCGAAATAGACATAGGACTTCTTCTTTTTACGGTCATTTTATCACTCTGAGCTTTCATATAACCACCTAATAATTGGTCTGGAAAAGAGGGGTCGCATGGCGAATGAGGTTCAAGCATTCCTGCAATACCTTTTTCAATTTTCCAATTAAAAGTAATTGCTGCAAAAGGAACATTCAATTCATCCGACAAAGCCTCAATAATAGAACGCTTCACTTGTTGCCCACTTGAATAAGCCATTTGGCGACCAAATTGCGGGTCACGATATGCTTTTTGTCCATTTTGTACACCAAACACAGTATGTTCTGCATGACGTAATGCCCTTAAATAAATATATGGTTTCATATTTTAAATTTTAAAGATTATTAAATTGATTTTTTGTATTGATATTCAAAACGAATTAACGTTATAAATAATGGAAATAAATCTGATGGTAATACTATAACAGCATCTTTCACTTTTTTAAAGGTGATTGCACCTTCATTATGTATTTTCATTAAAGCTGTCAAATTTTCAATGAATAGTTTTAATGTCGTTGATGATTTTACATCTTCACTTAATCTACTTTGAGTAGATTTTCCTCGTCCTGTTTCTGAATTTTTAGATTTTTCTTCAAAATCTATCAATGCTTGTGCGACATCTATCGCCAAAGTATTTAATTGTTTTTTGTTATTCAACATAGCTCTAATCCAAGTTTTAAATATTTGAAAATTAATTACTTCACCTTTGTATTTATCCATTGCTTTTTGTCTACGAACTTCAAAATCTTCAACAGTTTCATGTTTTTTTTCTTTGATGTTCGGGTCAGAAAATATATAATCCTTTCCTTGCGCGTATTTAGCCGTTGTTAAAGGCATAAATGCCCTTAAATTCTTCGGTTCTAATGCTTTTAAACCAATGACGCCTAACTTAAATGCATTTTTCAAATTGTAAAAAGTAGAATACATTTGCTCAAAATTCTTATGATTTTGCCTTTCCTTCGGAAGTGTATATAACTCGCCTTTCAAACGAATTAGATTTCTAACTTTTGGCAATTGAAGGTTAATAAACCCAAGTGTTGTATTTGTTTGAGAAAGACTATAAACGTAAGCTGTAATCGTTTGGTTTGGATATTGTCTTGATAGAGCAAAGATTACCTTAATCCAATCAACTGTCGGAATTGCTAATTTTCCTAAGACTTTTTCAGGTTTTGGGTCAAATTCAGCTAATGGATTATTAGCATGAAAATATTCACTAAATGCATGTCTTAACCAATGTCCGTTCCACGTTTCAATTTGCTTATCTTTTAAATTGGGTGTTTGCGAAAGGTATTTTCGATAATTTTTCCAACCTTCGTGAAGTGTCCAAAGTATTTCGTTTTCATCAATTTGAATAGATAAACCACCACTAACACCAATTGCTAAAGCTTGACCAATCCAAGAAGCGTATATTTCATTATCTCCAAAATCAAAAGACATCGAAGTAATTTGCCCTGAAGAAGTTGCTTCTCTATTTTCAGCACCATAACCAACAAAAATAGCTCCACTTGGAACACTTTCTGTTACTTTTGAATGAAGATTAAATAATTGTGCATTAGCTTTTGAACCATGTTCTTCTACTGCTTTTTTTGTGGGCTTTTGAAAAAAGGGCGAATTTCCAACGTGCATCAAATGTTCTTCATTATCAAAAAACAATGGAAATAGCTCTTTATCAAAGAATTGCCGAGCAGTATAATCATCGGGTAGATTGTTTTTCTCCCGATATATTTTTAGAAATTTATTTCCTATATAACTTGTGTACATATCATAAAAATATTTCAGGTTCAACTAATTGCAATCCATATTTTAAATGATTAGCTTCCTCTTGCGGTACTACAAAAGGGCGAGAACCATGTTCTAATTGTTCGTATTGGTTTTTATATCGTGCCATTGTTTTAATACTAATTGGGATTTCCATTGGAATGCGTTCGCCCCATCTTGCATTCAGGTATTTTTCTCTATCACATATTAAAATACAAGTAGCAGATTGAATTTCTAAGGCTTCCACAATTACAGCACTTCGCCTATGACAAAGCTCTTTTATCTTGTATTGACCATCATGAAAAATCAAATGAATATCAATCGGTTTCGTATCTAAAGAAGGATAAACTTTATCAATTTTGGTTTGTAAACTTCTTTCTTTTAGTAATGTATTGTCTTCTAATTGGTCAAAACTCGCTTTCAAAGTTTCTGCTTTATAAGGCAAAGCATTTCCATTCAATTGAATAACATGAACAGGTTTGTATTTTCCAATTGTATCTTTTGACCGTTTTCGATTGACACGTCCAAAACGTTGTATCAAAGCATCCAAGGGGGCAACTTGCGTAATCATTCTATCAAAACTAATATCCAAACTGACCTCAACAACTTGGGTAGAAATGACAAAACAAGGCATTAACCCATTTCCGTATTGCTCTGAGCCATTTCCATTAAACTCAGTTTTCAAACGATTTTCTAATGCAAAACGGTCGCTTCGTCGAAAACGGCTATGAATAAGCATCGCAGGAATAGTTGGAAATTTTTTAGACAATCTGATATATTCCTCTTGTGCTTTTTTTACTGTATTAAAAATGACTAAAACCTTTTCTTTTTGTTCAAAAGCAGTTTCTAAAACAGCATCAATTTCTGTTTCATCATTCATTTTATGAACAATGTGCCTATCAAATCCATCTAAAATTTCATCATCTAATTTCACTTCATAGACTTCTCCATTTTCTTGTAACAGTTTTAAAACTTCTTTATACAAAAGCGAAGGCATCGTAGCTGTTCCAATATGAATGCGGCAATTCAATCTTAAAAGTGCCCGAATGATTTCTAAAACCATCGACCGACCAACATCAGAATAAGTATGTATTTCATCAAAAATGATGTCTGTTCCTTGTAAATCAAGCATCATACTTTCAAATTCGGCAGTTCCAAAAATGATAGAAGCCAATTGATGAGGTGTTAAAACCTTGATAGCTGCACCGCCAAAATGCTGTAAACTTTCTGCATCTTTATTACCTTTTACCAAAAGAGCAGAAGTCGAATGTAAAACCCTAACTTGTGTTTCTACATTTGGGTTTTCATTTTTAATATCGCCTTTGATGCGCTCATACATCGCATTGATAGAAGCCTGAAATGGTAATGTATAGAAAATTCTTCCTTGACATCTTTTTAATAAAAAATCTGTTTTTCCTGCTCCTGTAGGTGCAACGACCATCGTATGAGGTCTTTTATCTTCAGTATCAATTTGAGAGAGCGGATACAAATCACTTCTACGATTCGGATTTTTATAAAAACTCAAATCGGGAATAGCAAAAAGGTCATCTAATTTTGCAGGTGTCCCATTAATAAAGGCAGAAGCAAAATGGTCTGCCGACATTAATAAACCTCTTAAAGGTGACCAACCCAAAGGTTTTCTTTTACAATAGTTTAAAACATATTCCAAATTTTCTTCCGCTTCTTCTAATGATATTGGTCGAATATCAATGTTTTTAAAGTTGAATTGCTTCAAGATTTCCAAACCATAAGGCGACCAATTTTTCCAATCAATCAAGTGATTTTCTAACCAAAATCCATCATTTTCGTCTAAATCAATAATTCCTCGTGAACTTTTATCTTCTCTAATTGATTTGTGATGACCAACAACCATATCAATCAAAGGCGACCATTCTTCTTTTGGAAATACTGATAAGAAACCTAAAGAGGATAATTCATGCCTATGCGCATAATTCCATTCCTCTTTTTCCATTAAGGATTTGTAATCTTCATCACTATTAATTTTGTGTTGAAAATGTACATGAGCCTTTCCCAAATCATGTAAAGCAGCAGCTTTAATTGCTAGAGTTTTATCAAAATCAAATTGATATTTCTCTGCAAACGCCTCTATTGCCGAAGCAACATGGTGGGTATGTTCTAAAAGTGTTGTCCCACCTCTATCAATGCTTTTTGCTAATATTTCATCTAATGATTTCATTCTGATTAGCTTAAAGATTGACGAATAGGATTTCCAAATATTTTCAATTGACCTAACATTTCGGCAACATCATCAAAGCGATTATAACCAACTTTAAACATGGAATTTTTATCACCATCAAAAAGTAATTCAAAACCTTCAATTTCATCGAAATCAGCTTCTGAAAGTTTTAAAAGCTCATTTGGCAATATTATATCTTCATTTCTACAAAGACATAAATGTTCCTGCATTGCCTTTTCAGCATCTTCTTTATTTTCAAAAGCTAAGTACAAATGAGGCTCAATCATCACTCCACGCTCAATAATAGCTAGATTTGTTTTCCATTTTTTTCCTGACTTACTTGTTTTAAATCCTCCTTTTGACCAAGTTCTTTCTTGTTGAACATCAATTCCCATATAATTTAACCTATGTCTCTTTATTTTATGAATGCCTTTGGTTTCCAAGAGTTCAGGAAATAGCTTTTTTTCCATTCCTTCCACAATTGAAGGAGTAAGAAATTGTTGCGAAAAAGTTTCACTATCCCTAACCGCCGTCCATGGTTTAATAAAACCAAAAGCACTCGTATATTTTACAACAAATAATTTCTTCTCCATAAATCTTTACATTAAAGCTCCAAAGCCAATTCCCGTACTATTCCCTACACCTACATTCCATGCAAATGCAATTTGCTCTGGGCTGCCCTCTATAACTACAGGGCATATGTTAACTTTATTCTTTATCTCTTTATAGCTTACTATTTTTGTTTTAGACTTAGTATAATTAGAATCAAAACGAACCGAAACACCTTCTGTTGAAAGCCCTGCTTTTTCTAATTTTAATTGTAACGTTTGGGTAAGTAATTGGTTGGTTTCTTCCTCGAAGTACTGGTAGTGTTTTTTTCCTTTTTCGGTATCTCTTTTTACCAATACAGGGCTAGCCACATAAAAGTATGCCTTGTTAGCAAAATTTGGTGCTTCTTGCATATATACTTCTTGTACACTTACCCCATGAAACATTTCTGGAGCTGCTAAAATGCCTTCAATTACTTTTTTAGCAATTTCTGCATCATAAAAGTTTATAAAAAAAGAGGTCTCTGGCGTAACGTGTAATCCTTTTTTAGTTGCTTTTACATTCTGCAACCAAGAAAAAGAATACATACTTATAGCACCATGCTCTACATTACTTTTACCTAACCATTTATGAAAACAGCCTGTTAGTAAATGTTGATAATTAAAAGGTATTGGGCTACTACTTTTAGTTAGCTTTAAATGTAATCTCATTATTCGTTATTAATATGTACAAATAACGACCTAAGATTTAATTATTCCTTACAGAATTCTGTAAAGGCATAACTAACCTATATAAAAGGTCGCTTTCTTCTTATAACAAAGTAGAGAGGGAAAATTTAAACTCGTAAAGATTTAAAGGGATATAAATATACTAAATTGTAGTACTATTCTATAGTAAGTTTAAGAAAAATAAGTGCAAAAAAAATCCCGTTCAAATTAATAATTTAATCGGGATTTTTATTTTTAAAACGTAGCTTTTAGTCTTTTATACTTGCTAATTTTGCGTGTTTAATTGTATTTAATTTAAGATCTTGTAGTACATTAACCGCTTCTTCTACATACACATCTTTTGCAAGATTTTTATGCCAACGGTTTCTTTTTTCTCTTAACAAAGAATCTTTTGTAAATAAGTTTTCTTCATATTTTAAAGAGGTAAAGGTTAAATGCGAGTCATAGTCTGATAGGTTCTTAAAATAATCGGACTTTTCTTTGTCTTTAGACTCTTCTGCTTTATACACCTCATAATTTAAAGAAATCTCTGTTTCTCCTTGCTCCGCTTTAAGCCACTTTGCGTTTTCTTCTATTAACTTAATTTGAGGGTGCGCAGCCATACGTTTTGTACTACTCTCTACCGTTTTGTCATAATCTATATACCCATCCCAAATTTGGTAGTCTGCAGGTGTAATTTTATCCCACTTTAATGGGTTACTCTGGTCTCTTTCTCCTAAATCTATATAGCTATACTTGTCTGGCACAACCACATCACTCTTTACACCTTCTAATTGTGTGGAGCCACCATTAATTCTATAAAATTTTTGTGTTGTTAATTTTATAGCGCCTAAATCTCCGTGCTCGTTACTACGAACTATATTGTCTAAAGGTATTACGTTTTGTACCGTTCCTTTTCCAAAAGTTTGTTTACTACCAATTACAATAGCTCTTTTATAATCTTGCATTGCTGCCGCTAATATTTCGGAAGCCGATGCAGATAACTCATTTACTAAAATTACTAAAGGACCATCCCATTGTATTCTTTCATCTTTATCATCATATACATCTTTTCCTTTTCCGCTAGAACGCACTTGTACAATAGGTCCTTCTTTAATAAATAAACCAGCCATTTCTACCACTGTTTTTAAAGAACCCCCACCATTATCTCTAAGATCCAAAATTAACCCCTCTGCACCTTCTTCTTTTAAACGCTCTACTTCTTTTGCTACATCTGATGCTGCATTTCTATTACTATAATCTTCAAAATCTACATAAAATTTTGGCAGATTTATAAGTCCAAATTTTTGGTTTTCTTTAATAATATTTGCAGACTTTGCATAAGACTCTTCTAACTCTACCACATCTCTAGTAATAGAAATTACTTCTATAGATCCATCTACTTTACGTACGGTTAAATCTACTACAGTCCCTTTTGCTCCTTTTATTAGTTTTATAGAATCGTCTAAACGCATTCCAGAAATATCTATAGGGTCTTCCCCGTCTTGCCCTACTTTTGTAATTTCATCACCAACTTCAATACGTTGGTCTCTCCATACTGGGCCACCAGAAATAACTTCTACAATTTTAGCTCCTTCTGGCTTTTTTTGTAAACGTGCGCCAATACCTTCAAACTTACCAGACATACTGGTATCAAATTTTTCCTTTTCTTCTGGAGCAAAATAAAAAGTGTGCGGGTCAAACTCATCTACAATACTATTTATATACTGTACAAACCAGTCTTTACGCTCTAAATCATCTACAAAATCAAAAAATTCATCTAAAGTATTCTCTGTACTTTCTCTTGCTGCAATTTCTGCTTCAATACTAATTGTACTTTTTTCTTTAGTGGTTTCTTTTTTGGCTTCCTCATTATCTTCCGTAAGCCTTTTTAGCTTAGCATCATAAGTACCTAAAGTTGCATATTTTAATTGCTTTCTCCATCTTTCTTGTAATTCTTTTTTAGAATCTGCAAAAGACTCTTCTTCGTATTTAATATTTATAGTTTCGTTCTCGGTATAATCAAAAGGAGTTTTTAGTATGGTTTTATAAATCCCCTTTGCATCATTCATACGAATCATTAAACGTTCATATACTGCATTAAAAAAAGTAATGTCTGTATTTTTTATTTGATCGTCTATCTGAAACTTGTACTGCTCAAAATCTTCAATATCACTTGCTAAAAAATAACGTTTTGTTGGATCCAAAATATCTATAAAATCTTCAAAGACTTCTACAGAAAAATCATCATCAATAGATTTTGGTTCGTAATGCCCTTTTTCTAAAACATAGGTGATTAAATCTAATAACAATTTATCTTTATCGTCATTCTCAAAAGTCCTGTTTGTAAAACTACAGGAAGCCACAGCTATCATTAAAACTGTTAACACATAGACTAAATTCCTTTTCATAAATTCAATAATTTTATTTTTGCATTTTGTACGGCTATAAAAACTACCTACTTTTTGTGGCAAAATACATACAATTCTCTAAGATACTGAAAAAACCATGCCAGCAATATGCTTCTTAGATATTTTTTTGTTAATCGAGGTGGGTGCCATATCTTTTTTAAAAACGTATTTTTACTCTATAAAGTATACCCTATGAAAAAACCTCTTATTCTTGTTACTAATGATGATGGTATTACTGCTCCTGGTTTACGCAATTTGGTAAGCTTTATGGCAGAAATAGGAGATGTTGTTGTAGTTGCTCCAGATAGCCCCCAATCTGGAATGGGACATGCCATTACCATAGATAACACCTTGTATGTTAAACAAATGAAGACAAATTTGTTACGTAATATACACCAAGAATATAGCTGTAGTGGTACTCCTGCAGATTGTGTGAAATTAGCTTTGCAAGAAATTTTAGATCGCAAACCAGATATTTGTGTTAGCGGAATAAACCATGGATCTAACTCTTCTATAAATGTTATTTATTCTGGAACTATGAGCGCTGCTATTGAGGCTGGCATAGAAGGGGTTCCTGCAATTGGTTTTTCTTTATGTGATTTTTCTTGGGAAGCCAATTTTAAAGCCGCAAAAAAACACATTATAACAATTGTTTCCGAAGCACTTGCCAATGGTATTCCAAAGGGTGTTGTTCTTAATGTAAATATTCCTAAACTAGAGGAAAAAGAAATAAAAGGGGTTAAAATTTGCAGGCAAGCAAGAGCAAATTGGAAAGAAAAATTTGATAAACGAACCAACCCAATGGGCAAAGACTATTATTGGTTAACCGGAGAGTTTGAGCTACTGGATAAAGGGGAAGATACAGACGAGTGGGCTCTTTCACAAGGATATATATCTGTGGTTCCTACACAATTTGATTTAACTGCCCACCATGCTATTCACCATATAAATAACTGGAATTTAAATGAACACTAAAAAAGAAATTTTAATAGGATTTATTGTTGGTATTATTGCAAATACTATTGGTACTATTTTATATATCCTTATTTTTTCGGAATTTGGAATTGTAGAAACCTATAATGCAGCTGTTGCACAAGGGCATGTTGGTAGTTTACTTGCCCTAGGAGCTATTCTAAACTTAATAGCATTCTTTGGTTTTTTAAAAATTAAGAGAGACCAAAGAGCGCGTGGTGTATTGTTAGCAACCTTAATTACAGCCTTAGCTATTTTATATTATAAGCTTTTTTAATTTGGTTGATGGTTTTAGAAACAAAGAACTAATAAAAAGAGTAGAGAAAAAAGACAATAGATTTAAGGCTTATTACTTAGAACTAAAAAATAAAAGCTAATAGCAATAGGCTAAACGCCAATAGCTAAATTTAAAAAAATGAAATACTACATAATAGCTGGTGAAGCCTCTGGAGATTTGCATGGCTCTAACCTAATAAAAGCATTGCGTATTAAAGATGCCAATGCAGATATTCGTTGTTGGGGAGGAGATTTAATGCAACAGGCTGGTGGTAGTCTAGTAAAGCACTATAAAGAGCTTGCTTTTATGGGGTTTTTAGAGGTGCTTACTAACCTAAATAAAATCTTTAAAAACATTGCCTTTTGTAAAGAGGATATTACCAATTTTAACCCAGATGTATTAATTTTTATAGACTATTCTGGTTTTAATTTAAGAATTGCTAAATGGGCAAAAGCTAATAATTTTAAGACCAATTATTACATTTCTCCACAAATATGGGCCTCTAGAGAAGGGCGCATTGAAAAAATAAAAAGAGATATAGACAACATGTTTGTTATACTTCCTTTTGAAAAAGAATTTTATGGGGAAAAACATAATTTTCTAGTGCATTTTGTTGGCCACCCATTATTAGATGCTATAGAAAATATTCCAAAAACAGAAGCATCTGTATTTAGAAAAGAAAATAATTTAGACCTTGAAAAAGAAATCATTGCACTATTACCTGGTAGTAGAAAACAAGAGGTCCAAAAAATGCTAAACGTTATGCTTTCGCTCACGTCTTCTTTTAAAGACTACCAATTTGTAATTGCAGGAGCTCCTAGTTTAGATTTAGATTTTTATAAACCTTATTTAAATAGTACTATTTCTTTTGTAAGCAATAAAACTTACGATTTACTCTCCCATGCAACTGCTGCATTAGTTACTAGCGGTACTGCAACTCTAGAAACCGCTTTATTTAAAGTACCACAAGTGGTTTGCTATAAAGCAAACTGGATATCCTATCAAATTGCAAAACGTATTATTACTTTAGAATATATTTCTTTAGTAAATTTAATAATGAAAAAAGAAGTAGTAAAAGAGCTTATTCAGGACAATTTAACTACTAAAAATTTAACAGAAGAATTACACAAAATTCTAAAAGGAAAATCTAGAGACGAACAAATTAGTGCGTACCAACAATTAGAAAAAATGCTTGGTGGCGGTGGTGCTAGTGAAAAAACAGCTACATTACTAATAGAAAATAACTAACTTTATACACCTATTACCTTAATTCATGTATCGCAAAGTCTACTTTATTTCTCTATTACTCTTGCTAGGAAGTTGCGGTACTTCTAAAAAGAAAACGACTACTAAAAGCAAGACCTATAAAGTGTCTGTTGCTGGAGACCCAGAACCAACTGCTCCTACTCCTAAAAAGAGTACTACAAGAATAGCAGAAAAAACACTTTCTAAAGCAGATGCTATAATAAATACAGCACTTACTTTCTCTGGTGTACGCTACAAATATGGCGGTACCACTAAAAAAGGGATGGATTGCTCTGGTTTACTCTACGTTTCTTTTGCAGAACATGACATTGCTATTCCAAGAGTTTCTTACGTTATGGCTAATGAAGGTAAGCGCGTTAAAATTAAAGATGTTGTTAAGGGCGACTTACTTTTTTTTAAAACCAGTAGAAAAGGAAAAAGAATAAACCACGTAGGCATGGTGGTTTCTATAGATAACGATGAAATAAAATTTATACACGCCTCTAGCTCCAGAGGAGTTACTGTTTCTTCTTTAAGAGAAGGTTTCTGGAATTATGCTTTTGTAAAAGCCACCAGGATACTATAATTTTTGTTGATGGGTTTTCCTTCGTTTTAATAGCGATGCTATAAAATACGTTTAAAATAAGGTATTTTAGAAGGATACATTTTCCTTTATGCAGCTTTTAAAATTTGCTTCCATTAAACTCACCTTATTACTAGTTGTGGGAATTCTTATTGGGACTTATACAAAAATTACTATTCATAGCGCTTTTCTTTTTACTGGTATTTCTTTAACCGCGTTAGGAGTTTGCTTTTTTACTTTAAAAAAAGATATAAGGCACTTTCTTTTTACCGTTTTCATGATTTGTACCACCATAAGCTTAGGAGTGTTAACAACCACACTTAACACCCCTTTAAATTACGACTCGCACTACAGTCATCACAAAACTTCTTCACCAAAAACATGCACATTAAAAATTACAGAAGTTTTAAAACCAAATACCTACTACAAAAAATATATTGCCGAAGTAAAAACAATAGAAAACAAAAAATATTCTGGTAAAATTCTAGTAAACATTAGTAAAGATTCGCTCTATTTTCCTTTACATATTGATGATGAAATAAAAACCGTTGCTTCTCTTAAAGAAATTAATGCCCCATTAAATCCATACCAGTTTAATTATAAAAAATACATGCAAACATTAGGGGTTTACCACCAAGTAAACCTGAAGCATGAAAATGTAATTCGTAATAAAAACAGTAGTAGCACACTTTATGGTTTTTCCTCCAAAATAAGAAATCATATAATTAAAAAACTAAAACAAGCTCCTTTTGGCTCGCAAGAATTAGCAGTTATAGAAGCTCTTTTATTAGGACAACGCCAAGATTTATCGAACACTACTTATGATAATTACAAAAAAGCAGGAGCGGTTCATATTTTAGCGGTTTCTGGTTTACATATCGGTATTTTATTGCTTATTCTAGAGTTTCTTTTGCAACCCTTAACTTATTTACCGTATGGCAGAAAAATAAAATTAGCAACATTAGTTTTACTCTTATGGTCTTTTGCTTTGCTAGCAGGTTTTAGCGCATCAATAATAAGAGCAACTACTATGTTCTCTTTTGTGGCTTATGCATTATACTTAAATAGACCAAGTAACACCTTTAATATTCTTGCCTTATCTATGGGGTTTATACTATTGGTTATTAGTCCCAACTTAATTTTCCAGGTAGGGTTCCAAATGAGTTATGCCGCCGTTTTTGCAATTGCTTGGATATTTCCTATGTTGCAGCGTTTTTGGTTTCCTAAAAACATAGTACTAAATAAAGTTTGGCAACTCTTATCGGTTAGTATTGCTGCACAGGTTGGCGTGCTACCCATCTCACTCTTTTATTTTCATCAATTTCCAAGTTTGTTCTTTATTTCTAACCTTCTTATTATTCCTTTTTTAGGAGTTATTTTGGGGCTTGGAATCCTAGTAATTTTACTAGCAGTTGCTAATTGCCTACCAAATAACATTGTTCTTGTTTACAATACTATAATTTACTGGATGAACTATATTATTGGTTGGGTTGCAGAACAGGAAGCGTTTTTATTTTCCAACATATCTTTTAACCAATTACAGCTTTTTCTTAGCTACGGAATTTTAATTTTATTAGTTACTACACTAAGTAAAACTACCTTTAAAAAAGTAAGCTATTTTTTGGCTAGTTTACTGCTTTGGCAAATACTAACTATCTATCAAAATAATAATTTACAAAAGGAGCAGCAGTTATGGGTTTTACATGAAAGCAGAAATTCGGTTATATACCATCAAAATGGAACTAGTTTAACTGTTATCTCTTCTCAAAAAAAGGGGAACACATCTACCTTAAATAAGTATAAAATTGAAAAAAGAATAGATTCTGTTACCTACAGGCCTTTATTAAATTCTTATGCATACGATACTTTGGTTTTTAGAATAATTGATTCTACTGGAATTTACATGCCCACACAAAAATCTGGCATCTATCTATTATCAAACTCGCCTAAAATAAATTTAGATAGATTTATAGATACTGTACAACCAACAAAAATTATAGCCGACGGTAGTAATTACAAAAGTTATATAGCTAGATGGAAAGCCACTTGTGACAAAAGAAAACTCCCTTTTCACTATACTGGTGAAAAGGGAGCTTATCCTTTTAATTTAAAAAATATTAGTGATTAGAAAGTTCAAACCCCTCTGTTTCATCATCATGAATAATGGTTTCTTTATCTTCGGCCCCGTGGGTTAATCTTTTTAATGGTTTCATTAGTAGAATTACTAAAATTCCAAAAGTAACTGCAAAAATAAAAAGTCCTCCAAAAATATTGAGTTCTCCTGCTTTTGATGCATTTTCTCCAATAACACCTGCTACTTTATTTCCTAATCCCGTTGCAGCCCAATAAACTCCCATCATTAATGCCATATAACGTGCTGGCGCTAATTTAGTGAAGAAAGATAATGATACTGGTGATAAACATAATTCTCCAATCGTATGAAAAAGGTAAGCTAAAACCAACCAATACATTGCAGAACTTCCATTAGCTTCATATTCCATAGAGGCAAAGACCATATAAATAAAACCAATTCCCATAATTATTACACCTGTTGCCATTTTAAATAACGAGCCTGCTTCTTTCCCTTTTAACTTACGCTTTGCCCATATATTAGCTACGAATACCGCAAATAAAATAATAAACCCAGGATTTGCAGATTGGAACCAAGCTGATGGTACTTCCCAACCAAATAAATCTCTATTAGTTTTTTGTTCCGCATACAAATTCATTAATCCTCCCATTTGTTCAAAACATCCCCAAAAAACAATTACAATTAATAAGGATAAAAGCAATACAACGTACCTATCTTTTTCTACTTGTCCGTTTAAATTCTTGTAAATCATCATCATTATACCAGTAACTAATGCTATTACAATATATAATGCTGTGTATCCCCAATTATCTGCTCCCGCATAAGTAAATCCAGCATATATAGCATATGCTATAATTAATCCTACAATTCCTAAATGTATTGGAGATTTTAATAATTGACTCATTAATGTGGCTATACTAATATCATTAGATTTATCTTCTGGTGTTGGTTCATTACCTACATGCACCAAATAACGTTGACCATATATATATACTATTAAGCCAAGTAACATTCCTATTCCTGCCAAACCAAAACCAGCATGCCATCCATAAAATTTTGCGACTAACCCAACTGATAAAGAAGCTAAAAAAGACCCTAAATTAATCCCAACGTAAAAAACACTAAACCCTTTATCCCTTCTAATATCATTTTGCTTATACAATCCCCCTACCATTGTTGATATATTAGGCTTTAGCATTCCTACACCTAAAATTACTAATCCAAGACCTGTGTAATATGCCCAAATTGCATCAATTGCTAATACTCCATGACCTGCAGTAAGCAATATTGCTCCAATTAAAACTGCTTTTTTCTGCCCTATGTATCTATCTGCAATAAACCCTCCTGGAATACTCATTAAGTATACCAACATAGTATACCAACCATAAAGCGCTAAAGCCTCCCCCTCTAACCAACCTAAGCCACTTTGCCCATTAGCTTGCATTGTTTTTGCTGTCATATACAGTACTAACAAAGCTCGCATTCCATAATAAGAAAAACGTTCCCACATTTCTGTAAAAAACAAAACATATAATCCAATTGGGTGCCCAAAAAGTTCTTTCTGATGCGCTGGTTTATTTATATCTGACATATTCTAATTTGTTAGTTTTTTTATTTTAATTAAAGTTTATTTATAGTCTATCCTTTAACTTTAGTCGAAGTTTCTATAGACTTTTCCTTTTTACTTTTTCTAGGCTTATCTCTTAAATTTTCATTCCAAAAATTAGTCATTTTATTATATAAATGAATTCTTGTATTACCCCCATATATACCATGGTTTTTATCTGGATATATAGACCACTCAAACTGCTTGTTTGCTTGTATTAAAGCTTCAGCCATACGCATGGTGTTTTGCACATGCACATTGTCATCTCCTGTACCATGAATTAATAAATAATCTCCTTTTAAACGTTCAGGGTAATTTAATGGTGAGTTTTCATCATAACCACTTGCGTTTTCTTGCGGCGTTTGCATATAGCGTTCTGTGTAAATAGTATCATAAAAACGCCAAGAAGTAACTGGTGCAACAGCAATTGCAGTTTCAAAAACGTCATTACCCTTTAGAATACAATTGGTAGACATAAAACCGCCATAACTCCAACCCCAAATTCCTGTTCTATCTTCATCTATATAAGGTAACTCGCTTAATTTTTCCGCTGCGGCTATTTGATCTTGAACTTCAAATTTCCCTAATTCTTTTTGCGTTACTTTTTTAAAGTCTCTACCTTTAAAACCTGTACCTCTACCATCTACACAAACAACTATATATCCTTCTGAAACTAACATTTGATGCCAATAGTCATTTGCTCCTAACCAACTATTAGATACATTTTGAGAACCAGGGCCACTATATTGATACATTATCATTGGATATTCTTTAGATGCATCAAAATCTAGTGGTTTGATCATGTACATATTAAGTTCATTACCGTTAACAGATAAAGTAGAGAATTCTTTTTTGCTTAATTTATATTCTTTTAAAGTAGTTAAAAGTGTACTGTTGTCTTTTATATCTTTTACTTTTTTACCACTCAAAGCAGTATGTAATGTATATTTTGAAGGCGTTGTTGCACTAGAATAGGTATTAATATAGTAGGTGAAATCTGCACTAAAATCTGCAGAATTATGTCCCTCTACAATAGATAATTCCTTTTTGTTTTTACCATTACTCTCTATACTATAAACACCACGGTTTATAGATCCATTTTCTGTAGATTGGTAGTACACTTTATCTTCATTTTGGTCGTACCCATAATAACTAGTTACTTCCCAATTACCTTTTGTTATTTGATTTACTAATTCTCCAGAATCATTATAAAGATATATGTGGTTCCAGCCATCTTTTTCGCTAGTCCAAATAAAACTATCGTCTGCTAAAAAAGTTAAGTCATCTGTAATATCTACATACGCTTCATCTTTTTCTTCTAATAAAACAGATACCTTATTATTTTTAGCATTAACAGCTAGTAATTGTAAATTATTTTGATGACGATTTAAGGTCTGTACACTTAAATAATTAGCATTACGCATCCACTTAATACGTGGTATGTAATAAGGGTTGTTAAGATTTACTGCTGTTATTTTTCCAGATGCAACATCAAACATGTGTAAAGATACTTTAGCATTTTCTTCTCCAGCTTTAGGATATTTAAATACTTCTTGTGTTTGGTACAAAGCAGAACCATAGACATCCATAGAAAATTCTGGGACATTTGTTTCATCAAAACGTAAAAATGCAATTTTTGTACCGTTAGAATTCCACTCAAAAGCCCTAACAAATGCAAATTCTTCTTCATAAACCCAATCTGTAATACCATTAATCACTTCATTTTTTTTACCATCTGTAGTAATTTGCTTTGTTTCTTTTGAAGCTATATTAAATAAGAATATATTGTTATCCTTTACATAAGCAACTTGCTTACCGTCTGGAGATAATGAAGGTTCTTGAATTTTGTAATCTGCAATTTTTGTACTTTGCTTACTTGCAATGTCATAAATAAAATAAATTCCTAAAGCAGAATGTCTGTAAATAGATTCTAAATCTGTAGCTAAAATTAACTTAGATTCATCTTTACTAAATTCATAAGACGAAAAATAATTTACTTCTTGTAAATCTAACGAAGAAACTATAGTTTCCACTTTTTTTAAGGTGCTATAATCATATTTATCTATAGAAGTTGACCTAGTATTTCTATCAAAATTAAGTACGGTATACTGCTTCCCATTTTTTAAGGAACGTAGTACATCCATACCTTCTGTTCTAAATGTTCCTTGATAAATTTCTTCTACTGTTATTGTTTTGTCCTGCGAAAATGCTGTTTGTAAAAGACCTACTACAAAAAGAACAAAAATGTAATTTTTTCTCATAAATGTTTTAAATTTTAATAAATCCATCAAGAATACTAATAATTTTACTAAAAAGAGCATTTAATAAGAAAAATATAACAAAGAAATGTGTTAAATAGATTTTCCCGAATCTATTCCCTTTATCCTTATATTTACGTCTATTTTAATAGTTTTTTACATCTAGATGTAAATTGAAATAAACACACCTATGACCAAGCCTATTTCAGGTTTTTCTAAACTTACAAAAGCGGAAAAAATAGATTGGATTGCAAAAGAATACACAAAGCATCCAGAAGCTACAAAAAAAATACTTTCTGATTACTGGAATACAGATGCGCAACTACAAAAATTGCATGATGAGTTTATAGAAAATACTATCTCTAATTTTTATTTACCGCTAGGTATTGCGCCTAACTTTTTAATAAATGGAAAATTACTTTCTATACCAATGGTTATAGAAGAAAGTTCTGTTGTTGCCGCAGCTAGTAAAGCTGCAAAATTTTGGTTAGAACGCGGTGGCTTTAAAACTACTATTATTGGTACTGAGAAAATTGGACAAGTACATTTTATGTTTTCTGGAGACCTATCCAAATTACAAAGTTTTTTTAATACAGTATACTCCAAACTTATTTCCGAAGCTTCTTCTATAACAAAGAATATGGAAAAAAGAGGAGGTGGTATTACTAAAATAGAATTAAGAGATAAAACAGATAGCTTAGAAAATTACTACCAATTACATTGCACTTTTGAAACCATGGATGCCATGGGTGCTAATTTTATTAATAGTTGTTTGGAACAATTTGCCACTACTTTTAAAAAAGAAGCTCAAAACTATGCGTTGTTTAGTAACGAGGAAAAAAATATAGAGGTAGTAATGAGCATCCTCTCTAACTACACTCCAAACTGTTTAGTAAAAGCAGAAGTTAGTTGCCCTATAGAAGATTTAAACTTACATAAAAAGGTAAGCCCTAAAGAGTTTGCTCAAAAAATGATTAGAGCTATTGCTATTGCAAAAGCAGAACCCCATAGAGCTGTTACACACAACAAAGGTATTATGAATGGTGTAGATGCTGTAGTATTAGCAACTGGGAATGATTTTAGAGCTATAGAAGCTGGTGTACATGCCTATGCGTCAAAAAATGGTTCTTATAGTAGTTTAACACATGCTACCATAGAGAATAATATTTTTAAATTTTGGATAGAAATACCACTTGCATTAGGAACTATTGGTGGCTTAACTAATTTACACCCTTTAGTAAAATTAGCTTTTGAAATATTACAAAAACCTTCTGCCAAAGAACTTATGCAAATTGTTGCCGTTGCTGGTTTGGCTCAAAATTTTGGCGCTGTTAGTTCTTTAGTTACTACTGGCATTCAAGAAGGACATATGAAAATGCATCTTCTAAATATTCTTAATCAATTAGGAGCTACAGAAACAGAAAAAAAGGCTGTTATTAATCATTTTAAAAATAATACCGTTTCTCATAGTGCCGTGATAGAAGCCTATGAAAAACTTAAAAAATAAAAAAATGAACTCAACTTTCTACAGCAATGGCAAGTTATTATTAACTGGTGAATATGCTGTTTTAGATGGTGCTTTAAGTTTAGCAATACCAACTAAATATGGGCAACTACTTACTATTAGAAAAAATAATGCCCCAAAAATAGTATGGACTAGTATAGATGAAAAAGGGGACACGTGGTTTAAAGCAACATTTTTTATAAAACCTGATGATTCTACAAATTCCATACTCTTAGAAATTGAAAATAAAAATAATTTAGAAATTGAAGCGCAATCTACTGCTGATATACTAATTAAGATTTTGTCTGAAGCGCAGAAACTTAATCCTTTTCTTTCGGCAACAGCTGGTTACTTTGTAGAAACCAAATTAACATTTCCTAGAAATTGGGGGCTTGGCTCCTCCTCTACTTTAATTAATAATATTGCTAGTTGGGCTAAAGTAGATGCTTACAAATTATTATGGAATTCGTTTTCTGGAAGTGCTTATGATATTGCCTGTGCCCAACATAATTACCCTATAACATATAAGTTAAGTGAGGGAAAACCTGAAGTTAAAAAAACAACTTTCAACCCTCCTTTTATAGACAAACTCTATTTTGTTTATTTAAATAAGAAACAAAACAGCAGAAAGGGTATTGCTAATTATAAATCTATAGCTAAAGATAAAACAAACTTAATTGCAAAACTCTCTGAGCTTACACAGCAAATGCTCATAGCTGAAAGCCTTACTGATTTTAACTCTTTACTTTTAGCGCATGAGAATCTCCTTTCAAACTTTCTACAAACACCCACACAAAAAGAAGCTTTATTTTCTGATTTTGAAGGACATATAAAGAGCCTAGGTGCTTGGGGAGGCGATTTTGTTTTAGCAACCGGCACCCCAAGACAAATGCGTTATTTTAAAAGAAAAGGATATTCAATACTAATACCTTATAAAGAAATGGTACTATAAAAAAGTCTTCCAAATTGGAAGACTTTTTTATCTATATTAAGTATATACTACTAATAAAAAGTAGCTCTATTATCTTTAATCTCTGCTCCTTCTTTTAATGCATTATAAACTTCTGTAGTAACCTTTGTACCATTAGAGTTTTTTAAAGAATTTGCATACGTACTATAGTTGTCTAATTTAATGGCGTCTGTCTTTTTAGTAACCGTAACCATAAATACACCTGTATTACCTTCTATTAATTTAGAAGTTTCATTTTCTGCTAAACCAAAAGCATTACCAACAACTACAGGCTCATTACCTGCACCAGGGATTGTAGGAGATTTTACTGTTAAAGCAGATGCTGTAGCAACAGAAATATTATTATCCTTTGCAAAAGCATCTAAATCCTTACCACTGTTTGCACTAATAATTTGTGCTGCCTTTCTTTGTTTACGTAATATTGGTAACACAGAAGCAGAAGCATCTTCCGGAGACATATGACCCTTTTTATATTTTGCTGTTAATTGTGCTATAACGTAGCCATTATTAACATTAAACCTTTTAATGCTCCCATTATCCGTATCTTCATTAAACGCCCATTGCACTATACTACGTTGCGTTCCTAAGCCAGGTAAATTTTCATCCATAGCTTTTATTTTATTTACAGGACGCACGCTATATTCATTTTCCTTTGCCAAATCTAAAAATGCTTTTGAACCTTCTATAGATTCCATTTCAAATTTAGTAGCATCAGTAAATAACGTATTAATAGTTTCTTCTGATGGTAAAATTTCTCTAGTAATAGTTGCTATTTGATAAATATCTTGTTTGTCATCTATTTTAATAACATGAAAACCAAAATCTGTTTCTACCAATCCAATAGCACCAACTTTATTACCAAAAGCAAAATCATTAAATTTTGGAACCATAGTACCTCTTTGGAAATATCCTAAATCTCCACCATTAGCAGCAGATGGTCCATCTGAATTATCTCTTGCCAATTCTACAAAAACAGTTCCTGTCTTTTTAGCCTCTTTTAAAAGTTCCTTTGCTTTTTCTTCTGCCTCTTCCTTAGTTCTTTTTACTTCTGGGTTAGCTCTTGTTGCTCCTTCATAGGCAATTAATATATGACTAGCTTTAACAGAACCATTTGTCTTTTTAGCAACCATTTTAGATAACTTATATAAGTTACCATCTTTATATGGGCCATATATATTCCCAATATTTAATGTTACTAATGTATCTGCAAATAATGCTGGTAATTGTTTTTTATCTTTATAAATAGTATCAAATTTAGTATCTGAATTTCTATCTAAAAACGCAGCAACATTTTTTGTGTTTCTAAATCCTAAGATAGTATCGTTTCTATCTGTTTGCGAATTATACTCTACCGTGTTATCTAATAATTTTGTAATTTTTTCTTTTACTGCAGTTTCATCTGCAGCTGATGCTTTTTCTTCAAAATATACAAATTGAATATCTCTTGCGTCTTCTTGCTTATACTCTTCTTTATGCGCATTAACATAAGAAGAAATATCACTTTTAGAAACCGAGATAGTACTATCTGCTATAGAGGAGTAAGGAACTCTAGCATATTTTATATCTACTTTATCATTAGCTAACTTATAATCTAACTCTCCTTCTTTTAGAGTTGCTCCTACACCTGCTTTTATAAGGTTGTAATAGGTTTGTTCTTTTGCTAATTGAATAATTGTTTTTTCTGTCTCTAACCAAGCATCATACTGTGCTGGATTATTAGATTTCCAATCTGCAATAGTATTCTTAAATCTATTAGGATCAAAAACTCCATTTTCATTTTGAAATTCTGGATTTTGAGCATAGCCAGTAGTTTTAAGGAAATCAATAATTTGATCCTGCTCAACACCAATACCTAAATCTTCAAATTGTTCTCCTAAAATAGTGTTTTTAACTTCCTGATCCCAAACCTGATTTACAAGTTGTAAAGAGGATGTAGTTGGCCCAACTCTTCTAGATGCAGCTTCTACTTTAGATCTAAAAGCATCTATAGAAACTTCTTCTCCATTTATCTCTGCAACAGCAGAACCTACTTTTCCACCGCCCATATTACTACTAGTAAAAACACCTGAAATTACAAATGCGAATAGTGCTAAACCAATAATAAGGATTAAAACGGTTGTTCTTTTTCTTATATTTTCTAAAATTGCCATTGTTTGGAATAATTAAAATCAGTTCGCGAAATTACCATTTTTAATTGAAATAATAAAACCTAAAAAATACCTTAAAGCACTTATTATTGCTTCTAGTCTTCTTCTATTATTTTAAGAGCTACTAAATCTATTTTTGTATTAGAAACTTCGAGAATTGTAAATTGAAAATTATCTATTATTATTTCTGAATTTTGCTCAGGAATTTCTCCTGTTTTATATACTATAAATCCGCCTAAAGTTTCATATTCATCACTTTCTGGTAATTCTAATTTATAGTTTTCATTTATATAATCTACATCTAACCTAGCAGAAAACAAAAAGTTAGCTTCATCTATTTTTTCTTCTCGCAAATCTGTAGAATCATGCTCATCTTCAATCTCTCCAAAAAGCTCTTCTACAATATCTTCTACAGTAATTATTCCTGAGGTTCCGCCATATTCGTCTAAAACTACTGCTATACTTTTTCTTTTTTTAGTAAGTATTTTAAGAATGTCATGAATTAAAATAGTCTCTGGAACTAACTCTACTGGCAATAAAATACTTTTTAATGTCTTCGGCTTTTTAAACAATTCATAAGAATGTATATATCCTATAATATCATCTATAGTATCTTTATATATTAATATTTTTGAATAGCCTGTTTCTGTAAAAAGTTTTGCCAAATCTTTAGGAGATTCATGTAGTTCTACCGCAGTAATCTCTGTCCTTGGCACCATAACCTCACGAGCCTTAACAGCTGTAAACTCTAACGCATTCTGAAAAATTTGAATTTCAGAATCAACTTCATCATTAGCTTCTACAGTCTCCATTTGCTCAGTAATATAGTCTCCTAGTTCTATTTTACTAAAAGCCAACTGTACTTCGTCCCCATCTGTCTTAAAAAGTGTTTTCAAAATAAAATCGGAAACTTTTAATACAAAATCAGAAATTATTGAAAATAATATGTAAAAAATATAAGCTGGAAAAGCTAGTACTTTTAATAGGGTATTAGAATAGATTTGAAAAAGAACTTTTGGCAAAAACTCTGCCGTAACTAATATAATAAGTGTTGAGATTAGCGTTTGTGTAAACAAGCTAAAATCTGTTAAAAAGACATGAAAAAATCCTGTGGTTGTTCCTTGAATATTTAGAAAAATACTCATTAAAAGTTCTCCCATATACAAGCCATATATAACTAATGCTATATTGTTACCAATTAACATAGTTGCAATGAACTTTGATGGTTTTTTAGTTAACAGTGTAAGTATTCTTGCTAAAAAACCTTCTTGCTTTTTCTCTATTTCTATATGTATTTTATTAGCAGAAATAAATGCAATTTCCATTCCTGAAAAAAAAGCAGAAAACAAGAGAGAAATGATTATTATAATTATGGAAGTTTCCAAAATTGTTATTGGTTATCGCGTTTTCTTTGCTCAAATTTTCTACGGTAGTTTCTTCTAAAAAAGAACATACCAATAGATACTGCCGCAAAGAAAATAAATAAATATGCAGAATTTTTATCTATTCTCCAATCGGTAAACACTCTATATACAGAGAAAAAAAACACTATTAAATATAAATACTCTGTATAACGTAAAATCTTAATCATCTTTTTCTTCTTTAATAAGCATTAACCCATAGGTTTTATGAGCGTTTAAGAAACTTAAATCTTTATTAAAATCCATTCCTTTTCCATCCATTACGGTGCCATCTTCTGGGTTTGTAAATTTAAACTTTTCTTGCGTAAATATCCACTCATTAGATTGATCCCAATATAATTGTGGTGTTTCTAATAATTTACCATCATGACTTTTTATAACCACATTTCCTTGCAAATCTATAACATTAGTTGCACTATAAATTATACCATAATCTGCAGTTATGGTGCTCTTTTTTTTGTTTTCATCAAAAAAATCTACATGCACTCCGTTTGGAAAAGTTCTATGCGGAAATTTTAAATTATCATAATCTTCACTAATAGCACTAGTTAAAATAGCTAAAACTTTTGAATTTTTTTTATCGTCGGAATCTAATTTTTCTTTTGTTTCTGTATAGGTAAGCACGAAATTTTTAGCAACTCCTTGAGGGAATATATTGGGCTTAGCTTCTTCTCCTACTCTTTTATAATTGTCTTTACATGAAAAAAAAAGCATTGCCATGGAAAAAACCATGGCAATGCTTTTTAAATTATCGGTAAAAAACTTTTTCATCTTATAAGTTAGGAACTTTTACGCTACCACCTGCCCAACACTTAAAAGTAACTGTTTGGCCAGCTTTACCAGCTGTAAAAATCATTTCTTTTGTTGGCGCTTTTGCAGAATAACTTGCTGCAGATTGGTTTGCTCTACCACTTAATGATGGATCTACTCTTCCTGCTTTTCTTGCCATTTCTGCTGCTTTCCAATATATAGCACGTTTTTCAAAAGGTGTTGCTCCACAACTGTTTGCACTACTTGCATATAAACTTGCAATTAATAAATACGCTTTACCATTAGATGAATTAGCATTTATTGCTTTTTGCGCATAATTTCTAGCAGTAGATTTACTTCCTCCTTTTTTGTAAATAGTAGCTATTTTGTATAATAAGTTAGATTTTTTGTAAGAATCTGTTTCTAACTCACCAGCTTTATTAAAATCTGATATTGCACCATTCTTATCTCCAGACTTAAGCTTTAACATACCCCCGTACATATAAGCATCTGCTGATGGGTCTAATTTTAATTGCTCATCAAACAACTTTTTAAACATTGGCTCTTCAGTACATTCTTTACTAAACATTCTCCCTACTGCTCTTTTTACCCACTTTACATCACCCTTTTTTGCTTCAAAGTTTTTCTCATATAATGGTATTAAATTTCCACAGTCTGCAAGTGCTCCTAATTTAGAATCTATACTTCCTGCAATTTTACCAAATGATTTTGAGTTTGTTGTTGCAGAACTTAAACGTTTCTTCTCTTTAGAGGTTAATGTACCTGCCTCTTCTTTTGGTAATAACTTAGTAATAATGTTTGTTAATTTAAGATTTTCATCTTCTATTTTCTCAGTAACATCATCATAAACATCAAAAACTTCTTGAAGTTCTTTAGCACCTGAGTTATGCAAATCTACCAAACTAGAGAAATATAGGTATAGTGCTTTAGGATTTTTAAAGTTTGCTTTATCATTAACAAACGCATCTCCTAACATAGAATATATTTCTGCATCATTAGTCATTTTGTTATCATACTTTAATAACACTTTATCTATTGCTACCGATGCAGGTGTTGCTTTCTTTGGAAAATGTTTTACGCTATTATCATACAAACCTATTAAGTCTGTAATTAATGCATCTTTATCTGCTCCAGAAGATTTTTTAATTTTGTCTTTTAAAATTCTTTCTCCGTAGGCAAAATTTGCCCAGTTTAAAGCAGGGCAATTATCATATACCATTTTCCATGGTGTATATGCTGCTTCATAATTTTTAACTTTAGCATGCTCAACATATATAGATAAGTTGGTCATACATTCTTGATTTTGAGCCTGAGCATTGCTTACTCCTATTGCTCCCAAAAACAATATTGCTGTGAAGTAAAGTTTCGTTTTCATATTATATTTTATTTTAAAGTGGTTAATGTACTATTTTTTAATTAATTTTTCTTTTCTTGAACCACAAATCGTTTAAAGAAAGTCCTATATTAATCTTAAAGTAATTTTCTTCTATTAAATTTGCTGTAGAAGTCCCTCTTTTTCCTAATTCAAAACCTAGATTAATATTAGATAAACTTCGTCCTAGAGGTAAACCAAGTCCAAAAGTTATGCCAAAATCTTTAATTTCTTTATTATTCACTATCATTCCAGAATTATCTGCACGCAACCCAGCCCTATAAACAACTCTTTTTAAGTAACTTGTAAATGATGAGTATTCTGGTATATAAAAACCACCAACCGAAAAAGCAGAAGCATCCCCGTAGGTAACATTTGTTGCTCTAAGAAAGTCATTAGAAAAAGAATCTAAAGATTGTATACTATACTCTGCTCCTAAAAACCATTTCTTTTCTTCTCCAAAACCTATTCCTAAAGTAGTTGCTGGAGCAATTTTAAATTCTGTATTTCTTAAGCCTTGCGCATCTAAGTCTACATCTATTAATTCTATATTTACTCCATTATCTGGTGAAAAAGAACCAATTTCTTGGCTGTTACTTGAGGTTAAATTGCCCTGAGTCTTTACTCTTAGAGAAGTATAAAGTGTATGTTTTTTTGTTACCTTAGGTGTATAATTTACTGCTAAATTAAAATCTACACCATTTATTCTAGATTCTCTACGATCAAAAGTTCCAAATTGAATCCCTTCTATAGATTGCACCCTATTACTATTAATAGTACCAAAATTAAAGTTCGCAGTTGCTCCAAAGCTAAGATTCTTCATAAACTCATAGCCTACAGAAAAATAAACTTTATTTAATCCACCATCACCTGAAAATACATTTGATACAGCCCCCTGGCTACTAGTTGTTTCTTGTTCAATATTATACCCTACAGAAGAGCGAGGCATTATTCCAAAACCAATACCTAGGCCTTTTCCTAAACTAAAACCAAGTGCTAAATAATCTAAATTTGTTAAAGCGGTTTCTTCTTGTTCTGCAAAACTCTTAAGTGTTATTCTGTTATGAGAAATACCAGCTGTATACGTAGTTAAACCAACCTTATTGTTACCAGAAAGCCCTAACTTACTATAGGCTGCAGGGTTTTTGAGATTTACGTGTATACTATCTGCATAAACTCCTAAGCCCCCCATCATTTGGTTTTCTACAGTACTTGTAGTTCTTAACTCTCCTATTCCAAAGTAAGAATATGGAGAAACTGACCCTTCTTGAGCGTACATACCAACCGAAGCTATGCACACAATTGCAATTAAAATTTTCTTAATCATCTAGTGTTTGTTGTATTCCAACAAATAGTTTAGTCCCTTTAGCAGGAATTTGGAATCCGCAAATATGGTATTTTTTAATCGTTTTGACAAAAAATGAGTATCTCCTCCTGTTAAAATAACTGTTAAATCTTTAAATCTGCTTTTATATTGACCTATTATTCCTTCTATTTCTATACAAACACCATTAACTACGCCACTATGAATACTTGTTTCTGTAGAATTTCCAATAAAATCTTCGGTATGTTTTTTATCTAACAAAGGTAATTTTGCTGTTAAATTATTTAATGCCGTATACCTCATAGTAATTCCAGGAGAAATAGCTCCTCCCAAATATTCTGCACCACTAGTCACAAAATCGTAAGTTATACAAGTGCCAGCATCTATAATTAACACATTTTTATTAGGATACAAAAGAACTCCCGCCATTGCTAAGGCAATACGATCTACTCCTAATGTTTTTGGGCTTGCATATTTATTAACAAAAGCAGTTTTAGAACTAGATGTTAACTCATGTAACTGTGTTCTTTTAGCTATTTTTTTTAACGATTCATTATGTAACATACCAACAGAAGAAACTATAGTATTACTAATACTGGGATAATCTTTAAATATATTTTCTAAATTTTCTGATAAAGAAATTAACTTTACAGAAACCACATGCAACAAGCTATCTTCCTTGAAAACAGCTAGTTTTACATACGTATTACCTACATCCACAATTAAATTCATGTTACAAAGATTAAGAAATGTAAAAAAACAATCGTCTTTTTTTTCATTTTTGTTTGTATATAATAAATTTGAACATATATTTGCACCCGCTTAACGGCATGGTGCCTTAGCTCAGTTGGTAGAGCAATGGACTGAAAATCCATGTGTCCCTGGTTCGATTCCTGGAGGCACCACAATTAAACCCTGCATACGCAGGGTTTTTTGTTTTTAAGAACTTTATCATGCATTATTTATATATTATTTACTCTGCCACGCTAGATAAATATTACACTGGAGAATCGACTAAACCCTTAGTTAGACTTGAACAACATAACTCACATTACTTTAAAAAAGGGTTTACTAATGCTGCTAATGACTGGAAAATTGTTTTAACAAAAAAATGTAATTCTAAAACTGATGCAATCTATCTTGAAAAATTTATTAAACGAATGAAAAGCTCTAAGTTCATCAAAAAAATTATTCTAAATCCAAAAATTCTAGAAGATATACTTAACAAAAAATAACTATAACCTGGTTCCCCCGAAGCTTCGGGGCTGGAGGCAACACAATAAATCCTTACTCTTTTGAGTAGGGATTTTTTTAGTAATACGTAATTTTTTAAAGTATTTACGACGAATATCACATTAAAACTTTAGATAAAAAACAAGTTTACTACCAAATAATCCTAGTCAAAATTAAGCTAACATTTGTAAAACAGTATATTTGTTATACTCATTAAACCTATAATTATAGTATGCGTAATATATGGTTTTTTTTATTTTTAATTTGTAGTTTTTTTAGATTGCAATCACAATCTAAACTAGATAAAATTCTAAAAAGCTACAACAAAGAGTCTGTACCCTATATTCAAGTTGCTAATTTAATTCCTAATGATAGTATTGTTTTATTAGATAGCCGAGAAGAGGCTGAATTTAATGTAAGTCATATAAAAAATGCTATCTGGATTGGCTATGATACTTTTAATAAAGATAGTATTTCAAAAAAAATAACAAATAAAAACACTCCAATAGTTGTGTATTGCTCTATTGGTGTTCGTTCAGAAAACATTGGAGAAACTTTACTAAAAATGGGGTTCACTAATGTTAAAAATTTATATGGTGGCATTTTTGAATGGAAAAATCAAGACCAACCTGTGTATAATTTAGATCAAGAAAAAACCGAAAAAGTACATGCTTACAACAAACATTGGGGCAAGCTTTTAAAAAAAGGTGAAAAAATTTACAAATAAATACAAAGTCTACATAAATAATGGGTGTATTATCTCCAAATGAAAACAAAACTGATGAAAAAGCAATTCGTTTTGAACTCGCAAATTCTAAGAACTTACTTCTAATTTTTACTAGAAATCCTGAATTAGGAAAATGTAAAACTCGTTTAGCTGCCACTGTTGGCAAAAATGTAGCTTTAGATATTTATAAATTTCTATTACAACATACTGCTAACATTACAAAAAGCATTTATGCCACCAAACAAGTATTTTATTCTGAGGAGATTTGGGAAAAAGATACCTGGGACACATCCACTTATAGTAAAAAAATACAAAAAGGGACGGACTTAGGAGAACGAATGTTTAATGCTTTTAATGACGGATTTAATTCTGGTTTTGAGCATATTATTGTTATTGGTAGTGACATGTATGATTTATCTACTGAAGATATTGAAAATGCATTTATTCATTTAAACACTAACGATTATGTTATTGGCCCTGCAATAGATGGTGGGTATTACCTTTTAGGAATGAAAACTCCCAACTCCAAGTTATTTAAAAACAAAGAATGGGGAACAAATACCGTTTTAAAGAGTACTTTAAATGATTTAAAAAACACAAAAACACATATTTTAGAGGCAAAAAATGATGTAGATGTTTATGAAGACATTAAAGACATTGAAGCCTTTAAACCATTTATTAAAAACGTATGACAATTACAAAAAAACAATTACAAGAGTCTGTAGACTTTCTTGAAAAAAAAGGATTTTTAAACCCCGAAATAGGTATAATTTTAGGAACTGGCTTAGGCAAGCTAGTAAATGAAATAGAGAATCCAATTACAGCACATTATAATCACATTCCATTCTTTCCATTAGCAACTGTAGAATTTCATACTGGGAAATTAATTTATGGTACTATAGAAGGCAAAAAAGTAGTAGTTATGGAAGGACGCTTTCATTTATATGAAGGATATGATTTTATGGACATAACCTATCCAATTCGTGTAATGCACCAATTGGGAATAAAAAACCTTTTTGTATCCAATGCTGCAGGAGCAATAAATTTAAATTACAAGAAGGGAGATATTATGCTTATTGAAGACCATATAAACCTTCAGGGTGGCTCTCCTTTAGCTTTTAAAAATGTAGCAGAATTTGGGGATCGCTTTGTAGATATGTTAGAACCCTATGATCTTGCCATGCGTAAAAAAATAGAAGCCATTGCTATTAAAAACAATATCTCTATACAAAAAGGAGTATACGCATCTGTAGTAGGCCCGCAATTAGAAACCAAAGCAGAATACCGTATGCTAAAAATTATTGGTGCAGATGCGGTAGGAATGAGCACTGTACCAGAGGTAATTGTAGCAAACCATTTAAAATTACCTATTGTAGCAGTATCTGTACTTACAGATGAATGCGACCCTGACAATTTAAAGCCAGTTAATATACAAGAAATAATAGAAGTAGCAGGCAATACAGAACCTAAAATGATTCAGCTATTTAAAGAATTGATAAAACAATTATAACTTAAAAAATTACTATTGTATTGTAAGGTTTCAAAATTTTTAACCACTAAAAAATAAAGCTTTACAATGCAATTATATAGTTACACCTTCTTATTAATCTTTTCTTTGTTTAGTAACCTAGTTAATGGCCAAACTAATAAAATAGACCATAGCAGCTGGGATACCCTTTTAAAAACTCATGTAGATACTAATGGAAATGTAGATTATGAAGGGTTTTTAAAAGATACTATTACTTTATCTAATTATATAAGCGAATTAGGAAGCAACCCTACAAGCAACACAGCTAATAAGAATGAAAAATTAGCATATTATATAAATCTTTATAATGCTGCAACTGTAAAACTTATTTTAGATAACTATCCCATAAAAAGTATTAAGAAAATTTCTAAACCATGGGATAAGAAATGGATAGCCGTTGGCGATAAGACTCTTTCTTTAGGCGACATTGAACACAAGGTTCTTAGAAAAATGCAAGAACCTAGAATTCATTTTGCTATTAACTGTGCTTCTTTCTCTTGCCCAATGTTAAAAAACGAAGCTTTTATTGCTTCAAAAATGGAAGCACAATTAGAACAAGCAACTAAAGATTTTATTAATGACCCAAAAAGGAATATAATATCTATTTCTAAAATAGAAATATCTCAAATTTTTAAATGGTTTAAAAAAGATTTTACTACAAAAGGTACTATTGTAGACTTTATAAAACCATATACTACCATTAATCTTTCTAAAAAAACAAGTGTAAAATACCTAGACTACAATTGGAGTTTAAATGAAAAATAATCCCCCACAAATATCTATTATCATTCCTGTTTTAAATGAAGAAAAAAGTATTCCTAAATTACTTTCTCATTTAAAAACCAATATTTCTAAAAGTAACTATATACAAGAAATAATTATAGTTGATGGTGGCAGCACAGACAACTCTGTTACTATTGCAAAAGAAAGTGGCGCTACTGTTGTTTCGTCTAAAAAAGGAAGAGCCATACAAATGAATGTTGGCGCAAAAAAAGCAAAAGGAAGCATTCTATATTTTTTACATATTGATACTTTTCCTCCAAAAAAATTTGATGCCCTTATAGTAAATGCATTTCTTAAAAAACAGCCTGTAGGCTGTTTTCAGATGAAATTTGATAATAACCACTTATTTCTAAAATTCTTTGCGTGGTTTTCTAAAATAAATCATAAAATATGTAGAGGAGGGGACCAATCTTTATTCATTTCTAAAAAACTTTTTAACTCTCTAAATGGTTTTAATGAAAACTTTATTATTTATGAGGACAATGAATTTATAAGTAGAATCTACAAGGGGAAAAAATTTACAATTTTGCCTCAAAAAGTAACAACCTCCGCTAGAAAATATGAAGAAATAGGCATTTATAAATTGCAATATTACTTTGGCATTATTCATTTAAAAAAACACTTTGGAGCAAGCCCATTGGAACTCCATAATTATTACAAAAAAAAGGTTACTATTCACTAATTCTTACTAGTTGTTTCTCAAAAATCTTTATTAAAACCTAAGGGTAAAATAGTTAACAAACTGTATAATTAAGTATATAAATTATATATTTACATGCTATTTTTTACATAAACTAAACACACCATGATTAATAAAAGCGTTGAAGAATCTATTGTATTAAGTATTTTTGATTTAGCTAATCAACTTAAAAAGATTGGTGATGGTGTATATCTAAAAGTTGGTCTTACCACGCAACAATGGCTTATATTATTGCACCTTTCAGGGAATCCGAATCTTCCTTTTTTCAAAAGAGAAAAACACGTTAAAGACCTTATGGCTAGCGAACTAGCAGAGTCCTTAAACGTTTCTAGAGCAAATATAACTAACCTTATCAATGTACTTTTAGACAAGAAATTGATAAAACAGTTTGAAGATAACGAAGACCGTAGAAAAAAACGTCTTAGATTAACTAAAAAAGGAATTGCTTTAATAGATAAAACACAACCGTCTAGACTAGGTGTTATTCATTTCCTTACCGAAGGATTTTCTTCTGATGAAAAAGACTCTTTTCTTAGGTTTTTAGAACAATGCACTACTAAATTAGTTAATGAAGACGAAAAGATTAAATCTTTTCGCAAACTTATTAATACAGAAAAAGCCTAAAAGTAGGCTTAATCGTTGTCTAATAAAATCTCTAATATTTGTATTGCGGCAGCACTTATTTTTGTTCCTGGTCCAAATACAGCTACGGCTCCAGCTTCTAATAAAAAAGGATAATCTTGTTTTGGTATAACCCCCCCAACAATTACCATTATATCTTCTCTACCATATTTTTTTAGTTCCTCAATTACAGTAGGCACTAAAGTTATATGCCCCGCTGCTAGTGATGAAACTCCTAATATGTGTACATCATTCTCTACGGCCTGTCTGGCAACTTCTTCTGGAGTCTGAAAAAGAGGCCCTATATCTACATCAAAACCAATATCTGCGTAACCAGTTGCAATTACTTTTGCTCCACGATCGTGACCATCTTGCCCCATTTTGGCAATCATAATCCTTGGTCTACGGCCGTCTTGTTTTGCAAAAGTATCGGTCATTTTTTTGGCCTTCTCAAAACCATCATCATTTTTAATCTCTTTAGAATACACTCCAGATATTGCTTTTATTATTGCTTTATGACGCCCAAAAATTTTCTCTAAAGCGTTACTTATTTCTCCTAATGTAGCTCTTTCTCTTGCTGCATTTACAGCTAAAGCTAATAAATTAAACTCATTTTTATCTGTAATCTTAGAAGGGGAATTCATTTTATAATCTGCTGCTTGGGTAAGTTTCTCTAAAGCTTCTTTTACTTTTACTGCATTTCTCTTTGCTTTTATATTTTTTAAACGCTCTAATTGCTTACGGCGTACCTCAGCATTATCTACCTTTAAAATTTGAAGCTCATCTTCTTCTTCTAAAATATACTTATTTACTCCAACAATAACATCTTGCCCACTATCTATACGAGCCTGTTTTCTTGCTGCAGCTTCTTCTATCCTCATTTTAGGAATACCAGCTTCAATGGCTTTTGTCATTCCTCCAAGGCCCTCTACTTCTTCTAACAATTCCCACGCTTTTGCAACAAGGTCATTGGTTAAACTTTCTACATAATAACTACCTGCCCATGGATCTACAGTCTTCGTAATTTTAGTTTCTTCTTGTAAAAATATTTGTGTTTCTCTTGCTATTCTTGCCGAGAAGTCTGTAGGTAAAGCTATAGCCTCATCTAAAGCATTGGTATGCAAACTTTGTGTTCCTCCAAAAACGGCGGCGGCAGCCTCTATAGTTGTTCTTGCTACATTATTAAATGGGTCTTGCTCTGTAAGACTCCATCCGCTAGTTTGGCAATGGGTACGTAATGCTAATGATTTTTTATTTGTTGGATTAAATTGCTTTACCAATTTTGCCCATAGCATACGACCTGCACGCATTTTAGCAATTTCCATAAAATGGTTCATTCCTATTCCCCAGAAAAAAGAAAGTCTTGGTGCAAAATCATCAATTTTCATACCTGCAGCAAGTCCCGTTCTAATATACTCTAAACCATCTGCCAAAGTATAAGCCAACTCTATATCTGCAGTTGCTCCTGCTTCATGCATATGATATCCAGAAATACTAATGCTATTAAATTTAGGCATGTTTTTACTCGTATATTCAAAAATATCGGAAACAATTTGCATGGATGGTTTTGGCGGATAGATATAGGTATTACGAACCATAAACTCCTTTAAAATATCATTCTGTATTGTTCCAGAAAGTAATTTAGTATCTACTCCTTGTTCTTCTGCTGCCACAATATAAAATGCCATAATTGGCAATACGGCACCATTCATGGTCATAGAAACCGACATTTTATCTAACGGTATACTATCAAACAAAATTTTCATATCCTCAACAGAATCTATTGCCACACCTGCCTTACCAACATCGCCAACTACTCTTTCATGATCACTATCATAGCCTCTATGGGTTGGCAAATCAAAGGCAACAGATAATCCTTTTTGACCACCTTTTAAATTTCTTTTATAAAAAGCATTACTTTCTTCTGCAGTAGAAAAACCTGCATATTGTCTTATTGTCCAAGGGCGTTGCACATACATAGTTGCATAAGGCCCCCTAAGAAAAGGAGGTATTCCTGCAATAAAATTTAAATGAGAAACATCTTTAATTGCATCTTCCCCATATTGTTTTTTAATTGCAATACCTTCTGCAGTAGTATGTTTTTCTTCTTCTGGTATTGAAACGGAACTTTTAGAACTTGCTTTTAAGGTTATATATTGAAAATCTTTTCTACTCATCTTTTAAAATTTCTTGTTCTAGTTTTTCTGCTAACCTTCTCTCTATAATAGGCTCTACTTCTGTATTTTTTAAAATATCTGATGCAAATGGTTCAAAATCTAAATTTTGTTTCATCTTATCCGTAAGATTTCTGTACTTATTAGTACCAACTAGAACCTCTTCATTTGTATTAAATTTTTCTTGTTCCTTTAATGCGCTATTGTTTATTATCTTCTGAATTTCTCCTTTTTGCAAGGATTCTAAAAAACCGCCACCTTTTTCTATTTCTTTAAATAATTCTAATGCTTTTTCTGCTAACTGATTTGTAATACTTTCTATATAATAAGAACCATCTGCAGGGTTATTTACTTTATCTAATGAGCTTTCTTCTTTTAATAATAAAAGTTGATTTAAGGCTATTCTCTCTCCAAAATCATTTCTATTATGAAAAATAGCATCATAAGGCATATTAAATACTGTATTTGCCCCTCCTAATACTGCAGACATACTCTCTATTGTAGTTCTAAGCATATTTACATTATAGCTATATAATGTTTTATTACGCTTTGTAGGTTCTGTTATAATATATATTTGTATTGTAGTATTATAAGCTTCTTGCAAAACATTACATAATATACGAAGTGCTCTAAGTTTTGCTATCTCAAAAAAGTAATTGGTACCAATAGCTAATTTAAAAGTTATGGTTTTTATTTTTTCCAATTTTTTTCTTTCCTCAAAATAAGAAAAATACTCATTTACATGGGCTATAGAAATTGCTAACTGCTCTACCATATTTGCTCCTGCATTTTGGTATGATGCTGCATTAACCATTAAC
Organism: uncultured Maribacter sp.; assembly: GCF_947500405.1. Classification (GTDB taxonomy): domain Bacteria; phylum Bacteroidota; class Bacteroidia; order Flavobacteriales; family Flavobacteriaceae; genus Maribacter_B. Next base: position 156,660 of record NZ_CANMRY010000009.1, read on the forward strand.
ACATTTGGTACACCCAAATCTACAATTTCATCTAAAATTTTAAAATCGGTCTTTTTATTTATAAACCAATTTCCAGAGGTACTAAGGTTACTTAGAATAGCAACATTAAAGAATATATTGTTCCTAGATTTACCTACAAAGCTTATTATATCTTTAATATAATTAGAGGATAAAAAAGAAAAATTAAAGTATATGGAAATCTTATCTATATCGATTTCGTAGAGTAATAAACTTATATTTATCTCTTCGGATGTAATATAGAAACACAAATTTTCCGCACCGCCATTTAATGAAGATACTGCTTGTTTATTTGCACTAACAGCATCTAATACCGTAATGAACTGACCAATTTTCCAAGTTTTAGTTTGCAGTGGCGTTAGTGTTTCTGAACCTACTAAATCTTTATGGTAAAAAGGAGCTACTTGTATCCCTTCTGCAGATTCCCAAACCAAAGTTTCTTCAAAGCTGGCTCCTTTTAAATTTCCCTCAATAATAGAAGTCCATTCTTTAGAAGATGTTTCTGAAAATTCTTTAAACATCGTTTTTGTATCCATTCTATTTTTTTTACTCGATAATCAAGATATAAATGTTCCTAGGTTTGTCTCAAATTTTTAATTTTTTTCTTATAAATGCAGTGGGCTTACCCCAAATTTACGTACTTATAAAGGGATGTTTCCATGCTTCTTTTTAGGCAATGCAACACTTTTATTTTCTAACATTGCAAAAGCCTTTATAAGTTTTTTACGGGTGTTCTTAGGTAAAATAACCTCATCTATAAAACCTCTTTCTGCTGCACTATAAGGGTTTGCAAATTTATCTGCATACTCCTTTTCTTTTTCTATAAGTTTTGCTTCCGAATCTTCTGCAGAAGCTATCTCTTTTCTAAAAATAATTTCACTTGCGCCTTTTGCTCCCATCACAGCAATTTCTGCTCCTGGCCATGCATAATTCATATCGGCACCAATATGTTTAGAATTCATTACATCATAAGCTCCACCATAAGCTTTACGAGTAATTACTGTAATTTTTGGTACAGTAGCTTCACTTAAAGCATATAATAATTTTGCGCCGTTAGTAATAATCCCGTTCCATTCTTGATCTGTTCCTGGTAAAAACCCTGGAACATCTACTAATACTAACAAAGGAATATTAAAACAATCGCAAAAACGTGTAAATCTTGCTGCTTTTTTAGATGCTTCTACATCTAAAACACCAGCTAAACTTATAGGCTGATTGGCAACAACACCAATACTTTTTCCTGCAATTCTAGCAAAACCTACTACAATATTTTCTGCGTAATCTTTATGTATTTCAAAAAAAGATTCTTCATCAATAATACCGTTAATTACATGGCGCATATCATAAGGCTGATTTGCATTTTCTGGTACTATTTCTTCTAAAACGTTTCTTATTTCTTCTCCTAATTCATAAGGTAATTGTTCTGGAGTATCCTCACAATTTTGAGGCATATAACTAACCAATTGCTTTATTTGGTTAATACATGCAATATCATTAGCAGCAGTTAAATGGGTAACTCCAGATTTGGTAGCATGTGTACTAGCTCCTCCCAATTCTTCTGATGTTACTTCTTCATTTGTTACTGTTTTTACCACATTTGGTCCAGTAACAAACATATAACTAGAGTTTTCTACCATTAACGTAAAATCCGTCATTGCAGGAGAATAAACAGCGCCACCAGCACAGGGTCCCATAATAGCAGAAATTTGAGGAATTACTCCCGATGCCATTACGTTTTTATGAAAAATATCGGCATACCCTCCTAAAGATCTAACACCTTCTTGAATACGTGCCCCTCCGCTATCATTTAATCCAATTAATGGCACACCTATCTTCATAGCCATATCCATTACTTTGCATATTTTTTCTGCATGCGTTTCGGATAAAGCTCCTCCAAAAACAGTAAAATCTTGCGCAAATACATATACCTGTCTACCATTAATTGTACCATAGCCAGTAACTACACCATCTCCATAAAAAACCTGTTTATCCATACCAAAATCTTTAGTACGGTGCGTTACTAAAGCACCCATTTCTTCAAAAGAACCCTCATCTAATAAAAAATGAATACGCTCATGTGCCGTTAGTTTTCCTTTAGCATGTTGTTTTTTAATACGTTCTTGACCACCACCTAATTTAGATGCCTGTAATTTATCTTGCAATATTATTTGATTGTCTTTCATTGTATGTTTTTTACCTTTCTTTAGAAAAACTAGATTCTATTTTTTTTCCAGTTAGATGCTAGTACTTTACTTGTTTTAATCTTTTTTTGATTTTCTAGATATAACCACAAACCAACTTCGGCAGCTACTTCTCTCTCTTTAGAGAATTCTTTTTCTAAGCTTTCTGGATTATAATATTTTTTTACAAAATGAGTATCAAAATCACCAGATTTAAAAGCTTCATGCTCGCACACAAATTTCCCAAAAGGTAAGGTGGTAGAAACCCCTTCTATCTTATACCCTTCTATTGCTTTAATCATTAACTGTATTGCTTCGTCTCTATTTTTACCGTAAGTAATTAACTTAGATAACATTGGATCATAGTAAATAGGAACTGGCATGCCTTGCTCAAAACCATCATCTACACGAACACCATCTGCTGTTGGTATTATATATGTTTCTAAGGTTCCTATACTTGGCATAAAATTGTCTAATGGATCTTCTGCATAAACTCTAATTTCTAACGCATGACCATTTATACTAAGGTCTTCTTGTTTAAACTCTAACTCTTGATTACGAGCTACTTTAATTTGTTGTTCTACCAAATCTAGTCCTGAAATTAACTCTGTTACAGGATGCTCTACCTGTAACCTAGTATTCATTTCTAAGAAATAAAAATTCTTATCACCATCTAAAAGAAACTCTACAGTACCTGCACCAACATAATCACAGGCTTTTGCCACTTTTATAGCAGCTTCTCCCATTTCTTTTCTAATTTCAGGAGTTAATACTATAGATGGTGCTTCTTCTACCACTTTTTGGTGTCTACGTTGTACACTACATTCTCTTTCAAATAAATGCACAACATTTCCATGATTATCTGCTAATACTTGAATTTCTATATGCCTTGGTGAGGTTACATATTTTTCTATAAAAACGGCTCCGTCTCCAAAAGAAGCAACAGCTTCACTAATGGCTCTTTCCATTTGTTCTGGAAGCTCTTCTAGTGTTTCTACAACACGCATACCCTTACCGCCACCACCAGCAGATGCTTTTATGAGTATAGGAAAACCTATTTGTTTTGCTATTTTCTTAGCTAAATCTATATCTGTAATGGCCTCTTCTATACCTGGAACCATTGGAATATTATAATCCCTTACTGCTTCTTTAGCTGCTAATTTATTACCCATTACTTTTATAGCATGAGGTTTGGGGCCAATAAAGGTTAGTCCGTTATCTTTTACCTTTTGCGCAAAAACAGCATTTTCACTTAAAAACCCATAACCTGGGTGAATTCCTTGTGCTCCAGTAGTCTTTGCTGCATTAATAATTTTCTCCATTACTAAGTAAGACTCTGATGATGGTGCTGCTCCTAAAAGAACTGCTTCATCTGCAAATTTTACATGAGGCGAATTACGGTCTACATCTGAATATACTGCAACGGTTTTAATACCCATTTTTTGGGCAGTTTTCATAATACGCAATGCTATTTCTCCACGGTTAGCTATTACTATTTTTTTCATCTAACTATATTATTCTACCTCAATTATTATTTGACCTTTATCTACAGCATCCTCTTTTTTAACACCTATAGATGTTATAGTACCTTCTCCCTGCGATAAGATTATATTTTCCATCTTCATTGCAGATAGAATTAATAGTGGTGTGCCTTCTTTTATTTTTTGCCCTACTTTTACAAGAATATCTATAATAAGACCTGGCATTGGTGCTTTTACATTGTTTAATTTTTGAGAAGCATTAGAAAACAATCCCATTTCTTTAACCATTTGGTCATAACTATCTTCTATTTTAAGAACATGTGTGTTCCCGTTTAAAGCAATAGTTACTTCCTTTTCTAAAAAATTAGAACTAATTAACTCTACATTATAAGATTTTGTATTTTTTAATACATGAAAATGAGTATCATTAATACTACTTATATCTATTTTTTCTACTGCCTGTTTATCAATTATAATTTCTTCCTTATCAATAGTGATACGATAGTTGGCCATATTTCTTAGGTTTATTTTTTACTTCTATCTTTTTATATAAAATATAACTACAATAAAAATACTTAAAAATTAGTTAACTGAGTTAACTAATTTTATTAGAGACACTAATTCTATATTAAAAAGGTTATTTTACCTTCTTAAAATCTAGTATTTATTATCTTTTTTGGAAATCTAAAATAGCCCCTTCACTTATCCATTTAGCAAGGGCTTGCCTATTATCTGGTTCTAAAATTCTTTTTTGGTCTTTCTTATTTCTAATATTACCAATTTCTATAAAGGTCATTGCTGGCCATGTTTTTCTTACCAAGTAAAGTTCTGTTCTGTGCTCAAAAGTACCTGAGTAGGTTCTATTTGGCTGATACTTCTTATACTTTTTCTGAAAAGTTTTATGAATATTTTCTGCTAAATTTTTACCACTTTTACTTTTTTCATGGTGGTAAAAGAAAACATCTATATTCTGACCTTTACTTCTACTATCTACATGTGTAACAATTAAACGCTGGTATTGTCCTTTGTGCTTTGCGTATAATTCATTTACAATATCTACACGCTGTTTTAATCTAGCAAGTTGGTTTAGCGGAATAACTTTATTTTGGTACGCGACCTCATCATGGTCTATTTTTAAAATACGCTTATCTCTTATTCCATCATTATTATCTCTTATAATAATATAAACAAGTGCTCCATGCGAAATTAATTCTCTTGCCAACCTTAAAGTTATATCATAAGCATATTCATCTTCTGCAATAGGCTTTCCTGCATACGTTGCCATAGCCCCTGGGTCTGGCCCTCCATGACCTGCAACTAAATAAAAAACGGCATTTTTTAATTTGCTACTTTTAATGGGTACTTTTCTATACTTTTTTCCAAAAATACCATATCCTTTTCCTGCATTTGGCGCAACATTAGGTATTGCTTTTTTTGGCTCTTGTACTTTTACCTTTTCTTCTACATTAGGTATTTTATACGTACGCCCTTCATATACATGAATACTATCTCTAATATTATCTATATTAAGTGCTACAAAAGCATCAAAAGTTTCATAAGGGTTAACTCCTTTTTTTCGTAACAAGGCATAAATACCTTCTCCTTTTTCTGCAATAACAGTCTCTAAAGAATCTTTTTGAGCCGTAACATTAAAAGAGAGGAATAGAAAAACAAGTGTTATTACGTTTTTAAAAAAAGAAAGAGAGATAAATTTCATATAAAAAAAGGATTCAAAAATGATGCCTAACTTTTTAAAGTTCTGCATCAAAATTATATAACTTTTTTAAATGTGCTACAGGTTTTAAAAAAAGTAATTAAATTTTTATTCCTATTAAAAATACTGACCAATACCAAAAACTAAACCTCTAGATGCATTTTTAGTAATACCGTAACCATAATCTATCCTAAAAATAGCATTAAATATTTTTTTATGCATAAAACGCAATCCTACTCCTGGGTATATTCTCAAATTTTGGTCATCACCAAAATCTCCAAAATTTCCTCCAGGGTTTCTCCAAGAACCACCGTCTATAAATACATTACTCTGCAGAACAAACCAATCTTTATCTATTAAAGTATGCCTGTATTCTGTATTAATTATAATTGCTGCTGTACCACGATCTATAGTATTACCTACTCCTCTTATATTTATATTATTATCTACTGTAAATGGCGCAAAAGGAGTATTTACATTTGTTGCCAATCCTAAACGAACTCTACTAGCCCAATTTCCTTTTTCTTTAATTCTTTTGTAGAAAGCAAAATCATTAAAGCCTATTAAAAACTCTGGTAAATTTTCGTTTGTACTACCAACGTATTGAAAATTAAGGTTACTCCTAAAACCAGATAAATATTGGTAATGATAATCTATATCTGAGTAATTATAAATAAGCTTAAATAAATGCTTATCTACCTTTAATGCTTGCGGAACTGAGGTGTTTGTTGCTCCAGAAATATAATTATAATCTTCTGTAAACAGACTAAAACCAAGCTCTACTCTGTTTTTAAAGTTTATTTGATATAATCCTAAAAGTTCTGCTCCTTTATTATTATACTTATAATCTGCGGTATCGTTATCAAAAAAAACAGGCTCTTGTGTAGTTAAGTCTTTATAACTAAATGCTAAACCAAATTTAGTACTAAACAAATAAGGTGCTCTAACATTAACCCCATAAGAATTAAAAATATCATATTGATAAAAACCTCCTAGGGTAACACCACGACCAAATAAATTAAACTCTTGCAAACCAACTCTAAAAGCAAAATCATCATTAGAGGAACTAAACAAATTAGCAAACGGAATTAAAGTTATATTCTCTTCTAAATGGTAATTTACCTCACAGGTATTATCTATATTTTTAGTTACTTTGAATGTTGCATTTGCAATAAATGCTAATCTTTTTAAATGTGCAATGTCTGATACTAATTGAGCAGAGTCTAAAACTACACCTTCCTTTATTTTTATTAGGTTCTTTACAAAAGAGGTCTTAGTTCTCTTTGCTCCTGTAATTTCTATTTTAGATATTGTAAATTTCTCTTCTTGAGCACTACCTATTGCTACCGCTAAAATTAATACTAGAACAAGAATACTTTTGTACATTTTTTAAAATTGTGTGGTAAAAGTTTTTTCTGAAAATAAATTTACCCAATTATCTTCACTCACACCCATTAATGTAAAGTTATAATTGGTATTGTTATTTAATTCTGGTGGATTATCTCTGGTTACATTTAAAATTACATTATCTAAATTATAATACACAAACTGCTTTTCATAGGTATAGGTACCAGACAAAAGATTATTTTGAGCGTTTGATATTACTTGAAAATATATTTTAGTATCTAAAAAAATCCCATCTTCCCATATAAAATTAGGCATTTGGGTACTGGCATCTATAGTAACATTATCTACTAAATACTCTGTAGGTTTTGTAAATTGTTTTAACCTAATTGGGTTACACAAGTGCGTTTTATCTTCTTCATCAAACGTTACAATAACCCATTTTTCAGAATCAAAATCTACATCAAACTTCATTAAGTAACCATTAAATACATTAGATAATGATGCATTAACTTTTGTATAATTTCTATAATTATTTTTATCAAAATCTTCTGTGGCTGTTGCGTAACATTGAATATTGGTAGCTCCAGGTCTAGGGTATAAAAATATGCTAACTTTAGATTCATTTTTGCCACTAGCTGCACAGGCAATTACATTATCTACAACAATATTTTTGCCGTCTATGTTGCTTTGTAATGTTTCTTTAGTTTCTTCTAAATCTTCAGAACAACTAACGAACAAAATACAGCATATAAAAAGAATATAATTTTTCATTTTAATTATTCTTATAAAAACTCTTTATTATTTTATCGGCTGGTTTGTTTTGGGGTGTAAACCTATTATCCTTTTCTCCTCCACTACTTTCATGGTCTATAAACCATTTCCAAACGTACCCGCCTGCAAACCATTTTTCTTCCCAAAACTCACTAAATATAACCTCTATAGCATTGGCTTGTGCTTTTAAATTAACAGCCTCATTAGTACGGTCTACTGTCCATGGTTTTTTAGCATTATAATCCACACTTCTATACCCATACTCCGTAAAAATTATAGGCTTATTATTTTCTTTAGAAATAACCCTCATTTTGCTTTTCCAAGGTTGCCACCCTTCTTTCAATTCTTCAACAGATGGAGTTTTGGATTCTGACAATGGAAAATATGCATCTATTCCTATAAAATCTAATTCTTTCCAAAAAGGAACTTTGGGGTATTCATCCCAATTAGCAGCATAGGTTAATTTCCCTTTGTAAATGCTTCTAATTTTTATAATTAACTGCTTCCAATATTCTGGTCTGTTAACAACAAATTGCTCTAACTCTGTACCTATACATAGTAAATCTGTTTTACTTTCTTGAGCCAACTTAGCATACGTAATTATAAATTTCTCATAAGATTTTTCTAAAGCAAACCAATCTTCTTCTGTTTTCATTTTTAAGGTTCCTGTAAATTCGCCTCGCCAAATCCAAATTTGTGGCTTTAGCATTACATTAATCTTATTCTTATGTAAAAGCTCTATATATTGCTTTGCCCCTTTTTTTGTTTCTCCAAACCATTGTCTATCGGTATTAAAAATAATTTCAGGAGAATTTATATCTCTAATAAAACCAAATGGCATTATTGCAGCATGATTTGCATTAACATTTAAAACATTACTTACATGTTCTTGTGTTACCCGCTCTCTAGAAGCTACAAAACTAACTCCGTTAATTTTTATGTTTTTTTGACTGGCACAAGAAAATTGCAACAATAAAAAAAGGAGTCCTAATTTTTTCATTTAAAGTAATTAAGACTCCTAAAATACAGTAATTATTTTTCTCTATAAGATAACTCTAAGTCCTAAATTAAAAGTTTGTCCTAAACCTGTATTATTTCCTCTTAAAAAATTTGTATACAAAGCTTCTAAGTTTAAAGCATTTGTTAACTGGTACTTAACACCACCACCTACAGCTGTAAAATCTTGTGTAAAATTATTTCCTAAATCTATGCGCTGTGAGTGTTGCACTAATGCCAAAACTGTAAATTTAGAGCTTGGAAAATAACTTAAAAACACTCCTGGTGTAAGGTTCAAACTATTGTTTGCAAAACTTTCTTCTTTATCTCCAAAATTTAACTCGGAGTTTAACTCTGTAAATAACTGCCATTTATCTCCAGGAAATGTATAATCATAAAAAAATCTATTTTGCCAAGTATATCCTTTTTGATCTAGAAAAACTCCATTTTCGGTTTCATTATCTACTAGAGGAATAAAGAAGGAACTTTGAATACTAAAATTACTAACCGATTTAAAAGGCACAAATTTTACAGATGGCGCTATAGAAGTTAATCCAGAGCGGGCTGTAGTATCTTCTCCATCAAATTTAAAAACATCTAACGCACCTCTATCCCCTATAACATTAGAACGGAATTCAAAAATTGCTCCAACATTCCATCTTTTATTCTCACCAACTCCCGTATACGCCTCTAAAGTAGATGTAAAAAAACTTTGTCTTGGTTCTTTTCCATCAGAAAAAGTACTTTTTGTTTGCGTATATAAATTATTGAACCATTTAATATCTACCTGTCCCTTTCCTATTAATTTAGATGGTGTGTATTGTTGAATATTACTTTTTTCTTGTTCTGGTTCAGAAGACATCATTTTTTTATCTTCCATTTCTTCTTGAGCAAAACTTACACTAGTTGCTAAAAGAACTGCTGATGCAACTATATATTTTTTTATTGATTTCATTATATTTTTTTTAGGTTGTTTTTTATTTCAAATCATTTAACGTCCAGTCATAAGGATAATAAGACACCTTAGCTTTCATTGGTAATTTTTCTTTTTTGTATGTATTAATATATTCTACTAAGGATCCATTTTTAGTAAAATCTCCTTTATACCACTCAAATATTTGAGAAATTTTTACTTTGTTTTTATTTACCTGTATAAACTTAGTATCATTTAATGCTGCAACTGTTTGCACCTGTAATTGTTTCTCTAAAGTGCTTGGCTTATAAGCAGTGTTTATTATTGGTGGGCAGCCTAAACCTGCGCAAACAAGAACAAAATGAAAACGAGGTTCGTTTGGAAAATTACCTCTCAATAGTTTATTTTCAATATCATTAAGCGTAATATTTTTACCTCCTATATTATGTTTTATCTTATCAAAAAAACCTGCTTTGTTTAATGGCGATTTAATAGGGTAGTTATCTACTATACTCTTAATTACAGTTAAATTATAACCGTTTATCCAAAAGGCTTGATATTCTTTGGCATTACTCTTTTCTACTTTTATTTCTTGAGCCAACTGCAATATAGCATCTAATTCTGCAGTATTTTCTTTAATATTAGAGTATGCAACTTTACCATTTTTAACGTGCTTACCAAGAAAAGCGTCTGCTTTATTAATAAATTCTCCTGTACTTTGAGCAATGCCAATTGGCCCTATAAACCCAAGTAATATTAGTATCACTATTTTTTTCATAATTATATTTTTAATTGTTTAATTTTTTGAAAGAAAATTTTTATAAATAATATCGATAAACTATAAAACGAATTGTATTATTTACGTTTTAAATACAATTCACATATGCTATGTCGTGTATATTTTAAAAACTTAACAAAGCATTTTTTTTTCTTTCTGATGCCAAAGGAACTTCAAAAGTATCACACAGTTATCACGAAAAAAAAATTAAAAATTTAATTAAGTTTTTATAATTAACTTCGACCTAAACCTAATAACTAATTAAATTTATGGAACATATAGTCATTATAGGTAACGGTATTTCTGGTATAACAGCTGCTCGCCATATTCGAAAATTATCTGATAAGAAAATTACTATTATATCTGCAGAGACAGATTATTTTTTCTCTAGAACTGCTCTTATGTATGTGTATATGGGTCACATGAAATTTGAACATACGCAGCCGTATGAAAATTGGTTTTGGAAAAAGAATAGGATAGATTTAGTGAAAGGATATGTAAAGACTATAGACCACAAAAACAATATCCTCAAAATAGAAAACAGTACTGATATTGTTTACGACAAATTAATTATAGCTACTGGTTCTAAACCTAACAAATTTGGGTGGCCAGGGCAAAATTTAGGGGGTGTCCAAGGCTTATATTCTAAACAAGATTTAGATACTTTAGAAAAAAATGCTCCTAATAAAGAGGTATGTAAAAGAGCTGTTATTGTTGGTGGCGGTTTAATTGGGATAGAAATGGCCGAAATGCTGCGCAGTAGAGATATTCCTGTTACATTTTTGGTTCGTGAAAGTAGTTTTTGGAACGGAGTACTTCCGAATGGAGAATCACAAATGATAAATGAGCACATACTAGAACACCATATAGATTTACGCTTAGAAACTAATTTAGTTGAAATTTTGGCAGATGAAAATGGTAATGCTAAAGCTATTGTAACAGACAAAGGAGATACAATAGAGTGTTCTGTAGTTGGTTTAACAGCTGGTGTTTCTCCTAACATTAATTTCCTTAAAGATTCTGGTATAGAACTGGGTCGTGGTGTTAAAGTTAATAGGCTATTAGAAACTAACATTCCTAATATTTATGCCATTGGAGATTGTGCAGAACAGCACCAAGCAATTGGTAACCGTAGACCTATAGAAGCTGTTTGGTACACCGGAAGAATGATGGGAGAAACTCTTGCGCAGACTATATGTGGTAATCCTACAGAATACAAGCCTGGACACTGGTTTAACTCTGCCAAATTTTTAGACTTAGAATACCAAACTTACGGCTGGGTATTTAGCGAACGAAGTAAAAGTGAAGAAGAAAAACACTTTCATTGGAGGCATGCGAAAGAGAAAATTTGTGTAACCATTGCTTATCATAAAGATACCAAAGCATTTTTAGGAATAAACACTTTTGGAATTCGTATGCGCCATAACATTTTTGACCGTTGGCTAACCGAAAACAAAAGTATAGAATACGTTTTAGAGTATCTTAAAGATGCCCATTTTGACCCAGAATTTTATGCCCATTATGAAAAAGAAATACTGGCAAAATACAATCAAGAAAACGGAACAAACATAACTCCAAAGAAAAAAAGTTGGAAAAGAATTTTCGCAACGTCTAAAGCAAGAGCATAATGATGAAAACAATACAAAATATAGGGATAACCATCTTTTTAGTAGGATTCGGGATTTTTGCCGCCCTCCCTTTTTTAGGCAATTTTAAACTTGATGAAAAAAACTTTGAGGTATTAATTACGGATCAAGGCATTAAAAGTGAAATTTTTATACAAAATCTTAAAAGCAAAATTGTTGGTAAAGATTTTTCAGGAATAACTTCGCTAGCCCCAATAGTAGAAACTACTATTAATGATGCTAACACGGTACATTCAAAAAACAAAGAATGGGGTAAAAAAGTATATGCGGGAAGTGATGATTTTGCAACTGCTATCCGGAAAAAATCTGGCTACGGATTTATACCAGAAAATAAAGGGTTAATGTGGTTCTTAACCTTTGGCTTAGGTATTATTGGAGCTCTCATGTTTATTCTTCCGCAAGTAGTTACCTTAGGAAAAAAAGGGATTAAAAACGACCATATATATCACCAAAGTTCTACTAATAAAGGATGGATTGCTTGGTTGGTATTTATATTCCTGGTAAGTTTTTACCTTGTCTTATACTTTAAATCAGAGTATGCCGTAAACTGGACGTATTTGGTAGACCCAATAAGCCAGTTCTTAAGCGGAAATTTAGCTGGGCACTGGTTTGTTTATGGCTTTATGTATTGTGTGGTTATGACCGTTATGGCAATTCGTATGTACATAAAATACCGTCATAATATGTACCAAATAGTAAGAACAACATCGGTTTTGTTCTTTCAAATTGTATTTGCTTTTTTAATACCTGAAATCATGGTAAGGTTACAATTGTCTTACTCCAAAGGCTACGATTTTAAAAATGCATTCCCATTAGATTATGACTTCTTTTTCAGTTGGAACTTAAAAGAGCTTATTTCAAGCGGTGGTTTAGGTTTATTTATTCTTGTTTGGGGAATTTTACTAACTGTAGTTATTGTTCCTGTAATGGTATACTTTTTTGGAAAAAGATGGTACTGCTCATGGGTTTGTGGTTGTGGCGGACTAGCAGAAACTCTAGGAGACCCATACCGCCAACACTCCAGTAAATCTTTATTTTCATGGAAAGTAGAGCGTTGGTTAATTCATGGTGTATTACTTTTTGCATTAGTTATGACCGGATTTACATTATATGGCTTTTTTGCAGAAACCGGAACTGTACTAGGTATTAAAGTTCAAAGTATAATGAATACCTACAGCTTTTTAATAGGAGCTATCTTTGCTGGTGTAATTGGAACCGGTTTTTACCCTATTTTTGGAAATAGAGTTTGGTGCAGATTTGGTTGCCCATTAGCTGCCTATTTAGGTTTTGTACAACGCTTTAAATCGCGTTTTAGAATAACAACCAATGGTGGTCAATGTATTTCTTGCGGTAATTGTTCTACCTATTGTGAACAAGGTATAGATGTTAGAGCTTACGCTCAAAAAGGAGAAAACATTGTGCGTTCTAGTTGCGTAGGTTGTGGTGTATGTTCCGCTGTATGTCCAAGAGGTGTGTTAAAACTAGAAAACGGACCAGAAGAAGGACGTATTAACCCTACCGAAGTATTATTAGGGAATGATGTAGATTTAATGGAATTAGTTAATAAAAAATAAAATGATTTTTAAAATACCCATGATGGCTATTCTTTGCCTTTTTCTTAATCTAAAAGAAAAAGAATACGCTACTTATCATAAGGAATTTTATAAAACAGGAAAAATAAAGTCTGAAGGTTGGCTTAAAAACAATATAAAAACAGGATATTGGAAATTTTATCATGAAAATAGTGTAGTTTCTGAACAGGGACATTATTATAATGGCAAAAAAGAAGACTACTGGTATTTTTATAACAAACATAATGTTCGTATTAAAGAAGGAAATTATAAAAACGGACAAATGATTAAATGGTGGCTTTTTTATAATTCTAAAGGAGCTATTGTGCATAAGTGCCAGCTTACTAATGGTGTAAAAAATGGTTACTGCTTAAAGTATAAGAACAAAAAAATAACCGCTGCCGTAAGATACTCCAATGGTAAAAGAATAAAAGAGTGGACTAGCTTTTCTAGTTTTAAAAAAGAAAATAAATTATCTGATTTGTATTAATGGCCAATGTAAAAGTTATTATCCCTGCTTTTAATGAAGCAGATTCTATTGCACATGTAATAAAAGAAATACCATCTTTAGTCTCTGAAGTTATTGTTGTTAACAATAATTCTACAGACAATACCGTAGAAAATGCTAAAAATGCTGGAGCTACGGTTTTAACAGAAACCAAAATGGGATACGGTTATGCTTGTTTAGCAGGCATGAATTATGTTAGCAAACAACTCAACAAACCAGATATAATTGTATTTATAGATGGTGATTATTCTGATTACCCAGAAGAACTCACTAAAATAATACAACCAATTATAGATAAAAAAGTAAATTTTGTAATAGGTGCCAGAGTAAAAGAATTAAGAGAAGATGGTAGCATGACACCGCAGCAAATCTTTGGTAATTGGCTAGCAACCAGTTTAATGAAGTTGTTTTTTAGGGCAACATTTACAGACTTAGGGCCGTTTAGAGCAATAGAGTACCATACATTGTTATCTTTAAACATGGAAGATAAAACCTATGGTTGGACCGTAGAAATGCAATTAAAAGCTCTAAAAAAGAAAATAGCATATATCGAAGTACCAGTGCGTTACAAAAAAAGAATTGGTATCTCAAAAGTGTCTGGAACAGTAAAAGGTAGTATATTTGCGGGCATAAAAATATTAGGTTGGATATTTAAATATAGCATCAAATAAAATGGGACTAACTATTGCTTACATCATTATTGGTATTTACAGCATTGCGTTATTGCTGATATTCTTCTATAGTTTAGCTCAGCTTAACCTATTAGTAAATTATTTAGGCTATAAAAGGAGAAACCAAACCGCTCCAAAATATAACCTTTTAGACCCAAAAGAAATTCCGTTTGTTACCATACAACTTCCTGTTTATAATGAGGAATATGTAATGGATAGATTGTTAGAAAATATTGCTAAGTTAGAATATCCTAAAAGTAAATTAGAAATTCAGGTTTTAGATGACTCTACGGACGAGTCTGTTCATGACACTGCAAAGCATATAAAAAAACTACAAGCTAGTGGTTTAGACATAAAACACATAAGAAGAGAAAATAGAAAAGGTTTTAAAGCAGGTGCTTTAAAAGAAGGTTTAGAAATTGCAAAAGGAGAGTTTATTGCAATTTTTGATGCCGATTTTTTACCAGATTCAGACTGGTTAAAAAAGACGGTCATCTATTTTAAAGACCAAGAAATTGGTGTTGTGCAAACGCGTTGGGGTCATATAAACAGAAACTACTCTACCTTAACGCGTATACAAGCTTTTGCTTTAGATGCTCACTTTACGTTAGAACAAGTTGGGCGTAATGCCAAAGGACACTTTATTAACTTTAATGGTACTGCTGGTATTTGGCGTAAAGAATGTATTCTAGATGCTGGTAACTGGGAAGGAGACACCTTAACCGAAGATTTAGATTTAAGCTATAGAGCGCAATTAAAAAACTGGAAGTTTAAATATTTAGAAGATGTAGAAACTCCTGCAGAATTACCTGTAGTTATTAGTGCTGCTCGTTCCCAACAATTTAGATGGAACAAAGGTGGAGCAGAAAATTTCAGAAAAACTGTTACAAGTGTTATTTCTTCTAAAAACATACCTTTTAAAACTAAATTTCATGGCGTAATGCATTTGCTTAATAGCTCTATGTTTTTATGCGTTTTTATAGTTGCTTTACTAAGTATTCCTATGCTGTATATTAAAAACAGTTATGGTCACTTAGGTTGGGTTTTTGAAGTTACAAGTTTCTTTATTGTAAGTACTATAATTCTATTTATCTGCTATTGGTTTACCTATAAAAGTATTCAAGGCAGTAGTTTTGATAATTTTATAGATTATATAAAACTATTTTTCACCTTTTTCTCTATAGCATTAGGGTTCTCTTTACATAATTCTATTGCTGTTTTAGAAGGCCACATGGGTAAAAGAAGTGAGTTTGTACGTACTCCAAAGTTTAACCTTAATAATATTACAGATAGTTGGAAAGGCAATAAATACCTAACCAAAAAACTTTCTCCGAACATGATATTAGAAGCAGCCCTTATGTTATACTTCCTTTTTGGAATGTATAGTGCTGTACCGTTAAATGATTTTGGTCTTTTCCCTTTTCATTTTATGCTATTTCTAGGTTTTGGATACGTGTTTTTTAAATCGCTTACCGCTAGAGCATAATTTAAAATAGTGCTCTTATTTTAATATCTTGTATATCTTTATACAAGATGGATTTATTTAATACAGAAGAAACACCAAACATTTTACCTTTTGATGGCGAAGTACTTTATTATGGTACTATTTTAGACCTTTCTAAATGTCTATATTATTATGACATTCTTTTAAATACCATAGAATGGAAACCAGATGAAGCTATAATTTTTGGAAAACAAATTTTTACAAAACGTAAAGTGGCTTGGTATGCCGAAAAATCATTTGAATACACCTATTCTAACAACACAAAAATTTCCATCCCTTGGACAAAAGAACTTTTAGAGCTAAAAAATCTTGTTGAAAATAAGACTGGAGAAACCTATAATTCTTGCTTATTAAACCTTTACCATAGTGGAGAAGAAGGTATGGCATGGCACAGCGATGGAGAAAAAGATTTAAAGAAAAATGGCACCATAGCATCTCTTAGTTTTGGAGCCGAAAGAAAATTCCTTTTTAAACATAAAGAAACCAAACAAAAAATTAGTATTGTCCTAGAAAAAGGCAGCTTATTAGCAATGAAAGGAACAACCCAAAAAAATTGGTTACACAGATTACCTCCAACAAAAAAAGTATTTACCCCTAGAATTAATTTAACTTTTAGAACTATTAAAGCTTCTTAAAACAATACTATAGAATGAAATATCAATTAGCAGAAATAAATGTTGCAAGAATTAAAGGAGTAACTATAGAGGACCCTATAATGAAAGAGTTTGTAGACAATTTAGACACTATAAATACCCTTGCAGAAAATAGTGCCGGTTTTATTTGGCGATTAAAAGATGATTCTAATAATGCCACTAACCTAAACCCTTTTAATGATGTTCAAATTATTATAAACATTTCTGTCTGGGAAAATGTAGAGGCTTTAGGTAATTATGTTTATAAAACAGTACACAGTGATTTTTTAAGAAGACGCAAAGAGTGGTTTAAAAATTATGGTAATGTAAGTACTGCAATGTGGTGGATTCCAGAAGGAAAATATCCTTCTGTGGAAGAAGCAGTAGAAAAGCTTGCCGAGCTTCAAAAAAATGGAGCAAGTACTAGTGTTTTTAATTTTAAAAATACATTTCCAAAACCTAATTAAAAAAACAATCTGTATTATTGGTTATTCGTATATTGCAGTAAACCAACTTACGTATGTGGAGGCAACTAACTTCCCATTGGAAACTACATAAATATTCTATATTACTTGTCCTAGCAAGCATTGCTTTATATGCATTGTTTGCTTACAACTTGCAAAGAGAAAATTTTATAAAACTTCTTACGCTCTGTATTGCATTATTTTTTCTCTGTTATAAAATTATACAATTCCAAAAATGGAATTTTAAATTTCTATTAGGTGTCGGTATTCTTTTTAGATTGGTATTTCTCTTTGCTGAACCTAATTTATCCCAAGATTTTTATCGCTTTATATGGGACGGAGAGCTACTAAATAATTTTAAGAATCCATATTTATACCTTCCTAAGGTACTTATAGAGCAAAAAGATTTACCAATTGCAAATGCGCAAGAACTCTATAATGGCATGGGAGATTTAAGTCCTAAATTTTATAGCAACTACCCCCCTTTAAATCAACTTATATTTGCTTTAGCTTCTTTACTCGGTGGTAAAACAATATTAGGTTCTATAACTATAATGAGAATTAGTATTATTCTTGCAGATATTGGTATTGTTTATTTTGGACGTAAACTTTTAAAAAACCTTAACCGCTCGCCACATCTAATATTTTGGTATTTTTTAAACCCGTTAGTACTTATAGAACTTACTGGTAATTTACATTTTGAAGGTGTAATGCTCTTTTTCTTTATCTGGTCATTATACTTATTATCTATAGACAAGTGGAAAACTAGTGCCGTAGTGTATGCACTTTCCATACTAACAAAATTAGTTCCTCTACTTTTTTTACCACTTTTCTTAACACATTTTAAATTAAAAAAAAGTGTTTCGTTTTACACCATAGTTGGCATTACTACAACTATTCTTTTAGCACCTTTTTATTCTTCAGAATTTATAGCAAACTATTCAGAAACTGTTGGTCTTTGGTTCTCTAATTTTGAGTTTAATGCCAGCATCTATAATATTATAAAACATACTGCAATTTCATTTTTTGATGCTAAACCCTGGGAACTTATTAAAGCGTATGGAAAAATAACCCCCATTATAACCATTAGTATAGTACTGCTTTTTACATTTTTAAGAGATAATAAGAATTTAAACACCCTTATTTCTTCCATGTTATTTATATTAACCATCTATTATTTTATCTCTACAACCGTGCATCCTTGGTATATTATCTTTTTAACCCTTTTAACCCTTTTTACAAATTACAAATACGCAGTAGTCTGGTCTTCAGCAGTAATTTTAAGCTATTGGGCATATGGTCAACCAGATTTTAAGGAGAATTTATGGTTTCTTTTCATTGAATATAGTTCTGTTTTTGCAATAATCCTTTACGAATTAATAACACAACGTAACAAAAAGCGCCTTTTTTGTAAAAATTAAACAGTTCGTATTGTTATTTCAGTATAATTTGTACATTTGGTGTCTAATGAAAACAAAAGCACATACATATACAAACATCTGGACAACTGTTCCAGCATGTTCTTTTGTTCCCACTCGCCGCCGCCCGTAGGGGTGCGTTATATTTATGGAAATAGGTGAGTCCATTTCCCTTCTCAAAACAATAGATTATTTATTTTTAGTAATGCAAGTGCCTAATATAAATTGCACTTACAAATA
This sequence comes from uncultured Maribacter sp., assembly GCF_947500405.1. Lineage (GTDB taxonomy): Bacteria > Bacteroidota > Bacteroidia > Flavobacteriales > Flavobacteriaceae > Maribacter_B. Next base: position 175,512 of record NZ_CANMRY010000009.1, read on the forward strand.
GAAACATTGATAAAATAATGCGTGCTATATAAATCTCAAAATAAATACATCAAATAATTTTATAAAAAACATTAAAATAATTCGTTAAGGATTCTACTAAAATTTAATTATCACAAATCGTAAGTTCTTAACACCTATTACAATGGAAAAAGCAATAAAAAAAGACTTTAAACAAGCCATTTCTCATGCCAACACCTATTGTTTGCAGCAAGGCTTAGAAGTTGTATTTACTTATGAAATTTCTCAGGAATTAATTAATACTATTTCGGAAAGATCACAGGCAACTCCCACACTTTACTTTGCTAGTAAAGAAATGATACAACAAAGACTTAAAAATGGGTGTTATTTACTAATAAAAGACGAAGAAATTTGCGGTCATATTTTTGCGCATAGGCATGAGGTTCGTAACCATTATGTGTACGAACGTTCTTCATTATGGGTACATCCGGAACATAGAAATAATCATTTAGGCTTGTTACTAATGAATAATTTAACGCAAAAGCACCAAGAAAATTTTCTTATTTCCATTGCACAAGAACCTACTGTACACCGTAATAATGAATTATTAGGAATGAAACATATTACTTTAGCAGAAATATCTCCTGAATTAATAGAAACATTGGAAGAAATTGGGAAGTTAAGAGATGAATACAAGTATAAATATTATGTTAATCCTTATTTTAAAAGAAAATTAGAACAGTTTAAAAAAATTATTAATAGGCATAACAAAAGTTAACAAAATTGCTTTTTAAGTAAAAATAAATAATACAAATGAAAAAATTAGTTTTAGCATATAGTGGAGGTTTAGATACATCATATTGTGCAAAATATTTATCAAAAGACAAAGGATTTGAAGTACATGCTGTAAGTGTAAATACAGGTGGTTTTTCTAAAGAAGAAATTGCTACTATTAATTCTAAAGCTATAGATTTAGGAGCTACTAGTTATACATCTTTAGATGCCGTACAAACCTTCTATGATAAGGTAGTTAAATATTTAATTTTTGGAAATGTATTAAAAAACAATACGTACCCTCTTTCTGTTAGCGCGGAGCGTATTGTCCAAGCCATTGAGATTGTAAATTATGCTAAAAAAATTGGTGCAAATTATATAGCGCACGGTAGTACTGGAGCTGGTAATGATCAGGTTAGATTTGATATGATTTTTCAAATTATTGCTCCAGAAATAGAAATTATTACGCCAATTAGAGACAATAAACTATCTAGGGAAGCAGAAATAAAATATCTAAAAGAAAACGGTGTAGACTATTCTTGGGAAAAAGCAAAATACTCTATAAACAGAGGTCTTTGGGGAACATCTGTTGGTGGTGAAGAAACGCTAACTTCTGAAAAAGCATTGCCAGATAACGCATACCCTAGTCAGTTACAAGAAAAAGAACCTACAGATGTAAAACTAACTTTTGAAAAAGGAGAATTAGTTGCAATTGATGGTGCTAAAGATAACCCAGTTGCTAATATAGAAAAGCTAGAAGCTATGGCTTCTAAGTATGCTATTGGAAGAGACATACATGTTGGAGACACCATTATTGGCACAAAAGGTAGAGTTGGTTTTGAAGCTGCCGCTGCATTAATTATAATAAAAGCACACCATTTACTAGAGAAACATACGTTAAGCAAATGGCAACAATACCAAAAAGAACAGCAAGGCAACTTCTACGGAATGTTATTACATGAAGGCAATTATTTAGATGAAGTAATGCGAAATATTGAAGCTTTCCTTACAGATACGCAAAAGAATGTTTCTGGGGATGTTTTCTTAAGCCTTTACCCTTTCCAGTTTAGATTAAACGGAATAGCTTCTAAACACGATTTAATGACCGATGCTTTTGGTAAATATGGGGAAGTAAATAAAGGTTGGACAGCAGATGATGCTAAAGGTTTTATTAAAATACTTTCTAACTCTGGTAAAATTTATAACCACGTAAATCAAGAAAATGATTAAAGTAGGAATTATTGGTGGTTCTGGTTATACTGGTGGAGAACTCATTAGAATTTTATTAAACCACCCGCAAGCAGAAATAGATTTTGTGTATAGTACCACAAGAGCTGGTAAAAAAATTACCAGTGCTCATGGCGATTTATTGGGTGTTACCGATTTGGCCTTTACAGGCGATGTAAATCTAAATGCAGATTTAGTGTTCCTTTGTTTAGGACATGGTAATTCTACCAAGTTTTTAAATGCGCATGCGTTTTCTAAAGATACCAAGATTATAGATTTAAGTAATGATTTTAGATTAAATGCAGATGAGACTTTAAACGACAGAACTTTTGTTTATGGACTTCCAGAATTAAGAAAATCGGAAATTCAGAAAGCAAAAAATATTGCTAACCCAGGTTGTTTTGCAACTGCAATACAACTAGCATTATTACCACTAGCAAAAGAAAACAAACTAAGTAAAGATGTACATATAAACGCTGTTACCGGTAGTACAGGTGCAGGCGTAAGCCCATCGGCAACATCGCATTTTAGCTGGAGAAATAATAATGTGTCTTGGTATAAACCTTTTACGCATCAGCATTTAGGAGAAATAGGAGAAAGCCTAGCGAGTTTACAAGAAAATGTAGGCGAACTTTTTTTTCTTCCAAATAGAGGGAACTTTACAAGAGGAATTTTAGCAACGGTTTATACTAAATATGATGGCGATTTAGAAAGTGCCAAAGTTATTTTTAGTAATTTTTATAAAGATGCACTTTTTACGCAAATTTCTGAAGAGCCTATAAACTTAAAGCAAGTTGTAAATACCAATCAATGTCATATTCATTTACATAAACATGGCAATACTTTATTGGTTACTTCTGCCATAGACAACCTTTTAAAAGGAGCATCTGGCCAAGCAGTACAGAACATGAATTTAATGTTTGGGTTTAATGAAAACGAAGGTCTAAATTTAAAGGCTGGGGTATTCTAAATGAGTAATGAGTAATGAGTAATGAGTAATGAGTAATGAGTAATGAGTAATGAGTAATGAGTAATGAGTAATGAGTAATGAGT
>NZ_CANMRY010000010.1 GCF_947500405.1 uncultured Maribacter sp.
ATGCAACTGCTTCTGATGAAGGTACCTATACCTATAACACCCCGCAAGGTTGCGCTATAAACCTAAATGTAAACGTAAAATCTTTTGATTGTAATTCTTTAGGATTACAAACTTCTTATAGTGTTAATAATGGAACCTTTGTGAATGAAGATACTAACTCAGTTTTTATTTCTCTTAATGAAGGAGATGATTTAATTTTAAACTTGAATCGTGGAGAAATTCCTTTTAGCATATCTGGCTACAAAACAAGACCATTAAGCGAAGAAGACTTTGTTATAAACAAAGCAAAAACATCAGATATAGGAAGCTATAACCTTACAACAAAAGAAGGCTGCAACAAATTACTAGTTATAAATGTTCAAAAAATAGCTATAACATCTAACCCAAAAATAGAAGATATTATTTTATATCCAAACCCAACAACAGATGGTAAAATAAAATTCATAGTTAAAGACTTTATAAATGAAACAATTAACATTAGATTCTATGATATATATGGAAAATTAGTTTCCACTAATCTAATCCCTTTAAATCATGGTGAAGAAGAAGAATTAAACATAGGACACTTTAATGTTGGAACATATATTGTTGAAATAGTTAGAGTTGAAAAAGCCGAAAGCATATATAAAAAAATAATAAAAAAGAACTAATTCTTATTTTTCATTAAAAAATAACCACAATGATGGAAAAAAATAAAAAAAATTAAATTAGAGATAATTACTTCTAAAATTCAAAATTGTAAAATTTAACATTCAAAACTTATAAGCACGTATTAATAATATGTGCTTATTAAAAAATTCTAGTACTAAAAATAAAAAGGCATTTATTAAAAAAAATACAATATTGGAAACAACAAATCCGTTAAGCTCCTATATTTTTGTATAAAAAAATTAAATTAGAGATAATTACTTCTTTTTTACCAAAGTTCTTACAAAAAAACTTCTTCTATAAAATGTAGAAAATAAAATTGCTTATTATAAATTTCAATGCAAATTAATTTCTTTTGATCATCTTTGCATTATAAACACTAAAAAAACCATGAATATCTCATCACTAAAATTAGATTCCAAAAACACTATTCTTGTCACTGGAGGTGCTGGTTTTATAGGTTCAAATTTATGTAACTCTTTATTAGATAACGGTAACAAAGTTATTTGTTTAGATAATTTTGCCACTGGTAAAAGAGAAAATATTTCTCCTTTAATGAAACATCCAAATTTCACATTAATCGAAGGAGACATAAGAGATTTAGAAACTTGTCATATAGCCTGTAAAACAGTAGATTACGTTTTACATCAAGCTGCTTTAGGCTCCGTCCCAAGATCTATCAATGATCCCATAACAAGTAACGACGTTAATGTTTCTGGTTTTTTAAATATGCTTGTTGCTGCAAGAGATGCAAAAATTAAAAGATTTGTATTTGCTGCAAGTAGCTCTACCTATGGAGACTCTACAAATATGCCAAAAGTAGAAGATGTTATAGGTAAACCTTTATCCCCTTATGCAATTACAAAATATGTAAATGAACTATATGCTACTATTTTTAGTACTACCTATGGTTTAGAGACTATAGGGTTACGCTATTTTAATGTTTTTGGACGCAAACAAGATCCAAATGGAGCTTATGCCGCAGTAATACCAAAATTTGTTTTGCAATTAATGAATTATGAATCTCCCGTTATTAATGGTGATGGTTCTTTTTCAAGGGATTTCACTTATATAGACAATGTAATACAAATGAATATTAGAGCAATTACATCCAATAACAAAGAAGCTACTAACACTGTTTATAATGTTGCTTATGGTGAACGTACAGATTTAAAACAGTTAATTACTTTATTAAAAGAATATTTAGGGGAGTTCGACCCTGCTATAAAAAATGTAGAACCTACATTTGGCCCGCAGAGAGCTGGAGATGTACCACATTCTTTGGCATCTATAGACAAAGCTAAAAAACTTCTCGGTTATAGTCCTGAGCACAGCATAGAATTAGGGCTTAAAGAAGCTGTAAATTGGTATTGGGAAAATTTAAAATAGTATAAAACAATGAATTTAACAGTAATTGGAACTGGTTATGTTGGCCTTGTGAGTGGAACATGTTTTGCTGAAATGGGTAATACTGTAACCTGCATTGACATTGATGCTTCTAAAATACAAAAATTAGAAGAAGGAATTATTCCTATTTATGAACCTGGATTGGAAGCCATGGTAAATAGAAATTACGCTAATAAAACTTTACGCTTTAGTACTAAATTACCTAATAATTTAGAAAAATGTGATATTGCTTTTATAGCTGTAGGTACACCAATGGGAGATGACGGCTCTGCAGACTTACAATATGTATTACAAGTTGCCAAAGAAATAGGGCAACACATGACCAAATCTATAATTATAGTAGATAAATCAACAGTACCTGTTGGAACAGCAGACAAAGTAAAGGCTACTGTACAAAAGGAATTAGACAATCGAGGTTTAGATATTTCTTTTGACGTTGTTTCTAATCCTGAATTTTTAAAAGAAGGAGATGCTATTAACGATTTTATGAAACCTGACCGTGTAGTTATTGGCTCTAATAGCCCTGAAGCTACAGATAAAATGCGAGCTCTATACTCCCCTTTTTTTAGGTCTAGTGTAGACCGTTTGATTGTAATGGATGTTCGTTCAGCAGAGATGACAAAATATGTTGCCAATGCTATGCTTGCCACAAAAATTTCATTTATGAATGAAATTGCAAATATATGCGAACTAGTAGGTGCCGATGTCAACAAAGTACGTATTGGCATAGGTTCTGACACTAGAATTGGGTATAGTTTCATTTATCCAGGTAGCGGTTATGGAGGCTCTTGTTTTCCTAAAGATGTAAAAGCTCTAAAAAAAACGGCAGAAGAACATGGTTATAATGCCAAATTAATAAAATCTGTAGAAGAAGTTAATAATAGCCAAAAACTAGTAATTGCAAATAAAGTTATTTCTCGCTTTGGGGAAGATTTATCAGGAAAAACATTTTCTATTTGGGGGTTAGCATTTAAGCCAGAGACAGATGATATGCGAGAAGCTCCTGCTATTTACATTATAAAAGAATTAGTTAAACGTGGTGCTAAAATAAACGCGTATGACCCCAAGGCAATGGATGAAGCACAACATTTTTATCTTAAAAATATAAAAGAAGTTTCCTATTTTAATTCTAAATACGAAACTTTAAAAAATGCAGATGCTATGATTCTTTTAACTGAATGGAAAGAATTTAGATCTCCAGATTTTGAAGAATTAAAACAACAACTAAAACAACCTATAGTCTTTGACGGTCGCAACCAATATAATGACGAACGTATGAAGCGAAATGGTTTTGAATATTTCCAGATTGGAAAAAAATCTTAAAAAACAAACAAATGTCTAATACAAAAATTGCCATTATAGGATTAGGCTACGTAGGCCTGCCTTTAGCTAGATTATTTGCTACAAAATACCCTGTAATTGGTTTTGATATTAATGAAACTAGAATTAAAGAATTACAAGCAGGATCTGATAAAACCTTAGAAGTTTCAGATGATGTCTTACAAGATGTACTCCAAGACAACTCTAATATGAATACTGGGCTTTATTGCTCTAACAATTTAGATGATATTGCAGATTGCAATTATTATATAGTAACGGTACCCACACCTGTAGACAGTACAAACAGACCAATTTTAACACCTTTGTATAAGTCTAGCGAAACAGTTGCTAAAGTCTTAAAAAAAGGAGATACTGTTGTTTATGAATCTACCGTTTACCCTGGAGTTACAGAGGATGAATGTGTTCCCGTATTAGAAAAAATAAGTGGTTTAAAATTTAATGTGGATTTTTATGTTGGCTACTCTCCAGAACGAATAAATCCTGGAGACAAAGAACATACCGTAGAAAAAATACTTAAAGTTACATCTGGCTCTACTCCAGAGGTTGGAAAAAAAGTAGATAATTTATATAAATCTGTTATTACAGCGGGAACTTTCTTAGCTTCATCGATAAAAGTTGCCGAAGCCGCGAAAGTAATTGAAAATTCTCAAAGAGATATAAATATCGCTTTTGTTAATGAATTAGCTAAAATATTCAATTTAATGGATATAGACACACATGATGTTTTAGAAGCAGCAGGCACAAAATGGAACTTTCTTCCTTTTAAACCAGGACTTGTTGGCGGACATTGTATTGGCGTAGATCCTTATTATCTTGCACAAAAAGCGCAAGAATATGGCTACCACCCTGAAATCATCTTAGCTGGTAGACGTATGAATGATGGAATGGGTAAATATGTTGCATCTGAAGTAGTAAAATTAATGGTTCAAAAAGATATAAAAGTTAAAAATTCTAATATTTTAGTTTTAGGAATAACTTTTAAAGAGAATTGCCCCGATGTTAGAAACACTAAAGCTGTTGATGTAATTAAGAACTTAAAAAGTTATGGAACTAATGTAACCATCTATGATCCTTGGGCCTCTCCTGATGAAGTAAAAAAAGAATACAAAATTACTTCTCAAAAAGATTTACCAAAAGAAAAATATGACGCCATTGTTCTTACTGTTGCTCATAAAGAATTTCTTACTATGAATATCGAAAAAATGCTGGATTCAGATGGCGTTTTATATGATGTAAAGGGATTACTTACATCTGGTGTGTCGGGAAGACTATAAAAAGTTCGATTCCACACAATAAAAAAGACCTTCTTATTGTGTGGAACAACTAGTAATTAGATACAATTAACGAATTTTACTTTTAGGTAGCCTATGGTTTAGTATTTTTGCTAGACACACTATATTATAACATGGCTCCAAATTTTAAATTTATTCCATTTAGTTTAAGGGTAATTTATAAAAATATCCTACCAGTAATAATATGCTTTTTATTTGCTACGCCAATATTTTCTCAAGATACAGATGGCGATACTGTATTTAACAATATTGATGTAGATGATGATAATGATGGTATACTTGATATATATGACTGTATTATTCCAATTCCTAACTACAGTTTTGAAAATCCAATCCCATATAGCATACCAACCAACTGGATCAACACATCTGGAACTGCTTTACAAGCAGGGACTCACGACATAGACGCGAGTAATTACCTAGCTGCTCATGAAGGAAATCAATTTTTATATATTAATTCTGCTAATGGGATAACAAACCAAGTAACATTAGACCTTCCTTACGGTGTATACTCGGAAACTGGCTATATATTCTCTATTGCAATTGGAGATGGTTTAGCCAATACGCAATACAGAAATGATGGTATATCTACTATTGAAATGGGTTATGGAAATAGCGCTGCTGGTTTTAACCCTATTCCCGGCGCTTCTATAGTTGTTGATGGAACAACTACTCTAGATGGAACTTGGACAGATATTGAAATACCTTTTACTATTAACGCAGGTGATCCAGCAATAAATGAAGGCATTTTAATTAGAATCTCCCATGAAGGAAGAACCAATGAGCTTGCGGGAAATTATGATAACTTAAGATTAGAAATTGATACCGATGCTGATGGGATTTCAAATTGCCTTGAGGTTGATTCCGATAATGATGGTTGTTTTGATACTGAAGAAGCCGGACATATTGCTAATGGAGCAGGTAGATTAAATAATACAGGAACAAATCTCGATGGATCAGTAATTCCTGCTACTACTGGATATACAGGAAATACAGAATATGTACTAAACAACCTTATAAATACTTGTAACGCTAACTTTAAAGACAATGACAATGATGGTGTTCCAAATAATGTTGATTTAGATGACGATAATGACGGTATAACAGATATCTATGAATGTGAAATTCCTGTTTTAAATTATAGTTTTGAAATGGATCCTGCTTTTGGTACAACAACAGGCTGGACATTTATATCAGCCTCAGGAGGAGGTACACACGATTTACAAGCAGATAATTATAATTATGCTCCTGACGGAAATCAATTTGGTTTTATCAATGGCACAGGGTCTGCTACATTAACAAACTCCTGGGCTACTTTTAGTCCTGGTGGTTATGTTTTATCTATTGCAGTTGGCGACGGAATTGATTTTACAAATAGTTTCCGCAATGACGGCACAACTCTAATTGAACTTGGCTATGATAATGGTGGCGGCTTTATACCAGTAGGATCGAGAACAATAACAGCATCAGAAACGCCAAATGGTATTTGGACAGATTTTTCATTAAATATAAATATTCCAACTGGGAATGCTGCTAATGGGCAAGGAATACTTATTAGAATATCTCATACCGAAAATACAGCGTTATACCAAAGTGCTGGTAATTACGATAATATTAGGTTAGTAAAAGACACTGATAACGACGGTCTTTCTGATTGTTTAGATTTAGATTCTGATGGAGATACATGTGCTGATGTAGACGAAGCTGGATATACTAATTCTGGAACAAACACCTTACAAGGGAGTGGTATTAACGTAGATGGTACAATTTCAGGAAATATTGATGGCTATTTAGGAAATAGAGAAGCTGTAATAAACAATACAATTATTCAATGTAATCCCATAGATACAGATACAGATACAGTACAAAATGGAGATTCATGGTATTACAATGGATCAGGCAATTTACTTTTTGACCAATACGATCTTGATAATGATAATGATGGTATTACTGATTTAGATGAAGATTGCCATTTAACAACACAAGGAACAAATAGAGAACCATACAATTTTGAGCTGCCAGAAAATAATTATTTTTATGACCCCGCTGCTGGAAACAACGAACCTTTTTCTACTGGAACTGGGTTTAATGGTGTTACGGGGGTACTAGACTTTTGGACAGCAAGTGACCCTAGCATTACTGGCCCACACCTAGTAAACTCTGACCAATTTATTAATCCCGCAACTACATTACCATACTCTCCTAATTACAAAACTGATGGTTCTGGATTAATTGATGACCCAATTTCATATGAAAATGACACCTATGCTTTTATAAATGGTAATGGAACATTAACACAAAACACATCTCCTATAACAATACAAGAAGGTAGCTATATTTTAACCATAGCTGTAGGCGATGCTTTAGATTATGCTGATCCTTTTAGAAATGATGGTCAAAGTTTAATTGAAATGGGGTATGATAATGGTGGAGGTTTTACCACACTAAATTCCCTTACTATAGAAAGCCATGAGACACCAAATGGGCTATGGACAGATTTTACATTTTCTGCACTTGCTACTCCAGCATCTATTGGAGAAGATCTTTTAGTTAGAATTACTCATACTCAAAACGTAGCACTAAATCAACAATCAGGAAACTATGATTATATCCGTATAAATTTTGATTATGATGGTGATGGTATAGAAGACTGCAACGATTCTGACAGTGATAATGATGGTTGTAGCGACACAAAAGAAGCTGGATATACAGATGATGATGATGATGGATATTTAGGAAACACTAGCCCACCAACAATTAACACTAGTGGAATAGTAACTAGTGGTGTTGATGGATACAACACCCCCATTAGTCCTAATGTACGTTCTGCAGGAACACTTGCCATAAATACTGATTTAACAAATACTACTGTTTGTGAAGCTCAAAATGCGACTTTTACAGTAGCTGCAACAGGATCTGGTAATTTAATGTATGAATGGACTATAAGTACTGATGGTGGAGCAACCTATGGGTTACCTCTATCCGAAACAACAAACACATTAACATTCGCTACAGTTGCAGCTGAAAATGGTAATTTTTATCGAGTAGAGGTATGGGGAGATGATTATTTATGTAGAGAAGAATCCATTGCTCAATTAACAGTAAATTCAGCCCCAACACTTACAAGTATTACTCCTACAAACACTAATATATGTGATGGAGATAATGCAGAATTCACTATCCTTGGAGACGCAAATGATATAATCACCTATTCTTTTGATGGGGGAACAACAACTGCTATTACAACATTAGACAATACTGGCAGCTCTATTGTATCGCAGGCTGCTGCATCTTTAAATACTACAATAAGTATTATAAGTATCGAAGATAACCTAACTAATTGTCTTGGAAATTCAACCTTGACTTCTTCAATTGCAGTAAATACAGTGCCTACTCTAACAATAGACAATACTGTTTGTGCAGCAAACTTACTTACATATCAAGTTGATTTTACATTAAACCTAGGGACTGTAACAACTACAGCTGGATCTGTTTCTGGAAATAGCATTACTAATATCCCAGCTGGAACTAACATCACTATTACTGCCGATAATAATGGGTGTATTAGAACCTTTAATGTAACTGCTCCTAACTGTAATTGCTTATTTGTAGAAGCCCCTATAAATCCAAATACCCCTAACATTTGTTTTGGTGAACCAAATGCAATTTTAAATGTTCAGCTTCCTATTACAGGTATTGGCAACCAAGTAAGTTGGTATACTAATTCTACTGGAGGAACAGCAATAGCATCTGGATTAAACTATACTACCACTGACAATGCTATTGGCACTTATACCTATTACGCTGAAGCAGTAGAAACTATCTCTGGTTGCACCAGTGGATCCAGAACACCAGTAACTTTCTCTATAACAGAAATACCTACTGCAGATACACTGCCAAATGTTGACATATGCGATACTTATAATTTACCCACATTAAGCCCAAACAATTTTTATTATACTGGAACAAATGGAACAGGTAACCTTTTAAATTCAGGTGACAACATCTCTAGTTCTCAAACCGTATATATTCTTGCCCGATCTTCTGTAAATTCAAATTGTTTTGATGAAACCAGCTTTACTATCAACATTTATGAAACACCAGACTTAATAATTGACAATACTTATTGTGATGCTTCTCTACTAACATATAATGTAGATTTCACTTTAAATTCAGGAGTAGTTACGGCTAGTGCCGGCACTGTTTCAGGAAACAGTATTATAAATATTCCAATAGGCACAAATATCTCTATAACAGCTATTAACAATATTTGTTCAGATTCAAAAACAATAAATTCACCTACCTGTATTTGCCCAACTATTGAACCTCCTATAAACCCCAATAATCTAGTAGTTTGTTTTGGTGACTCAAATAACGTTTTATCAGTTGAACTTCCAAATACAGGACTTGGGAATACTATAAATTGGTATACTACAGAAACTGGTGGCTCTATCTTATCAACAGGGTTAACGTATTCTTCCCCAGAAACCAACACCGGCACTTATCTATATTATGCAGAGGCTGTACAGAATGCTTCAAACTGTTCAAGTACTAGAATACCAGTTTCATATACAATTACAGAAACTGTTTCTGCAGATATAATTACAGATATTAATTCCTGTGAAACATACATATTACCTAATTTAAGTGCTAATAATAGATATTACACAGGGCCCAATGCCTCTGGCTCAATACTAAACTTTGGAGATACAATTTCTAATACACAACGAATTTATATTTTTGCAGAATCTCCAGATAATCAAAACTGTTATGATGAAAGCAGTTTTGTAGTTTCTATTTTTAACACCCCAAATGTTAATATACCAGAAACTCTTTCTATATGTACAGACGAAAATGGAAACACCACTCCTGTATCAATAGGAGAATATATAGGAGCTAATTATACATACAATTGGACTCCTGATAATGATATTGATGGAGATGGTGTTGAAGAAGCAATACTTCTTGTAAACCAACCAGGTTTCTATACATTAGAAATAACTGACAATAACAATAATCTTGTTTGTCCAGGAAGCTTTTATTCAACCAGAGTTACTAACACTCCATTACCCATTGGTATCGAAGTAGAAATTTCTCATCAAGACAACAAATTAAGTAATACAAATAATAAAGTTATAATAACTACAGAAACATTAAATGGAATTGAAAGTGATAAGTTTGAATACAGCATAGACTCTCCTAATGGTCCGTTTCAAGAATCAAATATTTTTACAAATCTATTAGGAGGGCTGCATAATGCTTATGTAAGAAACTTAGAAGGATGCGGTAATACAATTATGAGCTCCCCTTTTTTAATAATAAATTACCCTACAGTTTTTACTCCAAACTCAGATGGTTTTAATGATACTTGGAATATTCTTGGTTTAAACAGTACAAATTTCACAACAGACGTAACAATTTCAATATTTGATCGATATGGAAAACTTTTAGTATTAGTAGATCCTGATGGATTGGGTTGGGACGGGACTTTTAAAGGAAAGCAAATGCCTTCAACTGACTATTGGTTTAAAGTAGATTATATAGATATAATCAACAATAAAAAATTAAACTTTAATGGCCATTTTAGTCTAATTAGATAATAGTATATTCTATGTTTATTTAGAATATACTATTGCCATAATTTTCTTTACAAAATCCTTTATTGGTTTTGGAAAAAACCAAGCAATAGTATTTACTAAAGAGTTTCTATCTTTATAAAATGCTTTATCAAAATTGAAATTAGGAACTACAAAATTAGGATGTTTTAGAGGAAATTCTACTTCGCTGTTTGATTCATAATCAACAAAAGGACTTTTAGAAGTATGAGTAGCATCTTCATCAAAACCAATATTACTAATTAAATTGTGGCTAGGAAATACTCCCAATTGGTTTTGTGCTCCAACAGAATAACACCATTGAAAATCCCATGCACTTACAATATTGTTATCAATAGCTTTTACTCTTCTTTTCCAATATTTATAATCTTTCCCTAAAAAGCCACAGTTAGATAAAATTGAAACTTCATCATTTCCTCCTTTCCAACTCATATCATAATCCATATTATCCCATGCTCTTTTCCAAGTAGCCCAACCCCAACATACTACATATTTAGAAAAACAATAAGATAAATCATTCATAGAACTACCCACTTGATTAAAACCTGAGATAAGAGCAATACGCTCATCATTCTTATATTTTTTTAAGAGTTCTTCAGAAAAATTAAAGAAACTTGGTTGGGCAACACAATCATCTTCAAGAATAATCCCCATTTCAACTTCATTAAAAAACCAATTAATTGCTGTATATACTCCTGGACCACATCCTAAATTATCTTCTTGAAAAAGAGTTTTTATTTCGCAATCCCAATCTATCGCTTTTAAGACTGCTGATCTTGTTTCATTTACTTTTTCTATTTCACCCAAGATATGTTTTCTTGGGCCATCTCCTGCAATAAAAATTCGTTTCGGTTTAACTTTTTTTATTGCTTCTAAAGATAATAAAGAAGTTTTTTTTCTATTAAAAACAACAAAAAGTATTGGTATTTCTAAATATTCCATTAAAATTATTTATAACTGTTGGGTATAAAATTTGTATCTAAAGATAATTTTTTTGCACTAGCCTTAATAAAGTATTTCATTTGGTTTAATGGCCAACCTGCAATAATTTGATCTCTTCTTATAAACAATTCATTTTTCTTAATTTGATTTCCATTAGAGATATGACAACCTCGTGATGCCGAAGAACAGGATTCGTAACCGTTAGAAAAAACAATATCATAAGCTTTCTTATTAAAATCACTATATTTTCCATACGTAAAAGCAAAATGTTTTATTTTTCCACACTTGGCAGTAAGTTCCTTATCTGTCTTAAAAAAGTCTTCTTCAAACTCCACCGCAGTCATATCTGATACCCGATCATGCTCATAGGTGTGTGCACCAATTTCATGACCGTCTTTCTGCAATTTATATACGTCGTCCCAATCCAGAAAAGACACTTTAGGTAACTCCAGTTTTTTATTACAAAAAAATCTTAATTTTTCATCGTCCTTAAGACCTATACTATAAGGGTTTAAAAAAAAACAACAGCTTGCTCCATATTTTTCAAGGATTTTAGCAGCTATCATATTACTATGAATTCCATCATCAGAACTCCAAGATATATATGGTCTATCTACGTTACCATTTAAAAGGCGCTCTACTGCCTCTGAATGAGAAATAAATGTATGTTTTTTTGAAAGAAAACTCAATAACTTATCAAAGTTATCTGCTTCATCTTTAAATACATGGTGAATGTATAAAAATTGTACTCTAGGAATATCTAATAAATAATCATTCCTCACAAATACATCCTTTATAAATAAAGTGTCTAAAACAATTGATCTAATTGCACCTCTCAATTTTCCTTTTTGAGCTTTTTTAACTGCTTTATAAGTACTAACCATTTTCTTGTTTCCAATTTTTAAATCATAATAAAAGTTACATCATAAACTAAAATTCAACAATTATGTTGTGCAGTATCTTATTATTTCAATTAATCATTAACAATGTTAAAGAAAAATGTATTTCATCGAATAAATAACATTTTAAAAATCCAAAAGAAGATAAGCTCCGTATAACCTAGGAAACAAAATCGCAAAATGTGCATTTCAACGAAAAAAATAGAATTATATCGGATATTTAAAAATAATGTTGAATTTTTGTTGTGCTGATTTTACCCCAAATGAAACTTAACCTTTTTACAATTTAATTTATGAGCAACTTAAAAGCCCCAAAGTCAATTAGTTTACTCTTTATTTTTCTTATTTTATTTTCATGTTCTAAAGATTCTGACCTACTAAGTGATCTTGTGCTAAAAGATGAAAATGGCCAAATAACAGACATAAAAAGAATTCAAGATGATTACTTTCAGATTAATACTACTTCAATAGTATTAGATGTACTAGAAAATGATAATCTCACAAACTTAGAAAATGTAAAAATTGTCAAGGTATCTAACCCTATAAATGGAATTGTTAGCATCAATGAAAATAAAACAATAACATATAGTATTTCCTCACAACAAGAGACTCCTCAGCAAGAGACTCCTCAGCAAGAGACTCCTCAGCAAGAGACTCCTCAACAAGAGACTCCTCAACAAGAGACTCCTCAACAAGAGACTCCTCAACAAGAGACTCCTCAACAAGAGACTAATACTACTGACACATTTACATATACAACAGAAGTAACAAATGAAGATAACTCTGTAACTACAGAAGAAGCTACAGTTACTATTGAAGTTAACAGGAATAACAATTCAGAAGACACACCTACATCCTTTGAAAATGGATATTACGTAACTTCATATGGTAATAGCAATAATGATGGTTCTAGTGAAAATCATCCGTGGAGTATACAACATGCAATTAATGTAGCTAAAGCTGGTGATATTGTTTATGTTAAAGCTGGTGATTATGGCCATCTTGAATTATTACAATATAACAATGGAACTTCTGAAAATCCAATAAGATTTATCGGATATAACAATACTCCAGGTGACATCTCTTCTAATGGTAGTCCTAGTTACTCATACGGAGACTCTTTTGAAGACTTAAATTTTCCTAAGTTTTCTGGAAATGGCAACGGAATATCATTTAAAATTAGTGGTCGAAATGTTCACTTAGAAAATTTTGTTTTGTCAAATTTTGAAACTGGAATAGTTTCAAGTGGAGATAATAATACAATTAAAAATTTCATAGTCTTTAATATGGGTAACTTAAATGGAAATGACTATAATGGTTTTGGTATAAGAGGGATTGGTAATTCTATTAAAATTGAAGATTGTTTTATTCTTAACGCAGGAGCGGAAGGAATTACTATAAGAGAATCTGAAAATGCAAGAATTTTAAATTGCAGTGTATATTCGGATAACTCCACAAATCCAACAGATTATTACATATTATTTCATGGTAACGTTACTAATTCCTTAATACAAAACAGTACTGTATACAGAGGAGAAGGACTACACCACCCTGGGCATGGATTAGTATTTAAAGATGGACCACAATATAATACTATAAAAAATAGTACAGTTATAAATACAAATATTGAAATGAATTATGGTAATGTAGCCTTTAACACTATAGAAAGTACTACCCTAAGAGGGAGTTTCTATAATTCCGGAGATACAGCTGGTGGTATTGAACTCAATAATGGTGCTCATGATAATACTTTTAACGATATGAATGTTTCCGGAACATGGGGCGGAGTTCGTTTTAAAGACTACTATGATGGCAACAGTCCAAATGATTTAGTTAATGCAGGACATCACAATACTTTTAACAGAATCACAATTACAAATTGTCAAGAAGCAATTTTAATGGATGAATTTGGTCATGAATATGGAGGAGAAACCCACGACAATACATTTAATGATTGCTCTATATCAAATTGTCAATCTTTAATTCGTGTATATAGACCCAACAGTAATTTTAAAATTGCAAACACTACAATTGATAATGTTGGAGAATTAAAAGATGAAAACAAATCCTTTAGATTAAATGACAATACAATTTTTGAAAATTGTATTACAATAAACACTAATTTTAGTTTATAAAACTAACAAGGTTAAATAAAAGGTTAAATGCTCTAAATAGTTATATTTAGAGCATTTAACCTTTTATTACTATACGTTAATGGATTTGTTTTTTATATTTAAAAGTAATTTATCATTTTTGCACACCAAATAAATAATATATTCGTTATATAACTTAACAAGCAAATAATTTAAATTACAAATTTAAAAAGCATAAAGAATTAATTTTCATGAAAAAAGTAGCATTAATTACAGGGGTAACTGGACAAGACGGTGCCTATTTAAGTGAGTTTTTATTAAAGAAGGATTATATTGTACACGGTTTAAAACGACGTTCCTCTCTATTTAATACAGATAGAATTGATCACCTATATCAAGATCCCCATATTGAGAATAGAAATTTCATTTTGCATTATGGAGATATGACGGATAGTACCAACCTTATTCGTTTAATCCAAGAAATTCAACCTGATGAAATATATAATTTAGCAGCAATGAGTCATGTTCATGTTTCTTTTGAAGTACCGGAATATACTGGAAACGCTGATGGTTTAGGAACTCTCAGAATATTAGATGCTGTAAGATTATTAGGATTAGGAGAAAAGACTAGGATTTATCAAGCCTCTACTTCTGAATTATATGGTAAAGTTCAAGAAGTACCTCAATCAGAAACTACTCCTTTTTACCCAAGAAGCCCTTACGCTGTCGCAAAAATGTATGCTTATTGGATTACTGTAAACTATAGAGAAGCTTATGGAATGTATGCTTGTAACGGTATACTATTTAACCATGAATCACCAATAAGGGGAGAAACTTTTGTAACAAGAAAAATTACAAGAGCAACCTCTAGAATTGCATTAGGATTACAAGATAAATTTTATCTAGGTAATTTAGATGCTCAAAGAGATTGGGGTCATGCAAAAGATTACGTTCGCATGATGTGGATGATTTTACAAGCAGATCAAGCTGAAGACTGGGTAATAGCAACTGGAAAAACAACAACTGTTAGAGATTTTGTAAAGCTGAGTTTTGAGCAAGTTGGTATTGAATTAGAATTTACTGGTGAAGGAGTTGATGAAAAGGCAACTATAAAAGCTTGTAACAATCCTGAATATCAACTAAAAATCGGAAAAGAAGTATTAGCCGTTGACCCAAAATATTTTAGACCAACTGAAGTTGAATTATTAATAGGTGATCCTACAAAAGCACAACAGAAATTAGGCTGGGAATTAGAATACGAATTAAAAGACCTTGTCAAAGATATGATGCAAAGTGATTTAAAACTTATGCAAAAAGATCAATATCTAAGAAAAGGTGGCTATAGAACTTTAAATTATTTTGAATAGAATTCGCATCACAAAAAGGTTTAAAAATAAATTATAAAAAAACCCTTCAAAAAAACTAATTATTTCAATAAATTTTTTTGAAGGGTTTTGCTTAAAATAAAATTTAAGAAGTCAAATTATAAAATGAAGAAAGATTCTAAAATATACGTTGCTGGTCATAGAGGATTAGTTGGTAGTGCAATTGTAAACAACTTAAAAGATAAAGGGTATACAAACTTAATAACTAGAACGCACTCAGAATTAGACTTAACAAATGAAACATTGGTTAGTACTTTTTTTGAAAAAGAAAAACCAGAATATGTTTTCTTAGCAGCAGCAAAAGTTGGAGGAATTGTTGCAAATAATAAATATAGAGCAGATTTCATCTATAGTAATTTAATGATTCAAAACAATGTAATACACCAAAGCTATTTACATAATGTTAAGAAACTACTTTTTTTAGGAAGCACTTGTATCTACCCTAAAAACTGTGCGCAACCTATGAAAGAGGAGTATTTACTTACGGATACTTTAGAGTATACAAACGAACCTTATGCTATAGCTAAAATAGCGGGAATAAAAATGTGTGAAAGTTACAATTTGCAATATAATACAAACTTTATATCTGTAATGCCAACAAACTTATATGGGCCTAATGATAATTTTGATTTAGAAAAATCTCATGTTCTTCCTGCTTTAATAAGAAAAATACATATTGGAAAAGCTTTAGAAAATAATGATTGGACTAGCATCAAGAATGATTTAACAAAACTTCCTATAGAAGGTGTTGATGGTTCTGCAACAGAAAAAACCATATTAAACAAGTTAAAAGACTACGGCATTAAAATAAATGAAAATAATAAAGTTAGTGTTGAAATATGGGGAAGTGGAAAACCCATGAGAGAATTTTTATGGTCTAAAGATATGGCAGATGCTTGTATTTTTATAATGGAAAACAGAGAATTTAAAGACACATTTACTAATTCTAAAGAAATTAGAAACACGCACATTAATATTGGTACAGGTGAAGATATTTCTATAGCCGATTTGGCAAATCTTATAAAAAAAGAAATAAATTTTCAAGGAGACTTTAACTTCAATTCTGAAAAACCAGATGGTACAATGAAAAAATTAACCGATGTTTCTAAACTAAATGAATTAGGATGGAAACATAATATTTCTCTAGAAACAGGAATTAAAAAGGTTTATGATTGGTATTTAAATTAAAAAAACAAAAAGTTTAAATTAAACACCATAAAATGAGTCTAGGCAATAAAATGTTTCTAGGAATGGTTTGGAACGCTTTAGAACGTATTTCAATCCAAGCAGTTTCATTTGTTTTAGGTATTATTTTAGCAAGATTACTTACTCCTACAGAATACGGTACTGTTGGCCTTTTAATTGTATTTATATCATTTTCTCAAGTATTTATAGATAGTGGTTTTAGTAAAGCTCTAATACAAAGACAAGAAAGGACAGATGATGACATTTCCACAGTTTTTATATTCAGTATATTTATTGCTTTATTATTCTATGCTATTTTATGGGTTACGGCCCCATTTATTGCAAATTTCTATGAAATTATTGAACTCACTAATTTATTGAGAGTTCTAGCAATTTCATTAATATTTAATGCTCTTTTCTCTATACCCCTTACTCTATTTACAATTAACCTTAATTTTAAAGTAATTGCTAAGGTTAATTTTATTGCTACTTTAATAAGTGGTGCAATTGCAGTTTATATGGCATATAAAGGGTATGGAGCTTGGGCACTTGTTGGACAAACTTTACTAAAATCAATAATTACCGCTATTTTAATGTGGACACAAGTAAAATGGCGACCTACTTGGGTTTTTTCTATACCCTCTTTAAAAACTCTTTTTTCTTTTGGATCTAAATTATTAATTTCATCATTACTCAGTAATTTAGTAAATAATTTTTATTCTTTATTTATTGCTAAACTAATAAGTACTAAAGACCTTGGTTATTATACAAGAGGAACGCAATTCTCTGATACAGTATATGGAAGTATTAGCACTATTTTTGACAATGTTTTATTACCTACATTATCAACAGTACAAGATCAAAGGGACATTCTGATACAACACACAAGAAGAATAATACGCTCCGCTGCAATAATAGTTTTACCCTTATTTTTAGGATTATCTGTTATGGCCGAACCTATTATCACTGTGTTATTAAAAGAAAAATGGCTTCCAGCGGTTCCAATAATGCAAATTCTATGTATAGCTAGACTAATTACTATTATTTCTGGTATTAATGTTAATTTACTTTATGTTATAGGTAGAACAGACTTAGCTTTAAGGCAACAGTATGTAAAACTTGTAATAAGAGTTATTTTACTAATAGTAGCATTAAAATATGGAATTATATATATTGCTTTTGCAGAACTAGCCTCTACAGCTATACACTTTTTCATTAACACTTATTATCCTGGAAAAATAATGAGATACGGAGCCCTAAACCAGATAAAAGACATGATGCCAATTATACTATCAAGTATAGCTATGACCCTATTTGCTTATATTTGTATGCTATGGATACATAATGATATTTTAAAACTCTGTATTGTCCCTATTTTAGCAGCTGCCTTTTATTTTGGAGTAATTTATACTCTTAAGTTACCAGAATTATTTTTCCTAATAGATAAAATAAAAAGTATTAATAAAAAATAGAAACAACTTACTCATAAAATCAGGAATACAAAACATGAAAAACAAAATTTGTTGTGTCTTCAATTTAGCACCTCACTATCGTTTATCTATATATAAATTAATGGATCAACAATTGGAATGTGACTTTTATTTTGGAGACAAAGTAGGTAGTCCTATTAAATTATTAGATTATTCCGAATTAAAAGGTTATAAATCTGAACTTAAAAACTCTCAGGTTCTCAACACTTCATTTACTTGGCAAAAAGGTGCTTGGCAACTTATTTTTAAACCTTATAAACACTATATAATTAATGGAGGCCCAAATTTTTTAGCTAACTGGATTATTCTTTTTTTCGCAAAAATACTTGGCAAAAAAGTTCATTCTTGGGATCACGGAATGAAAGGAGACCCAGAAACTAAATACAAATTTTTTGAACATTATTTTTATAAGTTTTGTAATACCGTTTTCCTTTACGGTCATTACTCTAAAAATGTGATGCTCAATAAAGGGTTTCCAAAAGAAAAACTTGTATGTATCTACAACTCACTAGATTATAAGAAACAATTAGAAATAAGAGAAAATCTTAAAAAAACTGATATCTATAAAATAAAATTTAAAAATAATGCCCCAGTAATTTCTTATATTGGAAGAATTCAAAAATCAAAAAAATTAGATTTATTAATAGAATCTATTGCAAAATTAAATAATAATGGAATAGCATGTAATCTAGTTATAATTGGGCCTAATGTAGAAAATGATGATATGAATAAATTTGTGGACAAATTCAAAATAAAAAATAAAGTTTGGTTTTACGGTCCATGCTATGATGAACAACTTACAGGTAACTTATTATACAATTCTGAAGTTTGTGTTACTCCAGGAGCTATAGGTTTAACGGCAATACATTCAATGGCATATGGTACACCAGTTATTACAAGTGATAATTTTTTAATTCATGGACCAGAGTTCGAAACAATAATTCCAGGGGAAACCGGGGATTTTTATAAAGATAATGATTTAGATGATTTAACTTTGAAAATTAAAAAATGGATAAATCTAAATAAAGAACAACAAATCATTACTGAAAAGAATGCTTATAAAGTAATTGATGATAAATATAATCCATTATATCAAATAGAAGTGCTGAAAAAAGTATTAAAATAACTAGCTATGAAAATACTTTGGATTACTAACCAAATTTTACCTGATATTGCGGAACATATAAATATAGAAAAATCTAACTCAGGGGGATGGATGTATGGACTTGCAAATAATTTAAAACAACGTAAAGAAATTAAATTACATATTGCTAGTGTTTTTCAAGTTGAAAAACATGTGCACAAAAAAATAAATGATATTGATTATTATTTATTACCATCAAAAATTGATAAAATAAAATATGACCAGCTTTTAGAAGAAGAGTGGAAAAAAACAATTGCTATTGTAAAGCCAGATGTTGTACATATTCATGGAACAGAATATGCACATGGTCTAGCTTTAATTAATTCCTTTCCAAATTTAAACTATGTAGTTTCCGTTCAAGGATTAATTAGTGTTTGTGAAAAATATTACCTTGGAGGAATTTCAACTCTTAGTTTATTAAAAAAAATAACCTTTAGAGATATTGTAAGATGGGATACCGTTTTTCTTGCGAAGAAAAAATTTTACAAAAGAGGTGTATATGAAAAACAATATCTACAAAAAGTATCCAATGTAATGGGAAGAACTGATTGGGATAAGGATAATATTTTTGCAATTAATCCCAAAATTAATTATCATTTTTGTAATGAAACTCTTAGAAACTCATTTTATGATTCTTCCAAATGGGACATTTCTAAAAAGAATAATTACACTATTTTCTTAAGTCAGTGTTACTATCCATTAAAGGGGTTACACCAAGTTCTAAAAGCAATTTATTTGGTAAAGAAAAAAATAAATGCTCCTATAAAATTACAAATTGCGGGAGATAATATTACAAAACTAGATACTTTTAAGGCTAAACTTAAGTTGAGCGGGTATGGTAATTATATTATAGATCTTGTTAAAAAATACGATTTAAAAGAGAATATAGAATTTTTAGGTGTATTAGACGAAAATCAAATGATTTCTAAATATTTAAACACCCATATTTTTATTTGTCCTTCAAGTATTGAAAATAGTTCTAATTCATTAGGTGAAGCTCAAATTCTAGGTGTTCCATCTATTGCCTCTTATGTTGGTGGAAACCCAAATATGATTGAACATGGAGTAAATGGATTTCTATATCGATTTGAAGAAACAAGTATGCTCGCAGAAAGAATTATCACTTTATTTTCAGACGATGAAATTGCTAAAAAAATATCAAAAAACTCTATAATTACAGCAGAAAAAAGGCATAATAGAAAAATTAACGTAGACAGAAACATTGAAATATATAAGGATATATTTAACAGAAATTCTTAACCAAAATAATAATGAATTCTACAAAATTATATTTAAAAGAAATAGGCATAATTAACTGTGTTCTTTTTTCTTTATATTTTATAAGTCCTTTTAATACAGGTTTTATTTTTGGGTATCTTTTGTTATTATCTCTATTATTAAAGAAAGATTTTTTAAAAAAAAGTTTTGATATTGATTTTGTAATATTATTTTTCTTTAGTGTTGTGTATTCTATTTTTTATAGTTTTGACTTATCTCTAGGCTCTCAATATATTTTTATATATGCAATGTTCCCAATGACATTTTATTTGTGGGGAAAATACTTTGTATCAAAATCAAACTCTCCCAAAAATTTATTTACTTTAATCCTATTATTAGGTTCTATATATTCCTTTGTTTCATTAATATCAATATTATTTGATATAAACAGAGTAGGTTTTGTAGTACTTGAAAGAGATGTTCCAATGATATGGGGAGGAGATCCTATTCCGGCAACAGGAATGGGCGCATATTTACTATTTAATGCATGCATTCCAGCAGTTTTAATCTCTAGATTTAAAACGTCAACTATCTTTCCAAAAATATTATTAATTGTATTATATGCGCTAACAGTATATTGCGTTCTTCGTTTAGGAAGTAGAACACAGTTATTAATTACTGTATTTACAATTATAGTTTCTTTATTTTTTATAATTTCAAAACAATCTGCAAAAAAAAATATAACCATTTTTGCTTTTCTTTTTTTGATTATTAATATTGGCGTAAAGTATTTAGATATAGATTCAAAATCAGATTTAATAAGCTCTTATGCTAGCCGTATGGATAATAAAAATTACGGTGCCGCTTCTGCAGGAGGAAGAACAGAAAGGTGGGTTAAATCTATTAATAATCTTATTCAAAAACCAATGGGGTGGGAATTAGAAGAATTTGGATATTCTCATAATTTATGGCTTGATGTTTTAAGAATAGGTGGAATAATTTCTTTTTTCTTACTTTTTATTTTCACTACAAGATCTCTTATTCAAACACGAAAAGCTTTAAAATTAAATAAGGATAATTTAATACTTAATAATATAATTCTTGTATACATGCTTGCTATTTTTCTTCAATTTTTTGTAGAACCTATTTTTGAAGGAATGTTTCATTTATTTGTTTTATTCTGCCTTCTACAAGGAATAACAAATAGCTATAAAAGTAAGTTTGTGTATAAAAATGCTAAAAAAGTAATCAAATAGTATATTAAAACTTTTTTTTATACTATTTTATGTTTTACTTAGTTAGAATTATAGCATCAATAAAAAAAATACTGTGAAAAACATAGCTGTTTTACTTACTTGTTATAATAGAAAAGAAAAAACGATACAATCTTTAGAATATTTATTTAAAGCAAGTGAACTCATTGAAAGTAATATAAAGTTAAGCGTTTACCTAACAGATGATGGATCGACAGATGGGACAAGTGAATATGTTTTAAAAAAATTCCCAAATGTAACAATTCTAAAAGGTAGCGGCTCATTATTTTGGGCTGGAGGAATGAGAAATTCATGGAAAGAAGCCATAAAGAATAACTATGATGCTTATTTACTGTTAAATGACGACACTAATGTTTTTCCAAATGTATTTAAAGAATTAATCTTAACTCATGAAAAATGTATTGAAAAATATGGTTCCCCAGGTATCTACATAGGATCAACAAAAGATGAAGAATCTAAAAAACTAAGTTATGGTGGAGCTGTACTAACTAATAACTTTCTTTTTAAATATCATTTTATAGAACCTAACGGAGACATACAAAGCTGTGATCTTGGCAATGCTAATATTATGTTAGTATCAAAATATACAGTTGATAAAATAGGAACATTATCTGAAGGGTATCTTCATGGAGTTGCTGATTATGACTATACTCTAAAAGCAGTTAATAAAAAAATTCCTGTTTTAATAACCCCAAGTTTTTGTGGAACTTGTACAGATGATCATTCCGATATATATGATGATTACCATTCAAAACCACTTTTAGAAAGGTACAAGATATTAAAAAACCCCCTCGGGTTAGATTTTAAATCAAATTTAACCTTAATGAAAAGACATTTTCCTTTTAGAGTTCCCTTTGTAGTCATTTCAGCAATACTAAAAGTCCTTTTACCTAAAATTTATGTAAAGGGACTAGCTAAAAGATAGAGACCATTATTTTTACATTATTAATTATTTTTTAAAAAAAAAGTCTTGTGAAAAACTATATTGCAACGTGGGTTTATTTAGATTCAAAAGATGAAAAATCTAAATACCCAAACAACAAAGGAAACTCAACTTCTTCAGAATTTCAATCCGTATATTGGAGATGTATTGTTCTGTTTTTTGAATCTTCTCTTAGGTACCATAAAAATGAAAATCATGTACTATTTACTAATACTAAAAACTTACCTGTTGTAGATGGGTTAGATTTGAATATGTTTTTTAGTAATAACAATATTGAAGTAATTTCTTTAAAAAATAAATATCCATTACCTAATGATTATTATGGGCAATTTAGAAATCAATATTTTGAATTTACAATAATTGACCATTTTAGTGACCGAATAAACGATGAAGATACTTTTCTTCTTCTAGATTCTGATTGTGTTTTTACTAAACCATTATATAGCGCTTTTGATAAGTTACAAAAAGAGAGTGCTATGACATATATAGTTGATTATGAAGAAGATTATGAAATTCATGGAGTTACAGGTAACAACATGAAAGAAATATTTTCAGACTTTGGAGTAAAACTAGACAAAAATCCTTACTATAGCGGCGGCGAAGTTCTTTTTGCTAAAGGTAAATTTATAAAGAATGTTGCTAAAGACTTCCCTATTCTTTTTAAAAATATGTTAGATAGGCATGCATCCAACGCAATTAAATTTAATGAAGAAGCACATGTGTTAAGCTATTACTATTATAAACATGAAGCTTTACTTGGAGGAATGGATTCTTATATAAAAAGAATCTGGACAAATAAAAATTATTTTAGAAACGTAGAGAAAAGTGATAAAGACCTAGCGATATGGCATGTTCCAAATGAAAAAAAGACTGGAATAAATCGAATATTTAAAGAAATTGCCGAAGGAGAAAATATAAAAACATTAGATGACAAAAGCTATCAAAAATTATTATTTGAGAATCTTTTAAAAGAATCAAATTACAAATTTGATTATTTTTCATACTTTAAAAACTACTTAAATAAAACGTTTCAAAAAATTGGTTTAATAGGTAAATAACCTAAAAACGTAATATTTATGCCCATTTTACTACAAATAAACACAGAAATAAATTATGCATCTACTGGTAGAATCGCAGAAGAAATTGGTTTTTTAGCTCAAAAAGAAGGATGGGAAAGTTATGTTGCTTTTGGAAGAAAGAAAAGAAGTAGCTCTTCAAAAACTATTTATATAGGAAATCTTTTTGAAACATATTTACACGTTTTCAAAACTCGTTTTTTTGATACACATGGAACTGGCTCTAAAAGAGCAACAAAAAAACTTATTAATAAAATTGAAGAAATAAAGCCAAATATAATTCATTTACATAATTTACATGGGTATTATCTAAATATTAAATACTTATTTAACTACCTAGAAAAAAAACAGTTACCAGTTATATGGACATTACATGATTGCTGGTCCATGACTGGTCATTGTACTCATTTTGAACATATACAATGTAACAAATGGAAAACAGAGTGCCATACTTGTCCGCAAAAAAATGTTTACCCTGAAAGTCTTTTTATTGATAATTCTAAAAAAAATCAAAAACTAAAAAAAGAATATTTTACATCATTAAAAAATTTAACTATTGTGCCTGTCTCAAATTGGTTAGATACAATTGTAAAACAATCCTTTTTAAAAAACAAGAATACTAAAGTAATTCTAAATGGAGTTGATTTAGAAATATTTAAACCTGTCTTAAAAAATAATATCAGAGAAAAAAACAATTTAACTGGAAAATTTATTATTCTTGGAGTAGCTAGTGTTTGGAGTAAAAACAAAGGACTAAATGATTTTTTAGAATTAAATAAAAGTCTTTCTGAAAACGAAAAAATAGTTCTAATTGGTTTAAATAAAAAACAAATAAAAAAACTACCAACTAATATTTTGGGTATTGCAAGAACTGAAAGTAAACAAGAACTAGCTGAATGGTATACAGAGGCAGATACTTATGTTAACACCTCAGTAGAAGAATCTTTTGGTTTAACTACAGCTGAAGCAATGTCCTGTGGCACTCCTTCTATAGTATATAATGCAACTGCATGTCCCGAGATGATAGTTCCAGAAGTTGGATTTGTTATTCCAAAGAACAACATAGAACAACTTTTAAAAGCAATTAAAAAAATAAAAAAAAATAGTAGTAAAAGTTATTATGAAGGATGCACGCAAAGGGCATTGAAACTTTATAATAAGAATGATAGATACCAAGAGTATATTAATTTATATAATCAAGTGATTCTATCATGAATTACGATAAAGGTTATACAGTATAAAAAATTATGAAAGTAAGCATTGTAACAGGAACATATAATAGTGAAAAATATATAAAAGATTGTGTAAACAGTGTTCATACTCAAACCTATCAAAATATTGAACATATAATTATAGATGGAGCATCAAAAGATAATACGGTCTCTGAAATTAAAAGTATTCCAAATAGAATTACTAAAATAATCTCCGAAGCTGACAACGGCATTTATGATGCTATGAATAAGGGCTTAAAAAATGCGACTGGGGAGATTTTAGGGATATTGAATTCGGATGATTTTTACAACTCTACAGAAGTAATTGATATGATTGTAAAAACTTTCAAAGAAACTAATGTAGATTGTGTATTTGGTGATTTATACTACGTTTTACAAAACGACCCAAAAACTATAAAAAGGAAATGGATTACTGGGGCTTATAATCAAAAAAAAGGATTTAAAACTGGATGGCATCCTGCTCACCCTACTTTTTTTGTAAAAAAAGAAATTTACGAGAAATTTGGTTATTTTGATTTAGAATACGGATTGGCTGCAGACTTTGAATTAATGTTACGTTTTTTAGAAAAACATCAAATTAAATCTAGTTATATAAATTTTCCAATGGTGAGAATGCGTTTAGGAGGTGCCACAAACAAAAGCTTAAAAAACATATACCAAGGAAATAAAGAATGTATAAAAGCATTTAAAAAAAATGAAATTCCTGTAAATTTTATGTATTCAGTTTACAGATTAGTACCCAAACTAAAACAATTCTTTTAATTTAATTTTTAATAAAATATTTTACCTGTATAAATACTAAAAAGTGGAGAGCAAAATTAACCCAGTACTACAAGAAAATTTATTAACAGGATCTAAAGAATGGAAATTAACAAATCCTGCTACAAAAAGAGAAATTGAAGGATACGCATCCAAAACTAGTGTAAATACTGGTGAATATATATCTATATACGTAAATACCAAATCTGAGAAATTTAATATTACTTTATTTAGAATGGGTTGGTACAATGGATTAGGAGGAAGATGCGTTATGCCAGCAGTAACTTTAAACGGTCAAAAACAAGAAACTCCTCTACCAGATGAACATGGCATTGTAGAATGTAATTGGAAAAACCCTCATAATATTACAATTGCTAACTCTTGGACAACTGGCATATATATCTTAAAACTTGAAGAGTTAAAAAACAACAAACAAAGCTATGTAATCTTCGTTGTAAGAAATGATAATTATACTCCAGATATACTTTTTCAATTACCTATTACAACATACCAAGCTTATAATTATTGGGGAGGCAAATCTTTATACGATTGGGGAAGTGGTTCTATAAAAAAATGGGGAACTATTTATGGAGATAGGGCTAGCAAGGTTTCTTTTAATAGACCATATGCTTGTAGTAATACTCCTGAAGCAAAATTGGGGGTTGGTGCAGGTGAATTTTTCTCTAACATTCAACCAATAACTACACAGATGTATCCTATAAGTCCTGCTTCTTGGGATTATAATATGGTTAGATGGCTAGAAAAAAATAATTATGACGTATCATATATTACTAACATTGACACACATATTGGAGACAACATTAAAGACAAATCAAGTATCTTTATGTCTCATGGACATGATGAGTATTGGTCCAAAGAAATGCGAGATAATGTAACTAAACTACGAGATACAGGAAGCAACATAACTTTTTTCTCATCAAATACCATGTTTTGGCAAGTTAGATTAGAAACGAGTACTCTCTCTAATGAGCCATACAAAACTCTTGTTTGTTATAAAGATGTAGATATTGACCCTATAAAAAATGAATACTGTACTGTAAATTTTAGAGATTATCCTGTAGAAAATCCTGAAGCCTCTTTTATTGGAGTTCAACATTTTATGGATCCAGTTGATGGGGATATAATTGTAAACAATTCTTCCCATTGGATCTTTAATAATACCAATCTAAAAAATGGTGATACAATACCTGGGTTACTTGGGTATGAAATTGATGGAATTACTGATGATTCACCGGAAAACATATGTGTTTTAACAAAAACAAAGGGAGAGAATTTATTGAAGAATAACTATCAGTTTATTTTAAAAAATACAAAAAAAACATTGGAAAGAAAACTAGAAAACATATTAACAAAAATTAAAATTCCGCAAAAGTTAATACCTATTACTAGTATTTCTATTTATATCTTACTCATTACAATATTTATTTATTTTCTTAAAATATATTTAAACTATTCTTTAGTATTACTAGTCAGCTCTGTCATTTCTGTTATAGTGTTATTTGGATTATGGTTATATAATAGTTTAAAAAAAATGAATAAAACGATTCCTACAAAAGGTGCATCAAATATGACTATTTATAAAGCTAAAAGTGGCGCAAAAGTATTCTCAACTGGATCCATGCAATGGTCATGGGGACTAGACGATTATGGTGTCCCCCAATTAAGGAATTCAAGAAAAAATAATTTTGCTGAAAAAATAACTCATAACATTCTCCAAAAATTTGGAGCAAAAAAATGGGAAATACAATAAAAAATTATTAGAAAATAATGAATATACTAATAACCGGCGCTAATGGTTTTTTAGGATCACATTTTTGTGAAACTTGGAAAAGAAATAATAACCAAATAATACGTTTAGGGAGATCCAATGATAATGATATTATATGTGATTTAGCAAATAACATTCCTCTCTTTAATCAAAAAATAGATGTAGTCATTCATGCTGCAGGTAAAGCTCATATTGTACCTAAAACTAATTCAGAAAAAGAAGATTTTTTTAATGTCAACTTAAATGGAACTTCCAATCTTTTAAAAGGACTTTCTAAACTTCAAAATAAGCCTAAAAGTTTTATTTATATTAGTACAGTTGCCGTTTATGGAGTAGATACGGGAGAATTAATTAAAGAAAATAGTAGTCTGCTAGCAAAAGACCCCTATGGGCTAAGTAAAATTCAGGCGGAGTCTTTAATCTTAGAATGGGGAAAGAAACATAATAATCTAATATCTATAATAAGACCTCCTTTAATAATAGGTAAAAATGCCCCCGGTAATCTTTTAAAGATGATTAAAGGAATAGAAAATAACAAATACGCAAATATTGCTGGCGGTAAAGCTAGAAGATCTATGGTGTTAGCAGAAGATATTGCAGATTTCTCTAGTACGCTAATAAATGACCAAGGTATTTTTAATTTAACAGATGGTTATGACCCAAATTTTCTAGAGCTATCCCAACTAATTGGTAAGAAAAAATCAAAAAAGGTAATTAACATACCTTTATTCATAGCAAAATTAATAGCAATTTTTGGAGACACATTATCATTCATTACGCGTAAAGAGATGCCATTTTCTTCTAATAAGCTTAAGAAAATGACAAGTAATCTTACATATGATATAAGTTCTGCAAAAAAACTGGGTTGGAGCCCTAGAGAAGTATTAAAACATTCTGAGATATGGCTATAAAAAATAATATAATATTTAATATGGGAACTAATGCTAAATTAATAAAAGGAGGAGTCTTTTCAGATGAAAGAGGAAATATTTCATTTGTTAATGATTTAAATTTAAACCCCGTAAAACGGTTTTACATAATTACAAATGCGAATACAAAAACAATAAGAGCATGGCAAGCACATAAAATTGAAAAAAGATGGTTTTATTGTATTAAAGGAAAAATTGACCTAAGGCTTGTTAAAATTGATAATTTTCAAAACCCTAGTAACAATTTAACTGTTAATAATTTTATACTTTCTGAAGAAAAATCCCAAATCTTAGAAGTACCAAACGGGTATGCAAATGGATTTAGAGCTCTTGAAGACAATTCTCAATTACTTGTTTTTTCAAATTATGAACTTAATTCTAATATTGATGATGATTTTAGATTTGAATCTAAAAAATGGACAAATTGGGAAGAACAACTTACATACAAAAAAAATAAAAGATGCATTATTTAATAATTTTCACTTCTCTTTTTGTACTTGCTCAAGCATATTTAATTGTTGCGAAAAAAAATAATATAATAGACAAACCAAATGAAAGAAGTTCACACAGTAACCCAACAATCAGAGGAGGTGGTATTGTATTTTTCTTTTCTATTATTTTATTTTATTTTATTTCAGACTATCAATATCCATATTTCATACTTGGAGCATTACTAGTTAGTTTAATAAGTTTTATTGATGATATAATTACTCTAGGTTTTAAAATTAGATTAATAATTCATTTTATTGCAATAAGTTTATTATTTCTAGAAATTGATTTATTCGATAACTCTACCCTTATTATTTTATTCACATTAATAACCAGTGTTGCTATATTAAATATATACAACTTTATGGATGGAATAAATGGAATAACAGGCCTGTGTAGTCTTTCATCATTACTTGGAATATATCTATTAAATCTAAAACTAGAAATTCTAAATCCCAATTTAATCATTTACTTAATTCTTTCTATTATAGTTTTTGGTTTTTATAATTTTAGAAAGAAAGCACTTTTTTTTGCTGGTGATGTAGGTAGTATTTCAATAGCTTTAGCAGTAATATTTTTAATCCTTAACCTTTTAATTAAAAATAATACCCCAAGCGTACTATTGTTCATTGGTATTTATTTAACGGACGGAATAATAACAATAATAAAACGAATCTTAAAAAAAGACAATATTTTTAAGCCGCACAAGTCACATTTGTATCAAAAACTTGTTCAAAACACAAGTCTGTCACATTTGCAAGTTTCAGTATCCTATGCTATTCTTCAGTTATTATTAGTGGTCCCAGTTTATCTATTAGAACCTTTAAGTTTTTGGAATCAAATAATTGGTACTTGTATTACATTTTTTATATTAACTTGTATTCATATAGGAGTTTCAAAAAAAATAAGTTATTCTTCATATTAATTCCTATATGAATGCATAGTGAAAATTTTATTCTTTTATAGTCCAAAAACTTGGTTTACACGTATATTTAATATATTTAATTAACCAATAATAAATAAAAGTGTATAATTTTTTTAATTTGTTCAATTTTAAATTTGGTTTCTTTTTTTTCTTCATAGTATATTCAACTACTTATTGTTGTGCGCAAGTTACATATGAAGAGGTTTTCCCTAATTTAAATTTTGAATTCGCTGTTGAAATTCAAAACTCAAAAGATGGAACAAACAGGATATTTGTTGTGGAACAAGCAGGAAGAATTAAAGTATTTCCAAATGATAATTCTATCACTTCTGCACAACTAAATACATTTTTAGATATTAGTAACCTTGTTAATTTTTCTTCAGGACAAGAAGTAGGTTTGTTGGGGCTAGCATTTCATCCAAATTATTCACAAAATGGTTATTTTTATGTATACTATACTAGACAAAGTGATATACCCGGTATTGAGGTAGAAATGGTTTTAGAAAGATATTCAACCAGTTCATCAAACCCTAACATAGCAGACTCAAATAGCGGATTAGAAATTTTTAGCTTTGATAAAAATCAAAATAACTCTAACCACAATGGCGGCAAAATAGAATTTGGACCAGATGGTTATTTATATATTTCTATTGGAGATGGCGGAGGAGCTGGGGACCCAAATAAAAATTCACAAAATTTAGAAAGTCCATTTGGAAGTATTCTTAGAATTGATATTGATATTGATGGTAATAATCCTTTAGAATCTAATTCAGCTCTTCCGAATGGTAATTATGAAATCCCATTAGATAACCCTAGAATTGGCCTAAGTGGGTTAGATGAGATTTATGCATGGGGTTTTAGAAACACATGGAAATTTTCTTTCGACCCAGACTCAAATAGACTATGGGGAGCAGATGTAGGTCAAGATGCTATAGAAGAAATAAATTTAATTGAAAAAGGCGGAAATTATGGGTGGAATGCCTATGAAGGTAATAATGTTTATGACAGTTCTACTAGCTTAATAACCAATCCTAGGACAGAGCCTACCTTTTATTATGATCATAATAATGGCGATTTATCTATTACTGGAGGATATGTGTATAAAGGAGAGAGTAACAATCCTTCCTTACAAGGAAAATATATTTATGGAGATTATATTTCAGGAAGAGTATGGGCTCTATCTTACGACCCCTCTACAGGACAAGCAACCTCAGAATTATTATTTAGAACTAATGGTCAATTCGTTTCTAGTTTTGGATTAGATGAATCTGGTGAGTTATATTTTAGTGATTATGGCACTAGCAGTAAAATTTATAAAATTGTTGGCGGAAATTCTGGACCACTAACTAATACGATTAATGGTTATGGAAGTTGGAATAATATAAGCGAAGGTACAAACGGAATTGTAGAAGCTATAGAATTTTTTAACGAAACAATATATGTTGGTGGTGAATTTACAACAGCTGGAGGAGAAATAGCTAACAATATAACTACTTACCACCCATTAAATGGGTGGTCTTCACTAGGTGATGGCACAAATGGAAAAGTAAATACAATTGCTGTTGCAACTAATGGCAATGTTTATGTTGGAGGTGACTTTACTAATGTGGATGGTGTTACTGTCTCAAATGTAGCAGTTTGGAATGGTACTAATTGGCTAGGTTTAGGTAATGGTGTTAACGGACCAGTATCTAAAATTAAAATTGACACAAATAATAATGTATATATTGGAGGAGCTTTTACAAGTTCAGGTACAACAACTTTAAACAATATAGCTATGTGGAACTCTTCATCTTGGCTACCGCTTACTGACTCTAATTCTGGTATTTCTGGAACAAATAATGAAGTTAGGGCAATTGCTATCGATGAGAATAACTTAATTTTTATAGGAGGTAATTTTGATAGTGCTGGCGGTAATACTGCTTCTAGAATTGCTACTTGGAATGGCTCTACATGGTCAACATTAGGTGACGGGACAAGTGGATTTGTGCAATCAATTATAGTTGATTCGAACAATGTTTACGCAGGAGGTAACTTTTCCTTAGCTGGAGAAAAAACTGTTAATAGAATAGCTCGATGGGACAGAAACACTAACGAGTGGTTTGGTTATGGTAATGGTTTAAGTGGTAATGTAAATAGCATACAACATGATGGCACCTACCTCTATGCAGCAGGAAACTTTGAAACAGCATCTGATATAACAGATGTAAACAAAATAGTTAGGAATATTGCAAGGTGGAGCGATTCTAATGGTTGGCAAGGTTTAGGTACAGGAACTTCTGTGGGAACCAATTCTCAAATTAACTCTATTGTTTTTAACTCAAATAATTCAAACCTATATGTTGGAGGTAATTTCAGTGTGGCAGGTATCACTGCTGCTTCAAATGTTGCAGAATGGGGATTAAATCTAGATTGCTCTAAAGATAGTATTATAACAGAATACAGGGTAAATGGAAATTGGGAAAGTAACGAACAAATTTTGACTATTGAAGCTGGCACTGAAATAGTTTTAAGTATTTTACCCAATGGATTAGATTTTACTATTGAATTGCCAAACCAAACAATAGTAAATGGAGATTATAATCTAGGTAATGTTAGCTCTTCTAATTCCGGAATATACACCTTTGTTTCTAGTCAAGGATGTTCTGAAAGTTTTACATTAAACGTTGTTAACTCTATTTTGGATGAAGACAATGATGGTATTACAAACAACATAGATTTGTGTCCAAATACACCAAAAAATGCAATAGTAGATTTAAATGGTTGTGAAATAGCTACTTCTAACAATAGCAACTTTACTATTTCTACTTCAAGCAATATATGTAAAAATGAAAAAAATGGCGAAATTGAAATAATTTCTAAAACAACAGGGACTTATACTGCTACTATAATTAAAGAGGGTACTTTAAATAGTTATTCTTTTACAGATTCTATATTAATCAGTGAATTAGCTAGTGGTGACTACCAATTATGTATTACTGACACTAACAATGAAAATTGCTATACAGCGAGTATAACAGAACCAGATGAATTAATAGTAGATTCAACTTTTAATAACATTACAAATAGTGTTACCTTGAAAATGTCCGGAAGCAATAAATACAATTTACTAGTAAACAATGAGATAATAACTACAAATAAATCAGAAATAACTATTCCTTTAAATAAAAAAGAAAATATTATTAAAATTTCTACTGATAAAAATTGTCAAGGTAGACATGAGGAAACTATATATTTAGTAGATGAAACAATACTATTTCCTAACCCGTTTAATGATGAAATAAATATTAATCTAGGAAAGACTAATTCAAAAACAAAAAAAGGAATATACCTCTACGATAGTTCTGGAAAATTAGTTATAACATATATAAATAACAACATTAGAGAACTTGAAACAATAAATACCTCTCAGCTTTCAAAAGGTTTTTATTTTTTAAAAATAATTAACGAAAATAATATTTCAAATTTTAAATTAATAAAAAAGTGATAAAAAAATTACATTTAATACTGGTTTTAGTAATTTTTCAATTCTCATGTAAACCTGATAAAGATTTATTCGAAAAGCTTAATACTGATAATTCTGTAAAATTAATTTTTCCAGAGCAAAATTCAGAATGCAATACAGGAAATATTATATCTAACACAGAAAGTGAGATTACTTTTAAATGGTCAGATAGTTACACAAACCAAACCTATGAAATACACCTTACTAACTTATTTTTAAATACGACACAAATAATTGAGAGTAAAAATTTTCAAGCCCAAATACAATTAAATAGAGGTGTTGCATATAGTTGGTCTATTGTAAGTATAACTCCCAATAATTTTAAAACAGAAACTGAAAAATGGTTTTTCTATAATGCTGGTCCAAGTATTAAAAATTATATACCATTTCCTGCCTCAGCCATTTCTCCAGTCTCAGAAGCTAACGTTGTATTTAGCCCTACAATAAGTTTAAATTGGGAATCTAGTGATATAGACAATAATATAGAATCTTATGATGTATATTTTGGAACAGAAAACCCTCCTAAATTACATCTGGAATCTGTAAAAGAAAACATTTTAAACTCAGTTCCTATAGAAACAAAAACATCTTATTATTGGCAAATAAAAACGAAAGACTCAACAGGAAATGAATCTTTTTCAGAGATTTTCAATTTTAATGTTGAATAAAATATTTAACATTAAAATTGAAAACTTGATTTTTTACTAATACCCCAAAACAAGAAATTCAGAACGTCTATTTACTTTGTGTTTACTTTCTGGGCAATAAACACCATCTCCACAATCATTTAACAACTTTTCTTCTCCATATGCTTTTGTAATAAGTCTAGAAGAATCTACACCTTGTTTAATTAAATACTCTTTAGTGTTTTTTACACGTCTTTGAGACAGCTCTTTATTATAACCCGAAGATCCTCTAGAATCGGTATGCGATGCAATCGTTAAATTTAAATCCGAAGTTTCCTTTAATAAAGTTGCTAAGGACTCTAATACTTTTCTAGAGTTTCTATTTATATAAGAGGAATTTAAACTAAAGTATACAAGGCCAAAATCTTTTATTTTATCTTGCAACATAGCCTTACGTACTCTTTTAGCTTCTTCAATTTTCTCTTTTTCAATAGCTGCTAATCTTGCAGCCTCTTTTTCTTTAGCTAATTTTTCTGCTAACAGCATTTCTTCTTTAATTCTATTTGCAGTAGCTATAGAATCATTTACTCGTTGTTTCTCTTTTTCTTGAGCCTCAATTAATGCCAATTTTTCTTCTCCTTTTTTAGATAAACCTTTCTCTATTCCAAATTGATATACAACTCCAACAGAGTGTTGCAAATGATTAGTTGCTCCATTAGAACCTATAGCCCATTTTCCTGAAGAATTAAAATCTAAACCTACCCTATCAGAAAACCAAGTTCTAAAACCTATTATTGCATTATAGGTACCCCTACCAACATTGTTAGCATCTGTGTATCCTAAACCTGCACCTACATAAGGATCAAACCAAGCTGTTTCTCCAAACAATTTATTTAAATCATAAGAAACTCGAGCATCAAAGCCTAAGTAATCAGTTACATCTGTTACTATTACCCCATCAACTACTTTACCTTCTTTATATTTATTGTAAGATACTATTGCTTCTAGCCCTACTCCACTTTTAAAATAACGGCCTATACTTAATCTATTAGGAAAAGTTAATCCATTCCACTCTTCTTTAAAATTAAAAAGACCATCTGCAACATCACCAGAATCATCTACAAAATTGTATCCTAACCCTAGCATCCACGAACTTTTTACAATACTATCTTTCTCTGTTAATTTTAATTCTTCTTGCGCAAAAATTGGCGTACATAAAAGAAGCGCAACAATTAGTATATAGTTTTTAATGTTTTTCATAATTAAGATTTTGGAACTTATCGTCCGTAAAATTATGAAAAGCAGAATGTTAGATAAAATATAAACTTCTAACAGCAAGGATATTCGTTGGAAAGATTAACGGTAATAATAATAGACAAACAACTACTTTTTAAAAGTTATTTCTTTATCAAAAACGGGTATTTTATAAATTTTAAACGGACTTACAATAACTTTTTCCTTAGTTTTTTCTTTATTGTAAATTGTTTTTAATTGTATCTCTTCATCCGTTTCTAAAATTAATTCTAAAGCAGAATTTAAAGTATTCTGATGTTCTCCTGAACAAAGAACAACTAGAGTCTCTTTTTTAAAATCTATAGTCGGAACTGGAATTCCTGGTTTTCTGGTCTTATTAATTTTTAAAAAAAAGCTTTTTAAACTTTTTTGGTCTTTAATAATAAAATTATCTTCTTTGGTTAATCCACTATAATTATCTTCTAATATTAAAACAATAGGCCCCTTAGAGGTTATCATATTTTTCTGCCCTTTACACGATACAACAAATACCAAAAGAAGTAATAATAAATTTTTCATAAGAATATTATTTATTTTCACATCTAGTATCATATGCTCTTTGGTATATAGCTTCATAAAGCGGTAATATATTTAAAATATCAAACTCTTTAGCTACTGCAACAGCATTTTGTTTAAATGTGTTTAACTTATCATCATCACTTAACAACGTTATAGCATTCTCTGCCATTTCAGAAACGTTTCCTACATCACTTAAAAAACCAGTAACACCATGTCTATTAACTTCTGGGATACCTCCTGTATTACTAGATATTACAGGAACTTTATTTATCATAGCCTCTAGAGCAGCTAAACCAAAACTTTCTGTTTCTGATGGTAATAAAAACAGGTCAGAAAAACAAAGAATTTTATCAATCTCATTACTATTACCCAGAAATATTACTTTGTCTGT
The DNA here is from genome assembly GCF_947500405.1 of uncultured Maribacter sp. Lineage (GTDB taxonomy): Bacteria > Bacteroidota > Bacteroidia > Flavobacteriales > Flavobacteriaceae > Maribacter_B. The sequence goes on from NZ_CANMRY010000010.1 coordinate 36,410, forward strand.
AATACCGTATTCTTCACATAAAGCCTCTGCTTTTACTCTTTCTGGTCCTTCACCTACCATTATTAGTTTAGAAGGAACTTCTTTTTGTACTTTATTAAAAATATGAATTACATCTGGAATTCTTTTTACTTTTCTAAAATTACTAATATGAGTAATAATTTTTTCTCCTTCTTCTGCCATAGCAGTACGTTGGCAATCTGTAAAGGATGGTTTGTATTTTGTTTTGTCTATAAAATTAGGAACTACTTCTATTTCTCCTTTAATATTAAAAAGTTCTAAAGTACTCTTTTTAAGATTTTCCGAAACAGAAGTCACTACATCAGATTTATTAATACTAAAGGTAACCGCTGGCTTGTAAAAAGGGTGCTTACCAACCAATGTAATATCTGTACCATGTAAGGTTGTTATCATTGGTAAGCAAAGTTCTTCTTCTTCTAACATTTTCTTTGCCATATACCCAGCATATGCATGCGGAATCGCATAATGTACATGTAACAACTCTATTCCAAAAAGTTTTACAGTATCTACTAATTTACTAGATAATGCTAATTCATAAGGTTGGTATTGGAATAAAGGATATTCAGGAACATTTACCTCATGAAAATGAATATTGTTACTTAAAAGCTCTAATCGAACTGGTTGCCTATAGGTTACAAAATGTATTTCGTGTCCTCTATTGGCTAATGCTATACCTAATTCTGTTGCTACAACACCACTACCTCCAAAGGTTGGGTAACATACTATTGCTATCTTCATTTTACAAAGCTACCTTTTAATTTATAATAGCATCATAAATTAACTTTTGAATCCTTGTTCTTAACCCAGATTTAACTAAAAGTGTATTAGATGCTGTAGGATATGTTCTATTAGAAAGAAACACATAAACTATTTCTTCTTCGGGGTCTGCCCAAGTATAAGTGCCTGTAAAACCACTATGTCCAAAACTTTTCCGAGATACACAGCCACAAGTTGGTCCGCTCTTTTCCAATTGTGGTTTATCAAACCCCACTCCCCTTCTAACATTTTTATCACAAAAATAACAAGTGTTAAATTTTTTCACTGTTCTAGAGTTTAAATACCTATCACCTCCATAATATCCATTTTGCAAATACATTTGCATAATCTTAGCGACATCATTTGCATTACTAAAAAGACCTGCATGTCCTCCTACGCCACCTTGCATGGCTGCTCCCATATCATGCACATAACCCTGCACAGTTTGGTATCTATAATACGTATCTTCTTCTGATGGTACTATTTCTTTTTTAGAATGATTTTCTAATGGATTATAACCCGTTTGGAAAGCTCCTATGGGCTTATATATAAAATCTGATGCTAATTCATCTAAACCCTTATTATATGTATCTTCTATATATTTTTTCATAACATAATAAGAAACATCGCTATAACGGTATCTATTAGATTTTAAATCTTGTCTTCCTATTCTGTTATAAATTGAATCTTTATATGCATCTGTCAAGTATAAATTATCGGCTACTTTTATGGAAAAACCCGGTAATTTTTGTTCTCTATAAAATTCTTTAGATGGTTTTCTTTTTTTGTCTAGTGTACTTGCATAAAAAGCTATCCAAGCTGGCAATCTTCCATAATGCGAAAGTGCTTTTAAAACGGTAACATTTTTTATTTCTGTATCTGCGTATGCCGGTATTAATTCTTGAAACGTATTATTCAATTTAATTTTACCCTCTTGCTCCATTTTCATTACCATAGGTAACGTTGCTAATATTTTAGTCACAGAAGCTAAATCATAAATATGATTAGGGGTTATTTTTTCGTTAGATTTATAAGTAGGTTTCCCATACCCTTTATTAAATATAACCTTCCCTTTTCTTGCTATTAAAACTTGTGCACCTGGAAACATTAAAGAATCTAAACCATTTTGGACTAATTTATCTACTTCTGCTAATTTAGAAGAACTAAGTCCAACTCTCTCCGGAATACTATACCCTAACCTTCTTAAAGACTTTAATTCCACACTAGTATTAACTGGTAACGTAGCATTTGCAGAAACTGGTAATTTCCCTTTTGCTGCTATTGCTCCAAATATTACTTGCGCAGTTTTTTCTTGAGCAATTTTACTATTTTGGTATCCTACTACAACACCATCTATAAAACTCAAATCTATATTAAGAAGTGCATATGGTTTTGTAAATACGCTTAATATTACATTAGAACCTCTTTCTTTACTAATCTCTTTGAGAATATTCTTCTCATTTTTAGTTAGCGAATAAGCTTTCCATGGGCTCTCATTACTCCTGTGATGCCCTATAATTACTAAATTATACGGTTTTAATTTCTTTTTTAACGTTGCAACATCGTTTCCTTGTATATGAATAACTTTTGCATATTTATTAAGCTCGTTTAAAAATGGTTTATGGTCTGCATCTCCAAACTTTATATAGGCAATTTTCTTATTTTCAAGTTTTTTAATACCCATTAAATAAAACTTATTCTTTACTACTGTAATGGCATTCTCAATAGCCTCTTCATAAATTAAATCGTCTTCTAATGCGTTTAAGTCTTTATATAAATTTTTGGTTACTATTGGTTTGTAGTTATGTAAACCAACTTTATATTTTGCCAATAAAATTTTCTTTACAGAATATGCTAATCTGTTTTCAGAAAATTTACCTTTATTATAAGCTTTTATTAATTTCTCTTTTGCTTTTTGCACTTCAGTTGGCATTAAAAGAATATCATTACCTGCCATAAATGCGGCTAATTCTACATCACCATTTTTTCCTTGCGTAGAAACGCCTTTCATATTTAAAGCATCTGTAAAAACCAACCCTTTAAATTTTAATTTCTCTTTTAATATCCCAGTTATAATTTGTTCTGATAAAGAAGAAGGTAAATTTTTTTTTATTTCTAATCCGGGTACATTTAAGTGCGCAACCATTATACTACTTAATCCTGATTTTATAAGTTGTTTGTATGGATAAAGCTCCACACTATCTAATCTTTCTTTTGTAAAATTTATGGTAGGTAATGTTAAATGAGAATCTACAGAGGTATCTCCGTGCCCTGGAAAATGTTTACCGCTTGATAAAACACCAGCACTTTCCATTCCCTGCATAAAAGCAATACCCTTTGCTGCTACATTAAATTTATCTTCCCCAAAAGAACGATTTCCTATTATAGGGTTTTTAGGATTGGTATTAATATCTATATCTGGGGCAAAATTAATATGCACTCCAATACGCTTAGCGTGCTTTCCTATTTGTCTACCAACTTTTTCTACTATAGCATTATCTTTAATTGCTCCTAGCGTCATGTTCCAAGGGAATGCGTAGGTAGAATCTAAACGCATTGCTAAACCCCATTCTGCATCCATACCTACTAATAATGGTAAGTCTGAGTACGATTGAAATTTATTTGCGAGTTTTGCTTGTTGTACTGGCCCTCCTTTTGAAAATATAATACCTCCAATTTTTTCAGTTTTAATTAAGGCTTTTATTTTATCTATACTTGCTTTATTTTGGTTAGAAGCTATACTAACCATAAAGAGTTGTCCAAGTTTTTCTTCTAGTGTCATCTTCTCGTAGGTAAGATTTACCCACCTTTGCTGTGCCATACTATCTCTAGACACTAAAGGGTTAGACTGCCCTTGCGCATTTAAGAAATAAAAAAATAGAAGAAAAACGGTTAGATTAAAACGCATATAAAATTGTGTATGAAAATAACTAAAAAGAATTTACATTATTGCATTTTATTCTTTTTAAAAAGTAGTTTTAAATAATAAAGCAAGTACTATACCAAAAGAATATTACATAAACCTACTATGCCAACTTTCTGATGCAGGCACTTCCCAATGTTCTAAATACTCTCCTTTATTTGTAACTAAATTATTAAACACAATTGTTTTTAAAGAAACAGCTTTCTCTTTTGCCATTTTCTTAAAATCTATAAGAGGTTTATATGCTACATATTCTCCTTGCTTATATGATACATTCATTTTGTCCAGTAAAAGCACATCGTACTTTTTCTCTAATTGCATAATAAAATGCACAGAGGCATCTATGGAGCAACCTGTAGCAGCGTTTAAAGATTGATCTAATGCTAAGATTATAAATCTATTATATTTAATTTCAAACCCTGCTTTTAAATCACTTCCATGTGCTGTCCAATCCGCAATAAAAGTTTTAAAATCTTTATTTATATCTACTAATTCTTGCTCAGAAAAAGACCTACTACATTGGTAAATCCATACTCTAGACGAATTAGGTAATTCTTTAAAATCTACTAACATTTTTTATTTTAATATTATAGTTCTTCTGCAGTTGCAATAATTTCAGCAATATCCATTACTTTAACTATATCTTCTTTTTCTTTATTTTTTACCCCATCTGTCATCATAGTTATACAATAAGGGCAGCCTGTTGCTATAATGTTTGGTTTTGTTCTAAGTGCATCTTCTGTTCTTAGTACATTAACATCTTTATCTCCTTTTTCTGGTTCTTTAAACATTTGTGCACCACCAGCTCCACAACATAATGCTGTTTGCTTATTCCTTTTCATTTCAATAATATTTGCATCTGTTTTTTTAAGGACTTCTCTTGGCGCATCATATTCATTATTTGCTCTTCCTAAGTAACAAGGGTCATGAAATGTAATGCGTTTTCCTTTATAAAGGCTTCCTGTGACATTTAATTTTCCAGAATTAATTAAATCTTGAATAAATTGGGTGTGATGAATAACGTCGTAAACACCTCCTAAACCTGGATATTCATTCTTTAAACAATTATAAGAATGAGGATCACAGGTTACTATTTTTTTAATTCCATATCCGTTTAAAACTTCAATATTCATTAAAGCTTGCATTTGAAAAAGAAATTCATTTCCTGCTCGTTTAGCAACATCACCAGTACAACTTTCTTCTGTTCCTAAAACAGCAAAATCTACATTGGCTTTATTTAAAATTTTAACAAAAGCTCTTGTTATTTTCTTTGCTCTATCATCAAAACTACCAGCAGAACCTACCCAGAACAACACTTCGGGTTTCCTACCTTCTGCCATACATTGCCCCATTGTAGGAACCCTTAGTTTATCATTACTCATAAAATCAACGTTTTATATAAATGCTTAAGTTTCTTTTAATACATTACTAAATAAGCTTAAAGCAAATATTTTTAAAAATTTAACCTTACTGCTTATTATTCTTCAACCCAATTTAACCTGTCCATCTGATTATATGGCCAAGGCGCACCATTATTTTCTATATTAGACATCATATTATTTAATTCTACTGGAGCAGCACTTTGCTCCATTACTAAATAACGGCGCATGTCTTGAATAATTGATAATGGACTAATACTTACTGGGCATTCTTCTACACAAGCATTACAAGTAGTACATGCCCATAGTTCTTCTTTAGTTATGTAATCTCCCAGGAGTTGTCTCCCATCATCTACAAAAACTCCTTTATTAGCATCTATATTTTTACCCACTTCCTCTAGGCGGTCACGGGTATCCATCATAATTTTACGAGGAGATAATTTTTTCCCAGTTAAATTTGCAGGACAAGAAGAGGTACACCTACCACATTCTGTACAGGTATAAGCATTTAATAATTGTACCCAACTTAAATCTTTAACATCAGATGCTCCAAATTTTTCTGGAACTGAGTCATCTTCTGCAGGTGCAGCAAAAGGGTCTGCACTTGGATCCATCATTAATTTTACCTCTTTAGTTATAGCTTCTAAATTATTTAACTTCCCTTTTGGTTCTAGGCTTCCGTAATACGTATTAGGAAATGCTAGTAAAATATGCAAATGCTTAGAATAGTATAAGTAATTTAGGAAACATAAAATTCCGATTATGTGTAACCACCATGCTGTTCTCTCTAATACTATTAAGGATGAGATAGACATATCTGAAAATAAAGATGCTATAAACTGACTTACTGGAAAAGCTCCTGCTTTTGCATAATGGGGTACATCTAGTAGTTGAAGCTGATAGTCTGCAGCATTCATAGTCAAGAACAAAGTCATTAATACCAATTCTATATATAGTATTATATTTCCATCATTCTTAGGCCATCCGTTCATTTCTGGGTTTACAAAACGCTTTATTCTAATAATATTTCTTCTAATCCAAAAAATAACAACAGCTACTATTACTAATAGTGCTAAAATCTCAAAAGAGCCAATTAAAAGATTATATACACTCCCTAATGAAGCAAATATTCTATGGGTACCAAAAAGGCCATCTATAATTATTTCTAAAACTTCAAGGTTAATAATTATAAAACCTGCATAGACAATAATATGAAGAAAACCAGCAACAGGTCTTACCACCATTTTAGTTTGACCAAGTGCAATTTTGGCCATATTTTTCCATCGTTGGGGTTTATTATCACTTACATCTACATCTTTTCCTAGTTTTATGTTTCTAGAAAGACGTAATACGTTTTTAGTAAAAAATCCAATTCCCGCAACTAAAACGATTGCGAATAAAATATTTGAAAGATATTCCATAAAAAATCTCAGTTATTCAATATTTTCCGCAGGGTCTTCCTCCGGAACGGTGTATTCTTTTTGTTTTTTTCCAAATACAGATACATTAACATATCGCTTAGGATTTAATCTAAAGTCTTGTAGTAATAAATCTAATTCTTTAGAAGCACTATTAAGGTTCGTGTACAACTCTTCGTTATTCATTAATTTTCCTAATGTCCCATTTCCTCTATCTATTTTTGCCATTAACTTATCTAAATTAGCGACTGTAGATTCTAGATTAGAAAGGGTTCTTCCTAAACCTGCATTATTTATAGAATCTGTAATGCTTGTTAGATTAGAGGTAAGAGATTCAAAGTTTGTTAAAGATTCATTTAACTTACCTTCATTATTTTTTAAAATATTATTTAAGACAGATGCACTGCCGTTTAAACTAACCATAAGATCGCTTAAACCAGCAATAGCGGTTTGCAAATCTTTTTTAGTTTTTTTATCTAGTACTTTATTTACATTTAATAAAACAGAATCTGCATCCGTTACAGCAGATTCAAACTTTTTAAATAATGGTGTTAATTTTTGCTGTGCAAGTTCTGTTAACCCTGGCCTTGTTTCTGTAGTTAAGGTATCTCCTGTTTTTGCAATAGGAGCATCATCAAAAACCGGAATTATTTGCAATCCCTTACCTCCTATTATTCCAGTATCATACAGTTCTGCTCTACTATTCTTAGAAAAACTAAAGTCTTTATTTACAGTAAAAGTTACTAGTAAATTACCCATACCATCTTTAAACTGAATATCATTTACAGTTCCTACAGAAAAGCCGTTAATAGAAACAGGGGTTCCTGGCTGCAAACCTCCAATATGAGGATAAATTGCATAAAGCTTATTATTATTATCAAAAAGCGGTGTGGACTTTAAGTAACTAAACCCCATTATAAATAAAAGTATTCCTCCTATAACAATTATTCCTGTTTTAATTTCTCTAGATAGTTTCAAACGAATATGTTTTGGGTTCCTAACAAAATTAGAAATATTTTTTTTGATCTTAGCAATTTTATTCAGATATGTACTCAAGAGCTTTTTCTAAAGGAATCCGAACTCCGTCTTTATAAGCTACTATGTATGAACTAGTGTATCCTTTTAAATCGGCATTTTTCTTAAATAATTTTACTTTCTGATAAGATTCTGTATTCCCATACATATATCTAAACAAATTTTTAACTGGTTCTTTAGATAAATCATTTAGTCCATTAAAATTTTCTGCTTCTAAAGCTATATTCTTTCCGCTAGCCAGCAGTTGTACTTTAAAAATAATACTATAATTCTTTTTAACTACTATTGGCTTAGGAGTTTCTATTTCTTTTTCTTTTTCTTTTTTTTCCTCTGAAATTTCTTTTTCTTCTACCTGTGTTCTTACTCCAGACGATGATCTAATAACTTCTTTAGTTGGTATAATACCCCCTACTTCTTTTATTTCTGCAACTTCCTCTTTTTTTAAAACAATAGGCTCTTTTTTATTTTCTACTTGAGGCACCTCCTTTTCTATAACTTTTTCTGGATCCTCTTTTATTTTTTCTTCTATAACAGGTACATCGGTAGTATCTACAGGGGAAGATATAGTTGTATTTTGTGAAATTTTAGAAGGCACCTCTTCCTTATACTTTATAATTGCAGAAGCTATAGCTGTTCCTATTTTAGATTGTCCTTGTTTAGAATTTAAGTAAGCCCCTTCTTCTTTATTTGTTAAAAAACCAGTTTCTACTAAAACACTGGGCATAAAAGTTTGATGTAACACTATAAAACCAGCTTGTTTTACTTTACGGTCATTCCTTTTTAATTTTACAGAGAAATTTTCTTGCATAATTTTTGCTAACGCAATACTCTGATCTAAAAACTCTTCTTGCATTATAGTTAACCCTATTACTGACTCTGGAGAATTAATATCATAATTAGCATATCTAGTCTCATAATTATCTTCCAAATAAATTACGGAGTTTTCCTTTTTAGCTATTTCAAAATTTTGTTTGTTAGCATGCAGCCCCAAAACAAAAGTTCCTGCCCCGTGCGCATCAGAAGTATGAGAATCGCAATGAACCGATACAAAAAGGTCTGCATTTGCCTTATTTGCAATCTCTCCGCGAACAAATAAATCTATAAAAGTATCATCCTTTCTGGTATAAATTACTTTAATATCTTTATTCTGTTCTAAAATAGCTCCAACCTTTAAAACAATATTTAATGCAATATTTTTTTCTAAATATCCATTTCCTAAATTCCCAGGGTCATGACCTCCATGCCCCGCATCTAAAACTATAATAAATGGGTCTTCTTCTTGTAAAACCTCATTAAATAAGGCATAGGAAGAAAAAGAAACACCCAAAAAAGCTATTGGTAAAAGAAAAATTAATTTAAATTTCATATTTGTATTCTAATTAATAGTTCCTAATAAGGTTAAATTTATTGTAATACCATACAAAAGGAACAAAAAATATATGTATGTTTGAACTCCAAAAGTCGAGCCAAACCTTTTACAAAAATAGGATATATAGCCTTGCAATCAAATAAACATTATTTACTTTTCTTTTTCTTGCTAGTTCTAAGTCTAGTTTCTTTGCATGCGCAGGAGGACAAAGTCATTACTTTACCTATTAAAGCCGAAGCAGATTCTATTACAGCTCCACTCTTTCCTATACCTGTAGAAATAGATAGTATTGAACGAGACTCTATACTCCAAGATAGTCTAAATAAAAAGCCTGCTCTTTTGTTAGACAAAATAACTTACAAAGCAAAAGACTATGTAAAGCTTAGCCAAAAAGACCAAAAAATATATTTATATAACGAAGCGGAAATTTATTATCAAGACACAGAACTTAAAGCTGGTATTATAATAATGGATTATATAAAAAATGAAGTATATGCCGGCCGATTAAAAGATTCTTTAGGAAATTATACCCAAACTCCATTTTTTAAACAAGGAACTAATGAAGTGGTTCCTGACTCAATACGGTTTAATTTTGACACTCAAAAAGCACTAATTTGGAATTCTAGAACAGAACAGCAGGCTGCTGCTGGATCATTAGGTAGTGATGCTATGAAAGTTTATGCTAATATCACAAAAAAAGAAAACGATTCGGTTTACTTTCTAAGCGAAGGAAAACTAACTACGTCTTCAGATACCATTAATCCAGATTATTATATTCGCATTAGAAAAGCCAAATTTGTACCAAAGAAAAAAGTAATAGCAGGTTTTAGTAATTTATACATTGCAGATGTTCCTACCCCTATTGCATTGCCTTTTGCTTACTTTCCGTTAACCGTAGGGCGATCTGCAGGTATTATGATGCCAACTTTTGGTAATGACCCTAATACTGGTTATTTTTTACAAGATTTAGGCTATTATGTACCAATAGGAGAAGTAGCAGATATTACTTTTAATGGTAGTTTTTACACCAATGGAAGTTATGGTATAAGAACCCAATCTGTTTATGCAAAAAGATACAAATACCGTGGTAATGTAAATATTAGGTATGAAAACCAAGTAACTAGTCAAAAAGGGTTTGATGATTATAGTAGAAGTTCAAATTATAACATCCAAATTTCTCATTCTCAAGATACAAAATCTAGTCCAAACTCTAGGTTTTCTGCCTCTGTAAACCTTGGTAGTAGTAATTACTATAGAAATTCATTACAACAACAAAACTTACCAAATACGCAAAATAATAATTTATCATCCTCTATATCCTATTCTAAAACTTTTCCTGCATACCCTTCTATAAACATGAGTTTATCGGCTACGCATAGCCAAAACACAAATACAAAAGTTATTAATATGACGTTACCAACCTTACAAGCAAGCATGGAGCGTATTTTTCCTTTTGCAAAAAGAGACGGTATAAAAAAAGGGATTATTCAAAATATAAACTTTCAATACAATCTTAACGCAAGAAATACGATTGTAACAGATGATGATAGTTTTTTTAAAAGTGAGATGTTTGACAATGCTAAGGTTGGAGCACAACATTCTATTCCAATTAGCACAAATTTTAAAGTTGCAAAATTTTTTAGTGTAAGTCTTGGCGGTAGATATGAAGATGTTTGGGCTCTTAAAACATTAGATAAGAGTTATGATTTTGAGAATGAAGTGGTAGTAACAGATACTATTAGTGGTTTTGATCGCTTTAACAAGTATAGCTTAAGTGCTAGTATAGGAACTACTCTTTATGGAACTTTTGACTTTGGAGAAGATAAAAAAATACAAGCCATACGCCATGTTATGCGACCATCTTTAAATTACGGCTACGCCCCTTCTTTTGATCAATTTTATGATGAATATATTGGTCCAGATGGCGCGGTACAGTTTACAAGGTTTGAGAACTCTCAATTTGGTCGTCCAAGTTTAGGGAAATCTAATAGTTTGAGTTTTTCTTTAGCAAATACCTTAGAAGCAAAAGTAACCGATAAAGATTCTACTGCAACCGAAGCTAAGAAAATACCCATCTTGAGTAATTTTAATATATCTACAGGATATAATTTTGAGTCAGACTCCTTAAGATTGAACCCTCTAAGTGTAAATGGAGGAACTAATATTCTAGACAATAAAATGTCTATTAACTTTTCGGCAGGTCTTGATCCTTATGCTATTGATAACACCGGAAGACGTTTTAATAAGTTTAATATAGATAATGGTGGTAGCTTATTACGTTTAACCAGGGCTAATGTAAATGTATCTTACTCTATTGATAGCAAAACATTTGGAAAGAAAGAGGATGAAGAGGAAGAAGAAGAACCAGACCCTTTTGATTATGTAGCATCTAGCGGTGGTAGAACAGACGACCTTTTTGGAAAAGGTGACGATTTTAATGACACAAGATATAGAGATGATAATGAAAAAAAAGGGGATGACGTTGACAATCCCATTTTTGGAACAAAAATACCATGGAATTTTCGTTTGGCTTACTCTGCCAATTATATCAATACTGCAAGACAAAATGAATTTAGCAGCCACTCTTTAATGTTCTCTGGAGATATAGAATTATCTCCTAGATGGAAAGTTGGAGGCTCTTCTGGTTACGATTTTAAAAACAACGGGTTTACACTTACACAATTACGGTTTGAAAGAGATTTAAAAAGTTTTACCTTACGTTTTAACTGGACACCATTTGGCCAGTACAAAAGATGGTATTTCTTTATTGGTATAAAAAGTTCTATTCTTAAAGATCTTAAATGGGAAAATAGAAGCCAACGAGTTAGATAGTAATTTAAAAATATTTATGATGAAAAAAATAATAACAACTACTAAAGCTCCTGCTCCTATAGGGCCTTACAACCAAGCAATACTAAGCGGAAACACATTATATATATCTGGTCAAATACCAATAAACGCTTCTACAGGAAAACTAGTAGAGGGTAATATAAAAGAAGAAACTAAACAATCTATGGAAAACTTAAAAGCAATACTTGAAGAAGCGGGTATGACTTTTGAGCATGTAGTTAAGTCTTCTATTTTTCTTAATGACATGAACCAATTTACAGATGTAAATGAAGTATATGGCACTTATTTTAATCCGGAAACAGCACCATCCAGAGAAACCATAGAGGTAGCAAATTTACCTAAATTTGTAAATGTTGAAATTTCTATGATTGCAGTAAAATAAGCTACTTTATAAAGTTTGTCTGTGAAATTCCACCAAACCATCAATTGGTTTTTGACGTATTACACCCACTATTAAATCGTTTCTTTCTAAAACAGTTTTTAATTCTTCTCTTAAAAAATATGCTACACTACCAACAAAGTTAATTGGCACTTTTGTAGCTAACTCAAATTGCATTACATAGTTATTTATAAATTGCTGAAATCCCTTATCTATAACTCCTTTGCAATATGGATGCTCTTTATTCTCTATTAAAAAACGAGCAAATGTTGCTAAATAGGTATTTGGATTAGGCTGTTTGTATAAATTATCTTTAATAACATCGGCCTCTAAATTATATTCTTTACTAAACTTGATTCCCAAATCTGCCGGCATTTTATGAAAATAATAATCTCTTATTAATTTTCTTCCAAAAAAGTTTCCACTACCATCATCCATAGGAATATAACCAAGCGATGTAACTTTCTGAAATAATTGGTGTCCATCAAAATAACTACAATTAGAACCCGTACCTAGAATACAAACTATTCCTTGATTTCCAATTTTTGTTGTAGCATAAATAGCTGCATAGGTATCTTCCTTAACATCTGCTTTTGCATTAGGAAAATAATCTGCAAATATTTCTTTTAAAAATATACGCATACGATCTGTACCACAACCTGCTCCATAAAAGAACAAATGAGTTACAGCTTCCTTGTTTTTTGAAAGTTCAAAGTTATTTGCTAACCTATCCTCTATAACATCTCTTGTTAAAACTTCTGGACTTAATCCTAAAGTTTGAGTAAAGAAAAGTTTTTCTCCTTTTTCATCTAAAGCTATCCAATCGGATTTTGTAGCTCCACTATCAACAATTAATATCATATTACGAACTTTTAAAAAACAATCCTAAAAACAAGATATAAACCTTGTTTTTAGGAAAAAATTATACAAATAATTTATATGCTTATAAACTAGCTACGTGTTGTGCTAAATCTACTAATTTATTAGAATAACCAGCTTCATTGTCATACCAAGAAATGATTTTAAAGAAAGTTGAGCTTAACTCAATTCCTGCCCCAGCATCAAAAACACTTGTTTGTGCTTCTCCTACAAAATCTTGAGAAACCACATCTTCTTCAGTATATCCTAAAACACCATTTAAAGCACCTTCAGATGCAGCTTTAAATACTTTTTTAATTTCTTCGTAAGAAGTTTCTTTTTTAACTCTTACCGTTAAATCTACTACAGAAACATCTGGTGTTGGAACTCTAAAGGCCATACCTGTTAATTTTCCATTTAATTCTGGAATAACTTTACCTACCGCTTTTGCTGCACCTGTAGATGAAGGAATAATGTTTGCCATTGCAGATCTACCTAATCTATAATTTTTTCTAGAAGGAGAATCTACAACATATTGCGTAGAAGTACTTGCGTGAATAGTAGTCATTAAAGCTTCTTCTATACCAAAGTTATCGTTTAATACTTTAGCAACCGGAGCTAAACAGTTGGTTGTACAAGATGCATTAGATACTATTAAATCTGACGCTTTTGCTTCTGTATGGTTAACTCCCATTACAAACATTGGCGCATCTGCAGAAGGTGCAGAAATTACCACTTTTTTAGCACCACCATCAATATGTAATTGCGCTTTTTCTAAAGTTGTAAAAATACCAGTACACTCAGCAACAACTTCTGCACCAGCAGCATCCCATCCAATACTCTTTGGATCTCTTTCTGCTGTAATTCTTACTGTTTTTCCATTTACAACTAAGTTACCATCTTTTACTTCAACAGTACCATCAAATTTTCCGTGAACAGAGTCATACTTTAATAAGTATGCTAAGTGTTCTACATCTAATAAATCGTTTATAGCAACTACATCTACATCTCCTCTTTTTACAGTGGTTCTGAAAACTAATCTACCTATTCTACCGAATCCGTTAATTCCTATTTTTAAATTTGACATGTTTCTAATTTATATTAATTAATTTATGTTGTCATTATATCTGATACTCTAATAAGCTCTTTATCTATTTTAGTATGGCCTTTAATTGCCATTTCTAGTGGGGTAAGTATTAGTTTATTGTCTTGTATACCAACCATTAAACTAGTTTTCCCTTCTAATAAAGCCTCTACTGCCTTTACTCCCATTCTACTAGCTAATACTCTATCATGACAAGAAGGAGACCCCCCTCTTTGCATGTGCCCTAATACAGAAACACGCACATCATATATTGGTAAATGCTTTTCTACATATTCTTTAAGTTCAAAAACATTTTTACCAGTTTTATCCCCTTCTGCAACTATTACAATACTTGAAGATTTTCCCGATTTTTTACTACGCTTTAATGATTCTACTAAACGATCTAATCCTAAATCTTCTTCTGGTATTAAAATTTCTTCAGCGCCTGCTCCTACTCCTGCATTTAAAGCTATATGACCAACGTCTCTTCCCATTACTTCTACAAAGAATAATCGGTTATGAGAACTTGCTGTATCTCTAATTTTATCAATAACCTCTACTACAGTATTTAAAGCAGTATCAAAACCTAGCGTAAATGTGGTTCCGAAAATATCATTATCAATAGTACCAGGAATTCCTATTACTGGAAAATCGTATTCTTGATTAAAAACCATAGCTCCTGTAAAACTACCATCTCCACCAATTACTACAAAAGCATCAATTCCTTCTGCTTTTAATTGTTTATACGCAGTGTTTCTTCCTTCTTTAGTTCTAAAATCCATGCATCTAGCACTTTTAAGAACCGTACCTCCTTTATTTATAATATTGTTTACACTGCGAGCATCCATAGGTTTAAAGTCTCCTTCAATCATACCTTGATATCCTCTATAGATTCCTACGCAATTAATTTTATGATATGCACAACTACGAACGACTGATCGTATTGCTGCGTTCATTCCTGGAGAATCTCCACCAGATGTAAGAACTCCTATTTTTTGGATTTTCGTACTCATTCTAATCTTATATTTAAACGAAATTAGCAAACTTAATTTAATAAATTAAGGCTTGTAAGCATTAATTTTCAAGAGGATACGTGCTATAACGTTTTCGTATTGAAAATAATTTCTATTCTCAAAAAATATTACTAAAAACTGAAGTTAATTTATCGCAAAATTGGATTTTTGGGCGTCTTTTTATAAAATCTTATTAGACTATCTTTCCCCATAATTGAAGTTGGAGCTACTTCTTTTATTTCTTTAATTTTGTCTTTCCCTAGAATTTTCCTGACAAGTTCTTTAAAATTATTAAAATCTACCTCATAAGATAAACCCACCCCTTGCGTATACCCTTGGCGATCTGCTAAAAACTCTTGAATCTCATTCTCTCTATTAAAAAACTTAGCACTTAATGTTCCTTCTTCATTAAGTAATAATTGTATTTCTACATCTCCTGCTACTACTGTTTCACTAGAACCACCTACAGGAACTCCAAACTTACCGTTAATTAATACTCGATCACTAATTTTTGTAGATACTGTTAAGCCTATTCTATCATCTGTTTCAATATCTGCGCTTTTATCTACAATACCTTGTTCATAAGATAACCCAAGATTAAACTTATCACTATCACCGCTTAGAACCTGATTTAATAATCCTGATGCAGATTGTAATAAATTCCCCGTAACTGCTTGTTGATTAATTCCAGTTTGGTCATTAACAAAAGAACCTTGTGCTAATAAAAACAGGGCATTTTTTTCTTCTACGGTTGGATCTTGTAATCTATATTCCAATTCGGATTGGATAATAGAATTTGCACTTGGAAATTCTATTTCAAAATCTATTTTAGGGCTTTCTAATTCTTCTGATAATTTAATAACTACATCTGTAGGTATTCTTCTAGTTGCTGTACCTGCATTATCTAATAATGGTGCTGGATTGGCCGTTAAAGAATAAACAGCTTCCATATTTAATTGCGCAGCTAAAGGGTCCCTCTCCCAATTAATTGTTCCTCCAGGTTTTACAATAAATGTTTTATCTATTATGCCTCCAAACTTATAATGATACTGCCCTGTAACAACAACAAAATCCCCAAACATTTCAAACTTACCTCTGGTATTTATTTGCATTAATATGGTACCTGCTCCTGTACCTTTTAAAGAACTCTTAGTTTTTTGATCGGTTACTATTTCTACTTCTGCATCTGGAGTTATATCTAAATCAAATTTTAGCTCTAAACCTTGATAATCTTTTAAAACCCTCTCATCCGTTATATCTCCTGTTTTATTTTTACGAACAAAATTAATAAACGAGTAATCTCCTAAACTAGCAACATCACTTAATGGAATTTTTAAAGAAGTCCCCTTAGCCGTAGAACCTATTACATCAATATTTAATGCTGTTGTAGGCCCATATATTCTCCCAGTTCCATTTAAATAGCCTGCTCCATAAAAGAGTTGATCTTCATCAAACACTGTATCTAAAATTAAAAAGCGGTTATTATTTGTATCAACATCTAAATCTAAAACCCAGTTATCAAAATATCTATGCGATATAATACCATCTATTGTTGCTTGGGTCTCTGCTTTAATATCGGTTAAGTTTATGTTTTCAAAATCAAAAGTTTGCTCATATAAGCGTACTTTAGAATTTGGTGCAAAAGAGTAATCTACATTTAAATAAGGAATACTAATCCCTGCTTCATTTAAAGAAAGTAAACCATTAATTTCTGGGTTATTTACCGGTCCCGTTATACGAGCACTACCGTTTAAATTTCCTCTTATATTTCCTATAACACCTTCTCCTAAGGGGCTAAATGGGTGTAATTTAAAATTGCCAAAATTTACTAAAAGATTTGCCTCTGGCGTTTTTCCAGTGTTTAAAATATTACCAACCACACCTAACTTTTCAACACCATTTTCTGTAAGTTGAGAGTTAACCGAAAAATCTGTCAAATCTCTATTTCCTACAATACCTATAGATAAATCTCCTAATGGGATTTTATTAATGCCAAAATTAGAAATAATTAAATTTGAAGACGGTAAATAAATATCATCCTTTTGTAAAATGTTTAATATACCGTTTACTTGGCCATTTAATTTAAGGCTATCTATTGCCGGTGTAATTTTATCTAAAGACACTATTTTAAATTGCAACTCTAAGTCTTTGTAGGTAGAATCTGCAAGCTGTCCCTTTAGCCGTATTTGCTCTTCTTTACTATTATTCATTACAATTTCTTTTATTGTAATGCTATCTAAAGTTCTATTAAGAATTACTTTATTTTTAGCGTCGCCAGTCTTGTTTAAAACCCATTTATTCCCCTTAAAGCTAATATCAGAAGTTTTTAAACCAATAACAGATTTATTCTCTTTATTAAATGTATGATAAAAGTTTAAATTATAACTATCATTATACTCACTACCCCCCTTAAACTCTGCTCTAAAAAACAATGTATCTTTTAATGTAGTGTTTATTAAATTAAAATCTTTTACATCATAATAATGTGTAGATAAATCGCCAACAGATACATAAGTATTGTAAAGTGGGTTTTTATTATCAATCTTTAAATCTATATTATCAGCTTCGTTTCCATAAGCAGCTATACTTGGTGATTTAAAATTTAATTTTAAGTCTCCATCATCTGCATTAATATTACCTTTAATAAAAGTATTTGGATCAAACTTCACTTCTGGAAAAAAAACATCTACAATTTTATTATAAATTTTAAAGTTAAAAGCTATTTTTTGTCCTTTAGATACTTTGAATGGTCTATAATTGGTATAAATACTACCCAGAGAATTCTGCACTACTTTACCTAATTCTTTTATTTTAAAATTCCCTTTTAAATATCCTGTTATAATATCGGGAGAATTTATTGTTATTGTCCGTATAGAATCATTCTCAAAATCAGAAGAAATTTTAAAGTCTTCAAAATAATAGGTATAATTTTTATTTTGAAAGTTTGTCTTGGAAAATTTTATATCACCCACTAAATTATCTAAAGTGTTTCCGCTAATATCCATATTTACATTCCCCTTAAAAATGGAAACACTATCTTTTATGAAATTAAGTTTCTTTAAGTTCGCATATCCTACAGATGCTATAAAGTTGAAGTTGTTACGCCCCTCTTCAAAATCTGCTAATCCTTTAAAATTAAACTTCAAGTTTTCATCATTACTAACCAAAGAACCATCAAAAAGTTGCTCTTTTAAAAGCCCAGACACCTTTATATCTTTATACTTATAATTATTAAACTCAATAGAATAAAGATCCCCTATTACTTCTGTATTTAAGTGTTCTTTTACAAACCCTTTTCCCTCTATATTAAAATCTAAATTAGCCTTTCCTATAGTTTCATTTTCTATAAAACCACCTAAATCAAAATCTATTAAAGAAATAAAACCTTTGTAAGTTGCATTATCAATATTATTAATATCGGTTAACACTACATCTGCATAAGAGCTTCCTATATTAGTATTTAAATTTATTTTTGCTTCTATTGCAGATTTTTCTACGGTAGTGTTTCCTCTAATAGTAAACTGACCCAATTTTTGAAAAGAACTTGGCAATGTTTTTCCTAAAATATTGGGCATTAAAGACCTCATTTCATAATAACTAGAGGTAATATTTTTAATCTTAGCAACCATTTTAAAAGGGTCTTTTCTCGAAAAAAGATTTTTAAAATTAAAATCGCCTCTTATTCCTGTACTATTAGTGTTTAAGAAAAGTTTATCCGTGTTTAAGTCATTTAAAACGCCATGCACACTCGTAGAAAATGTGGCTATCTTACCAGAGCCAAATTCATTATATAATTTATTAATCTCGTCAAAAGAAACAGTAGATTCTGTAAATGTTGCTTCTACTTTTACTTTGTTTAAAAAATCTGAAAAATCCTTTCTCTCATAATTAAAAACTAATTCTCCAAGTAAATTAGATGTCTCTGTCTTAAGGTTCAAAGAATCAAAACGCATTTGCTGTTTTGTGTACTTAAAAACTGTTTCGAGTTTATATACATTTATACCTCTACCACTCTCAAAAGACATATCATGTATTGCAGTAGTAACATTTGGTCCAACAATACTAAAGTCTGAAGAAGCAATATTTATTTTTTTGAAATTTAAAAGCTGTGGTTTTTCAAAATTCTCATTAATTAATTGAAAATTACTATTTAGAATCTCCACCTCTGAAGAAGATAAAAGAAAAGGTGGATCTCCAGGCGCTCTTTCTTTCCCGCTATCTAATTTTTTTATAAAAACATCTAAATTAGTATCTCTTAATCCCTTATAGGTTTTTAACTTAAAATTAAGACTATCAATATCTACTGCTCCAAATTCTAATTTACCTTTTGCAAGATTCTGCACACTTAAAATCGAAGTTTTTAAGTTGTTTACATAAAAAAGAGTGTCTTTTTTATAGTCTTCTACATAAATTCCTTTTAAAGAAGCTTTCCAAGATATTAGAGAAATTCCTAAACGATCAATATTTATGTTAGTTCCATATTTGTTATTGATTGTTTTTGTTGCGTACTCTGCAAAACGAGTTTGTACAGACGGTAAAGCCAAGATAATGGTACCCAAAATACATGTAACTAAAAGCACAATTAGTATTCGTAATAGTATTTTTCTTAGTTTTTTGATAATCCTTTATGTTTTACCTTTGTCTTTTCAATTTTTATTCCAAACCCTGTGCAAACTAAAACTATTTATATTCTTGCTATAGAATCTTCCTGTGATGATACTTCTGCTGCCGTTTTATGCAACGATAAAGTGTTAAGTAATGTAGTGGCAACCCAAAAAATTCATAAAGAATACGGGGGTGTTGTTCCAGAACTTGCATCTCGTGCACACCAACAAAATATTGTTCCAGTAGTACACCAAGCTTTAGCTAAAGCAAATATCGATAAAAAACAGTTATCCGCCATAGCTTTTACTCGTGGACCAGGATTAATGGGTTCTTTATTGGTTGGCACTTCTTTTGCTAAGTCGCTAGCTTTAGGTTTAAATATTCCTTTAATAGAGGTAAACCACATGCAAGCACATTTACTTGCTCATTTTATTGCGGATAAAGAAAGTACAAAACCAACTTTTCCTTTTATTGGATTAACTATTAGTGGCGGTCATACTCAAATTGTTTTAGTTAAAGATTACTTTAAAATGGAGGTATTAGGGCAAACACTTGATGATGCTGTTGGTGAAGCCTTTGATAAAAGTGCAAAAATTTTAGGACTACCTTATCCTGGAGGGCCTTTAATTGACAAATATGCTTCGGAAGGAAATCCAAAAAAATATGAATTTCCTATTCCAAAAGTAGGCGAATTAGATTTTAGTTTTAGCGGCTTAAAAACTAATATTTTATATTTTATTCAAAAAGAAGTTAAAAAAGACCCCAAGTTTATAGCCAATAATTTAGAGGATATTTGTGCTTCTATCCAATATACCATCGTAAAAATATTACTACTAAAACTTAAAAACGCTATAAAACATACCGGTATAAAACAGATTGCAATTGGCGGCGGTGTTTCTGCAAATTCTGGTATACGTAAAGCCCTTAAAGACAAAGAAAAAACCAATCAATGGCAAACATATATTCCCAAATTTGAGTATTGTACAGATAATGCAGCAATGATTGGTATTGTAGGCTATCTTAAATACCAAGAAGAGCAATTTTCTAAACAAGACATTACAGCAAAAGCTAGATATACTTTTTAAAAAAAGAACTTATGTCTTTCCAAAAAGAACTAGAAAATAGAATAGATACTTCTTTAAGCATATTTCCAGAAAACATTGCTTCTAATTTTTCTAAAAAAAGAATGTTTGGAGGAATTGCATATTTATTTCATGGAAAAATGACCGTTGGCATTATTAAAGGAAGCCTAATGGTTAGAATTATTTCCGAGAAAATAGATGCTTTTTTACAATTGGACCATGTTAAACCTATGGATTTTACTAAAAAGCCTATGAAAGAATTTGTATATGTATTACCCGAAGGCTTTAAAACAGAAGAAGAATTGCAAAATTGGATAGAATTAGGTTTGGAACATGCGCAAAACAAACTTAAAAGTTTATAATTTAGTTTAAAATATAGCAATGCAATTATTCTACAATCCTAATTTAGACAACACTACAATAGACTTTACTTTTAGTGAAGAAGAAAGCAAACATATTATAAGAGTCCTTAGAAAAAAAGAAGATGATATACTTACTATAACTAATGGGAAAGGGCTTTTACTAACTTCAAAAATTACAATAGCAAATCCAAAAAAATGTACCGCTACAATACTAAACTCTAAAGAAAAAGAACCTAGTACGTCATGGATTCATTTAGCTGTAGCGCCAACTAAAAATAATGACCGTTTTGAATGGTTTTTAGAAAAAGCTACCGAGATTGGTATAAATGAAATTACCCCTATTGTATGCGAAAATTCTGAAAGAAAAGTAATAAAACAAGAGCGTATGGAAAAAGTAATACAATCTGCTATGAAACAGTCTTTACAAACTTTTCTGCCAAAATTTAACCCAATAATTAGTTATAAAGAGTTTATAAAAAAAGAACATAAGGGTCAGTTGTTTATTGCACACTGTGAAGAAACAGAAAAAATTGATTTATCAAAAAAGGCAAAAAAGAACAAAAACACGACAATACTTATTGGTCCTGAAGGAGATTTTTCTACTACAGAAATAAAAGCTGCTTTTGAAAATAACTTTTCTCCAGTTTCATTAGGAAAAAACAGACTTAGAACAGAAACTGCTGCAGTGGTAGCTTGTACTACACTTTCTATAATTAACCAAGTTTAGAAAAAATAGAGTAGAAAAAATAACTGTTATTAGATTAATCTCTTCTCTATATTTTTTTAAACTTCATAATTGTTACATTTGAGATATCAAATTGCAAGGTATTTATGAAAAAAATCACCATAACGATAGTATTTATAACTCTTATTATACCTATTTTTTCTTATGCCCAAGAAATAGCTACTTTAAAATATAATGGTGGTGGAGATTGGTATAGCAACCCAACAGCTCTTCCAAATTTAATTAGTTATTGCAACACCTATTTAAACACTACAATAAAAGAAAAACCGCAGGTTGCAGAAGTAGGCAGCTCTTCTATATTCCAATATCCTTTTATATACATGACAGGACATGGAAATGTATTTTTCACTAAAAGTGACGCTCAAAATTTACAAGATTACCTTTTATCTGGAGGTTTTTTACATATTGATGACAATTATGGCATGGAACCCTATCTACGAAAAGAATTAGTAAAAATTTTTCCAGATAAAGAGTTAAAAGAGATTGGAAAAAATCATGAAATATTTAAAGATAAATTTATTTTTAAAGAAGGATTACCTAAAATTCACGAACACAACAGTAAAAGACCGCAAGCATTTGGCTTTTTCCATGAAGGAAGACTTGTATTACTATTTACCTATGAATCGGACTTAGGAGATGGTTGGGAAGACCCATCTGTACATAATGACCCTAAAGAAATACGAGACAAGGCATTAAAAATGGGAGCAAACATTATAAATTACGCATTTAAACACTAGTAAAATGACATCTAAAACAATAGCTAACGGTATTTTAAGAGCAGTAGGTATTATAATTGCTATAGCCCTTCTCATGCTCTTTTTATACAAAATACAATCTGTTATAGCCTATTTAGCATTTGCTGCTGTAATTGCACTTATAGGAAGGCCTATAGTACTGTTTCTAAGACGAAAGCTTAAATTTCCTAACACATTAGCTGTAATAATTTCTATGCTTTTAATGGTAGGTATTCTTGCAGGCATTATAGCATTATTTGTTCCCTTAATATCTGAACAAGGAAAAAACTTATCTTTATTAGATATAGATAAGTTACAAGAGAATGTAAATACTCTTTATAAAGAAATAACAAACTATTTAGGTTTTTCTACTTCAGATGTTAACGAAGCTTTAGAAGATGCTGAAATTGAAAAAAATATTTTAGACGGATTAAATATTAGCTTTATTCCAGATTTCTTGAACTCTTTCCTTAACATCTTAAGTTCTTTAAGTATTGGATTATTTTCCGTTTTATTTATTTCTTTTTTCTTTTTAAAAGACAGTAAACTTTTTCAAAATGGATTATTAATGTTTGTACCAAATAACAATGAAAAAAGAACCGTAAATTCTATAGAAAAAATAAACAATTTATTATCCAGATACTTTCTTGGCTTATTATTACAAATATTTATTTTGTTTGTTATCTATACCATTGTACTATTAATTGTTGGAATAGAAAATGCGATAGTAATAGCTTTTCTTTGCTCACTTTTTAACATCATACCATACGTAGGTCCATTAATTGGTGGAGTGCTAATGATAGGACTAACAATGACCAGTAATTTAGGTGCAGATTTTAGCGAGGTAATACTACCAAAATCTGGTTATGTTTTAATTGGTTTATTAATAGGACAACTAGTAGATAATTTCTTTTCCCAACCTTTTATTTTCTCTAATAGTGTTAAATCGCATCCCTTAGAAATATTCTTGGTAATTATAATTGCCGGGTTACTTTTTGGAGTAATAGGAATGATAGTTGCTGTACCAGGATACACTGCAATAAAGGTTATTTTAAAAGAATTTTTATCCGAAAACAAGCTAGTAAAATCTTTGACTCATAATTTATAGTAAGACTTTGAATAAAGAAATATTAAGAACTGGTGTTCAGATTTTTATAAATAATAATATTAATACTGACACCATGTCAGTATTATTAAAAAAGCCTCCTTTTACAAGGGTTACTTCAAAAGAACTCGTAGAACAGATTGAAGCCAAAAAAAAATGTCAAAAAAAGCTTCCTAAATGGTTTAACACCCCTAATATTTATTTCCCAAACAAGTTAAATATTGAACAAACCTCATCCGAAAAAACTGCAGAATATAAGGCTAGCATTTTATCCAAAAAAACCGTAATAGATATAACTGGTGGCTTTGGAATAGATTGCTACTATTTTAGTAAAAAAATGAAAGAAGTTTTTCATTGCGAAATCAATGAAAAACTAGCAACAATTGCTACTCATAATTTTAAAGAATTAGGTGCAAAAAACATTCAAAGCTTCCCTATTGATGGAATAAAATATTTAAAAGAAAGTAACCATTTTTATGATTGGATATATATAGATCCTTCTCGTAGAAATGATGCAAAAGGAAAAGTTTTTTTACTATCAGACTGCCTTCCTAATGTTCCAGAAAATCTAAAACTATTATTCAATAAATCTAATAATATTGCAATAAAAACCTCGCCTCTTTTAGATGTATCTATTGGAATTTCGGAACTAAAACAGGTTAAGGAAATACATGTAGTTTCATTAGAAAATGAAGTAAAAGAGCTCATTTGGATATTAGAAAAAGATTATAGGGACACCATAGAAATAAAAACCATAAATATTGGAAAACAAAAAACAGATACCTTTAGTTTTAATTTCTGTGAAGAAAAAGAAGCCAAAACAACATACAATTTACCGCAACAATTTCTTTACGAACCTAATGCAGCTATATTAAAATCTGGAGCATTTAAAATTTTAGGAGAAAAACTTAATTTAAGTAAACTACAAGTGAATTCTCATTTATATACAAGCGAACAAGAAGTTCTTAACTTCCCTGGGCGAATATTTAAAATTAAAAAAAGCATCCCTTTTAATAAAAAAGCTATAAAAGAATTAAAGATTTCTAAAGCTAATATTACCACCCGTAATTTCCCAGAAAGTGTTGCCAATCTTAGAAAAAAACTTAAAATTAAAGATGGCGGAGATATCTATATTTTTTTTACAACGACAATAAATAATGACTTAACTGTATTAATTTGTAGTAAACACAATTAAGGAGCATTTTACTCGATAATCGAGATTTAAATGCTCCGACGCTTGCTTCGAAATCAATGCTAATTTTCCTTCTAATGCCTCGTGGGCATGCCCCGAGGTAGTTTACTTATCTATACAAAGTAAAATGCCCAACAAATTGTATTTTGCTTTTATCGTTAGCATTAACTACATACCAATAATCCCCTGTAGGTACTGGTGAGCCTTCATAGTTACCATCCCATTGCGTAACGTTGTTTAGTATTGCTACTACACGACCGTATCTATCATAAATCTTAACTTCTATGTTTGGGAAAAATTCTCTATTATTAGGTGACCATAAATCATTTAAGCCATCACCATCTGGCGTAAAGGCATTTGGTATATCTAACATTCCTGTAAACTCAAAAGGCACTGTAACCATTGCAGCACAACCGTTACTATCTACCACTCTAACTTCTACTACAGTACTTTCATTTGTAGTATAAATTGTTTCACTACCATAAGATTCTCCTTGAAAGAAAAATTCATAACCACCATAACCGCCTTCTGCACTAGCAGTTAACTCATTAGGGCCTGTCTTTATAGCTGTAAGTGTTAAAGGGTCATAAGCATCTATCGTAAAATCTACCATATTTGTACAACCATTTTCATGGTATATATATACTGTATGATTACCAGGTGCTAAATTACCAAAAACATAGTCTGTACCTGCCATAGCAGTTACAGGATCTGTTGGGTCTACAGGGTCTAGTGCAAATAATAAATCTGGAATTAAATTTCTCTCTTGCATACGAATAGTTGTCGTGCTATTAGGGAATATACCTTCACACCCGTACTCTATAATTGGTTCTGCGGTTAAATCTACACCTATATCAATTGTGAAATCACGGAAAACTTCACAAAAAACCCCATTAACATCTTGAATATATAATGCATAGTAAGCCCCTCCTTCTAAATTCTCAATTAGTAAACCATCATAAGGGGCAAAAACTCCCGTTCCAGTTTCATCTATAGGACTTACTTGTTCTAACTTATACATATAATATGGTGTCGGAGAAACTAATACATCGTTAAATGGGGTTCCTCCAACAATATCAAAAGACAAAGTACCATCATTTGCTCCAATACATAATTCTGGGGTTGTAACTATATCTACTACCTGCAATACCTCTGGTTCAGTTACCGTTACATTAAATGTTTGCGGACAACCCTCTGCATCTTGTGCTAACACAGTATATGTCCCTGCACTCAAGTCCGTAAATGTATAAGTAGTTGGGTTATCTGGATCTGTAACTAACTCACTTAAATTAGGTTCTATTGCAAATTTTACTAAACCTGAAGTTGCACTTGTTACCTCCATAGTTATTGTACCGTCAGCCCCCCCATTACATGTTACAGGAGTACTACTATCTGCTATAATCACAGGTTCTGCGGGTGCAATATAAAAAGGACCTTGCACTACACCGCAATCTAAACGACTAATAACTGAAATCCAATAATCTCCCGCACCTAAATCCTCAAATGTCCCAGTACTTTGTACAGCTCTATTTTCATAAGTAGGCAAGAATTCTGCAGCAAAAGCATCTGTTCCTGGATCTGTATTATATATTCTAAATTCATAAATCCCTGTACCCCCATCTACATGCGCTTCTATCCTACCATCTACTTCATAAGCACAAGTAACACGAAAGGTTGGAGAATTAATATCAAGACTAAGAGGGTCTGCTCCTGTAATGGTAATACCATTAGTTGCTTTAGGTTCACAAGAACTTAAATCCCCTACTTTTCTTACCTCATATCTATACGCTAAACCAATTGTTCCTGGAATATTTTCTTCCGCCGTACCATTTTGATATGTCATAGGCAACCAAGGATCTGCTGATAAATAATTACGATATTCATAAGTAGCACCAACTTCTGCAGAACTACCTAGTTCTATCTTCATTGTAGCAATATTACCACAAGCAGGTACTGCTGTTTGTATAAGTCTAGGATTAATTGGTAAAGGAGGTATAACCTGTATTGGGTCTGTTACAGTAGAGCAATTTAAAGTAGAAACAACTTCTATAGCATACCAACCTGCCTCAATTACCCCTGTTCCTGCACTACCAACAAATCTTGGATCACTTTGCAAACCAGTTGAAGAAGCTACGTCTGTTCTATCATTACTATTTAAAGTTAACAAACGATATTGATACCCTGCTCCTGGGACTCCACCAATTGCTCCTTGAGTTGTTGTGCCTGGCTCTACGGATTGTATCACCGCATCATTACCTTCTGGACACTCCAACTCTCTAAATATCATTGCTTCAGCCTCAATAAAAGGTGTAGCACTTAATCTTTCTGTAGAAGTAGTAGAACAGTCTTCTGAATCTGTTACAGTAATTCTATACAATCCTGCAGAAAGACCTGTAAAGGTATTAGAATTTCCTAATGGTGTGTGAGACACAAAGGTTCCACTACCTACTGGACTTTCTATTTCTAACATATATTGATAAGGTGTAGTTTCCCACCCCCCAGATGCAGTAACAACAATTTCTCCTAAATTATCACTACACCCAACAGCTTCCTGTGCAACATTTGTAATTGTCAATGGTCCGTTTGGCGAACCAATTACTGCAACATCACTAAACACACTACAACCTGCTACTGTTTTTCCTTGTTCACGGATTACAACTCTTAATGTTCCCGCTGGTAAACCAGCTATAACAAATGGGTTACCATCTACTGCAGTATCTATTGAACCTGTTGAATTCCCGCCTACAACAGACCCAAAAGCGCCTCCTGAAAAACCTGGGTCACTAGCTTCATACACCCAATAATCATAAATCCCTGTAAAATTAGTTACTTCTATATTTAAAGCTCCATCAATAGCACCAAAACAACTTATGGGTTCTGACTCACTTATTGTAACAGAAGGTAATACTGGTTGTGCAACTACATAAGGCTCTAATGGATAAATACAACCGCTAGGATCATTAATCTGTAACCTATATTCACCTGCCATAAATGGCAAGTCAAAAGTTACTGTGTTTCCACTAGTTTGAACAACATTAGCCACAGCTGATACTGACGAACCTTGATCTTCTATAATAAAATTCGTTATTTCTGGAACCGTAATCGTAATTCGTTCCGGGTTTTCACAATCCATAGGTGTAACTTGCGCAATTGTTCCTGTAACACCAGAAGGAGGGTCAATTACTCTTGTAAAATCGTGCTCACAACCATTAGAATCTATAGCATACACCGTGATTGTTTGAGATGATCCATTATCTACAATTTCAAAATCACCGCTACTTTGGTAACTATCTGTAGGATTTAATCTATAACGATATGGGGCACCATTACCAACTTCTACTATTTGAGTAGATATAGTAGCTGTACTGTACCTGTTTGCTCCTGTTTCACAAGCAAAAGTTACTGGATCCCAAGTTATTTCAAAAGCGGGTGGATTCACAATTGTAAATTCCTCTACATCTGTACACCCTTTATCTGTAACAACCTCTACTACGTATGTATTAGCTCCCAAGCCTGTAAATTCACCTGATAGCTGTGTTACTATTGGTGTTGCAGTAGGAGCAAGGGGTAAAGAACCAACATACAAATTGTATTCTTGAATACCATCACTATCCGTTCCTGTCTGTAAGGCTACACTAATACTACCATCTACAACATCATGACAACTCATATCACTTTTCCCAATATCTTGAATAACTGGAGTCACTGGAGGATCACTTACTATTCCATCAACCAGAACAGTACATTGAATACTACCATCATTAGCCAAATCATCCGTAAGAAGAACTTGATATTCCCCTGGTGGTACTCCATTAAAAATACCTGTAGAATTATTAGTAATTCTTGTGCCTAAATTGTCTTGTAATTCAAAATCAAAATTACCACTACCTCCGTTAGCAGTAATTGTAATTGTACCATCTGCATTTGTACAAGTTGGGGTATTAGCTCCAAAACCTCCAGAAGCAGAAAGTATCTCATATACCTCAGCTATAGCATCCACGTCACAACCATTAGCATCTATAACATTAACTGGGTATGTTCCTATACTACCAACAGTAAAAGTTGCTTGCGTAGGTGTTCCTGCAACATAAGCTGGTGTTTGCGTACTACCATTTAAAGTAAACGTAGGCGTATCTATATCTCCAGGCATTTCTACTGTAATTGTAAATCCACCAGAGGGAGTTACTGCGTTACATTGATTATTAACATTAATTGTCGGAGCCGGTAAAGCAGGATCAAGCTGAATAACTGCTGCATTAATCATAAAATTACAACCTCTAGAATCTTGTACCCAGATATCATAATCTGTACCAGGAGAAGAAGAACCAGGAAGTGAAACTGTTGTTGCATCTGTAAAGTTTGAAGCAACAGGAGGTACACCAGAAGGCATATATGCATAAAAATAAGGACTACCCGTACCGTAAGGAGTACCTCCACTACCTCTTACCGTTAATTGTCCTGGCGCATTACAATTTGCATTTATATTTTCTATTATGTCTACTCTTGGTAAATTTAAAGTTGCGACAGCTTCAGCACCTCCACTACAATTCCCAGCATCCACTACGGAAATTCCATAGCGCCCAGAAGGAACAGCTAATGGTGTTGCAAAAGTTGCATCAGATGTAGTTTGGTTATACTCCTCAACACCTGTATCTAAATTGGTAATAACAATATCAAAAGGAGCAGTTCCTGTTGTTACAGTATAGTTTAATCCAACATTTCCATTTCTACAAGTTACATTATCTATACTCAAAGTTACATCTACACCTGGACCATCTGGCAAGGTTATTACTTCATCATACGTACAATTTGTATTATCATCACGAACCTCTACTGTATATGAAACTCCATACAACAAGCCTGTAAAACAATGATTGGTTGGTCCATTATTAGGTGCCTCCCATGACAAAACTGGGTTTTCTACCAATCTAATACTATAATCTATAGGAAGTGTTCCTCCTGAGATTTCTACACAAACCGTAGCACCTCCTGGCAAACATGTTGCAGGTGGTGGTGGGTATGCAGGTATAATGTCTAAAGTTGCTGTTCCTATTGTTAATGGTTCTACATCTAAACAACCACGGGAATCTACAACTGCTACTTGGTAATTTCCTGGCACAAGACTAGGATCATTAATTGGCAATGGCAAATCTCCTGGCGCTACATTTAAACGTTCCACTAAAAGATTTCCAAATTCATCTTCAATTCTTATCGTATAATTAGGTGATCCATCTGTTACATCAATTACAACTCCACCAGAAATTTCTCCAACTGCAGCACAAGTAGCATCAACAGGTGTTACGGTAGCAGAAGGAGGCACTGTTCCATCAGGTGCTATGGTTATAGCTATAATTCCTGTAATACAATTTCTATCATCTTTTACTATATAATGGTAATCCCCTGCTGCTAAACCTGAATAAATAGTTTGCGAACTAAAATCATAAATATTAGTAACAGCTGGATCAGGATCATTAGGGTTAGCAATTAACCCATAAGAAGCTGGAGCCAAAACTGTCTGAAAAGGTGGTACTCCAGAGGATACTGTAGGGTAAATCTCTACAAAACCACTATTTAAATCTCCACAGCTTGGTCCTACTATACGTTCTGTAGCAGAAATAGTTGTTGGCTCTGTATATGTTCTTGGTATGGATATATTTGTACAAGAGTTATTATCTGTAACTTCTACCGTATAATCTCCATGCTCTCCATAAGGAACTGTATACGGAAAAGAAGCAGAAGGCAATGTGTTTCCTGTATGCCCTGCTACAGCAATACCATCTTTAAAAATTGTATATGATGTTGCTGCTAAATTAGAAATATCTCCGCCATTAATATTTATTTGCATTAAACCATCTCCATCACAAGAAATTTCAGAAATTATATCTAGAGTAACTTGAATTTGTGAAGGTATTGTAACTGTTAATTCATCGGTACAATTATTACCATCTACCACTTGGACTGTATATGTTCCTGGTGATAAATTAGAAAACACTGGACTCACTTGTGTTGCCCCTGAAGTTCCTAAACGATATCTATGTGTTCCTAAAACTGCTGTACCAGCTGTAGAAGAAACTGTAATCTCACCATCATTAGTTGGTGAAAAACAACGATCTGCATTTACTAATGAAATTACGGGAGCATCTACCTCAGAAAGTGTAAATGTATCTGTTGCTACACAACCTTCAGAATCAATAATTGTTAGCGTATATGTACCTGTTTCCGTTAAGTTACCAAATGTTCTACCTGTTTTAGGTCCTTGAGTTGTTCCTGATGGCCATTCTAATTCATATCTATATCCTCCAAAACCACTACCTGCACCAGCATTTGCCTGAACTCTACCTATATTATTGTTTTGACAACTCATAGCAGTAACATTCCCAGTAACAGAAAGCGGGGTTGTTGGTTCCTCTATCACTAAATTTGCGGTGTTTACACAATTAGTTTCATTGTCTGTTACAGATATTGTGTAAGTTCCTGCCCCTAAACCACTAATTGGAATTTCTGAATTAGAGCTTGTTCCACTTAATGCAGTACTTGGCCCTGTAATAGTATAATCATAATCTACCCCAAAACCATCTATTAAAAATGCTCCAAAACCATCTGTAGCACCAGGGCAAACCCTAGTATCCCCTCCTGATTTTACACGTGCTCTTATAGTGCTAAACCCTCCTGTAGTAAAACTAGCAGAATGCACACAGCCATTTGCATCTGTTATCTCGAATTGATATGAGGTATCCAATAACAACCCAGGAAAGACATTACTTGCTTGGCTTATAGAAGTAGGTGAGGTTATAGCGTACTGTGCAATTGCAACACTACTAGTTACATTTATGGTAACTCTACTTGTACCCGCTGCACAATTTAAATTATCTTGAACAAAATCTATTGCCGAAGGCTCTTCTGGATCTGATATTACTAAAGGCGCTAATCCTTGAGAACAACCGGCATTATCTCTTATATATGGGACATAAGTACCAGGAGCTAAACCTGTAAAACTTGTTCCTGCTTGGTAAGTAACATTATCTAAACTATACTGGTAACCAGTACCTGAACCACCTGAAGTTAACCCCGCATCAAATTCAATTATACCCCCTCCATTAGCACAAGTATAATCTTGTGTTATACTGGAAGAACCGGTTAAACCTGATTCTGACGTTACAGTCTCTGAAGGTAGCGGCAAAATACACTCAAATGCACCTTGAAAATAACGCACCTCGATAGTATTATAAGTTCCATCTGCTACTGGCAATGACATTGCGGTACTCCAAGCATCAGTATTAGCAGCTCTAAATTCTAAATTAAAACCTCTTGCATCTACAACGTTAAAATCAATTCTCCCTCCTCCGTTAGTACATGTTCCATCAAAATTACTAGCTGTAACAACAGGTGGATCTAGACTTGCAATATATTCAGATTTAGTTGCAGTACAACCTGCACTATCCGTTATAGTAAAAGTATAAGTACCTTCGGTTGTTACTGTATAGGTATCTGTAGAAGAAAAAGACCCTCCAGAATTACCTCCATCATCTACTGTATATGTATAAGGCCCTGAACCTCCAGTAACAGTAACATCTATGTCTACACTCGTAATTGTAGCACAACCAAAACTCCCACCGTTTGTATCCGTAACAACATTTATAGGATTTAACCCATTACCTATTGTAATTGGGTCTCCATTAATATCTCTATCTTGAGTTGGAGCTGCTATTCCATTTGGAATATCTTCCTTACATTCATTGGTTTCTACTTGAACAGAATAAGTTCCTGCGCTAACTGTTGTAAAGGTATGCGTATTACTTGCTATAGTAGAGGTAAACTCAATTTCTGCTCCATTTTCATCTAACAAAGTAAACACATAAGGACCTACATTATTAGGTAATGCTTCCACGGAAATACTACCCGAATCTCCACTACAAAGTGCATCTGTAAAAGTTACATTAATGGCTATGTCTTCTTGGAAAATTTCAATTACTGGATAACGATATATACAAACATCTCCACCTATATTTAACCTAGTTTCTATTTCATATCTACCTGGATTTAAATTAGAAAAAACAGATGAAGATTGAAAAGTAGGACCAAAACTAGGGTCACTTTCTAATTTTATTCTAAACTCATAATTATTAGGCAATCCAGTTAATTCTATACGACCAGGGCTATTACAGATATAATCGTCCTTTAAATAAGATAAATTAATAGTACTTTTTGTAACTTCAATATAATATGGAGTACCGTCTACTACTACTCTATATTCCGCTCCTTCTGTTGCAGAAATAGTACTTGCATCTATAAACAACTCATTTGTAGTAGAAACTACATTACTGGTATAACAAGTTGGATTTGATGTATCTGGACAATCTGTATTTGTATCTGGGCTACACGGCCCTCCTAGCTGTTGCCATGAAACATTTGCGTATGGCCCTCCTGATAGTGAAATAGTCCTGTCATCTGCATCCCCACATAAAAAAAACTGAGCTACTGTAGCCCCTGTATCATTACAAGTAACCTCAGCATCTGCACCCTGAACCAAAGTAACAAACATAGGCGTCATACTAACTGTAGCATCACTTTTACTCCTATAAGATGTTGCTGTATTTATTGTGTTAACAGACTCCGTTTTAGTTACAGCCTCTTTCTTTGAAAAACTTACTTCTTTAAGTAATTCAAAAACTGTTGTATTTGCAACTGCAGATGTATACATTGCAGAAACAAAAACCAACAGAACAGCATACAAAGTATACTTGGTTTTTTTTGATAGCATAGGTTAAGTCGTATTTTTAAAAAAACAGTTTATGATTTGGGGAACCTAAATGTTTTTTTAGTGTAATTCTTTAAACTTATAATTTATCTTTAATTTTAAACAAAAAATTTATTGACCATTTTAATATTATTCTAACGTAAGTCCATGAAGAAAAGTATCTACTATTTTTATTTATTCGTTGTAATGCACAATTTTTTGATTTCTCAAACTCTAGAAAACAATGTTTCAGAACCAAAAAATGATGTATTTTCTGCTGTGCTATTGGTCGATGAGTTGGAGATTCCATGGGGTTTCTCGTTTTTACCAAATGGAAGTATTCTAATAACTGAAAAGAAAGGAGAGTTAATTCTATTTAAAGACAATAAAAAACAAAAAATAGGCAATATTCCAGAGGTTTACAAAAGAGGGCAAGGAGGACTATTAGATGTTGCTTTACACCCTAATTTTAAAGAAAACAGATGGGTTTATCTATCTTATGCATCTTCTGATGGAGAACCAAAAGGAGGACATACTGCCATATTAAGAGCTAAACTAAAAGACACATTACTATCAGAAAAAAAAGTACTTTACAAAGCAACTCCCAACACAACTAAAGGGCAACATTTTGGATCTAGAATAGTGTTTGATAAAGACAATTATGTATACTTTTCTATAGGAGAAAGAGGTGCTAGAGATATAAATCCACAAGATATAAAACGGGATGGTGGTAAAATTTATAGATTACACGATGATGGTCGCATTCCTAAAGACAACCCTTTTACAAATATAAATGGTGTAAAAACTGCTATATACAGTTACGGACATAGAAACCCACAAGGGTTATTACTACACCCTATTACAGGTAAAATTTGGGAAAATGAGCACGGACCAAGAGGTGGAGATGAAATAAACATCATAAAAAAAGGCGCAAATTATGGTTGGCCAGTTATAACTTATGGAATTAATTATAGCGGTACTCCTATAACTGACAAAACAGAAATGGAAGGAATGGAACAACCTTTACATTATTGGACCCCATCTATTGCACCGAGTGGAATGGCTTTTGTTACGTCAAACAAATATCCCGAATGGAATGGTAACCTTTTAGTGGGCTCATTAAAATATCAATACTTAGAAAGGCTTGTCCTAGAAAATAACAAAGTAACCTACAGAGAAAAACTTTTACCAAATTTAGGAAGAGTTAGAGCTGTTAAACAAGGTCCAGATGGTTATATTTATGTTACTGTAGAAGGCAAAGGCATTTACAAACTAATTCCTAATTCTAAATAATTTTAAGAATGAAATTTATAATCACTGTTTTTTTATTTTTTATAGCTTCTAATATCTCTTTTTCGCAAGAAAAATCTACTTTACAAGAAAGCATGTTAAGAGGCGAGGAAATTTATGCAGACTTTTGTGTGTCTTGTCATCTAAAAAAAGGAAAAGGTTTTGCTAAAATTTATCCTCCCTTAGCAAAATCGGATTACTTATTAAATAACAGAACTGAAAGCATAAAAGCTATTCTGTATGGTTTACAAGGAGAAATTGTAGTGAATGGAAAAACGTACAATAACTCTATGCCTAGTCAAGGCTTAGAACCAGAAGAAGTAGCAGATGTTATGAACTACATTTTAAACACATGGGAAAACTCTAGCGATAAAATAGTTACCCCAGAAGAAGTTTCTTTAGTTACTGAGTAATCTTATTTTTGAGACGCTATTGCTAATTTAACAGACCCATGTTCTTTTAATAATTTTTTTGCCTTTTCATAGCTAATATCTAACCCTTCCATGATATAACGCGTACCTCTATCTACTAATTTATCATTGGTTAGCTGCATATTAACCATTTTATTTCCTTTTACACGCCCTATACGTATCATTAAGGCTGTGGAAATCATATTTAAAGTTAATTTTTGAGAGGTTCCACTTTTCATTCTTGTGCTACCAGTTACAAACTCTGGACCTACATTAATTTCTATAGGAATCTCCGAAAGTTGTGCTAAAGGTGAACCAGGATTATTCGTAATTCCTGCAGTTAATAGTCCTTTTTCTTTTGCCGTTTGTATACCTCCTAAAACATAAGGGGTGGTACCAGATGCAGCAATACCTACAACAACATCAATCTTAGTAATATTATGTGCTTCTAGATCTTTCCAAGCTTGGGTAGTAGCATCTTCGGCATGTTCTACCGCTTTACGTATGGCTTTATCTCCTCCTGCTATTAAACCAACAACTCTTTCATGTGGCATTCCAAAAGTTGGCGGTATTTCAGACGCATCTAAAATTCCTAATCTTCCACTTGTACCTGCACCAATATAAAATAACCTTCCTCCTTTATGAAACCTTTTTTCTAAACCGTCTACTAACTTTGTTATTTGAGGTATTACCTCTGCTACTGCATCTGCAATTTTCCTATCCTCTTCATTCATTACTTTAAGAATAGTAGTAGTGTCCATCAATTCTAAATTGTTGTGATTAGATGGTGATTCTGTGATTTTTTTATAATCCATAATTATTTATAAGAGACGAATATCATTATTTCTAAAAAGGTTTAGCAAGTTATTTTCCGGATGTAATTCTGTAATCATTGTATTTATAGCATTTACATCACAACTTTTATACCTATGTTGTGAATTCAGTTTTTCCGAAATAGAAAGCAACACCGATTTTTTTGAAGATTTTATAACAGCTTTCTTTATTTGCACAATATCCCAATCAAACTCTGTTAAACCATGTATAGCGTCAACATAGCCCGTACCTATAAAAGAATAATCTACTCTAATCTCTGATAAATTATGAATTGCATTTGCTCCTATTGCAGATTGCGTATCATTAGAAATTTGTCCTCCAATAAATATAACAGTTATATTTTCTTTGTCTAACAACTCCATGGCTACCGTTAAACTTAGTGTAAAACAAGTAAGTTTTAAGTGTTCTGGCAATAAACGTGCTAACTCCATACACGTAGTACCTCCATCAATAAAAATAACTGCATTCTCTTTTAGTAAAGAAATCGCTTTTTTAGCAATCAACTTTTTTTCAGACAATTTATAAATATTTTTATTTGGCAAACTTTTATTAGTAAAACCAAGAGAAATTGCACCTCCATGCACTTTTTTTAATTTATTATCTGCATCTAACTCCTTAACATCTCTTCTTACCGTATCGATAGAAACATTTAAACTCTCTGCTAAATCCATCAACAATACTCTATTATGCAATGCAACTTCATTTAATATAGCAAAATGTCTTTCTTCTTTTAACATATATAAATATTCTTATTCCGAATCTACAACAAAAATATATAATAAATAACGTGCCACTTTACGTGATTTTAACAGCTAAAGTATATTAAAAATTAAAATAAAGCAAAAAACAGCAAAATAAATAGCAAAAAACAGCAATAAAACACAATTTATGCTTACATTAGCAACACATAACTGTAAAAAACAGCATCTATGCATCTCCTTACAACGAAACCCAAGACAAAAAAAATTCCAAAAGATGAAGAATCAAGAAAATTTGAAAAAATTAAGACATTAGTATATTCAAATGCAGACTCTGCTTCTTTATCTGTTGCAAAAGAAATAGCAGAATTAATACAACAAAAGCAAAAAGAAGGCAAAAATGCTGTTTTAGGTCTTGCGACTGGGTCTACCCCAACTAAAGTTTATGACTACTTAGTTAAATTTCATGAAGAAGATAATCTAAGTTTTAAAAACGTAATTACATTTAATTTAGATGAGTATTTTCCGATGCAAGCAGACTCTATACATAGCTATGTTAGGTTTATGAAAGAACACCTTTTTGATCATATTGATATTAAAGAAAGTAATATTAATATTCCTGATGGAAGTCTTGAGAAAGAAGATATAAAAGAATTTTGTGAAACCTACGAAAAGAAAATTCTAGAAGTTGGAGGAATAGACATACAATTACTAGGAATAGGAAGAACGGGACATATTGGTTTTAATGAGCCTGGTTCCTCTCTAACAAGTAAAACTCGTATGGTACGTTTAGACCGTGTTACCTGTTTAGATGCTGCAAGTGACTTTTTTGGATTAGAAAATGTACCTTCCAAAGCCATTACAATGGGTGTTGGCTCCATTATGGAAGCAAGAAAAATTATTCTTATGGCATGGGGGGAAGGTAAATCTGAAATTATTAAAGAGGCTACAGAAGGGAAAATAAGAAAATCTGTCCCTGCAACTTTCTTACAACAACACAAAAACTGTGAATTTATAATAGATTTTGCTGCAGCTTCTTCATTAACAAGAATATACACACCATGGTTAGTAAGTGATTGTGAATGGACTGAAAATCTTATAAAAAAAGCATCTATTTGGTTATCCCAAAAAGTAAACAAGGCTATTTTAAAGCTTACAAATGAGGATTATAATGAACATGGAATGGGTAATTTAATTGCCGAAATTGGTTCTGCAGAACAAATAAACTTACAAGTATTTAACCAATTACAACGAACTATTACTGGTTGGCCAGGAGGAAAACCTAATGCCGATGATAGTAGCAGACCTGAAAGAAAATCTCCATATCCTAAAACTTCGCTTATTTTTAGCCCACACCCAGATGATGATGTTATTTCTATGGGAGGAACCCTATTACGTCTTGTAGACCAAGGTCACCAGGTACATGTAGCATACCAAACCTCAGGAAATATAGCTGTTTTTGATGATGAAGTAATTCGTTTTTTAGATTTTGCAAAAGATATTGACGAAAAAAACACAGAATTACAAGAAAAAATAAAACAGGTAAGAGCCTTTCTAAAAAATAAAAAACCGGGACAAATAGATAGTCCTGAAATTCAACAAATAAAAGGGCTCATTAGAAAGGGAGAAGCTCTTTCTGCTTGTAGATATTGTGGTGTTAAAGAAGAAAATGGTCATTTTCAAAACTTACCATTCTATGAAACAGGAACTGTTAAGAAAAAACCGCATTCTAAAGAAGATATTCAAATAACATATGATTTATTAAACAAAATAAAGCCTAATCAAATATTTGCTGCTGGAGATTTATCTGATCCCCACGGAACACACCGTGTATGTTTACAAATTATTTATGACGCACTACAAAGACTTGTTGAAGAAAAAGCAGATTGGCTAGATGATTGTTATGTTTGGTTATACAGAGGAGCATGGCAAGAATGGGATATTGCCGATATGGAAATGTCCGTTCCTATTGGTCCAAAAGATATGCAACGTAAAAAGAATGCAATTTTTAAACATCAATCTCAGAAAGATGCCGCGATGTTTCCTGGAAATGATGAGCGTGAGTTCTGGCAAAGAGCTGAACAAAGAAATACTGAAACCGCAAAAAAATACAATGCTTTAGGCATGGCAGAATATGAGGCAATGGAAGGTTTTGTTCGATATCATTTTAATTAATAGAAATATAATCTTAAAAAGGGCTATTTTAGTAAAAAATAGTCCTTTTTTGTTTTTCCTATGTCAAAATACTTGTTAGTTTTTCTCCTTACTACTATTCTTCTTTCTTGTAATTCTTTACAGTCATATAACAAGCATCCAAAAACCGAATTTAGAGGTGTTTGGATTGCCACAGTAGTAAATATAGATTGGCCAAAAAACGGATTAGATAACATAGAAAAACAAAAAAAAGATTATCTAGAAATATTAAATTTCTATCAAAATCTAAATTTTAATGCGGTTATAGTACAAGTTAGAGCTACAGGAGATTCTTTCTACGCATCGGATTATGCACCATGGTCTAGGTATTTAACTGGAGAAGAAGGAAAAGTACCAATACAAAATTTTAATATGTTAAAATGGATGATTTCTCAGGCGCATTCTCGCGGTATGGAATTTCATGCATGGCTAAACCCTTATAGAGCAACATTTGATTTAAATACAGAAGTTCTAAGTCCTACACATGATTTTAACTTACACCCAGAGTGGATGCTTAAATATGGTAAAAAAAATTATTACAATCCCGGATTACCAGAAGTAAGAGAAAAATTAGCTTCTATCATAAAAGAGGTGGTTCGTAAGTACGATATTGATGCTATTCATTTTGATGATTATTTTTATCCTTATAAAATTAAAGATCTAGTTTTTGAAGACCAATCTTGTTATGAATTTTACAAACAACCTAACCAAAAATTAGAAGACTGGCGTAGAAGTAATATAGATTCTTTAATAAAAAATGCGCATCAAACTATAAAAAAAGAAAAGCCATGGGTACAGTTTGGGGTTAGTCCGTTTGGAGTATGGAAAAATAATTCTACCGACCCAAAAGGTTCGGATACCAAAGCAGGAGTTACCACTTATGAAGATTTATATGCAAACCCATTATTATGGATGCAAAAAGGATGGGTAGATTATGTTATTCCGCAAGTATATTGGAGTATGAATTTACCCATTGCTTCGCATAGTAAAATAGTAAGCTGGTGGGCAAAAAACAAAAGTAATAGCAATATCTACATTGGTAATGGCGCTTATAAAGTTAGAAATAATAGCGATAAGGCCTGGGACAAGAAAAAAGAACTTCCTAACCAATTAAAACTATCAAGAAACACTAAAGAAATAGTAGGCAATGCATTTTTTAGTGCCAAATCTTTAATGCAAAAGAATACCGATGTTGTAAAAAACATTCAAAAAAAATACTATAAAAAAACAGCTCTTTCACCAATCTCCCCCTTAAAAAAAGAACCTATAAAAGAGATTAAAGTTAAAAATTTAAAAATAACATCAGACACTATTCATTTTTCTATAAATACAAACCATAATATTAGATATGCTTTATGCTATAATAGTGGTAAAAAACGAAAAGAAAGCTACCCTATTACTAAATTACATACCAAAATCCACATTAATACAAATCATCAATTTACAATTCCCTTAAAAGAATTAAAAAGCAAAAAACAGGTAGCGGTTAGTTTTTTAGACTATTACGGGCAAGAAAGTAAACCAATAGTATTAAATTTAAAACCATGATTAAAAAAGATAAAGGTGCTTGGGCATGGGTTCCTGTTTTATATTTTACGCAAGGTCTCCCTTATGTAATGGTAGTTACCGTATCTGTAATTATGTATAAAAAATTAGGAATTAGTAATTCCGATATTGGCCTATATACCAGTTGGCTATACTTACCATGGGTTCTTAAACCACTTTGGAGTCCTTTTGTAGATTTAAAAAGCACAAAACGCAAATGGTTTTTAGCCATGCAATTTTTAATTGCCTTAGCACTTTTAGGAGTTGGATTAACCCTACCAACTAATATTTTTTTCACTACAACCCTAGCCTGTTTTTGGATGGCTGCATTTGCATCTGCTACTAACGATATAGCGTCGGATGGGTATTATATGTTAGGATTATCCGAAAAAAAACAGTCTTTCTTCGTTGGTATGCGAAGTACCTTTTACAGACTAGCAATGGTTACAGGAGAAGGTTTAATAGTTATACTTGCAGGTTATTTAGAAACCAAATACGGTGATAGTACTAAAGCTTGGAGCATTACCATGATTGCTGCTGCTACACTAATGTTAGCTTTAACAATAGCCAACTTTTTTGCAGCTCCTAAATATGAAAATGAAGAAAAAAATAATGTAGACAAACCTCAAAGTTTTGGAACTATTTTAGGCTCTTTCTTTAAAAAACCTAATATTGGTATTGCCCTTGCTTTTATTCTTACATACCGTTTAGGAGAATCGCAATTAGTAAAAATGGCAGCCCCTTTTATGTTAGATGAAGTTTCTGAAGGCGGATTGGGGTTTTCTACCGAAAAACTAGGAACTTTATTTGGAACGGTTGGCGTAATAATGCTTTCTATTGGCGGAATTCTTGGCGGAATATTAATCTCTAGAGACGGACTAAAAAAATGGATGTTACCCATGTTGTTATCTTTAAATATTCCAAATATTCTTTATGCAATTTTAGCCGTAACAAAAACCACTAATATTATTGCCGTTACTGCAACAGTAGCTTTTGAAAAATTTGGTTATGGCTTTGGTTTTGCCGCCTTTCTAATGTATCTAATTTATATAGCAGAAGGAAAATCTAAAACGTCGCATTACGCAATTGCTACAGGTTTTATGGCTCTAGGGATGATGCTTCCAGGAATGATAAGTGGTTATATGCAAGAATGGTTAGGCTACGGCGGATTCTTTATTTGGGTAGTTATTGCAGCTCTCCCTGCTTTGATACTTTTAAAATATATTGAATACCCTGCAGAATACGGTAAAAAATCAAACTCATAGAATGCGTAATATCACTTCTTATACTCTAGCATCAGAATCTCTTAGCCTAAGAGAAAAAGTTGGGCAATTTTTTATGCCCGCTGCTTTTATTAATGATACTGAAAAAGAAATCTCTACGCTAGAAAACCTAATAAAAGAACAAGGAATTGGAGGATTATGCTTTTTTCATAGTAGAGCTAGTGCAGCCACAAATTTTGAAGGCAAGAAAAAAATAATTTACAATAAAGAAAGTTTACAAACTTTAAAAAAATTAATTAAAAGGTATCAAAAAGCAGCAAAACACCCCCTTTTAATTAGTATTGATGCGGAATGGGGATTAGCTATGCGTATTGAAAATACACCACAATACCCCTATACCATTTGTTTGGGAGCAATGACCAGTAATTTAGATTTAGTTGAAGCTGTTGGAAAAAATATTGCTTTAGATTGTAAAGATGCTGGTATTCATTGGAATTTAGCTCCTGTCGTAGATATTAATAACAACCCTAACAATCCTGTTATTGGTTACCGTTCTTTTGGAGAGAATAAAGAAAATGTTACCCAAAAAGCACTTGCTTTTATAAAAGGAACCCAAGAAGCAGGAATACTAACTAGTATTAAACATTTTCCTGGACATGGCGATACTGCTACAGACTCGCACTTAGATTTACCCTTAATAGATAAAACCAAAGAAGCTTTATGGGAAAACGAGTTATATCCTTTTAAAAAAGCTATTGCCTCTGGTATAGATTCTGTAATGGTTGGGCATTTATCGGTGCCTGCCTTAGCAAACGGGAGTACTATATCGTCCAGTATATCTAAAGACATTATTAAAAGTGTTTTACGCAAAGAAATGGGGTTTAATGGGGTCGTAATTTCCGATGCTTTAAACATGCATGCCGTTTCTAAAAACTATCCCAGAAAAGGAGAATTAGAAGGACTAGCTTTTGATGCTGGAAATGATATTTTATGTTTTGCGGAAAACACCAAAGAAGGTATAGAAACTATTCTAAAAAATGCAGATACAAAAACCATAGAAGAGAGTTTTAAAAGAATATGGTTATTAAAAGAAAAGGCAATAAATCAATTTAATAACAAAAAAGGAAGAAGAATAAGCCTTAGCTCTTTAAATAGTCAGATTGCAAAAAAAAGCATCACGCAACTACAAAACAATACTAAAGATTTTGATAAAAATTCTTTCGTAGGAATTAGTGTAAATTTCAGCAAAGACACTACTTTTTTTAATACCATTCAAGAAGAAAAAAAAATCGATTTTTATAGTTTAAATGATGCATCTATAACAGAAATAAAGTCAAAAATAAAAGATGTAAAAAACATTCTTTTAAACGTAGAACCTGCTAAAGTAAAGCCTCAAAACAAGTTTGATATTCCTGAAGAATACTGGACTTTTATAAATGAATTATTACATACTAAAAATGTAAAACTATACGTTTTTGGAAACCCGTATATTCTAAACCATTTAAACTATAAAAAAGCACAATCTGTAATAATTTCTTATCAAAACTTTGAAGAATTTAAAACTGTTGCCGCCCATCATTTTTTAGAAAAAGTGGAAGCAAAAGGAAAATTACCCATTTCTATAAAGTAAAGCATTATGAAAAAAACGTTTAATGTAATAGGATTAATGTCTGGCACTTCTTTAGATGGGTTAGATTTGGCTTACTGTCAAATTTCAGAAATAGACGGAGTATATCAATATACAATTGCAAAAACAAAAAGTGTAGACTATACTCTAGAAATGAAAAGCAATCTTAAAAATGCTATTCATTTACCAGCTCTAGGATTGCTTGAATTAAACAATACGTACGGAACTTGGCTAGGAGAACAAGCAAAACTTTTTATTGAAGAAGAAAATTTAGAAGTTGATTTTATTGCTAGCCATGGGCATACTACCCACCACCAACCAAAAAAAGGAGTTACCTATCAGATTGGGAGCGGGCAACATTTAGCAAATGCTTGCAACAAAGTGGTAATTAACGATTTTAGAACTAATGATGTTGCTCTCGGTGGTCAAGGAGCTCCATTAGTTCCTATTGGAGATATGCTATTTTTTAAAGAATATGATTTTTGCTTAAACCTTGGCGGTATTAGTAATATTTCTTTCCAAAAAGGGAAAGATAGAATTGCTTATGATATTGGATTGGCTAATATGCTACTAAATTATATCACTCAAAAAATAAATTTAGCTTACGATAAAGGTGGAGATTTAGCACGTTCAGGAAAACTAAATCAAAATTTATTAGATAGCTTAAGTGCTTTAGAATTTTATAAACTACCCTACCCAAAATCTATTGGATACGAATGGTTTTTACAAGAAGTTATTCCATTAATAGACAAAACAGAAGACACTATTCCTAATCTATTACATACTGCAGTGGTACATATATGTAATCAAATTACAATACAAATAGAGCAAAACATTTCAAAAAAAAACAACCAGCTTTTAGTAACTGGAGGTGGAGCCCTAAACTCATTTTTAATAGACACTTTAAAAAAGGAATTACAAAACACGACAACAGTAATTATACCTTCTAAAACCGTTATAGAATTTAAAGAAGCTTTAATTTTTGCTTTA
The DNA here is from genome assembly GCF_947500405.1 of uncultured Maribacter sp. GTDB lineage: Bacteria > Bacteroidota > Bacteroidia > Flavobacteriales > Flavobacteriaceae > Maribacter_B. The sequence continues at coordinate 80,864 of NZ_CANMRY010000010.1, forward strand.
ATGGGGGTTTTAAAACATCAAAACAAAACAAATGTACTTAGTTCCGTTACTGGAGCTATAAAAGACTCTAGTTCTGGTGTAATTTTTTATCCGCAATAACTTCTACAGTCAAATTATAGTACTTTATTGTTATTTACAGATAATATTTGCTGTATAAGCAAATCAATTCTTAAATTGTTACAGATTATATAATAGTACTTTTTTTAACAGTATATATTTATGAATAGCAAAAAAGAGAAAGCATCTGCTTATTGGAAAGAAAATATAAGATATTTAACAGTTCTACTTACTATCTGGTTTTTGGTTTCTTTTGGAGCTGGAATACTATTTAGAGAAACCCTTAATGAATTTCGCCTAGGAGGTTTTAAACTAGGTTTTTGGTTTGCGCAACAAGGTTCTATATATGTTTTTGTTGTTCTAATCTTCATATATGTTAAACTAATGAATAAGCTTGACAAGAAGTACGGCTACGACGAATAAAAATCTCACCTAAAAACAAAATAATATGAGCGTTCAAGTATGGACATGGATTTTAGTTGGGGTAACTTTTTCCCTTTATTTTGGAATAGCAATTTGGGCACGAGCAGGGTCTACTAAAGAGTTTTACGTTGCAGGTGGTGGTGTTTCTCCCCTTGCAAACGGTATGGCTACAGCAGCAGATTGGATGAGCGCCGCCTCCTTTATTTCCATGGCTGGAATTATCTCTTTTGCAGGCTATGATGGCTCTGTATACCTTATGGGATGGACTGGAGGTTATGTCCTGCTTGCCTTACTCCTAGCTCCTTATTTGCGAAAATTTGGCAAATTCACAGTACCAGATTTTATTGGGGATCGCTACTATTCTAACACCGCAAGAACCGTAGCTATAATATGCGCATTAATTGTGTCTTTTACTTACGTTGCAGGACAAATGAGAGGTGTTGGCATTGTTTTTTCACAATTTCTTCAGGTAGATATTACACTAGGTGTTATTATTGGTATGGCTGTAGTTTTAATATTTGCTTTTTTAGGAGGAATGAAAGGGATAACCTATACCCAAGTAGCACAATATTGCGTCTTAATTTTTGCTTTTATGGTTCCTGCCTTTTTTATCTCTATGCAAATGACAGGAAACCCAATTCCACAATTTGGCATGGGTGGAAAAGTTGAAGGAGGCACTTTTTTATTAGACAAATTAGATACGCTACACACGCAATTAGGTTTTAATGAATATACTAGTGGAACAAAATCTACATGGGATGTTTTTGCAATTACTTTAGCTCTAATGGCCGGTACTGCAGGATTACCGCATGTAATTGTACGTTTCTTTACAGTTCCTAAAGTTAAAGATGCTCGTAAATCAGCTGGATACGCCTTATTATTAATAGCTATTTTATACACCACAGCACCTGCAATTGCGGTATTTTCTAGAACTAATTTAATTGAAACAGTAAGTAATAAAGAATACAACACTATCCCAGAATGGTTTAAAAATTGGGAAAACACAGGCTTAATTGCTTGGTCCGACAAAAATAAAGATGGAAAAATTCAATATGTAGCAGGAAGCGCTATATCAAGTAAAAAGCCAGTTTTCACAAATGAAAGAGGCATACATGGAGAACGTTTAATTTCTAATGCAAATAACGCTACAAATGAGCTTTATGTAGATCGCGATATTATGGTTCTTGCAAATCCAGAAATAGCAAACTTACCTAATTGGGTTATAGCTTTAGTTGCGGCTGGTGGTTTAGCAGCTGCACTATCTACAGCTGCAGGTTTATTACTTGTAATATCTACTTCTATTTCTCATGACTTAATTAAAAAGCAGTTAAAACCAAACATTTCTGAAAAAGGAGAACTATTAGCTGCGCGTATTGCAATAGTAGTAGCAATAATAATTGCTGGAATTTTTGGAATATACCCGCCAGGATTTGTCGCCGCCGTTGTTGCTCTTGCATTTGGATTAGCTGCTGCATCCTTTTTTCCTGCCATTGTATTAGGTATTTTTGATAAACGCATGAATAAAGAAGGTGCCATTGCTGGTATGGTCGTAGGAATATCTCTTATGCTATTTTATATGATTAGATACAAAACAGGATTAATCGGTGTTATGGATCCAAGGCCAGCGAGCGAGTGGTGGTTTGGAACCTCTCCAGAAGGTTTTGGAACATTTGCGATGCTTGTTAATGTTATTGTTTCTGTTATCGTTTCTAGAGTTACTCCTGCCCCACCTAAAAATGTTCAAGAAATTGTAGAAAATATTAGAATTCCAAGTGGCGCTGGTGAAGCCGTATCCCATTAATAAAAAAACACAACGCTTATATAGTTTGAATTTTTAGAAGAAATATTTACTTTAGATTCTTCTTGCTTAAATCAATAAAAAACCCATGAGTAATTACCATATAAAACATTTAGAAGAATACTATCAAGTCTACAGAAAATCTGTTCGTAATCCAGAAGCTTTTTGGGAAGAAATTGCTGAAGAGCATTTTATTTGGAGAAAAAAGTGGGACACCGTTTTAGACTGGGATTTTACTAAACCTGAAGTAAAATGGTTTGAAGGTGCACAACTAAATATCACTGAGAACTGTATTGATAGGCATTTAACTACTCGTGGAGATAAAACAGCTATTCTATTTGAACCAAATAACCCTAAAGAAGAAGCATTACATATAACTTACTCTCAGTTGCACGAACGCGTTTCTAAAATGGCAAATGTTCTAAAAGAGCAAGGCGTAAAAAAAGGAGACCGTGTTTGCATTTATTTACCAATGATTCCAGAATTAGCAGTTGCGGTTTTAGCATGTGCTAGAATTGGAGCTATACATTCAGTTGTATTTGCAGGGTTTTCTTCTAATGCACTTTCTACAAGAATTAACGATTCGGATTGTAAAATTGTACTAACATCTGATGGTTCTTATAGAGGCTCTAAAACTATAGATTTAAAAGGTATTGTAGATAAAGCTTTAGAAGATTCTCCAGGAGTTACTAGTGTCTTAGTTGTAAATCGTATTAATTCAGGCATTACTATGAAAGAAGGAAGAGACCAATGGCTACAACCTTTATTAGATGATGCTTATGGTGATTGTGTTCCTGAAATTATGAATGCAGAAGACCCTTTATTTATTTTATATACCTCTGGTTCTACAGGAAAACCAAAAGGAATGGTACATACTACAGCTGGTTATATGGTATATACAGCCTATACGTTTAAAAATATTTTTCAGTATAAAGAAAATGATATTTATTGGTGTACTGCAGATATTGGATGGATTACAGGTCACTCCTATATTCTTTACGGTCCACTAGCAAATGGTGCAACTACCGTTATGTTTGAAGGCGTGCCTTCTTTCCCAAATTATGGTAGATTTTGGGAAGTTGTAGAAAAACACAAGGTTAATCAGTTTTACACAGCTCCAACTGCTATTAGGGCTTTAGCAAAGGAAAACTTAGAATATGTAGAAAAATATGACTTATCTTCTTTAAAAGTTTTAGGCTCCGTAGGAGAACCTATAAATGAAGAGGCTTGGCATTGGTACAATAACAACGTTGGCAAAAAACAAAGTCCAATCGTAGATACTTGGTGGCAAACAGAAACTGGTGGAATAATGATTTCGCCAATACCTTATGTAACCCCTACTACCCCAACTTTTGCCACACTTCCATTTATTGGTATTCAACCGGCACTTATGGATGAAAACGGTAAAGAAATTAAAGGAAATCAAGTAGATGGAAGATTATGTATTAAATTCCCTTGGCCATCCATAGCCAGAACCATTTGGGGTAATCATGAGCGTTATAGAAATACTTACTTTTCTGCCTACCAAAATAAATATTTTACTGGTGATGGTGCCCATAGAGATGCTGTTGGCTATTACAGAATTACAGGAAGAGTAGATGATGTTATTATAGTCTCAGGACATAACTTAGGAACAGCTCCAATTGAAGATGCTATTAATGAACACCCTGCTATTGCAGAGTCTGCTATTGTTGGTTTTCCTCATGATGTAAAAGGAAATGCGCTTTATGGTTATGTAATATTAAAAGAAACAGGAGAAAGTAGAGATAGAGAAAATCTTAAAAAAGAAATAAACCAACAAATTACGGAACATATTGGACCTATTGCAAAATTAGACAAAATTCAATTTGTACCCGGCTTACCAAAAACACGTAGTGGTAAAATTATGCGTCGTATTCTTAGAAAAATTGCTAGTAAAGACACTAGTAATTTAGGAGATACAAGTACTTTGTTAAATCCAGAGGTAATAAAAGATATTATGGAAAATTCTTTATAAGTAATACCCAAAACTGCTAACAACCAAACATGTTTTTTTAAAAGAACAATGTTTGGTTTTCTATGCTAAGACAATTCTTTGTTTTCTTCTAATAAGAATAAAAATAAACAAAGAGAAAAAACCACAAACAGCCAACCCAGCAAATAAAGGCCAAACTGTATTCTCTACAAAACTACCAACATATGTTGCTATTGGTATAGATATTACTGTAGATATAAAACCAGTAATTGCAGCCCCTATTCCAGCTATATGACCAATAGGCTCCATTGCAATAGAGCGTAAATTACCAAACAAAAACCCTAAACTAAAAAATTGAGTAGCTAAAAAAACTATTAGAACAATAACATTAGGATTTGGAGAGTTCCAAAACAAAACTACATATAACAAAGACACTCCAAAAAATAAATAGAGTGCCATAAACGCTAATTTTTGCATTCCAAATTTTAGGACTAAACTTCCATTTAAAAATGTTGCAATACCAATAGAGATAGCTAATCCTGCAAAAATATATGGAAATTCATCGACCAAATCATATTGCGTTTCAAAAACTTGTTGCGCAGCACTTAAATACACTAAAAAAGAACCTGTAATTAAACCAGATATTATAGTAAAAGCAATAGTCTTTCTATAACGTACAAGCTCTTTTAAACCATCAAAAAAAACATGCCTAGTAAAAGGTATTTTATATTTTGGTTTTAAAGTTTCTGGTTGTCTTTTCCAAAACCAAATACACACTATTAAAGAGAAAAACAGTTGTATATAAAAAATAGATTGCCATCCAAAATTATTCAAAAAAGCTTTTCCTATAGCTGGCGCAATCACTGGTATTAAAATAAAAAAAGCGGTAACAAAAGACATTACCTTTGCCATATAATCTCCTTTATAAGTATCTCTAATAATAGATATACTTATAGACCTAGCTGCAGACAATCCTATACCTTGCAAAATTCTACCAAAAACCATCCATGACATAGATGGTGCAAAAACACAGATAAGACTTGCAATAAAAAACACTCCAAAACCAATGTAAATCATAGGTTTTCTGCCATAACTATCAGATAAAGGCCCAAAAAATAATTGCCCAACTCCCAAACCTAAAAAAATCATGGTAACGAGTTTTTGATTTTCGGTATCTCCTAAACTATTAACCGCTATACCTATATCTGAAAGTGCTGGTAAAATTGCATCAATAGCCAAAGCCGTAATAGACATTAACGATGCCATTAAAGCAACAAACTCAAAGTTTGGTTTCACATTCTCATTCTCCATGATACAAAGGTACTTATATGCTATATAGTAAATAGATTATTTATCATTAAAAAACGTATCTATTAATAGATTTTATGAATACAAAAAGTAAAAATATTGCGTTTTTATTAGTTGTTTATAATTTAAATAATCCCATACTTATTTTTTAGTTTCATTAAATAGCAAATACTTATTTTTGTATAAATTGTTATACATGTTAATTATAGGTATTGCTGGAGGAACAGGTTGCGGAAAAACTACCGTTGTTAATCAAATAATGAATGAATTTCCTAAAGAAGAAGTTGGTATTATTTCTCAGGATTCATACTACAATGATTTATCTCATCTAACTATTGAAGAACGAAAAAAAACAAATTTTGATCACCCATCTGCTATAGATTTTGATTTATTAGTAGAACATTTAGAATTATTAAAATCTGGTCAATCTATAGAACAGCCGGTTTATTCTTTTATTAAATGTAATAGAACAAAGGAAACTCTTGCAACGCAACCAAGAAAAGTAGTCTTAGTAGAAGGTATTCTAATTTTAACCAACTCTAAAATTAGAGAAATGTTTGATATTAAAATTTATGTGCATGCAGATTCTGATGAAAGATTAATTCGTAGATTAAAAAGAGATACCACAGAAAGAGGTTGGAGCTTAGATGAAACTCTTGATTGTTACCAAAACACATTAAAACCAATGCATGACCAGTTTATAGAACCTACTAAAGAATATGCAGATATTATTATTCCAAATAATAAATATAATACGGTAGCTATAGATATAGTACGCACTATAATAAATGATAAATTATCCTAAAATGGGATTAGCAGATTTAAGAAAAAAACCTTGGTTTAAAATAATTACTAACGCCTATGTGTTAGTACTAACTGTTTTTGTTATTTGGATGCTATTTATTGACACCAATTCTTTATTAATTCATTTAGAATTAAAAAAAGAAATTAATAAACTAGAAAAACAAAAAGAGTTCCTAAAGGAAGAGATTGCAAAAGACAAAGTAATTATTGATAAACTTTCTGACGCTAAAGAATTAGAAAAATTTGCAAGGGAAGAGTACTACTTAAAAAAGAAAAACGAGGAAATTTACTTAATAGAATATGAGGATAGCCTAAAAACCATGAATAAACTTCCGTAAATATTTTTTCTCTAAAAAAACACAAAAAAGACCTCTACAAACTCTTATTTTACAACACTTTAACGCTATTTAACACAATCTGTTATACTTATTCACTTTGTGTTAACAAAATCGTTTCTAGAACACCACAAATAATTGTATTTTTACATCCTAACTTACTTTACAATGGGCAAGATAATTGCTATAGCAAATCAAAAAGGTGGTGTAGGTAAAACTACAACCACGGTAAACCTTGCGGCATCGCTAGGGGTACTAGAAAAAAAAGTGTTATTAATTGATGCTGACCCCCAAGCTAATGCTACATCTGGATTAGGTATAGATGTGGAAAGTATTGAGCTAGGAACATATCAATTATTAGAACATACAAAAACTGCAGAAGAAACCATTATTGAAACTACATCCCCAAATGTAGATTTAATTCCGTCTCATATAGATTTAGTAGCCATTGAAATTGAGCTAGTAGATAAAGAAGAGCGAGAATACATGATGAAAAAAGCTATCACAAGGCTTAAAAAAAAGTATGATTATATTTTAATTGATTGTGCTCCATCTTTAGGCTTGCTAACACTTAATGCTTTAACATCTGCAGATTCTGTTATAATACCAATTCAATGTGAATATTTTGCATTAGAAGGACTAGGTAAATTATTAAACACCATTAAAAGTGTTCAAAAAATACACAATCCAGATTTAGATATAGAAGGCATGCTGTTAACTATGTACGATTCTAGGTTACGATTATCCAATCAGGTTGTAGAAGAGGTTCGAAAACATTTTGGAGACATGGTTTTTGAAACTATAATTCAAAGAAATGTGCGCCTTAGTGAAGCCCCTAGTTACGGGGAAAGCATTATAAAATATGATGCTAGTAGTAAAGGAGCTGCCAACTATTTAAACATGGCTAACGAAGTAGTAAATAAAAATAAGGAAATTGCGTAATGGCAAAAGCAACAAAAAAACAGGCTTTAGGAAGAGGTTTATCTGCATTGTTAAAAGATCCAGAAAACGACATACAATCTGCAACAGATAAAAATGCAGATAAAGTTGTTGGGAATATTGTGGAGCTAGAGCTAGAAAGTATAGAGGTTAACCCTTTTCAGCCAAGATCCTATTTTAATGACGAAGCATTAAATGAATTAGCAACATCTATAAAAGAATTAGGAGTTATACAGCCTATAACTGTTCGTAAGTTAGATTTTAATAAATATCAATTAGTCTCTGGAGAAAGAAGATTTAGAGCTTCTAAACTTATAAATCTTCAAACTATACCTGCATATATTCGTATTGCTAACGATCAAGAATCGTTAGAGATGGCTTTGGTAGAAAACATACAAAGACAAGATTTAGACCCTATAGAAATTGCCTTGTCTTACCAACGCCTTATTGATGAAATAGAACTTACTCAGGAAAAATTAAGTGATCGCGTAGGTAAAAAACGTTCTACAATTGCAAATTACTTAAGACTTTTAAAGTTAGATCCAATTATACAAACTGGCATGAGAGATGGTTTTTTAAGCATGGGTCATGGTAGAACTCTAGTGAACATAGAAAAAAATAAAGATCAGATAGCGCTATATGAAAAAATTGTTTCTGAAAATTTGTCCGTAAGAGAAACAGAAAAAGCGGTAAAAAAATATCATGAAGAAAAAAAACCAAAAAAAATAACAACACCAACGACAGAAACCTTAAAAACACCTGAATATATAGTAAAAGGAGTTACAAACTTATCTAACTACTTAGATGTTAAAGTAGACATTAAACCAACCTCGGGAAATAAAGGAAAAATTACGATTCCATATACATCCAAAGAAGATTTTAAACGAATAAAAAAAATAATCCTAGGTGAATAAATACCTAATTACAGCAATTATTCTAATCTTATTTTCTTGTTACACTTTTGCTCAAGAGGGTAATAAAGAAGTAGATAGCACAACTACGCAGGTTAATATAGATAGTGTAAAAACTAATCTAAAAGATAAAGGTGTTGTTATTGATTCTAAAAAAAATAAGAAAAAAAGAAACATTAACCCTTTAGCACCTAGCAAGGCTGCATTTTACTCCGCAATTTTACCAGGATTAGGACAAATTTATAATAAACGCTACTGGAAAGTTCCTATTGTATATGGTGCCATAGGAGCAGGAATTTATTCTTATAAATTTAACAACGATCTTTATGACCGCTTTAGAGTTGCATTTAAAAGAAGAAAAGCCGGATTTTTAGATGATGAATTTTATAATCCTAATGGGGAAAATGGTAATACAAATCCAAATTTTTCTGATACAGTTTTACAAAATAAACAAGAAGATTTTCAAGAAGCAAGAGACTTGTCTCTAGTAATTACAATAGCTCTTTATATCTTAAATATTGTAGATGCTAATGTAGATGCACACTTACAACAATTTAATGTCAGTGATGACCTTAGCGTAGATTTTAAACCTTATTTAAATTTAGACCCAATTAGTAACAATCCAAATTATGGAATGGGACTAACAATTAATTTTTAACTTATGAGAATAGCATTATTTGGATACGGAAGAATGGGAAAAATGATTGAGCAAGCTGCTCTAAATAGAAATCATAACATTGTAGCCAAAATAGATATAGATACTAAAGAAATAGATTTTTCTTCTTTTGATGTTGCCATTGATTTTAGTATGCCTACTGCTGCTTATGGTAATATTACTAAATGCCTAGAAAACAATGTTCCTATTATTAGTGGTACAACAGGTTGGTTAGATAATTATGATAAAGCAGTTTCTCTATGTAAAGAAAAAGAAGGAGCCTTTATTTACGCTTCTAATTTTAGCTTAGGTGTTAATGTCTTTTTTGAGTTAAATGAATATTTAGCTAAAATGATGAAAAACCTTAAACAATATAATGTGTCTATGGAAGAAATTCACCATACACAAAAACTAGATGCTCCAAGCGGTACTGCTATTACTCTAGCGGAAGGCGTTATAAATAATTCAGATTACACTAAATGGAAATTAGATGAGTCTGGTGACAACCAAATCCCCATTACAGCCAAAAGAATAGAAGCTGTACCTGGAACACATACTGTTGCATATAATAGTGATATTGACAGTATAGAAATTAAACACACTGCGCATAACAGGGAAGGGTTTGCCTTAGGAGCAGTTATTGCTGCAGAATGGATTCTTGGTAAAAAAGGAAATTTTACTATGAGAGATGTGTTAAACCTAGGTTAATATTTGTAACATAAACATCTTTTTAGCACTAATACAAAATAATTAAAGACTTAAAGAGTGCATTGCACTTTTAAAATAGAAAACAAATAGCATTTATATGGATACTACACAGTGGATTATTTTTATACTTATAGTACAGGTTATTCATTTTTTAGGAACTTGGAAACTATACGTTAAAGCTGGAAGAAAAGCATGGGAAGCTGCTATACCTGTTTATAATGCAATTGTATTAATGCAAATTATAAATAGACCAAAATGGTGGACTATACTTTTATTCATACCTATTATTAACTTATTAATGTTTCCTGTTATTTGGATAGAAACCATACGAAGTTTTGGAAGAAATAGCCTTATTGAATCTTGGTTAGTTGTTCTAACTCTTGGTTTTTACATATACTATGTAAATTATTTACTAGATGTAAAGTATATAGAAGATCGTAGTTTACAACCAACAACAGCTTTAGGAGAATGGGTTAGCTCTATTGTTTTTGCAATTGTAGCAGCAACATTAGTACACACTTATTTTATACAACCTTATGTAATTCCAACAGGTTCGTTAGAAAGAACATTGCGTGTGGGCGATTTTCTTTTTGTAAGTAAGTTTCATTATGGAGCAAGAACACCTATGACTACAGTCGCGGCACCAATGGTTCATGATACACTTCCTGTTGTTGGCACACGTTCATATTTAAACAAACCGCAACTTCCATACTTTAGACTACCTGGTTTCACAAAAGTTAAAAAAAATAATATTGTTGTATTTAGCTGGCCCGCAGATACAGTTCGTGTTTTCTTTAAGAGAGAAAAAGGGGTAAAAAAACCTATTGACAAAAAATCTAACTATGTAAAGCGTTGTGTAGGGACCCCTGGAGATTCTTTAGAGATTATAGATGGTTATGTTTTTATTAATGGGAAACAACTAAAACTGTCTGATAGAGCTAAACCTCAGTACGACTATATGGTGTACAGTCAAAAAGGAGTTTCTTCACGCCTACTAAAAAATATAGGGGTTGTAGATTTAACTAGAAAATATCTTTCTGACCCAATAAACCAAGAGCAAGCACAAATTATACAAGAATATCTTTTAGGATATAACCAAACAGAAGATGGTAAACTAGAATTATATACAAAGCATTTAGGCATCCCAACTAAAGTTATTCAAAAAGCAAGACTCTCTTTAAAAGAGATTACAGAAAGGCAGCGTTTAGTTGCTTTAACCAACGAAATGGTATCTAAATTAAAGGCAGACACTTCTATAGATTCTGTGGTAAGACAAGTTGAACCAAAAAATAGTAGAGGTGCAAACATTTTTCCTCAAAACCCAAACTATGCTTGGAATAACGATAATTTTGGACCAATCTACCTTCCAAAAAAAGGAGTTACTGTCCCGTTAGATTTAAACATACTTCCTATTTATAAAAAAATAATTAAAGATTACGAAGGAAACAAAATAAGTGTTTCTGGAAATCAAATTAGTTTAAATGGTAAAGTTGCTACAACTTATACTTTTAAACAAGATTATTATTGGATGATGGGAGATAATAGAGACCATTCTGAAGATAGTAGAACATGGGGGTATGTTCCAGAAAACCATATTGTTGGAACTCCAATTTTCATTTGGATGAGTTTTGATAACTTTACAGACGGCTTTAAAAACTGGAAAATTAGATGGGATCGTGTATTTACTACGGTAAATGGCGATGGAGAACCAAGGTCTTATTTTAAATTCTTTTTAATAGCATTAGTTGGGTGGTTCGTATTTGACTTTTTCCGTAAGAAAAGAAAAAACAAAGCCTAACTTTTGAAGTACTTACTACATCCTGCTTATATTCCAAACTTAGTAACTTTTGCTGTTATTGCTCAAAAAGAAGTCTATTGGGAATACATGGACAATTATCAAAAACAAACCTATAGAAACAGAGCTTATGTTTGTGCAGATCGTGGTAAGCACATATTAAACATTCCTATTATTCATTTAGGAAAAAATAAAGAGAAGCAAAAATATAAGGACATTAAAATAGACAACTCATATCCTTGGCAAAGGCAACATTGGCGAACTTTAGAAACCGCTTACAGGTCCTCCCCTTTTTTTGAGTTTTACGAGGATGAAATACAACCACTATACACTACAAAATTTGAAAGTTTATTAGAGTTTAATTTAAAAACTATTGAGGTTGTTTGTGATTGCCTCCAGTTAGAAATACCTAAAGAAAAAACTACAGAGTATAATACTAAATTAGAAGAAGTAGATGTCGTAGATGTTAGGTTTTTAATAAATGCTAAAAAAGAGCCTACTTATACTGCTAAAGAATACATTCAAGTATTTAGTGACCGTAATAGTTTTATCCCTAATACAAGTATTCTGGACCTTTTATTTAATGAAGGAACCAATGCACTTATGTATCTAAAGGAAATAAAATTAGACTTCTTACATGCTTAGATTTGTAATACATTATGGTATACATTTTATAGTTCCCATTATTATTGCTTTGGCATTCTACAAAAAAGATAAAACCTTTGCTATTGTTGTTCTTTTAGCAGGAATAGTAATTGATGTGGACCATTTTTTTGCAACTCCTGTATTTGATTCTATGCGTTGCAGTATTAACTATCATCCTTTACATACCTATTGGGCAATAGCCATATATATAGTATTATTTCTTTACAAAAAAACTAGGATATTTGGATTAGCACTTCTCATTCATATTCTTGCAGATCTAGCAGACTGCTATATGATTACTTTAAACTAAATGAAGCCATTACTGGAAAATGGTCTGAGTATTTAACATTAAAATTCTTATGCGATTCTACAATAATTCCTTTATCAGCAAGAATAAAATCTATCCGAATAGGCAATCCATGATAATTATATGTTCTACCATAACCACTCCCCTTTTCCTCAAAAGTATCTTTAAGACCTCCTCTAATTAAATTATATATTCTAGAATATTGCCCATTGTTAAAATCTCCACAAATAATTTTTTTATAGTTAACTACTTTTGCATGTTCAGAAACTAATAAAGCTTGCTCCTCTTGTTTTTTAAATACATCTCCCAATTGTTTATATAACTTTTCTGGAGGCTTGGTAGATAAAACTCCTTTACCTGGTGTAATACCCAAGGATTCTAAATGTAAATTATAAATTCGCAATGTATCTTTTTCGTATAAGACATCAGTATAAATACCATTGTTATAGCTTTTAGGGAAATTTAAATTTCCTTTAGAAACAATAGGAAATTTTGAATAAATAGCTTGAATGACTTTATCTCTTTTAACTCCAAACTCAAAATCAACATAATTGTAAGGGTATGCATCTAATTCTCCACTTCGTATTCTTTTATAATCGAACTCCTGAAAGCAGATAATATCTGGGTTTTGTTTTGATATAAAATCTATTATATTAATACCGTTTTCTTTTTCTTGCTCTTTATCATTTTTCTCTCCTACCCCTTGAAAACCATAAGAATTAAATGTCATTATTTTTATATCTTCTTTAGAGTCCCTTGCAGATTCTCCCCTAAATTGCACAAAAGAACCTAGAATTAAATAACCAACTGCTAAAGCTCCAATTAAAAACAAACTTCTTTTAAAACTAGTAAATACCCAATAAATAGCAAAAAGAATATTTAGTACAACTAAGGCCGGCACCCCTAAACTAATAAATGAAAACAAAGGGATTAACTTAACTGGAAAATAAGGAATTACACAAGCCAACAGCAACAGTAAAGCCAATAATACCGCAATAAAATAAATAAGTTTTTGAAATATAGATAGCTTCTTCACTCTTTAGTTTTCTTTGCCCGCTTTAAATAAAAAATCCTTTTCTTCTTGAGATAAACTTTCGTAACCAGACTTACTAATCTTATCTAAGATACCATCTACCTTACGTTGTTTACTTTCTTTTGTGTAATCCGGTTTCGTTTGTTTTTTTACAGACTCTCTTCTGTAAACAGTTTTTAAAGGAGATTTTTTTTCTTTTTTCCTAAAGATATTTACAATTCCATCAACTAACTTCTCAAAACCTGAACCTATATCTGTACCATTAAGAAGTTGTCTCGCATAAAAATACCCCAAAGCAGCTCCTCCTAAATGCGCTAAATGCCCTCCTACATTCCCACTAGTAGGTATTCGAATTAAATCTGTTAAAACTACAAAAGCACCTATATACCAAAGCTTAACATTAATAATAAAGAGTCTAACTTCTTGATTAGGTATATATGTACATATAAAAATTAATATAGCTGTAACACCTGCCGAAGCTCCAATAAGCGAAGTATTTGTGTGTACTAAAGTTGGAAAAACATTATAGCTCAATAAAAACGCTAATCCACCAGCTATAACTCCTAAAAAATAGACATTAAGAAAACGTTTATTTCCAAAAAGGTTCAGAAAAATTCTTCCTGAAAAGTACAACAACATCATGTTCCAAAATACATGCCCTAAACTACCATGAAAAAAAGAGTAACTAATTATAGACCATGGCTGCGTTATAAATATAGAAAAATCTTTGGGTAGCTCAAACCAAGACATAATACTAAACCCAAAAAGAGCTTTCAAAAGTCCGTCTACAATAAAAACGATAACATTTACTACTATAAGTTTTTCTGCTATAGAGAGGTTAGCGTATTGGTATTTTAAATTTCCTTGTGCCATACACTTAATTCCAACGGTTACCGTTAAATTGATTTTTTTTCCAATACCACATCATAATAAAACCAAATAACGCACCACCAACATGCGCAAAATGAGCTATACCGTCTCCAGAATTACTAAAGCCATAATAAAAATCTCCAATAAAGTATAACGGAACAAAATACTTTGCTTTTATTGGCACTGGAAAAAACAAGAGCATTAACTCCATATTTGGAAACATAAAAGCAAAAGCAACCATAATTCCAGAAGTAGCACCAGAAGCACCCAACATTCTTCCATTAAATTCAGACAACAAACTCTCCACGATATCTTTAGATGCTAATTCATACCAACCTGTGTTATATTGACCTTTAATTAATGTATCAATTATTTCAGATTTAACTACCCCTGCACTTTCAAGTACCTCTAAGGATTCTGAGAAAAAATAATAATTAGCCAGGGTCTGTATTAATAATGCACCTAATCCCACTGAAAAATAGAAAAATAAAAACTTATTTCTCCCCCACATTTTTTCTAGAGGAGAACCAAACATCCATAATACAAACATATTAGCAACTATATGCATTACACTACCATGCATAAACATATGAGTAATAATTTGCCAAAATTGAAAATTCTTATTCAATGGGAACCACATTGAAAACCAATGATAAATTTGTTCGCCGAAAAGCTGTGCAGCAATAAAAAATAAGACATTAATTATTAGTAAATGCTTAATAACACCTGTTAATCTAGCCATCTAAATAAATTTTTTATCAATATCGTTTTCTGTTATAGTAACATACGTTGGTTTATTAAACGGACTTAATCCTGGTTCCTTACAAGCGAACAAATCATTTACTAAAGCTTGTTGTGAAGCCGCATCTAATACCGCTCCTGTTTTTACACTTAAAGTCTTAGAAAGTGTTTTTGCAAGAATATCGGTTTGCGAAAAACTATCTCCAGAAATTTCCATTTGATAATCTAAAATTAATTGTTCTAAAACCATTTCCACTTCACTTTCTACAACCTGTAAGGGAACTCCAGTTATTTCTACAACTTCTTTATCGGTAATATTAAATGCAAAACCAATAGTTCTTAACTGCTCTTGTATTTCTTTTAATATAGTAACATCTGTGGTAGAAAAATGCAAAGAAAGAGGAAATAACAATTGCTGAGTTACCGCTTCCTGAATAGTAATATTCTTTAAGAATTTTTCATAGAGTACTCTTTGGTGCGCTCTACTCTGATCTATTACCACCATACCAGATTTAATGGTGGTTACTATATATTTTCTTCTAAGTTGAAATGTTGTTGAAACTGATTCTTCTTCAATCTTTTCTTCTTTAAATATAGACCCTGTAATAACCTCAGACTCAAACTCCATACTAGCAAAAGGAGCACTTTCCTCTTTTTTTGTTCCTAAACCCTCATATAAATTTTCCCACCCTTTAGTACTTGGTTTGGTATAATTTGTAAATGAAGTTCCTGCTGTATTAGAAGTACTTTTTGGCTTTTCTACCTCGTTAGCAAAAGGATTAAAAGTAGCATCTACTGTAACTTGCGGTATTTCTACTTGTTTATTTTTATAAGAATAAGGTGTATCTAAATTAGGGTCTTGCTCAAAATCTATAGCTGGCACAACACTAAATTGCCCTAGGCTATGTTTTATTGTAGAACGCAACAAAGCATATAATGTATGCTCATCATCAAACTTAACCTCGGTTTTTGTTGGATGAATATTGATATCTATTGTACCAGGATCCACTTCTAAACATAAAAAATAACCAGGATACGTATTTGGTTTTATTAGCCCTTCAAAAGCAGCAACTACAGCATGGTGCAGGTAAGGGCTTTTTATAAACCTATCATTCACAAAAAAAAACTGTTCTCCCCTACTCTTTTTTGAAAATTCTGGTTTATTTACAAATCCAGAAATTTTCACCACTTGCGTTTCTTCGTTAACAGGTACTAATTTAGAATTAGCTTTTCCTCCAAATATTTGTACTATTCTTTTTCTAAAATTTACGATAGGTAAATTAAATAACTCACTTCCGTTATTATAAAAATGAAAAGCAATAGTTGGATGCGCTAAGGCAACTCTATGGAACTCGTCTGTAATATGTCTAAGTTCTACTTGATTAGATTTTAAAAAATTTCTACGTGCTGGTATATTAAAAAAAAGGTTCTTTACCAGCATTGAAGTTCCTTTAGGAGTAACCGTAACTTCTTGAGCAATTACTTTACTGCCTTCTATTTTTAATTGGGTACCTACTTCATCTACCTCCGTTTTGGTTAAAAGCTCTACGTGTGCAATTGCAGCTATAGACGCTAAAGCTTCTCCTCTAAACCCTTTTGTATTTAAATTAAATAAATCCTCGGCTTTTTGGATTTTAGATGTAGCATGCCTTTCAAAACTTAAACGAGCATCTGTAGCACTCATTCCTTTTCCATTATCTACAACTTGGATAAGCTTTTTTCCAGCATCTTTTACAATAAGTTTTATTGTCGTAGCACCAGCATCAATTGCATTTTCTAGAAGTTCTTTTACAACTGAAGCGGGACGTTGCACTACCTCACCCGCAGCAATTTGATTCGCTACGTGGTCTGGCAAAAGTTTTATAATATCTGCCATGCTAACTTATAAATATGGATAAATCAAAATCAATAATAAATAAAAATATTAAGATTAAAACTACAAGGATAATAACCATTCTCTTTCTAAGGTTACGGTCACCCTCTCTTTTAACATCGTCTAAAACGTTATTAAACTTTCTTTTTAACCCTCTATTTCTTCCTACGGTAGACCTATACTTATCAAACTTATGTTCAATTTCATAAGGATTCCCTTCTCCTTTATCGTCATAAAAACGAGGAGAATATCCAAATTTCTTGTTCTTACCTAATTTCGTGATTTTGCTAAGCATCCCCATTGTATCAAAGTTACTTAAAATCAAAAAATATGCCGTAATAGGGACCTTAAAATTTGTTAACAGTTTTAAAGTTTTCTGTAATAGAAGTTAAAAAAGCAGGAAACTAGCCTATAGCAGCCATTTTTATTGCAGCAATTGCGGCCTCTGTGCCCTTATTTCCGTGTTTGCCTCCACTACGATCAATAGCTTGTTGCAAAGTATTATCAGTTAACACACAAAAAATAACTGGAGTATCTGTTAATACATTTAAATCTTTAATGCCTTGAGCGGTTCCGCTACATACAAAATCAAAATGTTTTGTCTCTCCTTGAATTACACTTCCAATTGCAATAACAGCATCTACTTTTTGCGTAGCTATCATTTTTTTAGAACCATAAATAAGTTCAAAACTACCAGGAACATCCCATTTAACAATATTCCCTTCTAATGCACCACAATCTTTAAGAGCTTCTACTGCTCCTAGATAAAGACCGTTAGTTATTTTTGTATTCCATTCAGAAACAACAATCCCAAATCGAAAGTCTTTCGCATTTGGGATTGTTTCTTTATCATAAACAGATAAATTTTTATTTACTGTAGCCATTTTTATTCACTTTTAGCCATTCCAAGAAAGGCATCAATACTACGAGCTTCATCAGAACTAGAAAATTCATCTTTAATTCTTTGAAAGAATTTTAAAGCTTTTTCATTTTCCTTTAACTCTAATGCAGTTACTCCTGCTTTATATAAAAATTTTGGAGCTGTGTATTCATTACCGCTATGCGCTACCGCACTTTCATAATATCCTAAAGCATCACTTGCTTGTCCTAATTGCATAAAAGCATCTCCTAAACCACCTTTTGCTAAAGCACCTAATATTGCATCATCAGAAGAAAAGTTTTCTAAATAAGTAATTGCCTCTTGGTATTTTTGCATATTCATATAAGACATACCAGCAGAATAATTAGCAATATTTGCTGCTTTGGTTCCATTGTATTCTTCTATTATATTTAAAAAGCCATATTTACCATCTGCACCATTTAATGCTAAAGTAAACAATGAATCTTTTGCAGTAGTACTAATTAAAGCTTGGTCAAAATGTTGCTGTGGATAATACATTTCATTAGCAGCATCTGCCTCCTTAGGATTCTGTACAAATTGCATGTATCCTAAATATCCTAAAACCGCAACTGCTATTACACCAATAATACCTAATATGTAATTTTGATTATTAGAAACCCATTCCTCACTTTTAGAAGCACTCTCATCTAGGGTATTAAATACTTCGGCAGTTGTGCTTTCTTGCTCCTCTACCTGTTGCTCTTCTACTTGATTTTTAGGTTTAAATCCTCGTTTTTTATATGTTGCCATCTTAAATTTTATTGATCGCGCAAAAATAAAGTTTTTATTGAAATTCAAGTGGGTATTTATTCGTTATTTTTCGATATTTTGCAGGTTTCTATGAGAATTTAGAATAAAATACCCGAAAATTAAGTATGCATCTACATAAATTATCCTTAATAAATTATAAAAACTTTAGTTCAGAAAATTTTGAGTTTGACACTAAGACCAACTGTTTTGTAGGACATAACGGTGTTGGAAAAACAAATGTTCTAGATGCTATTTACCATTTATCTTTTGGCAAAAGTTATTTTAATCCAATAACCTCTCAGAATATAAAACACAATGAAGACTTTTTTGTTATTGATGGTTTTTTTAAAAAAAATGAAAAAGAAGAGCATATAGTTAGCAGTCTAAAAAAAGGAGCAAAAAAAATAATTAAACGCAACGGCAAAGCATACGAACGCTTCTCGGATCATATTGGCTTGCTGCCTTTAGTAATCATTTCTCCTTATGACAGAGATTTAATTGCAGAAGGTAGTGTTACTAGAAGAAAATTTATAGACGGAGTCATTTCTCAGTCAGACAAAGAATATTTACTCACCTTAATAAAATATAATAAGGTATTATCTCAAAGAAACTCTTTATTAAAATACTTTGCTATTAACCATACTTTTGATGCTACAAACCTAGATGTTTATAATGAGCAATTATATGAATATGGCACATTAATATTTAACAAAAGGCAAAAATTTTTAAATACTTTTATTCCTATTTTTAAGGAGCAATATAAAGCCATAACCAATAACACTGAAGAAGTAACTATATCTTTTGAAAGTAAATTAAAAGACCAAACGCTTTTACAATTATTAAAAGCTACAGTAGATAAAGACCGTGCATTGCAATATACTAGTAGCGGAATTCACAAAGACGATTTAAGTTTTAAAATTAATAACTACCCTGTTAAAAAATTTGGTAGTCAAGGACAGCAAAAATCTTTCTTAATTGCTTTAAAATTTGCTCAATTTCACTTTATTAAAGAACAATCTAAAACCACCCCTATTTTAGTTTTAGATGATATTTTTGATAAATTAGACGAAAACAGAGTTTCTCACATTATAAGCTTGGTAGATAATGAAAGTTTTGGACAAATTTTTATTAGTGATACCCATGCAGAAAGAACAGAAAATTTAGTTAAAAACATACATCAATCTTATAAAATTTTTAAATTATAAGTATGCTTAAAAATTTAGTTTTTCTTATTGCTTTATGCTTTACTAGCTGTTCTTCTAAAATTGATAAACATGACATAAAAAACCTAAATGGGTATTGGGAAATACAAAAAGTAACCTTTAAAGACGGTACCTCTAAAGAATATAAAATGAGTACTACCTTAGACTACATTCAAGTTTCAGATACTACTGGGTACAGAAAAAAAGTACAACCAAAATTTAATGGCACCTATGAAACCTCTAACGATGCAGAAATATTTAGGATTACAGAAGAAAACGCAACATTCTTCTTAAATTATTCTTTGGATGAAATTAGCAAGAGAAAAGAAAAATTGGTTACTTTAAATAAGAACACATTTTCTGTTATAAACGAAGAAGAAATTATGTATACCTATAAAAAATTCACTCCTATAAATAGTACTAAATAATGGCAAAACGCAAGTTTGGTAATTTACCGTTAAATGAAGCTTTACAAGAATTTATTAAAGAAAATAAATTACAAGGCGGTATGGACAAAGTTAATGTTAAGGAAGCTTGGGTTAACTTAATGGGTAATGGTGTTAATAGTTATACCACGGCTGTAGAATTAAGAAATGAGACTTTATTTGTTTCCCTTTCTTCCTCTGTACTAAGGAATGAGTTAAGCCAAGGAAAATCTAAAATTATTACAATGCTTAATGAAGAGTTAGGTAAAGAAATAATTAAAAAACTTGTTTTAAGATAAAAAAAGCTGCCTATTTAAAGATAAGCAGCTTTTAAAATAATATACTTTTATATTTAGTAAATTTCTCTTCCTGAAAAATGGAAACTTCCTTCTATAGCAGCATTTTCATCACTATCAGAACCATGAACAGCATTTTCTCCAATACTAGTTGCAAACATTTTACGAATAGTACCTTCCGCTGCCTCAGCAGGGTTAGTAGCTCCAATTAAAGCTCTAAAATCTTCTACAGCATTTTCTTTTTCTAAAATAGCAGACACAATTGGCCCCCTAGTCATAAAAGTAACTAACTCTCCAAAAAATGGACGCTCACTATGTACCGCATAAAATGCCTCTGCATCTCTTTTGCTTAACTGTGTATATTTCATTGCTACAATTTTAAAACCTGCAGCAGTGATTTTATCTAAAATACCACCAATATGCCCATTTTCTACAGCATCAGGCTTAATCATTGTAAAAGTTCTATTTGTTGTCATGTCTTATTTTTTGCGCAAAAATAAAGCTTTTAAATAAACGAACAAGAAAAATAAAAGAAAGTGTTTAGTTCTTGATTTTAAGCATATAAAAAGAGAAAAAAAATATTCAAAATAATAAACTTTGTAATTTAATAACAAAACACGTAAACTTAATCTTTACTATCTATACCATAATAAAAACTAGTATTCTTTACACAAAACATTTTAGCCATAAAAATTGATTTAAAATACAGTAACAGACCCCTAAAAATTTCTCCTTTTATTTTATAAAATTGTATATTCGTCGTCATGAATTTAAAGGACATAAATGCGCTTAAAGCGCTACTTTCTACACCTCAAAAAATTGTAATCGTACCGCATAAAAATCCAGATGGAGATGCTATAGGCTCTACCTTAGGGCTATACCATTATTTACAAGATAAAGGACACAAGGCAATCATTATTTCTCCTAATGACTATCCTAAATTTTTAAAGTGGATTCCAGGAAATGAGAACATTCTTAATTTTGAAAAGGAAAATTACCAATCTAAAGACCGTATTAATGAAGCCTCAATTATTTTTACATTAGATTTTAATCACTTAGGAAGAATAGGACAAATGCAGCCTTTCTTAGAACAAGCAAATGCAACTTTTGTAATGGTAGACCACCATCAAGAACCAGCAGACTATGCAAGTATTATGTATTCTGATGTTAGTATGAGCTCTACCTGCGAAATGGTGTATAACTTAATTGAATTTTTAGGGGATGTAAGTAAGATTAATGCCAAAATTGCTAATTGCCTTTATACTGGAATAATGACCGATACAGGTTCTTTTAGATTTGCATCTACCACCAGTAGAACACATGAGGTTGTTGCTGACTTAATTAAAAAAGGTGCTAAAAATACCGAAATTCATCAAAAAATCTACAACGCTAACACGCCAAGCAGATTACACTTACTTGGTTGCGCTCTTAAGAATATGGTAATTTTAAAAGAATTTAATACCGTATATATAACGTTAAGTCAACAAGAATTAGACACTTACAACTATCAAAAAGGAGACACTGAAGGATTTGTAAATTACGGTCTAACATTAGAAGGAATAAAATTTGCTGTCATTTTTATAGAGAATAAAGAAGAAGGGATTTTAAAAATATCATTACGTTCCATTGGAGATTTTTCTGTGAATGAATTCTCTAGAAAACACTTTAATGGCGGTGGCCATACTAATGCTGCAGGTGGTAAAAGTGATGATTCTATTGAGGAAACAACTAACTATTTTAAAAACCTGTTAAAAGATTACAAAGAAGAATTAACCGCATGAAAAATATCGCATTAATTTTATTCTTATTAGCCATAGCAAGCTGCAAAGGTCCAGAACCAAGAAGAGCTGTTAAAAAAAGTTCTGGTAACATAATTAAAGAATCGGTTGCTAGAAACAAAAGACTCTTAAAAGAAGAAGAAAAACTCTTTAAAGAGATTATTGAAAAAGACACCATTCATAAGTACATTCATAGTGATGTAGGTTCATGGTATTATTATACAGATAAGAATAACGAAAGTAGCTATACTGCCAAACCAAAAGATTTAGTTACTATGACCTATACTATTTTAAATGTAAACAATGACACTATTTATTCCTACAAGGAAATAGACACCATAAATTACAAAGTAGATTTACAGGAACTATTTCCAGGACTTAGGCATAGCGTTAAACTATTAAAAGAAAATGAAACAGCTACCTTTTTATATCCTTCTTCACTAGGATATGGCTATCATGGTGATAACAAAAAAATTGGAATTAACCTTCCTTTAAAAGCAACTATATCCATTTTAAAAATTAAAAAAGAAAACCAATAGATTTAAAATTAAAATTATGATAAAAAAAGTATATGCATTTATAGTTATAACTCTTGTAATAGCAAGTTGTAAATCTGGAAAACATGCAGATTTAGGAGATGGATTATTTGCAAATATAGAAACTACAAAAGGAGATATAATTGTAAAATTAGAACAAGAAAAAACTCCAGTTACCGTTGCTAACTTTGTTTCCTTAGCAGAAGGAACAAGCCCATTTGTAAGTGAAGAGTTTAAAGGAAAAAAATATTATGACGGCATTATTTTTCATAGAGTTATAAAAGACTTTATGATTCAAGGTGGCGATCCTACTGGAACTGGCTCAGGAAGCCCTGGATACAAATTTAAAGATGAATTTAATGACTCTTTAACGCACAGTAAAAAAGGTATTTTATCTATGGCTAACTCTGGACCAACAACCAACGGAAGTCAGTTTTTTATAACCCATAAAGAAACTCCTTTTTTAAACGGAAGACATACCGTTTTTGGTGAAGTAGTAGAAGGTTTGGACGTAGTAGACTCTATTGCTGTTGTTAAAACACAATCTGACAGACCTTTAGATAGTATTGTCATGAATAAAGTTAGTATTATAAGAAATGGGAAACTTGCAAAGAAGTTTGATGCCATTAAAGTTATGAGTTCTTATTTTAAAGGTGAAGAAGAAAAAATCGCAGCCTTTGAAAAAATGAAAAGCGAATTTGCTTCTGAGCTTAATGAAATGAAAACAAAAGCAACAGAACTTCCAAGCGGATTACAAATTTATACTATAAAAGAAGGTTCTGGCGAAAAACCAAAAGTTGGTCAAAAAGTAAAAGTTTTTTACGCTGGGTACTTATCCAACGGTAATTTATTTGATAGTAATTATGAAGAAGTTGCTAAAAAGTTTAATAAATATGACGATAGAAGAAAAAAAGGACGTGGATATGAAGCAATCCCTATGGATTATAGTCCTGATGCTACCCTAATACCTGGATTTAAAGAAGGGTTATTAAGTATGAAAGTTGGCGATAAAATTCGTGTATTTATTCCTCCACATTTAGGATACGGAGAAGCTGGTGCAGGAGCTGTTATACCTCCTAATGCAGATTTAGTTTTTGATTTAGAAATTACTGGTATTGCAGAATAAAACAAAACCAGATATTATAAAAAAGGCTTGCAAAATGCAAGCCTTTTTTATAATTATTTTCCTGGACTATCTTTTAGAATCTCTAAAACAAACTTCCAGTATTTTTGAACTGATGAAATACTAACTCTCTCATCTGGAGAATGTGCTCCTTTAATTGTTGGTCCAAAACTTATCATATCTATTTTTGGGTAGTTTTTCCCTAATATACCACACTCCAAACCCGCATGGCAAGCTGCTACATTTGGTTTTTCTTTAAAAATTGCTTCATATTTATTTTCTAAAACTTTTAATATAGCAGAATCCGGATTGGGATTCCAACCAGGGTAATCACCAGACAAAGAAACATTCATACCTGCCATTTCAAAAGTAGCTGTTAACACATTTGCCAAATCATCTTTAGAGGAGTTAACAGAAGAACGAGTTAAACATGCTATTACAACTTCTCCTTTTTTAACGGTTACACTTGCAATATTATTAGAAGTTTCTACTAATCCCGGCATTGAATTACTCATACTATAAACACCATTATGTGCAGCATAAAGAGCATTGAATAGTTTTTCTTGAGGACGTAATCCCATAACTGTTTTAGGCTTTCTAACTACGATAACCGCAACATTAAGATTAGGCTCTGCTATTTTAAATTCTTGCTTTATTATAACTGCTAAATTTTCTATTTCTTTTTTAAATGCGCTTGCATGAGCTTTATCTACAATTAATACTGCAGAACTTTCTCTTGGAATTGCATTACGCAAACCACCACCATTTATTTCAGAAATTCTTATACTATAATTCTTATTACAGGTATATAAAATTCTATTCATTATTTTATTAGCGTTACCTAATCCTTTATGAATATCCATACCACTGTGCCCGCCTTGTAGACCGTTTACAACAATCTTATAAGGAACTACTCCCCTTGGAAGAGACTTCTCAGAATAAGTACGCTTTGCAGTTATATCTACTCCCCCAGCACAACCTATACCTATTTCATCATCTTCTTCGGTATCTAAATTTAATAGAATCTCTCCTTTCAAAATTCCTCCTTTAAGACCCATCGCGCCTGTCATTCCAGTTTCTTCATCAATAGTAAATAATGCTTCTAAAGCCGGATGTTCAATATCTTTACTTTCTAATAATGCCATTATGGTTGCCACCCCTAGCCCATTATCAGCTCCTAAAGTGGTGCCTTTTGCTTTTACCCAATCTTCCTCTACAAACATATCTATTCCTTGTTCCTCAAAATTAAAAATAGTGTCGTTATTTTTTTGATGCACCATATCTAAATGAGACTGTAACGTTATCATTTTCTTATTTTCAAAACCTTTAGAAGCAGGTTTTCTAATTATAACATTACCAATCTCATCTTTTAGAGTTTCTAAATTTAAAGATTCTCCAAAAGCAAGCATAAAATTTATAACACGCTCTTCTTTTTTGGAAGGTCTTGGAACTGCATTTAAATCTGCAAATTTATTCCAGACAGGTTTAGGTTCTAATTCTCTTATTTCTTTACTCATTTTTTTATTTTAATCAATCAAAAATACGGATTGATAAACAACCTTACGAGTAAATTAGCTAATTTTGAAAAGGACGCTACATATTCATAACTTTCTAATATCAACATATAATTTGAAATTAACTCTAAATAAAAGTATTGCCATATTATTAATACCACAAATTATTGTTGTAAAATGGATTGGAAGCTACCCTGAAGTTGTAGAAAAATATTACAGTAATTGGCTATACCCAATAATAGCCTCTTTCTTTAGATCGCTTTTTGGATGGGTTCCTTTTTCTATAGGAGATATTATATATTTTTTATTAATACTTATAGGTTTAGGATACATTTATACAAATAGAAAGTACTTACGAAAAAACTTAAAAGTATTTTTTATAAACTGCATAATGATACTTTCTATAGCGTATTTTACTTTTCATCTTTTATGGGGGTTCAATTACTACAGAGAACCTATTTCTAAAAAATTTAATTTAAAAGAAGAATACTCTCAGGAAGAACTTATAGTTTTAACAAAAAAACTTATTGCCAAAACTAACGCTACACAACTAAAAATCACAAAAGACTCTACTACTACTGTAACTTTTCCTTACACTAAAGAAGAAATATTTTCTAAAACTTTAGACGGTTACGTTCAATTAAATAAAAAATATCCTTTTTTATCTTACCAAAAACCAAGCATAAAAAAATCGCTCTTTAGCACAGGACTAACCTATATGGGGTATGGTGGCTACCTTAACCCATTTACTAATGAAGCACAAGTAAATGCTTTATTGCCTAAATTTAGATTTCCTGTAGTTGCTGGTCATGAAATTGGGCATCAAATAGGGTATTCTGCAGAAAATGAAACTAATTTTATTGGATATTTAGTTACTGTTCATAACTCTGACATTCATTTTAAATATTCTGCATATGCTTATGCTTTAGGCTATTGCCTAAACAATATAAACAAGAATAACCCAGAGCTTGTTAAGCAACTATTAAATGAATTAAACCCAGGGGTTAGAAATAACTATAAGGAAATGACCACTTTTTGGAATACCTATGAAAATTCTTTAGAGCCTATTTTTAAATCTATCTATAACAGTTTTTTAAAAGCTAACAATCAAACTAAAGGGATACAAAGTTATAATTCTGTTATATCCCTTATTATTAGCTATCATAAAAAAAACAATTTATAGATTTTTTTTACTTTATTCTACAGAACCCCAGTTTTCTCCAGATTTAATTCTGTACA
The DNA here is from genome assembly GCF_947500405.1 of uncultured Maribacter sp. Lineage (GTDB taxonomy): Bacteria > Bacteroidota > Bacteroidia > Flavobacteriales > Flavobacteriaceae > Maribacter_B. The sequence continues at coordinate 107,784 of NZ_CANMRY010000010.1, forward strand.
ATTGCATTTCTGAAATACCAAATTGTTTTGCTAACATTTTTAGTCTAGTACGCCTATTGGGATCATTTATTTTTTTCTTTAGCAACCTTACTTTTGCCTCTGATAATTTAGAATATCGTCGTCTTTTAGAAGCTTCTTTGTATTCCGGATTACTAAATTGATGTTTTTCTTTCTCTTCTTTAGTAGCCCATTTTAAGTTTTCTAGTCTGTTATCTTTTTTATCGTAATTTAAATGAATTACATAAACTCCATCCTTTTTTTCAAGAAAATGCTCTGCAATTAACTTATGTACATATCTACTAGTTAATTTTTTATTCACTTCCTGTTTTAAAGGCAAGTTTTGATAGCCATTAATATAAGTTACTTTTACCAGTTTTTCGGTAGTACCTTTACAGTTAATGATTCTTCCAAAATTTGAAATCTTGTACTTCTCGTTTTTAGAAATCTTGTCGTCAAACTTAATTTCTTTCCAATTTTCTTTTCTGTAGCTTTTTATCATCTTTAGGGGGTTCAATGATAGTTAATGGTTTCTTTATATATTTTAACAAGATATAAAATTCTTTGCAATACCAATATTATTTGAGGTTTTCCTTACAAAGAATAAAAACAAATCAGCTTATTTACGTAAAAAAACATACGTAATCTTACAAAACATATAATTATAATTTACTTTATTTTTATAAATGGTACTAACTCCCCTATTTTATAAACATTTTCTCTAGGGAGTAAACAAACAAAGCCATTAGCTCTAGGTAATGTTGTTAAATCTCCAGAACCGTTACCATTTATGAATTTTCCACAAAACATACCTTTCTCTAAAAAAGTAGTTACTTGAACAAATTTGGCTAATGGAGGTTTTGCTTCTATTTCTTCCTGCAGTTGCACTTGTAAATTATCTTGCGGTAATCCCAAACTCTTTTTTAGCCACGGTAAAAAATACACATGGTAATTAGCAAATGTGGAAACGGGATTTCCAGGAAAAGAAAATATAATCGTATTTGTTTCTTTATGAATACCAAACCAAAAAGGTTTTCCTGGTTTTTGCGCCACTCTATGAAAAACTTTTTCTACTCCAAGTTCTTCCATAACCTCAGGGATATAATCATATTTTCCTTTAGAAACGCCACCGCTTAACAACAGAGCATCATTATTCTTAAGCGCTATAGAAAGACTTTTTTTAATTTCTTCTTTTTTATCCACTAAATGCAACTGTTCTGGAGTAATATACTCTTTGTACAAAGCAGTAACTATAGAAAGAACATTAGATTTTCTAATTTGATGTGGCAATGGCTTTTCTTCTACTGGAACAAGCTCATTTCCTGTAGAAATAACACTTATTTTAGGAAGTTTTTTAACTTTCACTAAAGCTTTACCAACCGTAGCCAAAATACCAACCTCAGCAGCGTCTATTATTGTTCCAGGAAATAATAAAACAGCCCCTTTTTTTTCATCGGTTCCTTGTGCATGAATATTTATTCCTTGTTTTGGAATCTCATTAATTGTAACTACTCCATCAGTAATACTAACATGTTCATACATTACAATGGTATCTGCATTTTTAGGCAACACAGCTCCTGTCATAATCTCTAAACAGTTATAATCTTCTTTTAATTCTTGCTGCGGAATTCCTGCACTACAAATACCTTCTATTTTTAACTCCGTTTTTCCTTCTAAAATAGATTTATAATTAAGTGCAATACCATCTTTAGTAGAACGATTAAAAGGCGGAAAATCACGATCTGCACAAATTGTTTCGGCTAATACTCTACCAACACTGTTTTTTAAAGTAATAGTCTCTTCTCCAAAATCTTTAGCATATTCTAAAACCTTACTAAGGGCTTCCTCAAAATTTATCATTAGCAATAGTATAATTAGGCATAATTAGCAAAGGAATTTAAACTATTCATTCCTCCGTTTACATTAACACAAATAGCTTCTGGAAACTCTTTTATTACTATCCGCAATGCTTTTTTACTACGTATACCAGATTGGCAAATAAAATAAATAGGGGAATTTGTATCTAGTTCTTCCAATCGGTCATCTATTTCATCTAACGGAATGTTTATAGCCCCAATAAGATGCTCATCTTCATATTCATTCTCAGTCCTAACATCAATAAGTTGTATATTTTTATCCGCTAACAAATCTTGTAAACCAATAGCTTCAATAGACTCTAGCATTGTTTCACAACTAAAGTCATAGTTAGTTTGCAATTCTTTAATTAATAAGTTTTCTTCTACAACAGGAAATTTTATTTTTTGACTTCTTTGCGCTAAAGCATCAAAAATTAATAAAGTACCGGATAATAAATCTCCAATACCAGTAATTAACTTAACCGTTTCTAAAGCTTGTAAGTTACCAATTATTCCTGGTAGTATTCCTAAAACGCCATTCTCATTACAATTTGGAATAGCATCTTCTTTTGGCATGGTTGGGAATAAACACCTATACGTTGGACCTCCATTTGCATTAAAAACACTTACTTGCCCCTCAAAATCATGTAAGGCACCATAAACAAAAGGTTTATTTAGAATAACACAAGCATCGTTTACAAGATATCTTGTTGGGAAATTGTCTGAAGCATCTACAACGCAGTCGTAATTTTTAATAATTTCTAGAGCATTTTCAACATTAAGAAAAGTCGCAAAAGTTTTAATTCGTGTATTGGAATTCTGAGCTTTTAATTTCCTAGCTGCAACGGTTACTTTTAGTTTATCTACATCATCCTCGTCAAATAACACTTGTCTATGTAAATTGGTGATAGAAACCGTATCATTATCTACAATTCCAATTTCACCAACTCCCATGGCATTTAAATACGTTAAAACAGGTACACCCAAACCACCAGCGCCAATTACCAAAACTTTAGCATTTGCTAATTTGTTTTGCGCTAACTTTCCAAAACTTTTTAATTGAATTTGCCTACTATACCTATTCTGGCTCATGAGACAGCAATTTTCTCTAATGCTTCTTTATAATCTTCTACAGAATTTGCATTAAGCAACACATGTTCATTAGAAGGAAAAACTAACTCCACTTCACTATTAATTAAATATTTACGTGGACAACTACCATTCCCAGCTTCTAAGTAAGTAACCGATTCCTTTAGTGCTTCTGGTTCCCAAATAGCACATAATGGTTCTGGTAACGGACTTTCTTTTAAAGCAAAAGCTGTAGACAAAGGGTTCTTATTTAAATTTCTAGACGCAATTAATTCTTTTAAAGAAGTAACATCCATTAAAGGTAAATCACAAGCTAAAACCAACCAAGCAACATCTGGATACGTTTTATAGGCAGACAAAAGCCCATTATAAGGTCCTTTATATTCGTCTTTATCAATAATAACATTAAATTCTTCATTAATTTCTGAAGCTTGTTCGTTACGAATACTCATAAAAGTCTTATCGCAAACAGAACTTAACATTTCATATAAATGTTTTCTTTGTGGCTTCCCATGATAAGACAACAATCCTTTATCTTGTCCCATTCGGGTACTTTTACCTCCAGATAGAACTAAACCATATATTTTACCTTTCAAAATCATTTTTCCCTCCTGTTTTTTTCTCTAATTTAATTTCAGAAATAATTATATCTTGAGACAATGCTTTACACATATCATAAATAGTTAATGCTGCCACAGAAACACCTGTTAAAGCTTCCATTTCTACTCCTGTTTTCTCTGTACATTTTACGGTACAACTAACCAGCAACTCATTAACTCCTAGCTCTATGTCAATATGAACTTTTGTTAGGTTTATTTGATGGCAAAGCGGAATTAACTCAGATGTTTTTTTTACTGCCTGTATTCCTGCTATGATTGCAGTTTGTAAAATGCTTCCTTTTTTGCCAGAAAATTGATTTTCTGATAAAGTTTTAAAAACTATTTCTGGAAAAATCACTTTTCCTGATGCAATAGCTAAACGTGGCGATTCTGCTTTATTAGAAACATCTACCATTACCGCATTACCTGCCTCATCTATATGTGTAAGTTTAGTACTCATTACCCTCCTATTGATGTCATTGAATTAGAAAAAACATTTTTGTATTTTTCTTGTGCTTCAAAACCTGTTTTAGCTCTGCTCCCAACAGCTTTTAGAATTTCGGTTTTAATTCCATTTTCAGAGTTCTCGCCTCTCATAATATCTCTTAAATTAGCACTAGCTTTTGCATACAAACAAGTAATTACATCTCCTGTAGCAGAAATTCGTAATCTATTACAACTACCACAAAAAGTTCTACTAAAAGACGGTATAATACCAAAAGAACCCTTGTAGCCAGGTATTTTATAATTAATAGAAGTCGATGTTTTCTCGGATTCTAATTTAAAATAATCAGGAAAACCTTCTTTAATATGTTCTAAGATGTGCTTATAATCCCATTTTAATTTAGAGAATGATTTTGTACCGCCATTAAATGGCATCTCTTCTAAAAAACGCACACAAACATTAAAATCCTTAGTTAACTCTAAAATTGGAAGTATATCTTGCGTATTTTGACCTTCTAGTGCTATAAAATTTATACGCACATTAAAACCTTCTGTAATTAACTTAAGAATATTAGCGTGTACTGTTTCGTATTCTTTTCTTCTTGTAATGCGTTCAAATGTATCTCTATTAATAGCATCTAAGCTTACATTAATATTTTTAATTCCTAATTCTTTAAGTTCATTTATGTATGGTCCAATTACAGTTGCATTAGTGGTTATAGATATATCTTTTAAACCCTTTAAATTAGATAAGTGGCGTAATAAAACCATTACATCCTTACGTACAAATGGTTCTCCTCCTGTAATTCTAATTTTATCTATACCTTGACTTACTAGAATAGAACTTAACTTAGACAATTCTTCTATTGTAAATAAGGCATTGTTTGGCGCAAAATTTATACCTTCCGAAGGCATACAATAATTGCATCTTAAATTACAACGGTCTGTTACCGCTAAACGCAAGTAATTAATTGTTCTATTATGATTATCTACTAACATAAACTATGGATGGGCAGATACCCAGACTTCTTTATTTTTAAACATTTCTTTTTTCCAGATAGGAACTTGTTCCTTTAAAGTATCAATTAAATAACGGCAAGCTTCAAAACATTCTGGTCTATGGGCAGAAGAGGCCCCAACAATAACTACTGGTTCTTCTACTTTTTTTGCACCAACAGCATGCGTAATAACCACACTATTTAGGCTCCATTTTTTTACAGCCTCATCTGCAATTTTTTGCATTTCTTTTAAAGCCATTGTTTTATAAGTTTCAAACTCTAAGGCTATAACTTCTTCGTTGGCTGTAAATTCCCTAACCGTACCTATAAAAACACAAATACCTCCACTATGTGCATGCGATAACTGAGCATATATATTGGAAGTATCTATAGTATTTACTATTTCTATTTTTATTTTCTTCATTAGCCTCCGCTTACTGGTGGTATAATAGCAATTTCATCATTCTGATCTAAAGGTACATTATCTTTAGCATATTCATTATTAACTGCTACTGCAAAGGATGTTAATTTAGAAAATTCGGAATATCTAGCCATTAAATATTCTTTTAAATCATTTACCGTAGGTTTATTTACTAAATCCGAAATTAACAATTCGGAAGTACCCACAATATCTCTAGCTATTCCAAAAAACAAAACATTCATTTTAACATCTCTTAATTAACCAATTATTTCTTTTGCAACCATATTTTTAGTAAATGGTTGCTTATATATTCTTTTCCCAGTTGCTTTAGTAATTGCTATTGAAACAGCAGCACCTGCAGGAGGTAAAGTTGGCTCTCCTAAACCAGTAGGTGCTAAGTTATTTTCTACAAAGTACGTTGCTACTTTTGGCGCTTCACTATTACGAATAAGACGATAAGCACCAAAATTACTACTACCTGGCATACCATCTTTAAATTTAAAATCGCCATACATAGCATGTCCAACACCATCTACTACGCCACCTTCTATTTGATTAATTGCTCCAAGCGGATTAACCACTATACCACAATCTACAGCTACGGTAACATTTTTTACTACAGGCTTATTATTTTCCATCACCACATCGGCAACCTCAGCTACATGTGTATTATGACAATAGTAAGCGCAAAAACCTTGATAAACACCTTCTTTTGGAGTTCTATAACCAGATTTTTCCACTACTAAATTTATCACACCTTCTAAACGTTCTGGTGAATATTGAATTTTACTATCTTTAGTACCTTTTACTTTTTGTAATAAATCTAATCGCATTTGAACAGGGTCTTTCTCTGTTATTTCTGCCAATTCATCAAAAAAGCTTTGTTCCGCATAAGATAAAAAATTAGTATATGGAGCTCGCCATGCACCAGTAGTTATATTACTTTTTATGCTTGCTACATCTATCTGATAATTTTCAATAGCACCTGCTGGAAAAAAATTAGGTATTAAACCATACATATTCCCATTAACGGCTGCCTCTTTTAGCTGGTATCCTGTTATTTCTCCATTTTTTACACTAGCCTTAATTCTATATTTTATTGCAGGTCTATATACTCCTGTTGTCATGTCATCTTCTCTAGAAGAAACCATTTTAACAGGCTTACGAATTACATCTGCTATCTCTGCAACTTCCATAGCAAAATCTCCATATAGTCTTCTTCCAAAACCACCCCCCATACGCGTCATTTCTACACTAACCTCTTCCAAGTTTCTATCTAACATAGTAGAAACTGCTGTTGCTAAATCTTCTGGTGTTTGTATTGGCCCTACTAATCTTATTTTAGCGTCATCTACACTAGCAAAGAAATTCATAGGTTCCATACAGTTATGTGGCAAAAATGGAGATTCGTATGTTCTTTCTAAAACTTTATCTGCTTGCGCAAAAGCTTTTTTCACATCTCCATCAGAACGCATAGTTCTAAACTTTTTACCATCTAGCAACTTTACCAATTCTGTATCATGAGCATCTGTACTTTCTAATGGCGTAACTTTTTTCCAGGCTGCTTTTATTGCTTTTTTTCCTTTCATAGCAGCCCAAGTAGATGTGGCAATCACAACAATTTTATCACTACTACTAAGTTTAACAGACCATCCTGGTTTTTTGCTATTTAAAAGATTTCTTGCTTTTTCTCCAATAGTAATAACATCTAATACACCATTAATACTTTTTGCAGCAGTAGCATCAAAGGATTCTAATTCTTGCCCAAAAGCTGGAGGTCTTAAAACAGATGCATATACCATTCCCTCTTCTTTATAATCCATCCCAAAAAGAGGTTTTCCACTAACAATTTTATCTATATCAACGTTTATAGCTTTAGTACCAATTATGGTATAATCTTTTGGCTCTTTAAGCGCTACATTCTCTGGAATTTCTAATAAAGCTGCCTCTTTTACAACATCTCCATACCCAAGAGTTTCTCCCGTTGCATTTGTAATTACCCCTTCCTTTGTAGAACATTCTGAAGCACTAACTCCCCATTTTTCCGCAGCAGCATTAACTAGCATTTGCCTTGCTGTAGCTCCTGTTTGGCGTAAAGCATCCCAACCAAAACGAATAGATTGACTACCACCAGCAACTTGTCTTGTATAATTTTCTGTATCTAAAATACCTTGCTCTACAACTACATCTTTCCATGCTACATTTAATTCTTCTGCAATAATCATAGGCATAGATGTTTTTACGCCTTGCCCAATTTCAGGATTAGGAGAAAAAATAGTTACCATACCATTTTCCGCAATCTTAATAAATGCATTAAAATCTGTAAAGCTTAATTTTGTTATATCTATTGGCAGCTCTGCTTTTTGTTTACATGCAGTAAAAAGGTTAAAACCAATTAATAATCCGCCACTTGCTAAAGAGGAAGCCTTTAAAAAACCCCTTCTACTAAAATTAGACTTATTTTCTATTACCATTTTTTAGCTATTAAGGTTACCCCATTTTTTCTGAAGCAATTACTACTGCTTTTTGTATACGATTATAAGCAGAACAACGGCATATATTACCATTCATTGCTACTTTAATTTCTTCCTCTGTAGGTTTAGAATTAGTTTCTAAAAAAGCCGAAGCAGTCATAATTTGACCTGCTTGGCAATAGCCACATTGAGGCACATCTACTTCTTTCCAAGCTTGTTGCACTGGATGCGAACCGTTTTCTGAAAGCCCTTCTATTGTTGTTATTTCTTTATCTTTTAAAGCAGAAATGGGCATTAAACAACTCCTTGTTGCCACACCATCTACATGTACGGTACAAGCGCCACACTGCCCTATTCCACAACCAAATTTAGTCCCTACTAAATCTAAATGGTCTCTAAGCGCCCATAATAAAGGGGTATCAAATTCCGCATCTACCAATTGTTTTTTTTTGTTAACTTTTAAATTGTATGTTGGCATAATTAGTAAAGATTGAATTATAAAAAATAACCTTATATAAGGTACTCTAAAATTATTATAAAAAATAATACTTAAATAGTATAAATTCACTTTTAACTTTTAATTATACTAACACATAGTCTTATTTTGCATTTATAAGCTTAGCATTGTTTGGCATCTTAAAATAACCTTCTTTTATTGAATTTGAATTTAGTGCTGCATTTTTAAATTCTAAAACATGATCCGGTTCTATTAAATTTCTACCTTCATATGTATACCATGAAATAGATTTTGGAAGCACTACATTATTAATAGTTTGCCAGTTGTTATAATGAATCCACTTTACGTTTTCAGAAACCTCACCACTTCTATACGTTACCGTATAGCCTAACCACTCCATTTTATACGTTTCTGGATTATAATGTATATAGTAATTGTCTTTAGAAGAGGTTCCTACACCTGAATTAAAGTTTATTTTTATCCCAGGATAAGATACTCCCTTGAATTCTAAATCTTGTGTCTCACTATATACAATTCCATTATCCGCCAAAACAAATGGCATTGCATAAAAATAAAAGTACAAATTATGAAAAAAGACAGGGTCTCCTTTAAAAAGGTGCTTCTCATTTAACATCCATATATTTTTTCCACCAAAACCAATAGAATACTCAGGCGCATCTACCCGATCTTTCCTAGATTTTAAATCAATAGAATGTTTTTCCGTATATCCTTCTTTAGCAATTTCAAAAGTGAGCAAACTATATTCTTTCCAAGCATTTAATCCCCCATGAGCATTAAGAACTTTCTTAAAAACATCTGGATAATCATTTGGATTAGAAGTTTCTATTGTTTCTTTCTCTGGTTTTACTGTTTCTTCTTTTTTAGTATTCTCTTTACATGAAAAAAGCAAAACAGATAAACATATTCCTATAATTGATTTTTTAATCATATTTTCTATAATTTTTTGATTTTTAGCATTGTCACTATATTAAAGTTTGAATTACACTATTTTTGTAATAATGAGCAAAATTAAACATTTAAGTAGCCTTCAAAATTCTTTAATTAAGAAAGTATTGCTACTCAAAGATAAATCTAGAGAACGTAAAAAAGCAGCACTTTTTGTAGTAGAAGGTCAAAGAGAACTAGAACTAGCCTTAAAAGGAGGCTATCTTATTTCTACTTTATTTTTTGAGCCTTCTTTATTTTCAGAAAGTGTATTAGAAAAATACAATGCTGCCAAAGAGGTAATTTCTGTAAGTAAAGAAGTGTATCAAAAAATAGCCTATAGAGGTACAACCGAAGGTATAGTTGCTCTTGTTGAAAGTAAAAATAATACTTTAGAAAATTTAAAATTTAAAAACAAAACTCCTTTAATTCTTATTGCAGAAGCCCCTGAAAAACCAGGAAATATTGGTGCTTTATTACGCACAGCAGATGCTGCAAATTTAGATGCTGTTTTAATTGCAAACCCTAAAACAGATTTGTACAACCCTAACATTATACGCTCTAGCGTAGGTTGTGTTTTTACGGTACCTGTTGTCATGGCTAACACCAGTGAAATTATCTCTTTTTTAAATACCAAAAACATAGCTATTTACTGTGCGGCATTAACTGCATCTACAAACTACACAAGTATAGATTATACAAATGCAACTGCAATTGTAGTAGGCACAGAAGCTACAGGCTTAACAGATAATTGGTTAAATGCTTCTAAAAAAAATATAATTATACCTATGGAAGGTGAAATAGACTCTATGAATGTATCCGTATCTGCTTCTATAATACTTTTTGAAGCAAAAAGACAACGCCAATCTTCTTAATAGCAGAAATTTATACAATGAATAGTACTACTTTATATTATGTAATAATTGGAATTTTAATTTTTCAATTTATTCTTGAAACAATTTTGGATTATTTGAATGCAAAAAAATATAACGATCCTATACCAGAAGAACTGCAAGATGTTTTTGATGCCAAAGCATACAAAAAGTCGCAAGAATATAAAAAAACGAACTATCGTTTTGGGCTACTAACCTCTACATTTTCTTTAGTATTAACATTAGGATTTTTACTATTTGGAGGATTTAACTTTGTAGACCAATTAGTACACACCATTTCCAATAATTCTATTTTACAAGCCCTTTTATTTTTTAGCATTATATTAATAGGTAGTGATATTATTACGACTCCTTTTTCATATTATCAAACCTTTACGATTGAAGAAAAATTTGGGTTTAATAAATCTACACCTGCTCTTTTTTTTATAGATAAAATAAAAAGCTGGGCAATGATGGGTGTTGTTGGCGGCAGCATTCTAGCTTTAATATTATGGTTTTTTCAATGGGCAAGCACTAATTTCTGGATATATGCTTGGGCACTAATTGCTGTATTTACACTATTCATGAATCTTTTTTACAGTAAACTTATAGTTCCTTTATTTAACAAACAAAATCCTTTAGAGGAAGGAACATTAAAAAACAAAATTGAAATGTATGCACAAAAAGTGGGTTTTGCTTTAAACAACATTTATATTATAGATGGCTCCAAACGCTCCACAAAAGCTAATGCTTACTTTTCTGGATTTGGAAAAGAAAAACGAGTAACACTTTATGATACATTAGTAAATGATTTAGAAGAAAATGAAATTGTAGCTGTTCTAGCTCATGAAGTTGGGCATTACAAAAGAAAGCATATAATTTTTAATTTAATTTCTTCTATAGCACTTACTGGTTTTATGCTTTTTATTCTTTCACTATTTGTTAATAATCCAGAAGTTTCCTTGGCAATTGGAGTTTTAAAACCAAGTTTTCATGCTGCATTAATAAGTTTTGGCATACTATATAGTCCTATTTCTGAACTAACAGGATTAGTAATGAATAGTATATCTAGAAAATTTGAATACCAAGCAGATGATTATGCTAAAAACACTTACGCAGCAGCTCCACTAATTAGTAGTTTAAAAAAACTTTCAGAAAATAGCTTAAGCAATCTTACCCCACATCCAGCATATGTTTTTATGCACTACTCCCATCCACCATTAATTAAAAGAATACGTAATTTAAAGGAATAGTTTTTGTTGTATACCAATAAAGAATGTATTAATTTTAATGTAGTATGACGGATGTAGAAATAGAAAAAGAGAATAAACAAATTGCAAAGCAATACAAAGAGTTGCTTCGTATTAGCTACCAAACATTATCTGATGATGACAAAAAGTTAATACGTTCTGCTTTTGAAATTGCTGTAGATGCCCATAAAGACCAACGTAGAAAATCTGGCGAAGCTTATATTTTTCATCCCATCGCGGTTGCAAAAATTGTAGCATCAGAAATTGGTTTAGATGCTGTTTCTATAGCATCTGCCCTATTGCATGATGTGGTTGAAGACACGGAATATACTCTAGATGATATTGACCGCATGTTTGGAGAAACCGTTGCACGTATCGTAGATGGTCTTACAAAAATAGCACATCTAAAAAAAGACATGAATATCTCCCAACAAGCGGAGAACTTCAGAAAAATGTTATTAACCCTTAATGATGATGTAAGAGTCATTATTATTAAAATTGCAGACCGTTACCACAACATGCTTACCATGGATTCCATGCCAGAGCATAAGCAAGTTAAAATAGCATCAGAAACCCTCTATATTTATGCGCCATTAGCACATAGAATTGGCCTGTACAACATTAAAACAGAACTAGAAGACTTAAGTCTTAAATACACAGAGCCTAATGTGTATAGAGATATAAAAAGTGAAATAGAAGACTCTAAAGAAGATAACCTAGCATATATTGATGCTTTCTCTGATGTAATTGACACCTCTTTAAAGAAAGAAGGACTAAACTACATTATAAAAGGGCGAATGAAATCTATCTTTTCTATTCGCAAGAAAATGAAGGTTCAGAATGTTGTCTTTGATGAAATATATGACAAGTTTGCAATTCGAATTATTTATAAATCGGATCGAGCAAATGAAAAGTTTTTAGCATGGAAAATATACTCCATAGTAACAGACCACTTTACTCCTAACCCAGTACGTTTAAGAGACTGGATTTCTTCACCAAAATCTACAGGTTACGAGGCTCTTCACATAACAGTAATGGGGCCAAAAAGACGTTGGGTTGAAGTACAAATTAGAAGTGAGCGTATGCATGAAATTGCAGAAAAAGGATATGCCGCACACTTTAAATATAAACATGGAGACCAAAAAGAACAAGGGATAGAGGTTTGGTTAAATCGTTTACAAGAAGCTTTAGAAAATGCAAACACAAATGCTGTAGATTTTGTTGAAGAATTTAAACTAAACCTATACTCTAAAGAAATATTTGTTTTTACCCCAAAAGGAGAACTAAAATCTTTGCCTAAAGGAGCAACTCCTTTAGATTTTGCATTTAGCATACACACCCAAGTTGGTATGCGAACTCGTGGAGCAAAAGTAAATGGAAAACTTATACCATTAAATACTACTCTCAATAGTGGAGACCAAGTAGAAATTATTACTTCAGAGCAAGCAAAACCTAATCAAAACTGGTTAGATTATGCTACAACGGCAAGAGCAAGAGCCAAAATTAAATCTTCCTTAAGAGAAGAGAAAAAAGCTATGGCTCTGGAAGGCAAGGAAATTTTGCGTAGAAAATTAAAGTCGCAAAAAATTACCCTTAATGAAGATACTATTAACAAAATGGTTACTTTTTTTAAGCTAAAAACTAGTTTGGATTTGTTTTATAGAATTGGTATTGGCGCTATAGACAACCAAATGCTTAAAGACTTTGCTTCTTCTTACAGCAATGCCTTCATAAGTTTCTTTAAAAATAAGATTAGAAGAAATCCTGTTCCAGAAAATGTAGACAAAGAAGAAATTACAAGTAAATATGATGTATTAGTATTTGGAAAGGAAGAAGAAAAATTAGACTACACCTTATCACAATGCTGTAACCCAATTCCTGGAGACCCAGTTTTTGGTTTCGTTAGCGTATCTGATGGGATAAAAGTTCATAAAAAAAACTGTCCAAATGCTATTTCGCTTCAGTCAAATTATGCTTATAGAATTATTACAGCGAAATGGATAGATTCTTCTCAAGAAGAGTTTAAATCCGATATTATGCTTACGGGTATAGATAACCTGGGACTTGTTAGTCAAATCACAGAAATGATATCTAAAAACATGCACGTAAATATTAAACATATAAGTTTTAGTACAGATGGAGGCACATTTAAAGGAAAAATAACGGTAGTTGTAAAAAATATTGCAATCCTTAAAAAATTAATAGGAAACCTAAAACAAATTAACGGCATTCATAAAGTAACAAGACTATAGAAGAATGTATCAAAATTTAGCTGTACATTTGTACATTAATGCTGTAAAAAAGTATGGCCCAGAATAAGAATCAAGACATTGTAAAAAACGTTTTCACCACTTTCTTAGAAGAAAATGGGCATAGAAAAACACCTGAGCGTTACGCTATTCTTCAAGAAATATACGAAAGTGATGATCATTTTGATATAGAATCTCTCTATATTAATATGAAAAACAAAAACTATCGTGTAAGTAGAGCAACACTATACAACACTATAGAGCTTCTTATGGATTGCAAATTGGTTCGTAAACACCAATTTGGAAAAAATCAGGCACAATACGAAAAATCTTATTTTGACAGACAGCATGACCATGTTATTTTAACAGACACTGGTGAGGTTATGGAGTTTTGTGATCCTCGTATTCAATCTATAAAAAAAACAATAGAAGAGGTTTTTGATATTAAAATTAACAACCACTCCTTATACTTTTACGGAACAAAAAATAAAACAAATAATAAAACCAATTAACTAGTTACTTAAATGGCAGTAGATTTATTGTTAGGGCTTCAATGGGGAGACGAAGGAAAAGGAAAAATCGTTGATGTACTAACCAAGGACTATGATATCATAGCAAGATTCCAAGGAGGACCAAACGCAGGACACACTTTAGAATTTGATGGAATTAAACACGTTTTACACACTATCCCCTCTGGAATATTTCACAAAACAGCCATGAATGTTGTTGGTAATGGTGTTGTTATAGACCCTGTTATTTTTAAAAAAGAATTAGATGCTCTAGGGAAGTTTAATATAGATTTTAAATCTAAACTATTAATTTCTAGAAAAGCACACTTAATTTTACCTACACATAGGTTATTAGATGCCGCATCGGAAGCTTCTAAAGGAAAAGCAAAAATTGGTTCTACATTAAAAGGTATTGGTCCAACATATATGGACAAAACCGGTAGAAACGGAATGCGTATTGGAGATTTAGAGTTATCTGACTGGAAAGAAAAATACCGCTCATTAGCAGACAAACACGAAGCTATGATTAGTTTTTACAATGTAGACATACAATATGATTTACCAGAGTTAGAAACTGCATTTTTTGAAGCTGTTGAAGAATTAAAACAACTTACCTTTATTGATAGTGAAGAGTATTTATACCAAGCACAAAAAGAAGGTAAAAAAATACTAGCAGAAGGTGCGCAAGGCTCCTTATTAGATATAGATTTTGGAACCTACCCTTTTGTAACTTCTTCTAATACTACTGCAGCAGGTGCCTGTACTGGCTTAGGTGTTGCTCCAAACCAAATTGGCGGTGTTTTTGGAATTTTTAAAGCATACACTACTCGTGTAGGTAGCGGTCCTTTCCCTACAGAATTATTTGATGCAGATGGCGAAACAATGGGAAGAGTTGGTAATGAATTTGGTGCTACTACAGGAAGACCAAGACGTTGCGGATGGTTAGATTTAGTTGCCTTAAAATATGCAGTACGAGTAAATGGTGTTACCGAATTAATGATGATGAAAGGAGATGTGCTTAGTGGTTTCCCTAAATTAAAAGTATGTACAGCATACCAATATAAAGGAGAAACTATTACGCATTTACCGTACAATATAGAACCAGAAAACGTTACCCCAATTTACACAGAAATGGATGGATGGGATAAAGATTTAACAAAAATGAGAAGCCCAGAAGAGTTTCCAGAAGCGTTAAATAACTATATAAATTATTTAGAAAAAGAATTGGAAGTACCAATTAAAATAGTTTCTGTAGGCCCAGACAGAACACAGACTATTTTAAGATAAATTACAAAGCCACTTTTTAGAGTGGCTTTTTTTATACTTTACTTTATTAAATGTATACTAAAGGTATTAACACTCTTTTAAAAAATCCTATTTTTGAAAAAAAATTGAATTGCAAAAAATATACTACACAATACTACTGCTACTAATTTCTTCTATACTATGGTCCCAAAATACCAATACGGAAGAAAACAACCAAATTAATATTGTTTATGGTGCTAATTTTACTAAAAATGAAGCAAAATATCCTGGAGCTTCTATTTTTAGTAAAGATGAAAAACAAGTGCAATTTGAGCACCAAGGAGCAGATTTATGGTGCGATATTGCTATTTTTTATCAGCATGAAAATAGATTAAAAGCAATAGGCAACATACGTTTACAGCAAGGAGACTCTGTAAAAATGACCAGTGGAAAAATTGAGTACGATGGCAATATAAAACTTGCAAAAGCTTATGAAAGTGTTGTATTAGAAAATACAGATATGACACTAAAAACGGATACGCTACGCTTAGACCGTGAAAAACAAGAAGCTTTTTACCAAGACTTTGGTACCGTTGTAGATTCTGCAAATACACTAACCAGTGAAATTGGAAAGTATTTTATGGAAGCCAAAAAATATCAGTTTTTAGATAGTGTTCATGTACAAAACCCAGAATATACTTTAGATTCTGAGCAATTAGATTACTACACTACCTCTAAAAACGCGTACATGTATGGCCCATCTACCATTATAGGCAAATCGTATAAAATTTACTGCGAGAGAGGTTTTTATGACACCAAGGTAGAAAGTGGTTATGGTATAAAAAATACAAGGATAGATTATAATGACCGTATTATTGAAGGAGATAGTGTTTACTTTAATAAAGCTAAAGAATTTGCATCTGCCACCAATAATATAGTAGTAACAGACACTATAAATGATGGCTTAATAAGAGCACATTATGCCGAAGTTTATAAAGCAAAAGACTCGCTATTTGCAACAAAAAGAGCAGTATCTATTAGTGTCATGGAAAAAGATTCTTTATACATGCATGGAGATACTTTAATGATCACTGGCAAACCCGAAGAACGTATTTTAAGGGCCTTTAGAAACGCTAAATTTTATAAAAAAGATTTAAGTGGCAAGTGCGATTCTATACATTCTGAACAAAAAACCGGAATTACACAATTAATTAGAAATCCTATTTTATGGAATGGTGAAAACCAAATGACAGGAGATAGTATTCACCTAATATCTAATCTAAAAACAGAAAAGCTAGATTCTTTAAAAGTATTAAACAATGCTTTTATTATTTCACAAGATACTATCGGGAAATCTGGATTTAACCAAGCTAAAGGAAAAGATTTATTTGGTCAGTTTGAAGAAAATGAACTAAAAATAATTGATTTAATTAAAAATACCGAAGTCATATATTACATGTATAATGATGACGATGAACTTATTGGAATTAACAAAACAATTTGTAGTGAAATACGAATTACAATGGCCAATAACGATGTAGAAGATTTAGTTTTTAAAACAAACCCAGATGGCACTATTTTCCCGGAAACCGAACTACCCGAAAATAGCAGAAAACTAAAAGGATTTATCTGGAGAGGAGAAGAAAGAATACTAACAAAAGAGGACATCTTTGATGAAGATGACAATAATATAGAACTTGTAACTATCCGTGGTATAAGCAACCCTATAGATATTGATGCCGAAGAAGAAGAACGCAGCAAAAATGAAGGAGACCCAATAAACAATCCAAATAAAGACGCCAGAAAACCAAAGGAAACTAAGGTGAAAAAATAATATTTACCCTATATTCTTTTAACAAAACATGCAATATGTATTTTTATGAAAGATGATTTTTTAAAATACCAAGCACAAACCTCTCCTCACCCACTAGCCTTACAAGTATCTCATGCTAAAGGATCCTATATATACGATTCTAAAAATAATGCACACTTAGATTTTGTTGCTGGTGTTTCGGCTTGTACACTAGGTCATTGCCATCCTGCGGTGGTAGATGCTATACAAAAACAAGCAGAAAGCTATATGCATGTTATGGTGTACGGAGAATACATTCAAGAACCAGCAGTTAAATACACCAAAGAACTAGCTTCTATTTTACCCGATTCTTTAAACGCAACGTATCTGGTAAATTCTGGTACCGAAGCAGTAGAAGGCGCCCTTAAATTAGCCAGAAAATTTACTGGTCGCTCCCAAATAATTGCTGCAAAAAGAGCGTACCATGGCAATACTATGGGAAGTTTAAGTTTAATGGGGTTAGAAGAACGTAAAGCTCCTTTTAGACCTCTTATTCCCGACGTTGCCTATATTTCTTTTAATTCTTTTCCTGAAATAGAAAAAATTACCACCAAAACTGCCGCTGTAATATTAGAAACCATACAAGGTGGCGCAGGATTTATTGTTCCAAAAAAGGAGTACCTAACTAAAGTTAAAAAACGCTGTACAGAAGTTGGAGCACTTTTAATATTAGATGAAATTCAACCAGGTTTTGGAAGAACAGGAAAATGGTTTTCTTTTGAACACTATAATTGCACTCCAGACATCTTAGTTATTGGAAAAGGAATGGCATCTGGAATGCCTGTTGGTGCTTTTATAGCCTCTAAAAAAGTAATGGATTCCTTAAAAGACAAGCCTAAATTAGGCCACATTACTACATTTGGAGGAAACCCCGTTATTGCTGCAGCTAGTTTGGCTACTTTAGTAGAACTTAAAAAAACAAACCTCATACATCAAACCACAGAAAAGGAAATTTTATTTAAAAAATTACTAATACACCCGCTCATAAAAGAAGTAAGAGGAAAAGGCTTAATGCTTGCTATACTCTTAGAATCTGGAGATTTAGCCACAAAAATAATACTAGAAGCAGCTAAAGAAAAACTAATACTTTTTTGGTTATTATTTGAACCAAAAGCAATTAGAATTTCTCCTCCTTTAACTATTTCAACAGCAGAAATAGAAAAAGGATGTACTATAATTCTTACCATTCTAGACAAGCATTTACAATAATTTGTTAACTAATTTGTTAATAATATAGCTGCAACAAGGAAGATAAAGTAACAGCAATAGCGTACTTTTAATTCTATAGACTAACTAAAATGTTCCTATGGCATTAGAATCTAACGAAAGGCCAAACAGGCCTATAGCGAAGTTTGAATCCATGTTAAAGACGGATGATGTATATTTCTTTGACTCAGAAGATTTTGAAGATATTATTCATCATTACCTAAACAATGGAAAAATCTCTTTAGCTAAAAAAGCCATTAAAATAAGTTTAAAACAACACCCAGACTCTATAGAGCTAAAACTCTTAGACGTGGAAGTTATGGTGTTTGAAAATAATTTTGAAGCAGCAGAACAGCTTTTAGATAAACTTCAGCTATTAGATAGTAGTAACGAAGAAATTTATATTCAAAGAGCAAATATTTTCTCTAAAAAAGATAATCATCAAGGTGCAATACAGCTTTTAAATAAAGCACTAGAATTATCTGATAACACTTTTGATATTCACTCCCTTTTAGGAATGGAATACCTTTTTATGGATGATTTCAAAAAAGCTAGGGAAAATTTCATGAAATGCGTCTCTTTTGATGAGCAAGATTATTCTTCGCTTTACAATGTTATTTACTGTTTTGAATTTTTAGAAGATTATGAAGGTGCCATTCTTTACTTAAATGATTATTTAGACAGAAACCCATATTGTGAAGTTGCTTGGCATCAATTAGGAAAACAATATTATGCAGAAAAAATGTATAAAGAAGCTCTTGCTGCTTTTGATTTTGCTATAATATCTGATGACAATTTTATTGGGGCTTATTTTGAAAAAGGAAAAGTTTTAGAAAAACTTGGTAAATACAAAGAAGCTATAGAAAATTACGAAACTACTATAAAAATAGAGGATCCAACATCTCATGCTTTTTTGCGCATTGGAAAATGTTACGAAAAACTAGAAGATTATGACACGGCTAAGTATTATTACTACCAAACCGTTCATGAAGACCCCCTTTTAGATAAAGGCTGGTTAGCAATAACCCGTTTTTATATGAATAGAAAAAATTATAACAAAGCGCTATATTATATTAACAAAGCCCTAAATATAGACGGAGAAAGCCCTATTTATTGGAAAAAATGTGCAAAAATAAATACAGAATTAAAAAATTATGATCAAGCAGATTTTGCATACAAACAAGCTGTAGATTTGGGTAACTATGAATTAGAAACATGGTTAAACTGGTCTACTATTGCTGTTCATAATAACGATATTCCTTCCGCTTTACAAATACTAGCACAAGGAAAACAATTTTATCCAGACAGTCCTGAAATAAATTATAAAATTCCGGGTTTATATTTACTAGAAAAAGATTTAATAAACGCAAGAATTACGCTTATAGATGCTCTAAAGCAAAACTTTAATGCTTTTTCCATTTTTAAAGAACAGTTTCCGCAATACAGCGAAACACAATGGACGCAAGAAATAGTAAATTCTGTGAAGAAAAAAATGTAACTATTACGTACGAATGACAGAAAAAAGAACCCCAATTCAATACCTGTTTATTACACTTAAAGGAATAGCAATGGGAGCTGCAGATGTAGTTCCTGGAGTATCTGGCGGAACAATTGCTTTTATTTCTGGTATTTATGAAGAACTTATAAACTCTATAAACAATATAAGACCATCCCTTTTTACAACTTTAAAAAATGATGGGCTAAAACCCTTTTGGAAGAAAGCAAATGGCAATTTTCTCGCTGCACTATTTTTAGGCATATTTATTAGCCTATTCTCATTAGCAACTATTGTAAGTTGGCTATTAGAAAACGAACCTATTCTATTATGGTCTTTCTTTTTTGGGCTAGTATCAGCAAGTATATTCTTTGTTGGCAAGGAAATAGAAAAGTGGAATGCAACCGCAATTATTGCCCTTATATTTGGTGCCGCCATAGCTTTCTACATTACAACACTCCCTCCAAATGAAAATGTAGAAAGTTTACCATTTCTATTTTTATCAGGAGCTCTTGCAGTTTGCGCTATGATTTTACCAGGAATATCTGGAGCTTTTATACTCGTATTACTAGGGTCTTATAAAACCATACTTGAAGCTGTACATGAACGAAATATAAAAATTGTAATTACAGTAGGGCTAGGTGCTATATTTGGATTACTAAGTTTTGCAAAGCTATTAAAATGGATGTTTGCTAATTACAAAAATATTACGCTAGCACTACTAACAGGATTCATTGTTGGTTCGTTAAATAAAATATGGCCTTGGAAAAAAGTTTTAGAAACCAAAGTTTTTGACGATAAAATAATACCTATAAATGAGCAGAGTATATCTCCTTTTTCTTTTGATGGAGATCCAAAAATTATGTTTGCCATACTACTTGCTATCCTAGGTTTTTCCCTTATTTTTATCATGGAAAAAGTAGCAAACAAAAAATAAACGCTGCTTTAGCAAACTACCTCGGGGCAAGTCCACGAGGCATTAGAAGGAAAATTAGCATTGATTTCGACGCAAGGTCGGAGCATTTAAATCTCGATTATCGAGTAGAAGCATGAGCAGCGTAAGAACTACAAAAGACCAATTACTTTTAATCCTAAAAGGGTTATTTATGGGTGCTGCAAACAAAGTACCTGGAGTATCTGGAGGAATTGTTGCCTTTGTTGGTGGTTTTTATGAAGAATTTATTTATTCTTTACAAAAAATAAATCTAAAAGCTTTTAAATTACTAATTAGTGGTAGATTAAGAAGCTTTGTTCAATACACAAACGGAAGATTTTTAGCGCTTTTAATATTGGGTATGCTAATAAGTTATTTTAGTATTTCTAAAGTATTAGATTACTTTTTAGCTCAAAAAGAACTTTACGTTTGGTCCGCTTTTTTTGGGATGATTCTTGGGTCCATATATTATATAGCCAAAGATTTTAATCATTGGAATAAAAAAACTATTAGCATTGGTTTTATCGGTTTGCTAATTGGCATTTCAATAAGTTTTTTAAACCCAGCCAAAGAAAACGACAACTTAGTATTTATTTTTATTTGTGGAATGATAAGTGTTTCTGGTATGACACTTCCAGGGCTATCTGGCTCCTTTATCTTAATTCTCCTTGGTAATTACGTATTACTCTTAGTAGACTCTGTAAATGCCTTATATGATACTTTTTCAGAAATCGTTACTGGAGATTTAAGTTTTGTAAAAAATCCTAAAAGAATTAATACTTTAAAAATACTAGCTGTTTTTACAACAGGTTCTGCAACCGGTTTGGTTACGTTATCACATGTACTAAGTTATGTTTTAAAAAATTACAAAAACAATACTACAGTGTTAATTATTGGTTTTATAACAGGTTCCTTAGGGGTGGTATGGCCATGGAAAAAAACTATATACAAAACTAGTGCTAGCGGAAACATTCTTCTAGACAGTAATGATAAAAAGATAATTAGTAACTATGAACGGTATTTTCCCAATTTTGAAATTAGCGAAACATGGTGGGCTATACTTTTTATAGTAGTAGGAATATTTATTTTATTAGGAATTGATTGGTATGGAAAAAAAAGAAGAGAAACAATATAAGTTTGGGTTAGTAGGCAAAAATATATCCTACTCCTTCTCAAGAGGATATTTTTCGGGTAAATTCAAGAATATGGGATTACATAATTACTCCTACGGTAATTTTGATATAGAAAACATAGAAGAGTTTTCCAAAATAATACAAAAACCTGAAGCTATACATGGCTTTAACGTAACTATCCCATATAAAGAAGCGGTAATTCCTTTTCTTAATAGCTTAGATGCAGATGCTAAAAAAATTGGGGCCGTAAACACTATAAAAATTACCCCAGAAGGACTAAAAGGCTTTAATACAGACACCTACGGATTTAAACACACCATTCTTCCACATTTAAAAAAACACCATACAAAGGCATTAATATTAGGAACTGGTGGCGCTTCTAAAGCTGTTGCGTTTGTTTTTAAGGAGTTAGGCATTGCATATACTTTTGTCTCCAGAAATTCTGGAGAAAACAAATTATCCTACCAGGAATTAACTAAAACTGTATTGCAAGAGTATACCGTGATTGTAAATTGCACGCCACTTGGCACACATCCTAATATTACAGAAAAACCAGCACTACCCTACAACTATATAACAAAAGAGCACTTACTTTTTGATTTAATATACAATCCAGAAAAAACTGCTTTTTTACTTGCCGGAAAAGCGCAAGGCGCATCTATTTGTAATGGACAAAAAATGTTAGAATTACAGGCTGAAAAGTCGTGGGAAATATGGAATTCTTAGCACCTATTTCCCAAATTAAAAGAATATGAGATTACCTTTTTAATTACAGTTTTTAGTAAACTACCTCGGGGCAAGCCCACGAGGCATTAGTAGAAAAATTAGATTGATTTCGACGCAAGCGTCAGAGCATTTAAATCTCGATTATGGAGTAAACAAGAAAACAGCATCTTTTTATTTAATTCCTTGTAACAAAAAAGAAAGTCTTTTATCTTTTGCTATATGTTTTGTTGTCACTATCTTAACAGTGTACTTTTTTAGAACAAAAAAACACAGTATAATGCAGGAAGAAAAAGACGATAATCTACAAGAAAATGTAGAAGAACAAAATAGCTCAGAAACTACCAACACTACTAGTGAGTTGGAGAAAAGCACTGAAAACTCTACTCCAGAAACAGCTGAAGACGCCAATAGTGAAGAATCTATACATAAAGAAATAGATGAAGAAAACGCTGAAGATGCGGAGGATACAAACAACCAACAAAGGCATGAAATTCCTATTCTAGACTACCATTCTATGAGTATGGAAAATTTAGTTGGGGAACTGCAACGTCTTGTTCGTAATGAAAAAGTACAAGCCATAAAAAAACATGTAGAGGGTATTAAAACAGAATTTGATTTAAAATTTCAAGAATTTTTAGATCACAAAAAAGAAGAATTTATTGCTTCAGGCGGTAATGAAATTGACTTTAGATACAACTCTGTTACTAAAAGACAATTTAATGAAGTTTATGGGGATTACAGAGAAAAGAAAAACACGTATTATAAAAGTCTAGAAAAAAGTTTAAACGAAAACCTTAAGAACAGACTTAACCTTATCGAGAATCTTAAAGGCTTAGTTAATGTAGAAGAAGATATTAATACGACCTACAAAAATTTTAAAGACATTCAAGAACAATGGCGTAACGCAGGACCAATTCCTAGAACAAATTATAATGATGTATGGAAAACATACCAGCATCATATTGAAATCTTTTATGACTTTTTAAATATTAATAGAGAACTTAGAGATTTAGATTTTAAACACAATTTAGAAGAAAAACAAAAAATTGTAGAAAAAGCAGAAGAGTTAGGTAGTGAACCAGATTTAAATAAAGCTTTTAGAGAATTACAAACCTTACACAAAATCTGGAAAGAAGATATTGGACCTGTCGGCAAAGATCATAGAGAAGAAATTTGGGCTCGTTTTAGTGCTGCAACAAAAGTTTTACATAATAGAAGACAAGAATATTATATAGAACAGGACAAAATTTATGAGAAAAACTTAGAGGTAAAAAAAGGAATTATAGAAGAAATTACTGTTTTATCTAAAAATGTATCTCACAATCATAAACAGCTACAACAACAAATTAAAACACTAGAAGCGCTTAGAGAATCTTTTTTTAAAGCTGGTAAAGTTCCCCAAAAAGAAAACGAAAAAACATGGGCTCTTTTTAAAGAAGCAGTAAGGGAATTTAATCGTAACAAAAACAGTTTTTACAAAAACTTAAAGAAAGAACAACAAATAAATCTTGATAAAAAGAGAGCGTTGTTACACTTAGCTATTTCTCTTAAAGATAGTGAAGATTGGGATAGCACTACTCCCAAAATGAAACGCATACAAAGCGATTGGAAAAAAATAGGGCATGTACCAAGAAAATATTCCGACAAAATCTGGAACGAGTTTAAAACCGCTTGCAATTATTATTTTGATAGAGTTCATGCCGTTAAAAACAAGTCTAACAAAGAAGAAGAGGCTAATTATGAATTAAAGAATGCTTTTTTAGAAAAATTAAAAGCATTTACGATTTCTGGAGAAAGAAACGAAGATTTAACTGCTATAAAGGCATTCATTGCTGAATGGAAAAGCTTTGGCAGAGTTCCATTTAACAAGAAGCATATCAACCAAAAATTTAATAAAATACTAGATGCTCTTTTTAATAAATTAGATGTTAGCAGACAGGAATCTGAGCTTTTAAAATATGGCAATAAAATACAACAACTTGCCAACTCTCAAGATAATGAAAGAGCCATTTACAATGAACGCGCTTTTATTCGCAAAAAAATTAAGGAGAGTAAAGATGAAATTAGGCAGCTAGAAAATAATTTACAGTTTTTCTCCAATGCATCCGAAGATAACCCTTTAGTAAAAGAGGTGATTAAGAGTGTGCAAAAACATAAAGATGATTTAGCCACGTGGAGAGAAAAATTGAAAAAATTAAATATTCTAGAAAACAATCTAAATAAAGAAGATTCCAGTGAAACAATAGAACCGGAAGCATCGGAAGAGGAATAGCATATTTTTAATTAGAAAAAGGTTATTAAAAGCTAACCTTTTTCTAATTTCTAAATTACAACTTAAAAACACCAAAACAATTCAACGAAAATAATTACCTCTTATCGTTACCTTACAATACACTTTATCGAAAAATTCTAGAAAACCAAAACTGCATTATTTTATCAAAAAAACCTACAGCTCTGTAATTTACTATAGGTTTGCAATAAATTATAAAGTTTTCATTTTATTAAATTAAACGTCTCTATTTCTTTTTTTTTAAAAATATCAAGAAGAGTATTTATCTTTGACCAAAGAATAAAAAGTTCCCATCTTTTTTATGATTCCTACTACAATAAAATTCTGTTAAGACCATTATATTTCTTAAAAGATAAAACTATGCTTAGGTATAAACGTTTCGTTTATGTAACTAATAAAATAAAGCATTAAATTAAGGAATGAAAAAAATTAAAAGATCACATCTTATAATTCCTATTTCAATTATTATCCATTTATGCATTATAAATGGAACATTACTCCTACTTACTCCTGAAACCTATTTACATGTAAATAACATTCTTTATTACAATTTCTCTTGGCTTATAATTACCTACGGGATAAATTATTACCCAACTGGTCGTAAGGATACTTTTATGACTAACGTCACTAAAATGTTTCAACTTTATTTTATATATGGCTTAGCGTATCTAGCTTTATTTACCATAACAAGAACACCCGTACATTCATTACAACATCAATTATTAGTATTCCTACTTATTTGCTCCTCTTTAACATGGTATAGGATCATATTCTTTTGGGCAAGAAGAAATTACAGAATGATAGGTGGTAACTCTGCCAATGTAGTGGTTTTAGGAAGAGACCCTAATTTAAAGAAAATAAGGCGCATTTTTGACGACCCATATTTAGGGTATCGATATAAAGGATATTTTGATAATGAAAAATCAAAAAGCCCTACGTATTTAGGGAACATTGTAGATAGCTTTGGTTATATCTTAGAAAATGATATTGATGAGATTTATTGTGTAGCTTCTAACTTTAATACAGAAGAATTAAAAAATTTAGTAAATTTTGCGGATAACAACCTTATTAAATTTAAAATTATATTAGACAATAAAGAAGTCTTCTCTAAGGCCATGTCTATAGAAGCGTATCAAAATATTCCGGTACTAAATCTTAGAAAAGTTCCATTAGATACCGAGTACGCACGTATTGCAAAACGAACCTTTGATATTCTTTTTTCTCTTTTAGTAATTATTGGTGTGTTATCTTGGTTAACCCCTATACTTTATGTTTTAATAAAATTAGAATCTAAAGGTCCTTTATATTTTAAACAAAAAAGACACGGTTTTAAACGTAGAATATTTTGGTGTTACAAATACCGATCTATGACTGTTAATAAAGATTCCGATGCTAAAATGGCCACTAAGAATGATGCGAGAGTTACCAAAATAGGAAAATTTATGCGTAAAACCAGTATCGATGAACTACCACAATTTTTTAATGTGCTCAAAGGAGAAATGAGTGTGGTTGGGCCAAGACCACATATGGAAGCACATACAGAAGATTACCAAGGTTCCGTAGACAAATACTTAGTACGGCACTTTGTAAAACCTGGTATTACAGGCTTAGCGCAAACCAAAGGATATCGTGGAGAAATTGGCATGAAATCTGATATATTAAACAGAACAAGGCTAGATATTTTTTATGTAGAAAGATGGTCCCTTATGCTAGACATAAGAATCATTTATGCAACTGTAGCTAATGTATTTATAGGAGAAGAAAAAGCGTATTAAACTTTATAAAACACCTCATAATATGAGCTATAGAAAAAGAAGTTAATCGAGTTTTCTTGTTTAGCTTTGCTTCTTAAACTAATTTTGTTCTAAATATTTTTTTTTAAAATCTTAATTATAAAAAAAACACTAATCCTTATTACAATCATGGAGTATCTTAAAAATAAATTAAAGTTTCAAAAATTATTATGTTACACTTATATTATTGGATTAATGATATCTTGTGGCAATGCAAAAAACGCAATTTATTTTAATAAATCTACTGCACATATAAAATCTAATTCTTATGAAAGTCTAGAGCCTATTCTACAGAAGAATGATTTATTAAGTATTACTGTTAGCAGTATAAACCCGCAAGCTGCTGAAATGTTTAACCTTTCTAATAACTTTAGCACGCAATCGTCTACTACTGCTGGTAATACAACAAGAGTTTCTGGTTACTTAGTAGATCAAGATGGTGCCATACGTTTTCCCGTTTTAGGAAAAATAGAAGCCGCTGGTAAAACAAAAAAAGAATTGAGAGAAGAAATAACATCAATTTTAGTTGACAGAAAACTATTAATAGAACCAATAGTAGACATTAGATATTTAAATTATAAAATATCTATCCTTGGTGAAGTTAAAAATCCTTCTGTTATAAATATCCCTAACGAAAAAATCTCTTTATTAGAAGCTTTAGGACTAGCTGGTGACATTACTATCTATGGACGAAGAGATAATATTTCTTTAATTAGAGAGCAGAATGGCATAAAAAGAGTTATAAAAATAGATTTAACTACTAATGAAATTTTTAACTCTCCTTATTACTACCTAAAATCTAATGATATTATATACGTAGAACCTAATTCTGCAAAAATTGCAAGTTCTAGTGAAGTAAAAGGTTGGATCCCTGTAATTCTTAGTGGTATTTCTTTAGCCATAATAGCTATTGTAAGTCTTTAATATTAAAACATGTACGACCAAAATCAACATACTAATTCCGAAGAAAATATTTTTAGAATACTAGCGTCTAAGCTCCTACCTTATTGGCCATTATTTGTCTTTTTAACTATCTTTCTTTTATCAATTTCATGGGTATATTTAAAATTCAAAACCCCAATATACCAAGCCTCTGCTACCTTAATAATAAAAGATAAAAATAAGGGCGTAGATGATGCTAAGTTAGTAGAATCTATAAACCCATTTGAATCTAAAAAGATTGTAGAAAATGAAATAGAAGTAATTAACTCTAGAGCAGTTTTAACTAATGTAGTTAAAGACTTACATCTATATGCACCAGTATACAAAAAAAAATTATTAAAAGATGTTCCTGTTTATGCCCCACCCGTTCAAATACAATTAAAAAATCCAGACATCTTAAACTCAATATCGCAAAAATTAATTAAAAAGTACCCCATAACCTATGACTCTTCAATTAAAAAAGTAATTATTAATGAAAATTCTTACCCCGTAAACCAATGGGTTACATCTTCTTTATTTGGAGAAATAAAGTATGTTTTAAAAGACGACAATACTGCCTCTATAAATGACGAATATTACTACACTTTCATAAACCCTAACCAGCTTGCAATAGATCTTTCTGGAGGTATAGAAGTTAATGCTATTAATCAAGTTTCAACTGTTGTAAGATTAACATACAAAGACCCTAATCCAAAAAAAGCCGAAGAAATTCTAAACCAGGTAATAAAAGCCTACAACCAAAAAGGAGTAGATGACCGTAATCAATTAGCTGCTAATACATTAGAATTCATTGAAGAAAGAATGAATAATGTAGAAAAAGAACTAAATAATTTAGAAATTGAAATACAAGAATTTAGATCGTCAGAAGGGTTGGTTAACATTAGTGAACAAGGTAAATTATATTTAGAAAATGTAGGAGACTATGATAGACAAATAGCCGATATTAATAGACAAATATCAGTCCTGCAAAAAGTGGAAAGATATGTAATCTCTAAAAAAAACAAAGGCGGTTTAGTACCCTCTACGATAGGTATTAATGACCCCGTATTATCGCAATTATTAGAAAAACTATACAATTCGGAATTAGAATATGAAAAATTAAAAAATACAACTGGAGCCAACAACCCAATACTACTATCTATTACAAAAGAAATTAACAAAATTAGACCTAGTATATTAGAAAATATTAGAAGCCACAAAAACAATTTGAACGCCAGTTTAGGAAATTTAAATTTAAATTCAGACAAGTCTAATTCCGAGTTAAAAACACTCCCGGAAAAAGAAAGAGCATTATTAGCAATTACTCGAAAGAAAACTATTAAAAATGAATTATTCGTTTTTTTACAGCAAAAAAGAGAAGAAACGGCTTTATCCTACGCCCCTAATGATGGCGAAACTAAAATTGTAGATTTAGCGCAGTCTAGCCCTTCTCCTGTTAGCCCAAGAAAAACAATAATATACTTCTTAACTCTAGTTGCTTCTTTTAGCATTGGCTTAACCTATATTATTGGTAAAGAAATGCTTAATAGCAATGTTCTTTTTAGATCAGAAATAGAAAATAATACAAATATTCCTGTAATTTCTGAATTGCCCTTTGTAAATTTTGAAAATGGTACAAATACTAAAAAATCTATTGATCAAATTTTTCTCCAAAAAATAATTTTTGTATGCAACAAGTTAGGTTTTGGAAAATTTTTAAACCTAAAAAATCAAAAACAAGTTTTAATACAGCAAGGAGAAGCCGTTCTTCCTGATTATTTTAGACAACTCGGAGTAGAATTAGGACTTTACAGCAAAGAATTTACAAAACAAAAAATTTTAGTAACCTCTAGTATTCCAGGAGAAGGTAAAAGTTTTGTTTGTACAAATTTATCCTATTGTCTTGCGCAATCTGGAAAAAAGGTAATCTTAATAGATATGGATTTTATTAGAGCAGAAACTACAAAATCTTTTAACCTAGAAAATGAACATGGTTTAACAGATTATTTAAATGACCTTCACAATTTAAATAAAATAATAGCCAAATCTCCAATAAATAAAAATTTGTCTATTATTCCTGTAGGAACAATAATCGAAGATTATACTCACTTACTATTAAACGGTAAGATTAATAAATTGTTTAATGAATTATCAGGGCTATATGATTATATAATTATTGATTCTGCTCCTGTTAATTTAGTTGCAGATGTTAATTTACTAACCCATTTTAGCGACAAAACGCTTTATATTGTAAGGCATGACCATACTCCTTTAAATGCAATAAAACATTTAAAACACAATCTTAATCCTAATATAAAAGACATAGGCATAGTATTTAATGGTGTAAAAAGAAGAGGTTTTATTAATGAAGAATTTAGTAGTGGTTATGGCTACTCTTTAAACAAAGAATATACCTATTCTTATAAAAAACAATAGAAACGAAAATGACTAGTAGCTCTGAAATAATATTTCAAACAGACTCTGAAATAGTGAAACAGCAATACAAAACTGCTAAAAACTATTTAATAGAATATACTACTGATGATACTAGTCCAAAAGGGATTAAAAAAATAATATTTAAAAAAAATAAAGAACAAATTACATGAAAAAATTCCTAATTAAAACCTATAAAAATATTAGGGATGGTTATTTTTTCAAAAAATCAATCTCTAAAAAAATATCAGGAAAAGAAAATCAATTAAAAATTGATACTTCCTGTAGATTTATAAATTGTAAACTTATAATTTCAGGAAAATTCAACACCATAAACATACAAAAAAATTGTATTTTCAAAAATGTTACCTTCTATATTAAAGGTAGTAACAACACTATTCATATTGCTGAAAGTGTGCAATTTAATAGAGCAGGTGAAATATGGGTGGAAGATGACCATTGCAAGTTATTTATAGACCACAGCACTACTTTTGAAGATACGCACCTAGCAATAACAGAGCCTAATTCTAAAATGAATATAGGAGCTAATTGTATGTTTTCCAATGGCATAGATGTACGTACAGGAGACTCTCATTCTATTATAGATAATACAACACGAGAAAGGATAAATTACGCAAAAAACGTTACCATTGGAAATCATGTTTGGGTCGGAGCACACACCTCTATTTTAAAAGGAGCATCTATCGCTAATGACTCTATTATTGCAACACGGTCGGTGGTTACCAATTCTCATGAAAATCCCAATACTATATTAGCTGGTTTACCTGCAAAAGAAATTAAACGAAACATTAATTGGGATAGAAAAAGATTCTATAAAAAAGAGTAACACTATTGTAACCACTCTTTATATTTAAACAAAATAATTCCACCAAGACATTGGCAAAAAATAAAAAACATTTACTAATAGAACCCATACTAGCTCTTTTCCAAAAATATATTGGGGGAGGTCACGAGAGGAGTGCAAAAGCAAAAAAAAATATACTCTCCTCTATATTTATAAAAGGCGCTAGTATAACGGTAAGCCTTTTAGTTGTGCCACTAACGTTAAACTATGTTAATACTGCGCAATATGGTATTTGGTTAACCCTTAGTTCTGTTGTGGCGTGGTTTAGCTTTTTTGATATTGGTATAACCCATGGTTTACGCAATAGGTTTGCAGAAGCTAAAGCAAAGGGAGATGATAATGCTGCGCAAATATATATTAGTACTACCTATGGTATATTAAGTGTTGTTTTCATATCTATTTGGTTGCTTTTCTTATTAGTAAACCCTTTTTTAAACTGGGCCTCTTTATTAAATTTAGACCCACAATATAGTACAGATGTATCTAAACTTGCACTAATTGTTTTTTCTTATTTCTGTTTGCAATTTGTGTTAAGAACTATAACCACCTTATTATCGGCAGATCAAGAACCTGCAAAAGCCTCTTTAATAGATGTTATTGGCCAAATAATATCCTTACTAATAATTCTAATTTTAGTAAAAACAACCGAAGGTTCTTTAGTTAACCTAGGCCTAGCACTATGTGTGTCTCCGCTATTGGCACTAATTGGGGCAAATGTTTTCTTTTTTAAAGGAAAATATAAAAAATACAAACCTTCTGTTTCTAAAATAAAATTTTCGCACGCGAAAAGCCTTTTTAATTTAGGTATTGTATTTTTTGTAATTCAAATTGCAGGTTTGGTGCAATTTCAATCTGCAAACTTTATTATATCAAGAAATTTTGGTCCGGAAGACGTCACGAACTATAATATTGTATTTAAATATTTTGGAATATTAAATATGGGTTTCATGATATTTTTAACCCCTTTTTGGTCTGCAGCTACAGAAGCGTATGTTAAAAAAGATTTAATCTGGATTAAAAATAGTATAAAAAAATACAACCTATTGAACATCGTATTTGTACTATGTGGTATTATAATGCTCCTTTTTGCAGATTTCATCTATGACTTCTGGTTAGGAGAAGGCAAAGTAAAAATTGATTACTGGTTATCCTTTTGGGGCTTAGTTTTTTTTATATTTTCAATTTTTGGTTCTAAATATGTAAGCTTTTTAAACGGTATTAGTGCTTTACGATTGCAGTTTATTTCTAGCATCATAAGTCCTATACTATATGTTACGCTGACTTTAATTTTTATAAATTTTTATAAAATGGGAGTTTATGCCCTTTTTATAGCATCTGTTTTGGCTAACTTCAATGCTATTATTTTAGCTCCTATACAATATTATATGATTATTCATAAGAATAAAAAAGGAATCTGGATTAAATAAAATAGAACTAAACTAAACCCATATATGGCCTTCAATAATTTTAAAAGTAGACTTAAGCAAAAAATATGGCGTAACATAAAAGATTTCTTCTATGAAGAGCGAATAAAAGATACTACCATAATTCAAAACATAAATTATAGCGCAGCCCTTATTGATCAAAAAAAAGCTGTAATTTGTTATATAACCGATAGTTATTTATTAGATTGGGAACAAATAAATGTAGGTAGAACACAACCCAAAGAAATTTTATCCATAACTAAAGTTATAGGAGAATTAGGCTATAGTATAGATATTATTGGCTGTAATGACACCAAAGCTGTTGACCTAATAAAAACCAAAAAATACGATTTAATCTTTGGTTTTGGAGAAGCATTTTATCAACTCACAAAAATAAATCCTAAAGCGATAACCGTTTGGTACTTAACAGAACATCATCCCGATTTTGCTGAAAAAGAAGAGCGCAAAAGACTAGATTATTTTGAAGAGCGTAAAAACAAAACAGCTAGAGTAGTAAGAACAGGTAATTTTTACAAAAAACACCACTTAGAAAAAAAATATTCACAGGTAATTACCATGAGTGAAATAGAGCCTTTCCAAACTATGTATCCTAATATTAAATCTATTTTTCCAACCGGGTTTTATAATAAAAATTTCTCTTCCAATCAAAAGAATCATGAAGAAGGAAGAAAACACTTTTTATGGTTTGGTTCCTTTGGTGCTATCCATAAAGGGTTAGATATATTATTAGATATTTTTGAAAAAAGAGACGATATTTTTTTACATGTAGGAGGGTTATCTGAAGAGGATAGAATCTTACTATACCCTAAGAAAAAAGAGAACATCATAGATTACGGTCATATTAATATAAATTCTGACGTATTTTTAGATATTATTAACAAATGTACTTTCACTATATTGCCTTCTTGTTCTGAAGGCTTTTCTACATCTATTACAACATGTATGCGCCATGGATTAATACCAATTGTAAATAAAGACACTGGTTTTAATAGGGTAAAAGAAAATGCTTTTTTCTTGGACGACTTTAAGGTAGACTATATAAACAATAAGCTAACAGAATATTCTAATTACAAAACAGAAAAATTAGAAGAAATTAGTAATAATGTACTAAAATTTGCTCAAGAAAATTATACCATTGAAGCTTTTCAAGAAAATTTCAATACTATCATTAATTCTATATTAAAAGAATAAAACATGACTAAAGTAGTTCACTTACAAACCCACTTACCCTCTTCTGGAAATGCTGCCTTTAGACTACATAAAGCCATGTTAAAACAAAACATAGAATCTTCTATGTTATCTTTAAGTACAGATGTGTCTATAAATTCAAAAATACAAAGTTTACAATTAAGAGCTTACCTAAATTCTATACTTCATGAAAAGCTTCATCAAAGAAGAATAAAAGGGTTAAACTCTAAATACGGAATGTTCTCTTACCCTATTCTAGGAAATAATATTATAGAACACCCCTTAGTAAAAACTGCCGATATAATTTACTTACACTGGATTCTT
Organism: uncultured Maribacter sp.; assembly: GCF_947500405.1. Classification (GTDB taxonomy): domain Bacteria; phylum Bacteroidota; class Bacteroidia; order Flavobacteriales; family Flavobacteriaceae; genus Maribacter_B. The sequence goes on from NZ_CANMRY010000010.1 coordinate 141,794, forward strand.
GCAGGTTTCTTAAATTTAAAAAATGTTGAGGATTTAGCAAAAACAGGAAAACCAATCATATTCTTTATGCACGATATGTGGACTATGACAGGTGGTTGTCACCATAGCTTTAATTGCGAAAATTATCTATCAAATTGCCACTCCTGCCAAATGTTCCCTGAAAACAAAAATAAATTACCAAATAAACTATATAATAAAAAACAAAACATATTTAACAAGTACTCCAATTTATCTTTTATATCCCCAAGTAGTTGGTTAGATCAATTAGCTAAAAAATCTAGTTTATTAAAAAATAAACCTACTTATCATATTCCAAATATTATAGGAAAACACCCCTTTAAACCATTAGATAAAAAAATGGCCAGAAAAATGTTTAACCTAGAGGAGAATGAGACTATAATCGTTTTTGGAGCTGCTTCTCCAAAAAGTCCTTATAAAGGATGGAGTTATTTAAAAGACGCTTTAGACCTATTAAAGAACCAAGCTAACACAGAAAATTATTCTATTGCCATTTTTGGAAGTGAATATGACGCCGAAATCGCTGAGGCAATACCCTTTAAAACCTATTTTTTAGGAAGGCTAAAAGATGAATATTCTACTGCCTTGGTTTATAATGCTGCAGATATTTTTGTAGCCCCTTCAATAGCTGAATCTTTTGGAATGGTAATATTAGAAGCACAAAGATGCGGCACTCCTGTTGTTGCATTTAAAACAGGGGGTATTCCTGATTTAATTGACCATACTAAAAACGGATATCTTGCAGAATATAAAAATTCTGGAGATTTAGCAAGTGGAATTTCTTATTGTTTAAATAATAATGTAAAAGGATATGCACTTCCTTGTTTTGACCCTATTGCTATTGTAGAACAACATAAGAAACTGTTTCAAAAAATAAATGTATAAAATAAAAATTGTTACAAATAATATGTTACAAAAACTAGATTATAGTTTTAACAAACCAAATACATTAAAAATATTCTGGTTCGGTATTTTTATATACATGTTGGGCTATTCTCTTTCTATAACCGGTAATCCCATTTTTATAATTTGTGATTCGTTAGAATTACTCGGAATTGCCTGTTTTTCATATTCTCTTAGCTTATTATTAAATTATAAATTTGAAAATTATTATTTTAAAATATTATACTTTTTTTTATTAATTTGGTCTCTTCTTGTGATAGCAAAAGGTATGAAAATGGATTACATTTTCATTAAAAAATTTTTATTTAGCCCATTTTTAGGTGGTTTTGTATACTTTACTCCTCTAGTTGTACTATCAAAAAAACCTCCAGCATTTTACAAGATACTATTCAAATTAATTGTTGCCTTAGGTTTCTTACATTTGCTTTTAAGTATAATTTCTATAGATATTTTATTAGATGCTAATAATATTAAAGCCAGAGATACTTTTGAGATATATGTGAAGGTTTTAGCTATTCCATCAGGATATATACTTATGACAGCCAATTATCATAAAATAACAAAAAAAACTATTGCTTTTTTAACACTCGGCACAACTTTATTATTATCTATCTATTTAGCCAGAAGGGGATTAATGTTTATTAGTGGTTGTACTTTTATATTTTCTTATTACTTATACATTCTGCGTAAAAAAAAGCAAATACTAACTATTATCTTTACAGGATTAATGTCTTTTACTTTTTTAGGATTAGGTCTTATTTCTTTTGGAAACATTAATAATTCCAAATTCTTTGAAAAAGCAAAAGAAAGAATAGGTGAAGACACTAGGACTGGTGTTGAAGAATACTATTATGCCGATATGGAATTTAAAGACTATGTTATAGGCAGGGGTATGAGTGGTTTAATAGCAGCACCTGGAGAAATTGATGGAGAAACTGACCATCCAGGCTATAGAGAAGGAATTGAAACCGATTATTTAAATATTATTTTAAAAGGAGGTGTAATTAGTTTAGGCCTTTTATTGTTAATTGCTATACCTGCAATGATAAACTGTTTCTTTTTCTCCAATAATTCCTTATCAAAAGCAGCAGGGTTTTGGATTTTATTATGGCTTATTTCCCTATACCCATCAACTGTAACTAACTTTACATTACATTATATTTTAGTATGGATTAGCATTGGCATTGGTTACTCTAAAGCTACTAGGGAAATTCCAGACAAAATTCTTCAAGAATATTTTATAAAATATTCTTTATAACCTAAAAAAATATTTTAAGCACTATTATTCAAATTATTTATCTATTTTATGGAATTACCCAACGTACTCATTTTAAACCAACCATTTGTTTCTAATACAGGAGGAGGTATAACGCTTTCTAATCTTTTTAAAGGATGGGATAAAGAGAAACTTGCTGTTGCCTGTTCAGGTTATATAATGACTCCAGATATTGACCCAACTATTTGTGACAATTATTACCAGTTAGGGTCTGTAGAAAGGTCTTGGGTATTCCCTTTTAATCTATTTGGCAGAAAATATCCGAGTGGACCTATCAATTTTAAAAACAAATCAATTAAAAAAGTGGTAACAGATGAATCCAAATCTAAAACAAGAGTTGGGTTTGTTATGAAATATTTAAATCCATTTTTAAACTATACAGGCTTAACACACTCTATATCTAAAACAAGCCTTTCTCCTAAATTTATCCAGTGGGTAGAAAACTTTAACCCCGATATTATATACATACAATGTTCCTCAAGAGAAAGTATACTATTTTGTAATGAAGTTCAAAATTATTTTAAAAAACCCACGGCTTTTCATATGATGGACGATTGGCCGTCGGTAATAAGCAATAAAGGAATTTTTAAAAACTATTGGACAAAAAAAATAGATGCCGAATTTAAAATTTTATTAAAAGGTGTAAACACCCCTATGGCTATATGTGATTATATGGGAGAAGAATACAAAAAGAGATATGGTAAAGATTTTATTACATTCCATAACCCCATAAATATAAATTTTTGGGCTACTGGGCAAAAAAAAGAGTATACACTGCAAGAAAACCCTACTATTATGTATGCTGGCAGAATTGGTCTTGGTATAGATAAATCTTTACAATCTATTGCTAAAGCTGTTGAGATTGTAAATTCTAAATTAAACATTTCATTAAATTTTATAATACAAGCGCAAAAAAGCCCAGAATGGGTTTCTAATTATGACTGTGTTAATTATCAAAGTTTTGTACCATATGATGAATTACCAAAAGTATTTGGCAGAACAGATTTTTTAATTTTACCCTATGATTTTAGCCCAAAATCTATCGCATATATAAAATATTCTATGCCTACTAAAGCTTCGGAATATATGACTAGTGGTGCTCCTATACTAATTTTTGCGCCAGATGAAACAGCATTAGTACAATATGCTAAGAATAAAAAATGGGCATCGGTGATAACAGAAAACAACAAGAACCTTTTAGCCGAAACTTTAGTTGATCTAATAACTAATAAAGAAAAAAGAGAAAAAATTGCTAACAATGCTAAAGAATTAGCTAATATAAGACATGACGATCAAGTTGTTACAGCTGAATTTAGAGACGCATTGATTTCTACTTCAAAAATGTAATTTAAGTCTACTAAACGAATGATCCATTCTTGTTGTCGAAAATTAAACCCTTAAGATCCTAAAATTATTACCTTGCACGTTAATCTTTTGTATTTAGATTAAACAGCAACACTATTTCTATGAAAATAAATAACAAAATCTTGTATATTAAAAAATACTTTTTAGCTATTATTCTTTTTTTTGGACTCCAACTTTTATCTGCTCAAATAAAAATTGGCGACAATCCAAATGTTATTGACACCAATTCTGTATTAGAATTAGAGAGCACTTCAAGGGCTTTTGTGATTACAAGAGTTACTACCGCTCAAATGTTAGCTATTACACCTTTACAAGGAGGTCTCGTATATAACACTGATGAGCAATGTGTATTCTATTTTAATGGAGCGCAATGGAGTAATTTATGCCAAAACACTTCTGGAAACTCATTAAGTATTACCGATAATTCAGATGGCACCTATTCCGTAGATGACGGTATAAACCCACCATTTACTTTTAACGGTGCAGATGAAACAACTTCTACTTTAGAAAATGATGGTAATGACAATTTTACCTATACCGATGAAACTGGACAACAAACAACTTTTTCTACTTCAGGAGGTTCTTCTAACTTAACTATAACAGATAATTTAGATGGTACTTATACAGTAGATGATGGCACTAACCCTCCATTTACATTTAATGGTTCAGATGAAACTACCTCTACTTTAGAGAATGATGGTAATGATAATTTTACCTATACTGATGAAACAGGACAAACTACTACTTTTTCTACAACAGGAGGTTCTTCTAACATACCAGGAACAGCAGGTTCTGTCTTTTTTTCTGATGGTACTACGGCTTCAGAAAATAATACAGAACTTTTTTGGGATAATACCAATAACAAACTAAATATTGGAAGCAATACACCAAACCTAAATCATAAAGTAAACATTACGGGAGACATTGGAACTACAGACGGTTCTGCCGCAACACCAAGTTATTCTTTCTCCAACGATACTGACACAGGTATTTATAGAGTTACAGATGATGAATTAGGTTTTAGTGCGAATGGGGCAGAGACAATGAAAATTGATGAAACAGCTTTATTAATAAATAATGCTATTCCCTTCCATGATAGCCCATTTATTATAAGAGGAAAAGGAGAACATAATAGATTTATGGCATTTCAATCCAATGGTAATACCAATACCACAGAACTACACATAAACATGGTAGGCTATGGGTTTAACATGACAGACCAACAATTCTCGAGACTTTTTATTCAGTTTGGTAACAATAAATTTATAGGTATTAAAACTGGTTCTCCTACTGCAGAATTAGATGTAAATGGTAAATTAAGAGTTAGGGATTTACCTAACTCCCCAGGTAATTTACCAGCTGTAGTTGTAGATGCAAACGGCAACTTTTACAAAACAACATCCACTACACTGACAGGAAAAACATCTATATCTTCTACAACTAATAATGGAGGGCGCTGGACTAATAGTAATACCACTATTACAAATTTAGATAAGGACTTTATAGTACCTATATTTGACTTAGAAGATTATAAAGACGGTGGTTCTAGCACATATAATGTAATAAAAAAAAGTTTACAAATAGTAGAAACTGGTAGGTATACTATTACCACAAATGTATCTTTAGTTCTTAAAAACACAAGTTTTATTACGCAAAATGTTAATGTAAGGTTATTAGTAAACGGGACGCCAAAAGGCAGCCTTAACAGTATTACTAATGACAATAACACCGAAATTACGCAAAGTATTGCTATAAATGATGTATTGCAGTTAAATACTAATGACATTTTATCTATACAAATAACAACAAACGGAAAAACAGAAGACATACTAGTAAATACCCAAGGTACTTCTTCTTTTACTATTACTAGAATAAAATAATTTCAAACATGAACCATGTAGTTGTAGGAATTCCTACATATAAACGTCCTAAAATGCTAGCTAAATTAGTTCTAAGCATTTACAAATGTTCCTTAAATCCAGAATACATTAGTAAAGTAGATATTGTTGTAGTAGATAATGATGGTGAAAAAAGCGGCAAAAAAACGTGTTTAGAACTAAAAAAAGAATGCCCTGAGCTTTTTAACATCCATTATTATTGTTATCCAAAAAAAGGACTCTCTAACGTAAGAAATGAAATTCTAAATAAGGCTCTAAAACTTAATCCCAAATATATTGCCTCTATTGATGATGATGAATATGTTACTTCTGCATGGTTAAATGAACTTACTAAAACCATGGTAAATAACAATGCAGACATTATACTGGCTCCTGTTATTCCTGATTTTGAAGCTAATATACCAGAATCCATATCTAGCTGTTTTTTGCAAAAAGAAATAAAAAACCAACTACAACTAAAGACAATGGAGAGATCTGGTAATTATATGATACGCTCAGAATTTATAACACAAAATAATTTATCATTTGATACAAGGTTTAATACTACAGGAGCGGAAGACACCTTCTTTGGTATACAAGCGGTTAAAAAAAATGCCCAAATATTTTGGGCAGCGAAAGCCATTGCTTTTGAGACCATTCCAAAAAGTAGAAGTACTTTTTCTTGGTTATTTAAAAGAAGATATCGTACTGCGAATACATATACATTTATAATTTTAATTGAAAAAAAATATAACCTAATATTTAAAAAACTTATTATGATTTTTTTTCACTTCATTGTTGGTATTTTAGGCTCATTAATTTTACCTTTTAATACAAAAAATAGATACTATGGCCCCTTAAAATTAGCCGAAAGCTTTGGAGCTTTTTCTAGCTTAATCAATATTAAATATCACGAATATTCTAAAGTTAGATAAATAAATTTTATATAATTTACTAGTAATTTAAAAAAAATATCTTGTTTAATAATGCCACATTAAGTCCTATCGTTGTTTTTACATACAATCGCTTAGGTTCATTTAAAAAAACAATAGAAGCTTTACAAAAATGTTATCTTTCTAAAGAAAGTGAACTTATTATTTTTTCAGATGGTGCTAAAAATCAAGAAGATTTACCTAAAGTAAAAAAAATTAGAAATTATATTAAAAATATAAAAGGCTTCAAAAAAATATCTTGGCATTTTTATAATAATAATAAAGGACTAGCAAACTCCATTATTAAAGGAATCAATATAACATTTCAATCTTACAACAAAGTTATCGTTCTAGAGGATGATTTGTTACCAAGCTCCAATTTTTTAGTGTATATGAATCAAGCTTTACAAACGTATAGAAATGTAAATAATGTAATGTCTATATCTGGATACACTTCTCCTATATCTTGTCCTAAAGGTTATAACTTCGATAGCTATTTTACACAAAGAGCCTCTTCATGGGGTTGGGCAACATGGAAAGAAAAATGGATAAATATTGATTGGCATGTTAGAGACTATAAAGAATTTTCTAAAAGTAGAACCAAAAAAAAGAAATTCAATCAAATGGGCTCTGATTTATCAAATTTATTAGACAAACAAATGTCTGGAAGAATAAACTCTTGGGCTATAAGATGGTGTTACCACCAATTTAAGAATGACCTTTATACCGTTTTTCCTATGTCCTCAAAAATAGATAATATTGGTTTTACAGATGAAGCAACGCATACTAAAGACAATTCCAATAGATTTAAAACTAATTTAGATAAATCAGGAAAGACAAAATTTAATTTCCTTCTGACTCCGCAAATAAATAAAAATATTTTAAAGCAATTTACAAAAGTCTATGGTTTAAAAACTAGAATATTTAGTAAACTTAATAAATATTTAGCAAGATGAAGCCTAAAATACTTTTTATACTAACGCTCCCCCCGCCTATTCATGGTGCTTCTTTAATGGGGCATTATATAAAAAATAGTAACCATATTAATAGTAATTTCAATTGTACTTTTATTAACTCACAAACTTCTAAAAAACTTAAGGATATTGGGAAAGGTATTTTTTCAAAAATATTTACTATTATTAAAACTAACCTAAGTATCTCCAAACATCTATTATTTAATAATTATGATTTTTGTTATTTTACATTAACATCAAATGGCCCAGGTTTTTATAAAGACTTACTTACAATAATAATTCTTAAAAGTTTTAGAAAAAAAATTATCTATCATTTTCATAACAAGGGAGTTCGTGACCATAATTCTAATCTAATAAATAATATCTTATATAAATTTGCACTATCTAATAGTAAAATTATATTACTTTCTCCTTATCTACTTGTAGATATAAAAAAATATGTTCGTGATGTAAATGTTTATTATTGTCCAAATGGCATTCCTATAATTAACCATAACTATAAAAAAATTAGTCGAAGAAAAAATAAACTGTTATTCTTTTCTAATATGATAAATTTAAAAGGAATTGATATTTTATTAAATGCTTGTAAAATCCTTAAAAACAGAAAAATTGAGTTTTATTGCGATTTTGTTGGTGAATTTTTAGATTTTGATGAAAACTCATTTAATAAAAAAATAGAAGCATATTCATTAAAAAATAATGTTACCGCACATGGTGGAAAATATAAGGATGAGAAATACTCATTCTACATAAATGCAGATATATTTGTTTTCCCAACATTAAATGACTGCTTTCCACTAGTCATACTAGAAGCCATGCATTTTTCACTTCCGGTAATATCAACGAATGAAGGTGGTATTCCAGACATTGTAGACCATGATAAAACTGGCTTAATTGTAGAAAAAAACGATGCAGAAATATTGGCAAATAATATAGAATATTTAATTAACAACCCTGTTGTAAGTAATAAAATGGGAACATCTGGAAGAAAAAAATATTTAGACAATTATACTTTAGATATTTTTGAAAAAAAATTAACCCATATTTTAAATACAGAATCCTTAAATAAGTAAATTAAGATTTCAACAATACAAAATGAAAATAGGGTTACTAATAAATAATTTAAGACATATTCCTTCATGGAAATTAAGAGTAATGGAATTTGTTATAAATAATCCTAAATTAGAATTAATCCTCGTAATTAGCACTTATAAAAAAAACAATACAAACTTTATTTTAAAGTTACTTATAGCTATACAAACTAAAATAGAAAGACTTCTTTTTTTTAAAAAGCCATTTTTTAAAAATAAATTAAAAATTGAAAAAGAATTAAATTCTTTAACTACTATTAATTTTAAAAAAAATATTACAAACAAAGAATTATCCTTTTTAAACAATTTGGATTTAATTATTAATCTAAATAAACTTCCTATTGAAATAAAACTAAAAAAATTTCCTCAATATGGAATATGGAATTTAAAGTTTGGGAAAGGCAATGAAATTTTTAATAATGCAATAGGCGCTTGGGATGTAATAAACAAAAGCAAGAATATAAAAGTTGATATTATTAAAAGTAATATAAATGGTAGCAAAATAATTAATTCAGCTTGGTTTAACAGGCACTGGTCTATTGTTAAAACAAATGACAATATCACTGAAAGCTCTGTTGCTCTTCTAATAAAAAATATTAATAATATTGAACAAAACGCAACTATATTAGATTCTTGTTTTTCAAAAAAAAATAATGACATTCATTTTGTGAAATTAATTATTTACATAATGAAATTTTATTTAATCATAGCCTATAAATTTTTATCTAGAATTAAATGGTTTTTCTTTAAAAAAAGGCAGTACTGTTTTACTTTAGCTGTTGGCAAAGGAAATGCTTTAACATATAATCAACTATCCGAAAAATCTATCCTCCCAGACGATAATGAATATTGGGCTGATCCCTTTTTATTTCCATATAAAAATAAAACTTATGTTTTTTTTGAAAATTTCTCATACAAATCTAAAATAGGTAAAATATCTTGCGGAGTTTTGGAAAACAATTGTATTCTTCACAAAGAAGATGCTTTAGTACTTAATACCCATCTTTCTTATCCCTACATATTCAAAGAAAAAAATAATATTTTTTTAATGCCTGAGAACTCGGAAAAAGGAGGGTTACATATATACAAATGCATTACTTTTCCTAATAAATGGACATTATATAGCTCATGCTTTATAGGTGAAAAAATAGTAGACGCTTCTTTTTACACGGATAATGAAAATCAAAAATGGTTATTTTTAAACAAAGGAGACAATGAAAATGTTCCAATGGAAAATGAATTATATATATTTAAAATAGACTCCTTAAAATTTAATACTATCATACCGCATAAACAAAACCCAGTATTAATAGATTCTAGAATTGCAAGAAATGCAGGCTCAGTCTTTAATTACAAAGAAAATGCATATAGACCTTCTCAGGCAAATATTGATGGTGTTTATGGAAAAAATATAAATATTAACAAGATTGAAATCTTAAACATTGAAGTCTATAAAGAAAAAACTGTAAAAGTATTCAAACCTAATACCAAAAAAGGATTTATTGCTATGCATCATATACATCAAATTAAAAATCAATTTATTTATGACTCGGCTTTAAATAGTTTATAAATTAATATTACACATTTAAAAACATGAATTTATCTCCAATACTACTTTTTACATATAAAAGATTAGACTCATTAAAAGAAACTGTAGATGCCTTAAAAAAAAATTTTTTAGCAAAAGAATCTGATTTATTTATCTTTTCTGATGGTGCAAAAAATGATAAAGATGCTCAGAAAATTAATCATGTTAGATCCTATTTAAAAACCATAAATGGCTTTAAATCTATAAACATACACGAATCTCCCAAAAATAAGGGATTAGCTAATTCTATTATTGCAGGAGTGTCGCAAATAATAGAGCATAGTGAAACCGTTATAGTTTTAGAAGACGATTTATTAACCACTCCAAATTTTTTAAATTACATGAATGATGCCTTAAATAAATATTCTGAAGTAGAAAAAGTGTTTTCCATTTCTGGTTATTCTTTTAACCTAGGCATAAATGGGAATAAAAACCAAAGTGAAACCTATTTCTTATATAGGGGTTGGTCTTGGGGCTGGGCAACTTGGAAAAGCAAATGGTCTAAAGTGGACTGGGAAGTTAAAGATTATAATACATTCAAGGAAAATAAAAAATTACAAAAAGAATTTTCCAAAGGAGGATCCGACTTAAATGCAATGCTTAGTAAACAAATGGAAGGTTCTCTAGACTCTTGGGCTATTAGATGGTTTTACCATCAATTTAAAGTTGGCGGTCTAACTTTATATCCAGAATATTCTAAAATTTACAATAATGGTTTCGATGACTTAGCAACTCATACAACAGGTTCTAGTAGTAGATACTTACCTTTAATAGATGAAAATTATAATAAAGAAATTATTTATCCTAAATCTATAGAAGTAAAAAATAGACACTTAAAATTATTCTTAAATAAAATGGGAATTTGGGCTAGAATTTACTCTAAATTTCAGACAATTTTTTCTAAAATATTAAAAACGAAATGAAACAATTAATTAAACGATTACGCTTTTTGTTTTTAAAAAATTATAAATGGCGAAATTATACTATTGGAAAAAATTTATATGTAGGCAGAAGAGTTTACTTATGGGCTAAAGAAAAAATAATTATTGGAGATAATTTTTATATTGGCAGAGACTCCCAAATTGAAACGAATTGTATTATAGGCCATAATGTAATCTTTGCTAATAAAGTAGCTATTGTCGGTAAATATGACCATCACTATCAAACTATAGGAGTTCCTACACGTTTAGCATCAAGAATTAGAGATGAAAATTACTCTTGGAGAGGAAAAGGTCAAATAACGAATATTGAAGATGATGTTTGGATTGGCTATGGTTCTATAATTATGAGCGGAGTTACTATAAAAAAAGGTTCAATTATTGCTGCAGGGTCTGTTGTTACAAAAGATGTTGAATCTTACTCTATATATGGAGGAAATCCTGCAAAGAAAATATGTTCGCGCTTTGAAACAGATGTCGATTTAGAAAAACATATACAAATAGAAAAAAAAATTCTAAGAAATTTAAAGAATTATACAGGTATAAAAAGTATAAATCTTAACAATAAATTAAACGTATGAATAAAATAAACCACATAAATGTTTTAGAATATCCTGTATTTTCAAAATCTTTAAGCGAACTACCTAAGAATAAAAAACTTTTAATTAATACGATTAATCAATATTCCTATTGTATAACAAAAAGAGATTCTTCTTTTAAAGAGTCTCTTTTACAGTCTGATATTCTTTTACCAGACGGTATTGGCATTGTTACTGCTGCGAAATTTATAAACAAACAAAAAATAAGTAAAATTGCAGGTGCAGATTTGCATAATTTTTTATTAAAAAAATTAGAGAAAGAAAAAGGCTCATGCTTTTATATGGGTTCTTCACAAGCTACACTAACTAAAATAAAAGAACGTCTAAATAAAGAATACCCTAGCATAAAAGTTGACACCTATTCTCCACCTTTTAAGCCCCAATTTACCAAAGAAGATAATACTGCCATTTTAAACGCTGTAAATTCTTTTGCTCCTAACGTGCTTTTCGTAGGGATGACCGCTCCTAAACAAGAAAAATGGGCGTATAAATTTAAAGAAGCATTAAATACCCAATACATATGTTCCATAGGAGCTGTTTTTGATTTTTATTCAGGCACAACAACAAGGCCAAGTAAATTTTGGCAAAACTTAGGGTTAGAATGGTTAGGCAGATTACTTAAAGAGCCAAAACGCATGTGGAAACGTTATATTTATTATGGTTTTATTTTTGCAGGTCATTTACTAAAACACAAGTTTAAAAAAAAATAACTACCCTCCTTTAATTTTCATAATACCCTTTAAACCACTTCACAAAACTTTGCAAACCATCTTGTAAACTCGTGGTAGGTTTGTACCCAACTGCTTTCTGTAATTTACTAGAATCTGCATAGGTAATTTTTACATCACCGTCTTGCATTGGCATAAAGTTTTTGTCCGCTTTTTTACCCATTGCATCTTCTAAACCACCAATAAAATCTAGCAATGCTACTGGTTTTGCATTGCCAATATTAAATATTTCTGCTTTTTTAATTTTTGTCTTTGGAGCTTCTAAAGCTAATTTTACTACACCTTCTACCACATCGTCTATATAGGTGAAATCTCGTTGCATTTCTCCATTATTAAAAACATTAATGGTCTCTCCTTTGTTTATAGCTGTTGCAAAAAGCATTGGAGCCATATCTGGCCTTCCCCAAGGACCATAAACGGTAAAAAACCGAAGTCCTGTTGTACGTAAATCATACAAATGGCTATAGGAGTGCGCCATTAACTCATTGCTCTTTTTAGTAGCAGCATATAAACTTACAGGGCTATCTACTTTTTCTTTTTCTGAAAAAGGAACTATACTCCTATTCCCATATACAGAGGAACTAGATGCATAGATTAAATGATCAATTTTATTATTTCTACAACATTCTAGAATATTTAAAAAACAAACTACATTAGATTGTATGTAAGCATGCGGATTTTTAATAGAATGCCTTACTCCTGCCTGTGCTGCTAGATGAATTACACATGTAAAATCTTGTACCTTAAACAAAGTCTCTAATGCTTCTAGATTGGTTATATCTACTTTTAAAAAAGAAAAATGGTCATAGGTAGTACTTGTTACAAGACCTAATTCTTGGTTCTCTTTTATTTGGCTTTTAATATCTACACCCAATTGTAAAAGACGATTGTATTTTAAATTGGGATCATAATAACTATTAATATTATCTATACCCACAACCGTAACCCCTATTTTTACTAAGGTTCGAGATACATGAAATCCTATAAACCCTGCTGCTCCTGTAACCAGTATTTTCATTAAAATATTGTACTTATTCGTTTATTTTCTATCTAACTTATACCTATACGGAGCGAGGTCACAATACAGTAAAAGCAATTAACATATTAGTTTATACTTAGGTACAAAACCATATATAATCAAATATAAAGCAAATATATTTTCTCCCTTAATTTTTACAGAAAACAAAGTCACGAATACCCCCTTTATAAACCTAAAAACAAAAAATCATAGGGAATTAGAGCTCAAATACAACTTTACAATCCTTTTTAAAACTGCTCTAACATATAATTAAGTAAATCCGTAGTTGTAGCAATTCCTCTTAATCTACCTGTATCAATCACAGGAATAGCATGAAATTCTTTTTTAGATAACAACTGTGCTAATTCTCTAATAGTAGTCTTAGAAGTTACACTAACTAAATTTTTAGCCATAACTTATTCTAAGGTAAACATATTATACACTACCGTTTCTACAAAATCATCATCTTCATCTACGGCATAGATAAAACTTATACTATACGTAATAAATCAGTATAACTTAACATACCTTTTACTTCTTCCCATTAACAACAGGCATATATCTATACAATGCTTTTTAAATAAATGTTCTGCTTTATCTAAGGTATTTCCAGTATTCAAAGTAATACCCTCTTTTGTCATTATTTCAGAAATTGGTGTTCTCTTTTTCATAGGAATATTTTTTAAATCCTCCCTTAAAGTTATACACTACAATTACTATAGCACATGATAAATATCAGTCACAAAAAAAGCTATTATAAATTAGTTACAAACTTTTTCAACTCTTTTGCAAGGGTAAAAATTTTACTTCTAGAGGTAAGTAGATAAATAAGCAACAGTAAATACCTTCAACAAATTTAAATTATGTCTTTTAAAAAGGTTACCATTGTCAGTTCGAGCGGAGTCTAGAACTATTCGTTAGTTTTAAAATAGACTACGACTCCGCTCAGCCTGACATTTGCACAAAAAATGAGATTTAATCTAGGCAAATATCTACTTACCTCTATTACAATTATTTATAATAGTAGTGTACAAAAAAGCCCTTTAAAAAATGCTTTAAAGGGCTTTTGTATTGGCATACCGTAAATTACTTAGCTACATTTACCGCTCTTGTTTCTCTAATTACCGTAACTTTTACTTGACCAGGATAGGTCATATCGGTTTGTATTTTTTGCGAAATTTCAAAAGACAATTCAGCAGCTTTATCATCATTCACCTTTTCGCTTTCTACAATTACACGTAATTCTCTACCGGCTTGTATTGCATACGCTTTTTGCACACCACTAAATCCAAAGGCAATCTCTTCTAAATCTTTTAAACGTTGTATATAAGAATCTAAAACTTGTCTTCTTGCACCTGGTCTTGCGCCACTAATAGCATCACAAACTTGTACTATAGGAGAAATTAACGTTTTCATTTCTATCTCATCATGGTGCGCCCCAATAGCATTACAAACGTCTGGTTTTTCACCAAATTTTTCTGCCCATTGCATACCTAAAATAGCATGTGGTGTTTCTACCTCTGCCTCAGTATTTGGCACCTTACCAATATCATGCAACAAACCTGCTCTTTTAGCTAGCTTTGGGTTTAATCCTAATTCTGCTGCCATAACACCACAAAGTTTTGCAACTTCTCTAGAGTGCTGTAATAAGTTTTGTCCGTAGGAAGAACGATACTTCATCCTACCAATCGCTTTTATTAATTCTGGATGTAATCCATGAATTCCTAAATCTATAACGGTACGCTTTCCTATTTCTACAATTTCTTGCTCTATTTGCTTTTCGGTTTTTCTAACTACTTCTTCTATACGTGCTGGGTGTATTCTACCATCCGTAACTAATTTATGTAAAGATAAACGAGCTACCTCTCTACGAACAGAATCAAAACAAGAAAGTATAATAGCTTCTGGGGTATCATCCACAATAATTTCTACACCAGTAGCAGCTTCTATAGCTCTAATGTTTCTCCCTTCTCTACCTATTATACGTCCTTTTACATCATCCGATTCTAAATTAAAAACAGAGACACAATTCTCCACAGCTTCTTCTGTTCCTATACGTTGTATACTATTTATTACAATCTTTTTAGCTTCTTGCTGTGCTGTTAATTTAGCTTCCTCAATCGTAGATTGTATGTAAGACATAGCGTCTGACTTTGCAGTTTCTTTTAATGACGCTAATAATTGACTTTTTGCTTCCTCTGCAGATAAGCCAGAAATAACCTCTAATTGCTGTACTTGATTTTTGTGCAATTTTTCTAATTCAGATTGTTTTTTTTCTAAAAAATCTGATTTATGTTCAACGTCTTTTAGTTTACTTTCTAACTGACTGTTTATTTTTTTATTCTTAGCCAACTCTCCACTTACTTGAGATTCTTTATCCCTTGTTCGTTTTTCTGCTTCACCAATTTTTTTATCCTTATTAATTATAACTTTTTCATGCTCCGCTTTTAGTTCTAAAAACTTTTCTTTAGCCTGAAAAATTTTATCTTTTTTAATATTCTCTCCTTCAATTTTAGCTTCCTTTAATATGCTTTGTGCATCTTTCTTTGCCGAGGCAATGGTTTTAGAAGCCTTACCCTTTTCCATAAATTTTGCTATTACAAAACCTATTGCAAGACCTACTATTCCTGCTATAATCAATATACTGTTATCCATAGTGTTAAATATTTAATATAAAAAAGCCCACATTAGCGAAGTTTTGTACAAACTCCAAAATACAAGTTTAGGGCTAACAAATAGATCAAGGATCCTTATACAAGTAAGGCTTGCTTTTACCATTTAAACTCACCCTTTTTAAACAATTTAATGTTGAGTTTGTCAAAAGATATTACCAATGTGGGCAGTAACTTTAGTTTATTTATAAGAACTTATTTTATTCCAAGTTTAGAACTCACCAATAAATCTAACGCTTTTAAACGTTCAGTAGCTTCATCAGTTCCTTCTGCTTTTTCAATGCCTTTTTGCTCTATTTTCGAAGCAAATTGCAAGGCACACATTGCCAATACATCTTGCTTGTCTCTTACTGCATAGTTTTGCTCAAACTTCTTTGCTAGCTGCTCTATATTTTTAGCGGCTTTACGCAGTCCTTCCTCTTGACTAGGGTCTATGGTTAAAGGATATACCCTATCTGCAATAGAAAGCTTTATTTTGAGCTTTTCTGACATATTTATTAGTAAAACATTATTCTGCTAGTTGTGCTATACAATAGTCCAACTCTCTAATTAATGTATTTATTTTAAGCTTAGCTTCGGTTTTATTTGTATCACTGCCCAGCATTGAATTTGCCAATTTAAGGGAATTGTATTTCTCCTGCCACTCTGTAATACTCTTACGAGTAACATCATGATCCATTTTAATGGTCACTAATTCTTTTTCTAACTTTTCATTAGCTTGCTGTTGCACTTCTAATTTATGCAATAACTTGCTAATTTTGTTTTCTAAGGAATCAACAATTTTAACCAATTCACTCATACACAAAAATCAATGCGTTTTACACAAAGTTAACATACATCTTAAGACTTAGCAATATTTTTTTAATTATTATTTATAGAATACTTTAAATCATTTAAAAACGTTGCTTATTAAACAGGGATTTTAATTAAAACACCAAGAGTTTGTTTAAGGTTTAATTCCTATTAATTACTTTCGTAGTAACTTATCTATATTTATGAAACGCGCTTTTTTATTTTTTACTTTTATTTTATTTTTTACTTTCCAAACAAACGCTCAGACTGCATACCCACAAGATACTTTTAGATCCCCAATGGACATTCCTTTAATTTTAGCAGGTACATTTGGAGAGTTACGATCCAACCACTTTCATTCTGGAATAGATATAAAAACAAAACAAAGAGAAGGACTTCCTATTTATGGCATAGGAGATGGTACTATTACCAGAATAAAAGTTTCGCTCTGGGGATACGGAAAAGTAATTTACATTGCGCACCCTAATGGTTATACATCAGTATATGGACATCTTCAAAAATTTTCCCCAAAAATTGAAAGCTATATAAAGAAATTACAATACCAGAAAAAGTCTTATGAAGTAGAAGTTTTTCCTGATTATGGGGATTTAAAGATTGAAAAGGGAGAACTTATTGCGTATAGTGGCAATACAGGTAGTTCTGGAGGACCGCACTTACATTTTGAAATACGTAGTAGTGCTACAGAAAAACCAACCAACCCATTACTTTACGGATATAAGGTTGATGATGCTACGAACCCTACGCTATTAAAATTATTTGGATATCCTCTAAGTACAAATGCTATAGTTAACAAAAGCAACGAAAGAATACAGTTAAATTTTAAAAAACAAAAAGACGGTTCTTTTTTAGCAGACAAAGTAACGGCTATAGGTACTATAGGTTTTGGTTTTGTTGGCTTTGACCGACAAGATATGGCTGCTAATAAAAACGGAATTTTTTCTCTAGAACAAATAGTAAATGGAAAGGTATATACAGAATTTGATTTTGAAAAATTTTCATTTTCAGAATCTAGATATATAAACACCCTAATTGATTATGAGTTTTATAGCAAATACGGACAACGCATTCAAAAATGTTTTAAAACACCTAGTAACAGACTTAGTATTTATAATAAAATTAAAAACAACGGTAAAATTTCTGTGGTAGAAGGACTGTCCTATACAATAGAAATTAGATTAAAAGATCTAGAAGGAAATACAACTAAATTAATAATACCCGTAGAAGGAAAAAAAGAGGAATTACAAAAAGTAAAAAAGACGCTAAAAACGGACTACTATGTTGTTGCTAAAAAACCAAATAATTTTAGCGCAGGCCCTGCCAAAATTTATTTTCCTTCTAATACTTTCTATGAGGATTTTTATATGAATTTAGAACACAAAAATGACACAATTACATTTCACAATAGTAGTGTTCCTGCGCATAAAAATTTCACCATTACTTTTGATGCTTCTAAATATTCTAAAGAAGAACAAAAAAAATTATTTATTGCCCGCTTAGATAGTAAACTAAAACCTAGACATGTAACCACATACAAAAGAGGTAATACCTTTACAACAAGAACTAAATATTTAGGCACATACACCATTGCAAAAGATACTGTTGCTCCAAAGATTTCCCCTAAAAATTTTAAAGCCAAACAATGGTTAAACAATTATAAATATTTAAGTCTTAAAATAACAGATGATTTTAGCGGCATAAACACCTACTCTGCTACCATAAATGAAGAATGGGTTTTAATGGAATATGAGAGTAAAAAAAACACCTTAACCTATAATTTTGAAGATAAAGTACTAAAAGAACAAAAGTGCAATCTTAAAGTTGTAGTTACAGATAACGTTGGTAATACTAAAGAATACACAACTACTTTTTACAGAAAATAATTTTGTTTGAAAAACTTTAAGTCTATACTCCTATTAATTTTCTTGTGTTCCTCTTTTATTGGGTATACACAAACAGCTACCATTACAGGAGTTATCTTAGATGAACAAAACCAACCTATTGCCAACGCTAATATTAACACAAAAAATTACGGCACTTACACAGATACTAATGGTTATTATATACTCCAAATAACAGCCGACCAAAAAGCAGATATTACCTTCTCCCATATAGGTCATAAAAATGTAGTCATAACTTCATTAATCTTGACTACTAATGAAACCTATGAATTTAATCCTGTTTTAAAAACAAACGCCATACAAGTAGATGAAGTTACTGTAACAGCAAATGGAGAAAAGAAAGTGGATGGTATTATAAATTTATCTACCAAACAAATAAGAAAAATTCCTGGAGCAAATGCTGGTGTAGAGAATATTTTAAAGTTATTACCAGGAGTAAACTCTAATAATGAACTTAGTACCCAGTATGCTGTTAGAGGCGGAAATTACGATGAAAACCTTATTTATATTAATGAGATTGAAGTGTATAAACCATTCCTTATACGTTCTGCACAACAAGAGGGCTTAAGTAGTATAAATACTAACATGGTACAAAGTATTAAATTTTCATCAGGAGGTTTTCAGGCAAAATATGGCGACAAACTTTCTTCCTCCCTAAATATAACCTACAAAACGCCAGTAAAATTACAAACACAAATAGACCTTAGCTTGCTAGGAGCTAGCGCCACCTTAGAAACTGCATCCAAAAACAAAAAATTCACTAGTATTACAGGAGTTAGATATAGAAATAATAACATATTAGTAAATAGTACCAACACCAATGCAAACTTTAATCCCACCTTTGCAGATATACAAAGTTATTTTACGTATCAATTTTCAGAAAAATTTAGACTAAACCTTCTAGGAAATATATCTATTAACGATTACAAAAATGAGCCTCTAAATAGAGAAACCAATTTCGGAACTATTAACAATCCGCAAACCTTACTAGTACACTATCAAGGACAAGAAAATAATAGATATACTACTGCATTAGGCGCCTTAAAAGGCAACTATTATGTTAATGAAAATCTTACTTTTAAAGCTATTTCATCTATTTACCATACCACAGAAGAAGAATATTCTGATGTTATTGCCGCGTATAGATTAGGAGCATCTGGCACAGATTTAAACGACACTAATATTTCTAAAGGAATTGGCTCACAATACAATAGAGCAAGAAATGATTTAGATGCACTACTATTTAATTTTGAAGTAAAAGGGGTGCATCGTAAAAATAATAGTGTTTTAGAAATGGGGATAAAATATACCCATGAAGACATAAGAGACCAAATAAGAGAATCTGAATTTATAGATTCTGTTGGATTTTCTATACGACCTCCCCAGTCGCAATTTATAAATGACCAGCCTAATACCCCTTTTACAGCTCCGCTAGTACCGTTTACAGGGATAAATGCTACTAATTTTGTTAAAACAAATAGGTTTTCTGGTTATCTTCAATACAGTAACACAAAAAATTGGAACCAACATAACCTATATTATAACTTAGGAATTAGAAGCCAATATTGGACCGTAAGTGGCACAGGTATTAAAAAAAAATCGCATACCATACTTAGCCCTAGATTCCAATTTGCATGGAAACCAAACTGGGAAAAAGATATGCTTTTTAGGCTAGCAACAGGAGTATATCACCAACCTCCTTTTTATAGAGAACTCAGAAATCAAAACGGTATAATAAATTCCAATGTTAAAGCTCAAAAAGCAATACATATTGTGGCTGGCAATGAATACAGTTTTCTTTTATGGGAAAGGCCATTTTCACTAATAAGTGAAGTATATTATAAAAAAATAACGAATGTAAACCCATATACATTAGAAGATGTTCGCATTAGATATACTGCATTAAATAATGCAAAAGCCTATGCCTATGGCGCAGAAGTTAGATTAAATGGTGCATTTGTACCTGGAACAGAGTCTTGGGTATCTCTTGGATACTTAAAAACTGAAGAAAATAGTAACAATAGAGGCTATATTTTTAGACCTACAGACCAGCGTTTAAAGCTTGGAATACTTTTTCAAGATTACGTACCCAATATGCCACAATTAAAAATGTATCTAAACTTAGTTTATAATACTGGAGTACCAGGTGGTTCTCCTAGTTATGCTGACCCATATATTTTTCAGAAAAGATTAAGAGATTATAAAAGGGCAGATTTAGGAATTTCTCATATTTTTGTCGACGCTGACAAGAAGTATCCAAAAAATCATTGGTTGCATGGTTTTAAAGATCTTAGTGTAGGGATTGAAATTTTTAACCTTTTCAACAATCAAAACTCCATAACCAATACATGGGTAAGAGATGTAGACAGCAAACAACAATATGCAATTCCAAATTTCATGACCAGTCGTGTTCTTAATTTAAAATTAAGTATGCGCTTATAAGCTAAAAAATGTCTAAATTAATTTTTACCGCCATAGTATTCGTAACCTTCTCTTTAAATGCACAGAAAAACATTTATGAGAGTTCTAAATTTAACTCCTTAAGCAAAACTCATAAAACACTTGCTATATTACCTTTCTTAACTAATTTAGATTTAAAGGAAAAACTACATAAACAAGATTTAAAAAGTTTGGAAGAAAAAGAAGGGTATGCTGTGCAAAACGCATTGGAAACCTATTTTTCTAAACGTAAAAAAAAGAAGAAATTTTCAGTAGAATTTCAAAACACACAAGACACAAAAGCAATCTTAGCTAAAAATAATATTGATTATCAAAATATTGATATATATACGATAAAAGAACTAAGTTCTATACTTAATGTAGATGGCGTAATTAGCGGAAACCTAGATCTTACTATCTTATTATCTAAAGGGATACCTTCAGAATTTAATTTTGCAGATTACTTTTTAGGAAATTCTAATTATGGTAGAATTGGAATGAAAATAAGTGATGGCGCCACTGGTAAGCTCCTATGGAAATACGAAAAAAGAATTACTAAAAAGACAGGTAAAAACACCAACGACCTTATTGACCGTATGATGAAGCTAGCAATTAGAAAATTCCCCTATGACAAAGAGAGAAAGAAAAATAAAAAATAATTTTTTTATTTTTCTATAAACTCTTTTAAAACACTAATTGTATAATCTATTTCCTCTTTAGTATTATATTTTGAAAACGAAAATCTGACCGAGGGTTTAGCTAAATCTTCTTTAGACAAAACTTGAGTTAATACATGGGAACCCATATCGCTACCAGATTGGCATGCACTACCTTTAGAACAAGCAATACCTTTTATATCTAAATGAAATAACAGCATTAATGCTTTTTCCTGAGGAACAGGTAAACAAACATTAACAATAGTATATATGCTCTTTTCTAAATCTCCAGAATGTCCATTAAATTTTACCCCAGATATTTCTCTTGTTATAGTAGCTATAAAATATTTTTTTAACTCTTTTACATAAAGAGTCTCTTCTTCCAAATTTTCATAAGCTTTTACAAAAGCTTCTTCTAACCCTACAATATTATGAAAAGCCTCTGTCCCTGCTCTAAAACCTCTTTCTTGTGAGCCTCCAGAAATAAAAGGTTTTAAGCTAGAGTTTTTTCTAATAAACACAAAACCAACTCCTTTTGGACCATGAAATTTATGCGCCGCAGCAGTTAAGAAATCTATTTGAGTTTTTTTAACATCCCAAGAATAATGCCCTATAGATTGCACAGTATCTGAATGTATAAGTGCATCATTTTCTTTACATATAGCACAAAAAGCATCTATATCAATTTTATTTCCTATTTCATTATTAATATGCATTAAACTAACAAGCTTTTTAGAGTCATTTTCTTTTAAAAGAAATTCTAAATGCGATAATTCCGGACTTCCATTTTCATCTAAATCTACATACTTTACAATAATGTTACTCTCTTTTTCTAAATCCTCTACAGTATGTAACACAGCATGGTGCTCAATTCTTGAAGTTATAATTGTTTCCACACTCATATCTCTAACAGCACATCTTAAAACCATGTTATCTGCCTCTGTGCCCCCAGATGTAAATATTATTTCTGAAGCCTGCGCATTTAAAGATTTAGCAATGATTTTTCTAGCACTCTCTACTGCTGTTTTTGCAGAACGCCCAAAACTATGTGTAGAGGAAGGATTGCCATAAAAATTTAATAAAGCACCTTGCATTTTCTCAATAACACTTTGTCTTACTTGTGTAGTTGCCGCATTGTCTAAATATACCTTTTCCATAAAAAATTATAACATTAAATCTCTTATTTTAACAAGAGATAAGACAAAAGTAGGCATTTAAAACCAAAATTAGTTAACAACATTAACTAATTTTTAGATAGTTAATTTAGACTTAAATATGTTACAGCTTATGCCATAGTTTTACTTTTTTAAATTAAATTTGAAATATGAGAAACTTGTTACTTTCTATTACTGCCGTCTTCCTTTTTTCTTGTGATGATGGTGATTTGCAAATTGAAACCATAGATTTTGATAGTATAACTACTATAAGCACCTGTAATACTGTAGAAGTATCTACTGCTAGTTTATTATTTAAGATTAATACCGTTGAAGCTTTAATTTTAGAGCTCCCTGCAAATGCTTTAAAAAATGAAGTTATCACAGAAGCAGCTGTAAATGCAATTACAGAAAGTGGGCCATATAAACTTACTTACAGAACATTTTCTGATAATGTTGCTAAAGATTATTTTTGTTCCTCTGTACCTTTAACATCCCCAACGGTTGTTGAAGAAATTATTGCAAAGAGTGGAAATGTACTCATTACAACAAGTGAGGAAGATAGTACTACGTACAATCATACTATTACATTAGAGAATATCACTTTTGAAACATCTGAAAATAATCGTATTACAAACTTGAGTATTAATGATTTTGGGAAAGTAGTAACAACAAAAGCTAATTAAGCATTCTGATAAATATATACTTCTGTAGCTCCCATTCCATATTTTTGATAATCAGCATCATAATATTTTAAATTCTCATAGCGCCTAAAAAGATAACCCAACTCTTCTTTTAGCACTCCCTCTCCTACTCCGTGGATAAATACTACCTTTTGTATTCTTTTTCGCATAGCAAACTCCAATTGTCGTTTTGCTGTTTCTAGTTGTAAATTTAGTTTTTCATAACTACTCATATTACCTGAGTTTTTAACCAACTTATGCACGTGCAAATCTACCTCCATTTTAGGAGCGCTACGTTCTTTTGCTTTTAAAACAACATTTTTACGTTTCTTAGGGGTTTCCTTTTCCGACTTTATTTTTGAAACCTCATAATTGGTTACCCTAATATCTCCTCCAACTTTCATTAACTCTTTCTCTAAGTAAGATAGTATAAAGCCGTCTGTATCTTCTATAGTAATTTTAGAACCATCTATTTTAAGAATGGTTCCAGAAATAATATCATCTATAGTTTCTACTTTATCTCCAATATTAAAAACACCCATTGTTTTATTTTAAATACCCAAAAATAATAGTAATTTTCAGCATCTTTCTTTAAAAAAGCCATGAAATTAGCAATTACCCTATTTTTAGTGACTCTTGAAGAGTTTATGTTACCATGTATAACCAAAAAAATCATAGGTATAGATTGCCCCGGTTGTGGACTTCAGCGATCTTTTATCTCTATATTAAATGGTGATTTTGCTACGGCTTTTACTACCTATCCTCCCATATATACTATTTTACTGTTAATAAGTTTTTTTATTTTTCAAAACTTCATTAAGATTAAATACGCTAATAAAATTATACTAACTTTGACTTTAACCACTGTAGTAATCATTGTAACTAACTATATTTTAAAATTCATCTAACTCAAATAATATTATGGAACAAAAACTACCAAACACAGGAGCAATAATTGGATTAAGTATAGCATCAATTTTATTATGTTGGTGCTACGGCGTGTTAGGACTTTTATTAGCAATTGTAGCTTTAGTTTTAGCTAGTAAGACTACTAAAGTATATAATGCCAACCCAGAAAATTATTCAGATATTGGGTCCGTAAAAACGGGAAAAATATTAGCTATTATTGGGCTTGTTTTAAATATTCTTTTTATGGCTTTTATTGCATGGTTTATTATTACCATTGTAGGCTTAGACGCTTTACAAGATGAAGAACTAATGCGAGAAAGAGTTGAGGAATACATGAGTAATCGCTAAAGAAGATTACAAAAAATAAATCAAAAAAAATCCTCGATTTATAAATCGAGGATTTTTTACTCACTTAGTATATTTTAAAACTATTTTTCAAATTGTTTTAACGTCTTTATAATAATAGAAATACAATCTAATAATTGTTCTTTATTCATTACCAAAGGAGGCGCAAAACGTATGATATTACCATGCGTTGGTTTCGCCAACAAACCATTTTCTTTCATAACCATACAAATATCCCAAGCAGTAGAACTATCTTCTGTATCATTAATAAGAATCGCATTTAAAAGTCCTTTTCCGCGAACAGCAGTAACAATGTTACATTGTGGTATAAACTGGTTTAATTTATCTCTAAAAAGCTGCCCAAGCGTCTCTGCGTTTTCGGCAAGTTTTTCTTCTTCAACAACTTCTAACGCTGCAATACCTACAGCTGCCGCAACAGGGTTACCACCATAAGTGCTACCGTGATTTCCAGGACGTATAACTCCCATAATTGGGTCATTGGCTAAAATTCCAGAAACAGGATAGGCTCCTCCAGATAAAGCCTTTCCTAGCACTAAAATATCTGGTTTAACATTTTCATGATCTACTGCTAACATTTTACCTGTTCTAGCAACTCCCGTTTGCACTTCATCTGCAATAAACAATACATTATGCTTTTTACATAACTCTTTTGCCTTAGCTAAATAATTTTCTGATGGAACATACACACCTGCTTCTCCTTGTATAGGTTCTACTAAAAATCCTGCAATATTTTTTGTACTAGCCAAAGCAGCTTCTAAAGCCTGTAAATTATTATATTCAATTTTTAAAAATCCATTGGTATATGGACCAAAATTAGCTCTGGCAACTGGATCGTTTGAAAAAGAAATTATTGTTGTTGTTCTTCCATGAAAATTATTTTCACAAACTATTATTTGCGCTTCATTCTCTGGAATACCTTTTACTTCATAAGCCCATTTTCTACACACTTTCAAAGCGGTTTCTACAGCCTCCGCCCCAGTATTCATTGGCAAAAACTTATCAAAACCAAAAACACTAGTTACTTTTTTTTCAAACTTACCAAGCATATCATTATAAAATGCTCTAGAAGTTAGTGTTAAAGTTTGAGATTGTTTTGTCATTGCA
This sequence comes from uncultured Maribacter sp., assembly GCF_947500405.1. Classification (GTDB taxonomy): domain Bacteria; phylum Bacteroidota; class Bacteroidia; order Flavobacteriales; family Flavobacteriaceae; genus Maribacter_B. Next base: position 167,795 of record NZ_CANMRY010000010.1, read on the forward strand.
TCCACAATTTTTGGATGGCAATGTCCTTGATTTACAGCAGAATAAGCTGACAAAAAATCATAATACTTTTTTCCTTCTACGTCCCACACATATACTCCTTCTCCTCTATGCAGCACTACTGGTAAAGGGTGGTAATTATGCGCTCCGTACTTGTTTTCTAAATCTATCGCTTGTTGCGATGTTAATTGGTCTAAAACAGCCATTTTAATTTTGTTTAAATTAATAAAATAACCATTCCTTATCTACCTTTATCCTTTCGAAGATCCCGAAAACTATCGAGACGAAAATTCAGCGTGGGAAAGAAATCATCCCTAAAGAGGTTGCAAATTACAATATTTTTTAAAATTTAAACTGCTCAAAAGTGACCATTTAAACAAAACAGTGTCATAAGGATAGATACACTAACCTTTTAAACATTATACAAAATGGAATTTTTAGAAAAAACCTTAAATAGTCTTGCTTCATCTACCGGAGATTTTTTACCTAGTACAATTGGCGCTTTACTTATTTTAATTATCGGCTGGTTTGTTGCCGGTTTCCTTAAAAGAATCACAACCAAATTAGTTAAAAAGACTAATATTGACTCAAAATTGAACTCTAATAAAATTACAATTTCTAAGCTTATTGGTAAGTTAGTATACTTATTTGTTATGATTTTTGTTTTTATGCTTACGCTAGAAAAGTTAGGCATGAGAAGTGTTTTAGACCCAGTTAAAAACTTACTTAATGGCTTTGCAGACTTTATTCCTAATATTGTTGGTGCTGGCTTGGTTGGTTATATTGGCTACATGCTTGCAACTATTGTTGCGGAACTTGTTGGGCTTTCTGGTGATACTATTAGAAGTTTTGTACCAAAACTTAAATTACCAGAAAACATTGATATTGTAAACATTCTTAAAAAAATAGTTTTCATATTTATATTTATTCCACTATTAATTACGGCTTTAAATATTTTAAATATGGATGCAATATCTGTTCCTGCAACAAATATGCTAGAACAATTTTTTACTGCAATTCCAAAAATATTAGTAGCGGTACTAATTCTTATTCTTTTTGTAGTAGGTGGTAAATTTGTTGCTGGTTTACTTACCGATTTATTAGAGAGCCTTAAACTAGATGGTATAGTAAGTAAAATGAATTTAGGAGAGGTTTCTTCTAATACCAACCTCCCAAAAATGATTGGAAATATTGCATATTTCTTTATTATTCTTTTTGGACTTACAACTGCAATAGAAAAGCTAGAGTTTACTAAACTTACAGAGGTTCTTGATACTATTGTAGGTTTATCCGGAAGTATTTTATTTGGATTAGTAATTTTAATCATTGGAAATTGGATAGCATCTATTGCATATAAAGCAATGTCTAAAAGCAATAACAATTTATTTGTTGCCTCAATTGTTAGAATGTCTATTTTGGCAATTTTCTTAGCCATGGGACTTAAAACAATGGGAATTGGTGATGACATCATTAATATGGCATTTGGTATTACCCTAGGAACAATTGCAATTACTATAGCGCTTTCCTTTGGTTTAGGAGGTAGACCAGCAGCAGGAAAGCAAATGGAAAAAATATTAGATAAATTCAATAAATCTAAATAAATTAAAATTAATATTTATAAAAATGGGATGTATAGTTATACATCCCATTTCTTTTTTTCAGAACATTTTTATCCATCTGCATCCAAACATATAGCTTTAAGATTACTACATTAAATACCTTATTTACTGCTATTAAACTGTGTTTCTATAACTAAGACTTTTTATAATCTAAAAAGTTCACTTTTATTTAACTTAATTTAATGAGATTCCTTCTTAAAGTTACTATTTTAAATGAAGTGCTATTCTTATTTTTGCACTATGCGAAAAAAGAATAAAAGAGTAATTCTTGAAAATATTGAGATCATTGATGCTGGTGCAAAAGGAAAAACTATTGGTAAAGCTCCAGATGGTAGAGTAGTTTTTACTACCAATGCTGTTCCTGGAGATGTTGTAGATATACAAACAACAAAAAAGAGAAAAGCATATTTTGAAGGCACTGCAATAAATTTTCATAAACTTTCTGACAAACGTTCTGAACCTGTTTGTGAACATTTTGGCATTTGCGGCGGATGTAAATGGCAAAATATGAGTTATGAAAACCAACTCTTTTATAAAGAAAAAGAAGTCTACAATAATCTTCTACGCATTGGCCATTTAAATGTGCCCGAAATTACTCCAATCTTAGGTTCTAAAGAACAGTATTTTTATCGCAATAAAATGGAGTTTTCTTTCTCTGATAGTAAATGGCTAACATTAGAACAAATACAATCGGGAATTCAAATTGAAGACAAAAATGCTCTTGGTTTTCACATTCCCGGTATGTGGGATAAAATTTTGGATTTAAAAAAATGTCATTTACAAGCAGATCCTTCTAATGCTATTAGAACAGCTACTAAAGAGTTCGCAAAAAAAACCGAAATGTCTTTCTTTAATCCAAGACACCATACAGGTATGCTACGTACACTTATGGTTAGGACAACATCCACAGGAGAAATAATGGTTTTAATACAATTCTTTGAAGACCATAAAGAAAAAAGAGAAAACTTACTAGAATTTCTAAAAGAGAAATTTCCAGAAATTACTTCGCTACAATATGTAATAAATCAAAAGCATAATGATACAATATATGACCAAGAGATAATATGTTTTTCTGGTCGTGATCATATTATAGAAGAGATGGAAGGCTTACATTTTAAAATAAATGCCAAATCTTTTTACCAAACCAATTCTAAACAAGCATATGAGTTATATAAAATAACTAGAGACTTTGCCGGTTTAACCGGAGAAGAGCTGGTATACGATCTATATACAGGAACAGGAACCATAGCACAGTTTGTATCTAAAAAAGCAAAAAAAGTTATAGGAATAGAATCTGTTCCAGAAGCAATAATAGATGCAAAAGAAAATGCAAAGAATAACAATTTAACTAACGCAGAGTTTTATGTAGGGGATATGAAAAATGTGTTTAATGAAACATTTATTGCCGAACATGGAAAACCAGATACTATTATTACAGACCCTCCAAGAGTAGGTATGCATAAAGATGTAGTAGAGCAAATTTTAAAAATTGCTCCTAATAAAATTGTATATGTAAGTTGCAATAGTGCTACACAAGCAAGAGACCTTGCCTTAATGAAAGATTTTTACAAAGTTACTAAAGTGCAACCTGTTGATATGTTTCCGCAAACGCATCATGTAGAAAATGTTGTACTTTTAGAAAAGATATAATAGTATGGTTAAATTAAAAGGCATAGGAATAATACTTGTAGGCTTAATTTTGTTTTTAGCATGTGAGAAAGATGACATTTGTGTAGATGGAGACACTCCTCTATTAGTTATAAGATTTTATGACATTAATGATACTACCGTTTTAAAAAAAGTTCCTAAACTTAGGGTATTTGGTGTAGGTAAAGACATTACTGTAAATACTTTTACAGATAGAACAGATTTAGACTCTATAAATATTCCTTTAAGAATTACAGAAAATAGCACTTCATTTAATTTTGTATTAAATTCTGCAGATACTTCTAGTACAGATACCACAGACACCGGTAATTTAGATGAAATAACTTTTAATTATGGGCTATCTGATGAATATGTATCTAGAGCTTGTGGTTTTATAGCCACTTATAATGGAGTTTCAGAAACCCTAACTCCAGACACTGATAACTGGATTAAAAGAATAGAATTTATTACTACAGATATAAATCTTGAAACTATAAATACTGCGCATGTTAAAATTTATCATTAGTCTATTACTCCTAATTAGCAGTATTGGTTTTTATGGGCAAAGTAGTCCTATAGATACTAAACCTAAAGATACTGTAGTATATAAACAAGCTTATGGCTTAAGAGTTGGAGTAGATTTAAGCAAACCTATATTAAATTTTACTAATAACAATTACGAAGGATTTGAAATTGTTGGAGATTACAGACTAACACAAAAACTTTTTTTAGCAGCAGAAATAGGAAATGAAACTAAAACAAGGCAAGAAGAAATAGGATCTAATTTTACCGAAACAACCACGAACCCATTATATAATTTCACAACTAAAGGCAGCTATATTAAACTTGGAATAGACTATAACACTTACGCAAATTGGTACGGAGAACAAAACTCTATTTTTATTGGTGCAAGATATGCTTATGCAACTTTTTCTCAAACACTAAACAACTATCAAATATATAACAGTAATAATTACTGGAGAGAGGATAATGCATTTACTAATGGGTCTACGACACCACAAGAATTTGGGAGTCTTTCTGCTCATTGGCTAGAGGCCGTTCTTGGTGCCAAAGTAGAAATCCTTTCAAATCTATATCTTGGAGCTAGCGTTAGAATAGGTATCTTAGTTGCGGATAAAGACCCTGACCCGTCTAGATTTAATAATCTTTGGATACCTGGATTCAATAATGTCACGGACAATAGCGCTTTTGGAGTAGGATATAATTACAGTATCTCCTATTTTATCCCTCTATACAAAAAAGAAAAAAAGAAAAAAACAGAAGTAGAAAAAGAAATAACAGAGTAATTTAAAATTCTTTTATTTCTTTTTTTAAAACCCATTTCATAACCATTTTTTCTTTCCCTTTAATTCTTGCTAATGCAAATTTTGGAGCAAAAACAGTTGCTGTAACAGCTGAAATTCCTGCCAATAAAAAACGATGCATTGGAACAAAATAACCTAACAAAAGTCTAACAATTATAAATATAACAGTAAAACCAATAAAGTTATATAAGAGCGCTTTATGTTTAAGTTTCATATTTTATTCTTCTTTATTTTGATATTTGGCTTTTTTACTACCAGAATACATTACATATTTTACCAATTTAGATTCCAAATGGCTATTAAAAACTTTAATCTTTCTAGAAGGTCTAAGTCCTACATATTTTAAAGCCTGTAAGTTTGATGTAATAAACCAAGCATCAGTACCAGGATATTTTTGTTTTAAAGTATCTCCAATAGACGCATAAAAATCTTGCATATCTATATCTAAACGTTCACCATAAGGAGGATTAAAAACCATATGCAATTGGCTCTCTGTAAACTTTTCGGTATCAAAAAAATTTTTTCTTTCAACTGTTATATATTCAGACAAATTTGCATTTTCTATGTTATCTTGTGCCTTACGAACAGCAGATGGTGCTTTATCATAACCAACAATTTTATAATTAAAATCTCTAGTTTTATTTAAAGAAACATCCACAATTTTATCAAAAAGATCTTCATCAAAATCTTCCCATTTTTCAAAAGCAAATTCTTTTCTATTAATATTAGCAGGTATATTACATGCGATCATAGCTGCCTCTGTTAACATTGTTCCACTACCACACATAGGGTCAAGGAAATCACTTTGTCCTTTCCATCCACTTAACAATAATAATCCTGCCGCTAAAACTTCATTTATAGGAGCAATATTTGTTGCTGTCCTATATCCTCTATGATGCAAAGACCTCCCTGAACTATCTAAAGAAACATTACATTGTTCATCATGTATATGAATATTAATTCGCACATCTGGAAATTTAACATCCACATCTGGCCTTTCCCCATCGGTATCTCTAAACTTATCTACAATAGCATCTTTAACCTTCTGCGAAACATATAAAGAATGCGTAAAATTATTAGATTTTATTGTAGTATCAATTGCAAAACTAGTATCCACAGTTAAAAACTGTCCCCAATCCATCGCATAAATTTTTCTATATAATTCATTTTCATTTCTAACAGAAAAAGAGTGTATTGGCTTTATAATTTTTATTGCAGTACGCAAACAAAGGTTTGCTTTATACATAAAGCCAGTATCCCCTTCAAAAGAAACACTTCGAGTTCCCTCTACAATATTTATTGCTCCTAAATCTTTAAGTTCCTTAGCTAATATTTCTTCAAAACCAAATAAGGTTTTCGCCAACATTTTAAAATTATTGTTCATGGTATCTGTAAAAATTCACACAAAAATACACTAATTTTACCCCTTGTAAATATTTTCAGTAGTTTATAAAAACTTGCAACCAATTTTCATGACCTATATATTACCAATCTTAGGTGTTTTATTAAGTTTTCTTTTTGTATATTTTGTTAAACCACAAAAAAAAGAAAATTTTAAATTACTTCTTGCTTTTAGTGGTGCTTTCTTATTAGCTCTAACTCTTTTTGAGTTATTTCCGCAAGTATACGAACATACCAATTCTAAAACTGTAGGTCTTTTTGTAATGCTTGGAATATTATTCCAAATATTTTTAGAATTCTTTTCTAAAGGTGCAGAACATGGTCATGTACACGCAAAGAACGATACCAAAAAATTTCCTTGGCTACTATTTATAAGCTTATCCATTCATTCTATATTAGAAGGTGTTCCCATAGAACACAACCATACTATGTTATATGGAATATTAATTCATAAAATTCCTATCGCAATTATTCTTAGTATATTTTTATTAGGATCAAAATTAAAACTAACATACTCAATATTCTTTATCTCTCTTTTTGCTATAATGACCCCAATAGGTAGTTATATTTCTGCTAATTTTGAATTAGCTCCTAAATACTTTGCCATGTTAAATGCTTTAGTAATAGGTGTTTTTCTTCATATTTCCACTGTTATTCTCTTTGAAAGTTCAGAAGGTCATAAATTTAATTTAAGAAAAGTAGTAGTCATAATATTTGGAATAGTAATTGCATATATGTTATAAATGTTTAGCAAAGAAGAATCAAAACGTTTAAAACAAGACTTTTGGATAGCATTTGGAAAATCCTTTCCAAGAAAATGGATTTTATATAACACAAAAATAAAAGGTTTAATTTTTAAATTTCAGTTTGACTTAAAAACCGCAGAAGTAGCAATAATAGTTGACCACAACAATTTGGAAATTAGAATGGAGCTTTGGGAAAAACTAATTACTTTACAGAATATTATTAAAGAAGAATACTTACCTAGTGCTACATTCAATGATTCTTACCCTATTAATAATGATAAAGAAATTTCTAAAATTTATGTAGAAATAAAAAATGTTTCTATACATAATAAAAATACCTGGCAAGAAACTATGGTTTTTTTATCAGACAACATGAAAAAGGTTGAAAATTTTTTTCAAGAATATAAAGATATCCTAAGTGTCTAACTATAAAAATAATCTCTTTTAATACTTAAGTATTATATAAAAAAAAGACATTATAAGTTCACTTCAATTACACATCCTTATACAAAGCTCTAAAAATGAGACCCTCACTAACTATATTTTAGTTATTAAACTTTCGCATTTAATTTACAATACAAGATACCTCTAAACCAAGCCATAATTTTTTTACTAATATTTACATAGCAAAACTACCTCCATCAAACTATTAGTTAAGTTTATAATAAACTTCATAACTCCAGTATAGCTCTTATTAAAAGAATAATAACCGTATAAGCAAACTATAGCAGTTAAACAGCTACGTAAGTTGTACTAATCTACAACTATGATTTATATATGAAAAAAAATCAAGCATAAAAAAAGTCCGATACGTAATGTATCGGACTTTGAAGAAGGCGGCTTCCTACTCTCCCACTTGGTGTAGCAGTACCATCGGCGCAGATGGGCTTAACTTCCCTGTTCGGAATGGTAAGGGGTGAGCCCCATCGCCATGGCCACCTAAATTTTTGTCTCCTAGTCCCAAAGTGGAACTAAAAGCACTATATATTTTAAAGCCTATCCTTTTACTCTCCCCTTTGGGGAGCCAGAAGGGCTC
>NZ_CANMRY010000011.1 GCF_947500405.1 uncultured Maribacter sp.
GCTACCGTACCTGCTGCTGCATTGATCTCATCAATAGCATCTTGTACATTAGTCGCTGTTAGTAAAGATGTACTATTATCATAAGGGTTACTACTTGCATTGGTGTCTATAGTTTGGGTGTTTCCTGCTTCATCTGTATACGTATATACACCATTTACTGGTGTAGATAATGTTGAAATGGATGTATCTGAGATGATCACATCTGTACCCGATGCATCTGTAAAAGTATATGTACCATCTAAATTATCTACTAATGCTACCGTACCTGCTGCTGCATTGATCTCATCAATAGCATCTTGTACATTAGTCGCTGTTAGTAAAGATGTACTATTGTCAAAACTAACTTCTGCCGCGTTTTGGTTTAAAGAACTTAAATCGGTAGTTATACTGCCTCCGTTTTCTAATGTTAATGTTAACTCATTAGTTAAAGTATCAAAACTAAACGTTTGTATCTGTTGACTATCTGTAGAGGTTAACTCCCAAGTATTTCCATCCCAGAAATAAATTGTACCCGTATCTGTATTTACATAAATATCCCCTATATCTGCACCTGTAGGTGTACCAACACCTGGAGCTGTAACATCTGTACCACTTAACACTTCGCAATTACATTGATCCTCTAAAAGAACTGTTTGTTGCGAAAACGCAATTCCCGATATAAATAACAACATCGGTAATAGAAACTTTTTCATTTGTAGGTTTTTAGTTTTGGCCATTTTAGTACTATAATTTTTCTATATATTTTAAGTATATACCTGTAATCTTTCTTTTAAGAAACCATAACTTTTACACTATGATCTTACTACACTCTACAAAAATAACTTTACATCCTCCGTTGGAAAATAAATGTTGTGTAAGTGTACATTAGTATTGTATACCTCTTAAAAAGTGAGGTTTTAGTAAAATAAAACACTTAAAAAACTTTATTCCTTTTATCGATAACCTCAACAAAAACAAAAGTTTCAAGCGCATAATTTTTTATGCAAATCAGTTTTTCCTTACCCTATGCGTTATTCTTCTATTTGTAATTACTGTTGCAACTCTAAGGTTTAAAACTGCAGTAATAGAAGTATCCATTGTACAGACAAACATAGAATTAGAAACTAAAACTCTGTACTGATTCCCATTATCACTAGATGTTGGATTTGTTATAGATAAGGTATTGGTATTTACACCACTATGTATACCAGAATTAGGTAAATTATCCCAAGTTGTACCGTTAAATAATTGCCACTGAAATATATCTCCGTTTGTTGCAACGACGGTCATTGTACCACTACATCCTGGACAGATAGTTAAACTACTAGGTTCTGTGTTAATAACAGGAGCTGTACCTGCTTCTTTATAATCGAAAACTAAATTCGTATTAATATCAACTGGAGTAGTATATCCATCAGAATTACCAGTTACTAATCCATTTACAACATTATATCCAGTTCCCTCTAACTCCCCTATTTCTGTTCCGCTTTCCGTATAACCTGCTTCTTGCACATCATTACAGCCATCGCTATCCGAATCTACCTCTATAGCATCTATATTATTATCTCCATCAGAATCTGCTAATGAATAATTTACAGTCTCATTATTTGGTTCGCTTTGTACTGCATTTGGCACCCCATCTATACCTACCACTCCATTAACTACTCCGTTTGTATGGGCTTGGTTATGACCTGCTTCTACAGCATCATAGATACCATCATTATCACTATCTAAATCCATACTGTCTGGAACGCCATCATTATCGGTATCTTTACAAGTAGTGATATCTTCTACCGTTACAAAATCTAATGCAGCTCCATCAGCAGTATAACTAGGAGTAGCTTCAAAAGAAATAGTTGTTTGTGCTGTTGTTGCCACAAAGGTTCTTTCATAATAAAACCACTTTTTTGGCCCCATTATTCCTGCAACAACGCCTTCTGCTTTTGTTAATAAGGTTTGATTGATAAGAGAATTACTTGAAGCATCTATAACATCTACATCTAAAGTTACTTGTGCTCCTGGTGCATGACCTACATCTTCTCCCCAAAAAAACGAGAACTTGTATGTATTACCAACCGTAGTATTTATTACTTGGGATAAAATATTATTTATACCGCTGGTAACATTATTATTTCCCATAACGTCTAAGTACTGCGTACCATGGTATTCTTCTGCAAAAGTATTAGATGACCATGCAGGACTTTCTCCACCTACCCAACCATCAAGGTTTTGCGTATATGTCCAACCTGCTAAAGTATTGGCATTGTATGTTGCTCCTATAAAAGTTCCTGAAGCATCAGTAAATCCTCCAGGGAAAATAGCAGCATCTGTAAAATCTTGTTGTTCAAAGGATGGATTAATTATTAGGTTGCCACAACCTTCATCCGTATCTAAAATTCCATCATTATCATCATCAAAATCTAAGGCATCTACAATAGTATCATTATCATTATCCGGTCTGTCATCTAAAGCATCTCTAAAATCTACATCGCCTCCTGTACCTGCATCATTATCAGAATCTAGCAAAGTAAATGATGGAGTTATTGGATTATCTATGGTTCCTCCTGGATCATTATACCCTGTTACATCGGTATCTATTCCATCATCTAAACCATCATTATCTATATCTTCTCCTGCTAAGGCAATCCCTGCTTCTGTTGTATCTCCATGGCCCTCATTATCACTATCTAAATCTAAGTAATCGGGTTGATCTGTTCCATCGGTATTGGTTGGGGTTAATCCTCCTAAGTAAGCAGAATTAACTCCGTTATTAATTGTATATGTTGCGTCTGTATCATTGTTAGATAGGATGTATCCCAAAGTGGTTTGCGCTTCTACATTATCTGGAATTCCGTCTCCATCACTATCTAAATCTAAGTCATTATTTATGCCATCTTTATCAGTATCTATACTCGCCGTCCAAACAATGGCATTTACTAATAAATCTTCTCCAGCTGTATTAAAACCTCTTGTTAAAGGTATTATAGTCCTTCTTCCAGGTGCTATTCCAGTATCTAAGGCATCACCGGGTTCCCAAACCGCAAAATCTTTTTGTCCGTTTGGATGTCTTCCTAATTCTGTTCCAGAAACTACTCCGTTTACATAAAAATCAGCATCGCCTACATCGTAATTACCGATAGATAACCCATCTGTTATTGGATGTGTATTATTTATAATATTTATAAAATTTGTAGCTGTACTCCCTGTAGAACCTGTTGTTCCTATTATTTCATCATAAAGTGCATTCTCACTAGTGATTACTCCGTTTGAAGTAGTTGCTATATTTTCCACATTAGCATAGGCTGTTCCGCTATTTACTCGCTCAAACAAAAAAGTTACTGCATAGTCATTAGCATTGCCTCCAACATTATCATCTACTACAGTTACCGTATACCCTAAGTCTGTTAATTTATCTATTGTATTTTGCTCTTCTGTATTTGGAGAGTTTTGTGTAACCCATAATACTGTTCTTGGGTTCTCTACCAAATCTAAAATACCATCATTATCATCATCTAAATCTACCCCATCTGGAACTCCATCGCCATCATTATCTTCACATGCGTTTACGCCTACGTCTTGATAATATGTATTAGTAGTATTATACCCTGCTCCTATAACTTGTCCTGTGGAAGTTACCGTTGGTGTTCCTGAACCATAAGTTCCGCTATCATCAGAATCTGCATTAGATACTAAACCTAAATATGCTTCGTCAGCATCCGAACAACCATCACCATCACTATCTGTATTTTTAGAATTAGTACAAGGTGTATCTGTACTATATGCAAAATTATCTAGACCATGAGGATCACGAGCTGTTGACGTAATACTTTCTGTTAAAATTTCGTATCTAATTTCTACATTACTTACTGGAGTATCTGTTATAAAACCAAAAGTGGTTTCTCTATTTTGACCAGCAACAACGTCTCCCCTAGGAAAATCGGCTCCATCAAAAACTGTAACCGGACCAGTAGTATCATCTCCAATAATAGTATCTTTTATATATGCTATTAAAACTCCATCTGCGTATACTGCATAACTTAATACTGGATCATCTCCAATAATGGTATCTAAAATATCTACCATATCAAAACTAAAGGCAGTTACTGCTATTGTAAAATCAATATCAACAGTATAGAAATCTCCAGCTACACCTCCTTGTTCTGGTTCTACATAAACAGCATCTCCAGAATTTCCAGATTTAAATGCTCCTCCAGTGGTTCTCCTAAATTCGTTTCTATTTGTTGTAATATAACTAGTGCTATATGACATTGTTCCATTGCTAAAAGTAACGACACTACTTACTCCAGAACCATCACCAGACCCCGTAGATGAAAAATCATTATTATCGTTAAGAACTGTTAAACTAAGCTGTCTATGATATGCTTCTTTTTGAAATCCAGATTCTAAATATCCATTCGCATTGGTATTATTACCTATAACAAATATGCTGTGGTTTCCTTTTATCCAATCTAAGGCATCTGCTTGAGGTTCTACTACTCCAGCTAATGGCGGACATTCGTCTACATCATAAATACCATCATTATCATCATCTACATCACAAACATCATTTATACCATCACCATCTGTATCTATCCCTGATAAGTCTGTACAAGGTTCTTCTATATATACGGTTGCTGTATCACTTTTTCCTAATGCGGGACATACAGAAACGGTAGAATCTGTAATTGTATAATCAAAACTTGTTCCCGTAAAAGGAGTTCCTGCACTGTACGTATAAGTTACCAAACCTGCATTTGCATCATCTATAACTACAGAACCTATAGCTGGTTGCACAACACTTTCTATAAAAAAATCTTCTCCATCGGGTTCTGTATCATTATCAAATAAATTAATTTGAACGGAAACGGTGTTTCCTTGCGGTACTACAACTAAATCGTTCTCTGCATCTGGAGGGTTTTCATTTTCTAATATTTCAGCATCTGTAGTAGATAAGTCGTAATGATTTGTACCTGATATTGTACTTGGTTGTGCTATTATGGTGGATATTAATCTTGAGTACCCATTTGGGTCTGAAGCATCATAAAAATTTGGATACCTTACTTCTATAATATAGGTTTCATTTTCTCCTAATGGCAGTCCAAAATGTACTTCTTCTGGACTTTGCGTACCATGCCCATACACCCCGTTTACTTGTCGTAAACCACTTACTATATTACCAGCACAATCTTTAATTAAAACATTTGTACCAATTGCAACTCTAGCTGGCAAACCACCTGTATTACCGTTAGCTCCTCTATCTTCAGAAACATCTATTAATAAGTGATTATTTCTGTTTGCCGCAGGTAAATTATTAATATACAACTCATTAGAACCACCATTAATGTTCATGTAAATATCTAAATCTCCATCATCATCAATATCAATCATAGTAGCTCCTTCCCCATCTCTAGTGTTAAAAATTTCGGTGTCTAATGTAAAACTCATTGCAGCGCCACTACCAATTACACCTGGTGCAGGGGTTGGGCTATTTAATTGGTTTATAAACAAATAACTTCTCCTATTAGAAGCACTACCTTGTCCATCTCCTACAAACAAAATATCTATATCTCCATCATTATCTATATCTCCTGCTGCTAAAGCATCTATATCATTTGATGAGTATCCATTGTTTGTATTAGAAGGTTGTGGTAAACCAGGAAAAGTTGCCGCTCCTAATGGAGTCCAAACGCCTGGTCCGTCATTCCTAAAAATTTGTGTAAGTCCGTTCTCTGTCCAAACAGCATCTAAATCACCGTCGTTATCTAAATCCCAAAGTCCATTACCTCCTTTATTATTATTCCAAGCTTGTGCTAAATCTGCTCCGTTTGTAAAAGTTCCCCCTTGATTTAAAAAAAAATCATTTTCATCTCGCTTACGCATAAAAATATCTACCCAACCGTCATCATTAACATCGGCTGCAGAACCGTAATCTCCATCTGTTGCAAATTGATTTAAACCATACTCTACTACACCAGTACCATTACCAGGAGTTATATGCGTAAATAATCCTGCCGGTGCAGGGTTAGTAACTGTATGTGTTGTATGATCTATATAGTTATTACGTAAAAGTTCTATTCCAAAACTATGGCTATCAAAAAAGATATCTAAATCGCCATCCCCTTCAAAATCAAAAAAACCTGCTCCTTCTACGTTAAGTGGATTTATAGTAACTGTAGCGCTATTGTTTTCCCCCACTGTTATTGGAGCAGAACCCCCAATACCATTTCCAAATGTACCGTCATTATTTTGAATAAAAATTTGAATTGCTACATCCGATGAACTTGTACCATAACTGGTCATCATAAAATCTGGTTTTCCATCACCATTTAAATCGCCCCAAGCAGCTTGTCTTTCTGCTCTATCACCAGCTATCATCCCTGAAGCTAAAGTCGATTGTACGTTGCTAAAAGTGCCATCACCATTATTACGCATAAGGTAATTTCGCTGAGAGGTACTATTCTGAAGAACAAGAACGTCTATAAAACCGTCGCTATTAAAATCTGACCAAGCATGCCCTCCATCCTTACTTCCACCAAGATTTAAGCCATAAGATACTGCGCTCTCCGTAAAAGTTGTTTGGGCTTTAATGTTTTTTATAAAACAAATAGATAGAATGCATATAACTAAGTATATATTCTTTCTAGAATTATATAATGTGCTTTTAAGCATGGTAAAGTTTTCATTATAGATTTAGCGGGAACTATAACAAAAATAAAGACAGACTCATACCAATAACAATTAATGTTGTGTAGGCACTAATAAACATGGTATATGTCTAAAAATTAGAGGTTAGATAAATTAAAAAATTTCTATAAAAATGCATCTGTAATCTAAGTACTACAAAAAAAATTATTCTTTTTTAACTCTATAAGTTATTCTTCTATTTGTAATTACTGTTCTTGGGAATACGGAAAGTTCTCCTGTATATTCACCTGCAAATGGTATATTTTGATCATTTGTTGTGTCGATAGGAAAAATAGTATTTTCATAATTTCCAATTTTCAAGGTCACAATATCAAAACTAAAAGAACATGTATTACCTGCTAGAACACTAATTCCTGAAATAGTAAAATTACTACTTCCTGGTATTGCTGTAATAGTACCCCCACTAGAAGAAGTTGCATCTGGAGTAGTTGAAATTACCATATCTGTTGGTAGGTTATCTGTTAAACTAAAATTTGTTAAATTAACACCATTAGCTGGGTTTTCTATTATTATTGTTACACGAGACTCGTTACCTTGAGAAATTGTTGCTGGGTTAAATGACTTACTTGCTACTGTTGGAAAAGCAATTTCATTGGATGTCACAAATACTCCTCCCCATATCCCTTCGCTACTGCTACCCAAAACCACATCCATTTCTATAGCAGAGTTAGGTACAAGTCCCGTGACATCGAAAACATCTATATCTACTCCCCAACTATAAGAAAAATTTGGATTTCTATTTCCTGTATCTATTCCATATTCCGAAATAGTTCCATTTAATGTATTGTTCCCTGGGTTTAAAGCATTTGTAATAGGTGATCCGTTTATGGAAACAAAGTCACCAGATGAACTCGATTCCCCATCTAAACCAAAATATCCAACACTACTTTCAAATACTCCCGAAGATGGTGTTAATAAGCCTGTAACCGTAAATGAATCATTAGCTCCAAAACCAAAAAAATCGAAACCATCCCAAATACTAATATTACGAGATTTTTCTGTGCTATCATTGTAAACGACTACCATTGTCCAACCTCCATAAGGACCTGTAAAAGAACTCCCTGTTATTAATGGAATATCTGCAACAAAATAATTACCATTACCTCCTGATTGCACTAAGCTAGTAACATCTGCATAAGACATAAAAGAATTCCAACCAGAAAATGCACTTGTCTCAATATTACGTTGATCAGCTGTTATTGTATTATAAGTACTCCCGCTAGGTGTTCTTAGTTTTACTTCATCTATATTTAAGGTTGGTGGCGGATTAGTAATTCCACTATTGCTACTATTATAAACACCTCCCCAATATAATGCGGCATATTCCACAGTAGCTCCAACTGGAATAGTTATTGTACTACTACTAGAATTGGTTGTACTTGGATCTCCATCTACATTTGAATACCCCATTATTACAGTTGGGTTATTACTTGTTGGAATTCCCGGACAGTTAGCAGTACATATTAAATTTGTGTTCCCCTTCATTATAAAATTTCCTACAATATTCATTGCATACCTTTCTTCATAAGGTCTTACATCATTAGGGTCACTTTCATTATCATCAATTGTACCTATTGCGGTATCCGAAATATCAACCGAGACGTCACTAGTTGCATTAAAACTTATTATAAGCGTCTCTGATACTTCTAGTAAAGTATCATCTGTTATTAAAATTGTTATTTGCTCGGTATCTCCTGATGTACCATTAAAATTTAATGTTCCTGTATAAATTCCAGAACTAACAGTATAATCAATACCTTGAGTTGCAGTACCAGCTGTTATTACATAATCTACAGTATATGAAGACGACGTATTTAATCCTGCATGAGATATATCAAAAGTTGCAGTACCTGCATCTTCTTCTACTGCTACGTCTTCCACTAATACTCTAGCACCAAAACTGGCAGTAATTCTAAAATTATCTATATAAAAATATTCTCCCGACTCCCAATCTCCCCAAGCCCATGTACTTTCATTATATAATCTAAATGTTGTTGTAGCTGAAGCATAAGCTAATATATTTTGACTAAAAGTATTTGCCTGTGTACCATGAAACGTATTTAAGGTAGTATAATTTACTCCGTCAGTAGAAACTTGAAGACTCATATATTCACTTGTAGTATCATTCCCTCCATCTAAACCAATTGTTTGCCAATCAAAAGAAATAGTGGCACTAGAAGCCCCTGATAAGTTTACAGACCTAAAAATGTTTTGGGAGTTTCTACTAATATCTTCAAAACGCAAATCACCGCCAGTAATTCTAATTCTTCCATTAGCAGCACTATTACCATCATTAACTTCATTCCAATTACCTGAAAAATTAAGAGTCCCATCATTATTAGAATAAGATACAGAGCTAAAATTATCTCTATAAGTTTCCTGTGCTAACAAAAGAGGTGCAGCGAGCAAAAAATAAATTAAAAAAAGGGGGAATCTCATAGTATTACTATAATCGGGGTTTATAATAGTAAGTTAGTATTTTCTATATCTCTAAATTTTAAGATTATTAGTTCATTACTAAGTTGCACATAAAAATAAAGAGCTTAGAGTTCTTTGCTAAAGATTTGTTGTATAGAGACTATAATAAGAGGTGTAGCTATAATTAAATGTTGTTAGCCTAACTAACAAAATGCTTATATAAAAGAAAAGCTACCAAAAATGGTAGCTTTTCTTTTATATTATTTTTTGATAAATTTATTCTAATATTATAAATTCTGATCTACGGTTTAACTCATGTTCTTTTCCAGTACACTTTACTCCATTAGAGCATTTATTTATTAATTTGGTTTCACCGTATCCTTCTCCTTCTAGTCTATCTTTAGATATTCCTTTAGATATCATATAATCTACAGTTGCCTGTGCTCTCTTTTTTGATAACCATAGGTTATAAGAATCTTTACCTCTACTATCTGTATGCGAGTTAACTTTTATTTTAAGGCTAGGATATTTCTCCATTGCGGCAATTACTTTTTGCACTTCAATTTCTGAGTCTTTACGAATGTCATATTTATCAAAGTTAAAATATATAGTACTTAGCTGCAATAATTTAGCTAAATCATCTCCATATCCTCCAGAAACCTTATCTCTTTCTAAATAAAAATCAATAATTTTAGCTTTACCATCAGATTTCCCTAAATATTCCTCTGCAGGCACATAACCTTCCATTATTGCTCTAACAAAATTACCTTGATTGCAATCTAAGTCTATAGAATATGTGCCGTTAGAATCTGTTATAGCAGATGATATTTCTATATTATTTTCATCAATAATTTTTATAGCAGCACCTACCAGTACCTCGTTAGAAATTTTATCTCTTACTGTTCCAGTTACTGCCTGATGACAATCTAACAGTAAAGGTTCATTCTCTATAAAACTATATATATCATCTGCTCCTTTCCCTTCTTCTCTATTAGATGCAAAATATCCTTTTTTTGTTTCTGAATTAAAAATAAAAGTAAAATCATCCATTTTACTATTAACAGCTTCACCCACATTAACTACAGAACTATTTAGTTTTCCGTTCGAAATATTAGTTGCAAAAACATCTAATCCTCCTAACCCTGGGTGCCCATCTGATGACATGTATAAAACATCTTCATTAGTTATAAAAGGGAATGTTTCTCTAGCCTTTGTATTTATATTGCTTCCTAAGTTTTCTGGAGCACCAAGAGTTCCATCTTCTTTTATACTAACTCTATATATATCTGATGCACCAAATGTTCCTGGCATATCTGATGCAAAATACAAAGTACTTTCATCATTACTCAAAGCTGGATGGGCTACAGAATAAGAATCACTATTAATAGATAACTCTTCTATATTAGACCAAACACCAGTACTATCTATATATGTTGCTTTAAATATTTTAAGTCGAATAACTCCTTTATCGTCTTTTATATATTTACCATTTTTAAAATTATTTCTTGTGAAATAAAGTGTACTTCCGTCTTTAGTAATTGCGGATGTAGATTCATGTAAACGCGTGTTTACTTCTTTCCCTAATTTAACAACAGAAGAATCATTTGTATCATACAAATCTAGAAAATCCTTTGAATTCCATGTATGCCTATACCTTGCTAAATTTCCTGTATCTCTATCCGAAGAAAATATTAACCCCTCTTTATAAAAAGATGGGGCAAATTCTGTATAAGAAGTATTGTATTCAAAAGGTTTTATAGTATACCTACCTGAGTTCTTTTTAATTTCTTTTAGATAATTTTTTTCTTCCTTAAAACCATTTGCTCTAACATCATTATCTGTTATTTCCGAGAATTTATCCATTACTGTATTTGACCCCTCATAATCTCCTAATGATTTTAGAGTTTGCGCGTATCTAAAAAAATATTCTGGCCCAACATCTTTACCGTAATCATCTATTAATCTCTTATAAATATCTGAAGCTTGTTTATAATTTGCATTAAAGTAGTATGAGTTTCCCAAATTCTTAAGTAAATCTGCAGAAACATATCCTTTATCTAATACTTTTTTATAGATATCTATAGCAGGGCTAAACGAATATTCTTCATATTCATTATCCGCTTTTGTAACTCTTTTATCTTGGGAATTAGAAACTACCCCTATAAAAAGTGCAAAGGCAAAAATAAATGCTTGTATACTTTTTTTCATTTTTTATATTTTAAAAGAATCTAGGTGAAACTAATCTTCTAAATGATTTAACTAACTCATAACGTAAGAAAACCTCAAAAGAACCATCATTAAATTGTGTTCCTCCTAAATCTGTTGTTTCTCTATCATAAGCAAGACCTAACATAAACTGGTCTGATATTTGAAAACCTACCATACCACTTACTGCTGCATCCCATCTATATGCTGCTCCAAAAGTAAAACGATCGTTATACATAAAGTTCGCAGAAAAATCTACTTGTAATGGTGCACCACCTACAACTTTGGTCAACAATGCTGGTTTAAATTTAAAATCTCCATTTAAATCAAAAACATAACCCGTAATAAAATAAAAGTTTATCCTTTCTTGAGATAAAAATTGTACTGTATTTGAATCTTGTTTAGAGTTATCAAAGTGGTCTGTCTGTAATAAATTTGGTGCAGACAAGCCTGCATAAAATTTATTTGTATGATAATAAAGACCTAACCCAAAATTAGGAGAAAATCTATTTTCTATATTATCTGCATCTACAGGTTCAACATCAAAATTACGAAGGCCGTTAAAATCTAAATTTAGCAAATTACCTCCTACTTTTAAACCAAATGATAATTTACCTTCTAAGGAAACATCAATAGTATAAGATAAAACGGCATCAAAATAAGTTTCTTGCACTACTCCATCCCCAATTTCGTCATTAACTATAGAAAAACCATAACCTAATTTACTATCTCTAATGGGAGAGTGTACATTTAATGTTTGCGTTTTTGGTGCTCCATCTAAACCTACCCATTGCGCCCTATATAAAGCCGCAATACTTAATTGCCCTCTAGATCCTGCATAGGCGGGATTGACACTCATAGTATTGAACATATATTGTGTATACTGAGCATCTTGCTGTGCATAGGATTTTTTTAAAGAAATAAAAGCTAAGACTATAAGAACTAAAAATCTTTTTTTAATAATCATGTGTTTTATAATTGATTACTTACTTACATAAATATAACCACTATTGGTTACATGTTTAAGACTATCGTTTTGGTTATCATATTCAAATATATAAAAATATACTCCAGCTGGTAAGTATTCACTTCCACTTACTGTTGATCTACCTTTTGATTTACCATCAAAAACATTATTTTGATTATTATACTCTTCTCCCTCATAAACTGCTACTCCCCAACGATTATAAATTTTCAATGAATTATTAACTGCATTCTCTACTCCACGTATAAATAAAAAGTCATTTTTACCATCAGAATTTGGTGATACTATTTGATTAATTTCAATTTCAAAAATTTCAGGAGTATCATCAATTGCATCTAAATAATCTGGTGTACCATCGCCATCCGTGTCATCATTAGTAGGATTACCATCGTCATCTAAATCTTCATCTGGAGTATTTATTCCATCACCATCGTCATCTAAATCTCTATAATTTACATCTTCTGTACCATCGGTATCTGGTAAATCATTTGCTGGATCATTAATTTCATCATTTACATCAAAACCATCATTTACATCGCTTCCTTCGTAACCATCATCTAATCCATCGCCATCGGTATCTACTCCTGTATAGGCCTGGTCTGGAATACCATCAAAATTAAAATCATTCCCTTCATTGTTATCTGGAACACTATCATTATCACTATCTAAATCTATATAATCTGGTGTATCTTCTCCATCTGTATTAACTGGTGTTAAACCATCTGGATACGCACTGTTTAATCCTTCATTTGAAGTATAAGTAGCTGCATCATCTTCATTTGGTGCTATATAGCCATCTGTAGTTTGTGCCTCCACATTATCTGGAATACCATCATTATCTGCATCTATATCTAAATAATTTGGAATACCATCATTATCTGTATCCAACAGGTTTGTTGCTGGATCGTCATCGCCATCTAAATTTGGATCTTCAACTGTATCTAATATACCATCATTATCATCATCTAAATCTGCATAATCTGGAACGCCATCGCCATCCGTATCCGGACGATCATCTGTTGGGTCTAAATAATCTGGAGTACCATCGCCATCTGTATCATCATTCGTTGGGTCACCATCACCATCTGCATCTTCATCTGGAGTATTTATTCCATCTCCGTCGTCATCTAAATCTCTATAATTTACATCTTCTGTACCATCGGTATCTGGTAAATCATTTGCTGGATCATTAATTTCATCATTTACATCAAAACCATCATTTACATCGCTTCCTTCGTAACCATCATCTAATCCATCGCCATCGGTATCTACTCCTGTATAGGTCTGGTCTGGAATACCATCAAAATTAAAATCATTCCCTTCATTATTATCTGGGACACTATCATTATCACTATCTAAATCTATATAATCTGGTGTATCTTCTCCATCTGTATTAACTGGTGTTAAACCATCTGGATACGCACTGTTTAATCCTTCATTTGAAGTATAAGTAGCTGCATCATCTTCATTTGGTGCTATATAGCCATCTGTAGTTTGTGCTTCTACATTATCTGGAATACCATCATTATCTGCATCTATATCTAAATAGTTTGGAATACCGTCTTCATCGGTATCTAATGAATCTGTTGCTGGATTATTATCTCCATCTAAATTTGGATCCTCATCCATATCTAAGATACCATCGTTATCGTCATCTAAATCTGCTACATCTGGAACACCATCTCCATCTGTATCTTTATCATCTATTGCGTCTAAATAGTCTGGTGTGCCATCGCCATCCGTGTCATCATTTGTTGGATTACCATCGCCATCTAAATCTTCATCTGGAGTATTTATTCCATCACCATCATCATCTAAATCTCTATAGTTTACATCCTCTGTACCATCGGTATCTGGTAAGTCAGTTCTTGGATTATCAATCTCATCATTTACATCAAAACCATCATTTACATCACTACCTTCATAACCATCATCTAAACCATCGCCATCGGTATCCTCTCCTGTGTAAACTTGGTCGGGAACACCATCAAAATTAAAGTCGTTTCCTTCATTATTATCTGGAACACTATCATTATCACTATCTAAATCTATATAATCTGGTGTGTCTTCTCCATCTGTATTAACTACAGTAATACCTTCATCATTTGTACCTTCATAAGCGTCATCAAGACCATCAAAATCTGAATCTAACCCTAAAGGGTGTATATAGCCTTCAGTAATCTGTGCTTCTATATTATCTGGAATACCATCATTATCACTATCTATGTCTCTGAAGTCTGGTTTAACATCATTATCTGAGTTTACGGGATTAATACCACCTCCACCATAAACATCATCCAAACCATCATTATTATTATCTATACCTGAAGGCGCTATATAATTATTATATAACTGACTCTCAACATTATCTAAAATACCATCATTATCAGTATCTATATCTACATAATCTGGAATATTATCTCCATCTGTATCTATTGGATTTAATCCTAATTCATAAGAATCATCTATATCATTATTATTCGCGTCTCCTGTAGGTGCTATATAATCTTCTGAAGTTTGAGCTTCGACCTTATCCTTAATTCCATCATTATCCGAATCAAAATCTCTAAAATTTGGAAATTCATCATCATCACAATTAATAGGATTAATACCAAAACCATATGTTCCTTCATAAGCATCATCTAAACCATTATTATTAATATCTAGCCCTGAGGGTGCAATATAATCTGTAAATTCTTGTCCTTCAATATTATCACGTATACCATCAATATCAGAATCTATATCCAAGTAATCAGGAATCCCCCCATTATCAGTATCATATGGATTAATTCCAAAGCCATATGCTCCTTCATAAGCATCATCTAAACCATTATTGTTAGAATCAAACCCAGAAGGCATAACATAAAGTGATGTTTTTTGTCCTTCTATATTATCTAAAATACCATCATTATCTGAATCTATATCCATATAATTAGGAATTCCGTCATCGTCTGAATCCGTAGGATTTGTTAAATAATTATCATCCCCATCCGCATTACTATCTTCTACACTATTTAAAATACCATCATTATCTAAATCTAAATCACTACTAAATAAATTTAGAAAAAGTTTACTTTCAGTTTTAAAATCACCATCATCTATAGCAAAAGATGAAGAGGTTATTAAAAACAAACATAAACCTAATTTAGATATTATACTTTTCTTAAAAATATAAGCAGTAAAAAGTTCCATAAGTGGTAGTAATTTTAGTTTTACTTATCACCATGGCTAGTAAGAAAATTTATAAATAGTAAGATGCTGGGAGCATTGTATAATAACGCAAGATAAATGTAAAAATCTTTTCATCAAATTCTTTTCTTCTCATAAATTGTGTAAATTCTTTAAAAACCTAATATCATCGTTAAAAGGTTACTCATTCTCAGTACAGGAACAGTTTGTCGATAAAATTAGATTTTTTAAAAATTTTGTGACAATGCATTTCATCGATAAAAAATGTATTTAATCGATGATATTACTTTCTTATATTAAGAACAACTCCGTAAAATAGTTTTATATTTTACCTTACTTTTGCACCAAATTTATACCATGGATTTTAAGACCGAAATACAACGAAGGAGAACATTTGGAATAATATCTCACCCAGATGCAGGTAAAACCACTTTAACAGAAAAGTTATTATTATTTGGAGGCGCCATACAAGAAGCTGGAGCTGTAAAAAACAATAAAATAAAAAAAACTGCCACCAGTGACTTTATGGAAATTGAAAGACAAAGAGGTATTTCTGTTGCAACTTCTGTCTTAGCTTTTATATACAATGACAAAAAAATAAATATTTTAGACACTCCTGGTCACAAGGATTTTGCAGAGGACACATTTAGAACCTTAACCGCTGTTGATAGTGTTATTGTTGTTATTGATGTTGCAAAAGGTGTTGAAGAGCAAACTGTAAAATTAGTGGAAGTTTGTAGAATGCGTAACATACCAATGCTAGTTTTTATTAATAAATTAGACAGAGAGGGTAAAGATGCTTTTGATTTATTAGACGATTTAGAACAAAAACTCGGCTTAAAAGTAACCCCCTTAAGTTTTCCTATAGGTATGGGGTACGACTTTAAAGGTATCTACAATATTTATGAAAAAAATGTAAATCTATTTAGTGGTGATAGTAAAAAAAATATAGAAGACACTATTGCTATTGATGATTTACAAAGCCCCGAACTAACAAAATTAATTGGGGAAAAAGCTGCAAACACATTACGAGATGATCTAGAATTAGTAAGTGGAGTTTACCCAGAATTTAACAAAGAAGCTTATTTAAAAGCAGAACAACAACCTGTGTTTTTTGGGTCTGCTCTAAACAACTTTGGGGTGCGTGAACTATTAGATTGTTTTATAAATATTGCTCCTCCTCCTAGACCAAAATTAGCAGAAGAAAGATTAGTAAATGCTAATGAAAAAGAGCTTTCTGGTTTTGTATTTAAAATACATGCCAATATGGACCCAAAGCATAGAGACAGATTAGCATTTGTAAAAATAGTTTCTGGCACTTTTGAAAGAAACAAACCATATTTACATGTACGCCAAGGTAAAAAATTAAAGTTTTCAAGTCCTAATGCCTTTTTTGCAGAAAAGAAAGAAATTGTTGACATCTCTTATCCTGGAGATATTGTAGGGCTTCATGATACTGGAAACTTTAAAATTGGTGACACTCTTACCGAAGGAGAACAATTAAACTACAAAGGTATTCCTAGTTTTTCTCCAGAACATTTTAGGTATATAAATAACGCTGACCCTTTAAAATCTAAACAACTTTACAAGGGAATTGACCAACTAATGGACGAAGGTGTGGCACAGCTTTTTACTTTAGAATTAAATGGTAGAAAAGTAATTGGTACCGTTGGAGCTTTACAGTTTGAAGTGATTCAGTATCGTCTAGAGCATGAATATGGTGCAAAATGTAGCTATGAAAACTTCCCTGTACATAAAGCTTGTTGGGTAGACCAATCTAACAACAAAGCAGATGAATTTAAAGAGTTTATTCGTGTTAAACAGAAGTTCTTAGCAAAAGATAAAAAAGGACAACTAGTTTTCTTAGCAGACTCTAGTTTCTCTTTACAAATGACGCAGCAGAAATATCCTAATGTAAAATTACATTTTACTTCTGAGTTTGATTAGCAGAATTTTCTAAAATAAAAAAAGCGATGAAATTTAATTCCATCGCTTTTTTTACGCTTCACCAGTTGGCCCAAAATTCATTGGGATAGGTTGTTGCTCGTAATCTTTTATAACTCCATGAGCTGTTTCAAACCGATCCACATTATCACTCAAAGCTCTTAAGAACTTTTTAGCATGCTGTGGTGTTAACACAATTCTGCTTTTTACCTTGGCTTTTGGAGCACCAGGCATCATACTTATAAAATCTACAACAAACTCTGAGACAGAATGATTAATTACCGCAAGATTAGAATAAGTACCTTCTGCAGTTTTTTCATCTAATTCTATATTTATTTGTTGTTGTTTTTTAGATTCATCACTCATAATTCTATTTCTAAATTAATACTCTTATAAAACTCTACTATTGTAAAGTTAGTATAGAAAACAGCTATAAAAAAACAACCCTCGATTTTCATCGAGGGTTATTTTTAATTTAAAACTTTAAAGCTTCTTTACGAGCCATAATTTCATCATACTCTTCTTTAGAGCCAACAATGATATTATCATAATCTCGCATTCCTGTTCCTGCAGGTATTTTATGACCTACAATTACATTTTCTTTCAATCCTTCTAAAGTATCTACTTTACCACTTACAGCAGCTTCATTTAATACTTTAGTTGTTTCCTGGAAGGAAGCAGCCGATATAAATGATTTCGTCTGTAAAGATGCACGTGTAATACCTTGAAGTATTGGAGTTGCAGTAGCAGCTACTGCATCTCTTGCTTCAATTAAGTTTTTATCTTCTCTTCTTAAGATAGAATTTTCATCTCTAAGTTCTCTGGCAGTAATAATTTGACCCGCTTTTATAGTGTCAGACTCTCCCGCATCCGTAATAACTTTTTTACCATATATTTCATCATTCTCAACAATAAAGTCTTGCTTGTGAATTAATTGGTTTTCTAAGAAAATAGTATCTCCTGGATCAACAATACGCACTTTACGCATCATTTGTCTTACAACAACCTCAAAGTGCTTATCATTAATTTTTACCCCTTGTAAACGATATACTTCTTGTACTTCGTTAACTAAATACTGCTGCACAGCAGATGGGCCTTTAATTTTAAGAATATCTTCTGGAGTAATTGAACCATCAGAAAGTGGCATACCAGCTCTTACATAATCATTTTCCTGAACTAAGATTTGATTAGAAAGTTTTACTAAATACTTCTTAACTTCTCCTAATTTAGATTCGATAATTATCTCACGGTTACCTCTTTTAATTTTACCAAAAGAAACCACACCATCAATCTCAGAAACAACTGCTGGGTTAGATGGGTTACGAGCTTCAAATAGCTCAGTAACTCTTGGAAGACCACCTGTAATATCACCAGCTTTAGCAGATTTACGAGGAATCTTAACTAAAATTTGTCCTTCTTTAATCTTATCATTATCATCTACCATTAAGTGAGAACCTACTGGTAAGTTATAAGAACGTAAAACTTCATCTCCATTCTTAATTAATAATGTTGGTATTATTTTTTTATTTCTAGATTCAGAAATTACTTTCTCTTGGAAACCTGTTTGTTCATCAATTTCAACTTGATACGTAACCCCTTGCTCAATATTCTCATAAGAAATTTGGCCTGGGAATTCAGAAACAATTACACCGTTATATGGATCCCAAGAACAAACTACATCTTCTTTCGCAATTTTAGCTCCATTCTCAATAAATAATTGAGAACCATAAGGAATGTTATTTGTACTTAAAATAATTCCAGACTTTGGCTCTACAATTTTAATTTCTGATGTTCTAGATATTACAATTGTTGCTGGGTTCCCTTCAGAATCTTCTCCGGTAACTGTTCTTAAATCTTCTATCTCAGCAACACCACCAAATTTAGCAATAAGCTTGTTATCTTCAGAAATGTTACCTGCAATACCACCCACGTGGAAAGTACGTAATGTTAACTGTGTACCTGGTTCTCCAATAGATTGTGCCGCAACAACACCAACAGCTTCACCTCTTTGTACCATCTTATTTGTAGATAAGTTTCTACCATAACATTTAGCGCAAATACCTTTCTTTGCTTCACAAGTTAAAGCAGAACGCACTTCTACTTTTTCTATTGGTGATTCATTAATCTTCTTCGCATCAGATTCCATTATTTCCTGACCAGCAGTAAGTAATTGTTCCTCTGTTAAAGGATTATATACATCATGTAAAGAAACTCTACCTAAAATTCTAGCTCCTAAAGTTTCTACAACTTCTTCATTCTTTTTAAGTGCCTGTACTTCAACACCTCTTAATGTTCCACAATCTTCAATATTAATTATAACATCTTGAGAAACATCTACTAAACGACGTGTTAAGTAACCTGCATCGGCAGTTTTAAGTGCTGTATCAGCAAGACCTTTACGCGCACCGTGCGTAGAAATAAAGTATTCCAAAATAGAAAGACCTTCCTTAAAGTTAGAAAGAATCGGGTTTTCAATAATTTCTCCACCACCTGCAGTAGATTTTTTAGGTTTCGCCATTAATCCACGCATACCTGTTAACTGACGGATTTGCTCTTTAGAACCCCTCGCACCAGAATCAAGCATCATATATACCGAGTTAAATCCTTGTTGGTCTTCTCTAATACGCTTCATAGCTAACTCTGTTAACTGTGCATTGGTAGAAGTCCAAACATCAATAACCTGATTATAACGTTCGTTATTAGTAATAAGACCCATGTTATAATTTGCCATAATGCCGTCTACTTGACCATTAGCGTCTGCAATCATTTCATGTTTCTCTTTCGGTATAATAATATCACCTAAACTAAAAGATAACCCACCTTTAAAGGCATAATCATATCCTAAAGTCTTAATTCTATCTAAGAAATCTGCTGTTGTAGGAACATCCGTTACAGCTAAAATTCCACCAATAATATCTCTTAATGACTTCTTGTTTAAGACATCATTAATATATCCTGCTTGTTCAGGAACTCTCATATTAAACAATACTCTACCTACTGTTGTTGGTATAATCTTGTTTACTAATTCTCCTTCTTCATTAAAATCTTTAGCACGAACTTTAATTCCGGCATTAAGATTTACCATTCCTTCGTTTAAAGCAATCTCTACTTCTTCATAAGAATAGAAAGTTAACCCTTCTCCCTTAATAGGTACTTCTGGTGTAGACTTTCTTTCCTTAGTCATATAGTAAAGACCTAAAACCATATCCTGAGAAGGTACTGTAATAGGAGAACCATTTGCTGGGTTCAAGATATTTTGAGAAGCCAACATTAATAATTGTGCTTCTAAAATAGCCTCTGGCCCTAATGGTAAGTGAACCGCCATTTGATCCCCATCAAAATCGGCGTTAAATGCCGTACAAGCTAATGGGTGTAAACGTATTGCCTTACCTTCAATTAATTTAGGTTGAAAAGATTGTATACCCAAACGGTGCAACGTAGGAGCACGGTTTAGTAATACTGGATGTCCTTTAAGAACATTTTCCAAGATATCCCAAACTACAGGTTCTTTTTTATCTATTATCTTCTTAGCAGATTTAACTGTTTTTACAATACCTCTTTCAATTAACTTACGAATTACAAAAGGCTTGTAAAGTTCGGCAGCCATATCTTTAGGAAGACCACATTCGTATAATTTTAATTCTGGCCCTACAACAATTACAGAACGAGCAGAATAATCCACACGCTTACCAAGTAAGTTTTGACGGAAACGACCTTGCTTACCTTTCAATGAATCTGAAAGTGATTTTAATGGTCTGTTAGATTCTGTTTTTACTGCAGATGCTTTACGTGTGTTATCAAATAAAGAATCTACAGATTCCTGAAGCATACGTTTCTCATTTCTAAGAATTACTTCTGGAGCTTTAATTTCTACTAAACGCTTTAAACGGTTATTACGAATAATAACTCTTCTATATAAATCATTTAAATCTGAAGTAGCAAAACGACCTCCATCTAATGGTACTAATGGACGTAATTCTGGCGGAATTACAGGGATTACTTTCATAATCATCCATTCTGGCCTGTTATCTCTATTTTCTTGAGATTCTCTTAAAGCCTCGACAACCTGAAGTCTTTTTAAAGCCTCGGTCTTTCTTTGCTTAGAAGTCTCTGTATTTGCTTTATGTCTTAACTCATAAGATAATTCTGTTAAATCAATTCTTGCTAATAAATCTATAAGGCACTCAGCACCCATTTTAGCGATAAACTTATTTGGGTCAGAATCTTCTAAATATTGATTTTCTTGCGGTAATTCCTCCGCAATATTTAAATACTCTTCTTCTGTTAAGAAATCCATTTTCTTAACTTCTTCTCCTTCTGGACCTTTAGCAATACCTGGTTGTATAACCACGTAACGCTCGTAATAGATAATCATATCTAATTTCTTAGATGGTAATCCAAGAAGGTATCCAATCTTATTAGGTAAAGAACGGAAATACCAGATATGCGCTACAGGAACCACCAAATTAATGTGCCCTACTCTATCTCTACGTACTTTTTTCTCTGTTACTTCTACCCCACAACGGTCACAAACAATACCACGGTAACGGATTCTTTTATATTTACCACAAGCACACTCATAATCCTTAACAGGACCAAAAATACGCTCACAGAAAAGACCATCTCTCTCTGGTTTGTGCGTTCTATAGTTAATTGTTTCAGGCTTTAAAACTTCACCTTTAGATTCTCCTAAAATTGCTTCAGGAGATGCTAATCCGATGGATATTTTATCGAACCTTTTAATTGGGTTATTATCTTTTATTCTAGCCATAATATAATGGTGATACTAAATTAACAATGTGTTCTTAAATCGTTTTATCGATTTTTACTTATTCCTCTAATCTAATGTCTAAACCTAAACCTTTAAGTTCATGCATTAATACGTTAAAAGATTCTGGTAAACCAGGTTCTGGCATTGTTTCGCCTTTTACAATAGATTCATATGTTTTTGCTCTACCTATAACGTCATCAGACTTAACAGTCAATATTTCACGTAATGTTGCAGATGCTCCATATGCCTCTAGTGCCCATACTTCCATTTCTCCAAAACGCTGACCACCAAATTGTGCTTTACCACCTAATGGCTGTTGCGTAATTAAAGAGTAAGG
This sequence comes from uncultured Maribacter sp., assembly GCF_947500405.1. Taxonomy (GTDB): domain Bacteria; phylum Bacteroidota; class Bacteroidia; order Flavobacteriales; family Flavobacteriaceae; genus Maribacter_B. The sequence continues at coordinate 22,534 of NZ_CANMRY010000011.1, forward strand.
TCCTATAGAACGAGCGTGCATTTTATCATCTACCATATGTCCTAATTTTAACATATAGATTACACCTACTGTTGCTGGTTGGTCAAAACGCTGACCAGTACCACCATCATAAAGGTAAGTATGTCCAAATCTTGGAATACCTGCTTCATCAGTATATGCATTAATCTGATCTAAAGTAGCTCCATCAAAAATTGGAGTTCCAAACTTTTTACCAAGTTTAAGACCTGCCCAACCTAATACAGTCTCATAAATTTGACCAATGTTCATACGAGAAGGCACCCCTAGCGGATTTAACACAATGTCTACTGGTGTTCCATCTTCTAAGAACGGCATATCTTCATGACGTACTATACGAGAAACAATACCTTTGTTTCCATGACGACCCGCCATTTTATCACCAACTTTTAATTTACGTTTTTTAGCAACATAAACTTTAGCTAATTTAATAATACCTGCTGGCAATTCATCCCCTACAGATATAGTAAATTTATCTCTTCTTAGGTTACCCTGAAGATCGTTTAACTTAATCTTATAGTTATGTAATAAATCTGCTAATTGTGCATTTGTATCTTTATCTGTAGTCCAGCTTCCACCAACTAAGTGCGCAAAATCATCTACTGCATTTAACATCTTCATGGTGTATTTTTTACCTTTTGGTAAAACCTCTTCCCCTAAATCGTTTAATACTCCTTGTGATGTTTTTCCATTAACTATGATAAATAATTTTTCAATTAAGATATCTTTTAATTGTTGAAACTTTACTTCGTATTCTAATTCTAATTTAGATATTGCTTCTTTATCTTCGGAACGCTTACGCTTATCTTTTATAGATCTAGAGAATAATTTCTTTTCAATTACAACACCTCTTAAAGATGGTGAAGCTTTTAAGGAAGCATCTTTTACATCTCCAGCTTTATCACCAAAAATAGCACGTAATAATTTTTCTTCTGGAGTTGGATCAGATTCTCCTTTTGGTGTAATCTTACCAATAAGAATATCACCAGGCTTAACCTCTGCTCCAATACGAATCATTCCATTTTCATCCAAATCTTTTGTTGCTTCTTCCGAAACATTTGGAATATCATGCGTTAATTCTTCGGCTCCTAATTTTGTATCACGAACATCTAAAGAGTATTCATCTACATGGATTGAGGTAAATACATCTTCACGAACAACTTTTTCAGAAATTACAATTGCATCCTCAAAGTTATATCCTTTCCAAGGCATAAATGCTACCACTAAGTTTCTACCTAATGCTAATTCTCCTTTTTCTGTTGCGTATCCCTCACAAAGAACTTGCCCTTTTTTAACTCTGTCCCCTTTTTGAACAATAGGTTTAAGATTTATACTTGTTCCTTGGTTTGTTTTTCTAAACTTAACTAATTTGTACGTCTTAGAATCTTCTTCAAAACTAACTAGTCTCTCTTCATCTGTACGATCGTACTTTACTGTAATTTTCTGAGAATCTACATACTCAACAACACCTTCTCCTTCAGCATTTATTAATACTCTAGAATCTGATGCTACTTGACGCTCTAAACCAGTACCTACAATTGGAGATTGTGGTTTTAATAATGGTACTGCCTGGCGCATCATGTTAGACCCCATCAATGCACGGTTGGCATCATCATGCTCTAAGAATGGAATTAATGATGCAGATATAGATGCAATTTGATTTGGAGCAACATCCGTATATTGTATTTCTGATGGATCTACAACTGGGAAATCTCCTTCTTCTCTTGCAATTACTTTTTCTGTATCTATTGTACCATCTTCTTTTAAAGGAATATTTGCTTGCGCAATTTTCATTCCTTCTTCCTCTTCTGCACTTAAGTATCTAAACTCTTCAATATCAACTTTAGAATCCGTTACCTTACGGTATGGTGTTTCTAAGAATCCCATTGGGTTAACTTTTGCAAAAACTGCTAAAGAAGATATAAGACCAATGTTTGGACCTTCTGGTGTTTCAATAGGACATAATCTTCCGTAGTGCGTATAGTGAACATCACGCACTTCGAAACCTGCTCTTTCTCTTGATAAACCTCCAGGTCCAAGTGCAGATAATCTACGCTTATGTGTAATCTCAGCTAATGGATTTGTTTGATCCATAAACTGAGATAACTGGTTAGTTCCAAAGAACGAGTTAATTACAGAAGATAATGTTTTAGCATTAATTAAATCAATTGGTGTAAAAACTTCATTATCACGAACGTTCATACGCTCACGAATGGTTCTTGCCATACGAGCTAAACCTACACCAAATTGAGATGATAATTGCTCCCCTACTGTACGTACACGACGGTTAGATAAGTGATCAATATCATCAATCTCTGCTTTTGAGTTAATTAACTCAATTAAATACTTAATAATAGTTATAATATCTTCTTTGGTTAAGACTTGCTTGTCCATTCCAATATCTAACTGTAATTTTTTGTTCATTCTATAACGACCAACTTCACCTAAGTTATAACGTTGATCAGAAAAGAATAATTTATCAATTATACCTCTTGCAGTTTCCTCATCTGGCGGTTCTGCATTACGTAATTGACGGTATATATGTTCAACAGCTTCTTTTTCAGAGTTTGTTGGATCTTTCTGTAGTGTGTTATGAATAATTGCATAATCAGACTGCGCATTATTTTCTTTATGTAATAATACCGTCTTAACATCAGCATCCATAATTTCTTGAATATGATCTTTTTCAAGAATAGTGTCACGATCTAAAACAATTTCATTTCTTTCTATAGATACAACTTCACCTGTATCCTCATCTACGAAATCTTCATGCCAAGTGTTCAATACTCTGGCCGCAAGTTTACGGCCTAATACTTTCTTTAAACCTGCTGTAGAAACTTTTACTTCCTCAGAAAGGTCAAAAATTTCTAAAATATCTTTATCTCTTTCAAAACCAATTGCTCTAAATAAAGTAGTAACAGGTAATTTTTTCTTTCTATCAATATAGGCGTACATAACGCCATTGATATCTGTAGCAAATTCTATCCAAGAACCTTTAAAAGGAATTACTCTTGCTGAATAAAGCTTAGTTCCATTTGCGTGAAAAGATTGCCCAAAGAATACCCCTGGAGAACGGTGTAATTGAGATACTACAACTCTTTCTGCACCATTTATAACAAATGTACCACTAGGTGTCATATAGGGTATAGTACCTAAGTAAACATCCTGTACAATTGTTTCAAAATCCTCATGTTCTGGATCTGTACAATATAATTTAAGTCTAGCCTTTAAAGGCACACTATAAGTAAGTCCACGCTCTATACATTCTTGAATTGAATATCTAGGTGGATCTATAAAATAATCTAAAAATTCCAATACAAACTGATTTCTAGTATCAGTTATTGGAAAGTTTTCCATGAAGGTATTGTATAATCCTTCATCTCCTCTTTGATCAGATTTAGTTTCAAGTTGAAAGAAATCTTGAAATGATTTAATCTGAATATCCAAGAAATCTGGATATTCCGGAGTGTTCTTAGCGGATGCAAAATTAATTCTCTGAGTCTGATTTTTGAACATCTATGGACAGTATTTTGATCGTGAATACTAAATGGGTTGTATATTTCTTAATATACATAATATATAAAAAAGGCTTAGGTCTAAGCGCAAATTTGCGAAAAGACCTAAACCATAAGTGCTATATGTTGTTGCTATTATTTAAGCTCAACTTCTGCTCCTGCTTCTTCTAATGAATTCTTGATTCCTTCAGCTTCGTCTTTAGAAACACCTTCTTTAATTGCTTTTGGTGCGCTATCAACTATGTCTTTAGCATCTTTTAATCCTAAACCAGTTAATTCTTTAACTAATTTTACAACTGCTAACTTAGAAGCACCAGCTGCTTTTAATATTACATCAAATTCTGATTTTTCTTCAGCAGCTTCACCACCACCAGCAGCTCCACCAGCAGCAACAGCAACTGCAGCAGCTGCAGGCTCTATACCGTATTCATCTTTTAATATATCAGCTAATTCATTTACTTCTTTTACAGTAAGATTAACTAATTGTTCTGCGAAATCTTTTAAATCTGCCATTTTTACTATCGTTTAATAAATTTTTAAAATATAATTGTTTTTAGTGCGTACTATTTCTCTGATAATGTTTTAAGGATTCCAGATAGTTTACTACCACCAGATTTAAGTCCAGAAATAACATTCTTAGCAGGAGACTGTAATAATCCAATAATCTCGCCAATCATTTCCTCTTTAGACTTAATGCTAACTAAAGCATCCAAATTCTCATCACCAATATAAACTGCTTCTTCTACGAAAGCTCCTTTTAATAAAGGTCTGTCAGATTTTTTTCTGAAATTCTTTATTAATTTTGCTGGCGCATTTCCTACTTCAGAAAACATTAAAGAAGTATTCCCTTTAAGTACTTCAGGAAGTTCTCCAAATTCTCTATCAGAAGCCTCCATTGCTTTTGCAAGCAATGTATTTTTAACTACCGCTAGTCTAATGTCTGCCTTGAAACATGCCCTTCTTAAATCCGAAGTAGTAACTGCATCAAGACCAGAGATATCTGCTAAATAAATAGTAGAACTATCTCCTAACTGCGTAGTCAAATCTTGTATAACGTTTGCTTTTTCTTCTCTTGTCATAATTAAATTTTTAAACTACCAGTTAATTAAACTGTTTTTGGGTCTAATTGAACACTAGGACTCATTGTACTAGACATGAATATTGACTTAATATACACACCTTTAGAAGCCGTTGGTTTCAATTTATTTAAAGTATCTAATAACTCTTTACAGTTTCCTGCAATTTTATCAGCAGAGAAAGACGCCTTTCCAATTGCTGTGTGCACGATACCAGTCTTATCAACTTTAAAATCTATTTTACCTGCTTTTACTTCTGTAACTGCTTTAGCAACATCCATAGTAACAGTACCTGTTTTTGGGTTAGGCATTAAACCTCTTGGACCTAATACTCTTCCCAGAGGACCTAATTTTCCCATTACGCTTGGCATTGTGATAATTACATCAACATCTGTCCAACCCGCTTTTATTTTTGTCAAATATTCATCTAATCCAACATAATCCGCACCAGCTTCTGTAGCTTCTGCTTCTTTATCTGGAGTAACCAAAGCCAATACTTTTACATCCTTACCTGTTCCATGTGGAAGTGTAACAACCCCACGAACCATTTGATTTGCTTTTCTTGGATCTACACCCAAACGAACAGCTAAATCTATAGATGCATCAAATTTTGTGTTGGTAATTTCTTTTACTAAAGCAGACGCCTCATCAACAGAATAAAGTTTATCTTTTTCTATTTTAGCACGAGCCTCCTTTTGGTTCTTTGTTAACTTTGCCATTTAAATTGCTTTTAAGATTTTAAAAAGGTCTTTTACCTGCAACTTTTAAACCCATAGATCTTGCTGTTCCTGCGATCATGCTCATTGCTGATTCTACAGTAAATGCATTTAAATCTACCATTTTGTCTTCGGCTATTGCCTTAACCTGGTCCCAAGTTACATTACCTGATTTTACTCTGTTAGGTTCGCCAGATCCTTTTTTAATCTTAGCTGCTTCCAATAGCTGAACTGCCGCTGGTGGTGTTTTTACAATAAAATCAAACGATTTATCTTTGTATACGGTGATAACAACTGGTAAAACTTTACCTGGTTTATCCTGCGTACGAGCATTAAACTGCTTACAGAATTCCATAATGTTAACACCGGCAGCACCTAAGGCGGGTCCAACCGGTGGCGATGGATTCGCTGCACCTCCCCTAACTTGTAGTTTAACTACTTTACCTACTTCTTTTGCCATTGTTTTTAATTAAATTGAAAGTGTACCAGTGGAAGCGATACAACTTTTAAATATGTAACAAATTATATTAAATTTTCTCTACTTGCATGTAACTTAGTTCTAATGGTGTTTTTCTTCCGAAAATCTTAACCATTACCTCAAGTTTACGTTTTTCCTCATTAATTTTTTCAACAGTACCATTAAAACCATTAAAAGGACCATCTATTACTTTCACAGTTTCGCCAAAAACAAAAGGTATTGCAACGCTATCTGTATTTACAGTTAACTCATCTACTTTACCTAACATTCTATTTACCTCAGATTTTCTAAGCGGCACAGGATCTCCTCCTTTAGTTTCCCCTAAAAATCCAATAACATTTGTAATAGACCTAATAATGTGAATCATCTCTCCACCTAAATTAGCTTTGATCATGATGTAACCAGGAAAATAAACTCTTTCCTTATTAATTTTTTTCCCGTTTCTAATCTGAATAACTTTCTCTGTTGGAACTAAAACATCTTCTAAATAATCAGAAAAACCTAAACGAGCAACCTCACTTTCAATATATCCTTTTATTTTATGCTCTTGCCCACTAACAGCTCTTACCACATACCACTTCTTCTCTAAAACTTCAGACATGATTGAGCTTAGTTTAAAACATTATTAAAATACAACTGAACCAACTTACTTAAAGCTGAGTCTACACCCCAAGTAGCTAATGCGAACAAAATTGAAAACACCGCAACTACCACCATAAGATTTGATGACTCCGAACGCGGAGGCAGTGTGACATTATTTTTTAGCTCCTCAATAGACTCTTTTATGTATGACAACATAGCTATATTATTTTTTCAGTTTGATTAGAAAAAAAGAAACAAATATTTCTTTTACAATTTGCACGGCAGGAGAGACTCGAACTCCCGACACCTGGTTTTGGAGACCAGTGCTCTACCAACTGAGCTACAACCGTGTGTATTTTACACTGAAAGGTATCCGCCAATGGCGGACACCTCATAATGTAAAACTATAAATTATTTTAATCTAAAATCTTAGTTACCTGACCAGCTCCTACTGTTCTACCACCTTCACGTATTGCAAAACGCAATCCTACGCTTAATGCAATTGGAGATAATAACTCAACAGTAATAGTAAGGTTATCACCAGGCATAACCATCTCTACTCCAGAAGGAAGATTAATTGTACCTGTTACATCCGTTGTTCTTACGTAGAACTGAGGACGATAGTTATTATGGAATGGTGTATGACGACCACCTTCTTCTTTTTTAAGGATATAAACCTCTGCCTCAAATTTAGCGTGTGGAGTTACAGAACCTGGCTTACAGATTACCATACCTCTTTTAATATCAGTCTTTTCAATACCTCTTAATAAGATACCAACATTATCACCAGCTTCACCTCTATCTAATATCTTACGGAACATCTCAACCCCTGTAATTGTAGAAGCTAATTTTTCAGCACCCATACCAATAATATCAACAGCGTCTCCTGTATTAGCAACACCAGTTTCTATACGACCTGTAGCAACAGTTCCACGACCAGTAATTGTAAATACATCCTCAATTGGCATTAAGAAATCTTTATCAACATCTCTCTTAGGTAATTCAATCCAAGCATCAACCTCTTCCATTAATTTCATTACTGTATCAACCCACTTTTGCTCACCATTAAGTGCACCTAAAGCAGAACCAGCAACAACAGGTCCATTATCACCATCATACTCATAGAAAGAAAGTAATTCTCTTACTTCCATCTCAACTAATTCTAAAAGCTCCTCATCATCAACCATATCCACTTTATTCATGAATACAACTATTCTTGGAATACCTACCTGACGTCCCAATAAGATGTGTTCACGTGTTTGTGGCATTGGACCATCTGTAGCAGCAACAACCAATATAGCACCATCCATTTGAGCAGCACCAGTTACCATGTTCTTAACATAATCGGCGTGACCAGGACAATCTACGTGTGCGTAGTGACGATTTGCAGTAGCATATTCTACGTGCGATGTATTAATTGTAATACCTCTTTCTTTTTCTTCAGGAGCGTTATCGATAGAATCGAAACTTCTTAATTCAGAAAGACCTGCATTTGCCAATACCGTAGTAATAGCAGCAGTTAATGTAGTTTTACCGTGATCTACGTGTCCAATAGTACCTATATTTAAGTGCGGTTTGGAACGATCGAAAGTTTCCTTTGCCATGTTTAATGAATTTTAATCTTTAGTTTATATTAGTGTACAAATTTTATCTTCAAAATGAGCCAATGACGAGATTTGAACTCGTGACCTCTTCCTTACCAAGGAAACGCTCTACCCCTGAGCTACACCGGCGTAAAGTGCTCAATTTAACACCTTAAACAACCAAAGCCCATTAAAGGTGTTTATTACACAAAAAACAGAAGCAACCCATGGCTGTTCTGTTTTTTTATGTTTTGAGCGGGAGACCGGGTTCGAACCGGCGACATTCAGCTTGGAAGGCTGACGCTCTACCAACTGAGCTACTCCCGCTTATTTACTCCTTGAAAAAATCAAAAAGCAAAATTACAACATTTTCAAAATTTCAAAAAACTATTTTAAAATAATCTTTTATCAAAAAGCTAATTTTAATTTTAGCTTTGCAAAAGTAACCTTTTAAAAGTACTTTCTAAAATTTTTTGTGGGGAGAGCAGGATTCGAACCTGCGAAGACGTAGTCAGCAGATTTACAGTCTGCCCTCGTTGGCCGCTTGAGTATCTCCCCAAACCATTATTTAAAGAACTTTTTAAAGAGCCGATGGAGGGACTCGAACCCACGACCTGCTGATTACAAATCAGCTGCTCTAGCCAGCTGAGCTACATCGGCTTTTTATACTTTTTTAGCTATAAAAAAGTCCGCTATTTCTAACGGACTGCAAATGTATACGTTTTTTTGTTTAAACAAAACAAAAAATGAAAAAAATTTAGTTAAGCTTGCGCTCTTATTTTTTGCTTCTTTTTTATTAGCCTTCTTTCCAGAGAATTACATGCAGAATCAACAGCTTCTTCAAAAGATTTACATTGTTTTTTTACTATAAAATTATCTTTAGGAATGTTCAATTTTATTTCTACAATCTTATTTTCTTTCAATTTATTATTATCTAGTTTTAAAAATACCTCCGAACTTATAACCTTATCATAAAAAGTTTCTAGCTTATCTAACCTACTTTGTACAAAATGTATTAAAGACTTATCTGCATTAAAGTTCACGGATTGTGCATTTACTTTCATAGAATATTAATTTAAAAAGTTAAACAATTAAATATTATTATTTTTTTCCTCTAGGATGCGCTTTAGAATGTACTTTTTTTAATTCTTCTATACCATTGTGGGTATACACTTGGGTAGATGCCAAGCTTGAGTGACCAAGTAATTCTTTTACCGCATTTAAATCTGCGCCTTTATTTAGCAAATGTGTTGCAAATGTGTGCCTTAATATATGCGGACTCTTTTTTACCTTAGAAGACACCTTACTAAAATACCCATTTATTATTCTATAAACAAAAGTTTCGTAGATTTTATTGCCCGATTTTAAAAGAAAAAGATACTCAAAATCGTTAATTTTTGTTAAAGCGCTTCTTTCTTCTATATAAGAATTAAATAACTTTTTGGTTTTTGACAACAAAGGGATTATTCTTTCTTTTTTTCTTTTTCCTAAAACCCTAAGAACGCCTTGTTTTAAATCTAAATCTGAAAGCTTTAAATTTATTAATTCTGCTCTACGCATTCCCGTAGCATACAAGACATCTATTATTAATTTATCTCTAATACCTTCAAAATCCTCATTAAAAGTAATTTGCGACAACATTTTTTCCATTTCTGTTTCTGAAAACGGAACTTCTATTTTTTTTGAAACTTTTAATGCCCTATGTTTTACTAATGGCGATTTCTTTATATCCCCTATTTTTTGCAGAAATTTATAATATGCTTTTAAAGATGCTATTTTTCTATTTATTGTTCTATTAGAAATTTTCTTTTCACTTAAACAAACTACCCAACTACGAATAACTTTATACTCTATATGCACCACATCTGCAATAGCATATTCTTCTTCACAAAAAGATATAAACTCCTGAATATCTTTCTTATATGCCAAAACAGTATGGACAGAATATTTTTTTTCTAATCCTAAATAGTCTAAAAAAGGAGTTAACATCATACTCTCAAAGTTAGTATATAATTTAAAATTAATCCATAAAAAAATCCTGCTAATAGCAGGATTTTAAATATCTAAATAGATTTACAGACCTAAACTTCTTCCTGATCTCTTAAACCTTGAATATACTGAGCTTTCTGTATTTGTGCTCTACGAGCTACAGATGGCTTTGTAAATTGCTGACGCTTTCTTAATTGGCGCATTGTGCCCGTTTTATCAAACTTTCGCTTAAAACGCTTTAAAGCTCTATCTATGTTTTCTCCTTCTTTAATTGGTATAATTAACATATGCTACTACCTCCTCTCTTTTGTGATTAAGGCTGCAAATATACTATTTATATTTACATAACAAACCTTATTATTATTTTATTTAAATTAAACCTCCACGACGGGTTTATATGTTTTTTTATCTATAATTATTTTTGACAATATTTCTTTTAATATTTCTGACGTTCCGCCACCTATTGGACCACACCTACTATCTCTAAGTAATCTAGCCATAGGATATTCTTCCATAAAACCATAGCCGCCAAGCATTTGAAGACAATCATATATTACTTCATCTGCCATTTTTGTAGATAATAATTTAGACATTGTCGCTTCTTTTACTACATATTCTCCACGACTTAACTTATAGGTTACAGAGTAATTATACTCTTTACACATCTCCATTTCAGCAGTTCTCTCTACCATTTTATGCCTTAAAGCTTGAAACTCATTTATTTTTTTTCCAAATGCAGTTCTTTCTGACATATAATTTATCGCATAATCTAAAGCATATTCTGCACGAGCATGTGCATTAATTGCCATAATTAAACGCTCCAAAGAAAAGTGTTGCATTATATAAGAAAAACCTTTGTCCTCTTCCCCTAATAAATTAGCCACAGGAACCTTTACATTATCAAAAGCTATTTCTCCTGTATCTGATGCTCTCCACCCTAATTTATCTAATTTAGTAGCAGAAACTCCTTGAGTATCTCGATCTACCAACAACATACTTATGCCTTTATTACCTAGTTCTGGAGAGGTCTTAGCAGCCACGACCAAATAGTCACTATAAACACCATTGGTTATAAAAGTTTTAGAACCATTTAATATATAGTAATCCCCTTTCTTTACTGCATTTGTCCTCATTCCTGAAACGTCTGACCCTCCAAAAGGTTCTGATATACACAAACAACCTATTTTATCTCCTGCTATACTAGAAGCTAAATATTCTTGTTTTATACGCTCATCCCCTTCTTTATTTAAATGGGTCATTGCTAAATACATATGTGCCCACATTGCGGCGGCAAAACCAACAGAATTTATTTTCTGAAGTTCCTCTAAGAAAATAACCGCATAAAATAAATCTAACTCTAAACCGCCATATTGACTAGGGTAGGTTAATCCAAAATACCCCATGTCTCCAAATTTTTTCCAAATAAAACGGTCAATTACACCATCTTTCTCCCATTTATCTACATGAGGAACAACTTCTTTTTTTAGAAAACTTTTTAGACTCTCCCGAAATAACTCGTGCTCTTCACTAAAATATCTTTTATCCATGCCTTAATTTACAATACAAAAAATTCTTATTTGAGTTCCAAATATAACTTAATTTTACTAATCTCATAACAATAAAAAGTCTTTATTTTTTATCATATCATAAGAAATATGGTAAAAAAAATAAACAATATGCAAAAATAAAAGTTTTAAAACATATAAAATTACAAATATGATAATTTTTAAACAAATACAAAGTAAGCGCTGTTTTAAATTTACTTCTTAATATCCGAAGCTTTTAATACTTGGAATTTCTCTAAAAGACGATTGGCTACTTCTGGCTTTAAGCCATATACCTTATATATTTGATTATTATTGGAAAAACCTCCAAGTTTTTCCCTATACTTAACTATTCTTTTAGATAGAATTTCTCCTATCCCATATACTACTACTAAGTCTAGAGGAGTAGCTGTATTTAAATCTCTATATTCTTTAATGTAATTAGATTTTTTACTTTTTTTTAATGCAAATGATTTCTTTATTTTTTCCTGCTTCCATTCTGGAAATTTAAAATAAGGCTCTATTTGTTTAAGAAGTGTATCTGAAATTTTGGTTACTTGCTGAAATTCTATAGCTGTATTTACATACTTATTCGTTTTTCTATAGGTGTGTAAACGATTAATTTCATCAACAGACATTCCTAATGTATATCCTTTATAGTCCGAAATAAAGTTAGGATTAAAAAGATGTATTTTGGTTTTTTTAGTAGCTACTTCTTTCTTTAAAAGGTCTATCTTATTTTGCTCTACAAGATTTAACACAAATTTATCTTCTATAGGTTTTGCGTAATTTTTATCATACAAATAATACCCACCCTGAAGTAAAACAATAAATAATAGCAAAAAGAAAATCCCGCTTTGCTCTTGTTTAGAAAACTGCATACGGGATTTTATATTTTTCAAAATAAGAGCCTTAGAATTACAATTTAGCCTCTTTAATAACACTCAGATATCTACCTAGTTCTTTTTTAACAACAGGGAATAAGAAAAATAAACCTACCATGTTAGGAAATACCATTGCAAAAATCATAGCATCAGAAAAAGCCCAAATAGATTTCATACTTGCTGCTGCTCCAATAATTATAAAAGTTAAGAATAGTAATTTATACACCATGTCTGCTGTTTTTCCTCTTCCGAATAAAAACTTCCATGATTGTAATCCATAATAAGACCATGATATCATTGTAGAAACTGCAAATAAAACAACGGCAACAGTTAAAAACACATTAGAGTAAGGAATATACTGTGCAAATGCCATAGAGGTTATACCTGCTCCTTCATACGCCACGCCATTAATCATAACAGAACCTTCACCTCCATACTCAAAGAAGCCTCCAAAATTAAAAATAACAATTACTAAAGCTGTCATTGTACAAATTACAACGGTATCTATAAAAGGTTCTAATAATGCCACCAAACCTTCTGATGCTGAATATTTTGTCTTAACAGCAGAATGTGCTATAGAAGCAGAACCTGCCCCAGCTTCATTAGAAAAGGCAGCTCTTTTAAACCCTACCAATAACACTCCAATTAAACTACCCACTCCAATTGCAGTAGGGTTAAAAGCTTCCGATAGTATTAATGCAAAAGCATCATCTATTAAAGAGAAATTACTTAAAATTATATATAGGCATGCCAGTAAATACATTACTGCCATAAAGGGCACTACTTTCTCTGTCACTTGTGCAATTCTTTTTATACCACCTATTATAATTACACCTACTAAAATTGCTAAAACAATACCAATTATTGCTCCTGCGCTAGAACTTGTTAAGCCCATTAATTCCTTTATCACAATAGTAGCTTGGTTAGATTGTGCTGCATTACCACCACCAAAAGAACCGCCTATACAAAAAATAGCAAACATGGCTGCTGCTATTTTTCCTAAAACTGTATACCCTCTTTCTTTAAGTCCTTTACTTATATAATACATTGGGCCTCCATAAACAGTACCATCTTCTCCTACATCTCTATACTGAACTCCTAATGTACATTCTACAAATTTTGAAGACATTCCTAAGAGTCCACAAATTATCATCCAAAAAGTAGCCCCTGGGCCTCCTAATGCAATTGCTAAGGCTACACCTGCAATATTACCATTACCTACTGTACCAGATACAGCAGTTGCTAAAGCTTGAAAATGTGTTACTTCTCCCTCTCTACTTTCATCCTCTATCGTATCTATAATATCGCCATCAATGATATTAACATCCGACTTTTCTACACCATGATGGTCTACTTCATCATACTTTCCTCTTACTACATTTATCGCTTTTCCAAAATACCTAATATTTGGAAAGCCAAAATATAAAGTAAAAAATAAAGCACTCATTACAAGTAATATTAAAACAAATGGAACACCAAATACAGGAAAGAATATTACTGCGGAAAAGAAATCGGAAACTGGTTTAAAAGCTTGGTCTATTTTTTGATCCATCCCGACCTCTTGGGCCATAGATAATAATGGTGAAAAAAAGGTAAGAAATGCCAGAAGTTTATACTTCATAATATTTGAGTTATTTTTAATGAATTAATTAGTCGGCAAGCAATATCCTAAAAATTATGCCCGTAATCAAATATTATACTAAAATAATGTTAGACAATATGAAACATATCATTTAGTTTTTTTATTTGTTCTGGTCTTCCTAATACTATTACTTTACTTTTTGGCTGCAACTTCATATCTGCTTCTGGGTTTATAATATATTCCCCATCTGGCGCTATATAACCAATAATTGTACACCCTGTTTTTCTTCTTAAATCTAAGTCTCTCAATGAATTACAATCTACTTGATCTGCAAAGTCTTCAATTGCTACTTCCTCTAGATTAGTTGTATGTTCTCCTTCTGTAGAAAGTTTATCCATAAAGGTTATTAAATCTGGCATGACCACTAAAGATGCCATATGGTCTCCTCCAATTTTATCTGGCATTATTACCTGGTTTGCTCCTGCCAGCTGTAGTTTTTTCTGTGAGGTTACTAAAGAAGCTCTACTTATTATATATAATTTTTTATTTATTTGCCTTGCCGAAAGTACTACAAATAGGTTTGCAGCATCATCTGGAAGGGTTGCTATTAAATATTGCGCTCTATCTATTCCTGCTTCAATTAATACCTCATCATCATTTGCATCTCCTTCAATAAATAAAATATCGTCTTCATATTTTTCTATGATTTCTTTATCTTTTTCTATTACCAAAAATGGCTTTTTATAAGCTCTTAATCTTTCTGCAGCTTGCATTCCGTTTCTACCATACCCACAAACTACCACATGATTAGACATTTTTTTAATAGTATTTTTCACTTTTTTCTTTTTTAAAAGTTCTTTTGAATTTCTACTTAATATATATTCCGTTATTACAGATATTGCAAAAGCAAATATAAATACACTGGAAATAATTAAAAATATTGTAAATATTTTACCATTAGCATCTAAAGGTTGTACTTCCGAAAAACCCACTGTAGTTACCGTTATTATTGTCATATAACAAGCATCTACCCATGAAAAACCAGATATATAACGGTAACCAAACACGCCAAAAACAAACACTACTAACATTAATGTTAGTGCCAAATAAAATTTAGATTTAAAAAGTTTTATCATAATTATAAATCAAAAACTGAAGTTCTTTTAGTGTACACTAAATCTTTAATTTTTAACCAAAAGGCAACAAATAAATATAATGCAAAGCCAAAGCCTAGAGTAACGAAAGTTACGTATATAAATGACGTTCTTACTACTCTTGCTCTTATACCCAAACGGTCTGCAATACGACCACATACTTCAAAACCTCGTTTCTGGAAAAAATATAAAATTTTATAAAAAAAATTCATGCCTTAAAATTAGGTATTTCCTTTTAATAAATTTACTCCTATTGCACATTGCAAACATTTATTTTTTGTACAGTAATTATTATATAATTGCAATAAAGCTTGACTATCTTTTGCAGATGCTATAGGTACACCTCTTTTTTTAAAGTTATTTATAATAGAATTATCTTCCGTATCTATTTTTGAAATAATATTTAACAGCTCTTCATTTACATCTTTTCCAAGACTTTTTGCATAATAAAATTTAAAAGGGATAATAGTATTTATTACTATTAAATCTATAAATTTTTTAGTAATTTTCTTTTTACTTTTTTTACTTTCTTTACCAAAACTGTAGTGCGTATCCCAATATTCACTAGCATAAACAGTAAAAATGCTATACAAATCTTCTAAAGATGTTTCACTTATCAATTTTGAAAATAAATTTTGATGTTTCCCATACAAACTTGCAAATTGAGAAAGCCTTATTGTTGGGAAATTAGGAGGTCTAAGCTTAAAAAAGTGAGGTTTTTCTATGCCTATTTCGCTAAGTCCTAACTTATTTTTAACAAATTCGTATTCCTTTTTTAATTTAATATAATAAACATCTACACAGTCTGTTTTTTCTAAAAGTCCTAACAAACCGTATAACACACATTCTAACTGAAAGTCATTATTCTTAAGTTTAGACACCGTAGATGAACTTAAACTCTTCTGCAAACTAAAAAAGGAATCTCCATTAATTTTTAGTCCAAAATTCTTTAAAAGCATAATAAAAAGAACATACTCCCAATCATTATTATGCTGTAACAAAAGCTCTTTTATAACTTGTGTTTTTTGCTCTAAACGTTCAAAAAATAGACGTTCTAGCCAATTATTGGCTATAAAATCTTCTATTTCATTAATATCTTTTTCACAATTTATAAACTTAGTATTTGTAGTATTAAATAAATTCTCATAATTTATTAAAAGCTTTTCTTCTATATAATTCTTTAACTCTAATGTTGGAATTTTACTATTATCCTTCCTAAAAACAGAAGCATCATCTTCCCAAACTACATGAAGTATTACAGAATTATAATTATCATCTACCTCATGATTATGAGCATACCAGTCTGATGATTTTAAATGTATTTCTATATTACCAACCCACAACTGTTCTCCCACACGAACTTGCGCATTAAAAAAGTCTGGCCCTTCTTTATAATTATGTTGCCCAATTTTTACAATGGTCACTGGTATGTTATCTGTTGTTTTTAAATTAGTTGTTGGTATTTTTTTATGTTTCCAAATAAAATGTAATAAGTCTTCTTGCATGAATTTTAAAGTAATATCTAAGTATTGGGTATAAAAAAACCCACTTAAAAGCGGGTTTAATGTACTAAAACTATTTTATTTATTCGGCAACTTCACCTTCCCAATTCATAAAACCACCAACTAGGTTATACGCATTTTTTATACCAATACTATTTAATATTGCGCAAGCTTGCCCGCTACGGTTACCAGAACGGCAATACACATAAAAGTTCTTAGTTTTATCTAACTTTTCAACTTCTGTTAAAAAATCTTGACCTAAATATATATCTATGTTTGTAGAATTTGGGATATACCCTTCTTCTACCTCTTCAGGAGTTCTTACATCTAGTATAAAAGCATTATCGTCTTTTTCTAGTTGCTCTTCCCATTCTTGTTGTGATAAATCTGCCATTTTTTACTACTTTATTTTAATACATCAAAAATACTACATTATTTAAACATTCTCTTAAACAAGACCTAGGGCTTTAAATTTTCCGCTTAGGATAGATCTAGGTTCTGTTTTTAACCATTCTTTAATAAGAGAGGCATAAATGTTTCTAAAATCAACCTCGTATATTAAATCTCCATTACTATCAAGGTTTGCTAAATTATCTGGCTTATTATACATTCCTGGATGCTTAAGTTTTTCTCCTAATAAAAATACCATATTAGCAGCACCATGATCCGTACCTTTAGCAGCGTTCTGTTTTAATCTTCTACCAAATTCGGAAAAAGTTAAAATAATAGTATCCTTAAAAGCACCTGTTCTCTTTAAATCTTTTACAAAAGCTGCTATACCTTTAGAGTACACCTCTAAAAGTCTTTTCTGAGAATTTAACTGGTTAGCATGTGTATCAAAACCCCCAAGGCTTGCATAATATACTTGCGTTTCTAGACCTGAGTTAATAAATTCAGAGATAGTCTTCAATTGTTTTCCAAAAGCATTATTCGGATATTCTTGAGAAGAAGAATAGACTTTAGTTTTTTCATATATCTGAGCTGCAGAAGACTTAGCATCAACTACCGTTTTATACAAGTAACCCAAATTATGTTCGCTTAAATGAGTTGCTGTATATTTGTCTATAATTTTACCAAAGTAGGCATCTTTAGTCGTTTTATAAAAAAGGGAAGCGTCTTTAGTTGCTAAACCATTAATAGAATGGCCTTTCATCAATAAAGATAAAGTATCATCTACCTCTATGGCTCCTAGTGGTTTTTTTACTACCTCTTCTAAATACCTACCTACCCATCCGGTTTTTAAATACTCTCCAGCTCCACTGGCAGTGTGCCAAATATCGGTAGATCTAAAATGAGACCTACTTGGATTAGGATACCCAACATTATTTATAACGCTTACAAAACCTGCATCATATAAAGACTTAAAATCTGTTAGACTTTCATGAAAACCGTGCGAATCATTTATTACTAATACATCTTTCTTATTTCTAGCAATTGTATTTCTATTTTTAAAATAAATATCATTAGTATACGGCACTAAAGTATTTAAACCATCATTACCTCCTGATAACTGTAGGATGACAATTTTTTTATGACTAGGAATAACACCAGTGGCTCCATAAGCTTGAACAAAACTAGGTACAAATAAAGCTGTGCTTGCTAAACCACTACTTTTTAAAAAGTCTCTTCTTTTCATAGTTTCTTATTTTTTAGCATAGTTGGTATTCTGGTAATGACATTAATTGCACACAGAACTCCTGCTTATTTGTTTTTTTTAAACTTTGTAAAAATTCCTGAGTACCTTTGTTTGTTGTAGTACTTATTAAATGATGATACAACTCTTCATAATTTAAGTGTCCATAATTTTTATGAAAAACTTCCCAGTTTTTTGTTACTGTAAGTCTCCTATTAAAATTAGATTTTTTATTAAACTTTTCATAACTATCTTCAAATTCCCCTTTAACATCAAAGGCAATTGTACCATTCATAAACAAAACAGAAGGCAATTTTAACCTAACCATCATAGTATTAGAATCTATCCAACTTTTACCTTCGGCCCAACCTGCAACATTTGGAGGCTCTAATAAAACTTGTCCTAATAATTTTTGTATATAAATAAACTCCTTTGGTTTTTTAAAAGAGAAAGGTATTGTTCTTTTTAATTGCACCAATAAATCTATAGGAGATTTAATTTTTTGACCTATCACATCCTCCTCATAAAACCAATTAGTCATAAAAAGGTAACGCATTACCTCATCTATACTATAGTTTTCTCTAAAAACAATTGCCAGCTCCCCTATTCTACCTTCATTAGGAATATCATTAACAAAATGAAGATATATCTTCTTTGCAATAAACTGGGCACATTCTGGTCTTTTTAAAATTAAGTCTATAATATCTTCCCCGCTAAAATTACCTTTTACGCCAAAAAACTCTTTTTCTCCAAAATCATGTTGTTTCTTACGTAAAACAAATTCCCCTTTAAAAGTATGCCCCCAACCCGTAAAGGCTCTTGCAGATTCTTTAATATCTTTCTCTGTATATGAACCTATACCTAATGTAAAAAGCTCCATAAGTTCTCTAGCAAAATTTTCATTAGGCTTACCTTTTCTATTTTGTTGGTTGTTTAAATAGCTTAGCATTGCAGGTTCTTTTGCTATCGCAATTACAAAATCTCTAAAATTACCTAAAGCATATTTCCTAAGTGTTGCATTATAACGTTGGGAAAAAACTATATTATTGGTACGCACTACAAAATGATTAGCCCAAAATAAAGTCATACGTTCTCGTAACTCTTCATTAGAAGTTGACATTTTATCTACCCAAGCTAAATTGTAATCCTTTAATTTACTCCTACTAACCTTTATTAGTTCTCTAAATTTTTTGGGATCACTTTTAGGCGTATCTGCCTTCATAAATGCATCTATATCTGGAGTTGACATATATAAATGCGTAATAGATTTAGAAGATTTAAAAAGTTTTTTTACTACTTCTTTCTTTTTTAAACCAGATAATTTCTCCAATTTTTTAGGAGAAATACCAAAACCTGCTCGCTGGTACAAATGCTGTATATGAGTACTTTTCAAAATTGAATCTTTTGTAGTTAGACTCAATTTACACTTAATAGTTTAATTATTTAAGCTTCTTGTGTTAAAAACAAATTCTTTTTTAACAAAAATTTAATTCTAAAAAAGGTATTTCTCAAAATAAATCTACATATATTTGTCTATACAAATGTTGTATAGACATGAATATAGAAAAGATTTTAAAAACAGATAAAGAGATTCCTATTGACAAAAGAACAATTGTTCATGTTATATTGGTTAGCCACAAATTAAATGAGGTAATATCTCAGGCTTTAAAACCTTATGATATATCTATACAACAGTTTAATGTATTACGCATTCTACGAGGGCAAAATGGCAAACCTGCTAATCTTGGTACGATTAATGAAAGGATGGTTACAAAAATGAGTAACACAACGCGCTTAGTGGATAAACTAATTGCAAAAAATTATGTAGAGCGTAAAATCTGTGAAGCAAACAGAAGAAAAATAGACATCAGCATAACAAACAATGGTAAAAAAGAATTAGAGAAAATTGATATTACCATGGCCGAAGCTGAAAAAAAACTAGTAGAAAAATTTTCAAAAAAAGAATTAGAAACTCTAAACCAATTATTGGATAAATTTTAATAAAATGAATAATTATATTGATAGTTTACAATGGCGATACGCTACTAAAAAATTTGATTCTTCAAAAAAATTGACGAAAGACCAGTTAAATACTATTCTTGATGCTGTACAGCTTAGTGCTTCTTCGTATGGTTTACAACCATACCATGTTTTTGTTATATCAGATAACGAAATTAGAGAAAAATTACAAGCCGCTTCATGGGGACAGACACAGATTACGGAATCATCACATTTAGTTGTTTTTGCAAATCAAACCACATTTAATGATAGTCACGTAGATGACTATTTAACAAATGTAGCTTTGACCAGAAAATTACCTGAAAATTCTCTACAAGAATATGGTGATTTTATGAAAAGCAACCTAACTCCCCTACCCGATGATATTAAAAATATTTGGTCTTCCAAACAAACATACTTAGCTTTAGGGAATTTACTTTCCGCTGCTGCCTCTATTCAGGTTGATGCATGCCCTATGGAAGGTTTTGATGCCGAAGAATACAATAAGATTTTAGGCCTTACAGATAAAAATTTAAATGCCTCTGTAGTTGCAACAATAGGCTTTAGATCAGAAAAT
The DNA here is from genome assembly GCF_947500405.1 of uncultured Maribacter sp. Classification (GTDB taxonomy): domain Bacteria; phylum Bacteroidota; class Bacteroidia; order Flavobacteriales; family Flavobacteriaceae; genus Maribacter_B. Next base: position 43,362 of record NZ_CANMRY010000011.1, read on the forward strand.
GATGAAACCCAGCATTATAAAAAAGTACGTAAATCAAAAGAGAACCTATTTACGCAATTATAACAAACAGAAAACAACATTAACTATTAATTAAATTAAAGATGAAAAAGAAATTATTAAGTTTAGCAATCGCCGTAGTATTTGGATTTTCAGCTACTGCAAACACACCAATTGACGGTGACAAAAAAACAGTTAAAGTAAGTGAAAGCACTGTTACCTGGAAAGGTTACAAAGTAGCAGGTTCCCATGAAGGTACTATCAATTTAAAATCTGGTTCTTTAGATTTTAACGGAAATAAACTTACTGGAGGAGAATTTGTAGTTGATATGACTACTATTAATACAACAGATTTAGATGGAGACATGAAAGGAAAATTAGATGGGCATTTAGCTTCGGATGATTTCTTTGGTGTTAAAGCACACCCTACTGCTAAATTAGTTTTTAAAGATTTAAAGTCTTTTAATAAAGATTCTTACACCGTAACAGGAGACCTAACAATTAAAGGAATTACTAAAGAAATAATATTTGTAGTTTCTGTATTTGAAAACAAAGCTACTGCTACTTTAAAAGTAGATAGAACAAAATACGATATTAAATATAGCTCTTCTAGCTTCTTTGATAATTTAAAAGATAAAGTAATCTATGATGAGTTTGATTTAGTGGTTGATTTAGCTTTTTAAAATATCTTAAAACATACTCTAAAACCCTGTTACTTATAACAAAGTAGCAGGGTTTTATTATTTTTAGCACAGCCTATTGGCTATTTTAAAAATCCTTTTTATATTTGGAACATAATGAGGAATAATAAAACAAATACTTGGTGGTGGAATAACTTACGAAAAACAACGTGAGCAAAGCATCATTGTAGTAAAACTATATAAAAGGCTTGTCATCACGACAAGCCTTTCCTTTTTAAAAAAAAACTTAATACTTTATCTAATGAAATATCAATTAGAGACACATTTTAAAAAAATTCTTGCAGATACCATTACTCCGGTTAGTGTGTATTTAAAAATTAGAGACCGTTTTCCTAATAGCATCCTATTAGAAAGTAGCGATTACCATGCTAATGATAATAGTTTTTCTTATATATGCTGTAACCCAATTGCATCTATTAAAGTAGAGAACGAGGTAATTTTACAACAATTTCCAGATGGTACTTTGGAAGAAATAGAAATTAAAGAAAATACAGATGTTGTTTCTATACTAGATAATTTTAGTAAAAAGTTTAAAGGCAGTAAAAACGACTTTAAGTTTATAAACAATGGTCTTTTTGGGTATATGGCGTATGATGCCGTACGGTATTATGAAGATGTAGAACTTGCTAAAAAAGAAAATAGTGCTACTATTCCAGATATTTATTATGCCGTATATCAAAATATAATAGCTATAAATCATTTTAATAATGAAGCCTATATTTTTGCGCATTGTTACAATAGCAAAGAAAATATTGCCGAAATAGAACAAATTTTAAATATCAGAAGTTTTGCTTCTTATAATTTTACTATCCAAGGAGTACCTACTTCTAACTTAAAAGATGAAGAATATAAAGAACATGTAGAACTTGCTAAAAAACACTGCCAACGTGGCGATGTTTTTCAACTGGTACTTTCCAGACGTTTCTCTCAAGAATTTAAAGGAGATGAGTTTAATGTATATAGAGCATTACGTTCTGTAAACCCATCCCCTTACCTATTTTATTTTGATTATGGCGATTTTAAAATCTTTGGTAGTTCTCCAGAGGCGCAACTAATTGTAAAAGAAGGCAAGGCAGAAATTCATCCAATTGCAGGTACTTTTAAAAGAACAGGCAATGATGAGCAAGATGCTATTCTTGCAAAAAAACTTACTAAAGACGACAAAGAAAATAGTGAGCATGTAATGCTAGTAGACCTTGCGCGTAACGACCTTAGTAGAAATGGAAATACGGTTAAAGTAGAAAACTATAGAGAAGTACAATTCTTTTCCCATGTTATACACTTAGTTTCTAAAGTTACAGGACAAAAAAAAGAAGACATCCCAACCATGAAAGTAGTGGCAGATACTTTCCCTGCGGGAACTTTAAGTGGCGCACCTAAACATATGGCAATGCAACTTATAGAAAAGTATGAAAAAACAAGTAGAGGGTATTATGGAGGTGCCATTGGTTTCATGGATTTTGATGGTAATTTTAACCACGCCATAATGATTAGAACTTTCTTAAGTAAAAACCACCAACTACACTACCAGGCAGGTGCAGGTATAGTTGCTGCCTCTAAAGCAGAAGATGAGTTACAAGAAACATACAACAAATTAGGTGCTTTAACTAAAGCATTGGAAATAGCAAAATCTATCTAAATTTCCAAAATAGAGAATAAAATGAAAAAAATATTAGTCATAGATAATTACGATAGCTTTACCTATAATTTGGTACACTATTTAGAAGATTTAGATTGCGAAGTTGTAGTAAAACGTAACGATCAACTTAGCTTAGAAGAGGTTGATGCTTTTGATAAAATTGTGCTTTCTCCAGGACCTGGTATTCCAGATGAGGCTGGTTTACTAAAACCAATAATAGAAAAATATGCTCCTACCAAAAGTATCTTTGGGGTTTGTTTAGGACAACAGGCCATTGCCGAAGTTTTTGGTGGTTCCTTAATAAATATAGACCAAGTATATCATGGTATTGCTACTAAAATAAAAATTACCAAACCAGAAGATATTTTATTTAAAGGATTAGATACGGAGATTGAAGTGGGGCGTTACCACTCTTGGGTTGTTAATCCAGATTTACCAGAAGTTTTAGAAGCTACTTCTTTTGATGAAAACGGACAAGTAATGTCCCTTCGTCATAAACTATACGATGTTGCTGCGGTACAATACCATCCAGAATCTGTACTTACTCCTAATGGAAAAAAAATACTAGAAAACTGGGTATCCTCCCCTAACCCCTCCAAAAGAGGGGAATAAAAAGAAAAAATGAATACAATTATTATTAATTAAAATATGGAGACCGTTTCCTCCCCCTTTGGGGAGGTTAGGTGGGGCTTATGAAACAAATATTAAACCGACTTATTAATCACGATATTCTTGAAAAAGAAGATGCCAAACAAGTATTGGTAAATATTGCTAAAGGTGATTATAATACGAGCCAAATTGCAGCTTTCTTAACCGTGTATATGATGCGTAGCATTACTATAGAAGAGCTAGAAGGCTTTCGTGATGCACTTTTAGAACTTTGCCTTGCGGTAGATTTATCTGCTTATAACCCTATTGATTTATGTGGTACTGGTGGCGATGGTAAAGATACCTTCAATATATCAACCTTATCCTCTTTTGTAACCGCTGGCGCTGGTGTTAAAGTTACCAAACATGGAAATTATGGTGTTTCTTCTGCCTGTGGTAGTAGTAATGTAATGGAATATCTTGGTATAAAATTTAGTAATGATGCTGGTTTTTTAGAAAAGTGTTTAGCAGATACAGGTATTTGTGTATTACACGCACCACTGTTTCATCCTGCTATGAAAAATGTTGCCCCTATCCGTAGAGAGCTTGCTGTAAAAACGTTTTTTAATATGTTAGGCCCAATGGTAAACCCAGCCTTTCCTAAAAACCAAATGGTAGGTGTATTTAATTTAGAACTAGCAAGAATGTACGGGTATTTATATCAGAATACTGATAAAAACTTTACCGTATTACACGCTCTAGATGGTTATGATGAAATTTCATTAACAGGAGATACCAAAACCATATCTAACCATACCGAGGGAATTATAAAACCTTCAGATTTTGGATTACATCCTATACAACAATCGCAAATTTATGGTGGTGATACGGTAGAATCGTCTGCAAAAATATTTATGAATGTTCTAGAAGGCAAAGGAACAGAACCGCAAAATAATGTTGTTTGTGCTAATGCTGGTGTTGCTATTGCAACTGTGAAGAACCTTACGCCAAAAGAAGGTTTTGAACTTGCTAAAGAATCCTTATTAAGCGGTAAAGGATTAGAAACCCTTAAAAAACTACAAAACCTTAGCGCCTAATGAATATTTTAGAAAAAATAGTTATAGATAAACGCAAGGAGGTAGATTTACGCAAATCTTTAATTCCTGTTTCGCAATTAGAAAGTTCTGTGCTTTTCTCTAGAGAAACCGTTTCTTTAGCAACTGCATTAAAAAATAGCGCCACTGGTATTATTGCAGAACACAAAAGACGCTCTCCATCAAAATCGGTAATAAACCATAATTTAAATGTACAAGATGTGGCAATTGGTTATGAAAACGCTGGTGTTTGTGGCATGTCGGTTTTAACCGATGGTAAGTATTTTGGCGGTTCTTTGGATGATTTATTAATAGCAAGAGCTGCTGTAAAAATGCCTTTGTTACGTAAAGAATTTATTATAGATATTTATCAGATTTTAGAAGCAAAAGCTTATGGTGCAGACGTTATTTTACTAATTGCAGCCATACTTACTAGAGAAGAGATAAAAACCTTTTCAGAGTTTGCAAAAAGCTTAAATTTAGATGTGCTTTTAGAAGTGCATAACGAAGAAGAGTTACAAAAATCTATTATGCCTAGTTTAGATATGTTAGGGGTAAACAACCGTAACCTTAAAACTTTTGATGTAAGCTTAGAAACCAGTAAAAAACTCTCTACCATAATTCCAGACGATTTTGTAAAAGTTTCCGAAAGCGGTATTAGTTCTATAGAAGCGATTAAAGAATTACAGCCTTTTGGTTTTGAAGGTTTTTTAATTGGAGAAAATTTTATGAAAACCAACAACCCTGGCGAAAGCGCAACCTCTTTTATTTCTAATTTAAAGTAATTTAGATGAGCGACTATTATTACACACAAAAAAAAGAGTTTAAAAAAGAAGGCACTCCAAAACTTAAAATTTGTGGCATGAATCTTAATATCTCTGAAGTTGCTAGCTTAACACCCGATTATTTAGGATTCATCTTTTGGGAACCTTCAAAAAGACACTTTAATAGCCAAATGCCAGAGCTACAACATAGCATAAAAAAAGTTGGGGTATTTGTTAATGAAAGTCTTCAGGAGATCCTATACAAAATACAGGAATACAATCTTTTAGGAGTACAATTGCACGGAAAAGAAAGTCCTGAATTCTGTAAAGAATTACAAGAAAAAGCCAAAGGAATTGAAATTATTAAAGTATTTTCTATAAAAAATGAATTCAATTTTGAGGTTTTAAATGATTTTGAAGATGTTTGTGATTTCTTTTTGTTTGATACTAAAGGAAAACTTCCAGGTGGTAATGGTTACAGCTTTGATTGGAGTGTGTTAGAAAATTATCCTTCTACCAAACCCTTCTTTTTAAGTGGCGGAATTGGACTTGAAGATGCAGCTAAAATAAATGCATTTTTACAAACCGATGCTTCTAAATATTGTTACGCATTAGATGTAAATAGCAAGTTTGAAATAGAACCAGGATTAAAAGATATTAAAAAATTAAAGCAGTTTATTAGTAGAGTACAGAGTAAATAGTATTAAGTACAAAGTAGTTAGTACTAAGTCTTAAGTAACACTAATAACTTAGAACTTTTAATTTAGAAAACAATTATTACGAACATGAACACTTAGGACTCATTACTTAAGACTTAGTACTAACTACTTAAGACTTTAGACCTAAAAATAAATAAAATGTAAAACGGAGTACTTACTACTTTGTACTCAATACTTATAAACGATATGAATTATAACGTTGACGAAAGAGGCTATTACGGAGACTTTGGCGGGGCATTTATTCCAGAAATGCTTTACCCAAACGTAGAGAACCTTAGACAAAACTATCTAAAAATAATGGCAGAACCTTCTTTTAAAGAAGAATTTGACCAATTATTAAAAGATTATGTGGGTAGGCCATCACCGCTTTATTTAGCAAAAAGGTTGTCTAAAAAATACAATACTAAAGTCTATCTAAAAAGAGAAGACCTAAACCATACTGGAGCGCATAAGGTAAACAATACTATTGGTCAAATATTAATGGCCAAACGCCTTGGCAAAAAACGTATTATTGCCGAGACTGGCGCAGGACAACATGGTGTTGCTACTGCTACCGTTTGCGCATTAATGGGAGTGGAGTGTATTGTGTATATGGGAGAGATTGATATTGCTCGCCAAGCGCCGAATGTTGCTCGTATGAAAATGTTAGGTGCAGAAGTACGCCCTGCATTATCGGGCAGTAGAACTTTAAAAGATGCTACCAATGAAGCCATTCGAGATTGGATTAATAACCCTGTAGACACCCATTATATTATTGGTTCTGCTATTGGCCCTCACCCCTACCCAGATATGGTAACTCGATTTCAATCGGTAATTTCGGAAGAGATTAAATGGCAATTAAAAGAGAAAGAAGGAAAAGAAAATCCGGATTATGTTATTGCTTGTATTGGCGGTGGTAGTAATGCGGCAGGTACCTATTACCACTATTTAGATGAAGAAGATGTAAAAATTATTGCTGTAGAAGCAGCAGGTATGGGCGTAGATTCTGGTGCGAGTGCAGCAACCTCAGCATTAGGAAAAGAAGGCGTTATTCACGGTTGCAAAACCTTATTGATGCAAACTACTGACGGGCAAATAACTGAGCCTTATTCTATTTCGGCAGGTTTAGATTACCCTGGTGTGGGCCCAATGCATGCACATTTACATAAAACAGGAAGAGCAGAATTTATCTCTGCAACAGATGATGAAGCTATGCAGTCTGGATTGGAATTAACAAAATTAGAAGGTATTATTCCTGCTATTGAAAGTAGCCATGCCTTGGCTGTTTTTAAACACAAAACTTTTAAACCAGAGGATGTGGTGGTAATTAGCCTTTCTGGTCGTGGAGATAAAGATTTAGATAACTATATAAAATATTTCAATTTATAAATTGACTATGAATCGTATTAAACAAAAACTACAAGAGGACAAAAAGTTACTCTCTATATATTTTAGTGCTGGTTTTCCTACTTTAAATGATACTGTAACTATTATTCAGGATTTAGAAAAAAATGGAGTAGATTTTATTGAGATTGGCCTTCCTTTTTCGGACCCTTTGGCAGATGGTCCTACAATACAAGAGAGCTCTACTATTGCCCTTAAAAATGGGATGACTACAGAGATTCTTTTTAATCAATTAAAAGATATACGTAAAACGGTAAATATTCCATTAATTATTATGGGATATTTTAACCCTATGTTACAATATGGTGTAGATGCTTTTTGCGCTACCTGTGCCGAGATTGGAATAGACGGACTTATTATACCAGACCTTCCGTTAGATGTGTATGAGCGTGAGTATAAAGCCACGTTTGAAAAATACGGTTTATTAAATATCTTTTTAATTACACCACAAACTGGTGATGACCGTATACAACAGATTGATGCTGCTTCGGACGGATTTATATATATGGTAAGTTCTGCTGGGGTTACTGGCTCACAATCTGGTTTTGGAAACACCCAAGAAGATTATTTTAGTAGAATAGAAAAAATGAAGCTAAAAAATCCGCAAGTAGTTGGTTTTGGTATTAAAGATGCGGAAACCTTTAAACAGGCTACAAAATCTACCAAAGGAGCTATTATTGGTTCTGCCTTTATAAAACATTTACATAAAGAAGGTGTGAAAGGAATTGCTGATTTTGTGAAAACTATTCGCTAATTAAAATAGAAATAGTAAACAACAGAAAATTAATTATAGTGCTGTACCTAACCTTAGGCATGGCACCTTTTTTTTCCAGAACCTTATCTTCTTGGTAAATTAAAATAAATTGCCGGTGGTGCTATAGGTGTGACCACAAAAGACTGGTTTGCTGTTCTTTTGCATGGTTTTCCTTTTATTTTATTTGGAAGACTTATTTATCTAAAAATAGTATCAATTTTAAAATAACCATTTCTAAAGAACCCAGAGAAAAAATAATCCTGTAAAAATTGTAATTACTACAACGGTAATTATAAAATCTCTTCTTTTAACAGCATCTCCTTCTTTTCTAATTTCCCTTTTTAAACGCTTTAACTCTTCTTTACTTACAGTTTTAAAAACTGGTTTTTCTTCTATATTACTATAACTATTAATACCATTTTCTTTTATAGATTTACGCTTTTTAAGCATAGCTCTATTTTGCTTCATAGTCTTTATAGCATGTAATGCAAAACCTCCTCCTCCCATAATTATATTTTACTTATGAGTAGCATATTTTTACATTTTGTTACATAAAAAATCAAAAAAAAACATGATTCAAAAGAAATATTCGATACAAAAAGTGATATTAATTAAGAATATTATAAGTCAGTAGATAGTTACCTAGATTACAGCTCAAATTCTGTGGAAATATCAGGCGGAGAGAAATTAAAATCTATTTAGAACTAACGAATAGTTCTCGACTCCGCTCGAACTGACAATGGTACGGTACTCTTTATAAAACACATAATTTCAATCCGTTGAAGTATTTAGTGTTGCGTATTTACCTACTGGCTTCTAAAGAATATAATAATTACAAAAACAAAAAAGACTATTACTCTTCTAGTTCAAAAGTTACATCGGAAAATACGCCGTTCGTAATTGCATACTTTTTACCTGTTACAGAGGAAGTTCCTTTATAATTAAACTCTCCAGAAAGGAGCTTTTTTTCTTTATCTATACTAGTGATTTTTACATAAACTTCTTCAAGCTCTTTATTATCTCCAAAACCTTCATTTCCTTCTTCTTCACCATTGTTTTGGGTATACCACGCATAAGCACCTCTAGAAAGAAAATCTGGAGTAATAGTATCGTAAATTTCTCCATTACCTAATGTTTTATAATCGTCTCCGATAAAATAAAAAATAATGGCTTTAGGTCTTTTTAAACCTATAGTAAAATCAAAACCCGAAATAGCTCCGAGGTAACCTCCTGTAGATACTATATTTATGGAAGCAGAAACACTTTCCCCATCACCAATTATATAGGACTCAAATGCTTCACCATTAACCTGTGCTGTCATTGTTGCAATCACTTCTTCCTCTTCCTCCTCTTCTTCTTTCTGTTTATCTACTTCATCTTCTATAAGACTAGTACAACTTGTATTTGCTGTTAATAAAAGGAAACTAAAAAAAGTAATCCAATAAACTTTAGCGGTTTTAATTTCATAAAATGTGTACTAAGGGTTTGCCGTAAGATTGTTATTTACAATCAAACATAAATAAAATACTATTATTAGAAAATAGGAATTTGGTAAAAGAGGTTATTCCTTATATAACTGTTTAGGTATTACATATAGCTGTTACCAATTATAGCTATAATGCCCAATAATTTTATACTCAAAAAGACAATCTTGCAACACTTGGCCTGCTCCTATGTTGTGTACTATTAAATTTCGTTTTCCATCTTTAGATTTTTTGTTTACCACAATTCCTATATGGGTTATAGCACCACCTAAATTCCAACAAACAACATCTCCAGGCAAATAATCTATTGCTTTCTCAGAAATCTCTTTTTCTGCTCCTTTTCTTTTAAAATAAGTCATTAAATTAGGAACCCTTCTGTGATCTATATTTTTATCTGTAGTTTTTAATCCCCAAATTTTAGGGTATTTCCCAAAATTGGCTTTCATGTCTTCATGAACTTCTTTCTGTAAGTCTACTCCTAATTTTCTATAGGCTCGTATTACAACATCTGTACAAACACCTTTATCACTTGGTACATCGCCGTTTGGATAATCTATAGAAAAATAACTTGGGTCATAAGTTACGTCTTGGTTTGTTAACTCTAAAGCAGCAGCAGACAAATTAAGTTTAACTTCTACTTGAGAATAACTAAAGTTTATGTAAAGAAATACTAGTCCTAAAAATACTTTTCTCATAAAATATCCTGATAAAAACTATCTTAGTCTAAAGCAAAAATAGCATCGTAAGTTATGTACTCATCTCTTCCAATAGTATACAAAACCTTTCCGTTAGCGTCTAGTAAAACACCTACAGACTCATCTTCTGGAAGCGGGAAATTTAGTTGGTATTTTCTACCATCTTCTAAATTTAAACCATAGGTTTCTACTCCGTTAGATATACTTACTTTGTTTTGGGTATAGTTGTAATTTGTAGTTTCTCCCTTGGCATTAGTAACAACAAAACTCTTAGCTTTAAAAGTTAATTGGTATTTTTCTCCTTGGTTATTAATGGCCTTCCAATCTCCTCTATAGGTATCAGAACCACTACAGGCAGTTAAAACTACCATAACAAAAAGCACTAGAATATGTTTTATATTTTTCATACTATAAAAATATTCAATTACGCTCATAAGAACAACCCCGTTTTAAGGGGTTTTAGAGTGTACTAGTATTATTTCTGTGCTGCAATAATTTCTGCTACAGCATTTCTGTATTTATATGGGTTTCCTGCTTTTTTTATTGCCTTATATACTTTTTTAGGATCATGGGTAGATTGTGCAAAAAACTCCCAAAAGCCTAACATTTTCATTTTTATAGGAGTTGGTCCAGAAAGTTTAGCATCATACTGCTGGTATATGGTATCATGAAATTCTTTAAAAATTTTCCACCTATTAGCGGGGTATTCTGTGGTATCGGCCTTTATCATACTTGGTAAAAAAGGGTCTGCAATAAGACCACGGCCAATCATAAAATGCTCTATGGTAGGAAAACGTTCTCGCATTTTTTTAAACTGCGCTACCGAAGTAATGTCTCCATTATAATATAAGGTATGTTTTGCTACATCTACACACTTTTGAAACGCCTCTAAATCTACACCACCTTTGTATAACTGTTTTCCAAGACGAGCATGTATAGCGACATTCTTAAGCGGATATTTTTCTAGTATAGGAAAAGCGTCTAATATCTCATTTGCAGTTTCGTATCCTAGACGCATTTTCATAGAAATAGTAACATTGGTCTCGTTATGTGCACGCTCTAAAATATGATCTATTTTCTCGGTATTACAAATAAGACCAGAACCCATTCCGCTATTAGTGACCATAGGATACGGACAGCCTAAATTCCAATTTAATTCTTTATACCCTAAAGATTCTATATACTTTATGGTGAATATAAAAGCATCGGCATCAGCCGTCATTACTTGCGGAATTACCTCTAAAGCTGTATTTACTTCTGGAGCCAAATCTCTTTGATACGACCCTTTAATGATCATTTTTTTATTATACCGAATGTAAGGAGCATAATAAGTATCTATTCCACCAAAAAAATGCTGCTGTGCATTTCTAAAATTAAAATCGGTAAAACCTTGTAAAGGAGAAGCTAATAGTTTGTAAGACATTCCTATGTTTTGAAGCGGCAAAGATAGTGGAATATCTTGTTTTAGGCTTAATAGATACCCCCCGTACAAACCTCAGAAAATATAAATCTCCGATTATTGAAGAAATTGCGAAAGTATTATAAAAAGATTTTTAATTGAAAGTCACTCACCTTAAATTCATTATTAGGAACTATAACATCCGTTAAATCTCCAAAATCGCAACAACTACCATCTGGCTCTGTAAAATCATAGCTATAAGGAATCTCTAATTCATCAATTATTAGGGTATGCATACCGTGATTACTATTAGATGTCGTAATCCAAATATTACCGTTATGAAGGCCAAAAGGGACTATTTCTTCTTCTGTGTTAAGCAGCTGTATATCTTCTTTTGTATATCCATTCTCTATAATCCAATTTGTCTCAGAATCTTTGCTTATCAACTCTATAGTATACCCCATTTCTAGACAGGATACAGCGGAACAATCTTCTTTAGAATCATCACTACTATTACAGTTTATTAAAAATAAAGAAACTAGAATTAAAATCCATTTTGCTTTCATCATAGTATTTTTCCTATAAATGTTTTATAAAACTCTTTAGAAAAAGATGCTACTAGTTTAAAATGGTTGCTTTACAATATGTGTTTCTTAATTACAATTCTTTTAATTTTTTAAAAACCAATATATGCAAGAAAATTATGGTTGCTGGTGCAAAAGCAGGAATCCAACTAAAAGGGAAAGTCCCGAATTGCTCTACTGCTTCTGTATTATTCTGAACAGCTTCGTTCGTTAAGACTACAGCTGTTATTAATACTAAGATTATATCTATTAGTCCAATAATATTCCATATACTGGTTACTAGTTTTGCAAATGAATATCCTTTTTTTAATGCTATTACAACTGGAAAAACTAAGATAGCCGTTATAATATCTCCTGCGCCTCCTATAAATGCAAATTCTTTAGGTATTGCATTATAAAAATAAACTAAAAAGAAAAAGACTCCTACGAATCTAAAAATATGGATAAAAACTAACTGTTCTAATTTAATATTTTTTAAAACTATAGCAAACCATTTAGTTCTTTGCACATAACCCATGTAAAACAAAAAAAGTGGTATAACAGTCGCTATAAATATTCTAGGGGTAACACATTTTTTGTAAAAAAGCCTGTTAATGATACGATACCTACTATTATAAGATAAAGTATATAAAACACCGTAATCTTTTTTCTTACCAATGAACTTGTCTTATAATTACCGTTTTCATAAGCAGATTTTACTGCTTTGTTTATTAAAAAAACAGGTATAGTACTAAAGCTAATTATAAAAAGTATTGACAACCAAATAGGCACTTGTGTTAGTGCTACATCCATCTTTTTTTTTACAAAGATGTAGAACTACAAAGAATTATAAATTGCCCTATGGCAATTCTTGAAGTTCTTTTCTAATTCTACTTAAAGAAAACTTAGTGATACCCAAGTAAGATGCAATAATGTGTAAAGGAACTTTTTCTATAATTTCTGGGTTCTTTTTTTCTAAATTAAGATAACGCTCTTGCGCTGTTTCTTTATAAAGAGAAATCATTTTTTGGTTTATAAAAGTATAGTTTAAAGTTAAAAGCATTCTGCCCCACTCTCTAAACTCTGGTATGGTATGAAAACAATGTTGCACATTATCATAACTAATACTATAAAGAGTACAGTCTGTTAGTAGTTCGTAATTTTCTTCGCTTGGTTTTTGCTCAAAAAAAGATAAATAATCATTAAAAAAATCTGGCGCAGAAAAAAACCTAGTTGTAACTTCATTCCCTTTTAAATCTATGATATAACATCTTATTATACCCGATTCTAAAAAATAAGAGTGTTTGCTGGTCTTCCCTTCTTGTATAAGGATTGTTTCTTTTGGGAAATATTTTTTTATAAAATAAGTAGAAATTAAGTCAGCCTTTTCGTCTGACATTGCTTTTATATTTTTTAAGTAGTCTTGAAGCCTCATTTTACCACCCTTATGTATATAACCTTCTTACAAATTTCATATCCTAATCTAACTTTTTATAAACCTCAATATTCTTAAAAATAGTATCGTTTCTTGAATACGTATTTACTTGCTTATAAGTTTTTCCGTTATGTTCTATAGGAATAACATAGGTATTAACATCGCTCTTCATAGAGGTAGACATAGATGTTAATACTTCAGTAATAGTATCATTCTTAAAAGTATAGGTTCCAAACCCATGCCATTCTGATGCATCTGGTGCTGGATCTGTGTTCCAAATTACAAAACCATTTAAATATATTTTATGCTGTACTTTATTGGTATTGGTAATAAGTGTATCTGCGTTTGCTACATGATAAAAATGGCTTAATTTCCAAACCCCATCCATCGTATTTTTAGCATTAGAGCTTTTCGCATTCATTTTAGGAGCACAAGAACTATACAGTAACCCAAGTATAAATAATAGGTTTGCAAAAACAATTATTTTAAAGGCTCTTTTTTTCATAACGCTATGTGTTTAAACGTGTAAATTACGCCATTAAAAAGGAATAAAAGCTATCTATCTTAAATCATTTTTGGTAAAATACCCTTGGTTAGAAACCGCATTTTTATTTCCCTCTATTTTTGCTGTTTTAAACCAAACTTTCTTTTAAGCCTAATTAAACGTCATTGTTTAAAAAACTACAATTAGCTCTGGTGAACTTTACTTATATTTCTTCCTAAAAATATCGCTTCTAGAGGAACATAATTCTGTATTAATTAGAGTTCTTACTTTGTGTTACTTTACTCGTTTTCTATGGTAAAGGAGACTGTTAAACCAACACTAAAGTTTCTTGGCAATTTTTCAACTCCGAAAATAGCTATGGAATATTTTCCTTTATCTCCCAGTACTTTTACAAATAATTCAGAAGCTCCGTTCACTATAATTAGGGAAGCATCCCAATCTTCTCCTGATTGAAAATAAGCATCTATATGATTTAGCCCAACATTTTTTTAAACCCTATTTTCTTATCTACCTGTGCCAAAACACCTAGATTTTGGCATATTTTTTAACATGTCGTTTTAACGAAAATCCCATTTTAGTTATTTTTTTGTCTATAAAAATGGTAGAATTGTTAGAACTAACTTGGCTTTTTTTGAGTTCTTAAATTTTAGTTTTTAATGGCTTGATTGGAGCATAATTTATATTCCACAATAATCATTATTCCAATTACTACAAATTCAAGTATAAAGTACATCCACCCTAATTCCGTTAGTTTATCAGAGTGTAAAACTATGCATGCCATAGACACCAACAAATAAATACTATTACACCCTATTATTATCTTTAGAAAAGGTTTCCAATTTGAATTAATAAGTTGATAACAACTTATTGAATAGATAAACAAACAAAAAGCTACTCCAGAAAGTGTATATAAAACGTTGCTTGGCATTCCAAAATATTTTTCCAGTTGTGCTAAGATTCCGAATAACAAAATAGCGGTTAGTAATGCTCCTAATGCATCTATTAAAAAAATCTTTTTAGGATTAGCCTTAAGTTTATTTAGAAATTTCATTCCGCCATTTTTTGTATGCAAACTTTTCCTATCTGGTTAATTTTAGGAGTGTTGTATTATTTAATCCACAAAAACTCTCGTTCACATGCTATATGAGATTGGTAATAGTTTATTTTAAAATCATCATGGGTATCGTTTAATCTCCAATCTATAGCTCCAAAATAAACAAAAGAAACCAGTATAGACCAAACCATAATTAACCAACCAAATACAGGAATAATCTTTTGTGCTAGTTTTCCTTTTATTTTATGTAAGCGTACAACTAGTATAAAAATAAAGAGTGACCATAAAACCAAATTACCCAAAAAACCGAATAAATAAATTTCTCCAGACATAGAAAAAATCCAACTTGTGTTAGTTTCTTGAACAAACGGAAAACCATAAAATTCTGGTCCTTGTTCTGGATAATTGCATACATATTTAAAAGTGAAATATTCATCTGTAATACACCCAAGTGCCGTTATTATAGAGAATATAATTTTTTTCATTTATGTAGTAATTTCTAAACTTTTACCAAAGATAATTGGTAAAAACAATACGTACACCCCTGTTTTAAGGGGAAATTAAAAGGCACCTATACACTATACTATTCATTTAGATTAGATGCTAACTTTTTTTTAATTTTATTTTTTCTTTTCCAAAACTAAATCCATAAGATTTAGGGACTTTATAAGTGTACACAGAAATTTTGGTTTTGCTCTAAAGTCCGCATTACGTTTAGTTTTTGTTGGCCATAGTTATTTCTTTCTTAAAGTCTTGAATTTTATCATAATCTTCAATCTCCAAAATGTTGATAAGCGATAACCATCCAAGAATGCCATTTTTATGATAGTGTATCAACACTTCTTTAAAATGACTTAGCCTTTCTGATTCGGTTTGCAAAAAGTTACGCTTTATTTTTTCTCCATTTTTCAGTTCCAGAATCATCAGATTGTTTAATCCATTTGACAAGTGGGGAGTAAATTCGAGCATAGAATTTACAAACATTCCCCTAATATCATATGCCTGATTAAAGTCCAATTTTGATATTTGAGATAGGTTATAATTTTCATCGTTCACTTGTATTCTGTCTCCCCAAAAAGTTAATTTGCCACAATATGTTCCTATTTCTCGTTCATAGCGAAAGAATGTGCTAATCATAAGTCCGATTACATAAACCAACCATAAAATTAATAGGGTAGTTTCCCAGCCATTAAAATCATATTCGTAAGATTGCTTTAAATAAGCCATTAAAAATACCAAGCCCGTCCAAAAAATGGCGACTAAATTTTCAGGAGAAATATAAACACCTTTTCTTTTTTTAAAAATTTTTAAACTTCTAGGTCGCATTCGATAATTAGGGTCAACGTGATTGTATAAGATTAGTGACGTATTCTTAGTTAATATACAACAAGTACACGCTTAATAAGAAAATCCGATGGGATATTCGTAAGTAGGCGAGTACTAGCAATGAATTATACACGGAGTTGTATACAGTTTTTTATAGTTCATTCATTAATCGGACAAGCATCATTGAAAAAATGTCCACATTTAATTTAAATTCCAAAAACGGACTTTTTCCAGCATCTTTCTGAATGTCAACTCCGTTTTTATATGGTGTTATGTCTAATATTTTATTTAGCCGGATTGTTTTGTTTCCTCTCGAACCCATAAAAATCAACCTTTTATTTGTCAGGTATATATTTCCGCTGTCAATAATTTGCCAAACATCTTCTGACACTGATTTTGCTGAAATACTACCCATTCGATAATAAACTCCTTTGGCAATTTTTATTCGTGCTGTTGGTCCTCCGTAATTTATTCGTTTTGTTACTCGTCTTTGTTCTTGCCAATTTACGTTAGCCATAAAGTACAAATTTTCGCTTTTTTGAATATTAATTGGTGGATTTTCATAAATCGGTAATTCTCCGTTTTCAATAGTCCAATAAAGTCGATAGCGTTCGAGATTTTCTTTTGTTCTTTGATTTAGTTTTGGCTCAATTCCAAGACTTAAAGAAATCTCATTCATTTTCTCGAATTCCTCGTCACTCAATCGCTCGTCTGAAACTGCTTGATTTATAAAGTCGGTCAAAACTTTATTTGAATTGGTTTGCAAAATGTCATCCGCAACTTGGCTATTAAGCAATAGATTTTTTTCTAGCAATTCAAGATTCTCTTTTTCCTCTTGCGTTAAAACTCCATCTGAAACAGCACTTTTTACTTCTTGTTCGTATAATTTTCTTGTTTCAAAATTCAAGACTTGTTTAATTTCCTCATCTGTTAAATGCAGTATTTTTTTCAAGTGCAAAAAAGTATTTATTTCATCTTCGTCAATTACGTGGTCTTCCAAACAATGGTGAATATATTTTCTAAACAAGTCAAGTCGAAGAGCTTTGAACTTTTTATTTAATTGGAGTTTGTATTTATCCGCTATTTCTTGAATTTGCTCCAAACTTACTTTGGTCAAGTCATCTTCATTTTCAACAAAAAGGTTGTTGATTTCAATCAGAGCGTTTTCTTTTGGTGTCCTTTTCAGGATTTTTCCGATTAGAGAAGGCTTCTTATTTTCTTTAATTTTAAATATGCTCATTGGTTTGGTTTAAATTGCATACAACTCCTATTATATAACATACCCTATATGGCACGAGCATGTTGCTCGCGCTAGCAGGGGTAGTAATTATTCCGTAATATAAGTTCCAAAAATCTCTATCATTTTGTTCCGCCAATTTTCTGGAATATCTTCCCAGTTTTTTCCCCAATTTTGGGTTTGTTCAAAAGCTTTGAATGGTTTTTCGTAACTCGCTACATATCCAATTACATCTTCAACATTTTCGTGCATTTCAACTATTCTACCATTTGTACCTACTGCATTCTTAATAGGTTGATTAAATTTTACCGCACCATTAATACCATTATCTCTATCGTGAACAACTATTGGTTTAATTCCCATCGATGTTAGGTATTTTACTAAACCGATAATAGCAGCTTTACCTCTTGCTTTTAAGATTTCAAAACTTGTAATTATTCTTAAATACTTTTCTTTAGGTAATCTTGCCAAAGATTCTCGTATTAAAATATCCTCCGTATCTCCTTCAATGATAATAACATTATTCGTGTAAAATGCTCTTGAAATATAATCATCGATTTTTAGAAGCATTTTGACATAGGATTTGTCATCTCCTTGCAATTCTAAAAATGCATTTGACACTGAAAATGTGCTACATTTCACTGACTTTTTATTCCTTATAAGCCTATTTAAAACTTGTTTTGGTTTCCTTGAAATATCAATTAAAAAAGGTGAATGAGTTGAAGCTACAATTTGTGAATTTGAGCTACTCAATTCATAAATCGCATCTCTCATTTGATTAGCAGCACTTGGATGTAAATAAATTTCAGGTTCTTCAAAACAAATAACAAGTGAACGATTATGTTCATCTTCTTTATCAGAAAGCCATTTTTGTCTAAAACGTAACATACCAAAAACTGTAGCTCGAACCATTCCCGTTCCTTGATTTTCAACGGACGTTTTTATATTACTTGACATTTCAATATTAAAACTTGGCTTAAGTGCTTTATTCGGGTCACTCAAATCGGTCGTGGCGTGTAATTGAGATTCAGGAAATATTCTCGTCAAGACTAAATTTAATTCAGTCATCATTTTTCCAAACTCCGAAGTGTCATCTTCTGGGTCTAATTCTTTTGAAAGCTTTTCTAAATGCTCTTGAGCATTTTTGAAGTTATCAGAATTTTCTCTTACTACTTGAAAAAGTTCGTTTAGTGTTTTACCTAATACGCCAGATGTGCCGCCCTGAATTTCATTGATAGAAGTGTCAACAGGAATTAACAAAAATCTTGGCAACATTTTTAAAACATTACCTGGTATTCCACCAGGATTTTGAAACCAAGTATCTTCATCTACTATATCCCAAATTTCATCAAGTTGCTCTAATTTTTCTAATGCCCCTTTACTTTTTCCTATATTTTTATTTAATTCTGGAAAAAAATCAGAAATCACTTCTTCCTGAATACCTTTAACAATATAATCTTGTGGTTTTTTACAATCTTCAAATTCAGCTTTTACCTTTCGTATTTTTGATTTAAACTCTATAACTACGTCTTTGCCTAATTCGTATGTTTTCCTATAAGTGACTGAAAGGCCTGATTCTGTATCACTATCATATTCAAAAATACGGCCTTTGAAACCTCTCCAAGTTTTTGATTCTTCTGGTAAATTTCTAAATTCAGCTTCAAGAATTATTGTAGTCGTTTGGGGTTTTGTTTCTCCAGTTTCTTCATCAACAACCGAATAATAATCTGAACTTGATAATGTCTTTGTTGCAGAAAGTAATACACCAATAGCTTTTAGTATTGAACTCTTTCCGGAATTATTCTGCCCAATTAAGAATGTAGCATCTTCAAGATAAATCTCTATATCTTCGAGTCTTTTAAATCCTTGTATTTTAAATCTATGTAGTTTCATTCTTATTGCCCCTAACTAAGATATACAAGTCACTCCCTCACCAGAAAACAACCCCTATCTTTTATTTGCAGTAAAAATCTTAATAAAAAAGTAATCTAAAAAACAGAAAAGCGTAATGCCGCTACATATTTATTAACTAAAAAAGTTAAAAACTACGGTAAGTATATGAAAATTATGTTTTTTGAAGGTAAAACCATCATTTTAGAAGTTTTTTAGGCGTGTAAATTCTAGATACTATTTTCCCTGAAAAACGGGAAAATTACTCGAAGGGTCAGAAAGGAAAAAATAGTTGCCGTTTTCTATGCCATTTTTTAAATTTATTGATAAAGGACATATCTTGGGGGTTTTAGCTTATTTAATCGCATATAAACAAGCATTTGCCCTCTGTGGTGTGTTATATGATCTGCAAGCAATAATAAAATTTGTCTTTTTGTTCTATTGGCTCCAAAATAATCTAACCTTTGTTCCAGTTTATTTACATCAAATTTTGATATAAATTCTAAGGTTTTATCAAAATTTTTGGCTACTGCAGCAATCATTTCCTTTTTAGATTTGGTAGCAACTTTTAGTTCTGTATCCGTATTCCAGTCTCTGGCTTTACGCTCTCCCATTAAAGATTGGCTATGCCAATCCATTGCCCAAGCAATATGCATTAAATTTTCTGCAAAACTCATAGATTCTGGCGTAGCTTTAAAAGTATATTTGTCTTCTGGCATTGTTTCTGCCACAAGAATTAAGTATTCCTTAGATTTTTCTAGTCGCTCTAAATATTCTTTAATAAATACATCTTGTTGCGCTAAAAGAGGTGCAGCAAATACCGAGGATACTAGTAGTACTGTTACAGTTATTAGTTTTTGCATAGTAGTAGCTATTTTTATTTAAATATAGTTCTATCTAAGCATATTTTGTAATTTCTTATATGGAATAATCCTCAAAAACTTAAGTTTTAAAACTTATGCGTAAACTGGAGACCTCCATAATAAAAAAGTTGCACCCAATATATAAGCTGAAAGGGTAACGAAATAAAAAAATGTCTCCACACTATTTTTTGTTTTTGCAATAATACAATACCAGCCACAAGCGCTACTAATTGTAGAACACAAAAAACAGGAAACAAAACCGCTTCCTGTTCCTTTAAAGTAAATGGAGAACAAATAGTAATACCTACAAAAAGTAATACCATAATTGCCGAAGGCCATAAAATAGCAACATTTACATTAAAAATATATTTTACTAATAGCCCAATTATAAGCAACGGCAGCACAAAATAAATTATATTTAAAAAGACTGTATCCATACTAAAGAAGCTATATATTAAGTTAAAAAGTTCGTTTGTGTTTTTACTTCTTTTGTAAAAACAGTATTGCTTTACAAATCTCCAAAGAATATAAACTAAATACTACCCTGTTTATTGGGAAAACCTATTACTTATGCTCCTAATGCAGTTATAAAGAAAATAACGGTTACATATAACCAAAATATACTAAATACCACATGTACGGTAGTTTCAAAGGTTTTGCCTTTCCAAAGTTTTGGAGAGTAGCCTACAAACTGAATAATTAGGCGCAATAACCAAAAAATACCTAAGCCTAAGGCTATTTTTTTACCTAAGGGAGTTTCTACTATTTCTGAGGCAGATGACACGCAGAGTAGTCCCATAAGAAATACGGTTACTGCAATAAAAAGTGTATGTATTTCCATCATTTGTTTGTTTACAAGACTCAAAGAAAGTAGCTCTTTTTTCCAATGGAAGTATTTTGGAAAAACAACATGTACCAATGCCAAAGCCATACATAAAACTCCAATAATTTTTAAATGAATTTGCATACTACTTTTTTAAGAACTACAAAGAAAGATAGACATAAATGGGGTAAACTTGGTTTCTTTAAAAGTAGCAAAACCTGCTTCTTTAAAAGCCTTTTTCCATATATTTCGTGAAAAAAAGTGGGTAAAACCAATAGAAAATGCCAAAAAGTTGGGAATATCGCGTAAATGCTCTACGGTAATAATTTTACCATTTGGAGCACATATTCTTTTACATTCTTTTAAAAAAAGCACCTTTTCTGCATGCGACCTAATTTCATGAACGGCGGAAAGAAGAAATACTATCGCAACAGAATTATCTTCTAAAGGTATATGGTTGGTTTGTATTTGTTGGGTGTTTGGGTATACCAAACTTACTTTACGTGCTCTTACTATAGCAGGCTCTGTATGTTCTTTGGCATTATAAAAATCGAACACTTGAATATTGGTTTTTGGGAAATGATTTTCTAGGATAAAACTAGTCTCATCAAAACCTGCATTTATATTTACTATTTGTTGCGGATTTTCTTTTTTTAATCCTAGTTCCTCTAACCACGCAAAATGATAATAACCAGAAAAATCATATACATAGGCAGATACTAGCAACGGCATTAAAAAACCATAAAGAAATACCCCAAGAATTATCCCTGTGATTACTGGTGGAATTTTAAAAAAATTTAAGGCTGCTATAAGTACTACCAACACCAACAACCCAATTACATAAAAATGCCTATTAAAGCTTAGAATATTTAATACCCCTTGAAACTTTTTTCTTTTTTTTACCATGCTTCTATTCTACCTTTTTTCCAGTAGTAAGGAATATTTTTAATTTCAAAAACATTTGCTAATACTGCATTTTCTAATTGCTGGTCTTTTAAGAATTTAAAATTAAAATCTATGGCTTCTACCGCTTGTGGTTTCCAGTTTTGGCGCACGCCTTCTATGATTAAAACTTCTTTCTTTTCTTTAGTATATGTAAAAGTAAACGGCAACGGGCCAGCAAATCTGCGTGCTTCTTTAAAATCTTTAAAAGGAGAATGTTTAGGTAAAGGTACCTCTGCCCTATTATTCTTTTTTACGGTTACCAAAAAGTCTGATTTTTTAGAAGAAATACTACTGGTAGTTGCTGTTTCTTCTTGTTTAATATCTGTAGTAGTGTATTGATAATGGGTAAATATATTTCCCATAAATTCCATTTTCTTAGTATCGGTCTCGGACTTTAAAATATAGAGTCCTCGTAAATTTTTGCCTTCTTTAGTGGTGTACCGTACAAAAACACGATATCCAATTAAAAAAAAGTTATTCCCCATAAATTTAGGAAAACCCTTAGGGCGCAAATCTTGGGTTTGCACCATAGCAACTGCTACAAAGGCATATTTGTCTTGAAAAGTGTCTAAGGTTAAACACTCTGGTATCTTATCTTGTAGTTGTTCTTTAGGTACTGCAAAAGTAAATACCAAAGAACTTTTAAAATGTGCTTCTACAGCAAAAGGGTGGTCTTTGAGTGTCCTAAACATAGTTTTGCTAATTTTCTTGTTTTCGTAAATGAAATTCATTTACATATATAAGCACTATAAATAAAAATGCAAAAAGGGAGTTATATTTTCCCCACAACAATAAATCTGGTACTAAAAAGTATTCTAGAATATTCATGCTGCTAATTATAACTATTTGCGTTATAGCATTTAAACGTGCCTTTATTCTAGAAAATATCCAAATACTCATAGCAATCTCAGCTGCACCAATAGCTACTGTAAAAAAAGAACCATATTCTTCTCCTAAAATGCGACTTACAATTTCTTGATGTCTTGGTACTTGGTTTAAGACTTTACAGTAGAGTCCATTTACTAACCAAACCAGTGCAATTATGTAGGTTATTATTTTAGATAGCATTAGCACAAGATACCAATTTGAAATAAGCTTTTAAAACAAAACACCCTCTTTAGTTTAAAACTAAAAAGGGTGCTCTTATAGTACATTGTATTCTCTTATGCCGAATTACGACTGGCATTAATATTCCCATAAAGAGAACGTGTTACAATCTTCTCATACAATTCTTTAAAAGAAGAGTCTGCTCCAATTTTCTGTAAAGCATATTGCTGTATTACCAATAATGGTAATACTATGTTTTCTCTAATTTTAATAGACTCTCTAGAAACTGCTTCTTTCTCCATTAAAATTTTAGAGTCTGATATTAGCAATAACATTTCTTTTGATAAATTATACTCATTTAAAAGAATTATCCAGAAATCTCCATATTCCTTATCTTCTTTCATGTAACTAGTAAGCTCAAAATAACATTTAGAAAGCGACATCATACTATTAGACATTAATGCTTTAAATACAGGAACATCTCTGTATAGTGCTTTAACCTCCTCTAGTCTACCTTGGTCTTTCATAGCTTTTATTGCTGTTCCTAAACCAAAATATCCTGGTACGTTTTGCTTTAATTGGCTCCAAGAACCAACAAAAGAAATGGCACGTAAATCTGACAGTTCTAATTTTGCTTTATTTCCTCTTTTTCCTGGACGGCTACCAATATTAGCTTTGGTATAATATTTAAGCGTACTTCTATTTTCTAAATACGGCATAAATTTATCATGGTGCTTTAATGCATCATATTTAGAAAAACTAAGTTCTGATAGTTCTTCTATTAAACCTCTTTGGTCTTTAGAAATTACATTCTTATCTCCAAAGAAATTATTAGATAAACCTGCGGTTAATAATTGCTCACAATTATACATAAACTGTTCTTTAGTACCATAGGTACTGGTTATGGTTTGCCCTTGAATAGTTAATTGTATTTCGTTATTTGCAATATCTTTGGTTTGCGCTGCATAAAAACGGTGTGTTTTTCCGCCTCCACGAGCTGGTGGGCCACCACGACCGTCAAAAAATATGGCTTTTACATTGTGTTTAGCACAAACTCCAGAAAGACTTTCTTTAGTTTTTATAATAGACCAGTTGGCTTTTAAGTAACCACCATCTTTTGTACCATCAGAGAAACCAAGCATTATTGTATGCTTTTTACTTCTTTTATTTACATGTGCCATGTATTCTGGTATGCTAAATAACTTTTGCATAGTATCTTCTGAAGTGTCCATACCATTCATGGTTTCAAAAAGTGGCACTATATCAAAAGTAATTTCTTTAGAATCCCAACCACACCATCTAAATAAACCAAATACAAAAAGAACAGAGAATATATCTTCAGAATTACTAATAATATATCTTGTACACCCTTCTTGGCCGTTTTTCTCTTGTATCGCTTTTAATTGGCCAATATTCTTGATAGTATCTTGTACAATACCTTCTTCAAAATCTTCTGCTTTTAATTGTAAATCTTTATGTAATAATAAATCTACCAATTCATCTTCTGAAAGCTCCGAAAGGTCTTCTTTTAGTAAACCATTTTGTTTTAATATTGTTTCTACTACTTGAGTATGTATACTATGATCTTGCCTAACATCTAAAGTTGCAAAGTGGGTTTTAAAGATTTTTACTTTATCCATAAAGTAATCTAAATCTTCTAGATAAAGCCCATGAAATTTTTCAATTAAAATGGTTTTTATTTTTTCTAAAGGACCTATAATATCTTTATAATCAACATGTTTTTTAGGGTTAAACATGGCTGTATACAAGTTTTCTCTTAGCTCAGAAATAGAATCTTGAACAGGGCCAAAGGTTAACTTTTTTTGTAGTTTCTTTAAATCGTTATAATAGCATTTCATTAAAGTTACACGTAACTCATCTGCAACATCACTAGTAATATCTGCCGTAACAAAAGGGTTACCATCACGGTCTCCTCCAGGCCAAAAACCTAATTTTATTATATCGTAGTTTTCAAACTCGGCGTTCTTAATATTCTTTCTTAAATAGGCATACAACTCCCCAACAGCATCATAGTACACATTTCTAAGAATGTAAATAATATTTTTAGCCTCATCTAAAGGGGTTGGCTTTTTAGAATTTATAAGCGATGTAAGCCCTAATTGCTGTAAGGTAATATCAATATCATCTATATTATCTTCTAAAATTAATGTTCTTAATTCTGATATAATATCTAATACCGCAGGCGTATAAAATTGCGTTGGGTGTGCTGTTAAGACTAGTCTAGAACTAAAGGTTGATAATTGTTCTGCTATTTTATCCCAGCTTTTATTCTTGTCTACCAGTTCAAAATAATCTTTAATAGTAAGGTTACTACTATGTTCAAATAATTTTGGAAATGCTGCATCTTCTACACTATCATATAACACCACTTGGCGCTCTACGTACTGGATGATACGAAACATAAAATCTATCCTATCTTTTTCGGATTTTAGATCTACATAATTCTCAAAAAAACCATCCAAAATCTCTTTTGGGTTTTTCCCCGATTTAAGTCCTTCTTGACACTGGTCTAACATTAAAGGAATTACCATTCCTACATTCTCTATGTTGCGGTAAGGCAAATTTAAAAATAGGCTATTATAGACATTAAATCTATTGGTTACCGATTTTTTAAATTCTTCTAGCCTTGGTGTTTGTTTCATACTTTTCTATTTCTTGCCAATGTTAATATAGATTTTGAAAAAGTAAAAATACCAAAGCTTTTTGGACAAAAAAAACCCTTTTGTATTAGTAACAAAAGGGGTTTAATTCATTATTTTTTTTACATTTTATTTAAGAACTACCACCAAATCTTCAGAATTTACTAAGGAACCACCGCTTAAAATAATTCTATCTACCACACCATCTGCTGTTGCAGTAACCGAAGTTTCCATTTTCATGGCTTCTATAATAAATAAAGGCTGGTTTCTTTTTACCGCTTCTCCCTTTTTTACTAACACACTAGATAATAATCCTTGTAATGGTGCTCCTATTTCTTTTGCATTAGAAATATCCGCTTTTTTATTCTCTAATTTTTTAACCTTTACCGATGTGTTTTTTACTAACACATTACGTAACTGCCCATTTATCTTAAAGAAAATACTAACATTACCAGCCTCATCTGGTTCTCCTTTTAGCATTAGAGAAATAAGTACTTTTTTTCCTTGGTCCAACTCTACCATTATTTCTTCTCCTACTTCCATGCCATAGAAAAAGTTTTTGGTAGGTATGTTTACAACATTACCGTATTTAACATGGTTATTATACGCATCTGTAAATACTTTTGGGTATAGCTTATAGGATAAGAAATCGGTCATTTCTAAATTTCTTCCCATTCCTTTTTTAAATTTCCGTTTAAAGGCTTTAAATTCTTTTTCAAAATCTACAGGCTCTAAATGTGCATTTGGTCTTTCGGTATATGGTTTTTCATCTTTAAGAACTATTTTCTGAAGTTTTTTAGGAAAACCACCAACGGGTTGCCCTAAATCTCCTCTAAAGAAATTCTTTACCGATTCTGGAAAAGAAATATCTTCTCCCCTATCTAAAATATCTTGTACTGTTAGGCTATTGCTTATCATATATTGCGCCATATCGCCAACCACCTTAGAACTTGGGGTTACCTTTACAATATCGCCAAACATAGTATTTACCTCACCATACATTTTGGTAACTTCTGGGAATTTATCTTCTAAACCTAATGCAATTGCTTGCCCTTTTAGGTTAGAATATTGTCCGCCAGGAATTTCATGCTTATACACTTCTCCTGTCCCAGATTTTAATCCAGATTCAAAAGTATAGTAGTAATTACGTACGGTTTCCCAGTAATTAGAGTATTCTGCGAGTTTTTCTGCATTTAATATATTTTCTCTTTCATGAAAACGTAACATCTCCATTACCGAGTTAAAGTTTGGCTGCGACGTTAACCCAGATAAACCTCCTAGAGCAACATCAACCACATCTACACCTGCTTCTATGGCTTTTAAATACATTGCTGCTTGCGTAGACGAAGTATCATGTGTATGTAAGTGAATAGGAATATTAATTTCGGATTTTAAAGTTCCTATTAACTCATAAGCAGCATTTGGTTTAAGCAAACCTGCCATATCTTTTACTCCTAAGATATGTGCTCCAGCATTTTCTATGTCTTTTGCTAGTTGCACATAATATTTAAGGTCATATTTTGTTTTAGATGGGTCTAAAATATCTCCAGTATAACAGATAGAACCTTCTGCTAAGCCTCCTGTTCTTTTGCGTACATGCTCTATACATGGTGCTAAAGATTGCATCCAGTTTAGAGAATCAAAAATACGAAAAACATCTACCCCAGTTTCCCAAGATTTTTCTACAAACTCACCAATTAAATTATCTGGGTATGCTTTATACCCCACACCATTAGAGCCTCTAATTAGCATTTGTAATAAAAGGTTTGGCATTGCTTTACGTAATAAAGCCAAACGTTCCCAAGGATTTTCTTGTAAGAAACGTAAACAAACATCAAAGGTAGCTCCGCCCCAAACTTCCATACTAAAAATTTCTGGATGGTTTTTTGCAAAGCCCTCTGCAACTTTAAGCATATCTATAGTACGCATTCTGGTTGCTAATAAACTCTGGTGTGCATCCCTCATTGTAGTATCTGTAAAATGCACTTTCTTTTCATTTTTTAACCACTGCGAAAATTTCTCTGGCCCTAATTCTGTCAATAGATCTTTTGTTCCCTTTGCATAGCCTTCATTTTTAGGAAATAAAGGAACTATTGGTTTAGAAAACACATGATTAGGATTATATTTTTTAACATCAGGATTACCATTTACAATAGTGTCTCCTAAAAATTGAATTAATTTATTTACACGGTTTTTTGGCTCTATAAACTCAAATAACTTTGGCTCGTTCTGAATAAAATTAACCGTAACATCTCCATTTCTAAAAGTAGGATGCTTAAGAATGTTATTTAGGAAAGCAATATTTGTTTTTACACCACGAATTCTAAACTCTGCTAATGCTCGTATCATTTTACGACAAGAGCCATCTAAAGTTCTACTCCTTGCCGATGCTTTTACCAACATAGAATCAAAAAAAGGAGAAATAGCAACTCCTTGATATACACTACCGGCATCTAAACGAATACCAAAACCTGATGCACTACGGTAGGTAGTTACTACACCATAATCTGGTTTAAAATCATTTGCCGGGTCTTCTGTTGTAATTCTACATTGTAATGCATAGCCAGAAATAGTTACCGATTCTTGATTTTCTATTTTTATTTGCTTGTCGGCCAATTTATAACCTCCAGCAATAAAAATTTGCGTTTTTATAAGGTCTATATTCGTAACCATTTCGGTTACGGTATGCTCTACTTGTACTCTTGGGTTTACTTCTATAAAATAGATACTACCATCATCATCTACCAAAAACTCTACCGTACCAATATTATTATAGTTTACCGCTTTACAAATATCTTGTGCATAGGTATATAAACTATCTTTTGTTTCTTGTGGTAATCCTAAAGAGGGTGCAAACTCTATAACTTTTTGGTACCGTCTTTGTACCGAGCAATCACGCTCAAACAAATGCACCATATTCCCATGTTCATCTGCTACAATTTGAATCTCAATATGTTTTGGGTTTTCTACAAATTTTTCTAGAAAAACTGTATCATCTCCAAAAGCATTGAGCGATTCTCTACGCGCTTCTGGAAAGGCTTTTCTTAAATCTGCTTCGGTACGTATTACACGCATGCCACGACCGCCACCACCAGAGGCAGCTTTTAACATTATTGGGTATCCTATTCTTTCTGCTTCTGAAAGGGCAATTTCTACTGTTGTTAAATCCTTATCGCTACTTTGAATAATAGGAATATTGTTAGCAACTGCTACTTCTTTTGCCGTAATTTTATCTCCTAAAGCTTTTAATACAGATACCTTAGGCCCAATAAATTTTATACCGTTATCTTCACATTTTTGAGCAAATTCTGCATTTTCGGAAAGAAAACCGTACCCTGGATGAATAGCATCTACACCATTTTCTTTAGCAACTTTTATAATAGCCTCTATATCTAAATAAGGCTTAAGAGGTTCGTTATCTTCGCCTATTTGGTAACATTCATCTGCTTTATATCTATGTAAGGAATAACGGTCTTCATAAGTATAAATACCAACAGTTTTTATGCCTATTTCTACACAGGCTCTAAAAATACGTATTGCTATTTCTCCCCTATTTGCAACTAAAACGGTATTGATTTTCACAGTAATTATAATTTTAATTAATAGTTAGTTAGCACTAAAACCAAAATTACTGTTTTTTAAGATGGTATAATAATATGATATGTCTAAAATTCTTAACAATTTTATTGCAATTCTAAAGTAATTATAGATTTTTTAGAGAAAAATAAAATTTAATGCGTTTTTTATTAGAAACTTGTTAATCCACCTTTAAGTTTAAAACTACGTTTCCTATTGCATCAATACCCAATTCATAAGTATAAAATCCTACTGATAAAGGGGTTTCTCCGACAAAATCTATAGGTTGTAAAGTATAGGTTTCTCCATCTGCTAAAATTTGCACATAGGCGTAAGAATATAATTCATCAAACTCTAGATAATCTGAATATGAATCTACAGAAATATTACTATACACATTTTCACTAGACACAACCGTAACCTCATCAAAATTTACAGTACTTGTATTTTTAATTCTAAGATTTACTTTTGATAATTTATCGTCCCTATCTGTACAACCTACTATTGCTATAAAAACTAAAACCAGAAATACTATTTGCTTTTTCATATTGATAAATTTATCCTATACTAAGGAAAACGATAGAAGAAAAAATATATTTTATCGTATAAAAACTGGCTCGTTCTCTTTAAGAGTATGTTCCTTACTAAATTGGTAATCGTCTAAATTAAAACCTCTTATATCTTCTAAGGTAGTAGCATTAGAATCTACAATATAACGAACCATAGAACCTCTTGCCTTTTTTGCGAAGAAGCTAATTATCTTAAGTTTATCATTTTTCCAATCTTTAAAAATTGGGGTTATTACTGGAGCTTTTAAAACTTTAGTATCTATTGCAGAAAAATACTCGTTACTTGCTAAATTCACAAAAAGTTCTCCGTCTTTTAATTCTGAATTAAGATGGCTGGTAAGTTCTTTTTTCCAAAACTCATATAAACTAGCTTTACGCCCTATTTTTAACTTGGTCCCCATTTCTAAACGGTAAGCCTGCATTAAATCTAACGGTTTAAGAATGCCATATTGTCCAGATAATATTCTTAGAGAATTTTGAAGTACGTCTAACTTATCTTCTTTTAGAGAATAAACATCTAACCCTTGGTATACATCGCCACTAAAAGCATATACTGCAGGCCTTGCATTAGTTACTGTAAACGGAGTAGTAAAATCTTGATTTCTCTGCCAATTTAATTGCGCCAACTTATCGGAAATATGCATTAATTCGGATAAATCTTTAGGCTTTTTCTTAGCTAAAATTGCATTTAGCTTTACTGCCTGTTCTATAAACTTTGGCTGTGTAAATTTTTTTGTTGGTAACTTACTCTCAAAATCTAAAGACTTTGCTGGAGAGATAACTATTTTCATTTTCTTGCAATTAGGGTATAAAAATAAAAAGGATTTACTGGATTTACAATATCATTTAAAAAGACTTATCAATACCAGTATTAAAGAAATTTATACTATTGGCTATGCTTTGTGTATTGCCTCCATTTTTCTATACAATTTGCTATATCTTCTGGAATTTCAGAATCAAAATTCATTTTTTCTCCTGTAACCGGATGTATAAATCCTAAAGTTTTTGCGTGTAATGCCTGTCTTGGCAATATTTTAAAAGCATTTTCTACAAATTGTTTGTATTTAGTAAAGGTGGTTCCTTTTAATATTTTTTCACCACCATAACGTTCATCATTAAAAAGGGTATGCCCAATATGTTTCATATGCACCCTAATTTGGTGTGTTCTTCCTGTTTCTAACTTACAAGAAACTAAAGTAACATAGCCCAAACGTTCTATAACTTTATAATGTGTAACGGCTTCTTTTCCTTGTTCCCCATCTGGAAAAACATGCATTTGTAATCTGTTCTTAGGATGCCTTCCTACATGGCCTTCTATTGTACCTTCCTCTTCTTCTATATTACCCCAAACTAAAGCAATATATTCTCTTTGGGAGGTTTTATTAAAAAATTGCTTGGACAAATGCGTCATTGCAGCTTCTGTCTTTGCAATAACCAAAAGACCAGAAGTATCTTTATCTATCCTATGTACTAAACCAGGGCGTTCATTACTATTTGAAGGTAAATTATCTACATGATAAATAAGTGCATTTATTAGAGTACCCGAGTAGTTTCCGTGCCCTGGGTGCACTACCATTCCTGCTGGTTTATTTACCACCATAAGAGCATCATCTTCATACACAATATCTAAAGGGATATTCTCTGGGACTAATAAAAACTCATGTGGCGGATGCTCAAAAAGTACCTTTACCTCATCCTCTGCTTTTACTTTGTAATTTTGCTTAACTACTTTACCATTTACCCAAATATGGCCTCCTTTTGCAGATTGCTGAATTTTATTACGTGTAGCATTTTCAATAAAATTCATCAAGAACTTATCTACCCGTAAAGGTATTTGGCCCTTAGATGCTACTACTTTATGATGTTCATAAAGTTCTTCTTCATTTGGCTCTGGCCCCTCTTCTAATGGTAACATATATTTTATTCTGAATCTGCCTTAATTTGTGCTCTATCGGATATTTTTCCGTTACCACAAATTAGCTCTATTTTAGAAGTCTTTGGTAGTTTATCTCCCGGATGAATTACTTTTCCTTTATATTTTATAGAATACACCATATCCTTACCAAGTTCATCTATATAAATTACACGCTGTACATCTAACCCTACTGCCCTAAGCATAGATTTAGCATTTCTTTGCGTAACCTGTATAATTTTTGGAATTGTTACTTTTTTGTAACCAGATGGATTTACCGTAAAATAAATTTTTCTATTTTCTTTTACTTT
Source organism: uncultured Maribacter sp. (assembly GCF_947500405.1). Classification (GTDB taxonomy): domain Bacteria; phylum Bacteroidota; class Bacteroidia; order Flavobacteriales; family Flavobacteriaceae; genus Maribacter_B. Next base: position 75,295 of record NZ_CANMRY010000011.1, read on the forward strand.
ATTTCCCGCTTGCGGATTTTGTTCTATGATAGAAAACCTTGGATAATCTGGATTATAATTTGCAGAATCTAGTACCTCATAACGCAAACTAGCATCTTCTACAGCCTTACGCATATCCATAACAGACATTTTAGAAAAATCTGGCACTTCTACAAATTCGCCATGGTTGGTGGTACTATTTAACCAATTTAACATTACAAATATTAAAACTACTGAAACAACTAAAGCTAATCCTATTTGGATTAAAAAAGATTTGCTTCTTAAAAAATTAAAGAAATTTCTCATGGAGTATAATTGACCCGACAAATATAGGAAACGGATTGCTTTTTTCTTTACTTTGATACCTTGTTATTTATTTTTTAAAAAAAGTAAAACCATACTATGAAGAAAAAAGTAGCCATAATTATGGGAGGTTACTCTAGTGAGTACAAAATATCTTTAACCAGTGGAAATGTTGTTTACAACTATTTAGACAATACTTTATTTGACGTTTACCGTATACATATATTTAAAGACAAATGGGTATATGTGGATTCTAATAACGAAGAATATCCTATAAATAAAGATGACTTTTCTATTACCATAGAAGACCAACACATTACTTTTGACTGCGTTTTTAATGCCATTCATGGCTCCCCTGGAGAAGATGGCCTTATGCAAGCTTATTTTAAATTACTAAACATTCCACAAACTTCTTGTGACTATTACCAATCTTCTTTAACTTTTAATAAAAGAGATTTACTAAGTGTTTTAAAACCATACGGAATTAAATCTGCAGAATCTTATTATTTAAATTTTGGAGATGTGATTGATGAAGATGCTATAATTAATAAGGTAAAACTACCATGTTTTGTAAAAGCCAATAAAGCTGGTAGCAGCTTTGGTATTTCTAAAGTGCATAAAAAAGAAGATTTACAAGCGGCAATAGAAAATGCCTATAAAGAAGATGATGAAATATTAATAGAAAGTTTCTTAGACGGTACAGAGGTTTCTGTGGGTGTAATAAAATATAAAGGAGAAACTATAGTATTACCAATTACGGAGATTGTAACTGAAAATGATTTTTTTGACTACCAAGCAAAATATGAAGGAAAGTCTACCGAGATAACTCCTGCTAGAATAAATGACATCCAGCTTAAAAATGTAACTACCGCTGCAAAAAAAGCATATGATATTTTAAAAATGACTGGATACTCTAGAAGTGAATTTATTTTTATTGGTGATGAACCTTATATGTTAGAAATGAATACCACCCCAGGTTTAACTACAGAAAGTATTTTGCCGCAGCAAGCCCAAAAAGCCGGAATATCTTTAGCTGAGCTATTTAAAAGTGCTATAGAAGAGGCTTTAAAATAAAACATGTAACTTTACTAGCATGAGACGAGCAATATTCCCTGGGTCTTTTGACCCGCTTACCTTGGGACACCAGGATATTATTACTAGAGGGTTACCTCTTTTTGATGAATTAATAATTGCAATTGGAATAAATGCAGATAAAAAATACATGTTTAGCCTGGAAGAAAGAATACGTTTTATTTCTGATGCATTTAAAAATGAACCAAAAATAAAAGTAAACACCTATAAAGGCTTAACTGTTGACTATTGCAAAAAAGTAGAAGCAAACTTTATTTTAAGAGGATTACGTAATCCTGCAGATTTTGAGTTCGAGAAAGCTATAGCACATACCAATAGAAAGCTTTCTGAAATAGAAACCGTTTTTCTTCTTACATCTTCGGGAAAATCTTACATAAGTTCTTCAATTGTAAGAGACGTAATTCGTAATGGTGGAAACTATTCTGTACTAGTCCCGGACACAGTAAAAGTTAACTAAAAAAACAACTAAATAAGACTATTCCTACAATGTAAATGAAAACCTTGTTTTTTATGAGGATTTCATTTTTGTTATATACAATATATAGTAAGAAAATACTTTCATTTAATAAAATTCATTATCTTTACCTATAGTAATTGATCAAAACACAACGTCTTTTTGCGAGTTCACAACAAACCTTTATTTATATGGCATGATCCAACTACATTAGTAGGAAAATACAACAACATGCTTAAGAAGGACTTAAAACTTGCTAATAATTATTTAATAAAACAGCTGCCAAAAGCTACTGCGTTTATTAATAGTAAGTTCGAAGTAATCCATGCCTCTAACCAATGGATTAAAGAATTTAATTTTGAAACTAGAAACGTTTTTGGAAAATCTATTTTCAGCTTATTTATAGATGGAGAGAAAAATGAAGAATGGAAATTAATTCTTGATAAATGTTTAAAAGGCCAACCAAGCGACCTTTTTGATATAGAATTTAAAGACCCTAATGGCAACACACAATGGTTTGAATGGTCTAATATACCTTGGTATGATAGTGAAGAAAATATTGTTGGTATTATTATTCAAGCAGAAAATATAACCTCCAGAGTAATAAACGAAATACAGATAGAAAAGTTAGAAGCTCTACTTTTAGAAAAATCTGAAATTACTAAGATTGGAACATGGGATTATAACATAAAAACTAACAAATTAAATTGGTGCAGCATTACAAAAACTATACATGAGGTGCCTTTAGACTTTAATCCAAATGTAGATACGGCTATAAATTTTTATAAAGATGGCATTAGCAGAAATACTATTTCTATGGCTTTTCATAATGCAATGATAAATAAGAAACCCTGGAACGAAAAATCGCAAATAATTTCTGCTAATGGAGTAGAAAAATGGGTAATAGCTACAGGGCAGCCAATATTTAAAAATAATGAACTAATTGGTTTAATAGGAACTTTTCAAGATATTTCTGACCAAGTAGAAGGAGACAATAAAGTAAAAGAGAATGAGCATTTATTAAAAACACTAATAGACAACCTACCATTAAATGTATATATAAAGGATAGAGAATCTAGAAAAATTTTAGCAAACAAATCAGAATGCGAATATATGGGCGTTAGTGGCCCAAGTGAATTATTAGGTAAAAATGACTATGATTTCTTTACTAAAGAAGTTGCTGCAGAGAATATAAAAGATGATGTGAGTGTCATAAAATCACTCCGCCCTATTTTAAGCAAAGAAACTGTTAGTATAAAAAAAGATGGCAACGCCACAACGTTTCTTGTTTCTAAAATACCCCTTACTAATGATAAAGGAGAAGCGTATGGCATTGTAGGTATAAGTACAGATATTACACATTTAAAACAAAAAGAAGAAGAATTAAGGCATTTAATAAATGTTACTTCATTGCAGAATAAAAAATTAATAAATTTTGCACATATTGTTTCCCATAATTTAAGGTCGCATACTGCCAATTTCTCAATGCTTCTAGATTTTTTATCTCATGAAAAAGAGGAAAAAGAAAAGGAAAACATCTTAAATATGCTTAAGAATGCTTCTGATAATTTATTAGAAACCTTAGACAATCTTAATGAAGTAGTTGCTATTAGCACTAATATTAACATAGAAAAAACCCCTATTAAACTAAATAGTAAAATAGAAGATGTTAAACAAAATTTATCTGCCTATATAATTCAAAACAAAGCAAGAATAGTAAATGAAATTCCTATTAATGCAAAAATAAAAGTAATTCCAGCATATATAGATAGCATATTAATGAACTTTATTACCAACGGAATAAAATATAAAAATCCAGACAAAGACCCTATTGTAAAAATTAGTTATAAGAAAGAAAATAGCTATTCTGTTGTTAGTATTTCAGATAACGGACTAGGTATTGATTTAAAAAAGTACGGTTCTAAATTGTTTGGTATGTATAAAACTTTTCACAATCATAAAGATTCTAGAGGTATTGGTCTATACATTACTAAAAACCAAATTGAAGCCATGAGTGGCAAAGTAACCGTAACTAGCACAGTGGGAGAAGGAACCACATTTAACATATTTTTCAATGAAAAAGATTAACTCTATCTGCATAATAGACGATGACCCTATAACTGTATTTGGCATTCAAAAAATGCTAGGATTGGTTACGGAATATGAACAACTTTACAAATTTGTTAACGGAAAAGCTGCTATAGATGGCATTACAGATATGTTAAATAATAACACCCCATTACCGCAAGTAATTTTTCTTGATATTAATATGCCAATAATGGACGGATGGCAATTTCTTGAAGAATTTATTAAAATCCCAATAAAAGAAACTGTTCGTATTAATATTGTTACCTCTTCTATAGATGATTTTGACCGTAACAATTGGAAACACTACAAAGAACAAACGCACCATTTAATCACTTTTAATAATAAACCAATTAAAAAAGAAGAAATGGAGCAAATTACGAAAGTAGCTTAAAGCATAACTATAAGATTTTACCTATTTTTGCCAAAATAAAATACAGTGCATTTTACTTGTAAACGTATTTTAAATAAATGGTAATGAGAATCTTATTAAGCGTACTAAGTTTAGTTTTACTATTTTCTTGTGAAACTACTGAGGAAGAAAAAAAAGCAGAATTTTCTACCCCTTTTGAAAAATCTTCTGGAAAACAAACTGCAACTTATAAAGAAGTTATTTCTTTTTACTTAAAACTAGCTAAAGAGTATTCTTCCATTAATGTACAAACCATTGGAGAAACGGATAGCGGACTCCCATTACATTTGGTAACGTATAATCCTGAGGGCGAATTTAATTTTAAGAAAATAGACCCAAAAAAAGTTACCATACTCATAAACAATGGCATTCACCCAGGAGAACCGGACGGTATAGATGCCACTATGCTACTATTTAGAGACTTAGCAAACAAAGAAACAGAAACCCCAAAAAACACTATTCTAACCACTATTCCTGTATACAATATAGGTGGTGTTTTAAACAGAAATTCTACGTCAAGAGCTAATCAAAACGGACCTGAATCTTATGGGTTTAGAGGAAATGCTTTAAATTATGATTTAAATAGAGATTTTATTAAATCGGATTCTAAAAACTCTAAAACATTTACCCAAATTTTTCATCTTGTAAAGCCCGATATTTTTATAGACAATCATGTAAGTAATGGTGCTGATTACCAATATACACTTACCCATTTATTTACCCAACACAACAAACTTGGAGGTAAATTAGGCAACTATTTACACAAAGAACTCATGCCAAATTTAGAAGTTGAGTTAGAAAAAAAGAATTGGGACATAACTCCTTTTGTAAATGTATACAACCAAGCTCCAGAAATTGGTTTTTCTCAGTTTATGGATAACCCCAGATACTCTACAGGATATACTACATTATGGAATACCCTTGGTTTAATGGTAGAAACACACATGTTAAAACCATATAAAAAAAGAGTTTTAGGCACGTATAGCTTATTACAATCTATGATTACCATAAGTGAGAAAAACTATAAGGAAATAAAAGAAATAAGAAACGAATCCATAAAAAATATAAGCATCTTAAAGCAGTACCCTATAAGATGGGAAATAGATACATTAAAAAACACAAAATTAAGTTTTAAAGGTTTTAAAGCAGATACCCTTATTAGCAAAATAACCGGCTTACCTAGATTAAAATATGACAGAACAAAGCCTTTTACAAAAGAAGTTACGTATCAAAATTATTATAAAGCGACAGATTCTATAATTGTACCCAAAGCTTATATCCTAAAAAAAGAATGGACTAAAGTTATAGACCTTTTATCTCTTAACCATATAGAATATTCTTTAGTAGAAAAGGATACTGTAGTTAATTTAGAACACTATAGGATAAAAACTTTTGAAACAAATACATCCTCCTACGAAGGGCATTATAACCACTATAACACGACCATAAAAAAATCTTTTAAGAAAACAGCTTTACATAAAGGAGACTATATAATACCTACAGACCAAACTGGCATAAGATACATAATAGAAACTCTTGAACCTGCCTGTGTAGATTCTTTTTTTAACTGGAATTTCTTTGATACTATTCTTCAGCAAAAAGAACATTTTTCTCCCTACATTTTTGAAGATACAGCTCTAAGAATACTTCAAAAAGACTCTATATTAAGAAATAACTTTCTAGAAAAAAAGACGAAAGATTCAATTTTTGCAGCTAATTGGGAAATGCAATTAAACTGGCTTTACAAAAATTCTAAATTTTACGAAAAAGAGCACTTAAGTTACCCCGTTTATAGAGTTCCTAAAGAGGAATAAATACCTTTTGCAAAAACATAGGTAATAAAAGATGCTGCCTTTACAAGCAAGCGCAGAACCTAATTTTATGTTTTTTAGTTCGGTCAAAATTTAACTCCAATTTTTATACTTTAAAATTCAAAGTCCTTTATCGGTGAAGAAATATCTACTAAAGTTCCGTTCGGGTCTTTCAATAATAATCTTCTTTGTCCGTAAAACGTGTCCTTCGGTTCGCTTAAAATTTCAAATTTTTCAGATTTCGCAATTTTAAATATTTCGTCCACATTTTCAACTACAAACGTCACATAGAATCCTTGCGGATTGTTTTGAAAATCTTTAGGCACAATTTCGTTCGTTCGGTCAATTAACCCTAATTCCAATTTTTTGTCCCTTGAAACTAGATGAACAAACCAATCGCTGTCATAATCCACATTAAAGTCGAACAATTTGGTATAAAAATCTCTACTTTCCGTTAAATTGACCGAACAAATATTTGTCATAATTCTACTAATTGCCTTCATTATCCTTATTTTTATTTCAAATTATGAGAGTTTTTATTCAAATGCGCCATAACACTTTTTATTCATCAAAAAGAATTTTAATATTAACATAAGAGTTACGCAAAAGCTCTTTAATTTTTTTAGGCCCTCGCCATTTTACTTTTTCAATGCCTTCGCTTTTTTGCCCTTTTAACTCGCCATCAAAACTAGTTTTCATAGCAAACCAATGCACTTCTTTTAGCTTATAAATATTATGTCTTTTAAAAATATGATACGTTGTTTTTAAAAAATTCTGAATTTCTAAACCTCTAACTCCAGTCTCCTCCTCTACTTCACGTATAGCACATTCTTCTATAGTTTCTCCTGGGTCTAATTTCCCTTTAGGTAAATCCCATTTATCATTCCTATAAATAAAAAGTACTTTTCCTTTACCATTAGTTACTACCCCACCTGCTGCTGCAACTAAAGGAATTTTTTTTGTAAATTTTATTAATATCTCCTCTGCAACAGGATGATATATGTAGGCTTTAAAAAACTTTTTCTTATTTAACGCATTAATTGCTTCATCTATAGCATCTTCGTCGTTTAATAAAAAAACATTATTACTACTTGTCTCTGGCATTTTATTTGTTAAAATAAGAGGCAATTCATTCACAAAAACTTTATACATTTGCGTTATGGTTTTAGATAAAGATACAGCTAAAAAAACAGCAGAACTACTATTGCAAATTAATGCAATAAAGTTGAAACCAGAAAATCCTTTTACATGGGCTTCTGGATGGAAATCTCCAATATATTGTGATAACAGAATTATACTCTCTTATCCTACAATACGTAACTATATTAAAGAAGAAATAGCAAAACAAGTAGACAAACTTTACGGCAAGCCAGATGTTATTGCTGGTGTTGCTACAGGAGCTATTGGAATGGGAGCTTTAGTAGCAGATTATTTAGGTTTACCTTTCATTTACGTTCGTCCAGAACCAAAATCTCATGGAAGAAAAAACCAAATAGAAGGTTATTTAGAAGCAAACCAAACTGTAGTAGTTATTGAAGATTTAATAAGTACTGGTATGAGTAGCTTAAATGCCGTAGATGCTCTAAGAGAACAAAATGCTAATGTAAAAGGAATGATAGCAGTTTTTACCTATGGTTTTGATGTAGCCGAAAAGAATTTTGCAGATAAAGATGTAGACCTTCACACTTTAGGAGATTATACCTATTTAATGGAGCAAGCATCTAACACAGGGTACATAAAAGAAGAACAATTAAACACCTTAATGGAGTGGCGTAAAAATCCATCCCAATGGAACCAATAATATATTTATGTTTTTAGAAACACCAAAAAAGAAAATTGCAAAAGGAGATAAAGCAACCTTTGAATTTTTAACTAATCTTGAAAATTTTGAGCAATTAATGCCAGATAATATTGCAAAGTTTGAAGTCTTGTCTGAAGATAGATTCTTATTTGCGTTAAAAGGAATGCCAGAAATTGTACTAGAAAGAAAAATACAAACACCTTATAGCAAATTAGTACTAGGAGCTGCTAATGAAAAATTACCATTTACTTTAACAGCAGACATTACTGCTGTAAATACAAATGAAAGTGAAGTAGCACTAAGTTTTTCAGGAGAATTTAATGCTATGATGGCTATGATGATAAAGTCTCCTATTACAAACTTTATGGGAACACTATCTGAAAATCTTACAAAGATTTAGTATTTAAGATTCAATTCTTTTAACCCATATTCTTTTAAAATAGAGTCTTCTAACTCCACAAGGAGCTTACCCTGTGGTGTAACACCTCTAATAAAACCCATTATTAAATTACCATTACCATCTTCAAAAGTAGATGGTTTATTAATTCTAAACATGTTAGCCTCATAAACAGACCACAACTCTTCTTTACTCCTATTTTGAAAAGAAGATAAGTGGTCTTTCAAATCTTTAAGTATTAATTGTAATAACTCATCCAAATTAATACTTTTACCCAACAACAATTTTAAAGAAGAGACGTTTAATAAGTTATTAAAAACTATTTGGTTAACATTTAACCCAATTCCAATTATTGAAGTTTGTATTTTACTTCCAGAAAGTGAATTTTCTATAAGTATTCCGCAAATTTTTGAAGTACCTGACAGAATGTCGTTTGGCCACTTTATAGTTAAATTAGGGACTTTTAAATTATATAATGTCTCATAGATAGATAAAGAAACACAAATACTTAATAAAAATTGATTATCGATAAAAAAATTATCAAACTTTTTTAAAACGCTAAAAGTCAGGTTTTTACCTTCTTCAGAGTTCCAAGAAGTTCCCATTTGCCCTCTACCAAATGTTTGCTTTTTTGCTGTAACAACTGTAAAATCATTAACAGAAGAAGACAATATTAAATCTTTCAAATACATATTTGTAGAGCTCGTGGCATTAAGTTTGATTATCTCCATTGATATTCTTTTTGACAAACTTATAATGTATTGTTAAAAACAAGAGGTAAAAGAACAAAAAAATAATAACTTTGTATAAACTAAAAATTTTGAATGCAGAAAGGGAAAGTTAGTCCAGATGAGTTAATTGCATTAATTTTACAAGGAATAGAAGAAGTAAAAGGAGTTGATATAAACTTACTTGATTTAAGAGAAATTGAAAATACAGTATGCGACTATTTTATAATCTGTAACGGTACATCAAATACACACGTAAAAGCAATAGTCGGCTCTATCCAAAAAACAGTTAGCAAAGCTATTAAAGATAAACCTTGGCATGTAGAAGGCGAGGATAACGCGGAGTGGGTTTTAATGGATTATGTAAATGTAGTGGTACATGTTTTTCAAAAACAAGTACGCGAATTTTACGACATAGAAGGTCTATGGGGTGACGCAAAATTTTCTACCATAGAAACTAGCATAAATAATTAATAAAAGAATGGCAAAAGATAACAATACAAATTCAAAAAAACCTAAATTTAATTCTTGGTGGATCTATGGCTTAATAGCTGTTCTACTAATAGGTTTTCAATATTTTAGTAGTGAAAATTTTTCAAGTGCTAAAAAAACTACAACATCAGAATTACAGGATTACTTACGTAACGGTGATGTAGATAAAATATTAATTATTACCAATACAAACCAAGCAAAGGTTTTTCTTACCAAAGAAGCTTTAGAAAAAGATGCACATAAAGACATTGTTTCTAAACCTATAATACCTTCTTCTGGTACTGTAGCCCAATACACTTTGGATTATGGAGATTTAGCAATATTCCAAAATGAAATTACAGCAATAAAAAAGGACAATAATTTAGATACAGTTGTAGAGTTTGGAAAAGAATCTAACGTTATTGCTGATATTTTAATATCCCTACTCCCATTTGTAATAATAATAGGTATTTGGATATACTTAATGCGTAGAATGTCTGGCGGCGGCGGCGGCGGTGCTGGTGGTCAAATATTTAATATTGGAAAATCTAAAGCAAAACTTTTTGATGAAAAAACAGACACAAGAACTTCTTTTAAAGACGTTGCAGGCTTAGAAGGCGCAAAAGAAGAGGTAGAAGAGATTGTAGAGTTTTTAAGAAACCCAGATAAATACACCTCATTAGGTGGTAAAATTCCAAAAGGAGCCTTATTAGTAGGCCCTCCAGGAACAGGTAAAACCTTATTAGCTAAAGCTGTAGCCGGAGAAGCTAAAGTTCCTTTCTTCTCTTTATCAGGTTCAGACTTTGTAGAAATGTTTGTTGGTGTAGGAGCATCTAGAGTTAGAGATTTATTTAAACAAGCTAAAGATAAATCGCCTGCCATAATATTCATTGATGAAATTGATGCTATTGGTAGAGCAAGAGGTAAAAATAATTTTACAGGATCTAATGACGAGCGTGAGAATACCTTAAACCAACTTTTAACAGAAATGGATGGTTTTGGTACTAATACCAATGTTATTGTACTTGCTGCAACTAACAGAGCAGATGTATTAGACAAAGCTTTAATGCGTGCTGGTAGATTTGACAGACAAATATATGTAGACTTACCAGACATTAGAGAACGTAAAGAAATTTTTGAAGTTCACTTAAGACCAATTAAAACACTAGAAACTTTAGATTTAGAATTCTTAGCAAGACAAACTCCTGGATTCTCTGGAGCAGATATTGCTAACGTTTGTAATGAAGCTGCCTTAATTGCTGCTAGAAACGAAAAGAAAGCAGTAGACAAGCAGGATTTCTTAGATGCAGTGGATAGAATTGTTGGTGGTCTTGAGAAAAAGAATAAAATAATTACTCCTGGAGAAAAGAAAACAATAGCATACCACGAAGCTGGACACGCAACAACTAGCTGGATGTTAGAACATGCTGCTCCATTAGTAAAAGTCACTATAGTTCCAAGAGGTCAATCTTTAGGAGCTGCTTGGTACTTACCAGAAGAAAGATTAATAGTACGCCCGGAGCAAATGCTAGATGAGATGTGTGCTACTTTAGGTGGTAGAGCCGCGGAAAAAGTAATTTTTAATAAAATATCTACAGGTGCTTTAAGTGATTTAGAAAAAGTAACCAAACAAGCAAGAGCAATGGTTACCGTATACGGACTTAATGATGAAATTGGAAACTTAACTTATTATGATTCTTCAGGACAAGATTCTTATGGTTTCTCTAAACCTTATAGTGAAGAAACTGCAAGAAAAATAGATGAAGAAATTTCTAAAATCATTGAAGAACAGTACAAAAGAGCTATAGAAGTTTTAACAGAACACAAAGACAAACTAACTATTTTGGCAGAACGTCTTTTAGAGAAAGAAGTTATTTTCAAAGAAGATTTAGAAAAAATATTTGGAGAAAGGTTATTTACTGATGAAGATAAAAAACTAGAAAGTACCATTATTGAAGATGCTACAGTTAATAACGCACAAGAAGACACGAATAAATAATAAATATTAAATATATTCGTTGTCCAAGTATAATACTACGAAGTAATAAAAATAGAAGTTTAGAAAATTAAATGGGGCTATTTGATATCCTTTTTGGCGGTGGCAAAAAGAAAATTTCCAAAGAAACTGCGGAAACCAGAGGGGTTCATATGCCAGATTTAAATCTACCTGTAGATGAAAAATTTACCATACATTTTAAAAAAAATGGTGGTAAATTTTTGTATTGCGACTCTTTTAATGAAATATCTTTAGCATTAAAAAGTATTGTTCAAGAAAATAATTGGGAGAACTCTCCATTTTTTGTGATGAACAAACAACTAAAGACTAAATTTTCTAAGGAAGGTGTAAAATTTACGGCACAAGCAAATGACAGCGAAGTCTTTTTTACCACCTGTGAGCACTTAATAGCTCAAAACGGTTCTATTTTAGTTTGCTCCAATCAACTAAATGAGAAAAAATTAAATGAACTTCCTGACAATGTTATAGTATTTGCTACAACTAGCCAGTTAGTTGAAAACATTGGTGAAGGCTTAAAAACAATAAAGAAAAAATACGGCCATAGTATTCCTGCAAACATTACTACTTTAAAACACTTTCATGCCACAAAAGAAAATGCAGATGATTTTTTAACATACGGTAGTACGACAAAAAATTTATACCTGCTATTCTTGGAAGATTTATAGTATGAAAGAAATTTTAAGAAGGGCATTAACAGGAGCCGTATACATAATATTACTACTGTCTGCCGTTTTTTTAAATTCTGATGCGTTTGACTTCTTGTTTATGGCCTTTGGCCTAGCTTGCCTTTACGAGTACAAAAAATTAGTTCACCTTAAAGGCTACTATATATTCATGGCCTATTTAGCGCTATGGTGGCTGTTTATATATTTTATTCACGATAAAATTCTTATTAACCTTTTACTAAGCATAACTTTAGTAGTAGATTTTGCACTTTTGTATTTCTTATTTTCAAAAAAAAGCAAACCATTTAACACCTCCAAAAAGTTTGTTATTGGCCTATTTTATGTAGGAGGCGGGTGCATATTTTTAACAATGATTCCTTACCAAGAAAATGAATTTGCAAAAATTCTAATCATGGGAATTTTTATTTTAATATGGGTAAATGACACTTTTGCTTACCTAGTAGGTCGTAGTATAGGAAGAACAAAACTTTATTCTGCAGTTTCTCCTAAAAAAACTATAGAAGGTTCCATTGGAGGCTTTATATTTGCATTAATAGCAGCGTACATTATTAGTGAATTTGAAACACTAATTAGTCCAATGCAATGGATTATATTATCTACTATAATTGTAATTACTGGTAGCCTTGGAGATTTAATAGAATCTAAATTAAAAAGAGTTGCCGGGGTTAAAGATAGTGGTGCAATACTTCCTGGTCATGGGGGTATGTTAGATAGATTAGACAGTTTAATATTTGCGGCACCATTTGCCTATTTAATTTTAAATATATTCAATTATGTTTCATAAAGAGGGACAAACCATAATTCTAATAACTTTTTTCATTATTAGTATACTTATTCTTTCAGCACAATTTTATGTTACTCCTCTTTGGTTACGTTGGGGAATACAAGTTATTGCTATTGCAATACTTATATTAATTCTCCAATTTTTTAGAAACCCAAAAAGGGTTGCTTTAAAAAGTTTTGATGAAATTTTAGCCCCTGTAGATGGTAAAGTAGTAGTAATTGAAGAAGTAGAAGAAAATGAATACTTTAAAGGAAAAAGAAAACAAGTTTCTATTTTCATGTCTCCTTTAAATGTTCACGTTACAAGGTATGCTGCAAGCGGAAGCATTAAATTTTCTAAGTACCATCCTGGTAAATATTTAGTGGCGTGGCACCCAAAAGCTAGTGAAGAAAACGAGCGCACTACCGTAGTAATAAATACTCCAAAATTTGGTGATATTTTATACAGACAAATTGCCGGGGCTCTAGCAAGACGTATTGTAAATTATGCCGAGAAAGGTGATAGTGTACAACAAGGGGATGATGCTGGGTTTATTAAATTTGGTTCAAGGGTAGACTTATTCTTACCTTTAGACTGTGCTATTACAGTTAAGCTAAACCAAAAAGTTAAAGGAGCTAAAACATGTATTGCTAGTTTTGTAGACACAAATGAAAAACAAAAAACTATATAATGAATATCTTAAAACTGTAGATTATATTAATAGTTATAATGATCCTATTCCCCCAGATATTTTATTAAAACTATATGCCTACTACAGAATTGCTAATAAAAACCATAGCTCTCCAGGAAGTAAAACCCCTTTAATTAATGCTTTTAAAGCTAATGCATTAATTCAAGCAAAAAAATACTCTGTAGAAGATGCCATGAGGGAATATATTCTATTAGTTGAAAAAGAACTTAAATAAAAAAAGTCTCTAGTTAAAAAACTAGGAACTTTTTTTATTAATATGCTAGTGTATTTACTTAACCTTAGTACTAAACATTTGTTTCCCTTCTAGATAACCAACCATATGATCTCCAGAATTAACTTTATTAGCTCCTGTAGCAGGTGTTCCTGATAATAAAATATCTCCAGGATTTAAGGTCATTATTCCTGATAGATATGTTATTAGTTCTGCCAAAGTAGTAATCATTAAACTACTATTACCCTTTTGCCTTTCTTCTCCGTTTACTGTCATGGAAAAATTTATATTCGTAACATCTAAAAAATCTGAAATAGGCAAAAAAGAAGATATTGGCGTAGCCCCATCAAAACCCTTTGCTAAAGCCCAAGGACCTTTATTTGGCTCTCTACTTTTTGTTAGAACATCTTTTGCAGTTAAATCATTTGCTAAAGCTACAGCATCAACAAAACTTAAAGCATTTTCAGTTGTTGCATTTTTACATTTTTCTCCTATCCTAAATGCAAGCTCTACTTCATACCAAACGTTATCAGAAAAAGAAGGCAACTCTAAATCCCCATCATTTTCTAGTAATGAGCTGTCTGGTTTTGTAAAAATTAAAGGAACAACTTCTCCTTTTGGCATTTCACTTAAATTATTCACATAATTTTTACCTATTCCAATTATTTTCATCTTAATTATATAATTATTTTAAACTTGCTAAACTCTTTTCTAAAGTTTCTATTTTAGCCTCAGCGTCACTCTGTTTTTGCCTTTCTATTGTAATAACTTTTTCTGGAGCATTATTTACAAAGCGCTCATTAGAAAGTTTCTTTTGAACAGAAATTAAAAAGCCTTTAGTATACTTTAATTCTTCTTCTATTTTCAAAATTTCGGCTTCAACATCTATAGCTCCCTCCATAGGGATAAAGTATTCATTACTTTTTACCCTAAATGTTAATGTTCCTTCTACAGCAGCATCTACATACGTTATAGATTCTACATTAGTTAGTTTACGAATAACAGAGTCCCATGTATTGTTATTTTTCTCGGCATTTAAAACTGATAATGAAAGTGCTTCTTTCATAGGAATATTCTTTTCTTTACGAATAGTTCTTATGCCCGAAATAACATCTGATGCAAAATTAAATTCTGAAATTATATTTTTATTTACCTCCTTAGAAACTGGCCATTGAGATACCATAAGTGCTTCTTCTGAAGTTCTTTTTGTTATGTGCTGCCATACTTCCTCTGTTAAAAACGGCATAAAAGGATGCAATAATTTTAAGTTCTGCTCAAACAAATTAATTACGGCATTAAATGTAGTTTTATCTATTGGCTTTTGATATGCTGGTTTTATTATCTCTAATAACCAAGAGCTATAATCGTCCCAAACTAATTTATAAATTGCCATTAATGCGTCTGAAATTCTATACTTACTAAAGTGGTCTTCTATCTCTAATAAAGTTTCGTTGAATTTAGCAGTATACCATTCTATTCCTAGTTTAGATGCTTCAGGCTGTGGTAAATCTTCTACCTCCCATCCTTTTATTAATCTAAAGCCATTCCAGATTTTATTTGCAAAATTCTTTCCTTGTTGGCATAGCGCCTCATCAAACATTAAATCGTTACCAGCAGCAGCACTTAACAATAAACCTACACGAACACCATCTGCTCCATAATCCTTTATTAATTTTAAAGCATCTGGAGAATTCCCTAAAGATTTAGACATTTTACGGCGTTGCTTATCTCTTACCAGCCCTGTAAAATAAACATTCTCAAAAGGTCTTGTATCTCTATACTCATATCCAGAAACAATCATACGTGCTACCCAGAAAAATAAAATATCTGGACCAGTTACTAAATCGTTTGTAGGATAATAGTATTGTATTTCTTCATTTTCTGGTTCTAAAATTCCACCAAAAACACTTATTGGCCATAACCAAGAAGAAAACCAAGTATCTAATACATCTTCATCCTGTCTTAAATCTTCAGAAGTAAAACTCTCATTTCCAGATTTATCTTTAGCCAATTCTAATGCTTCTTCTATAGTTTCTGCAACTACAAATTCATCTTGCCCATCACCAAAATAAAAAGCAGGTATTTGCTGTCCCCACCATAATTGTCTAGAAATATTCCAATCTCGAATATTTTCCATCCAATGGCGATAGGTATTTTCAAACTTCTTAGGAAATAATTTTACTTCATTATTTTTTAAAACGGCATCTAAAGCTGGTTTTGCCAACTCTTCCATCTTTAAAAACCACTGGTCCGAGAGTCTAGGTTCTATAACAGCTTTTGTTCTTTCCGAGGTTCCTACTTTATTAATATGTTGCTCGGTTTTTACTAGAAAGCCTTTTTCTTCTAGTTCTTTAGATATTTCTTTACGAACTACAAAACGGTCTTTACCTTCATAATGTAATCCAAAACTATTTAAAGAAGCATCTTCATTAAAAATATCTATTATTTCTAAATTATGTTTCTCTCCTAGTGCTTTATCATTAATATCGTGTGCTGGTGTAACTTTTAAACAACCAGTACCAAACTCCATATCTACATAGGTGTCTTCAATTATAGGAATTACTCTTCCAGATAATGGTACAATTGCTTTTTTTCCTTTTAAATGCGTAAAACGGTCATCATTTGGATTTATACAAATAGCACTATCTCCTAAAATAGTTTCTGGTCTTGTAGTAGCAATAGTAACTTTTTCATCGGAACCTTCTATGGCATAAGACAAGTAGTATAACAAACCTTGCTTTTCTTCGTAAATTACTTCTTCGTCAGATAGCGTTGTTTTTGCTTCAGGATCCCAATTTACCATTCGGTTTCCTTTATAAATTTTCCCTTTATTAAATAAGTCTACAAAAACTTTTATTACAGAGGCAGACATATCGTCATCCATAGTAAATTTAGTACGCTCCCAATCACAAGAACAACCAAGTTTTTTTAGTTGCTCAAGGATTACTCCACCATACTCTTCTGTCCAATCCCAAGCATGTTTTAAGAAATCTTCTCTACTAAGGTCCTTTTTATTTATTCCTTGTTCTTTTAATTTTGCTACAACTTTAGCTTCTGTAGCAATAGAAGCATGGTCCGTACCTGGTACCCAACAAGCATTTTTCCCCATTAACCTTGCTCTTCTTACCAAAACATCTTGTATGGTATTATTAAGCATATGCCCCATATGAAGCACTCCTGTAACATTTGGCGGAGGTATTACTATAGTATAGGGTTCTCTATTGTCCGGGGTAGAATGAAAAAAATTGTTTTTCATCCAATAATCATACCAGTGATTCTCTATTGATTGGGGGTTATATTTTGATGGCATTTCCATTTTGGAACAGTTTTTGAATAATATTTTTTACGTTACTAAATATTTAAATTAAAAGATATGTTAAAATATCTAAATTGCATCTAATTTTAAATACGAAACAAAAATAAGTAACGTTACAGTATAACAAAAGAATTTTGGAGGTTCATCTTAAAAGATTTATTTTTGAAATTCACCCAAAACTAAAAATGATGAAAAAAATAGTACTTGTATTATTTGTAGGTTTATTAGGATTTAGCCTTACTGCACAGGAAACTGCTGCAAAAATTGAATTTAAATCAGAAACCGTAGATTACGGTGAAGTTGTTAAAGGCGCTGATGGTGTACGTGTATTTGAATTTACAAATACTGGTAATGCGCCATTAATTATAAGTAAAGTTAGCTCTAGCTGTGGATGTACCATTCCAAAAAAGCCAGAAGACCCAATTTTACCAGGGAAAACTGGAGAAATTTCTGTTAAATATGATACTAACAGAGTAGGCCCTATCAGAAAAGCGATAACTGTTATTTCTAATGCAGACACTCCTACAAAAGTTTTAAAAATAAAAGGAGAAGTAAAAGATTCTGGAGCAGGAAAGTAATTTTACTATAAAATAATAAAGAAAAGCTCGGTTATACCGAGCTTTTCTTATTTAAACAAATTTTTAAGAACAAAACTAAAAAGTACATCTTGATTGTATCTTTCTATAAGTACTTCAATTCTTTCCCCTTCTTTATCGTTTAGCATTTGTAGTACTTCTTGAATTTTGTATTTATGTATACGTTTGCCATTTACAGCTAATATTACATCTCCTTGTTGCAATCCTGCCGCTTCTGCAGGGCTTCCCAATCTTATCCCAGATACCACAATCTCTGGCACCAAACTTAATCTGGTAGTATTCTCTAAAAGAATTTGAACATCTCCAAAAGATTTATCGTTTTTCTTTACTAGACCATTTGTATTTGCAATACGTTCAGAAACATACCGTACCCCATCATGTTGTAAATCTATTCCACTTAAATTGTATTGAAAAGCTTTATTAAAATTCCCATTCTTACGAATCGTCATTTTTTTATTTCTATAATCAAAAACAATATTAAAACGTTTTAATATTTCTCCGCCAACACTTCCATTTCTATTTCCTAATCTTTTAATAGAATTAAAAGTTTCCATATCCGGAAAAGCAGCTTTCGCATCTTTCACAGAAAAAGTCCCTAATGTAATACTGTTAATTTTAGTACGTCTTCCAAAAATATTCCCGCCTAAACCTTTCCCTAAAAAGTCTTCATAATTGTCTTGAGGCACATTAATATTTTCATCTTCAAATAACCATACAGCATCACTACTACCAGTATCTACTAACATCTTAACTGGTAAATTTTCTTTTCCATTTAAATAAACACTAGCACCAACATATACTTTCTTTCTAATAATATTTATAGGCAATGTTTCACTTTTCTTACTCTCTTTATATACATAATTTTCTGGAGAATAAAACTTAATCCTTTTTTTTGAATAGTTTATATCTACAATAAAGTCTTTAAATAAATCATATCCTATAATTCCGTGAATTGGAATTCCAATGCTAGGAGAAAAATTTAAATCTTTATCCAAAACAACATATAAATGTTGATTACTATTTTTAATATCACCTAGTTTAAAAGTGTTACCTATAGAGCTAAGTCCTTTTATTGGTTCTCCCTTTCCTAAGCCTCTAATACTTATTTCTGATACGTTATTAATTTGAACAGAATCTCGGTCTGATAAGTTAAATAATATAGGTTTCTGAACACCAGAATCTAAAATAAAAGATAACTCCGTGCCATTAACCTCAATTGGCATTATAATTAAGTTATTTATTAGTTGAAATTTTACTTTTTGACTCTTTTTTGAAGCAGGTAACGAAAACGTTTGCGAAAATCCTTTACTAAAAAAGAACACAATAAGTAGTATACACAAAGAGAAACTACACTTCAAACCTTTAATTTTTAACACATTACGTTGTAAAAATTATAAAAAATAAGGTGAATTTCCTAGATATTTAACAAAAAAAGCCTTCTAAATAAACCTCCGTATTTATTGTATGTCTTGTTAGGTTTCCTCATTTTTGTATAAAATTTGTTATATGCCTAAAATTTCTAATAAAGGGATTAATATGCCCGAGTCTCCAATACGTAAATTGGTTCCTTTTGCAGAACAAGCAAAAAAGAATGGCGCTAAGGTAATACACTTAAACATAGGGCAACCAGATATAAAAACGCCGCAAATAGCTCTAGATGCTGTTAAAAACAATACATTAAGTGTTATTGCTTACAGTAAAACAGAAGGCTCTGATATTTTTAGAGAAAAGATTGCTGCTTATTATTTAAAAAATAATATTTCTGTTAATTCTTCAGATATTATTGTAACTACTGGTGGTTCTGAAGCACTATCTTTTGCAATGGGTAGTATTACAGATTATGATGATGAAATTATTATTCCTGAACCTTTTTACGCTAATTATAATGGGTTTGCTACTGCAACCGGAATTAAAGTAGTACCAGTTGTATCCACAATAGAAAATAATTTTGCACTGCCTCCTATTGATGATTTTGAAAAACTAATTACCCCTAGAACAAAAGCAATATTAATATGTAATCCAAGCAACCCAACTGGATACTTGTACAGCAAAGAAGAAATTAAAAGGCTTGCAGAAATTGTAAAAAAACACGACCTGTTTTTAGTTGCTGATGAAGTTTATAGGGAATTCACCTATGACAATAAAGAACATTACTCTATTTTACAAGAAGAAGGACTAGAAGATAATGCTATTGTAATAGATTCTGTTTCTAAAAGATATAGTATGTGTGGCGCAAGAATTGGGTATTTAGTTTGTAAAAACAAAGAATTTATTAAAACAGCTATAAAGTTTGCTCAAGCAAGACTATCCCCACCTACCTATGCACAAATAGCAAGTGAAGCTGCATTAGATACGCCGCAAAGTTATTTTGATGATGTAAAAGAAGAATATGTAGAAAGAAGAAATACCTTAATAACTGAATTAAAAAAAATAGATGGTGTAAAAGTTGCAATGCCTAATGGTGCATTTTACTGTATTGCTGAACTACCTGTAAAAAGTGCCGATGATTTTGCGCAATGGCTGTTAGAAGATTTTAGATACAAAGGAGAAACAGTAATGGTAGCTCCTGCAGCTGGTTTTTATGCAACTAATGGTTTAGGGTTAAACCAAATAAGAATTGCATACGTATTAGACCAAGAAAGTTTAAAAAGAGCAGTTACTATACTAAAAGAAGCGCTTAAGAGTTATATAGGGTAATGCAGATATTACAAAATATACCTTTAAAAAATTACAATACTTTTGGTATTGCTGTTACAGCAAAAAACTTTTGTGAGGTTACTACTTTAGCAGAACTAAAAGAAGCTCTTTGTTTAAAAGACTACCCTTCTAAATTTATTTTAAGTGGCGGAAGCAACCTGCTACTTACTACAAATATAAATGCGCTTGTAATTTACATTAACCTTAAAGGAATTACTATTGCTAAAGAAGACGAAAAACATGTAACCTTAAAAATAATGGCTGGTGAAAACTGGCATAACATGGTTTTGTGGACTCTAAAAAACAATTACGGAGGTCTAGAAAACATGTCTCTAATTCCTGGTAAAGTTGGTACAGCCCCTATTCAAAACATAGGCGCTTATGGGGTAGAATTAAAAGACCATTTTGTAAAATGCCAAACCATAAATACCTCAACTTTAGAAGAACATTCTTTTACTAAAGAAGATTGCAAATTTGGATATAGAGATTCTTTTTTTAAACAAGAAGGAAAAGGTAAGCATATAATAACTGCTGTTTTTCTAGAGCTTACTAAAAAAAATCATATCTTAAATACATTTTACGGCTCTATAGAAGAAGAATTAAAAAAGGAAAATATTACAAATCCTACTATTCAAGATGTTTCTAATGCCGTTATAGCCATAAGACAAAGTAAATTACCAGACCCAAAAGAAATAGGAAATAGTGGTAGTTTTTTTAAGAACCCAATTATTTCGGAAAAAGATTTTAAAGAATTTAGTTTAAAAAACCCAGAGGCTCCATTCTATAAAATAACAGAAAAAGAATATAAAATACCCGCAGGTTGGCTTATAGAACAAAGTGGTTTTAAAGGAAAACGATATGGAGATGCAGGCGTACATACTAAACAAGCATTAGTTTTAGTAAATTATGGAAATGCTTCTGGAGAAGAAATAGTACAATTAGCATCTAAAATTATAAAAGAGGTACAAATAAAATTTAATATTACCATTGTACCAGAAGTTAACATAATAAAATAACCCCCGTACAACATACGAGGGTTACATCAAACCAACCAAAAATAAATGTACAATAACCAGTTGTACATTTACAACTTTAATATTTTTTTATATACGCTAAGTATAACAATCAATTTAATAATTTAGCGTTTACAAATATATACGGTAAAAAAGAAGCTATTGGATGCCGAGAACTCCATTTTTATAAAGCTTTATAATATTATATGAGCGCACTACTTGAAAAACATATTGTAGAACTTTTGCAAGAGAGGAATGAAAAAGCAATTTCTCTTCTCTATGAACATTATGGAGACACTTTATATGGTGTAGCTCATAAAGTTGTGAGAAATAATGATTTAGCTCAAGATGTTTTACAAGAAAGTTTTGTTAAAATCTGGAAAAAATCGGATTCTTATGACCCCTCTAAAGCAAAATTATTTACTTGGTTATTTAGAATAACTAGAAATACCGCTATAGATAAATTAAGAAGTGTTAACACAAAAACAGATAAGGAAATCCAAATGGATGTTTCTGACGTATATAATTTAGGAGTAGAAAGTATTAGGCCTGATTTAATTGACGTCCGAGAAAATTTAGATAAAATAGAAAGTAAATATCAAATTGTTTTAGAAGCCTTGTTTTTTCAAGGAATGACACAACAAGAAGCTAGCGACGAGTTAGATATTCCTTTAGGAACTATTAAATCTAGATTAAAAATTGGTTTACGCGAATTAAAGAAGATATACAATCCAGCTATATTACTTGCGCTTCTATTAAATATATAGTTATGAAAGAAAAGATAAAAATATTTTTAGATTCTGATCTGCTAGAAAAATATTTATTAGGTTCTACTAATGATATGGAGTCTATGCAAGTAGAACGTTATATAGCAATGTATCCAGAGGTTAAAAAAACCTACGATGAGTTACAAGACAACTTAGAGACTTATGCTAAATTACATGCTATAAAAACTCCTGAAGGTCTTAAAGAAAAAATACATGCTAGAATAAAATCAGAACGTTCTGGTCGTAAGCAATTTTTTAGATATACAATTGCTGCAAGTATTGTTGCGTGTATGTTTGCTAGTGCTTCTTATTTTTTCTGGAATCAAAACAAGAATTTACAGCAAGAAAACACTATTGTTACTAATAAAATAAAAACATTAGAAGCAGATATGAGACAACAATTGGAAGACGTAAGAAACCAATTTATTGTTCTTAACAATCCGCAGACTAAAAAATACAATGTAAGAGGTAATAAAATGGCTAGAGATTTAAAAGCCGTTGCTTACATTAATCCTGTAAAGAAATTATCTTACATAAATGTTAGCAAGTTGCCTGAGTTACCTGAAGACCAATGTTACCAAATGTGGGCAGAGGTAAATGGAGAAATGTTAAATTTAGGAATAGTACAAGAAGCTGCTAGTAAAGATAAATTAACAGCACTACCCTATTCCGATAATGCAGTTAGTTATATAACAATAGAGCCAAAAGGTGGTAATATAAGCCCAACTACAAACAAAATAGTTGCTAATATTGCTTATTAAGCAACCCCTTTATAAAGTATTCATAAAGCCCCAAAATGGGGCTTTATTTTTATATCTTTGTAAAAAAAATATTTATGAAGTTGATACTACTTACTATAGGTCTTCTTTCCATTGCTTTTGCAGGAATTGCTATTAAAATATGGGCTAAAAAAGATGGTAAATTTGCTGGCACTTGTGCTAGTCAAAGCCCATTTTTAAATAAAGAAGGTGAAGCTTGCGGAATGTGTGGAAAATTACCAAGCGAACAAGATTGCAAAAAAGATGCTACTCCAGAATTACAGTAGTTAAAAGCCACAAAATAAACTGTCATTATCTAAATCTCCTGTTTTGGATAGCAAGCAAACTATTAATAATACTATAGAAAAAGCTAAATTAGGCAATCAAATTGCTTATAGTAAATTATTGCATATCTTTTGGAATGATGTTTATGGTTTTCAATTAAAAAGAACCGAAAACGAAAGTGATGCAGAAGATATAACCATACAAACTTTCTCTAAAGCTTTTGACAAATTAAGCACTTATGATTCTTCTTATAAGTTTAAGACATGGTTAATTACAATTTCTAAAAACATACATGTAGACCTTTTAAGAAAAAGAAAAAAAGATATCATAAACGTAAAAGATAATAACGAAGACTACAAAAAAGTTTTAGATGATGCTCCTTCTGCTGAAGACCAACTTATAACAGAACAGAATTTAGCAACGCTTTTACAACATATAAAAAAATTAAAACCACACTACCAAGAAGTCATTAATCTTAGATATTTTAATGAACTTTCTTATGCTGCAATAGCTACCCAACTAAATGAGCCTATTAATAATGTGAAAGTAAAACTCTTAAGAGCAAAAAAATTATTGGCCGAAGTTATTACCCGAAACAAATAAAATATACTTTTTTTAATAAGGTTTCCTAGCTTGTTTATAAGCATAACACCTTAATTTAGTTCGTATATTTGTATAAAATTTACCTATGAGCACAGATTCTATAAATCACGTTAAGCCACCAAAAGGAAAACCAAAATGGTTACGAGTAAAATTACCAACAGGTAAAAAATACACGCAGTTAAGGGGCTTAGTAGACAAGTATGACCTACATACTATTTGCACCTCTGGTAGTTGTCCAAATATGGGCGAATGTTGGGGAGAAGGCACTGCTACTTTCATGATTTTAGGAAATGTTTGCACAAGGTCTTGTGGTTTTTGTGGTGTAAAAACGGGTAGACCAGAAACTGTAGATTGGTCTGAGCCCGAGAAAGTTGCTCGTTCTATAAAAATAATGAGCATTAAACATGCAGTTATTACATCTGTAGATAGAGATGACCTAAAGGATATGGGCTCAATAATATGGGCAGAAACGGTAAAAGCAATTCGTAGAATGAATCCTACCACAACTTTAGAAACCTTAATCCCAGATTTTCAAGGTATTGAAAGACATTTAGATCGTATTATAGAAGTTTCTCCAGAAGTTGTTTCTCACAATATGGAAACTGTAAAAAGATTAACCAGAGAGGTAAGAATACAAGCTAAATACGAAAGAAGTCTTGAGGTATTAAGATACTTAAGAGAAAATGGTATAAACAGAACAAAATCTGGTATTATGTTAGGTTTAGGAGAGTTAGAAGAAGAAGTAATCCAAACAATGGAGGATTTAAGAAATGCAAAAGTAGATGTTGTAACTATTGGGCAGTATTTACAACCCACTAAAAAACACCTACCTGTTCAACAATTTATACTTCCAGAACAATTTAAGAAGTATGAAGAAATTGGTTTAAAAATGGGTTTTAGACATGTAGAAAGTGGCGCACTAGTAAGGTCATCTTACAAAGCTCACAAACACATAAACTAAATTTCTTTAAGAGCTTATTTTTTCCATGAAAAAAATAAAAATTGGTATTAATGGTTTTGGAAGAATTGGAAGAACCGTTTGTAGATTATTAAACCAACATAACCACTTAGAAGTAGTTGCTATTAATGACCTTTCGGATGCAAGAACACTAGCACATCTTTTAAAATATGATAGTATTCATGGTGTATTCCATGAAAATATAAGCCATAACCAAGATCATATTATTATTGGAGAACAATTTATAAAGCTGTTTAATAACAACCACCCAAAAGATATTAACTGGAAAGACCAAGCCGTTGATCTTGTTATAGAATCTACGGGGAAATTTAAATCTAAAAAAGATTTAGATTACCATATATCTAATGGTGCAAAAAAAGTAATTTTATCTGTACCTCCAGAAGAAGATTCTATTAAAATGATTGTTTGCGGGATTAATGAAAATTCTCTTACTAATAAGGACCATATTATATCTAATGCATCTTGTACTACAAATAATGCTGCTCCAATGATAAAGATTATAGAGGAACTTTGCGGTATAGAACAGGCATATATTACTACTATACATTCTTATACCTCGGACCAAAGTTTACATGACCAACCCCATAATGATTTAAGAAGAGCAAGAGCAGCCGGACAATCTATTGTTCCAACAACAACTGGAGCAGCAAAAGCCTTAACAAAAATTTTTCCAAAACTAGAAAACGTTATTGGTGGTTGTGGCATTCGAGTTCCTGTACCAAACGGCTCTCTTACAGATATCACATTTAATGTAAAAAGACTTACAAATATTAAAGAAATTAATGATACTTTTGAAAAAGCATCAAACAGCACGTTAAAAAACATAGTTTATTATACTGAAGACCCTATAGTATCTATAGATATAAACAATAGTTCGTATTCTTGTACGTTTGATTCTCAGATGACGTCAGTTATCGGAAAAATGGTTAAAATTATTGGTTGGTATGATAACGAAACTGGTTATAGCTCCAGAATAATAGACCTAATTAATATAATGATTCGTAAAAATTACATTTGAATAATCTATCTACATATAGAAACCTTAAAAAAATATCTTTATTAATAGCATTGCTATTAGTATGCTCGTACTCTTTTTCGCAAAATTCTACACAAGAAAAGGATGCTGTTTCTTACTTTAATTTAGCCAGAACATTAAAAAATCAAAATAAAATAGATCTAGCGTTAGAAGCATTAAATAAAGCTTCTGAACAAGCAGAAAAAAATGAAAATGTAAAATCTTTAATAGATAGTTACCACGAATTTGCTCAGTTATACTTAAAATTAGATAACGAAGAAACTACTCTTTTCTATTGGGACAGAGCCGAAGTTTTGTTAAAAGATATAGAATACCCATACGGAGATGCCATTCATAAATTTATAGAAGCTTTAGTACTTTATAGAAACAATAAAAATTTTCAAGCGATTTTTATGTTAAATGAAGCAAAGCAGTTAAATAACGATCGTAATTTCTTTAATCATATTTTATTAGCAGAAGGAGATATTTATCTAAATTTAGAAAAATATGAAAGTGCCTCTAAAAACTTTAACTCTTTAGTTATAAATACCGATGTTTTTGAAAAAGAATATTTAGCTACAAAAGCACATATTGGCCTAACCAAGCTTTATATAAAAACACAAAAATTTGAAGAAAGTATAACAAACGGAGAAGCCGCTTTAAAACTTGCAGAGCAACAAGAATTTAGCAAAGAAATTTTTGAAGCCAGAGAGCTCTTAACAACTGCGTATGAAAAGAAAAATGAATTTAGTTTAGCATTAGAACAAAGTCAAAAACTTGTAGTACTAAAAGATTCTGTTTTTAATATTGACAAATTAAAAGTAGAACAAAAAACTGCCGATAAAATTAGAGACGATTTTAAAACGTCTGAAATTAATAGGTTAGAAAAATTAAATGAAGAGTTAAATGAATCTGCTAATAGATCAGAAATTACAGCTGTTTTAACTTCTGCCTTTTTAATTATAATTTCTCTTTTAGCTGTTTCACTTTATAGAAACAATCAAATTAAATTAAAAACAAACGACTTATTACAGACTAAAAATAAAGAATTACAGGCTGCAAGAGATGGTGCAGTACAAGCTATGGAAGCTAAAACTAATTTTCTTTCTACAGTTAGTCATGAGCTCCGTACACCCTTATATGCTGTAACAGGGCTCACTCATTTACTCCTAGAAGAAAACCCTAGTGAGAACCAAAAAGAACACCTAAAAGCACTAAAATTCTCTGGTGACTATCTTTTAAATTTTATTAATGACATTCTACAAATTAATAAAATTGATGCAGATAAATTAGAGCCTCTAAACATGGAGTTTAACCTTAAAAAGGTTTTAAAAGAAGTTATTGACTCCTTACAGCAAAGTGCCAAAGAAAATAGCACAAAAATTATTTTACAATACGACGAAGATATTCCTAGACATTTAATGAGTGACCCTCTTAAGCTCTCTCAAATTTTCATGAATCTTGTTGGAAACGCCCTTAAATTTACTAAAAATGGAGAGGTAAAAGTAATTGCTAAATTACTTAAGAAAGTAGAGGATGATGTTACCTTATATTTTGAAGTAGAAGATAACGGCATTGGTATTTCTAAAGAAATGCAGGAAAGTATTTTTGAAGGTTTTGAGCAGGGTTCTATACAAATTAATAGAGAATATGGTGGCACAGGACTAGGACTAACTATTGTAAAAAGTTTACTAGGTTTATTTGATAGTAAAATACAATTAGAAAGCGAATTAGGAAATGGTAGTTCTTTCTTTTTTGAAGTTACCGTAAAAAGTAAAGATGCCATTGTAGATGATATTCCTTTTGAAATTACAGAAAAAGAATATGAGTTTAAAGGCTTGCATTTAATGATTGTAGAGGATAATAAAATAAACCAAGTAATTACCAAAAAGATGCTTACCAAAAAAGAGATTACTAGTGATATAGCTAGTAATGGTATGGAAGCTATAGATTTGGCTAAAAATAATACGTATGATGCCATTTTAATGGATATTCATATGCCTGGTATTAGTGGAGAAGAAGCTACCATTGAAATTAGAAAATTTAATAAACACACCCCTATAATTGCACTTACAGCAATATCTTTAGATGATAGTTTAGAGAGTTTTTATGCTGCTGGTTGTAATGATGTTGTTACAAAACCATTTAAACCCGAGGTATTTTACCAGAAAATAGGAGAAAATATTTTTGATAAAAAAATTAGCGACTCCTAGATAAATAATATTCTATTTGTTTAGTTAATTCATCTTCACCTTTGTTTAAAAAAAGATGAGATACTTCAATATAACTAAGATTACTTACTTTATCTTTTAACCTAACATAATCTTTTTCTGTAGTAATAATACATTTTTTAGATTGTAATAACTTAATCTCAGAGTCTGTAAAAAAATGATGGTCTGTATATTTTAAATGCTCAAATTGTACAGCTTGTTTACTTAAATATTTTTCCAAAGGTTTTGGGTTTGCAATACCTGTAACTAAGGTTATCTTTTTATTCTTTAATACTTCTAAAGAATCTGTATTAAAATTTCCTTTTAGAATAGAGTTATAACCAAAGTAAGCAAATAAAACTTCTTGATCTGGATACCTCTGCAGCCTTTTTTTAATCTTATTCTGTTCATCATTAGATAAATCATCTGGGCACTTTGTAACAATAATAATAGATGCTCGTTTTGCTTCTTTTTTACTATCTCTTAAGTTTCCGGTAGGCAAATACCAATCATCTACATATAATTTATCATAAGTAGTTAGGAGAATAGAAAAACCTGGTGTAACCTTTCTGTGTTGAAAACCATCATCTAGCAAAATAAAGTCTGAAGTACTTTTAGACTCCATAGTAGCTATACCATTTTGCCTATCGGCATCTACCACCATTGTAATTTCTGGAAATTTAGAATATATCTGGTACGGCTCATCCCCTAGTTCTTCTACTGTAGAATTCTTAGTAGCCAACAAAAAACCTTTAGACTTACGCCCATAACCCCTACTTAATACTCCAATTTTATAGGTTTGCGTAAACAAACGCAATAAAATTTCAATCATAGGAGTTTTTCCGGTACCTCCTGTACTTAAGTTTCCAATACAAATAATGGGTGTTTTATACGATTTAGACTTAAAAATACCGATATCATAAAACCAATTACGTGCATATACTACTAAAGCATATAGTAAAGAAACAGGAAAAAGTAATTTTCTGAGTAGTTGCATTAGAACGAAAATATAATATTTTATCTTTGATAACCTTATAATCCCAATTAAAAATGATTGTTAAAGAAGTAACTACTATATTAGAAGAATTTGCGCCACTAAATTATGCAGAAAGTTTTGACAATGTGGGTTTATTAGTTGGAGACAAAAATACTGATGTAACAGGAATACTTGTTACTTTAGATACTCTGGAAGAGGTTGTTGAAGAAGCGATCACTAAAAAATGTAACTTAATAGTAAGTTTTCATCCCATAATCTTTAAGGGTTTAAAAAAAATAACTGGGGCTAATTATGTAGAAAGAGTGGTTATAAAAGCAATACAACATAACATTGCTATATATAGCATGCATACAGCGCTAGATAATAACCAAGCTGGTGTAAATGCAAAAATTTGTGAAGTTTTAGGATTAAAAAATACTAAAATTTTAATTCCACAGAAAGACACTATAAAAAAGCTAACCACCTACGTACCTATTAACGCTATAGAGACTATAAAAGAAGCCCTATATAATGCTGGGGCTGGCTCTATAGGCAACTATAGCAACTGTAGTTTTACAACAGAAGGCACTGGAAGTTATAAAGCTAATGAAAATGCGAATCCTGTTTTAGGAGAAGTGGGCAAAACTCATTATGAAAAAGAGGCACAAATAAACATTACATTTTCTAAATCTAAAGAAGAAAAAGTTCTAGATGCACTGTTTAAAAGCCACCCTTATGAAGAGGTTGCCTATGAAATCATCACTTTAGAAAATAAAAATCAGAATATAGGAATGGGAATGGTAGGAGAGTTAAAAGCTCCTGCTAAAGAAAAAGACTTCTTAAATTTTGTAAAAAAACAAATGTCGGCTTCTGGAATTAGACACTCTAAATTTTTAGGCAACAACATCTCTAAAGTTGCTGTTTTAGGGGGTAGCGGTGCATTTGCCATTAATGCGGTAAAGCAATCTGGAGCGCAAATTTTTATTTCATCTGATATAAAATACCATGAATTTTATCAGGCAGAAAGTAAAATTGTGATTGCAGACATTGGACACTATGAAACTGAGCAGTTTACAAAAAACCTTTTAGTTGATTATCTTACAAAAAAAATCCCTAATTTTGCAATCCATTTATCGGAAAGTATAACAAATCCAATCAAGTATTTATAAATATGGCAAAAAAAGCAGAAGCTACGGTAGAAGATAAGTTAAGAGCATTGTATGATTTGCAATTAATTGATTCTAGAGTTGACGAGATTCGTAATGTTCGAGGAGAGTTACCATTAGAGGTAGAAGATTTGGAAGATGACGTACTAGGCCTTAAAACAAGACTGGACAAGTTAAAAACAGATGTTGAAACTGTCAATTTTGAAATTGGTGCAAAAAAGAATTTAATTGAAGAAGCAAAAACTTTAATTAAAAAGTACGCAGAGCAACAAAAAAATGTTCGTAATAGTAGAGAATTTAACTCTATTAGTAAAGAATTAGAATTTCAAGAATTAGAAATTCAACTTGCGGAAAAGAACATCAAAGAATTTAAAGCTCAAATAGAACAAAAGAAAGTAATTATTTCTGAAACTAAAGAGCGTTTATCTCAAAGAGATGCACACCTTAAGCATAAGAAAAGTGAGTTAAATGCAATTTTAGCGGAAACTGAAAAAGAAGAAAAAGCACTTTTAGAAGAATCTGAAAAATACCAAGGAAAAATTGAAGACCGTTTGGTAAAAGCATACGCTCGTATTAGAACTAATGTAAAAAATGGTTTAGCAGTAGTACCTATTGAAAGAGGTGCATCTGGAGGTTCTTTCTTTACTAT
This sequence comes from uncultured Maribacter sp., assembly GCF_947500405.1. GTDB lineage: Bacteria > Bacteroidota > Bacteroidia > Flavobacteriales > Flavobacteriaceae > Maribacter_B. The sequence goes on from NZ_CANMRY010000011.1 coordinate 106,247, forward strand.
TCCTCCACAGGTGCAAGTAGAGATTGCTTCTCGTAAAAAAATTATTACAGATGAGCACAGTGGTAGAATATTAGTAGACCCTGTTTTAGCTGAAGAAGAAGCTGTGAAAATGGGAAAATTATTTGCTAAACTTTAATTAGCAAACACCAATAAAAAGAAAAGCCATCTATAAAAGATGGCTTTTCTTTTTTACAATATCTTCTCATTATTAAGAAAGAAGCTCTAAAATTTTATTTTCAACCGTTACACTATCCCAAATAGCCTCAATATTAGGTATTTTCATTACTTCTTGCATTATAGTTTCTTGCTTATCTCCATAAGCTAAAGCATCTGCATAAGGTTTATCAGAAAAAGTTACTCTAGAATATACTGGAATCCACTTTTCAGGATGCAGACTTGCAAAATGCTTTTCAATCTTCTTTTGTAACAGGAACATTGAATCTGCTGTTTTATGACTCATTTCCATAAAATTACGATAGCTAAGTTCTGCTATTGCATCGGCATTTGGCTTTCTAGTTTCTTGATATTTTTTAAATATCGTTCCCCAATTGTCTTTATTCTCTTGTATGAGCTTATTTAAAACAAAAATATCTTCAAAACCTGCATTCATACCCTGACCGTAAAAGGGGACAATAGCATGTGCAGAATCTCCCACTAAAGCTACTTTATCCCAATACGTCCAAGGGTAACATTTCATAGTTACCATTGCACTTGTTGGGTTATTAAAAAAGTCTTGTGTTAAATTTTCAATGTCATGCATTACATTAGGAAAATAAGTAGTAAAAAAGTCTTTTGCTTCTTTTTTTGTTTTAATCTTTTCAAAAGATACTTCTCCTTCAAAAGGCATAAAAAGAGTACATGTAAAACTACCGTCTAAATTAGGCATGGCAATAAACATAAAATTGCCTCTAGGCCAAATATGAAAAGAATTTTTATCTAGCTTATGCGTTCCGTCTGCATTGGGTAAAATGGTAAGTTCTTTATAACCAACATCTATAAAATCTTGAGAATAATCAAACCTACTTCTTCGTTGCATTTTATGCCTAACACGAGAAAAAGCGCCATCGCAACCAAAAATTAAGTCATATTTATAAGACTTCCACTCCCCTTTTTCTGTAGCGCCAGTAAATAGTTCTGCAGAAGGTAAGTCTACATCCCACACTTTCTCTTCAAACTTAAAAACTACTCCAGAGGCTTCAGCCAAATCAATCATTCTTCTATTTAAAACCCCTCTAGAAATTGACCAGATAGCTTCATTTTCTTTACCATAATTCTGAAAATAAAGAGGCTTTCCTATAACGTGCATAGCTCTTTTATTAAGAGGTATTGCAATTTTTTTTATTTCTTCATCTATACCAACTTCATGTAAGGCCTTCCAACCTCTATTACTCATTGCAAGATTTATAGAACGCCCAGAAAACTTTACGTTTCTAATATCTGGTCGCCTATCAAAAACCGTAATATCATGCCCGTATTTTCTTAAATAAATAGCTAACAAAGAACCTACTAAACCGGATCCAATTATCGCGATTTTTTTCTTAGAATGAGACATAAATGTTTTTATGTTAATTTTTAAGTTGTCTACAAAAATAGCAAATAATAAATTGCTTCTTTTAGAAAGGAAAATTTTAAACTCAATGTTACTTTATAAAAAAAAGATTAAAAATAAATAGCCTTTAATTATTAATTGTAATCCTAATCTTACTTTCTATATATTATTAAACTACTTTATTAAAATATTTAAACTATAAAATAAGTCTATATATCTAAATAATTGCTATACAAAAACTCCCAATCATAGATATTTTACAGCCCTTCATCGACAAAATACATTTTATAATAGAAAGCAATCAACGGATAAAAATATCGCTTAATCGGCAATTTTGTTTATCATCGATTAATGCTAAGGCTTAAACAAGTATATCTACAATATACTAGTAATCTAAGCGTTATTTGAATTAACAAAAATCATAATATGATTGTAATTATAAAAATATAGGGATTACATATTGTATTACAAAGAATTACATAACGCAAATCAAAGTCATAGTTATCAACTAATTAAAGAAATTCTAGGTAATAATTTTGCGCTAATATCAAAACCGCCTTTCAATTTATAGAAATCAAAGACCATGATACAATTTTACTTTAGAAACAAATTAAAACCTGTTTTATACTGTATTTTACAAGCTTCTATATTCATCGCTATTTTAACAAGCGGAAATAAACTAGCTGCCCAAGTAACTTTTAATGATGAGTTTAATAACTCTACATACTCCAATAATGACGGCTCAAATACTTTTTCTAGTAATTGGATAGAGAATGATTCTAATGGAGGAGGAGCTACATCTGGTAATATTTCTATATCTAATGGTAATCTTACGTTTAATAATATTCAAAGTACTGGAGAAATTTATAGAAATCTTAACTTAGGTACTGCTACTTCTGCAACATTATCTATAAGCTATAACTCTGCAAGTAGAGGCAACGAAGAACTTATAATTCAATTACGAAATAGCTCTGGAGTTTGGGTAGAATGGCATAGAGTTACTGGTTCTTATACAAGCTCTACAACAACAAGGACATTAGAATCGCAATTTATACATAGTAATTCTGGTATACGTTTTGTTAGTGGTTCCGGATCATGGGGATCCACTAATCATATAGATATGAGATATGTTCGTTTTTCTACTAACATATCAAACAGTAGTACCGATGCCGAGATTAAAAGACCATTTGCTCCTAGATATTCTACTAGTTTAAATGGTGATTTTACATTCATTGCAAATACAACAATTGGTACACACCCAACAACCCCATATAATGGTAATGGAGGTAACTCTACCATAACTACTGAATTTATTGATATTGATTCTGACCCTACTACATTCAATTCCAGTAATGCAGTATTGAATAATCCAGAATTATCAACAGCTTGTTTAAATTATAAAAAAGTATTTTTATACTGGGCAGCTTCCAATAAAGAATATAGTGCTAATACTGGCGATGGTGGTTCCGAACCAGTTTGGGATTTTGATCAGGTTAAAATCCAGCTACCAGGAACTAGTAGCTACCAAACAATGACTGCCGATGAAGTTATTTATAACGGTAGAGCTGAACATTTTGAAAATGACCCTATTATTTTATTTAAAGATATTACAGATGACGTTAATGCCCTTGCAAGCCCTTATGGAACATATCAAGTTGCAAATGTAAAAGGGGCAGAAGGTGTATTACAATCTCACTCAGGAAGCAATACTGGAACTTCTGGTGGTTGGCAAGTAGTTTTTGTATATGAAAGTTATGATCTTCCTCCGAAAAACATAACCCTTTTTGATGGTTATGCGCATGTTACTGGCACAGAAAACATATTAGATATTGATTTTGATGGGTTCCAAACTATTCCTACAGGTAATGTTAAAGCAGACGTAATCATTGGAGCACTAGAAGGGGATCGTGAAATTACAGGAGATGAACTTCAAATCTTAGATACTGCAAATAATTGGACAAGCCTCTCAACTACGGAAAGACCCAGTAATAATTTCTTTAATAGTAAAATAACTATAGATGATGCTCAATTTATGAGCAGAACACCAGCTAGTACAAATACTTTAGGTTTTGATGCTTCTATATTTGAATTAGACAATAGTGGAAATATACTCATAGGTAACAACCAAACGGCTGCGACTATGCGTATTACTTCCAACCAAGAATCTTATGGAATCTATCTATTGGGTTTAAGTATTGAAATTTATGAGCCAAATTTAGGTTCTTTTCAATTAGAGACATCAAGCACAACAACAAATGTAGCTCCTGGATCCACTATTCCGCTAACATTAAACTTCGAGAATTTTGGTAATGATAATATTGAGAATTTAGAAGTAACCCTTGTTTTTCCTGATCAATTAGATTTTACAGCACTTACTGATTTCCCAGTAGGAACAACCTCTTCTTATGATGCTCCAACACGAAAATTGACAATACAAATTCCAGATGGAATATCTGATATAAATGACCCTGCATATCAAATTGATTTTGATGTTCAAGTTGTTAGCCCTTGTACTAATTGCTCTCTCAATACAGGTATTCAAGCTTTGGCTTCCTATGATGGAAACATTAATCCAGAAAATAGAAGTACGCTGAGCTCTGGAAGTTTAGAAAACTGTGGTTTTGGAAACAATGACCCTCTGCAATTTAGTATTTTACCAAGTGTATCTATTAATGATGCTTCTGCGGATGAAGGTAATGACATGACTTTTACAATAAGTACAACACATACCTATGAAACCGATATTACATTTAATCTAAATTATACAAATAACACTACTACCAATGCTGACTATACTGGTCCAACGACAGTTGTTCTTCCTGCAGGTTCAAATACCGTTGATTTTAATGTGACCGCTGAAGAAGATACAATTCTTGAGTCTAATGAAACTTTTAATGTAGTAATTTCAACTTCAACTAGTTCTGTAAATATTACTGATAGTACCGGAATTGGTACAATCAACGATGATGATAACGCAACCATAGCACTTTCTGCAACCAATGCTACTGAAGGTAATGATATAATATTTACTGCTACACTATCTACAGTCAACAATACTGGTACTGCTATTACTGTGGACTTTGCCGACCTAACCACTGGTTCTGCAACTTCTGGAACGGACTATACATCTATTCCTAGTAATGCAACAATTACTATTGCCTCTGGAGATTCTACTGGAACTATTAATGTACCAACTACTCAAGATACTATAATAGAAGGTAATGAAACTGTTATTGCCCAAATTACTAATGTCTCTAATAGTACAATAACTTTTGGCACAGATACAGCTACAGCTACAATCAACGATGATGATAGTACTGGAACGGAAGGCTTATCTATCGTACAAACCGATGTGGTAGTTACAGAAGGGGTTGGCGTTACTGCTACCTTTGATGTTACCCTGACTGGT
>NZ_CANMRY010000012.1 GCF_947500405.1 uncultured Maribacter sp.
TTAATTGAAGTTCCTATAACCTCATCTAATCCTGATACATTACTACCCGACAATAAAATTATTGAATTATTATCGTTTTTTAAACTATTATTACAAGTACCAGGAGCGTTAACCTGAACCTCAAAATTATAAATGCACCCTTCAACTGTAGTAAAAATATAAGTACCACTATCAGCACTCGTAATATTTTCAATATCTAAATTCTGCGTGTTCATTGGTTTTATATTTCCATTTGGCCCACTGATAGAAAAGTCAACAAAACCAGTATTTAACCCTAGACTAATTTCTTCTCCATCCTCCAATGTTACATTAGGCTGTGCTTCAATAAAATCACCTGTTCCGTTTACTTGATAAGTTACATTATATGTAGAGCAAATTTGTGAAACAATAATCAAATCTAAAATTACTGAACAACCTTCTTCAGAAGATAACACATAAGAGCCTTGGTTATTTAATTCTACATTTTCCAAATAATAATTATCACTTACTATTGTTCCATTTGGTAATGTAATACTAATATTTAACGGGTTACCTTCTACCGCATTTGGTAACGCACTTAAAACTAATGCATCGCCCTCATTTATAGTAAGTGTTTCTTCTCCACTAAACCAAGTGCCATTTACTTGATATTCAGTAATTATTTGTGTATCATCAATATCGCAAGTTCCTGTAACATTTAAGTTAACAACTGTTGCGCACCCCTGAGCCGTAGTTAAAACAAACTGCCCCTTGTTACTATAATCGACTAAGCCATTATTACGTTCCGGGTTTCCAAAATCATGAACGCCTGTATCTATTTTGTAAATAAAATTAGGATTCCCATTAGAATTAAAAGTAGGGCCATCTATCTGAGGTGTTGTAACAAAATACTCATTATTGGTAGTTAAAGCTCTTATATACACCTCTTCACCTTCTAAGACATTAATATTATTACCTGTTTGCCATGCCCCAGTAGCACCAATTCTAAATTGAGCGATTATTACTCCTTCAGGACAATTAGCTATCGTTGAATTTCCAGTTAATTGTCCTTCTTTAAAAATATTTCTTATTTCCTCTTGCCCTAAGGCTTTATTATATACCTTAAGTTCATCTATTTTACCATTTATTTCATCCGTAATATTGCTATTGTTAGCATAAAAAGGTTTTTCTGACGCTAACCTATCATCATGAAATCCAGAAGATGTATATCTAGACTTTAAGCTTCCGTCCTTTAATAAGGATATTTTTCCTGTTATATTTTTTTTAGCAATCTCTTCTCCGTTCGCATATAAAACTGCAGTTTCCCCGTTATAAGTAGCTGCAATATGTACCCAACTATTTAAAGGTGAGTAACCAGCGTACAAATCCACAGCTCCATTCTCCGTGATAAAAGCCCATTTATAAAGAGTATTATGAAATCCAAAAAAAAGTGTGTTTGTATAATCGTGACTAAATATTCCAGCATTAGCAACTTTTCCAGTTTGAGGGATTATACTTCCTGAAGAATTTCTATAAACCCAAGCCATAACAGTAATTTCTTCTTCTATTGTATTTAATGAGGCAGTGTTTGGAATATCAATTAAACTATTACTATTAAACTCTAATCCATTAAAAGAAAGTGCTCCATTAATTAAACCTGAATCCCAAGAATATTGTCCAGGAGTTACAAAATTTCCATTATTATCTTTTTCAACAATAGATGCATGATTCCCATATATAGATGCATCTGATACAACAGTTCCAGAAGTTTCATCGAAATTTAAATCAAGAACTAAATTAGAATTGGGAATATCCAAAGGAATAGCATCGCCTATTTTAACAGTTTCTGCTATACTAGGCACTCCATTACTATCTATTCCAAAAAGCATATAATAACCTGGAGGCAATAAATTTCTTCCAGGTATAGAAATAGAATAAGAACCATTGGAACCTGTATGAGTAACAGGGATCCTTCTTTGTTCATTATTTGTACTATGGGTAGCAGCTGAAAATCGAATTAAATTAAAAGATTGCACATCAGAACTTCCCGTAACAGAAATATTAGCATTATAATTCGCTTCATCTGGTGCACTAATTATGGGTCTAACTGCTAAGTTCCCATTAGTATTAAATAAATAAGGTGGGCTATATATTTCTGCATTAAAATGGTTATTACATCCTTCAGTATCATCGCATAGGCCTCCTCCTCCTACAAAAACTCTTCCATCTGTCATAAGTATAGCAACACTATGATACGTTCTAGGTATAGCCATATCTGATACACTTCTCCAAGAATTAGTTTGAGGGTTATATATTTCTGCCGTAAGGCGGGCTCCTGAGTCAGAAAAAACAATAGCTTCATCCAATCCTCCTGTAACAAAAACCTCCCCATTAGGAAGAACCGTACTATTATGCATGGTTCTAGAATAAGCAAGGGTATTTGCTGTAGGTGTAACTACTGGTGTTATTGTATTAATATCAATTACATAAGAATTATCTTTTGCTGGGGTATTACTATCATAAGATTCAGAGCCACCAACTTTTAAAATTTTTCCAATGTCAAACATTACAGTAGTTCCTTTCATGGAATATGTATCCGTACCTCTTTTACCAGCATCCAAAAAAGAACCTCCATTAGAAACATCAATCCAATGCATTCTTTCCCCTGGTCCTGCATGAAAAATTTTACCATTTGGTGCAGCCCATAGCCAAACATGATTATCTACTCTATAAAAACCTCTACTTTCTTGTAACAGATCATTAGAATTCCAAAGTATTTCATTTTTCAGTCCGGGAAGTAAAACCCACCCAGTAGACGGAGACCAAAGCTCTGCATCTTTTCCTCCGTTCACAGTATCCCCTTCACTCCAAGATCCGCCAATAGTAAAAACAGATCCATCTGAAAGTGTTGTATTTCCTTGATAACCCCTTGGAATATTCATATCCTGCCCGACACTCCATAATCCTGTAATAGGATTATAAATACTGGTACGTTCACTACTTGTTCCTCCTGCAGATAGAATCCTACCGTCTGGTAAATTATTTATCCCTGGACAAAACATATCATGATTCGTATTAGTAACTGTTTCTCCCAAAGCTTGACCATTTTGCCCTAAAAAAGGATCAAAAATCTCAGTATACGTCATACCGTCTCCAGTTTCTATAAATGTATTCCTAAATTGAGAAGACCAAGTTATTAACTTACCGTCTGGTAAATTTGCAACAGCAACAGGTACAATCCCAAAAGAAATAGGCTCACTCCATTGACCATCTTGATTGGGTGACTGAGCTACTACTAGTGTAATGTTGAATAGTATAAAAAAAAATAAAATTCTAGGAACGAAAAGGTTTCCCATATTAAAACAACTTTTAAAATAACAAAATAGTGAGGTCCTTTTTTTAGATATGGCTAATGTATATTGAAAGATTGATACTTCGATGAAGTAGTACATTTTATCGACAATTTTCATAAATAATCGATAAAATACACATCAACAAGTAGTTATAAAAAAAATTGATTATCTAATAAGTATTTAAATTTTATAATTAAAAAATCTTTTTCACTAAACTGTAACAAAATATAATTTGCAACATCTTTTAAATAAACCAATCACTTTTTGAGCCAAAAAAGAGAAAATATTGATAATCTATTGCTATTATGCTTAGAAGGTAAGCAAAGTGCGCAACTAGAAGTTTACAACCTCTATTACAAGGCAATGTACAACACTGCTCTTAGAATTGTAAAACATAGTGCAGAAGCTGAAGATATTATGCAAGAGTCGTTTTTGAACGCGTTTACGAAATTACATACATTTAAAGCAGAAGTAAGCTTTGGTTCTTGGTTAAAGAGAATTGTAATTAACAAAAGTATTTATCATTATAGAAAGCAACAAAAAAATAAAGAAGTTGCTTTTGAAGATACAATGTACAAGGTCGAGGATAATAATGGAATTTCTTCTGATCATGTGTTTACAGAACTAAAGGCTCAGAAAGTGTTGGAAACCATGAAAAAACTAAAAGACAATTACAGAATTTCTTTGACCTTACATTTAATAGAAGGATATGATTATGATGAAATTGGAGAAATAATGAATTTAAGCTATGCAAACTGTAGAACAACAATTTCAAGAGCTAAAGAAAGTTTAAGACAAAAAATGTTAATTGCTTAATAATGGAAAAAGACAGTATAAATAAATTATTTACTAATCTTGAAGGTGCTTTTGATATAAATGAACCACAAGAAGGACATCAAAATAGGTTTTTAGACAAATTACAAGAAAAAGAATCTGTTATAACCAGTTCTAAAAAGAATATATCTTTCTGGAAACCTTTATCTATAGCTGCATCCATTGCTCTAATAAGCTTTCTTGCTATTACTGGATTAAATAATGAAACTACTATAGAGGAACAAGTAGCAAAGATTTCTCCAGAAGTTTCTAAATCACAAATATACTTTACCAGTTTAATTGAAGAACAAATAAAAGAATTAGAAAAAGAAAATACACCAGAAACAAAAAAGATAATTGAAGACACTCTTTTTCAATTAAACAAACTACAGAAAAATTATGCTCAACTAGAACAAGATTTAATAAATGGAGGTAATAGCAAACTTATATTAAGTGCTATGATTACTAATTTTCAAACAAGAATAGATTTATTAAATGATGTTCTTAATCAAGTTGAGACCGCAAAAAAATTAAAAAATACATATGATGAAAACTTTACTATTTAAATATACAACTCTTATTTTTTTATTAGCTCCTGTTTTATGCTTGGGGAAGCATAAAAAACCTAAAGGAAAATACTCCAAAGAAAAAACCATAAAAAAAGAATTTACTGTTAATTCTGATGCTTTATTAAAGGTTGACAATAGTTATGGCAATCTTAATATTACTTCTTGGAATGAAAATCGAGTTCTTATAGAAATCCATATTAAGACAAATGGCAATAACGAAGAAAAGGTTCAAAAGAAGCTAGAATCAATTACTGTTGATTTTGATACCAGTTCTAGTATAGTGTCTGCAAAAACCATATTCAATAGTTCTAAAAATAGTAGTTGGGGTTGGAATTGGGGAAACAACAATAATGTTAACATGCAAATTAACTACACTATTAAATTACCTATTAAAAATAGTGTAAACCTTTCTAATGACTATGGAAACATAATACTTGATAGGATTGATGGACACGCTAAAATTTATTGTGATTACGGAAGATTAGATATAGGTGAACTTCATGGAAGAAATAATGTTTTAAATTTTGATTATACATCTAAATCTACTTTCGATTATATTAATAGTGGCACTATTACAGCAGACTACTCAGGTTTCACTATTCAGAAAGCCGGCAACCTTATTATAAAGGCCGATTATACAAATTCCACTGTCAACTCTATGAAAAACTTAGAATATTCAAGTGATTATGGAAAAATAGATATTGGTGAAGCAAATAATGTTCAAGGTAATGGAGATTATATAAACGTAAAACTTGGAACTATTCATGGCAATGTAAAATTAACTTCAGATTATGGAGCTATACAAATTAAAGAAATGGCAAAAGATGCAGGGAACCTTTCTATTAATAGTGACTATACTGGTATAAAAATTGGTTACAACCCACAATATTATTTTGATTTTGAAATCTCCACCGAATATGCAGGTGTTAGCGGAAAAGAAAATTTTGAAATTAGCATAAGTACTAAAAAATCTTCCAAGAAATATTACAAAGGGTATTACGGTAGCAATAATAGTGGAAACAAAGTATCTATTAACAGTGAATATGGTGGTATTTCATTTATAAAGAAAACAAATTAAATCAATCAAAAATCAATTAAAAATGAAAAAAATAGCAATTTTAAGTTTAACAGTTTTAATGTGTACTTCATGTGTAGCGCAATGGGAAAAAAGAATTAAAGGGAATGGGAATGTAACCAGAATAAACAGAACTACAAGTGATTATGATGCTATTGCTGTTTCTGGTTGGTTCGACGTAAATATAGTAGATGGTAACGAAGGTGAAATTACCATAAAAGGAGAAGAAAATTTATTAGAATACATTAAAACAGAAGTAAAGAATAACAAACTAGTTATTAAAGTAGAAAAAGGGATTAATTTAAAACCATCTTCATGGAATGATGGTATAGTAATTACAGTACCTGTAAAGACTATTAATGCTGTTAGCTTATCTGGTTCTGGAGATATTATTGGCAAAACAACTATAAATACAACCAACTTTAATACAGCTATGTCTGGTTCCGGAGATATTACATTAGACATTAACAGCAGCACTATAAATGCCTCCATGTCTGGCTCTGGAGATATTAATTTAAGTGGTAGCACTACTAATTTTGACGCAACCATATCTGGAAGCGGTGACATAAAAGCCTTTGATCTAATTGCTGATAATGTAAACGCTACTATTTCTGGTTCTGCTGATATTAAAGTAACCGCAAAACAAAAACTTAAAGCTAGAGTATCTGGCTCTGGAGATATAAATTACAAAGGCAATCCAGTAAAAATTGATACTAAAGTTTCTGGTTCAGGAGATATCACTAAAGAATAAGGAGTTTATTCACAATCAACATCTATAATCAAATCCAAAAACCTCTTCATTAGAGGTTTTTTACTTTTTCAACTTTAGTTAATAATAGCATTCCTGCTAAAAAGAAAATTCCTAAAAAGATTATAGCATTACGCATACTCCCTGTGTATTGTGCTACAAAACCATAAAGGAAGGTTCCAATTACAATTCCTATTTTTTCTGCCACATCATAAAAACTAAAAAAAGATGCTGTATCTGTTGTTTCCGGAATAAACTTAGAATAGGTAGATCTAGATAATGCCTGTATACCTCCCATTACCATACCTACACACCCAGCTGCAATATAAAAGTTCATAGGAGTAATAACAAAATATGCATAAATACATATTAGAACCCATAATGCATTTACTACAATTAAAGTTTTTATATTCCCAAATACTTTGGATGCTCTAGCCGTTAATGTTGCTCCTAAAATAGCTACTATTTGTATTACAAGAATACTAACAATTAACCCTATAGTACGCTCTGCATCTGTCCCCCAATTAATTTCTTCTTCTCCAAAATAAGTAGCAATAAGCATTACTGTTTGTACTGCCATACTGTACACAAAAAAAGCAAATAGATACCGCTTTAATTTTACCTCATTTCCTAATTGATGCCAAACTAATTTTAATTCTTTAAACCCGTTAAAAATAATATTTTTCTTCTCTCCTTCTTTTTTATTCCCCGTTGGAAGATGATAAAAAGTATACTGCGCAAAAATTATCCACCAAATACCCACACTTAAAAAAGATACTTTCATAGCTTCTATAGAAGCATTATTTTTTGCTAATTCTTTTGCTGCGTTTATCTTGGACTCTACCCCTCCTTGCATTACACTCTCTGGTATACTTAAATCGAACCCAAAAAAACTGGGTTGCATTACCATAGCTAAATTCACTATTAGCAATAAAACACTTCCTATATACCCTAAAGAGAAGCCTTTTGCACTAATAGCATCTTGCTGCTCCTCATATGCAACATCTGGTAAATAAGAATTATTAATTGCAAAACTTACCCAAAAACCAACTAATCCAAAAAAATAACATGCTAAGCCTATATATATATTTTCTAAAGAAAACCAATATAAACCCATACATGATATTCCCCCAAGGTAGCAGAAGAATTTCATGAATATTTTTTTATTCCCTAAATAGTCTGCTACTCCTGAAAGCAAAGGAATTATAATTGTTATAAAAACAAATGCAGCAGATGTTGTGTAGCTAATTAATGGTGCTCTAGCAATTTCCCCACCAAAAACACCAACTTTTTCTATACCTTCCATCCTAAACAGGGTGCCATAAAAAATGGGAAATACTGCTGAAGAAATTACTAGACTATAAACAGAATTAGCCCAGTCATAAAAAGCCCATGCATTTAATAATTTTTTACTCCCTTTCAATGCTATTGTTTTTGCCATATCTAGTCTAAAAAAAAAAGACCATTCTTTTTTAGAACGGTCTTTAAATATACAATTAAAATACTATTTTTTTACCTAAATGTTACTACTCCAAATTTAGCTGCTTCTTGCTTTGCTAAGGGCGCCCACTCTGTTAAATTAGCTATTCTTGTATCGTTAGATGGGTGCGTACTCATAAATTCTGGTGGTGCTTCCCCTCCACTATTTGCTTTCATTCTTCTCCATAAATCTGCTGCCTCTGATGGGTCATAACCAGCAATTGCCATTATTTGCAAACCTATTCTATCTGCTTCTGTTTCATGACTTCTACTAAATGGCAACATAACTCCTAACTGAGAACCAATCCCGTATGCTTGATTAAACATATTTCTTTTTTGTTCATCTTGTATTGCAATATTACCCGCAACTGCAACACCTTGTTGTATTGCTCCAGCACTCATACGTTGCGCTCCATGATCAGCCAAAGCATGGGCAACTTCATGCCCCATTACAACAGCGATTCCTCTTTCCGATTGCGTAATTGGTAAAATCCCTGTGTAAAAAACTATTTTACCACCTGGCATACACCATGCATTTACTGTTGCATCATCAACCAAATTATACTCCCATTTATAATCTTGTAAATAACCTGGGTATCCGTTTGCAGTTAGCCAACGTTCTGCAGCAGAAGAAATACGCTGCCCAACTTTGGTTATAGTATTGGCATCTGCAGTACCTTTAATAACCTTATTTTCTCCTAAAAAACTATCATATTGCGCAAAAGCAGTAGGAAATATTTGACTATTAGGATAAAAGTTTAAGACTTTTTTACCTGTAAAAGGGTTTGTTTTACATGCTGTTACTCCTAAGAAAACAACAAGAATTAAAATTATTTTTTTCATGATATGTAGTGTTTAGTATTTGGGAAAATACAAAAAAATTATTTTCCCTTAATATTCAACCCAGTAAAATCTTTACTAATTATAATAGAATTGGTTTCATTATGTTTTATATCGTTCAGAAAAACTTTTTCATTGTCTATGGATACTTCCTTTATTTTAAAAGGTAAACCATGTAAATTTAACTTAATAGTCTCATAAGATGTTATATAAGTACCACTTTTAAATTGCTGTATACTTAATTGAGTTTCTTTACCAACTAATTTAAAGTTTCTAAGGCTGTACCTCCCTTTTGCATAATCATACCCATCTTGTGCATCTTCATAAACCGTAGAATTCTCCGTACCAAGTTTATAATATACATCTATCACTAATTCCTTAATTTCTTTTTCCCCAACATATTGTTGTACTGGGTATTTAGGAATCATAGCCCCTTCTTTTATAAATAGTGGTATTTTATCAATATCTGCTGCAACCCATTTTTCTGTACCTCCATCAACTATCTCTTCTGTCCAAAAATTAAACCATTTACCTCTAGGAATATACATTCTTCTTCCTTTTGCATTTGGTTCTTGCACTGGACAAACTAGAATATGTTCTCCAAATATAAACTCATCTGTTCTAAAATGCGTTTGCGAATCTTCTTGATCAAAGTATGCCAGAGATTTTAACATTGGCATTTTCTCTTTAGAATATTTCCAAAACATGGTATACAAATATGGCAGTAATTGATATCTTAACTCTATAAACTTACGCACAATATCTGTAACCTCTGGATCAAAAGACCAAGGTTCCTGATCTCCATGATCTCCACTAGAATGCACTCTGCAAAAAGGGTGAAACACTCCTAATTGAATCCATCTAGCAAAAAGTTCTCCATTTGGCTGTTCTGCAAAACCACCTATATCTGACCCTACAAAAGACATACCACTTAAACACATACGTTGCATTTGGACATTTGCAATCCATAGGTGTTCCCATGTTGCAACATTATCTCCTGTCCAAGTAGAAGAATATCTTTGCGTTCCAGAATAAGCTGCTCTAGTTATTACAAAGGGACGTTTTGGATAAACATGTTTTTTAACACCTTCGTAAGTAGCTCTAACCATTTGCATTCCATAAATATTATGTGCTTTTCTATGGCTACAAGGGTTTCCATCATAATCATGTCTCATATCTAAAGGTGCTGTTTTCCCTGGTACTTCCATTATAGCAGGTTCATTCATATCATTCCACATTCCATGAACTCCTACTTCAGACATCATTTCTTTATACAATTCTGCCCACCATTCTCTTACTTCAGGATTAGTAAAGTCTGGAAAATTACATTTACCAGGCCATACCTTACCATTCATATAAGGACCATCTGCTCTTTTACAAAAATAATCTTTCTCCATAGCTTCTTGGTATACCCAATAATTTGGATCTACCTTAATTCCTGGATCTATCATTGTTACGGTTTTAAATCCGTCTTCATATAATTCATCAACCATACGTTTTGGGTCAGGAAATTTTGTTTTATCCCAAGTAAAACATCTAAACCCATCCATATAATCTATATCTAAATAAATAGCATCACAAGGGATACGCAAATCTCTAAAACTTTTAGCTACTTCTTTAACTCTACTTTCTGGATAATAACTCCATTTAGATTGGTGGTACCCTAATGCCCATAAAGGTGGTAACTCTGGGGTTCCAGTTAAATCTGTATAGCCGCGTACTACTTTAGGCATATCTGGCCCATAGAAAAAATAATAATTCATTTCTCCTCCATCTGCCCAAAAACTAGTAGTATTTCTCCTTTCATGAGAAAAATCAAAATAGGATTTAAATGTATTGTCAAAAAATATTCCGTATGCCTTGTTATTATGTAGCCCTATATAAAACGGTATTGCTTTATATAATGGATCTTGGTCTTTTCCATAAGCGTATTGATCGGTAACCCAATTATGTACTCTTTTCCCTTTTAAGTTAGAATGCGTAGCTTTATCTCCCATACCATAGAAGCTCTCAGAACTTTGGGTAATTTTACTCATTTTCACGACATTACCACCGTACTCATAATTTTCTTCCCAATGAAAACCAATTTCATCTTCGTTTATAATATTACCTTCTAAATCTGAAATTTGAGTTCGCATGGTATTTTTATCTACTAAAACCTTTAACTTTTCAGTTTCAATAATATACTCCGTATCTTGCTCTCTTACCTCTAAAACATTATATCCTTTATTAGCATCTTCACTTATTGCGTATGAAAAATCGGGCTCAAAAATATAATCTGTTGCGTATCTAAATCTTAACACGCTGTCTCTTAAAACAGTAATTTGTAATACCACACCATTTTCAGATGTAAAAAACACCTTATCTGCATCTTGTTTTAGAGATACAATTTTATTTGGATATAAATTTCCTTTGTATTCTAATTCTGTATTTGTAATCATAGCAATTCTATTTTAATACTGACAAAAAAAAGACTTTAACGCTTAATAATAACAACTTATTATTACCTTTTTTTAACTATAACGATATAATCATTTTTTTTATTGAAAAATAACGATTCCTAAAGGAGGAATAGTTATTTCTATGGATTGTTCATGAGCATGCCACTTCTTTTTCTGGATTTTCACTTCATCATTTTTAATACCGCTACCGCCATACTTTTTTGCATCACTGTTAAAAATTTCTTTTATTTTACCCTTCTTTGGAATTCCTATTCTATAATTCTCTCTAGTAATTGGGGTAAAATTACAAGCGATAAAAATATCGTTCTTTGTATCATGTCCTTTTCTTATATACGTAAGTATTGAGTTCTCGTGATCCCCATAATCTATCCATTGGAAACCCTCGGGACTAAACTGCTTCTCATAAAGTGCTGGACATTCTTTATAAATTTTATTTAAGTCTTTCACAAAACTTTGCACACCGGAATGCACATCATATTGTAATAAATGCCAGTCTAAACTTTGCTGAAAATTCCATTCAGAAGATTGCCCAAATTCTCCACCCATAAATATTAAATTTGTCCCAGGGTGCGTATACATATATCCAAACAGTAATCTTAGATTTGCAAAACGCTGCCACTCATCTCCTGGCATACGATATAGTAATGATTGTTTGCCATAAACAACCTCATCATGAGAAAATGGTAACATAAAATTTTCTGTAAAAGCATAAGTCATGCTAAAAGACAAATCATTCTGATGGTGTTTTCTATAAACAGGTTCTTTTTTAAAATACTCAAGCGTATCATGCATCCAACCCATCATCCATTTCATTCCAAAACCTAAACCTCCATAGTTAACAGGTTTAGAAACACCTGTAAATGCGGTAGACTCTTCTGCTATTGTTTGTACTCCTTCATAGTTCTCATAAACAGTTTGGTTTAATTCTCTTATAAAAGATAATGCTTCTAAATTCTCATTATTACCATACATATTTGGTTCCCATTCCCCTTCTTCTCTAGAATAATCTAAATATATCATAGAAGCTACAGCATCTACCCTTAGAGCATCTGCATGAAATTGATCTAGCCAAAAAAGAGCATTACTAATTAAAAATGCTCGTACTTCATTTCTTCCATAATTAAAAATTAAGCTTTTCCAATCTGGATGATACCCCTTTCTTCTATCTGGATGTTCGTATAGATGAGAACCATCAAAAAAGCCCAATCCATGTGCATCTTCAGGAAAATGTGAGGGTACCCAATCTAGAATTACTCCTATATCATTTTGATGAAATTTATCTATTAATAATTTAAAACCTTCTGGTTCTCCAAATCTAGAAGTTGGTGCAAAATAACCCGTAAGTTGATATCCCCAAGAAGGATCATACGGGTATTCCATTATAGGCATAAATTCTACATGCGTAAATCCCATTTCTTTAACATAAGACACTAAATCATCTGCTAATTCTTCATAGGATAAAAACTTATTTTCTGCTTTCTTTTTCCAAGAACCTAAATGTACTTCGTAAACAGAATAAGGTTTATCTAAACTATTTTTTTCTTTTCTATACCCCATCCACTTTTTATCTTGCCAGGTATACTTCTTGTCCCAAACTACAGATGCGGTTCTTGGTGGATGCTCACAGTAACGAGCAAATGGGTCGGCTTTTTCTGTAACTGCGCCATGATTATTAGAAAATATTTTATACTTATATATTTCTCCATGATTAACATTTGGGATAAATCCTTCCCAAATACCACTTTGATCCCAACGTACATTTAATTCGTGTACTCCATCACTCCAATTGTTAAAATTACCCACTACAGATACTGTTCTTGCTGTAGGCGCCCAAACTGCAAAATAAGTACCCTTTACACCATTTACCTCAATAACATGAGATCCTAATTTTTCATATAATCTATAATGCTTTCCAGATTTAAATAAATTAATATCAAAATCTGAAAACAAGCTATGTGCAATAACATTTGGCATAATTATGTAGTATTTATCGTAAAGCTAAGCAACTTTAAACAAATAACGCAGTATTTAAACTGAATGTTAAACAATTATGTTTTTTAAGTTGGAATGCTTTTTGATATATTTATTTTAACAAAATAAACAAAAGAAATTAGATTACTAATTAAAAAAAAGTATTATGAAAAAAATAGGTGCCTACATTATTGTTATTTTAAGTTTAATTACGATTGCCTGTGAGGGCCCACAAGGACCTCCTGGTTTTGATGGCTTTGACGGTGAAGATGGGATTGATGCTGAACAAAATAGAGTGTTTGAAATTGACAATGTAAATTTTAATTATGATTCTGATGCTAATATATTTGATACAATAATAACATTTTCTGATTTTTTTAATGATAATCAATTCGAGGTTCTCTCTCGAGATGCTGTATTAGTTTATAGATATGATGGAACTGTAGATTTCGCAGATGGCAGTTCCGAAGATGCATGGAGTTTAATTCCACAATCATTCTTTGTAAATGAAGGAACAATACAATATACAAATTCTCATACCTCTAAAGATGTTCAAATTTTTATTGACGGAAATTTCAACTTAGCCAATATCAGCACAGAATTTACAGATAATCAATTATTTAGAGTTGTGTTTATACCTAATAGTGCATTGGAAGTTTCCAAGTTAGACACTTCTAATTTAGAAGCAGTTTTAAGTACTTTAAATATAAAGGAAGCTGATATTAAAAAAGTACCATAAAAACTCTTAAATAGATATAAACACTTATTACAAAATATTGGAATAGAAGAAAATGAAGTTGAAAAATTTGGATTAAAATAAATTTAATATAAACTGGCCTCTTTTCCTCTGAAAGGTTTGTAGTTTATACACGTCTATTAATAGAAAAGAAATTATGTATATAAAAATAATAGTTGTATTATTTTTTGTAGCCACCAGCTGCAAAGGAATTTCTCAAAACAAAGAGGGTAAAAAAGAGACTTTTAAAGTTTCTAAAACGGATGCAGAATGGAGAAAAGAACTTACAGATATGCAATACTATATTCTTAGGCAAGCGGGAACTGAACCTGCTGGCACAAGTAAACTTCTACACAACAAAAAAGAAGGCGTTTATGTATGTGCAGCTTGTAGCACTCCTCTATTTAAAAGTGAAAATAAATTTAATTCTGGAACAGGATGGCCTAGTTTTGATGCTGAAATTAACGGAAATGTAGCTTTTGATGTAGACTATAAAATTGGATATGAAAGAACAGAGGAGCATTGCGCTACCTGTGGCGGACATTTAGGACATGTTTTTAATGATGGACCAAAAAACACTACCGGAAAAAGACATTGTATAAATGGAGAGGCTTTAAAATTTGTTCCAAAAAAATAATTTAGTAAAAAATAAAAGCACCTATAGCAAGATACTATTTAAACTTACTATAGGTGTTTTTTTAATTCCCATTTCTCTTTGTGCTACGTAACACATATTAATTTAATTTTGAATTATATCTTTTCAGATTGGTTTCGTACTTTTGCTATTCAAATTTTATATAAAAAAATAGATATATGAGCACTTTTGATGTTATTGTTTTAGGTAGTGGACCTGGAGGTTATGTAGCTGCAATTAGAGCCTCTCAATTAGGGCTTAAAACTGCTATTATAGAAAAAGAAAATCTTGGTGGCATTTGTTTAAACTGGGGTTGTATACCTACTAAAGCTTTAATTAAATCTGCTCAAGTATTTGAGTATCTTAAACATGCAGAAGATTACGGACTTAAAGCGGATAATATTGATAAAGATTTTGATGCTGTTATAAAACGTAGTAGAAATGTTGCAGATGGAATGAGCAAAGGGGTTCAATTCTTGATGAAAAAGAACAAAATTGAAGTAATTAATGGTTTTGGGAAATTAAAACCAGGTAAAAAAATTGATGTTACTGCAGAAGATGGCTCAGTTACTGAGTATGCTGCGCAAAATATTATTATTGCCACTGGTGCTCGTAGTAGAGAACTACCTAGCTTACCACAAGATGGTAAAAAAATAATAGGATACAGACAAGCGCTAAGCCTAGACAAGCAACCTAAAGAAATGATAGTTGTTGGTAGTGGTGCTATTGGAGTTGAGTTTGCTTATTTCTATAATGCTATGGGAACTAAAGTTACTGTTGTAGAATACTTACCAAATATTGTACCTGTAGAGGATGAAGATGTTTCAAAGCAATTAGCACGTAGTCTTAAAAAATCTGGTATAAAAGTAATGACATCTGCCGAAGTTACATCTGTAGACACTTCTGGAAAAGGTGTAAAAGCAACTATTAAGACTGCTAAAGGAGAACAAGTTTTAGAGGCCGATATAGTTCTTTCTGCTGTTGGTATTAAAACCAATATAGAAAATATAGGATTAGAAGAGGTTGGTATTGCTACCGATAGAGATAAGATTTTAGTAAACGATTTTTACCAAACAAACATTCCTGGTTACTTTGCTATTGGAGATATTACTCCTGGTCCAGCTTTAGCACATGTTGCTTCTGCTGAAGGTATTCTTTGTGTAGAAAAAATTGCAGGAATGCATATTGAAGCTTTAGATTATAGCAATATTCCTGGTTGTACATACTGTTCTCCAGAAATTGCCTCTGTAGGTTTAACAGAAAAAGCTGCTAAAGAACAAGGCTTAGATATTAAAGTTGGTAAATTCCCTTTTACAGCAAGTGGTAAAGCAAAAGCTTCTGGTACTCCAGATGGTTTTGTAAAAGTAATTTTTGATGCTAAATATGGCGAATGGCTAGGTTGCCATATGATTGGTGCAGGCGTTACCGATATGATTGCGGAAGCAGTTGTTGCACGTAAATTAGAAACTACTGGCCACGAAATTTTAAAAGCTGTACACCCACACCCAACTATGAGTGAAGCTGTTATGGAAGCCGTAGCGGATGCTTATGACGAAGTAATACATTTATAAAATTAAAATAAATTCAGAGCAGCAATACCTTTTTGTTATTGCTGCTTTTTTATACAATATACTTATGCTTAAAATATTTAGACTTACAGCCATTTTAGAAGGTGTCTCTTATTTACTTTTATTTGGACTAACCATGCCTCTTAAATATTTAGCAAACATTCCAGAACCTAATAAACTTGTAGGTTACGCCCATGGCTTTCTTTTTATAGCTTACGTTATATTAGCTATTATTTTTTGGTTCGAAAAAAAATGGAGTATAAAACGCTTATTTATATTACTAATAGCATCTCTACTACCTTTTGCTACTTTTTATGTTGATAAAAAGTATTTAAAAAACGAAGGGCAATAAAGTTTGCTACTACAAAAGGGAGGTTCTTAACATTCTTTGATGTATAATTCCTGTCTTTTTAGATGCATATTCTTTTCCATCTACCTTAAAGCCATATTTTTCATAAAACGCAATTGCAGTTTTACGAGCACTTAATTCTATTACAGCAACTTCCTTTTCCTTACATTTTTGTAAAAGCTCTAATAAAATAAGCTTACCTATTCCTTTTTTCTGGCTAGGAAAATCAATTGCCATCTGAGAAATAATTGCCTTGGTATTTTTTATATTTAACCTACCTGTTCCTAATACCTGGTCTTGGTCATTAAGATATATTAAATGAGAACCTTTTTCCTCAAATGCATCATTTATTAAATCCGTGCTATTTTGCATTCCTCTAAAAAAGCATGCAATTCTAATTTCTACTGCTTGCTTATAGAATCTGTGATTTTTATCGATGTATTTTAATTGATATTTCATTTTTAATTAAATACCCATGCTTACTGTACCAAAACTAAATCGCAATACCAGAAAGAAGTATCCCAGGAAGGGTCTTCTACAAAACAATCATCATCATTCTTTGAAGAGGTGTAGTTTTTAAGAACTTTTTCTCCTATAGCAAAGTCTATTGGGTTTTTAAAAATTGGGCCATCGTATACAAAAGTATGAAACTCTCCATTTTCGCCACAAAAATCTACATTTTCTGGCAAATCATTAATAAAACTTTCATCTACAATTCTACCACAAAAAGAAACGTCTAATAATTTTGCATTAACGCAAACTGTAATTGCTTTATAACCTCTCTTTAAAAATTCCTGCAATAGCTTTTTTGTATCTTTTTTCCACAATGGAAATATAGCCTCTACACCTACTTCGGCTAATTTTTCTTCTCTATATGCACGTAAATCTTCTAAAAAAATATCTCCAAAAAATGCATATTTAAAACCTTGACTAGTTAGGTTCTCCATAACTTTTTTCATGGCGCTATTATAACTTTGCAAACTAACATTACCAGCTAATTCTATTTTTTCTAAGGGAATACTTATAGCTTTTGCTTGTTGTTCTAACAAATCTATAGACAAGCCATGCATTGAAACTCTATTAAAATCTGTATTTACAGTAGTTACAAGTTTAGATATTATATATTCCTTACTTGCCAAAACTTCGTCTAAAGCAAGCATAGCATCTTTACCACTACTCCAATTAAAATAAGCCTTTTTCAATTACAAAAAACTCTGGATTGCTAAATCATAACTCTGAAGTCCAAACCCTAGAATTACTCCTTTTGCTCCTGAAGATATATAGGAAACATGCCTAAAATCTTCTCTTTTATGTGTGTTAGATATGTGTACTTCTATAACAGGAGTTTCCACAGCCTTAACAGCGTCGCCTATGCCTACAGATGTATGCGTATAAGCTGCTGCATTTAAAACTATACCGTCATAAGAAAAACCTACTTCTTGTATTTTTCCTATGAGCTCTCCTTCTATATTAGATTGATAATACTCTAATTGAACAGTAGTAAATTTAGATTGTAAAACCTTAAAATATTCTTCAAAAGTTTGCTTACCATAAACCTCAGGTTCACGCTTTCCTAATAAGTTTAAATTAGGCCCATTAAGTATAAGAATTTTCATAACATAAAAATACAAATAATTATGCCTTGCAATGAAGAGAAACTACATCATTATTTAATAATATTGAAAATTAAAAAAGAAATAGATATTCTAAAATAACTGAAGAAAATTGAACATCATCATTAACAACAAAATACGAAATATTAACCTCATTAGTACCATCTCTAAGATCCATACCTAAAGAAGGTCTAAAATAAAGTGCTCCTTCATTTCCTTTGTCAATACCTATTGCATAACCAATATCACTTCCAAATTTAAAACCTACATTTTTTCCAGGATATATTCTTAATGAAGCTCCTAATGGTATGTATTGAAGATTATCAAATCCTGATTCTATAGATACGCTTCCACTAGGTACTTCTTTCTCTCCAAAGGCATTAAAAAAACCTGTTGTAACTCCAATATCTAATGCTTTAGAAACACCCCAATGATGGTACATATCTACACCTAATCCAAAACTATAATCTTCAGAAAAGTCTCCTATTACCACTCCTCCATTTAGGCCTGCTCTAAAATTTGTTCGATCTACATTTCGTTGCGCACTTAATGTTACTGTTACAAAAGTGAATAATAAGATAAATACATTTTTTTTCATGATTGGTTTATTTATAGTGCCGTAAATATAATTGCAACATACCCTATTACCTCATTTTTGTTGTGAGTGTTAAAAATATAGTGGTAGAACTACAAACTAAGTAGTTTATATTTATTTTAAAGCACAAAAAAAGCAGGAGAAAACTCCTGCTTAATTAATAATTTATTGCTTTTTATTTACAAAAAGTATACCGCAGATACTTGTAATACTCTATTTTTAGATTTTGTGTCCTTTATAGCATTTATAAAACCAGCACTAAATCTTAATTGAAAATAAAAATTGTCATCTAAACGGTATCCTGCTCCAGCACCTAAACCAAAATCTATTGTATTAGATTCTAAAAAGGTGTTTGTACCACCACCGCCAAAGCTATTACCATCTAAATTATCTGCAAATAAAACTCCTATATGAGGTCCTGCTTCTATATATAATTCATCCCAAACATTATACTTTGCCATAACAGGTACTGTTAAATACCAAAAATTTAAGTCGTCCTCAAAAAAACCTCCACTACCTTGTAAAGAAACTAAAGCTTCTGGTTGTATAATTATCTTATCACTAAAAGGAACTTCTAATACAGCTCCTAAATGAAAACCTGGCTTAGAATCATAACTATACCTAGAATCCCCTCCTAAAGAAGAAATATTAAGACCTACTTTACCTCCAAATCTAATATCGCTAGAAGAAGATGATGTTGTTCCTTGAATTACTTGAGCATTCATTTGCATAAGTCCTAAACTTAAAAATGCTACTAATACATAAATACTTTTTTTCATAAAATTAGTGTTTTAATGAGCCTCAAATGTACATAATTATACGCATTTGAATAAAAAAGTACTTTAAAATATGTATTACTTAATTACAAATAAATGTGGCATTCTTAACATTATAAAAAAATAGTAGGTTAAGTGCAATAAATAGCAGAATAAAAAGTGGATTACTATCTTTACTTTTATGAATTGGAAACAGGCCTTACAAGATTTTGAACATTATCTTAAGCTAGAAAGAGGCTTATCTGCTAATTCTATTAAAAATTACATTTTAGATGTAGAAAAACTAACTCTTTTTCTTACCTCATATAACTTAAAAGCACTGCCATTAAATATAAACAAAGAAACCATACAACAATTTGTTTATGAAGTTGCCAAAGTGGTAAATCCTAGATCACAAGCAAGAATAATATCTGGTCTAAAAAGTTTTTTTAATTATTTAGTTTTCGAGGATTATAGAGATGACAATCCTATGGATTTAATAGAGTCTCCAAAAATTGGAAGAAAATTACCAGATACTTTATCTGAAGAAGAAATAAACCACTTAATAGGTGCTATAGATTTAAGTAAACCAGAAGGAGAACGTAACCGAGCAATCATTGAAACTCTCTATGGCTGTGGATTACGAGTTACTGAATTGGTAGATTTAAAAATTTCTGATTTATATTTTGATGAAGATTTTATTAAAGTTACTGGTAAAGGTAATAAACAACGCTTTGTACCTATTAGTGCTATAAATAAAAAATACATATCTATTTATAAAAAAGAAATACGAACCCACTTAGATATAAAAAAAGGCTTTGAAGATACTTTGTTTTTAAACCGTAGAGGTAGGCAACTAACTAGAGCTATGATATTTACTATAGTAAAACAATTAGCAGAAAAAATAGGGCTGCATAAAAATATAAGTCCGCATACGTTTAGACATTCTTTTGCTACACATTTATTAGAAAATGGTGCAGATTTAAGAGCTATACAGCAAATGCTTGGCCATGAAAGTATTACTACAACTGAAATATATATGCATGTAGACCGCAGCCATTTAGCAGAGGTTATGCATAAGTTTCATCCAAGGAATTAAAACTTAAATTTACCACCTAATGTAAACAATTTAGGTATAGTATAAACTCCCTGAACATTAGTATTAGTTTGTATTTGTTGCCTTGCTTCTAAAAACAAATTCTCATGTACATCTACCCCTACTCCATAAGAATAATTAGAAATAAGTTTAGGGCTCTTTTGCCCCATTTTAGATTCTTCCATTATTATTCCTAGCCCTGTAAATGCATAACTCTTATTTGTAATATACTTTTTTGCAGTTATATCAAATTTAGAAACATTAGCTAATATATAGGTATCATAAAATCCTCTAAGTTCTATTTGTAAACGAGAATCTATTTTGTAATCTAAATCAAAATAAGAATGTGTATCTCCATTGGGGAGCGAAGGATAAGACCAACTATGCAAACTAACTTTTTTTTTATTAAGTTCTTTTTCTTGAGAATAGGATAAAAATGAAATAAGGAACAAGGTAAAGCTTAAAAAATATTTCATATAATATGCTTATTGGTCACCAAATATAACGTAACCACTTACAAAAAATAAAACATTCAACTACTTTAACAAGATGTTTAACATTAATCTTTAAACTGACTGTAGTCTCTATTATATGGTCTAATTATTAAACGAGCTTCACGATCAAAACGAATATAGTTATACACCCAATTTATAAATACAATGGCTCTGTTTCTAAATCCTATTAAAAAAAACAAATGAACAAACATCCATACAAACCAAGCAAATATTCCTTGGAATTTAAAATTTTTAGTGTCTGCCACAGCTTTATTTCTTCCTATAGTAGCCATACTGCCTTTATCTTTATAGGCAAAAGGTTTTAAATCTTCCCCATCTAATAAACGCACTAAATTTTCTCCTAAGTTTTTCCCTTGTTGTATTGCTGGCTGCGCCATCATTGGGTGCCCTCTAGGCGTATCTTTATTTTCTATACATGCAACATCTCCTATTGCAAAAATTTCTGGATAACTTGGTATTTGGTTAAATTCATTTACGCGTATTCTATTACCGTGAGCTAATAATTCTTCCGCGTCTATCCCTTTTATGGTAGACCCCATTACTCCTGCTGCCCAAACAACCGTTGCACTATTAAAAATAAGGTCTGTTTTTGTAGTCACCATCTTACCATCATAACTAGTTACTCTAGTATTTGTCCAAATTTCTACACCTAGTTTTTCTAAAAACTCTTCTGCTTTTTCAGAGGCCTTTTTACTCATACCTGGCAAAATACAATTACCACTTTGCACTAAATTTATTTGCGCTCTTCTGGTATCTAAATCTGGATAATCTTTTGGTAGAACCCCTTTTTTAATTTCTGCTAATGCACCGGCAAGCTCTACTCCTGTAGGACCACCACCAACAATAACAAAATTCATTAATGCATCTCTCTCATGCAATTCATCTGTTAATAAAGCTTGTTCAAAATTTTCAAGAATTAAACTCCTTAAATTTAAGGATTGAGGAATGCTCTTCATAGCCATTGCATTTTTCTCTATCTCTTTATTACCAAAAAAATTAGTCTCAGAACCTGTCGCAATAACCAAATAATCATACGTTAAATTTCCTATTGTTGTTATAATAGATTTTTCTTCGGGCAATATTTCTTGTACTTCTGCCAACCTAAAATAAAAATTAGAATAGTCTTTTAAAACTTTACGTATTGGGTACGCAATGGAATCTGGCTCTAACCCTCCTGTAGATACTTGGTATAATAAGGGCTGGAATGTATGGTAATTATGCTTATCTAAAAGAACTACTTGAACATCTTTTTTACTTAATTTTTGCGCTAGTGATAAACCACCAAAACCTCCTCCTATAATTACTATTCTAGGACAACTTAACTTAGGAACATTCATAGATAAAGATATAATGTAAAATTAAGGATTAACCGAATAGAAAACCAAAAAACAATGTATGCATTTTCTATTTTTAATTACATAAACAAGTATACTACTCTATAATAATATTTGTAATGAATACTATTTTAAATTTATCTTGTAACAAATTAATACTAGTACATACTTATACTAAAACAACCTACCAACTTAAGAGTGAATAAAGAATTGGAACACCAATTTGTGACGGATTTACAGAACAATCAAAACATTGTTCACAAAGTTTGTACGTTATATACAAGTAATAAAGACGCACACAATGACCTTTTCCAAGAAATAACTATACAATTGTGGAAAGCTTATCCAAAATTTAGAGGTGAAGCTAAATTTAGTACCTGGATGTATAGAGTTGCTTTAAACACTGCTATTACACTCTATAGAAAATCTAAAAGAACCATTAAAACACAAGATTATGATTCTATTATTTTTAAAATAAAAGCAGATGAATATGATGCGACAGAGGAAGAACAACTAAAATTAATGTATAAAGCTGTAAAGCAACTTGGAGATATTGACAAGGCATTAGTTTTTATGTATTTAGAAGATAAAGATTATAAAGAAATTTCTGAAACTCTTGGTATTTCTGAAGTAAATGCAAGAGTAAAAATGAACAGAATAAAGAAAAAATTAAGAACCATATTGAACCCCTAGATGATGATGGACGAACTGGAACTATTAAAAAAAGACTGGCAAAAGAGGGATAAAGATATTCCCCAACTGTCTTATGAAGATATACATAACATGACATGGAAAAAATCTTCCTCTATTGTTAAATGGATATTAATCATAAGTATTTTAGAATTTACATTGCCCCATTTACTGTTACTTATTCCTGCTTTTCAGGATAGTATGAGTATTTACGATACGTTAGGCTTTAAAAAATATTTTTACATAATTTCTGCAGTACAGTATACTGTAATTATATATTTTATTTATCAGTTTTATAAAAGATATAAAGAGATTTCTGTTTTAGAGAATGCAAAAGTTTTAATGCAAAAAATAATTAAAACCAGAAAAACAGTTAAGAATTATGTCATTTTTTCTCTTTCTATGATATTATTTACGGTACTATTAATGATAATTGGTATTTATATTAGTGAAGACTTTTTACAAACTATATCTGAATTTAATAATACCAAAAGTGATTTACCTCCAGAAAAAATTAAAATTGCTTTAATGGTAAGTATCGGAATCTTTGGAACCCTGCTTACCCTTTTTATGGGTGCTATTTATTTTCTACTTTATGGAAGACTGCTAAAAAAGCTAAAGAAAAATTACAACAAATTAAAAAGATTAGAAGTTTAAAACTCACGTTGTTTATTTTCTTCTTCTATTGCCATTAATTCTTTTTTAGAAATTACCTTTAAAAAGGAAGGATGCTGCTCTATTGCGTATTCTAATTTTTCTATAATAGAATCAAAAGATTCGTTCTCATAGTCTATCTCTAAAGGTTCTTTTATTACCATAGATTGTAAAATCCCTTTCTTTTTTATTCGTAACCCCTTTTTATCAAAAGAGCGTCTAAACCCATCAATAACCACAGGGACTACGATTGGTTTATATTTTTTTATGATATGTGATGTTCCTTTACGTAGAGGCTTCCAAGGTGTTGTTGTCCCTTGCGGAAAAGTTATTACCCAACCATCATCTAAAGCTTTTCCTATACTAGAAATATCGCTCATTTTAACTTGTCTATTAACATCCTTTCCTTCGGATCTCCATGTTCTTTCTACACTAATAGAACCTGCGTAAGCAAAAACCTTAGTCATTAGGTTTTTCTTCATGGTTTCTGCTGCGGCAATGTAATACATGTTTAATTTAGGTTTCCAGATGTACCCTAAATTTTTAATAGTATTTTCTCTACCACTTAAACTAGCGTTAAAAACATGAAACATAGCAACAACATCTGCAAAGTAAGTTTGATGATTACTGACAAACAAAACATTCTTGCTTGGTAAGTTTCTTATAATATCAGAACCCTCTATTTCTAATTTATTAAAGCGCTTATATCTTTGGTGCGTAATTAGCGCCATTATACGAATAAGCCACTTTTTTATAAATAATATGTGCCCAAAAGGGTTTCTCTTAAATAAACTCATAGAAAGCAAAATTACAAAATAAGCTCTTACAACACCTTTTTTAAGAGCTCTTTAATCTCCGAAAGCATCATTGCAGTAGCTCCCCAAACTACATAACCATTTAATTTAAAGGCAGGTACCCTAATAATTTTAGCATAAGAAGTACGTAAATCTTCTTCCACTATTTTAGTGTCATCCATAAAATCTGTAAGAGAAACCTCTACTACTTCTTCTACTTCAGATTCTTGTAAAACAAAAGGCTCCTCGTTTTCATACAAACCAATAAAAGGTTGCACTTGAAAATTACTTGGAGGTATGTATACTTTGGTTATAGGTTTTACTACTTCAATTTTATCTTCAGGAACCCCAACTTCTTCATAGGTTTCCCGTAAAGCAGTATCTAAAATTGTAGCATCTTCTTTTTCTTCTTTACCACCAGGAAATGCTATTTGGTTAGAGTGCACCCCTTTGTAAGTTTTCCTTAATATTAAAAGGATAAAAGTTTGCCCTTTAGAATTTGGATAAAAAAGAGCCATTACACCTGCCTTTCTAGGCTCTCTTTTTTCTAAATTCTCTTTTTTTAACTCCTCTAACCTTGTTGCAGGCATCATTTTATAATGAGAAGATTCTCCTGGAAGAGTTAAATCTTTTATTTTTGAAACTTGTTGTTTAAAAATTTTATAATCCATGTTATCTAAAAAATATATTTCTCTACTTACCTTGCTTCTTTTTTTAATAGGATGTAATGAGAAATCAAAAAATAATGTTACTAATAATACTACGAAAGAAATTGTTATAGATTCTGTTGTTACTGATTCTTCCAAAATAAAAGCTAAAGAAGAAAAATTTGAACTTACAGAAGATAACGCAATAAATTTCTTCTTTAATTACAATAAGACACTAACTGAAAACAAAGTAAAGATAACCACTAATTTAGGCAGTTTTACAGTTCAATTATTCGCAAACGTTCCTTATCATAAAGCTAATTTTATTTACTTAACTAAAAAAGGATATTTTAACAATACTCAATTTCATAGAGTTGTAAAAAACTTTATTATTCAAGGAGGAAACTCGGACGACTTAGCTACTTCCAAAAAAAGAAAAGAAATTGGTAGGTACTTGTTACCTCCAGACACCAGGAAAGGACATAAACACCATAGAGGAGTAGTTTCTATGCCTAGTAGCGAAATAAACAATCCACATATGTTAGCATCTCCATACGAATTTTTTATAGTAGTAACAAAACCAGGTTCTTACCACTTAGACGGAGAATATACCCCTTTTGGAAAAGTTATTCAAGGAATGGATATTGTAGATAAAATAAACAACCAAAAAGTTGGTAAAGGAGATTGGCCATCATCTAACATTTATATTACAAAAGCTGAAGTTATAGAATAATATTAAATTATTATGATCTATAAATATTGGGTAACGAAATTTCATATTTTACTGCTAAAATTCGTAAAGAAATTATTGAAATAATAGACACAACAAAAGCATAATCTGCTTTTAAAGGTGTTAATAGAAGTAAAAAATATACGGTTCCGCCCAAAATACAAACTGTTGCATATATTTCTTTTCTAAAAATAACTGGGATTTCATTACACAAAATATCTCTAATTACTCCTCCAAAACTTGCTGTAATAGTTCCTAAAGCAATACACATTATAGGGGTTAGCTCTGCAGATATTCCTTTTTCTATACCAATTAATGTATAAAAACCTATTCCTATAGTATCAAACAAAAAAAGTGATTTTCTAATGTATTTAAGTTTATTAACAAACAAAATAGCAACAATAACAGTAACTGCAATTGTTACCATATAAACAGGCTCTTTAATCCAAGTAACAGGCACACTACCTATTAGTAAATCTCTTACAGTGCCACCACCAACAGCAGTAACAAAACCCATTATAAAAACTCCAAATAAATCTAGTTTTTTCTCCATTGCAATAAGCACACCAGAAATAGCAAAAGCTATGGTTCCCAAAATATCTATAGCTAAATAAAACATTGTGTAAAACTAGTGCTTATTTATATATTATTTACTTAAAAAATATTGTGCTTGTATTGTAGAAGACAAACTACGAGAGCCTGTATTAGTATAAGTAATTTTTAAATTAGAAGAAAAATTTGGCTTTTTAAAATTAATAGCATAACAACTACATGGTTTACCTCTACCCCTTCTTCTATTAGAATTTAATAAAAATTCCAATGCTAATCCAGATACAATACCACCAAGGGTTGTATAAGCTACATCGCTATTATCCCAAACACCATAACCGGCTTTGTCCATAGCTTCTTTAATTACACCTGCTGCCAAAGCACTTCCTACAGCCCCAGCCCATGTCCATTTTCTATTGCCTTTAAATATTTTATTTGCAGTATATCCACCTACAGCCCCTATAGCTACTCCTGCAGCAAAATGTTTAGGGCTACTACTATCTGCAATTTGTGCATTGCTTTTAAAAAACAAGATTAATAAAACAACTAAAAAAAAGGCTCTCATAGTTTATCAATTGGGGAAAACATAATTTCAACAAATAGAACGCAAAAAAAACAATTTCAGTACTCACTATTTTTTTAACCCCTGACACATTGTGTCACTCCCTAAAATTAAGTTTGTAATTCAATAATCTAAAAAAACAACAATTATGACAAATGCAATTAACTGGTTTGAAATTCCTGTAGACAATTACGAAAGAGCTAAAAAGTTTTATGAAACAATTTTAGGAGCTACTATTACAGACCATCCTATGCCTATGCCTGGTAACTATGGTGTTTTTTCTTATAATGCAGAAAGCAATTGCGTTGGAGGAGCAATTATTAAAGCCGAGGATTACAAACCATCTATGGAAGGTTCTTTAGTATACTTAAATGGTAGTGATGATTTAAGTGTTGCCTTAGCTAAGGTTGAACCAGCAGGTGGAAAAATAGTTATGCCAAAAACGGATATTGACGAAAATGGCTTTATTGCTCATTTTATAGATACAGAAGGGAATAAAGTTGCTTTACATTCCATGGAATAATTAAAAAAATAAGATAGTGAGCCTAAATGATGGTTCACTATCTTTGATTCTAATGACGCAACTATCTAGACTTATAGCCATTCTTACCCTCTTAAAATCTAAACGAATTTTAACTGCAACAGAACTGTCTAATAAATACAATATTACCGTTAGAACAGTTTATAGAGATATAAAAAAACTAATAGATGCTGGCGTTCCTGTTGTTACTATTGAGGGAAAAGGGTATACCCTAATGGATGGTTATACCATAGCCCCTGTACAATTTACAGAAAAAGAAGCTAATGCTTTAATAACTGCACAACACCTAGTAACCAAAAGTAATGATAGCTCTTTTGTAACTGATTATAAAGATGCTCTTATTAAAATAAAATCTGTTTTTAAATCATCCATTTTAGAAAAAAGCGAACACCTTAGTGATAAAATACATGTTTTTGATACTCGAGAGAAAAACATTGCAAGTAATGCTCTTTCTGAAATTCAATTAGCTATTACAAATTATAATTACGTAGAAATAAATTATAAGAAAGCAAATGACAACAATATTTCTTTTAGAAAAATAGAGCCATATGCCATTTTTTCGACAGAAAATAAATGGATTTTAATTGCTTGGTGTTATATGCGAATAGAATATAGAGCATTCCGTATAGATAGAATACAACATTTTAAAATATTACCGGAAACTTTTGAAGATCGAAAGTTTAGTATAAAAACCTTTTTTCAAAATGACCCTTATGCGATTAAAAATAATGGAAAAAACAAATAATTTTCTATCCCTTATATGCAACATTTAGATAAACTTATACCTTTATTTTCTAAATTAAATTTAAATATTACCAATCTTATTTTTGAAAAAGAAAGTTTAGAGTATGAAGCATGTACTTATAATTTAAACTTTTTTAAAGTTATAAGTAGAAAAGCAAAAGTTACTCCAAAAAAAATTGGCCAGTTTGTAACCGTATGGAAAAGAAACAAAAAAAATATAACCACCCCTTTTAACCATAAAGACAATTTTGATTTTATAATCATTTTTTGCAAAAGAGAAGAAAATACTGGTGTTTTCATATTTCCAAAGCAAATACTAATTCAACATAAAATAATTTCTAAAGATAAAGAAGATGGAAAAAGAGGGTTTAGATTGTATCCCTCTTGGGATTGTCCAACAAATAGAACTGCAAAAAACACTCAAAAATGGCAAATTAACTATTTTTTAGAACTCGCCACAGAAAAATAAAAGCTATTTTTTTAATAAAAAAATAGCTTTTATTTTTATTTATCGTAATATTGCAATATTATAAAATACAAACTATGGGATTAGCCAAATCCGAAATGTTTACGGATAAACAAAATTTAATTTCTTCTTATGCTAAAGTGTTTGGGCATCCTGCAAGAGTTGCTATTTTAGAACATTTATTTGCCATTAATTCTTGCATTTGTGGCGACTTAGTAGATGTTATTGGACTAGCACAACCTACTATTTCTCAGCATTTAAAAGAATTAAAAAATATTGGCCTTATAAAAGGCAATGTAGAAGGTACTAGTGTATGTTATTGTATACACAAAGAAAACTGGACAGCAATGAAAGCTACAATTAACGAATTTCTAAATCAAGATATAAATTGTAACACAGATTGTTGTTAAAAAAATTTAATCACATTAATTATAATATTGCAATAAAACAATACACTATGAAACTATCAGAAATTAAACAACATTTAAACAAATTAGAGAATATTTCATTTAAGCTTCCTAATGGAGAATTAGTTCCTAGCCATTTTCATGTAACAGAAGTTGGTAAAATAACAAAGAATTTTATTGATTGTGGTGGCACAGTAAGAAATGAAGAAGTAGTTAATTTTCAATTATGGAATGCAAACGACTATGACCATAGGTTACACCCAGAAAAATTAGTGCATATTATAGAACTTTCTGAGAAAATTTTACATATTGGAGATTTAGAAATTGAAGTAGAATATCAAGGAAAAACTATAGAAAAATTTGGATTAGATTTTGATGGCACTAGCTTTTTATTAACTGGGAAACAAACAGATTGCCTTGCAAAAGACAATTGTGGCGTACCAGAAAAAAAACAAAAAATTCAACTAAAAGAGTTACAGAATACCGGAAACTCTTGCGCTCCAAACTCAGGTTGTTGTTAAATTTTTAAAAACCTTGTTCAATGTTATACAAAGATATAATCACGCAAATAGAATCTTTAGATACCGCAACTATTTCTGAAGAAAGAAAATTAATAGTAAGCCCGTTAATAGATTTTATAAAAAGTAAAAAAGAAGCAGAAGAAGATATTAGAATAAATTTTATTTGCACGCATAACTCAAGACGCAGTCACTTATCTCAAGTTTGGGCACAAACTATTGCTGCTTATTTTAATATAAAAAACGTTTTTTGTTATTCTGGAGGCACAGAAGCTACTGCTCTTTTTCCAATGGCTGCAAAAGCCTTATTAACCTCTGGCTTTAAAATTGAAACTATCTCTAACGAAAAAAATCCAGTATACAGTATAAAAAATGGAGACAACAACCACCCAATTATTGGCTTCTCTAAAAAGTATGACGATAGTTTTAATCCAACCTCTAAATTTGCTGCTATTTTAACCTGTTCTAGTGCAGATCAAGGCTGCCCTTTTATTGCCGGTGCGGAAAAAAGAATTCCTATAACTTATGAGGATCCAAAAGCTTTTGATAATACACCGCAACAAGAAGAAAAGTATCTAGAAAGAAGCATTCAAATAGCAACAGAATTATACTTTGTATTTTCAAAAATCAATTAAAAATGGCAAAAAAATTAAGCTTTCTTGATAGTAAATTAACATTATGGATTTTTATAGCCATGATTTTAGGTGTGGCTTTTGGAAATTTTTTTCCACAATTACCTAAATATATAAATGCAGCAAGTTCAGGAACTACAAATGTTCCTATAGCAATAGGGCTAATTCTTATGATGTACCCTCCTTTAGCTAAGGTTAATTATAAACTTTTACCAAAAGTATTTAAAGATGTTAAGGTATTATCTATATCATTACTATTAAACTGGGTTATAGGCCCTACTTTAATGTTTTTTCTTGCAATTACTTTTTTAAAAGATTATCCAGAATATATGATTGGCCTTATACTAATTGGATTAGCAAGGTGTATTGCCATGGTATTAGTTTGGAATGATTTAGCAGAAGGTAGTAGTGAATACGGAGCTGGTTTAGTTGCTTTAAATAGTATTTTCCAAGTTTTTGCTTACAGCTTTTATGCTTGGTTATTTATAACAATACTTCCTCCCTATTTTGGTTTTAAAGGTGCTATTGTAGACATATCTATTACTACAATAGCAGAAAGTGTTGCTATATATTTAGGAATACCTTTTACATTAGGGATACTAAGTAGAGTATTACTTGTAAAACTTAAAGGAGAAAAATGGTATACAGAAAAGTTTATTCCTACAATTTCCCCATTAACATTAATTTCTCTATTGTTTACTATAGTTCTTATGTTTTCTTTAAAAGGAGAATTAATAGTAGAAATTCCTTTAGATGTGTTACGCATAGCCGTACCGTTAGTTATTTATTTTGTATTAATGTTTGGTATAGCTTTTTTTGCGAGTAAGCTTGTTGGTGCTAATTATTCTAAAAATGCAGCTATTTCCTTTACCGCTGCTGGTAATAACTTTGAACTTGCTATAGCCGTTGCAATTGCTGTTTTTGGTCTAAATTCTGGCCAAGCATTTACAGGAGTTATTGGCCCTTTAATAGAAGTTCCTGCATTAATTTTACTTGTAAAAGTGGCATATAAATTAAGAAAAAGAGTATACTCCTAAGTTATTCTTTTTCTTAATTTATTTTTTTGTAACTTAAAAGAGATTATTACAATAACTTTGTACATATTATCTCCAAAAAAAAGATAAGAAAAGACAAAAAAACTTATCTAAATAGTATTAATAAGTCTTAAAGTTTACGAATGATAACAGCTCCTAACCATGTTAATGAAGAAGAAAGACTAAAAACTTTAAGGTCATATAAAATACTAGATACCCCTAAAGAAGTACAGTATGATAGTCTTACCCAAATAGCCGCAGAAATATGTGAAACCCCTATTTCTTTTATAAACTTTGTTGATAAAGATAGAGTATGGTCAAAATCTAATTATGGGTTAGAAGTAACAGAAGCTCCAAGAGCAGACACATTTTGTACTCATGTAATTGATTTTAAAAATGGTGTATTTGTTATTCCTGATGCTACTAAAGATAAACGCTTTAAAAACAATCCCTTTGTACTTAATTTTCCTAATATAGTTTTCTACGCTTCATACCCTATAACTAATAAAAAAGGCATAGCCATTGGTAACCTTTGCGTTGTAGATACTATACCGAGAGAACTTACAAAAATACAACTTAACTTAATTAAAGTTCTTGCAAACCAAGCAATGAATTTATTAGAGTGCCATAAAAACAGAAGAATAAAAAAAGAACTAGAAGAAAAAAATGTAGAACTAGAAAAATTTGCTTATGTAGCTGCACATGATTTAAAATCTCCACTAAATAACATATATTCTTTATCTTGTATATTGGCTGATATGTATACCGATAAATTAGGAAAAGAAGGAGTTACAATTGTAAATCATATTATAAACTCATCTAATAACTTAAAAAAGTTAATTAATGACGTTTTAGACTACAGTAAAGATTCTTCGATTTTAAAAAATAGTTGTTCTAATATTAACATCCTTAACTTACAAAATGAATTAGTAGATTTATTTTGTATTGACAAATCTATCTCTTTAAAAATTGAATCTGACTTAACAAGCATTAACACAAATTACACAGCTGTAAATCAAATTTTACAAAACCTTATAGACAATGCTATAAAGTATAACGATAAAGACACCGTTAAAATTAAAATTGGTATTAATGAAGATAAAGAAAAATATCATTTTTATGTTAAGGATAACGGTCCTGGCATTACACCTAGTAAACAAAAAAAAATATTTAACATTTTTCAAACAGCAACAAGCAAAGATAAATATGGAAATTCCGGCCATGGTATTGGCTTGGCTACCGTAAAAAAATTAATACAACAAATGGATGGTGAAATATCCTTAGAATCTACCAAAGAAATTGGCAGTAAATTTGTTTTTAGTTTTAATAAAATATTAAAATAAAGCTACTCGTATTTAGCACTTTTTTCCTTATCCTAACACAGTACCCCTCAATCTCTTGTAAAGGTTAGATGGCACTATATACTATAAAAATTTGACTAAAAATAAGTGAGTTATTTCTATTAACATTATAAAAATACTTTATCCTAAAAATTGTCGTTATATGCTAATACGTAATGTATTTCTTACATTTTATAGTTAAAAAAATAAGGGTAATGATAGCACCAAAAGAACATTTATATGAAAAAGAGCGTGTAAATGCTTTAAAATCTTACGACGTTTTAGACACGCTTCCTGAAGAAGACTATGACAATCTAACCAAGATTGCTGCTCAAATTTGTGGCACTCCTATCTCTTTAGTAAGCCTATTAGATGAAACCAGACAATGGTTTAAATCTAGACATGGTATAGATGCTACAGAAACCCCTAGAGAATTAGCATTTTGCGCTCATGCCATAAATTCTAAGGACAAAATTTTTAATATAAAAGATGCTAGAGAAGATGAAAGGTTTAAAGACAACCCTTTAGTTATTAACGACCCAAATGTAATTTTCTATGCAGGTGTTCCTCTTACTAATGATAAGGGGCTTCCTCTTGGAACTCTATGCGTTATAGATCATAGACCAAGAACTTTAACTCAAACGCAAAAAGATTCATTAACAGCTTTGTCTAAACATGTCATGAATCTTTTAGAGCTTAGAAAAAATAAAATCTTATTGGAAAATTCTAATAAAGAATTAGCTTTAAAGAATTCTGAATTAGAAAATTTTGCTTCCACAACTGCTCATGATTTAAAGGCTCCATTAAATAATATTTCTTCCATGTCTGAACTAGTTATAGAAAGCTATTCGAACAAACTAGAGGAAGATGGTTCTATAATGCTTGGTTATATTAAAACATCTTCTGATAAATTAAAAAAATTGATTGATGGTTTATTAAATTACAGTAAAACCTCTTCCCTATTACACTCAGAACGTACAACTGTTAATATTACTACGATAGTAGAAGACTTACAAACTTTATATGCCTTTGAAAGCTCTGTAAATTTATTAGTAAAAACTGATTTAAAAACCATAACTATTAATAAAACTGCGCTAGATCAAATTTTAATTAATTTAGTAGGTAATGCAATAAAATACGGTAATAAAGACGATTTAGAAATAATAATAGGAGTTTCTGAAAGCAAAGAAAATTATCATTTTTATGTACAAGATAATGGTCCTGGTATAGCTCTTAACCTACATGACAAAATATTTGAAATTTTTAAAACTGTAGGTGTAAAAGATAAATATGGCCAACAAGGAACTGGAATAGGTTTAGCTACCGTAAAGAAAATAGTTGAAAAACTAGGAGGAACAATTTCTGTTGAATCAGAAGAAGGTAAAGGTGCAAAATTCATTTTTAATATTTTAAAAGATACAATTCCAAATATTCCGTTAGTAAAAGAAGTTGCTCTTTAATATGTAGAGACTTTAGATTTTGTCTCCTTAAATTGTTGCATCATATCTTCTATAATTTCTTTTGCAGGTTTTATATCTGAAATTAAAGCAGATACTTGCCCTATCTCTAATTCTCCCTCATCCATATTCCCTTCAAACATTCCTTTTTTGGCTCTTGCCCTTCCTAATAGTTTTTTAAGTTCCTCAACTGAAGCACCAGATTTATAGGCATTTTGAATATCCTGATAAAACTTATTATTTAATAAACGAACAGGAGCTAATTCTTTTAAAGTCAACTTAGTATCACCTTCCTTAGCATTTACTACCATTTCTTTAAAACGCGTATGAGAAGAAGCTTCTGTAGATGCGACAAACCTACTTCCTATCTGCACAGCATCTGCCCCTAAAACCATAACTGCTAACATTGCATTTCCGGTAGCTATACCTCCTGCAGCTATAATTGGTATTTTTATATGTTGCTTAATTAAAGGAATTAATGTTAATGTAGTAGATTCGTCCCTTCCATTATGACCACCTGCCTCAAAACCTTCTGCAACAATAGCATCTACCCCAGCTTCTTCTGCTTTTAAAGCAAATTTTAAGCTACTTACAACATGTACTACTATTATACCTTGAGATTTAAGTTTTGACGTCCAAACTTTAGGATTCCCAGCAGAGGTAATTACAATCTTAACTCCAAGTTCTATTACTATATTTATTATTTCCTCTAAATCTGGGTATAACATAGGAATATTAACCGCAAATGGTTTATTGGTAGCCTCTTGGCACTTAAGAATGTGTTCTCTTAACACATTAGGATACATACTACCCGCCCCAATAACTCCTAAACCACCTGCATTAGATACTGCAGATGCTAATCGCCAACCACTTGCCCATATCATTCCGCCCTGAATAATAGGATGTTCTATTCCAAGTAACTTTAATATTTTATTTTTCATATCCCAAAATAAGCATATTAAAATTATGCTATAACTCCAGAACCTAGCAACTCATCTTCCACATACCAAGCTACAAATTGCCCTTCAGTAATTGCAGATTGGGGTTCTCTAAAGTCTACGTATAAACCATTTCTAGTTTTAACAACAGTAGCATCTTCTAAAGCTTGTCTATACCTAATTCGGGCTTTAACTTTTAAAGATTCCCCAGATTTTAAAGACAAATCTGGCCTTATCCAATGTGTCTCTTCATTGGATACAAAAAGAGTATTTCTATATAAACCTGGGTGACTTTTTCCTTGCCCAGTATATATTACATTTTCTTCTACATCTGTATCTATTACAAATAATGGTTCTTTTGTTCCTCCTACATTTAAACCTTTCCTTTGTCCTTTTGTAAAATAATGTGCTCCCTGGTGTTCCCCTACTTTTTTCCCTTCAGAAATAGAATATATTGGCTTTTCTGAAGAAAAATACAGTTTATCTTCCTGACTATTAAAACCTGTAACTTTTCGCGTATAAAAAGGATGCGTATTTGGTATTTCTACAATAATTCCTTTTTTAGGCTTTAACTTTTGTTGTAAAAAATCAGGTAATCTTACTTTACCTATAAAACATAGTCCTTGGGAATCTTTTTTATCCGCTGTAATTAAATTCATTTTTGCAGCAATTTCTCTAACCTCAGGCTTTTGCAACTCTCCTATAGGAAACAATGTCTTAGATAATTGTTCTTGAGATAATTGACATAAAAAATAAGATTGGTCTTTATTTTGATCCTCCCCTGCTAAAAGTTGATATGTTTCTGTACCATTATCATTTTTTATAGTTCCTTTTCTACAATAATGGCCTGTAGCAACATAGTCTGCTCCAAGTTGCATTGCTATTTTCATAAAAACATCAAACTTAATTTCTCTATTACAAAGTACATCTGGGTTTGGTGTTCTACCCATTTCATACTCTCTAAACATATAATCTACAATACGCTCCTTATACTCTTTACTTAAATCTACTGTCTGAAAAGGTATTCCTAACTTCTCCGCAACTATTAATGCATCATTACTGTCTTCTAACCATGGGCATTCTTCTGATATTGTAACAGAATCATCATGCCAATTTTTCATAAAAAGGCCTATAACATCATATCCCTGCTTCTTAAGAAGGTATGCAGCAACACTTGAATCTACTCCACCAGAAAGGCCTACAACTACTTTTTTCATTCTAAAAATTATATAGCCTACAAAAGTACAAAATTACCTTGTTAGCAGCTTCAAATTCAAATTTCTCTTCAAAAATTATATTTTGTTTAAATTTTTTATATATTTGTTAAACAAAAAATATGTATTTACATATAGCATAGATTGTTAATATACAATAACTTATAAAACACAACACTAACTATTGTTTATTAATTTAATATAAAAATTAAACAAATTAATTAAAATTTAAGCCATGGAAAAACTATTAAAAATGAAGCGTTTCTTATTACTCTCCTGTTTTTGTATTACACTTTTTTCTTGTGATAAAAACGATGATATAACAGAAGAAAAATCAACCGAACTTAACATTACTGCAACAGCACAAGCAACAGAATCTCTAAGCTCTTTAGTTGCTGCTCTAGTACAGGCCGATGCAGGCTTAGTTGAAGCTCTAGCCAATGAAAATGCCACCTTTACTGTTTTTGCTCCAACTAATGACGCTTTTACTGCTCTACTAGGAAATTTAGATGATTTTGATTCTTTAGAAGATTTTGACACAGAAGAAGAAAAAGCTTTACTTACTCAAATTCTTAAATATCATGTTATTGCTGATATTGCTGCAAAATCTACAGATCTAAGTGATGGACAAATGATTACTACATTGCAAGAGGAAGATGTAACTATTGCTCTAGAATCCTCTTCAGTTAAGATAAAAGATAAAACAACGACAGAAGCTACTGTTACTGCAGCAGATGTAATTGCAACCAATGGCGTTGTACACCTTATAGATAAAGTACTTTTGCCACAGGCAGTTATTGATGCCATTAACTCTCCCGGTAACTTAGTTAGTATTGTAATAGAAACAGAGCCACTTTCCCTATTAAAAGATGCTGTTATAAAAGCTGATTTAGTAGAAACTTTATCTAGCGAAGGCCCTTTCACTGTATTTGCACCAACAAATGATGCTTTTGTAGCACTATTAGATGTTCTTGGGGATGATTATAATAGTTTAGATGATTTTGACACTGCAGAAGAAATTAATTTATTAAAAAACATTCTTCTTTTTCATGTAATACCAAATGCTACAGTAAAAGCAGGAGATTTAACTGCAGGAGAAGTAGGAACTGCATTCACAAACAACTCTATTAGTATTATAGATAACCAAGGAACTTTTGTTATAGGAGATGCATCTGATGTTAATACAAATATAACTGGCACAGATATTATAGCTTCAAACGGAGTAGCACACACCATAGACAAAGTCCTTTTACCGCAAGCAGCTATAGATTTTGTTACAAGCTTAAATCTAAAAACAATAGTAGAATTAGCTGTTGCTACTAACGACTTAAGTGTTCTTGTTAGCACTTTGCAACAAGCAGATGCTGGTCTAGTTGAAACCTTGTCTGGAGATGGGCCATTTACAGTTTTTGCACCAACAAATGATGCTTTTGTTGCACTATTAGAAAGCTTAGGAGATGAATATAATGCTGTAAGCGATTTTGATACAGAAGAAGAAAAAACTTTACTTGTTAAAATACTTACCTATCATGTAATTGGTAACACTACTGCCTTATCTACCGATTTATTTGACCACCAAGAAATTACAACTCTACAATCTGAAAAAATTACAATTAGTTTAACAGGTGGAGTTTATATTACTGACGCAACGGATACTCCCGCACAAGTAACAGCTGCAGATGCTATTGCTAGTAACGGTGTTGTTCATATCATTGATAAAGTTTTGTTGCCACAAGAAGTTTTAAATATACTTAATCCAAATATTGTAGGAACAGCACAAAGTGTTTCAGATTTAAGCCTTTTGGTGGAAGCTCTTATACAAGCTGATGCTGGTTTAGTTGAAACTCTAAGTGGAGATGGGCCATTTACAGTATTTGCTCCAACTAATGCTGCTTTTGCAAGTCTTTTAGACATTTTAGGCAATAATTATAATAGTTTAGCAGATTTTGATACGGAAGAAGAAAAAGCTTTATTAGCCAAAATACTTACCTATCATGTTGTTTCTGGTACTGCTGTAGAATCCTCAAGTTTAACTAACCACCAAGAAATAATTCCTATACAAGGAGAATCAATTTTTGCATTAGTTGGCCATGGTGTAGGATTAAGAGATAAAACAGCAACGGACGCAAATGTTACTACAGCGGATGTTATGACAAGTAATGGTATTGTTCATATAATAGACAAAGTATTATTACCGCAAGAAGCATTAGATGCTTTAGGACACTAAAAATCCCCGAGATATTAATTAAGTATAGTTTCTATTTCGCTTTTTGAATCCCTTTTCATTACTATTCTATAGTTTTGTGAGGGATTATTTTTGTTTAAAAAGTAAAAACGTAAGAAAAAACTTTCTATAATAATTTAATTTTTTTTTCTTAAAAAAGTTAAACAACATATCAAGAACCTTTAGCATACAAAATCACCTATTTGACAACTAATACTTTTTAAAACTTTAAAAGGGTTGCATCTTTGAAATCCCAAATCTTACCATAGACTTTTAACAAAAAAAGGCTCCTATTAAAATAGGAGCCTCTTTTTTATGTTCTACTGTCTTATTATTTCTTTTTCTGCGCTTCTGCTTGTTCCATCATTTCGCGCATTTTCTTTTGGAATTTGTTTTCCTTTTTAGGTTTGGTTTTATTTTCTTGTATTTGCGCATGAATTTTAGCGTCATCTAAAATAAACTTCTTTATAACCAACATAATCCCTATTGTAATTAAGTTAGATACAAAATAATACAAACTTAATCCACTGGCATAATTATTAAAGAAAAACAACATCATAAAAGGCATTAAATACATAATAAATTTCATGTTAGGCATACCCGGTTGTTGTGGCATGTTTTGCCCAGTAGTCATTTGCATATAAAAGAATATTGCTATAGATGCTAATATTGGAAATAAACTAATATGATTGCCATAAAAAGTTGATATTACTGGAATATGCTGCGACCATTCAAAAATAGTATCAAAAGAAGAAAGGTCATCTGCCCATAAAAAAGATTTTTGCCTAAGCGCAAAAGACGTTGGAAAAAACATGAATAATGCATAAAAAATTGGCATTTGTATAAAT
This sequence comes from uncultured Maribacter sp., assembly GCF_947500405.1. GTDB lineage: Bacteria > Bacteroidota > Bacteroidia > Flavobacteriales > Flavobacteriaceae > Maribacter_B. The sequence continues at coordinate 39,453 of NZ_CANMRY010000012.1, forward strand.
GCTGGTATACAGCCACTCATAGGGCTTACTCCTGCTTTATTATACAGCTTCATAGTTTCTTGCTGCTTTTTCATTGCATTGTCCTTATACTTTTCTCCAAGCTCTGTAATTTCTGGTTTTAGCACCTTCATTTTGGCTTGCGATAAGTAAGATTTATACGTTACAGGAGACATTGCCAAACGAACTAAAATAGTCATAACAACAATTGCAATACCATAAGGTAAGAAAGAGCTTAATAAAGAGTAAAATGGCGTAAATACATATCTATTTATCCATCCAAAAATACCCCACCCAAAAGGTATAGAATCCTCTAAGCCTAATTCTTTATACTCCGATAAAACTTTTACATCTGTAGGGCCATAATACCAATTTAAATTTTCAGAAATTTCACCTCCTTTAATCTCTAAAGGCACTACAGAACTATATTCTTTGGTAAACTTGTCTGTTTTATTTTCTTCTTCTACTAAATTTACAGAAGCTAAGTCTGCGCTTTTAAAAGAATTATCATTTGCTAAGATTGAGCTAAAGAAATGCTGTCTATAGGATAACCATTTCACATCTTCCTCTTTCTCATCATCATCACTACTTTCAGAAAGTTTACTTATTTTACCATCTTCATGATTATAGGTTAACCTAGTATATCTGTTTTCATATTGTATACTTTTAGAATGACGTATCCCTTTTAGTTTCCATGATAATTTTACAGGTTGACTTGTATTAATTACCCCATTTAAACCTTGCGATTTTACAGAAAAATCTATTAAATAATCTCCCTGCTTCATTTCATAACGATACTCTAAAAACTGATTTGCCGAAACCTTAGCTTTCATAGAAAGTACAGAGTTACCGTTATTCTCTGTTAAAGTAGGTTCAAAATATAAATCTTGTGTATTTAAAACTCTATTATCTGATGTAGAAAAATTTATTCCAAAAGAAGCATTACCATCTTTTACCAAATAAACCGGAATAGAGTCATAGGTAACAAAGGTTTTCATCTTTGCTTCTATAATTTGACCGCCTTTATTACTAACTTTTAAATAAACTAAATCATTTTGTATTTCTGTAATACCCTCAGAAGGGGAAGTATAACCAAAAGCACCTATTGTACTTTTATAATTAGCAACTGCTGTAGAATCTTGTAAATTTAGTACAGGAGTTTTATTTTCCTCTGCTATTTGAGGATTCTGATTTTCTGATGCCTCTTTGGCTTCTAAAAGTTCTTGTTTGGCTTTCTGAGCCTCTACCTCTTCTGGAGTTGGCTTGTTTTGATAAAACATGAAAAGGAGAATTCCAAAAATAAGCACAAAGCCAATAATAGATTTTACATCTAGTTTTTTTTCTTCCATAAGGATAACCTAATTATAATTCGGTAATTTATTAGTTAAAACTTGAGCAAAAATAAGCCCATTTGTTTTTTCATGCCATTGTGGCACTATTATTCTTTTTTATGACGTAAAGCTGCTTTAACAAACCCAACAAATAAAGGGTGTGGATTTGCAACCGTACTTTTGTATTCTGGGTGGTATTGCACACCTATAAACCAAGGATGGCTAGCAATTTCTACAATTTCTACTAATCCTGTTTCTTTATTAATACCTGATGCTATTAAACCTGCAGCTTCTAATTGTTCTTTGTAATCATTATTAAACTCATATCTATGACGGTGTCTTTCTGTAATGTCTAACTGATTATCATAAGCTTTAGAAACAAGGCTATTTTCTACTAAATGACAATCCCAAGCACCTAAACGCATAGTACCACCTTTATTAGTTATTGTTTTTTGCTCTTCCATTAAATTAATAACAGGGTCTGATGTGTTTTCTTCCATTTCTGTAGAATTAGCATCGGCAAGACCTAAAACATTTCTAGAATATTCTATAACCGCCATTTGCATTCCAAGACAAATCCCTAAAAATGGAATTCCTTTTTCTCTTGCATACTGGACGGCTTTAACTTTACCTTCTATACCTCTTTCCCCAAAGCCTGGTGCTACCAAAATACCATCTAACCCAGTTAATTTACTTTCAAAATTACTTTTGGTTAAATACTCCGAGTGTATAGATTTTACATTAACACGAACTTCATTCACTGCTCCCGCATGTATAAAAGCCTCTAAGATAGATTTATAAGAATCTTGTAATTCTACATATTTACCAATTAAACCTACAGTTACTTCATTTTGCGGATTCTTGTGTTTTCTTAAAAAATCTTTCCAAGTACCTAAGTCTGGCTCTACTGTATCTGGTAAGGCTAATCTTTTCAAAGTTACTGTATCTAAGCCTTCTTGCTGCATTAAAATAGGAACATCATAAATTGTAGAGGCATCTATAGATTGTATAACGGCTTCTCTTTTAACGTTGCAAAAAAGTGCAAGTTTCTTTTTTATATCGTCCGATATTTCATGTTCAGTTCTACAAACAAGAATATCTGCCTTAATACCACTTTCCATTAATGTTTTAACAGAGTGCTGTGTAGGCTTCGTCTTTAATTCACCAGCTGCAGAAAGATAAGGCACTAGTGTTAAGTGTATTACAATACCATTATCATCTCCTAATTCCCACAACAACTGCCTTACAGCTTCTATATATGGCAAAGACTCTATATCACCAACAGTACCTCCAATTTCCGTAATTACAATATCGTAGTCTCCAGATTTTCCTAAAAGCTGGATACGGTGTTTAATTTCATTTGTAATATGAGGTACTACCTGTACTGTTTTCCCTAAAAACTCTCCTCTTCTTTCCTTTTCTATTACACTTTGGTAAATTCTACCAGTAGTTACATTATTAGCTTGTGAGGTTCTAACATTTAAAAAACGTTCGTAATGCCCAAGGTCTAAATCTGTTTCTGCACCATCATCGGTAACATAACATTCTCCGTGTTCATAGGGATTAAGTGTTCCAGGATCTACATTAATGTATGGATCTAACTTTTGGATTGTAGTCCTATAACCGCGAGCCTGCAATAACTTTGCAAGAGAAGCTGCTATTATTCCTTTTCCTAGAGAAGATGTAACCCCACCGGTTACAAAAATATATTTAGTCTGTGACATGAAGCGTTAGGTTGATTTCTTAACGCGAGCAAAAATACAAATTGCTAAAGGAAATTAAAGATAATCCTTAGGAAAATCTTTCTGTATTTTATGAATTAGAGATTCTAGACCGTTTACTTTAATTTCATGCATAGCACTAAGTAAGTTTCCTAATTTTCCTTCTGGAAAGCCTTTTTGATGAAACCATGTATAATATGGTTCTGGTATATCTACCAAATAACGTCCTTTATATTTTCCGTAAGGCATTCTATAATGAGCCAATTCTATAAGTTTCTTTTTATCTGGTTCTATTTTCATTTTCTTATTTATTACCATAACTTTATTCACGTGTCTAATAAATTCATTATAATTACATTACATGTAAAAAACTATAAACCAGCAAATTAACAACATGAAAAGAAGAACATTTATTGGCACATCTGCCGCTGCATCTATTGGATTAGTTGCTTGCAAAACCGCTAATGTGCAACAAAAAGAGCAAGATATAGGATTTAAACTTAAAAATAACATTAAACACAGTGTTTGCCATTGGTGCTTTAAAGATATTCCTTTAGAAGATTTTTTAAAAACTTTAAATATACTTGGCGTTACTGCTGTAGATTTAATGGGGCCTGAGAAATGGCCGTTATTAAAAAAATATAATATTCATAGTGCCATGTGTAATGGTGCCGAAATAGGACTTACAAAAGGTTGGAACAACCCTAAATATCATAAAACATTAATTAAAAACTATACAGATATTATCCCTAAAGTAGCTGAGGCAGGTTACACAAATCTTATTTGCTTTAGCGGAAATAGAGAAGGAATGGACGATAACACTGGTTTACAAAACTGTGTTAACGGGTTACAACAAATAATGCCCTTGGCTGAAAAACATGGTGTAGTTCTACAAATGGAGCTTTTTAATCAAATTAATCATCCAGATTATATGTGCGATACTTCTGCTTGGGGTATAGAACTATGTAAAGCATTAGGTTCTGAAAGTTTTAAATTACTTTATGACATTTACCATATGCAAATTCAGGAAGGCGATATTATACGTTCTATACAAGACAATCACCAATATTTTGGCCACTACCATACTGCTGGCGTTCCTGGAAGACATGAGATAGATGAAAGTCAGGAATTATATTACCCTGCAATTATGAAAGCCATTTTAGCTACTGGTTATAAAGGATATGTTGCGCAAGAATTTATTCCTGCTAGGGAAGGTAAATTAGACTCCTTAAAACAAGGGTTTTTAATTTGCGATGTTTAACTTATACAATGATTATGAAATCAATTACAAAAATAATGCTGATTTGTTTTGCTGTATGTATTTTGACAGCATGCGAACAAGAAGATACTAGTTTTTATGAGGAAACTACTAATTCCAATAATAAAGATAAAAAAGAGCACGATATTTCTTCTGAAATAAAAAACACAACAAATGCCAGTTCAGGAGGAATTCGTTTATGTGCTGGTGGAGCTTAAAATTTAAACTAACAAGCGCTTATATCCATTATTATATGCGCTTGTTTTTTTCAACCATATACTTGAAACTTTTATTAAAAGCATATTACTAAATATCTGATAGCCTCCTAAGAAACTCTTCTTTTCTGCGTACTGCGACTTCTACATAAGCACCTTCTTTCATTATAGCATACCCTCCCTTGCCCTTTACATATTTATCTACCATCAATAAATTAATTAAATGAGAATGATGTGTTCTAAAAAAATTATGTAATTCTAAAAGATTTTCAAAATATTTAAGGCTTTTTGCTACTGTTATTTTTTTATTCCCTTTAAGATATATGTGGGTATAACTAGTATCCGATTGACATCGGATTATATTCAAAATATCAATGAGCGTTAAACCTTCTACTGTAGGCACAGCAATTTTCTTTAAACCACTATTCTTTTTCTCTTCTAAATTATGAAACAATACTTCCATTTTTTTAGATAGTTCTTTTAGAGAAGATTTTTGCTTTAACTTTTCAATAGCTTTACCAAACTCTTCTTTATCTATTGGCTTTAACAGATAATCTAAAGCTGAAAATTTAAATGCTTCTATCGCATAATTATTATAAGCAGTTGTAAAAATAATCTCAAAATTTATAGCAGAAAGCTGTCTTAATAAATCGAATCCAGTTTGCTCATAAATCTGGACATCTAAAAAAACTACATCTGGCAATTCCTCTTCAATACTAATCTTCGCTTCTTCCACCGTAGTGACTACTTTAACTACAGTAATACTATTAACATACTTTAAAAGTAGTTTTAAAAGTCTATCGATACAATGTTGCTCATCATCAACAATAATTGCTCTTATCATATATTTAAAATCTTAACTCTAATGGTAATTTTACTTCAACCCTTACACCCTCTTCTTTATCTACAATTGCAACACTACTTTTAGAACTTTTAAGTTGATTAAGAATAGCTAATCTATTTTTTGCGATTTTCACCCCCATTGATGTGTGGCTTGATAATTTACCAAGCATATTTTTTCTTCCTACTCCATCATCATCAACACTACAAATAACTACCTCACCTTGTTTACAAAAATCTATTTGTATATTTCCTTCTCCTTTTTTTGGGGCTATTCCATGCCAAATACTATTTTCTATAAATGGTTGTAAAATAAGAGGAGGCAACATTGTATTTTCCAAATCAATATCTTTATCTATGTGAAATACACATTTTATTCTTTCTTTCAATCTTAAAGACTCTATTTCTATATACAACCGAGTTAACTCTAAATCCTCTTCTAAGCTTATTCGTTTCTTCTCTGAACTTTCCAGAATCGCACGTACTAATTTTGAAAATTTTATTAGATATTCACTCGCCGTTTCTATATCATTTTTTGCCATATAATCTCCTATAGAGTTCATGGCGTTAAAAATAAAATGAGGGTTCATTTGAGATTGCAAAGCTTTCAATTCTGTTTCAGCAACCTTAGCTTTGAATTCCGCAATGCTTTTTTGCTCCATTGCATCTCTTTTTCTTTTGTATAAAAAATAACCAATTATAGACACTAAAAACACCCCAAATGAAACTAAAAAGAATACATTTTTGATTAGTATTTCTTTTTCAATTTTAGCCTTAGAAATAATCTCTTTTTGATTATAAATAGCTTTAAGTGAATCTTTTTCTTTTCTATACTTATACGTTGTTTCTATACGAGCAATTTCTTCCTTTTTCTCCACAGAATAGAAACTATCTCTCATTACAAATGCTTTGATTTTAGTTTCATAAGCTTTTTTATAACGACCTACACTTGCATTAATCTTAGAAATTTTTTCTAAAGCTCTATACTGCGCTTCAATATTATTTACTTGTTCTGCATACGTTAAAGCTTTTTGATAATGAGATTCTGCTAAAACAGAATCTTTATTAATATTTAAGTAACATAGACCTAAATAATTATGCACCTCAGACAAATTATTACTATTCTTAAATTTCTCATAAATAGTTTTAGTTTGCAAAAAGTAAGGAAGTGCTTTACTATATTCTAAATCATCTGCATAGACCCCTCCAATATTCGTAAGCGCATTAGCAACCCCTCTTTCATTATTTATTTTCTTCATTATCTCAAAAGCCGACTTAAACTGCTCTATTGCTTTTTTCTTATTTCCTTTCTCCTTATATATTGAACCAATATTAGCCAATGTATTAGCCAAACCTTCAGAAAAATCTATTTTTGCATAGATTTTTTTTGCCTTTTCATAATATTCCATCGACAGGCTTAACTTATTAAGCCTAGTATATAACAAACCAATGTTATTACACATATTAGCATAACTCATGTCATTCGACAAACCCAAATTTTCATAAATTTCAGACGCTTCTAAATAACTATCCACCGCATCTGGATATGCTGAGAGGTACATTTGATTAACACCAATACTATTAAGCATTTTCGCCATTAAAAGACTATCCTTTTCTTCTTTAAATACCTCATAAGCTTTCCTATTATTTTCAATAGCTTTTATATAATTTGATTGATTAAAATATACCAATCCTTTATTATACACTAATCTGGCAACTGCTTTTTTATTATTTTCTTGATTATGGATTTCAATAGCCTTATCGTATAACTTAATAGCTATAGAATCTTCTCCTTTTGCGCTATGATTATGGCCTTTATGAGAATAAGCAGTTGCTAATTTTGAAAAATCTTTTATTTCTTTAGCCAGTGAAATAGCCTCCTTTGAAACCTCTATACCCTTTTCCGGATTAATCGCATAATAAAAATACCCTAACTCATTTAATGCATTAAGTTTTACAGAATCTTGCGGATGATAATTTTTTAAAAAAAGCTCTAATGAATCAATTTTTTTCTGCTGACTAAATCCCAAAAAAATGAAAGAAAAGAAAATGGAAGTGAAAAAACTTGTTTTCATAAATTATATCAGAATATGTAGGGGGAGGTAGTTTTTCAAATGTAATAGTTTTGCGCCATAACTTTTACATAAACACTTACTATTTAATAAAATTCAATTAAAACAATAAAAAAATAACCTCCTTAAAATCAGTCAATAAAACAGTTATAATTGATTTCCATACACTAATCTTCCAAATGAACGCATTTAACAAACGTGCATCTGTTTCTCATAGAAGGAACACTATTTTTGAATTACAACTAAAAAAATACGGAAAATGAGAGTTCTACCACTATACGCTCTGTTATGCATGTTTTTAAATATAGGGTTAGTACATAGCCAAGACAATACAAATACTAACGGAATAAAAGAGATTGATAATGCCAACAAAACCATAGAAAATGCAAACTCTTCTATAAAAAGCACAAACCAGTCCGTAAAAAATACTGTCGATAGTTCTAAAGAAACTATAGCAACTATCGGCTCCCTTTTTGGCTCTAAAAAGAACAAAGAAAATAAAAAAAGTGAAGACATTGTTCTTATAACTGTGCAGCAGGTTAGTTATGATACGGAGCAACTAAATTCCTTATACAACCGTATTACAAAAAGTAAAGGAGTTAAAAAACCAATTAAAAAATTTAGTAAAGGAACAGCACTGATAACAGTCAATTACAAAGAAACTGCAGATATGTTATGGCAAAGCATTCCTAAGCAAGAACGAAAATCATTTAAAATGGTAGAAATCTCCGACAATAATATCGTTGTTCAATTTTATGAGGACAATTAACCAATCACTAAAACCACTAAAAATCATGAAAAAACCTTTTACAATTATTGCGTTCATCGCGGTAAGTTTTATTTTCACCAACTGCTCTAAAAAAGACCCTCTTGGTGTTCTTGATAGTTTAGAAGCTATAGAGTGTGCAAATAAATTATCTAAAATAATTGATGATGATTCTGATGACTGTACTGAACTATTAAAACTAATTAATGAATTAGAAAATTCTTGCGGCAGCTTTTTGTCTGAAGAAAGTAAAAAAAGCATTGTAGAATTAAGAGAATCTTGTGAAGCAAACTAAAGTACATAATCATGAAAAAAATAATTTACATACTATTCTTTATTATTGCTTCTCAAAGTTACGCACAAGAATTTAACATAGGAACTAATGTTATTAATGCCGGAATAGGTTTTGGTGGTAATTTTGGAAATTACACCACCTCTTCCCAAAGTCCTAGCTATAGTGTTGCCTATGAAAGAGGTATTTGGGAAGTTCCAGGACCAGGAGTCGTAAGCTTAGGAGCATATTTAGGTACTAAAACTTATAAATATAATTACACCTTTGGAAATGATAAATGGAATTATACTATAATTGGTATTAGAGGTGCATACCATTATAATGGTTTAGAAATAAAAAATTTAGATATATACGCAGGAGCAATGTTCTCTTATAATATACTTTCTTATAAAGGATCTTCTGGAAATTTTGGAAGTAAACCTAGCGGTACAGCTTTTGCTGGTGGTAGGTGGTATTTTTCCAAAACTTTTGCTGCTTTTGCTGAAGCTGGGTATGGTGTTGCATATTTAAACCTTGGAGCATCTATAAGATTCTAAACTATTTGAATTTATTACTAAAAACAACCTGTTCTTTTTTAGATAGAAAATGAAAAAAATAACAACTCTTTTATGTTTACTAATTTCAATTTCCTTTCAGAATTGCAGTGAAATTACAAATATTGAAGAAGAACAGGAAAGAGAGTTAGAAGAGCAGGAACTGGAAGATACCTCTAGACTTCCCTTTAAAGTTAAATGGTCTATAAATAGAACCAAACAGCAAATACAGCACGCTTTTAGGAGTTTTCTTCATGTATCAGACCATGGTTTATATTATTATAATCCCGTAGGAGAAAATGGATTCTTAAGACTTAATAAGGAAAATGGTGCAAGTTTATGGACTTTAAAAGACGAAACTTCTGTTCCTCCTTATGCGTTAAAAAAAATTGGTAATTATTTATGGGTATTAGCTTTTGATATAAACGACCCTACAATTTTAAAAATAAATCCTGAAAATGGCTCTGTATTATTCTCGAGAAAATCTGGTGTATATCCTTCGATTGTATCTAACAACTCTTGGTTTGGATTAAGAAAAAAATCTACCGTGCTATATAATATGGAACTAGAAACAGGAAATGATATTGCAGTTTGCGATGAATTTAGGGTTGATAATATTAGAAACTTTCTTGTTAAAGAGGATAAATTAGTCTTAATGGATGTTAGAAGAGGATCGAGAAGCCTACTCTCTATAAACCCAAATACTTGCGGTATTTTTTGGGAAATTCAAGAAGGGGATGAAGCAAACTACGGACACCTTAATTATTTTTCTTTCGCAATAGATTTAGGTTCCAAAATTTTAAGCACAGGTGCAAGTTATTTTATTATTCGCTCTCCCATTACCGGTGAAGCTGAGTTTAAATTTCCGTTAGATGCTACTAATAATCTTAAAATAACACACATGCTTCATGACAAAAATAAAAGTGTCTTATTTTTTCATGATAATATTACTGGAAAAGTAGTTGCTTTTAATTGGTTTACTAAGACTATAATTTGGGAATCTGAAATACAAAATAGAGAAGTTGGCCAACTATTCTTAGTCTCTAATAGACTGTTTTTGTATAGTAAAAACAATAATCTATATGAGCTTAACACAGAAAATGGTAATACTATTTCAGAAAAAGAAATAAAGGTTCTGCTCCCTTTTGAAATTGCTACTGTTTCTTATGCAGTTAATAGACTAGAAGATAGTTATGGTGAAGAATATTTTAGAGTATTTGGTGATGAAATTTACTATACTACAGAAAAAAGTACCGTAGTATCTGCAAGACTAGAATAAAACTACTTCAAAGCTTCTCTTATTTTTTTATTCCAACGTAACTGCTCTTCTAGGTCTCTAGAAAAATTAGTTTCTTTATCATAAAGGTTTTGATAATCATTAAGCTCTTTCATAACCGCATTATAGATAAACTTTACTTCTTTTTTTAGACTACCATGGGTAAAGGTTTTAGAGTCTAGTTTTTTCTTTAATTTTCGAGCATAAAGTTCTGAAATATCAAAATGTAATTGCTCATGACTCAAAATAATAGAATCGCACAATGAAGGGTTGTACCAAGATTTTTCAGGATAAAAATAAGTGCTAACAGCAAAACTTACTTTTAGTTCTCCTCTTATTCTTTGAGCAGAATACTTATAAGTAAAACCACTTGCGGTTGTAGCAGCTGCTCTACTGGGTACAGGAACCCTTCCTCTAAAATCTTTCCAAGTTAACTTATCTTGTGCTTTCCACAGTATTGTAGAATACTCTTGCGCACTTACTATAGATACACTAAAAAATAATAGAATAAAAAATCTTAGTGTACCCAATTAAATATGCTGTTTTTATTGCAAACTATTCCTCTTCTTTAATTTGTTTTATTTGCATGTCATCATAACTCATAATATAAGATGCGTTGTTATAATAGCCTTGATTTCCTTTCTTAATATAATTAAAACCATTACCGTTATACTCTGTAGACCCAATAACCTTTGAGACTGCAAATAAATTATTCTTATAGGCTAATTTTAACAATATATCATACGTTAAATCAAATCCTCTTACCGCATATTTATCTGGAGTATCTCCAAATCTTTTTCTATACTGTTTTACAAAAGAATTATTAGACACTTCTTTATAAGCAGAAGGGTATGTAAAATTCAAATTAGATAAATGTACATTAGAAATAACATCATTTTCAAATCCTTTATTTCTATTTGTAGTAAACATTTTTACAACTACATCTTTTGTATTTATTGAATTTAAGATTGAGCTTACACTAGATATTAATTTAGGATTAGCAGTTTCTACAAATACCCAATTTACCACCTCTTGTGAGAATAAAGCTGTAAGCTTTTCCAAATTAATTGCAACATTTTTCTTTTCCTCTTTTATTTCAACAATTTTAGCTTCTGAAAATCTTGCTGCTATTTTATCTTCTATAGGTTTATTATCACCATCTGCTATTATAATTATATTTTCATCTTCAACTCTATTTTCTAAGTAAGTAAGCATACGCTCCCTCTGAACTTCATCAGAAGGATAAGAAAAGAAAACATTGTTATGTCCCATATTTTTTTTAACTGGAAAAGGAGCTACTACTGGAACATTACTTCTATTAGCCTGGCTGCAAACCTCTCTTAATGAAGCTCCATCTATAGGGCCAATAACTGCAGAATAATCTCCCAAATTTTCTGCATTTAAAATATCTTTTGTTTTTTGTAAATCTAACTGATTATCTAGGGTTTTCACATCTACAGTCAGCCCTAATTTCTTTAAAGAATCTAACGCAACAAGTGCTCCAGAATATAACCCTAAACTGTACTTTAAATCATTTCTAGAGCTAATTTTCTTAATTGCATCTTGTTTATTAGACACGTCTACCTTATCTAACCTAAAAGGCAAAAGAAATAAAATTTTAGAAGTATTACCCACAGCAATACTATCCATAAGATTCATTTTATCTAAAACTAACGAATTCTTTACTTCAAAATCTCCAGTTTGACTTTTAGGTAGCTTTAATACCATACCAGCTTTTAACCCGTCTTTTAGATCTGGGTTTAAACGTAGTAATTCTCTATAACTAACTCCTAGTTTGCGAGTTAAAGAGAATTCGGTTTGTTTTGGCTTTACAACATAAAAATTAAAATTATCGGTATTAACAACGCCAGTATCTTCCTTCTTTTCAGGAATACGAAGAATCATCCCTTCTTTTAACCCTCCTCGTTTTTTAATCTCTGGGTTTAATTCTATTAATTCTTTTGAGGTATAACCAAATTTCTTCTCTAAACTATAAAAAGTTTGTCCAGGAGGAACGGTATAAGACGTATACAATTGTACTTGCTGTTCCCCTACACTACTACCAGCTATTTTAGGAAGCTTTAGCTCACTTCCTTCTGCTAAATGCGTATTATTTTTAGAAAGCCTAGGATTTAAAACTAGTAAACTATCTATAGTAATACCATACTTATGAGCTATACTCCAACGTGTATCTTTTGTAGAAACAAGGTAAGTCTCATAATCATCCTCATTAATTTCAATTTCGGTTTGTTTTACTCTTTTGTATTTTGGAATACGTAAAACCATTTTCTTTTTTAAGGTAGAGGCATAAAGTGAAGGGTTATATTTTTTTATAAGTTCTTCTGTAATATGAAACCTTTTAGCAATGCCATATAAAGTTTCTTTCTTACGAACTTTATAGCTAGTAAAACCTATTGGCTCTTCTTGAGCAGAACTTTCTTCTTTTTCGGTAGTAGTTCTTGGTTTTGTTTTTACAACTTCTTGTACTTTTTTTGGATCTAAAGGAATAACTAGAATAGTACTTTTTATAAGTGGCTTATTCTTTTTTAATTCTTTATTATAAGTAAGAATATCTTCTTGCGAAACTTTATATTGTTTAGCAATAGCTTCTAAAGTCTGCCCGCTTTTTACAGCATGAGTTGTAAATTTCTGAGCATTAATAGTATTGCTTATGAAAACAAAAAGAACTGCAAAAAAAATGTTTTTAAGTATTAATTTCATATTTATTCCCATTCTATAGTTGCTGGTGGTTTAGAGCTAATATCATAAACAACTCTATTTACACCTCTTACTTTATTTATTATATCGTTAGATGTTTTTTGTAAAAATTCATACGGTAAATTTACCCAATCTGCCGTCATACCATCTGTGCTTTCTACAGCACGTAAAGCTACACATTTTTCATAGGTACGTTCATCTCCCATAACACCTACACTATTTACAGGTAAAAGCATTGCTCCTGCCTGCCAAACTTTATCATACAAACCCCATTCTTTTAATCCGTTTACAAAAATAGCGTCTACTTCTTGTAAGATAGAAACTTTTTCTGGAGTTATATCTCCAAGTATACGAATTGCTAATCCAGGGCCTGGAAAAGGGTGTCTTCCTAATAGTTCAGGGTCTATCCCCATACTAGCACCTACTCTACGAACCTCATCTTTAAATAACATTCGTAATGGCTCTACCACATCTAACTTCATATAATCTGGTAAACCACCTACATTATGATGACTTTTTATAGTTGCTGATGGCCCTCCAGTTGCAGATACAGATTCTATTACATCTGGATAAATAGTTCCTTGAGCTAACCATTTAGCATCTTCTACAAGATGAGATTCATCATCAAAAACCTCTATAAAGACTCTTCCTATAATTTTCCTTTTCTTTTCTGGATCACTCTCCCCTGCTAGTTCATCCAAAAAGCGTGCCGAAGCGTTTACTCCCTTTACATTTAGTCCCATACCTTCGTACTGTGCTAATACACTTTGGAACTCATTTTTACGTAAAAGACCATTATCTACAAAAATACAATACAAGTTTTTTCCTATTGCTTTATGTAAAAGAACAGCTGCTACAGTAGAATCTACTCCTCCAGATAACCCTAAAATTACTTTATCTTCTCCTATTTTTTCTTTTAGTTCTGAAACAGTTGTATCTACAAAAGCATCTGGAGTCCAAGTTTGCGTTAATCCTGCTATTTTAACTAAAAAATTCTCTAGTAACAATTTACCATCTTTAGAATGGTATACCTCTGGGTGAAATTGAATAGCATATGTATCTTCATCTTCAATTTTATATGCTGCATTTTCCACATCATGTGTACTTGCTAATTTCTTTGCATTTGTAGGCAACTCCTTAATTGTATCACTATGACTCATCCAAACTTGGCTTCCTTCTGATATATTTTCTAAAAAAAGCTCACCCTTTTCTACAAAAGATAAATTTGCTCTACCATATTCTCTTGTGTTTGATGGCGCTACATTACCACCTCCAAAATGTGCTAAATATTGGGCACCATAACACACTGCTAAAAGCGGTTTTTTTCCTCTAATCTCAGATAAGTCTGGATGTGGCGCATCTTCTGCTCTCACCGAAAAGGGAGAACCTGAGAGTATTACCGCTTTATATCCAGAAAGGTCTTTTGGAAGGTTGTTATAAGGTTTTATTTCACAGAAAATATTTAGTTCTCTAACTCGTCTGGCGATAAGTTGTGTGTACTGAGAACCAAAATCTAGTATTAGGACGTTATTTTGCATGCGCAAAAATAGTAATTTGAAAATTTTAAGAAAGCATCTTCAAAAGATATTTATTCAAGTATTTTAAAATTTATCAAAAGAGACGTAATTAAAAAAGTCATTTATAATAAAAAAAGCTTAGGAACCACCCTAAGCTTTACATCGAAATTAAAAACCAACCTAAACACATAAAACCATAAAGATTTTATATAAAATTCTTTTTCATAGGAATTTTTATATATAACAACTGAAAAAATAAAAACCCTACTTTATGAGATTTTTCTTACCTTTATGTTAACTTAAAACATATTATGACTAATCTCTATTTACAAGAAATTAAGTCTGAGCTAAAATTAGCATTAACAAAAAAAAACCATCCCCTAAAATTTTGTGTTCTTGGTACTATTGGTTCAGAAAATACTCCTCAATTAAGAATCATTGGACTTAGAAAGTTCACGGATGATTTTAGTTTTACTTTATATACCGATAGGCGTTCTGCCAAAGTATCTCAAATAACAAAAAATTATAATGTTAGTTTATTATTTTATCATCCTGTAAAAAAATTACAAATAAAAATTGAAGGAATTGCTAACGTTGTTAAAGACTGTGGTTTATTAAAAGAACAATGGTTAAAAATAAATGAAAAAGCAAAAAGAGACTATACTACAATGTTTGCTCCTGGCAGTAAAATAAACAGTCCTGAAGAAATAACATACCTTAAAGAAAAAAACTTTTTTTCTAGTATAGAAATAAAAGCTGAAACAATAGAATATCTAAAACTAAAAGAAACAAGCCATTTTAAAGTTCAATTTCATAAAGATATAAATGGCTGGGTTAGTGAATTTCTTGTTCCTTAAACTACTCCATAGTTTTTAAAATAGCATTTATATCTTCCTCTGTAGTATCTGGGTTTATAAAACAAAAACGGGATACTGTCTCGAAAGTATTTCCTACTTTCCATTTTGTTGGGGTTACAAGAGCAAAGCCTTCTTTATAGTTTTTATAGGTCCAATCTCTATAATCATTAGGAGACCAACCTTTTCTCCTAAATAAAACGCAGGACAAACTAGGTTCCCTAACTAATTCTACTATTGGATTTTTTGTAATTATTTCTCCAGCTAAATTAGCTAGTTCAATACCTTGTTCTACTGCAGATTTATACAAATTTGTTCCATGCATTGCTAAAGAAAACCACAGAGGCAACCCCCTTACTCTTCTTGTTAATTGAATTTGATAGTCAGATGGATTAAAACCATGAGCTCCTCCGTCTTTATAAATATCTAAATAACTTCCTTCTTGCGAATGCGCTTCTTTTGCTAATTCTGGGTTTTTATATATTACAGCACCACAATCATAAGGAGAAAACAACCATTTGTGAGGGTCAATCGTAATACTATCTGCTTTTTCTATGCCATTAAATAAATGACGAACAGAGTCTGCCGCTAAAGCTCCACCGCCATATGCCGCATCTACATGAAACCAAAGACTTTCCTTCTCACAAATATCTGCTATTCCACTTAGATCATCTATAATTCCTGCGTTTGTTGTTCCTCCTGTAGCTACTACAGAAAAAAGCCTTTTACGATCTACATTATCTAAACTATTTATAGCCTTTTCTAAATCATGCCTAGACATTAAATCCTCCGTAGGGACTAAAAAAACATCTACATCTATAACTTTTGCCATAGCTTTTATAGAAGAATGTGCTCCTATAGAAGTTATTATTAACCCTTTTTTATTTAAATTCTGAACGTCTTTACGCCAGTTTTCTCTAGCTGCTACCATTGCAGATAAATTAGCCGCAGTACCACCACTTGTAAACACACCAAAAGCTTTATCTGGTAACCCTGTCAAGGAAACCAACCACTTCATAGCTTCGTTTTCTGCAAAAATACCGCCAGCTCCTTCCATCCAATAAGCGCCATGTATACTAGATGCCGATGTGACTAGATCAAACATAATGGCCGCTCTTGTTGGCGCGGCTGGAACAAATGCTAAATGTCTAGGGTGATCTATAGGAACCGTAGCTTTAATTAAAACATCTTTAAATAAATTAAATGCATTTTCTCCCCCTATTCCTTCAGGTGTTATGGTTTCTCCTACTATTTCCCTTAATTCCTCTTCTTTTTTGGGCTTCCCAAACTCTGGATTTGTTTTTGCTATCCTATCTATAGCATACTTTACAACATCCAATGTCATTTCAACTAAACCAATATCTATATTATGCATATTTTTAATTTAACAACTCAAAGTTAATCTATTGGCTAGACCATTCCGTGGGCTAACAAAAAATAAAACTGTTCTTAATCTAAATAAAAACTTAGATTCTCTTTTTCTTTTCCAAACTTATAAATTCTATGAACTTCTTTTATATCTATAGATTTTAAAGAATCTGAATTAATTTTAACCACAACACGTTGTCCTTTTTTCTCTTTAGATATTGGCAACGTAAAATCATCTAAAGACAAAACTTCTCTTTCTGGGTTTAAAAATCTAATATTACCTGCATAGGTAACATCTGGCAAAACCCATTGCTTTTCCTTAAAATTAGCATTTAAATCTTCCGAAACTCTATTAAAGCTGTAATGCACTGATGAAGGTATTTTCAAAACTTTTTCTATTGGAGTTCTTATTGTTTGCGCAAAAATTATAAAAAGAAAAAAGAGGAAACCATAGTTTACATATTTAGTAAGACTCTTTACTTTAACTAGAGATAACAAAAGAACTACATAAGGAATAAATAAAGGCAAGAGCCATCTGGTATGTACCTTAACTATACTCGCACTTACAAATACTACCAATAGAACTACAACTTGTGCTATAAATACATGCTTTAACCAACTACTCTTAACGGTACCCACCACAACTTTTTTTCTCCAAAAAAGGATTCCAAAAAATAAAAGCAGAGGCAGAATTAAATTAAATATGCTATTAAAAAAAGCTAAAAAACTTGAAATTATAGGTACAGTGTTTTCTATGTCTGTATTTGTTTTTAGAGCAACACTTTTATATAACTCATCAACAAAATAAGAACTAGAAAGCAAGTCATAAAAGTGAGGAAAAATAAGAACAACTATTAAGACAATAGTTCCTATTATTCTTTTATTTAAAATTATTTTTTTTAAAGAATTACTAAAAGGAATAGCAAATAGCAATGCCCCTAACATTAAAAAATAATTATACTTTGTTAAGATTCCTAAACTAATTACTAATCCTAATAGCACATAGTTAAAAGTAGATTTATTAGTAATTAAACGTTGTATAAAAATAAAAGTCAATACAACGGATAAACACAATAGTGATGTATGTGATAACCTTCTAAATGTAAAGTCTATAAATACCGGCACTAAAGTTAATAGAATAACAGCTAAAGCTGCTTGTTCTTTATTTTTTAGATATTGCTTTCCAAAAAAATACACACTGCCTATTGTACCACTAAATAATAAAGCGCGTAAAAATGAAAATGAAAGTTTGGTAACCCCAAGTCCTTTATTTACTAATATTTGAAGCCATGTATATACAGGTGGTTGATCATCATAGGTTAATCGCCACCATTGGGAATAAAATGCCTGTTCTGCATCTTCTAACTCTAATGCAGCTTTCATGTAACTAATACAAATAATTGCTAATCCACTTAATAAAGCCAGTATTACAATCTTCTTAGACACATTGTAGGTTTGCATTTTTTACTATTAATCCATTACAAGAACTGAAAAATTTCCCAATAATGGGTTAAGTTTACTTATTAGTTTAGGAATAAGTTCTTCCCCGTATTCTAAATAAAATTCTGAGAAATTGGCATTACGCTCTTGCAAAGAATGGTTTGGAAAAAGTTCATTTTGCAAATCAGACATTCTAATTACATGATCCTTTAATTTAATTTTCTGTGCTTTTAAAAGACGTTTCTCCAATGCATCTAACCCTTTTAATTGCTTAATTTCTTGTGCTTTTACTGCTCCTAAGAAAGATTTATCTGTTTGTTCTGCCAAACTATACATATTAGCAAACTGCTCTTGCAAATGGTTGCGTTGTTCTGTAAAGTCTATATTAATATTAGATATTTCTCTTATTTTCTTATTGATTAAGCTATTCTGTTTTAAAAATAAATCTGGAATAGACAAATTCATCTTATCCATTTTGTTCTTTTGTTTCCCTTTCATGAGTAAGACAGAGTTACGAAGTAATAGTGTAGGAAAAGGCACCTCCATTGCCTTAAACATATTTTTTAGTTCTAACCAATATGCTATTTCTCCTCCTCCTCCAATATAACAAAGGTTAGGCAAAATTACTTCTTGGTATAATGGCCTTGCAATTACATTTGGAGAAAACCTTTCTGGGTATGTATTTAATTCTTTTTCTAATTCCTCTTTACTAAATAGTAACTCTGTATTATTTATATAAAAAAGCCCTTCTTTTTCAATAATTCGTTCTCTAACACCTTCTAACAAATAAAAATAATTTATCTCTCTTGGGTTTACTTGTATAGTATACTGATTAGAAGTTTGTTGAATATGTTCTATAGTTTTAGATACCTCTTTAAAAGCTATAGTATCTAATATATCTTTTTTAGCATACGGTATTAAATTTTGTTTTAGTTCTTTAGAATCTCCGTCTACAATTACCAAACCATATTCCTTAAAAAACTCATTTACTAAATATCTTGTAGCCTCTGTAAGGGTATCCTGTTTTAAATACGCATTTTTAAAAACTTCTTTTAAATAACTTGCATTTTTACTAGTTCCTAATTCTTTTTCTAAAATTGCAAACACCTCTTCTAATCCATCTGTATTTAGCTTCCCAACAGCTCCACTTGCCTCCTTATTCCATTGTATTTTTTTACCTCGAAAATTAAAATAATTTATTTCTTCAAAATCATGGTCTTCAGTTGCCATCCAGTATACGGGAACAATTTTATATCCAGGATTTTCTTCTTCTATTTTCTTGGCAAGATTTATGGTAGATATAATCTTATATAAGAAATACAATGGTCCCGTAAATAAGTTTAATTGATGCCCTGTAACAATTGTAAACGTTTTAGTTTCTTTTAAAGCATCTATATTTTGCATAGTGCTTTTGGATGCTTTTATGTTTTTATATTGTTTTTCTAAAACACAAGACAACACCTCTCTATTTGCAGCAGGAAAATGATTTTCTTTTTCTTTTATTTGATTTTTTATTCCATCTAAATTAGGAAAATTAGAATACAAACTCGCTACAAATTCTTCCTGATCTAAGTAATCTAAAATTAATTTTGAAAAAAAACCTGTGCTTCTAAAAGAAATACAATCTACATCCATACATAAAAAAATATCTTGTAAAGATAAAACTCTACTATTTTACAGTTCCTAAAAATAAGTTAATTACACAGGTTTTAAAAAAGACACATTTATAAAATCAATAATAACGACCCCCCTTATTCATTAATATTTGCTAGATTTGATTTTTTAGTACTTAAACTAACTGTTAATGAAAAAGCTTTTACTTGCCTTAATATTATTCTTTTCTACTTTTTCTTTTGCTCAAAAACTACAATCCCCATCTAACTTTTTAGGCTATAAAATTGGCTCTCATTTTTCTAGACACCATCAAGTAATAGATTATTTTAAACATGTTTCTACTGCTGCGGCTTCTAATGTAAAATTAGTAGAGTATGGCAAAACTAACGAAAAAAGACCCTTAGTTTTAGCATACATATCTTCCAAAGAAAATATTGAAAATTTAGATAACATACGTTTAGAACATTTAAAAAAAACAACTGGAAGTGGCACCAATAATAAAGCTATTGTTTGGTTAAGTTACAATGTTCATGGAAACGAAAGTGTTGGCACAGAGGCTGCAATGCAAACCATATACGAACTACTTACCTCCAAAAAAACTTACTTAGAAAATACCATAATTATTTTGGACCCTTGTGTTAACCCAGATGGAAGGGATAGGTATGTAAATTGGTATAACCAATATAAAAATAAATACATAACCATAGATCCTAACAGTAAAGAGCACCATGAAGACTGGTGGAACGGTAGAAGCAACCATTATATGTTTGATTTAAATAGAGACTGGGCTTGGCTAACGCAAGTTGAAAGCATACAGCGACTAAAATTTTACAATAAATGGCTACCGCATATACATGTAGATTTTCATGAACAAGGCGTGGATAGTCCTTATTATTTTGCTCCTGCTGCAGAACCTTATCATGAAGCTATAACAAAGTTTCAAAGAGACTTTCAAACCACCATTGGAAAAAACCACGCAAAATATTTTAACAAAAATGGATGGCTATATTTTACAAAAGAAGTTTTTGACTTATTATATCCTAGCTATGGAGACACCTACCCTACCTATAATGGCAGTATTGGAATGACCTACGAACAAGGTGGCAGCGGAAGAGCTGGCTTAGCTATAAAAACATACGCTGGAGACATATTAACGTTACAAGACCGTTATAACCATCATTTAACTACAGGAATATCTACTATTGAGGTTGCATCAAAAAACGAAAAAAAACTTAATGAAGAATTTAAGAAGTTTTACGAAACTAAAAATTACAAATATAATAGCTATGTTTTAAATGGCTCAGAAGATAAAATTACAGCCCTAACAAAATTATTAGACCAACACCAAATACAATACCAACAAGGGCAAAATGCAAATTTAAAGGGATACCTTTTTAATAGCAGTAAAACAGGAACTTTTAAAAGTACTACTAACAGTTTAGTAGTTTCTACAAATCAGCCTAAAAGTACACTAGTTAAAGTTTTGTTTGAGCCAAAAACAAAATTAACTGACTCTTTAACGTATGATATTACGGCATGGTCTTTACCTTATGCGTATGGCTTAAATGCTGTAGCTACCACTGCTATAGCCCCAAGTAAAACTTATGAAAAAAGTAATTTAAAAACCAATTCTATAGATCCCAATGCATACGCCTACATAACAGATTGGAACAGCATAAAAGATGCAAAATTTTTAGCTGCCATTTTACAAGAAAAAATTAAAGTTAGGTATAGTAAAAACCCTTTTAAGATTGAAGGAAAAACGTATAATCGCGGAAGTTTAATAATTACTAAATTAGACAACTCTAACCATAAGAGTTTTGCAGATAAACTTGGTAAAATTGCTAATACCCATGAGAAAAAACTTTTTGCTACTAAAACTGGTTTTGTAGATTCTGGAAAAGATTTTGGTTCTAACTCGGTGCAAATAATCTCCGATACTAAAGTTGCTATTCTTTCTGGAAAGCCAAATTCTACCTTACGTTTTGGAGAAATATGGCACTTTTTTGAAGAACAAATTAATTACCCCATATCTGTTCTGGATGCCGATTATTTTGACGCGGTCAATTTATCTAATTACAATATATTAATTTTACCTAGCGGCTCTAATTATTCTTCCTTTATGACTAGCAAAAGAGTAACTGCAATACATAACTGGGTAGAAAATGGTGGTAACCTTATTGTAATGGGAAAAGCTTTGCAAAGCTTTATTAACAAACAGGATTTTAAAATAAAGAAAAAAACAATAGTGAAGGATAGCATTATCAATCCTAAATCTTACGAAAGAAATGAAAGAGAAAAAATTAAAAATGCAATTACCGGAGCTATTTTTAAAACAAAAGTAGACCCTACGCACCCACTTTCTTATGGGTATAATAACACTTACTTTACCCTTAAATTAGGCAATGACGCCTATGAATATTTAGATGAAGGGAATGCTGTATATTTAGAAAAACAAAATACAAAACCTGTATCTGGATTTGCGGGTAGTAATGCTCAGAAAAAAGTACAAAACACGCTAATTTATGGCACACAATCCTTAAAAAAGGGAAATATAACTTATATGGTAGACAACCCTTTATTTAGAGGTTTTTGGGAAAATGGGAAACTATTTTTTGCAAATGCAATCTTTATGGTGAACTAAAAAAATAATTAGCCCACCCTTTATTCTCTAATAAAGTTTGATTGCTGTACAGGCTCACCATACAAATCAAAATCGGCAGCTTCATTTACTTTTACATCTACAAATTCACCATGTTTAACATAGTATTTTGTAGCATCAATAAGTACTTCATTATCTACATCTGGAGAATCAAACTCCGTTCTACCAATAAAATAATTTCCTTCTTTACGGTCTATAATACAACGAAAAGTTTCTCCTATTTTCTGCTGGTTTAACTCCCATGAAATTTGAGATTGTATTTCCATTATTTGGTTTGCACGATCTTGCTTCACATCTTCAGGAACATTATCCTCTAAAGTATAAGCATGTGTATTTTCTTCATGGCTATAAGTAAAGCAACCTAAACGCTCAAAACGCATTTCTTCAACCCAATTTTTAAGCTCTAAAAAGTCTTCTTCTGTCTCTCCTGGGTATCCAACAATAAGCGTTGTTCTTATAGTCATATTCGGTACCGCTGCTCTAAAATCTTTAATTAACTGCGTTGTTTTAGCATGCGTAGTTCCCCTACGCATACTTTTTAAAACAGAATCCGATATGTGCTGTAAAGGAATATCTAAATAATTACAAACCTTAGGCTCCACATTCATTACATCTAAAACATCCATAGGAAAACCAGTCGGAAATGCATAATGTAACCGAATCCATTCTATTCCTTCAACTTTTACTAACGCTTTTAATAACTCAGCTAAGTTTCTTTTCTTATATAAATCTAATCCATAATACGTAAGATCCTGAGCTATTAAAACTAATTCTTTTACTCCTTTTGAAGCTAACTTTTCTGCCTCTACCACTAAATCTTCAATAGGAGTACTTTTATGCTTTCCTCTCATTATTGGAATAGCACAAAAAGAACAAGGACGATCACAACCTTCTGCAATCTTTAAATAAGCATAATTTTTTGGAGTTGTAGTTAATCGTTCTCCTATTAACTCGTGCTTATAATCTGCTTCTAAAGCTTTTAACAAACTAGGCAACTCACTTGTTCCAAAAAACTCATCTACATTCGGAATTTCTTTTTTTAAGTCTGGCTTATATCTCTCACTTAAACACCCAGTGACAAAAACCTTATCTACATCACCTGCATTTTTCTTTTCTACATACTCCAAAATAGTATTTACACTTTCTTCTTTTGCATTTGCAATAAAACCACAAGTATTAATAACTACAATGTTACCCTCTTCTTCATGAACTACCTCTTTATCATTAGCACGAAGTTGCCCCATTAACACTTCAGAGTCGTATACATTCTTAGAGCAACCTAAAGTTACTACATTGATTTTGTTCTTTTTAAGTGATTTTGTTCTCATAACTATAAAATAGTGCGCAAAAATACAATAAGCATAACGAACATTATTGTTTTTATACGATTTCTTACCCTAGAACGTTAAACCAATAAGTATAAAAACCAGTCTAAACTATACTAAAACAGATTATTACGATGACAAAATATATATTTCTGCTACTCATAGCAACTAGCATTCTTTTTTGGGGCTGTTCAAAAAACACTGAAAGTAAAGAAGAGGAGAAAGAGGTAATTCCTACAGGGATATATTTTCCAGAAATAGGTAGTACTACTTGGGAAACTATTACTCCAGAACAATTAAACTGGAAAAAAGAAAATTTACAAGATTTATATGATTACTTAGAAACTAAAAATTCGAAAGGATTTATAGTATTAAAAAACGGAAGGATTGTAATTGAGAAATACTTTAATGGTCATTCTAAAAATGAGGAATGGAACTGGTATTCTGCCGGAAAAACATTAGTCTCTAGTACTATTGGTATTGCACAGGAAGAAGGTTTTTTATCTATTAATGATACATCTTCCGATTACTTAGGTGCTAACTGGTCTAGTTTAACCACTGCGCAACAAGACTTAATTACCGTAAAAAACCACCTTAGTATGTCTACTGGTTTAAATGATTATGTAGAGCAAACTCTAAAGTGGATTTGCACTTCTCCTTCCTGTTTTGATTATGAAGCAAATGCTGGCACTAGATGGGCATACCACCAAGGCGCTTATACAAAATTAAAAGATGTTGTAACCAATGCTACAGGTACAGACTTTAACACCTATTTCTATTCTAAAATAAGGGATAAAATAGGCATGACTGGCTCTTGGAACGAACTAACCTTACTAACTCTTTATGCTAGTGATACCAGAAGTATGGCACGTTGGGGTTTACTAATTGAAAATGAAGGCGTTTGGGACTCCGAAACTATTATTAATAAAAGTTATTATGATGCAATGGTAAATACTTCTCAAAACATAAATAAATCTTACGGTTATTTATGGTGGCTAAACGGGAAAGAAAGTTACATGGGAACCGCCTCACAAGCAGTAATTTCAGGTTCTTTGGTTCCTAGCGCCCCAAAGGATATGTTTGCTGCTTTAGGTGCAGATGACCAAAAAATATATGTTATTCCAAGCCAAGATTTAGTTATTGTACGATGTGGAGATAGCGCAGAAGAAATGCAATTAGGCCCTTCTAGTTTTGACAATGAATTATGGATTAAAATTAATGCAGTGATTGAGTAGTTAGCTGTTAGCAAAAAACAAATTTTATTTATATTTAATAAAGCCCTCTAAAATAGTACTATTTTAGAGGGCTTTTATAGTATTCGTTTAGGAAAGTTACTTTAAATTAAAGAAAGAATCTACAAATTCATATTTATTAAAGACTTGCAAATCCTCTATTCCTTCTCCAACACCAATATATTTTACTGGAATTTTAAATTGATCCGATATACCTATAACAACACCGCCTTTCGCTGTACCGTCTAATTTTGTAATTGCTAAAGAAGTAACCTCTGTTGCTTTTGTAAACTGCTTAGCTTGTTCAAAAGCATTTTGCCCAGTAGAACCATCTAAAACCAAAAGCACTTCATTAGGAGTGTCGGCTACAACTTTTTGCATAACACGTTTTACTTTAGTTAACTCATTCATTAAGTTCACCTTATTATGTAAACGCCCAGCGGTATCTATAATTACAACATCTGCATCTTGTGTTACTGCGGAACTTAAGGTGTCAAAAGCTACAGAAGCAGGGTCGCTCCCCATATCTTGTCTTACAATTGGAACATCTACCCTATCTGCCCAAACCTGCAATTGGTCTATTGCTGCTGCTCTAAACGTATCTGCTGCACCTAAAACAACTTTTAATCCTTGTTTTTTAAATTGATGTGCTAGTTTTCCAATAGTAGTAGTTTTACCAGCCCCATTAACTCCTACAACCATGATTACATATGGTTTCTTATCTTTCGGAATACTATATTCTATTTCTTCTCCTAAGTGAGTTTCTGATAATAGTCCTGCAATTTCTTCTCTTAAAATTACATTTAATTCATCTGTTCCTAAATATTTGTCTTTAGAAACACGAGCTTCAATTCTATCAATTATTTTTAATGTAGTATCTACACCTACATCCGAAGAAACTAAAACTTCTTCTAAATTATCTAAAACATCATCATCTACCTTAGATTTACCTGCAACCGCTTTTCCTAATTTAGAAAAAAAAGTAGTTTTACTCTTTTCTAACCCTTTATCTAGGGTTTCTTTCTTTTTAGAAGAAAATATTTTTTTAAATAAACTCATATCTTACCTATAGTTACTCAAATATAAAAAATTAAAAAGCCTCTTTCATAAGAAAGAGGCTTTAAAAAATAATTTAAGTTAGTTAGTTACTTTTTAGCAATCCATTCGTTCACCAATTCTGGTGCCATAACAGATTCTACAAAAGTATATGCTCCTGTCTTAGGGGACCTTACCATTTTAATGGCTTTAGTCAATCTCTTAGAACTTGTTTGTAAACTTGCTACCGTCTTCTTTGCCATGACTTATTATTTTATTTCTTTATGAACTGTCATTCTCTTAAGGATAGGGTTGAATTTTTTAATTTCCATCCTTTCCGGAGTATTCTTTTTGTTCTTTGTTGTTATGTATCTAGATGTACCTGGTTGTCCAGACTCTTTATGCTCTGTACACTCCAATATAACCTGAATTCTATTGCCTTTTTTTGCCATTTTTGTTGAATTTTAGGATTACTTAACTAATCCATTAGCTTTGGCGTCTTTTAAAACAGCCGAAATACCTTTTTTGTTGATAATTTTCAACGCTTTAGCGGAAACCTTTAAGGTTACCCAACGATCTTCTTCAGGAATGTAAAATCTTTTCTTGGAAAGGTTTACATTAAATCTTCTTCTGGTCTTATTAATTGAGAACGATACGTTGTTCCCAAACATAGCCCTTTTTCCAGTAATTTCACAAACTTTTGACATTGCGCAGAATTTTTCTTTTAAACAGGGTGCAAATTTATATCTTTTTTATGGTACTGACAAACTTCTTTTTCAGAAATTTAAAATTTCTTTTTGCAGCATCTCAAAAGCCTTATTTACAGACTTCTCTACCACCCTTTCTCGTTGAGCTCCCATCATAAATTCTTCACAAACTACTTCTTTAGGTGTAGCAATGGCTATAAAAACAGTTCCTACTTCCGCATTAGAATCTCCTTTAGTAGGCCCAGCATTTCCTGTTGTTGCAATTGCAAAATCTGAATTAAACATTTTTTTAGCAACTAAAGCCATTTCTTTTGCCACTGCTTCACTAACTACAGAGTGTTTTTCTATAACCTCTTTAGGTACGCGTAAAACATTTTCTTTTGCTTCTGTAGCATAACTAACAACGCTTCCTTTAAAATAGGAAGATGCCCCTGGTACAGAGGTTACTACATTAGCTATTTTTCCTCCTGTAAAACTTTCCGCTGTTGCTAAAGACCTTTTTTTATTTGTTAATAATGATGCTATAACCATTTCTATACTTTCTTCATCCTCCATCCCATAAACAACATCGCTAATTAAACGATTAAGTTTAGCACACTCCTCGTCTATAGCATCTATTAGCTCTTGTTTATTTTCTCCCTTTGCACTTAATCGCAAACGAACCTTACCTAAACTTGGAAGGTATGCTAACTTAACAAAGTTTGGTAAATTCATTTCCCAATCTTCTAACCTCTCTGCTAAAGCACTTTCTCCAATACCATAAGTTATAATGGTTTTGTGGATTATATAGGGACACTTAAATTGGTTTATAATTTTTGGAAGCACCTTAGTTGTAATAAGATTTTTCATTTCAAAAGGTACTCCAGGAAGAGAAACAAAAACAGTTTCCCCGTTTACCATCCACATTCCTGGCGCTGTTCCAAAATCATTTTGTAATACCTCTGCCTTAGACGGTACTAATGCCTGGTTCTTATTAATTTGACTAAGCGGCTTATCTTTATAATATTTAGCAAATAACCCTTCTACATGCTTTAAAACTTGTTTATTTTCTATGAGGGTATCTTCTAGAAACTCACACAAAGTATGTTTTGTAATATCATCTTTTGTAGGACCTAAACCTCCGGTAATTATTACAATTTTTGCTCTACTTTTTGCTTCTTTAAGAGCGGTAAGAATATGCTCTTTATCATCTTGTATAGATGTTATCTGATATACCGATACTCCAATTTTATTAAGCTCTTTAGCAATAAAAACAGAGTTAGTATCTACTATTTGACCAATGAGAATTTCATCACCAATAGTAATTATTTCTGCATTCATTAAAGATTAAAATCTTTTTTAAGTTCAGAAACTACCTGTGTTACATCCGTTTTAAGTATTGGAAATACTTTTTTTATTTCTTCCATATTAGCTTCATTTTTACCAAGAGTTTCTATTTCTAAAGCAGCAGCTCTTGTTTGTTCCATTCCTAATAAATCTACATTAGGTTTTATTTTATGCGCTAATTGGTATACTTGTTCATAATTCATCTCTGTTAGAGCTTTTTCTAAAGCTTCTAAATCTACTGGGACTTCTTCTAAAAAAACAGATATTACAGAAACAATAAATTCCTCATCTCCTTCTGCCATTTCATTTATTTTATCTAAACTATATATCATTATTATTATTTAATTTTTAAAGAAAAAAGTTCTTTACCTTCAATTGCTCCCGTAAGATAATCATTTGGCTCTACTTTACCAACACCCGAAGGTGTACCCGTAAAAATTATATCTCCTTTTTTTAACATAAAATATTGAGATACATAAGCTATTAGTTCGTCTATTTTCCACAACATTAAACTTGTATTTCCTTTTTGGACTATCTCATTATTCTTTTGTAATTCAAAATTTATTGCATTTATATCCTTAAAAGTATTTACTGGAAGCCAATTACCAATAACAGCTGCACCATCAAAACCTTTTGCTTTTTCCCATGGCAACCCTTTTTCTTTTAATTTAGACTGCAAATCTCTTGCCGTAAAGTCTATCCCTAAACCAATTTCATCGTAATATTTGTGTGCAAATTTTTGTTGAATATGTTTTCCTACTTTTTTAATTTTTACTAGTACTTCCACTTCATAATGCACATCATTAGAAAATTCTGGAATATAAAAATCTTGTTCCTTAGGTAAAACTGCAGAGTCTGGTTTAATAAAAACTACCGGATCTTCTGGCCTTTCATTTTTAAGTTCCTCTATATGTGCAGTATAATTACGACCAATACATATTATTTTCATAATAATTATTCTTTAGAAACCTTAAGACTAATAGCTGGGATAAAATTCTTAGACTTGTCTTTAGATTTTACAGTAAAATCTGTCCAATTCCCCATTCCATATACCATTGCCTTATAATTCTGATTCTTATTATACACTCCTCCAAAGGTTGGAGCAAAACGATCTTCTACAATTTTCTTATTAGTTAACGGATGAATTGTAGTTGTAGTATACCAATTGTAAGGCACAAATAACCATTCTAAGCCAACATAAATTCCTTCTTTAGGCACTTTTATGTTTAATGCTTTTAAATCTATAGAAACATAATCTTTATCTGTTTGCGTTTCCAAAACGATACTTTTTCTTAATAAATCTATACTTGGCTTTTTAGTCTTACTATCCACACCGTATATTCGTATTCTAAATTTAGAGCTTGGTCTTTTAAAGTTTTTATTTTTTTGAAAAAATACAGTTACCTTATTTACAAATTTCTTTTGTGCTCCAATATTTGGAAAATACAAAGCCAATACCCAAGGGGTTGATGAAGATGAGAACCCGCTTGTTAAACTGTAACTACTTACCGGATTTAAGACATCTGAGTTGCCTAAGGATTGTGTAACAACCACCTCATCTAACTCAAAAGACTCTTCTATTAAATGAAACTTTTTTGTTTTATAAATATCATTTGCTACTACAATTGTATCCTTATATCCTAAGGATGAAATATGCAGTTGTTTTTCTAAATATGGTTTAGGAACATCTATATAAAAGTGACCATCATCATCTGTAGAGGTTCCTTTTAAAGTATTTAAGAAACTAAGGTTTACATACGGAATAGGCTCTTTTGTTTTATGATCATACACATTACCTTCAAACAAAACCTCTTGCGCTTGTAATTGAAAAACAGTAAGTAATAATACTAAGTATCGCATTTGTTAACCTAACTTATTATTTAACTTACTAAGTTTAATTTGCGTAAGAACCTTTTTAGTATACAATGGAAAGTCTGCATTTAAAATCCAACCAAAATAACCAGGCTCTTTTTCCAGAACATCATGTACTTTTTTTCCTTTGTGCTTTCCAAAGGAGAAAATTTCTTCTCCGTTTTCATCTAAAGCAATAAAACCCGCAAAATCTACAGATTGTTTTCTTCTTGAAAATTCTGAAAGTTTTTTAATATTATTTTCTAATTCTGGATACCTATCTAATTGCGACAATAACACCTCATAGGTAGCATTTGTATCTGCTTCGGCACTATGTGCATCCATTAAATTTTTATCACAATAGAACTTATATGCAGCCTCTAAAGTTCTTTTTTCCATTTTATGAAAAATAGTTTGCACATCTACAGAAACTGTGTTTTTCATATCAAAATCTATATCGGCACGTAATAATTCTTCTGCCAATAAAGGAATATCAAAACGATCAGAATTAAACCCACCTAAATCGCTATCCTTTATCATATTATAAATTTCTTTGGAAAGTTCTTTAAATGTAGGTTCATTAGCAACTTTTTCATTAGTTATACCATGAACCTCGACTACATTAGCAGGAATAGTCATTTCTGGATTAACTAACCAAGTTTTACTTTCTTTATTTCCGTTTGGAAAAATTTTAAGAATTGCAATTTCTACTATTCTATCTTTTGCAACATTTACTCCCGTTGTTTCTAAATCAAAAAAACAAATAGGTCTTGTTAGCTTTAACTCCATGGTTTTGTTTAAAATTTTAACAAAGATACATGTTAGAAAGATTAAGTAAAATGGAAACCTATAATTAATTGCAATTTAAAAATCTCTATTTACATCCCAAGCCTCTAAATAATCTGCAACAGCCTTTACAAACATACTACCCAACGCACCGTTAACTACTCTATGGTCATAGCTATGCGATAAATACATTTTACTACGTATACCTATATAATCTCCTTCTGAGGTTTCTATAACAGATGGCATTTTACGTATTGCACCCAATGCCAAAATACCAACTTGAGGCTGGTTTATAATTGGTGTTCCAAAAACGCTACCAAAAGTTCCTACGTTTGTTACTGTGTACGTGCCTTCTTGAACCTCATCTGGCTTTAAAGTATTATTCCTAGAACGTATTGCAAGATCGTTTACAACCTTTGCCATACCAACTAAATTTAATTGATCTGCATTTTTAATTACTGGCACAATTAAATTACCATCTGGCAAAGCAGCTGCCATACCTATATTAATATTTTTCTTTTTTATAACAGTATCGCCTTGAACAGAAATATTCATTAAAGGATATTTTTTAAGAGCTTTTGCTACTGCCTCTAAAAATATTGGCGTAAAGGTTAATTTTTCTCCTTCTTGTTCTTCAAAAGCTTTTTTAGCATTATTACGCCAGTTTACAAGATTTGTAACATCTACCTCTATAAAACTTTGAACATGTGCAGATGTAGAAACACTATCTACCATGTGCTTAGCTATAAGTTTCCCCATTCTAGACATTTCTATAACCTCATGTCCGCTAGAGCTTTCTATTTTATTAGTTTCTACTGCCGCCGGCTTAACAACATTAGCTAGTGGTTTAGAAACAGGAATAGACTCTGTACTTTTGACTGAAACTTTTTCTAAAACAACTTCAGGAGCTTTATTTTTAGTTTTTCTAGATGCTACATAATTAATTATATCATTTTTAGAAACCCTTCCTTCTTTACCTGTTCCAGAAATTGCGTCTAATTCTTCAATTGTAACACCCTCTTGCTTAGCTATATTTTTAACTAACGGAGAATAAAAGCGATCTGTAGAACTTTGCCCTAGCACTGGTGTTTGCACAGCATCTTTAGCAACCACAATAGTTTCTTCTACTTCTTGTACAGATGCTTCTATTTGTTCTTCTGCTTCTTCTTTTATAAAAACCTCTTCAGAAGCATCACCATCCGTACTAATTATTGCAACTGTTTGTCCTACCTTAACAACATCATCTACATTAAAAAGTTTCTCCACTAAAATACCATCTACCTCACTTGGTACTTCAGAATCTACTTTATCTGTAGCTATTTCAAAAACAGCTTCATCCATTTCAATTTCATCTCCTACCTCCTTTAACCAAGTTGTTAATGTTGCCTCTGCAACACTCTCTCCCATTTTAGGTAACTTTAATTCAAACTTTGCCATATTCCTATCTACTAAGCTTATTTAGGTAAATTTTTTGCAAAAATAACAAAAATTAAAGCAAAAAACTGAGTTTTTAATATATTTAACCTATTAATTAGACTTTAAAGAACCTTCAAAAGGCACTCTATTAAGTATACTTCTTCCTAAAGTTACCTCATCTGCATATTCCAACTCATCTCCTACTGCTATACCTCTTGCAATTGTAGAGGTTCTTACTCCTAATCCCGAAATTTGTTTATAAATATAAAAATTAGTGGTATCCCCTTCCATTGTAGAACTTAACGCAAAAATGAGTTCTTTTATTTCTCCTTTTTTAACTTTAGTAACTAATGAGTTTATTGTTAAATCTTGCGGCCCTACTCCTTCCATTGGAGATATTTTACCACCAAGAACATGGTAAGTTCCTCTAAACTGACCTGTATTCTCTATTGCCATTACATCTCTAATATCTTCCACCACGCAAACTAATGAGGAATCTCTTTTTGTATTTGCACAAATTTCACATACCAATGTATCTGATATATTATGGCAATTACTACAAAACTGTATCTTTTCTTTTAAATCTAATAAAGAACTAGCTAAATTCTCTGTTCTTTGATCTGGTTGTTTTAACAAATGTAAAACCAAACGTAATGCTGTGCGCTTACCTATTCCTGGCAATTGAGACATTTCATACACCGCATTCTCTAAAAGTTTAGAAGAAAAATCCATACGTACAAAATTACATACTATTTTTACTTTTTGTACTTTGCATTGGAAATTTATTTCTATGACCGCCTCCTATATACTTATTCTAATTACAATTTACTTTTTATTTCTTTTAGTAATTTCCTATTTCACTGGTAAAAATGATACTAATACCGATTTTTTTAAAGCAGGTAAACAATCCCCTTGGTATTTAGTTGCTTTTGGCATGATTGGGGCTTCTCTTTCTGGCGTCACATTTATTTCTGTTCCTGGGTGGGTAGCTGCTTCAGAATTTAGCTATATGCAAGTTGTTTTTGGGTATTTTGTAGGGTATTTTGTAATTGCTTACGTTCTTCTCCCTATTTATTATAAATTAAACGTAACCTCTATTTATGAATATTTAAATCAGCGTTTTGGTGCTACCAGTTATAAAGTAGGCGCAATCTCCTTCTTTATTTCTAGAGTACTAGGAGCTTCTTTTCGTTTATTCTTAGTGGCTCTTGTTTTACAGCAATTTGTTTTTGATGATTTAAATATTCCATTTGAAATTACTGTAGCACTTTCTGTTTTATTAATTTGGGTATATACCTTTAAAGGAGGAATTAAAACTATTGTTTGGACTGATACTTTACAAACTCTTTTTATGCTTACTTCTGTGATTTTATCTATCTACTTTATTACAGATAAACTAAACTGGAGTTTTATAGACTTTTTAAACTCCGAAGAGTTAACAAACTATAATAAAATTATATTCTCAGAAGATTTTTATAGTAAAAATCATTTTATAAAATCTTTCTTAGGAGGTTTATTTATTGCAATATGTATGACTGGTTTAGACCAAGACATGATGCAAAAGAACTTAACTTGCAAATCTTTAAAAGATGCGCAAAAAAATGTAGTTTCTTTTAGTATAGTTCTTGTTGTTGTAAATTTTATATTTCTTCTTTTGGGCGCTCTCTTATTTATTTATGCTAGCAAAATGAATATTGCCGTACCTCTTTTAGACGGCAAAGCTAAAACCGACTTACTTTTCCCTGAAATTGCTTTAAATAGTGGTCTAGGCTCTGTAATAGGCATTACTTTTATGCTGGGGCTCATTGCTGCAGCTTACAGTAGCGCAGATAGCGCATTAACCTCATTAACTACTTCTTTTTGTGTAGATTTTTTAGAAATAGAAAAGAAAGAAAATCAAAAAAAAACAAGAAAGCTTGTACACGTTGGAATGAGTGTTTTATTAATTATAGTGGTTATAATTTTTAAACATGTATTAGACACTAATGTAATAGATGGTCTTTTACAAGTAGCTGCATATACATACGGCCCATTATTAGGTTTATTTTCTTTTGGTATTTTCACTAATTACCAAGTAAAAGACAAATATGTTTGGCTAGTTGCTATACTATCTGTAGTTCTAATTTATAGTTTTTCCAATATTCCTTCAGAAAATTTAGGAGGTTATAAAGTTGGGTATGAACTTTTGCCAATAAACGGTCTTTTAACTTTTATTGGGTTATGGTTTATTAGAAAAAAAAGTTTTAATTAGTGCTGATTTGTAACTAACAATACTAAGATGCAAGCAACTTCTCCTTTTATACCATTTTCTTCTAAGATAGAGTAAAACACAGGGTTCTCAGTTCCTGGGCTGAAAATTACACGTTCTGGGCGTAAATCAACTATGTTTTTGTAGTACGCTTCTTGCCGTTTTGGATTTAAATACAAAGTTATAGTGTTAATATTTTGAAAATGAATAAATTTAGTCTTAATTTGGACACCAGAAACAGTCCCAAGTTTTAAACCGAAGGCTTCAGTTGAAGTTCCATTTTTAACTAAACGATGAATAGCTATATTACTATAGCGGTTAGAATTTAATGACGCTCCTATTACTAATGTTTTCTTCATGGAAGGAATTTTATTAGAGAGTTAAACATTTGTTAAATTGTAACGTTTTCGATAAAAAAGCGTCTAATTAGTTAATTAATACCTGGATTGTTTAAAAATAAAAGCTATGTCGTTGATTACGCTATATGTTTATAGTTAATGGTTAGTGTTTAGTATAGTCTATCAGCGAAGAAACCCCAACAGCAATGTTGGGGTTTCGAATTTTTAAAATTCTTTATTTTCGATACTTATTTACAAATCAAGGCCTATATAATTCAAAAAGTATTCCGAAGCGTTAAAATGTGTTAAAATAAAATCTTCACGTAACACTTTACCATATTCATCGTCTTGTAGGTATCATCAATCAAAAAACAACAGTATAATGAAAAAAGTAATTTTTCTTTTTGCTATATTTTTATATAGTACAATTTCGGCCAAAAATGCAAATCCAGATCTTACAACAGGAAGTGTTTCTGGAAAAGTAACTGACCAACTACAAAATTCTCCTATAGCCTATGCAGCTATTGTTATTAAATCTTCAGATGGTAGTAATACAATAACTG
This sequence comes from uncultured Maribacter sp., assembly GCF_947500405.1. Classification (GTDB taxonomy): domain Bacteria; phylum Bacteroidota; class Bacteroidia; order Flavobacteriales; family Flavobacteriaceae; genus Maribacter_B. The sequence continues at coordinate 74,754 of NZ_CANMRY010000012.1, forward strand.
GAGGAATCACAGAAGACAATGGAAGTTTTGAAATTAAAAAAATTATAGAAGGCACCTATAATTTAGAAGTTCAATACATAGGGTATAAAACTTACACTACACAGATTACAATTTCTAAAAAAAACAAGAAAATTAATTTAGGAATTATTACTTTAGAAGAAGAATCGCAACAATTAACTGGTGTGGAAGTAGTAGCAGAACGAACCACAATTGAACAGAAAATTGATCGTAAAGTTATTAATGTAGGTAAAGACCTCACTACTGCTGGCGCATCTGCATCTGACATCATGAATAATATTCCTTCTGTCAATGTAGATTCTCAATCTGGTGAACTTAGTTTACGAGGAAATTCTAATGTTCGCGTTATGGTAGACGGTAAATTATCTAACGTTCCTGTAGCACAATTATTAAAACAAATTCCATCAACATCTATAAAATCTATAGAGTTAATTACCAATCCTTCTGCAAAATACAACCCTGAGGGAATGAGCGGAATTATCAATATAGTTCTTCATAAAAACGCAAATATTGGATTCAATGGAACTTTAAATTTAGGTCTAAATAAAGGAAGAAATGCTAAATTTAATAGCTCTGTAGATTTAAACTACAGAAACGGAAAATTCAATTTATACGGTAATTATGGAAATAATATAGGCAAAAACAACAATAGAGGGTTTTTATACAGACATGAAGAAAATTCAGAACAACTATTTAAATTTTTCAACAATAATAAATCTCACCTATATAAAATTGGAGTAGATTTTTACTTAAACGATAAGAACACTATTTCCCTCTTTACCAATCAGAACAAGTATGATGGTAAAGATAGCGGAGCTACTGATATTATCTATTATGATGACTTAAATAGAAATACCGCACAATTATTTAGTAACAGTAAGGATAACTTAAGCGAACAATATAATTTTGATTATAAGTTAGATTTTAAAAAAGAAGGGCATAATATTGAATTAGAAGTAGATTACAATGAATATAACAATGATGAAGATGCCGATTTTAACTTCAGTGGAAATAGTATTACACCAAACTATAAAGATTTTGTAAATACTAGGAGAACGCAAAAAATTGCAAATCTAGATTATGTAAATCCTATAGATTCTATTTCTAAATTAGAACTAGGTATAGAAGCTAGAGTTTTTGAAACCAATGTAGGCTATAACTCTACTGGTGTAACATTCAACCAAAATGGGAACCTAAGACCAACTCCAGATGCAGATTTTATTTATGGTATGGACATATATTCTGCTTATGCCACTTTTGGTCAAAACTATAATAAATGGTCTTATCAAGTAGGTTTACGTGTAGAAGATGTAGAAGTAAAAGCAGACACGAATACTGTACGCTCTTTTACTGACAAATACACCGAATTTTATCCTTCTGGCTTTTTAAAATATTCTCCTACAGACAAAAACCAATTTCAGTTAAGTTATAGTAGAAGAATAGATCGCCCAGGATTAGGACAAGTAAACCCAATAAGAGAATGGTCTACGCCTTTAATTTCCTCCTTAGGAAACCCATCATTAAAACCTCAATTCACTAATTCTTATGAAATAAATTATACTCGAAGATTAGGTAAAGGAAGTATTACTACTGGTCTTTTTTATAGAGCTATAAAAGATGAAATAAGTAGAGCTGTTTCTATAGATAGACTAGACTTAAATAAAATGATTTTATCTTTTAATAATTTTGATGACACTTCTTCCTATGGATTAGAAATTTCTGCAAATTACAAAGCCACCAAATGGTGGAGCCTAAATGGTAGCTTTGATTTATACTCTCAAACACAACGAGGCATCACAGAGCGCTTACTGGGCAGCAACAGCACAGCTACAATAGATGATATTATTGTAGACAAAGTTGAGATAAAGAATACGGCTTGGAATGCACGTTTAAGCAACAGTTTTAAAGCCACAAAAAAATTAACCTTTCAGGTCTTCGGTTTCTACCGTGGAGCAAATGAGAATATTCAGTTTAAGGTAAAGCCTATGTACTTTGTAAATACTGGAGCTAGGTATAGTTTTGCAGAAGGTAAAGGCACCTTAAGTTTTAATTATAATGATATTTTTAATACTATGCGCTTTGCCTTTGATAGTGAAACTCCTTTTACTCAAAACGGACAATTTAATTGGGAAAGCAGGTCTGCGTATGTTGGACTTTCTTATATGTTTGGAAGTGGAAAAAATAGGGCTTCGAAAAGAAAAAGAAGAGATAGTAATACCAAACAAGGTGGAGGTGGACTACTTTAAAATATATTGATTAGCAAATAATAGAATTTGGTTGGTTTTCTCTTATAGTTAATTAATATAAGAAACCCGAGACAGTAGTCTCGGGTTTTGTTTTTACCATTTTATTATTACACTTCCCCAAGTAAAGCCACTACCAAAAGCGGCTAGTACAACAAGGTCTCCTTTTTTAACTTTACCTTGTTCCCATGCCTCTGTTAAAGCTATTGGAATAGAAGCTGCTGTTGTATTACCGTACTTCATAATATTATTAAATACCTGATCATCCTTCAATTTAAATTTTTTCTGTATAAATTGTGCTATTCTAAGATTAGCTTGGTGGGGTACTAACATATCAATATCTGTTGCCTCTAAATTATTTTTAGATAAGCCTTCCATTATTACTTCACTAAAACGAACTACCGCATTTTTAAACACAAACTGTCCATTCATATAAGGAAAATAAGATACATCATCCATGTTATTATCTTTAATAATATCTGTTACCCATCTTTTTCCCATTCCTGGTGCAAGTAATGCCAGTTCTTCTGCATGCTGTCCTTCAGAATGTAAATGCGTAGAAAGTATTCCTTTAGTAGTATCTTCTTCTCTGCTTAAAATTGCTGCTCCGGCTCCGTCTCCAAATATTACAGAAACACTTCTGCCTCTTGTTGTCATATCTAAACCTCGAGAGTGTACTTCGGAACCAATAACTAGAATATTTTTATACATACCACTTTTTATATATTGGTCTGCTACAGAAATACCATAAACAAAACCAGAACATTGGTTTCTAACATCTAAAGCTCCTACCGTTTTTATTCCCAAATCTCTCTGTACCAAAACCCCAGGACCAGGGAAGTAATAATCGGGGCTTAGAGTAGCAAAAACAATAAAATCAATATCATCCTTATCTATTCCAGCCCTTTTAATAGCTATTTTAGCAGCTTTAACCCCCATTGAAGTTGTTGTATCTTCTTTAGAAACTACATGTCTGCGTTCTTGTATGCCTGTTCTTTCTTGTATCCAGGTATCATTCGTATCCATTACCTTAGATAAATCGTCATTAGTTACTACATTATCTGGAACGTAATATCCTAACCCAGTAATTTTAGAATTAAACATAAATTATATTGTATTTTGAGTAATTTTTTGTGTTAAAAAATTGCAAGTTAGTAACTATTGTTAAAACTATAATCTCTCTAATATACCTATTTTATAAGGATATTATAAATACAAAGGCATAAAACGCTTTCCAATTCAGATTAAAAAAGAAATAAACCTCTTATACTGACAAAAAATGTGTCAGTTTGTCACCGTAAGTTATAATGGTATTTTTTTTGAATATAAACTATCATTAACAATTAAAATGAGATATAGAAATGTCACAAGGTAAAATTAATGTATCCGTAGAAAATATATTTCCACTTATAAAGAAGTTCTTATATAGTGATCACGAAATATTTTTACGTGAATTAATATCTAACGCAACAGATGCTACTTTAAAATTAAAACACCTAACCTCTATTGGGGAAGCTAAAGTAGAATATGGCAATCCTAAGATTGAAATAAAAGTAGATAAAGAAGGGAAAAAGATTCATATTATTGACCAAGGTTTAGGTATGACTTCTGATGAAGTGGAAAAATATATAAACCAAGTTGCTTTCTCTGGTGCAGAAGAGTTTTTAAATAAATATGAAGACGGTGCAAAAGATACAGGTATAATTGGTCATTTTGGTCTTGGTTTTTACTCTGCTTTTATGGTTGCAGAAAAAGTAGAAATTATAACTAAAAGTTTTAAAGATGAACCTGCTGCACACTGGTCTTGTGATGGGTCTCCAAACTTTACTTTAGAAGAAAGTAAAAAAGAAGATCGCGGAACCGAAATAATATTACACGTTGCAGAAGATTCTACTGAGTTTTTAGAAGAAGGTAGAATTACGGAGTTACTTAATAAATATAATAAGTTTATGCCTGTCCCAATAAAATTTGGAACTAAGACAGAAACTTTACCAAAGCCTGAAGGTGCTAAAGAAGAAGATGAAGCACCTACACAAGAGGTAGATAATATTATAAACAATCCTAACCCTGCATGGACAAAACAACCTGCAGACATAGAAGATGAGGATTATAAAGGTTTTTATAGAGAATTGTATCCTATGCAGTTTGATGAGCCTTTATTTCATATTCATTTAAATGTAGACTACCCATTTAACTTAACTGGTATTCTTTATTTTCCAAAATTAACGAACGATCTTAACGTTCAGAAAGATAAAATTCAACTGTACCAAAACCAGGTATTTGTTACGGATAATGTAGAAGGTATTGTTCCAGAATTTTTAACCATGTTACGTGGTGTTATAGATTCTCCAGATATTCCTTTAAATGTATCTAGGTCTTATTTACAGGCAGATGGCGCAGTAAAGAAAATATCCTCTTACATTACTAGAAAAGTTGCTGATAAACTTTCTTCTTTATTCAAAAATAATAGAGAAGATTTTGAAGCAAAATGGAACGATATTAAAATTGTTATCGAGTACGGTATGCTTTCTGAAGACAAGTTCTTTGACAAAGCAGACAAGTTTGCTCTTTACCCAACTGTAGATGAATCTTTCTTTACTTTTGAAGAGTTACAAGAGAAAATTAAAGCTAACCAAACTGATAAGGATGATAAATTAGTTATCCTTTACGCATCAGACAAAGAAGCACAGCACAGTTATATTGAAGCTGCAAAAACTAAAGGGTATGAAGTTCTTTTAATGGATTCTCCTATTATTGCGCACTTAATGCAAAAATTAGAAGGCTCTAAAGAGAATATCACTTTTGTTAGAGTAGATTCTGATCATGTAGATAATCTAATTAAAAAAGAGGATAATCAAATTTCTAAGCTTTCTGATGAGGAAAAAGAAACTTTAAAGACCGATCTAGAAAAAACCATTGAAAGTAAAAGTTATACTATTCAATTAGAAGCTATGGATAGTTCTGCCTCTCCTTTTATTATTACAGAGCCAGAATTTATGCGTAGAATGAAAGAGATGCAACAAACTGGTGGTGGCGGTATGTTTGGAATGGGTAACATGCCCGAAATGTACAACTTAGTAGTAAATACTAACCATGAACTGGTAAGCGAAATTCTAAACACTAAAACGGCTAAGAAAAAAGAACGTTTAATTAATCAATCTTTAGATTTAGCGAAACTATCTAAAGGTTTATTAAAAGGTGCCGAATTAACCGAGTTTATAAAACGAAGTTATGATATGGTAAAATAAGCTATTTCTTCAGTAAATAAATCTCGATTATCTAGTAAAAATAAAACCCCTTAGAATAATAATAATTCTAAGGGGTTTTTTATCTTTAATATATGAAAGTAATTGCAACAAATATATCTAAACCCACTACTATTGTTTGGAATGGTAAAGAAGAACAAACAGGTATTTATAAATATCCTGTAAATGAACCTATTTTTTTAGGAAAGTCTGATGTTGAAAAGGACACTGTTATAGATAGAAAACACCATGGTGGTATAGATAAAGCCTGCTATTTATTTTCTGCCGATAATTATGAGTATTGGAAAAATCTATACCCTAATTTAGATTGGAACTGGGGTATGTTTGGAGAAAACATTACCGTAGAGGGGTTAAATGAATCTACTTTAAGAATTGGAAATATTTATACAGTAGGAGAATGCAAAGTACAAATTACGCAACCAAGAGAGCCTTGCTATAAACTTGGTATTAGATTTGGTACTCAAAAAGTTTTAAAAGAATTTATTGAACACCAATTTCCTGGAACCTACATTAAAGTTTTAAAAGAAGGTAATGTAAAAACTGGAGATAGTTTTGAGTTAATGGAAGAATCAGATAATTCTTTAACCATACAACAGTATTATAATTTATTATATGCTAAAGTTAAAGATGAAGAAATTATTAAAACAGCAATTACTAATTCTACTCTTCCTGAACATAAAAGAGAAAAGCTAAAGAAATATCTTTAGCGCATATTATATAAAAAACAAAAAAAGGGAGGCTCTCCAGCCTCCCAAAAAAATTAACTTAAACCAACTTAATTAACTAAAAAATATTTTTCGTAACTCTTTTCTCCGTATGTAACAGATAATGTGTAATTACCTTTGTATGCTCCTGAGAAATCAAAAGATTTTTCTACTACCATTTTATCTTTTACATCTTCTTCAAAAACTAATCTATTATCTTCATCATAGATTTTTATCATTACGTCTTCTTTATTTAGATTTAAAAGATTAATAGAAACGCTTTCTTTTGTTTCTTTAAAAAATGGTTTTAGAATTTCTTTTTTATCAAGAATTACCAACTTATTATCTTCTACTTTAATGGAGTAAGTAGTTGATTTAAAATCGCCTTCTGTTTCAAAGAAATATACACCATCTTCTAAATTTTTTAGATTAAATTTCTTAGAGTACAAATCATTAGATACACTTTCTGTATAAATAACATTCCCCTGATTATCTTTAAGCTTTATGTATGTATTCTTAGATGCATTCTCTAACTCTAATACTAAAGTTTTAGCTTCACTGTAAGCTGTCAAAATTAATTTTGGCTCTTTTGCCATGCTTATTGCTGCAATAAACATAAAGGCAACTACGGTTGTGGTTTTTAAAAATGCTTTCATAATTTCTAAATTTTAATTACTTATTAAAGACACTACAAACATACAGTAGCTTTATACCCTATACTACAACACATTTTTCTTATTTATGTGCTATATTACCCTAGTAGTAGGTTAATTTAATGTTAACAGGCAATTTACCAAACAATTAAAGGATTTAGCCCCTATTTACACTATTAAGAGGTTACATAGTAAAAAGGTAATTTCATAGATATTATTATCTATTAAATAAAATTTATAAATTACTATTTACTACTACTCTTTAAACCATACTTTTTAACCTGTCTAAAACAATATTTAATACCAATAATAAAGGAGGTATTAATAAAACTAAATTTTTTAGCAAAAAAAGGAGGCCATAGGGCCTCCTCTATAAAATTAATATAATTAAGTCTTAATTAACTACGAAGTTTTTATTATAACTTTTATCTCCGTGTAAAACAGATATTCTATAGTTACCTTCATAAGCTTTAGAAAAATTAAAAGTTTTTTCCACTATCATTTTTTCTTTTACTTTTTCTTCGAAAACCAATCTACTTTCTTCATCATAGATTTTTATCATTACATCTTTCTTATCTAAATTTAATAGGTTAAGAAAAATTCGTGAGTCTTTTTCTCTAAAAAATGGCTTTACTATTTCTTTTTTATCAAGAATAATTAATTTATTACCCTCTAGCTTAATGGAATAAATAGTAGATTTAAACTCTCCATCTGTTTCAAAGAAATAGGTGCCATCTGTTAACTTTTCAAGATTAAATTTCTTAAAATACAAATCATCAGATACGCTCTCTGCGTAAATGACATTGTCCTGCGCATCTTTAAACTTAATGTAGGTATTATTAGATACATTCTCTAATTCTAACACTAACATTTTAGTTTCACTGTAAGCTGTCAAAATTAATTTTGGCTCTTTTGCCATGCTTATTGCTGCAATAAACATAAAGGCAACTACGGTTGTGATTTTTAAAAGTGCTTTCATAATGTCTAATTTTAAATTACTAATTAACGACACTACAAACATACACCAGCTTTACCCCATACACTACAACTCATTTTTCCAATTTATGTCTTATTTTACCCGTCTAATAAGTTAATTTATAGTTAAGAGGTAATTTACCATATTTTATAGTTAATTTAGTAAACAATTGTTGTTTTTAGTTACTTATATTTACACTAGCAAATAAAATAAAATGTTTACACAAAAACCTGCTTTTGAAGCTATAGAACCTAATTTTGGGAACTCTTTTACCTACCAGAAGTTTGATGAAGATCATGTAAATAATAATACTTCTTGGCATTACCACCCAGAAATAGAATTGGTATATGTTAACGGTGGTTCTGGAAAAAGGCAAATAGGAAGTCATGTATCTTATTACTCGGATGGCGACTTAATATTAATAGGTAGTAATTTACCACATTGCGGACTTACAGATAGTTTAACTGGCAATACTAGTGAAACCGTTGTGCAAATGAAGTTAGATTTTTTAGGAAATGATTTTTTTAAAATTCCAGAAATGAAAAAAATAAAGAGCCTTTTTGATGCATCAAATGGTGGTATTGCTTTTTCTGGAAAAACAAAAAAACAACTTGGAGAAAAAATTGAAGTCTTAGAATACCAAACAGATTTTCAAAGATTATTATCTATCCTTAGTATATTAAATCAATTAGCAAACTCTACAGAAACTATATTTTTAAATGCAGAAGGCTTTTCTTTACAGACAGATGTTAAAGACAATGACCGTATTAATATCGTTTTTAATCACGTAAAAAATAATTTTACCGAAGAAATTACCTTAGACCAAATATCTAATATGGTTAGTATGACGGTTCCTTCTTTTTGTAGATATTTTAAAAAAATAACTAATAAAACGTTTACCCAGTTTGTAAACGAATATCGTTTGGTACATGCCTCTAAATTACTTGCAGAAAAACCATTAAGTATTACTGAGGTTTGTTTTGAATGTGGTTTTAATAACTTTTCACATTTTAATAAATCGTTCAAAGCGTTTACTGGTCAAAGCCCTTCTGATTATAGAAATGAATTAAAAACGTTACTACATTAAAAAAATCGGCCGTGGGAACCGATTTTTATACCTTATAATAACCAAACACTATCTTTAATAGCTAGGTATATCCTATTAATATTCTCATGTAAGACTATTTATATACTATAAATCAAACCTCATGCCAAAATTTTAAAACAAGTTATTTAGAACCTTGGCAAGCCTAACACCACCCACTTGTAATTGTTTCTCTACTGTTGTCCACCATACATAACTATACTTGTAACTTAGTTTTTCACCTATCTCTACAGATTCATAAATCTTATTTGCTAGGTCTTGAGATTCTTCTACCCAATCATAAATAGTACCTTCTTGTATAGCTTTCCTTTTTTCTTTATTAATTTTAGGTAAAGAACTTGCAAGCTCGGTATAACTCATACCATGATCTTCTATCATATTAGTATCCCAAATTTTATGCAAATTACTTTCTTTAGAAAACCATTGCACTTGTATGTCATTACCTCCTTTATCTTCTAGCCTACCAACATGTAGTGGTTGGTGCAAATCTCCAATAAAATGAACTAGTAGTTTTAAATAAAACGCTCTATCCTCTTTACTTCTTTTTTTATTCTTTATAATAGATACACACTTTTCTATTCCCTGTATTACATCCCCATATTTACTAGGCTCTACATCGGTATATTTTTTTTCTTCCGGAAAATTAACATAATGCCAAGCACTAAACTCTCTAAATTTTTTATCCGCCTTTATAAAATCTGCATAATTGGCAACAGAAGCTAAACTTTGACCATCTAATAATTTACTTATCTCTTTTCTTGCCTTTCTTGTTAGGTACTTCTGAGCTACTTCCCCTACTACTCTATGCCCTTTTTTTGACCAAAAAATAGAATTTCCAAAAGAAAGCTGAACTATAAAAAAGAATAGAATTGTAATTTTTCTCATTTTATAAATTTTATCAAAATTAAGAATTACAAGATTAAGGCATTGTTACTATTTAACCTTAATAGGTTTGCTGTTCTATATAGTATAAATTTGTATTTTAACAGATATAAAATATATGACCTATACCATATTATGTTCCGATTTAGATGGTACTTTACTTACAACAAAAAGTGATGTATCAAAAATAACTATTTCAGAAATAGAAAGAATAAAAGATAAAACCCAAATTATTCTTGTTTCTGCTCGTATGCCAAAAGCTATGCGGTATATTCAAAAAGACCTTGGTATTATACAAGAACCTATTATCTGTTATAATGGTGCTTTAATTTTAAAGGGCAATATAGAAATTTCTTCTACAATAATAACTACCAGTCAATTAGAAGCCATCTACAACTTAGCCAAAAAACACCAAATAAAACTAGGCCTTTATTATAAAGATGAATGGTATGTAGAGGAGGATTCTGAACGTGTGCAAAAAGAAAAAAAACATACTAAAGTAGATCCTCTTTTTAAAAATATAAACACTGTTCTTAAGGAGTGGAAAAAAAAGGATGTAGGAGCGCATAAAGTAATGCTAATGGGAACAAAAGAAAGCACAGATATTGCTTTTTCTCAATTACAAAAATCTTTTTCTAAGGAACTAAACATATACCAATCTAATGATACACTAATAGAACTTTCTCCTAAATCAGTTTCTAAACTATCGGCTATAAAAGAACTTCTGAAAAAAAATGAGACTCTAGAAAATGTTATTTCTTTTGGAGATAATTATAATGATATAGATATGTTACAGCATACTGGCTTCGGTGTTGCTGTAGGTAACGCCCGGGAAGAGGTAAAAAGAATAGCAAATGTAACTACTTTAAAAAATACAGAAAATGGTGTAGCACACTATATAAAACAACATCTTTAATTTGGTTATATTTGAAAAAGATGTAATTCTTTATTTATGACTCAAAAGTTATTACCCCAACCACTTATTACAGAGGATACTGTTACATTTGGTTTACTTGCTTTATGCTTAGGTTTTGTTTTCTATACCTCTTCTATAAAAACAGGATTTTGGAAAAAATTTTATTCAATCATTCCTGCTGTGCTAATGTGCTACCTATTACCTGCTCTATTATCCTCTTTTGGTGTAATTGCCGAAAAATGGCATATAGTAGATACGTTAGGAAATCTTAGTGAGCATAATTCTAGATTATATTATATGGCCAGTAGATATTTATTACCTGCGGCATTAGTACTAATGACTTTAAGTATTGACCTAAAAGCTATTAGCAACCTAGGTTCTAAAGCCTTAATCATGTTCTTAACTGGTAGTGCTGGTATAATTATAGGCGGACCATTAGCTATTTTAATTGTTTCTATATTTTCACCAGAATCTGTAGGAGGTAATAATTTTGATGCTATTTGGAGAGGACTTTCTACTATTGCAGGAAGTTGGATTGGCGGTAGTGCCAACCAAGCTGCTATGTATGAAATATTTAAGTATACACCAGAAAAATACGGTGGTATGGTATTGGTAGATATTTTTGTTGCCAATGTATGGATGGCTATACTATTATTAGGTGTTGGTAAGACTAAAAAAATTGATGCATGGCTTAAGGCAGATACTTCAGCTATTGAAAAACTAAAAATTAAAGTAACAGAGTTTACAGAAAAAATTACACGAGTACCAACTTTAGGAGATTATATGATTATGTTAGGTTTAGCTTTTACAGGAGTGGGTATTGCACATTTTTTTGGAGGTAATATAAGTACTTATCTTAAAGAAAATGTCTCTGCAATTGCAGATGCAACTAATTTTTTATCCTTTCTTGGTTCTAGTTTCTTTTGGATGGTAGTAATTGCTACTGCTGTTGGTATAGTATTATCTTTTACAAAAGCTAAAAATTATGAAGGAGCTGGGGCCAGTAAAATTGGCGGAATGTTCATATACATTCTGGTTACTACAATTGGCATGAAGGTAGATTTAGGTCGGGTTCTAGAAAATCCTGGACTTATAGCTATAGGCTTTATTTGGATTAGTATACATGCAATATTATTAATAGCAGCTGCAAAACTAATTAAAGCGCCATATTTTTTCTTAGCGGTAGGTAGCCAAGCCAATGTTGGTGGTGCAGCTTCTGCTCCTGTTGTTGCAGCAGAATTTCATCCTTCCTTAACATCGGTAGGTGTATTACTTGCTGTTTTTGGTTATGTAGTGGGTACTGGCGGAGCACTTTTATGTGCTTACCTTATGGAAATAGCATCTACCCTCTAAAGAAAAACACCATTTTATATTCTTAATTTCTATCCTTTAATAAGTGCAAATAAAAAAAAATAAAGATATTTGCCGCAATAAAATTACTTCATGAAAAAAATAGCACTTGCAATTACTTTAACCGTATTCTTAATTTCTTGTGGTGGCGACACGCAAAATACAATGACCGTAACTGGGAATGTAAAAGGTTTAAAAAAAGGGAATTTATATCTTCAAAAATTTAAAGATACCTTACTAATTACTTTAGATTCTTTAAAGGTTGATGGTAACGGTTCTTTTACTTTTAAAACCGAAGTAGAAAGCCCAGAAATATACAATTTATATTTAAAAAAAGAAGATTTGAATGAATTCAATGATCGCATTACTTTTTTTGGCGAACCCGGAGTAATAACTATTAATACTTCTTGGGACACTTTTGATCGCAACGCTAAAATTACTGGTTCTGAGAGTAATATAAAGTATAACGAATACCGAAAAATCATGTCTAATTTTAGTATTAAAAACATTGAAATCATACAAAATGCGCAAAACTCTAAAGTTGCTTTAGATTCCTTACAAATAGACTCTGTACAGAAACTAAGCGATAAAACAATAAAAAAGAGTTATGCTTATGCCATTAACTTTGCTCTTACAAATACAAATTCTACAGTAGCTCCATATGTAGCGTTATATGAAGTTCCTGATGCAAATAGAATATATTTAGATTCTATCTATAACTCTTTAACTCCAGAAGTGTCTTCCTCAAAATACGGTAATGCCTTAAAAAAGCACTTAGACAAATTGCCTAAATAAAAAACATAAAAAAAAGTCCACCAATGGTGGACTTTTTAATTAATATCAATTTTTCTTACTAACCCAATTTGTTTAGTTCTTCAACTAAACCTTTTGCTTTAGTTTCTAATTCTTCTTTTACAGCTTTAAGATGTGCTTTTCTATCCTCAACACCTCTTTTGTTTACTTTTGCAATTAAATCATCAAAAGTAGCAATTGCACCATCTATTATTGAAGCTCCTTCTTTAGAATCTTGCTTATTATTTGCAGCTTCTACTATATAAACAGCTTCTATAATATCTCCTAAAACGTAATTAATATCTTTTTTTAAATCTTTAATACTTGCCATTATTCTATTTTTTTAGCAAAAGTAAAGGTTTTAGAATAAATCTATATAAAAGAGTATCTTAAATAGTTACTTCTAATAATTTAGCATTAGAACCACTCAAGGTTATCATGTTAGTTCTTGCTGGCACTAATACTGTTTCTCCTTTTTCTATTATAGCAGAACCTGCCTGTGTAGTTACTTCAACTTTTCCGCCAACACACATATATATTGTAAAAGAATCTCTTTGCGTTACTTCTTGGGTTAAATCTTCCGTTATTTCAATAAAATTAGTTTTAAAATACGGACAATCTACCATGGTATTTATTTGGTTACTTTGGGTAGGATAATTTACAATAAAATCATCTTTCTTCTTATAATCCATAGCATCTAAAGCCATTTCTGTATGTAATTCCCTTAAATTACCTTCTTTGTCTTTTCTATTAAAATCAAAGACCCTATACGTAACATCAGATGTTTGCTGTATCTCAGCAAGTAAAACTCCTGCTCCTATAGCATGAATTTTTCCAGTATTTATAAAGAACGTATCCCCTTCTGATACATCCTCGTAATTTAATAAATCTAATAAAGTATTATCTTCTAAGCTTTTGCTATACTCCTCTTTGGTTACATCTTTATTAAAACCAACAATTAAGTTAGCTTCTTTATCTGCATCCATAACATACCACATTTCTGTTTTCCCGAAGGAATTATGGCGTTCTTTTGCCAAAGCATCATTTGGATGTAATTGTATAGACAAATCTTGTTTAGCATCTATAAACTTAATAAGAATAGGAAATTCTTTACCAAAACGTTGCACAACACTCTTACCTAATAACTCTTCTGGGTAATCGTTAATTAACTCTTGCAAAGAAACTCCCTGTAACTCTCCATTAGACACTTGTGAGATATCTCCAGGCACCCCAGAAAGTTCCCAGCTTTCTCCAGTAATTTCGCTCTCACTAGGTTTCCCTAAAACATCTTTTAGCTTTGTTCCGCCCCAAAGACGTTCTTTTAATATTGGCTGGAATTTTAAAGGGTAAAGTTTCATAATTACAATTATATTTATTTTGTCTTAAAATGAACGATTTTTCTTACAAAATAGTATTGAGAACTTTAAATTAAAATTTTAATACTATCCACAAAAAGTAACGTAATTTCTAGGCGTTTCATATAAAACCACCTCTAAATCTTTATCCTTATCTATAAAAGGTCTTAAAGTTTTCCAAATAAAAACAGCTATATTCTCTGCGGTTGGGTTTACCTCCTTAAAAGCGGCAATTTCAATATTTAAATTTTTGTGGTCTAAAGCGTCTTCAATGTGTAATTTTATAAGGCTTTTTAGAACCTTCATATCCATTACAAATCCTGTTTCTGGGTCAATTTCTCCATATACACTTACCACCAATTCATAATTATGACCATGAAAATTAGGGTTATTACACTTACCAAATACTTCGGCATTTTTTGCATTGTCCCAATCTTTTCTATAAAGTCTATGTGCAGCATTAAAATGTGCTTTTCTACTCACTTTAACTTTCATAGTCCTTCTCTATTTTGATTTATATGCGTGTAAAATTTCTCAAAAATAATCTTAAACCACACCGTATAAATTTCTGGGTTAATTGCAATATCTTTTTTAATATCAACTGGCTTCATCCATTTCCAGCTTTCTACTTCATCAAGATTTATTTTTGGTTCTCCATTATAACTACCTATCATAACATGATCAAGTTCATGTTCTGTTAAACCATTATCAAAAGGTGCTTTGTATATAAAAGAAGTTACTTCTTGTAGTTCTGCAGAAAACCCCATTT
This sequence comes from uncultured Maribacter sp., assembly GCF_947500405.1. Taxonomy (GTDB): domain Bacteria; phylum Bacteroidota; class Bacteroidia; order Flavobacteriales; family Flavobacteriaceae; genus Maribacter_B. The sequence continues at coordinate 89,783 of NZ_CANMRY010000012.1, forward strand.
CTTCTTGTAATCTTCTTTTTCCTGCTTGTATATTACTTTCTCCTACTCTTTGGTGACTACAACATGTGTTTGTCCATAGCAAAGGAGAGTGGTATTTATGCGCGGCACGTTGTTGGAGCATTGTTTCTCCATTTTTATTCATAATAAAAACAGAAAATGCTCTATGTAAAACCGCTTTTTCATGCGCTTCCATTTTTGGCATAGTACCAATTGGCTCATCATTAGTATTCACTAATATAACTTCTTCCTCTTTCATTTTGTAAAAATAACATCTTTACAGAATATATAAAGAGAATATGCTTTTTAAAAGAATCTTGGAGATTTTAAATTATCCTTTGTATGAATAAAGTCGTACCTTAAAATAACTTCAAAAGAGCCATCATTAAAGGCTGCATTTCCCAACTCAGTTACCTCACGATCGTACGCCAATCCTATAAGAAATTTGTTAGACAAATTAAATCCTAACATACCACTAAAAGCAGCATCCCAACGGTATGCAGCACCTACAATAAACTTATCTACTAGCATAAAATTTGCCGATAAATCTACTTGTAATGGAGCTCCTTGCACTAATTTTGCTAGTATTGTTGGTTTAAATTTTAAATTGGGATTTAAGTCCCAAACATATCCTGTAATTAAATAAAAATTCATTTGCTCCTTTGCTGTTGATAAGGTAGACTCATCAAAATGAGAGGTTTGTAAAAAACGTGGAACAGATAAACCTGCATAAAACTTTTGGGTATGATAGTATACTCCTGCACCAATATTAGGTGAAAATCTATTATCTATATTTTGTTGTAAATTAGGATCTGTAGTAAATTGATTTAATTCTGAAAAACGAACATCTAATAAATTTGCACTTGCTTTAAGTCCAAAACTTAACCTGCCTTCTGTAGATGTCCATACGGTATATGAAAAATCTACATCAAAATTGGTTTCTGAGGTTGGTCCTATCTTATCATTTACAATAGATACCCCCAAACCTACTCCTCTATATCCAATAGGAGAATGTGCATTTAAAGTTTGTGTAGTAGGTGCCCCTTCTAGACCAACCCACTGTGCTCTATACAAAGCCGCAATACTCATTTGCCCTCTAGATCCTGCATAAGCCGGATTTACACTTACCGTATTATACATATACTGTGTATACTGCGCATCTTGTTGTGATTGTAACATTCCTGTAACCAAAAATACTAACACCACCATACCCCTAACAATCCAGAGAGGAATTTTAATTTCTTTATGGATATTTTTCATAAATATCATTTATCTGTTTATATATATGTAACCTGACAGAGATTTCATATTTCCAGTGGCTTGTTCATAATCTAATATGTAGAAGTAAGTACCTACTGGTAGTTTATTATCTACATTAACAGTAACTCTACCTGATGATGTACCATCAAAAATATTTCCTTCGGTATTATATGCATTTGTACTGTACACTAATACACCCCATCTATTATAAATTCGAATAGAATTATTTGGGAAATTTTCTAACCCAGAAATAGTTAACACATCGTGCACTCCATCGCCATTTGGTGTAAGTACATTAAATACTTCTACTTCATTTTCATTAACTATTAAATCTGGTTGTAAGTAATTAGGGGTACCATCGCCATCACTATCATCATTGGCATAGTCTCCATCACCATTTAAATCTTCGTCTATAGTTTCTATACCATCATCATCATCATCAGTATCTCTATAATCAGACTCTGCATCGCCATCTGTATTTGGTAAATCATTATATGGATCATCTAATTCATCATTTACATCTAAATCTATGGTAGATGCTCCTTCAAAACCATCATCTAAACCATCATCATCTTTATCAGAACCAATTAATACTACATCTGGTATACCATCATGATCGTGATCATTACCCTCTATATAATCTGGGACATTATCATTATCACTATCTTCATCTACATAATCTGGGATTAAATCGCCATCCGTATCTTCTGGTATAATACCTAGATTTCCGTTTTGTTCATACGCATCATCTACACCATTTGCATTTGCATCTACACCACTAGGCGCAATATAATCTGCTGTAGTTTGTGCTTCTAAATTATCTGGAATACCGTCATTATCTGCATCTATATCTAAATAATCTGCAAAACCATCATTATCCGTATCTGTTGGGTTTGTTGCCGGATCATTATCGCCATCAACATTTAAATCTTCAAAACTGTCTAAAATTCCATCGTTATCGGCATCTAAATCGGTAGCATCTGTTACTAATACTGTAACTGTAGCTGTACTACAATTTCCTGCGTTATCACACAGCGTATAATCAAAAGTATCATTACCAACATAATCTGCATTTGGAGTATAGGTTACCGTATCGTCTGATGGATCGTTAGGCGTACCATTATCATTTATTACTACAGTGCCATTCGTTGGCGGTGTAGCAATAGTTAATGTACCAATACTAGGTAAATCATTATCATTATCTAGTATAGCAATAGCTACTGGTGTATTTTCTTCTGTAGCAATAGAATCATCTATTGCATCTACTATTGGCAGCACTGTTATATCTACAGTTGCTGTGCTACAATCTCCAAAAGTGTTACAAACCGTATAGTTAAAAGTATCTGGTCCATTATAATCTGCATTGGGTGTATAGGTAACTATATCATCCAATGGATCATTAGGCGTGCCATTATTATTTATGGCAACAGTTCCGTTAGTAGGTTCTGTACTTATTGTTAAATTTCCTGTTGTTGGTAAGTCCGAATCATTATCATAGATAGGAACTATTACCGATTGGTCTTCATCTGTACTTACAACATCATCTACTAAATTGGCTGCTTCATTAATACACACTACTGTAAAATTTGGTAATGCGCTATCATTACCTGCTTTTGTAATTATTGCTGTATATTTTTCTACTGTCTGTGTTGCAATTACTGTTGGTCTATTTTGATCTCCTGGTAATGGCGGACTCCAACTTATTGTAGCATTTGGCGAAACATTATTAGAAACATCTAAAGTAACCTCATTAAAAGGAGAGTTACAGTTGGTTACAATAAAATAACCTGTTGCGTTAGATCCACAAATAGTACCATCATAGGTTGCAAAATAAACCCCTCTTTCTGTTACTTCTAAAAAAGAATCTGTTCCTAATACCGTACTTGTATCCGAAGCCTCATACCAGCGATAATTAGTTTCATCGGTAGTATTAGGAGCTTGTAATACATATTGTGCATTAGATGCTACAATCCCCAGTAATACCAATGTAAAACTGAGGAATATTTTTTTATATGTGTAGGTTTCTTTCAAACTTAGTTGGGACTTTATGTTTGTAAATTGTATTATTTTACAACAAATACAACATTAATTAATGAATTATAATCTGCTGGTTGGTTTATAACATCATAAGTCATTACACCAAATTCATTTACAGATACATTAGCAAAAACACTAGTATCATAATACGTTATATAGTAATACAACTCTGTATTCGCATAAGTTGGTATTGCTGCTGGTGCTTGGCTTGCTCCTGTACCACTCACTACCATAGGGCTTCCATATTGCGCTGTATATTGTGTATATAAATTAATTGTTCTTCCTGTACCATTTGTTGATGCATCTACTGCAATTGATGGTGGATAAAATATTCTAGCTGCTTTAGAAGTAATTGGTGCTATTGCCTGTATAACTTCTTGAACATTAGTTTCTGTTGTAAATCCTTGTGCTGCAGATTTTCCTGCATCATCTACATCAATAGGAGCTCTTAATTCTACTTCATCATCAAATTGATCGTCCGAACCTAAAGAAGCTAATGGTACATCTCTGTCTCCACCACCATCTGATAATCTTAAATTATTACCAACTATTCCAAAAGCTGTATTGTATTCATTTCCAATATTTGAATCGGCATCATTAACATTAAGAGTAATATTGTTACCTTCTGATATCGCTATATGACCAGGGTTTCCATTTGTTGATAATGTTTGATCATCTGTGTCTACTGCTAATGCACTTAAATCTACAGTTACTGGAACTTCTGCATCATCTTCTAAAGATATTGCTAATTCACT
>NZ_CANMRY010000013.1 GCF_947500405.1 uncultured Maribacter sp.
TTAACTGTACTACTTTACATTACTTTTGGAGAACCATAGCATAAGTAGGTTAAGTTCATGGTAAGATTTGGGGAAAAAAGGTAGAGCAATGCTCTGCCTTTTTTATTACTGAAAACCAGACATTTAACAAGATAAATCTTTCATTTTTCCGCTTTCCACTAAAAAAAATTTGTTAAAATTACTTTTTTATGTCCCACAATACCAGTAATTTAGTTTCGCCATAGCATAAGTAGGTTAAGTTTATGGTAAGATTTGGGACGAAAAGGGTGGAGACTTCTCCGCCCTTTTCTATTACAAAAAAAGCCGCCTTGTTTACAAAAACAAGGCGGCTTTTAAGCTGATTACTATAGTATTACCTATAAGTATCTTATTTATTTGCTTCATATAAAGCAGAAACTTTATCCCAATTAATTACATTAAAAAATGCATTAACGTAATCTGGTCTTCTATTTTGGTAATTTAGGTAGTATGCGTGTTCCCATACATCTAAACCTAAAATAGGAAAACCACCACAACCAGTTTCTGGCATTAATGGGTTGTCCTGGTTTGGTGTAGAACAAACTTCTACTTTCCCTCCTTTATGTACACAAAGCCAAGCCCAACCAGAACCAAACCTTGTTCCAGCAGCACTACTAAATTTATTTTTAAACTCTTCAAAAGAACCAAATGCAGAAGTTATTGCACTTGCTAATTCTCCTGAAGGCTCTCCTCCTCCATTTGGAGAAAGTATTTCCCAAAATAATGAGTGGTTATAAAAACCTCCTCCATTATTTCTTACAGCTGCATTAGACATATCTAAAGTTGCAAGAATATCATCAATAGATTTTCCTTCTAAAGCAGTACCCTCAATAGCACCATTTAATTTAGTTGTGTAACCGTTATGATGCTTAGTATGGTGTATTTCCATAGTTCTTGCATCAATATGTGGTTCTAACGCATCATAAGCGTAAGGTAGTTTTGGTAGTTCAAAAGCCATAATTTCTATATTATTTTATTAATTAATTTCCTGTATCAAATTTACTGTTTTTAAGTATCACATTCAATTAATTCTTTGTTAAGAACTATACATATTTTTGTACTTTGCATATAAAACACATTGCAAGAAGCTTCTTATAAAATATACAATGCCTCCGCAGGTTCCGGAAAAACCTATGTACTTTCTAAAGAATACATAAAAACTATACTGTCATCAACACATTCTTTTAAACAAATACTTGCTATAACATTTACAAATAAAGCTGTAAATGAAATGAAACAGCGTATTGTTCAAAGTTTATTTGAGTTTAGTAAAACTAAATCTATAAATGAGGCATCGGCCATGTTTTTAGATATTACGAAAGAGCTAAATATAGATGCTACTGCGCTACAAGAAAAGAGTAAAAAAGTCTTAAAAAATATTCTACATAATTACGCCTTTTTTGATATTTCTACCATAGATAAATTTACACACAGACTTATACGTACTTTCGCAAAAGATTTAAAATTGCCTCAAAATTTTGAAGTTGTTTTAGATACTTCTCTATTATTAGATGAAGCTGTGTCTTCTTTAATAAACAAAGCTGGTTCTAATAAAAAGCTTACCAAAGTACTTTTAGATTTTGCAATTGAGAAAATAGATGATGATAAAAGTTGGGATATTGCTATAGATTTAAACAAAATAGGAAAACTACTTTTCAATGAAAATCAAGCAAAACATTTAGAAGCACTTAAATCAAAAAGTTTAGATGATTTTTTAAAACTAAAGAAAGATTTAGTACAAGAAATTTCTAAAATAGAGGCTGATGTTAAAGATGTAGCAAAAAACACCTTGCTTTTAATACAAGAATCGGGATTTGAGTTCAGTGATTTTCCAAGAGCAACCCTTCCTAATCATTTTAAAAAAATTGGAGAAGATATATTTGAACCTAGCAAACTATATAATAATAAGTTAGAACAAAATTTAATGGATAATGAAATAGTAAAAAAAACTATTTCTAAACCTACAGAAGAGCTTTCTAAGCAAATATTAGAGTGCTACATCGCTATAAAAAAACTTTTATACTCCAGAGCTTTTTATAAAAATGCATATAAAAATTTAGTCCCCTTAACTGTACTAAATGCTATACAGCAAGAAGTAAAAAACATACAAAAAGAAAAAGACCAGCTTTCTATATCTGAATTTAATACTATAATTTCTAATGAAATAAAAAACCAACCAGCTCCTTTTATCTATGAAAGGTTAGGAGAAAAATATAAACATTATTTTGTAGATGAATTTCAAGATACTTCTGAGATGCAATGGAATAATTTAACACCATTAATGAGTAATGCTTTAGAAAGTGAAGATTTATCTGGAAAAACAGGTTCCCTATTTTTAGTTGGTGACGCTAAACAAGCAATATATAGATGGCGAGGAGGAAAAGCAGAACAATTTTTAAACCTAGCAAATAATAACACAAATCCTTTTGTTATACCTCCAAACATTAACAGCCTACCTAATAATTATCGTAGTTATGAAGAGATAATACAGTTTAATAATTCTTTTTTTACAACTACTAGTCCTTTTTTAAATAATACCTCCTATAAAGACTTGTTTGTCCAGGGTAATAAGCAAGGTAGTAATACCAAAAAAGGAGGCTTAGTTTCTCTTACCTTTTTAGAGGAAGAAAATAGTGAAGATGAAAATTACTGTAAAAAAGTCCTAGACACAATACATAGCGTAAAAAAAGAAGGCTATAATTATAATGATATTTGTATAATTACCCGAAAGAAAAAACATGGCGTTTTAATTGCTAATTTTTTAATGCAACATAAAATCCCAATAGTATCTTCAGAAAGCCTACTTCTTAAAAATAGTCCAAAAGTTCTTTTCTTAATATCCCTATTAAAATATAGTTTACAGCCAGATGATTTAGAAAACAACTATTTACTACTCCAATTTTTATCTCAGGACAAAAAAAATAAACACAATTATATAGCATCTAATATAAACAGGATGCAAGAACTGTTTAAAAAGAATTTTAATTACAATACTTCGCAAATAGAACAATCTTCTGTTTTTGATACTGTAGAATATGCCATTAAACAGTTTAAATTAGCGAAGAGTTCTGATGCTTACATAAACTATTTTTTAGATGTTGTACTAGAAGTGGAACAACAAAATAGTGCAGATCTGCAAACCTTTTTAAATTATTGGACTAAAAAAGAAGATTCTCTTAGTATTAGTGCCCCCGAAACAATGAACGCTGTACAAATAATGACAGTTCATAAATCTAAAGGTTTAGAGTTCAATATTGTTATTCTCCCTTTTGCAACTACTAATTTTAATGAAGAAATAGACCCCAAGCTTTGGTTACCAAACACACTAAAAACATCTGAGAATTTTAAAGAATTACTAATTAGTAAAAAACAAGAAGTTATTCATTATAATACTACTGCAGAGTATTTATATAATGATGAAGAGCATAAGTTAGAGCTAGACGCCTTTAATGTTCTATATGTAGCACTTACCAGAGCAGTTAAAGCTTTATATATTTATACTAAGAAAGACCTTAATAGAGATGGTAGCTATAAAAAAACATCCTATTCTGGTATGTTTATAGATTATCTAACGCAAAAAAATCTTTGGAACCTTGATACCCTAGAGTATACTTTTGGAACTTTGCCAGATAATAAAGAAAAAGATAGTACAAACACTCTTAATACTATACCTTATATATATACCGAAAAAGACCGGCCAAGTTTTAATATAATTACAACATCTGGCATGCTTTGGGATACTTCTAGGGAAGACGCTATAAATACTGGAAACCTATACCATAATATATTAAGTACTATAGAAACTAAAGAAGATATAAATATTGCAGTTAGTAAAGCTATTACTGTTGGAGAAATAAATAATGAAGATGTAGAAGTAGTTACTAGTAAACTAAAAGAAATTATTAATCACCCAGAATTAAAAGGTTTTTATGAGGGCAATATAACAGTTAGTAATGAAAAAGAAATAGTTACAAAACAAGGAAAACTATTAAGGCCAGATAGGGTAACCATAAATAATAAAGAAGCAACGGTTATAGATTACAAAACTGGAAAGAAAAACCCGCAATATTACCAACAAGTTTATGAATATTGTGACGCTCTTGAAGATATGGGCTTTCAAATAAAAAATAAAATTATTATATACATAAATAATAAAATAGAAATAGAATATATATAACGCTATGGTACTCATGCACATATATTTAGGAATAATATGAGACAAACTACTACAAGAAGAATGTTAAAATTCGACAAAATGCATACTTTTTTCTATTAAATGCATTAAAAAAAATAGGAAATTGATTTTGTTAATAATATTTAACAACTTACATTTGCAGCTAATAAACACTTAAACTTAAAAATTTGAACATGAAACATCTTAGCAAATTATTGGTTGTTGCTCTACTTGTTGTAGGTTTTAACAACATACAAGCGCAAGACGAAAATAACCCATGGCAGGTTACTTTTGGGGTTAATGCAGTTGACGTATACCCTACAGGTGATTTCCCAAACAGTTCTTTTGGAAATGAGCTTTTTAATGCAACTGACCACTGGAACATATTACCTTCTATTTCTTACGTAGGAGTATCTAAAAACGTTGGTGGTGGTTTCTCTGTTGGAGCTAAAGGTTCTTTAAACAAAATTAGCAAATGGGGAGATACTTCAGTTGATGATTTATCTTACTATGGTTTAGATGGTACTATTAAGTACAACTTTTTACAAAACAAATGTATTGACCCATTCGCTGAAATAGGTGGTGGTTATTCTTGGATTGATGAAATAGGTGCTGGTACTGCAAATGGTGGTGTTGGTGTTAACTTTTGGTTCACAGAAAACATAGGTCTTACTGTTCAATCTACATATAAGCATTCTTTTGAAGACTATTTAGTATCTCACTGGCAACATATGGCTGGTATAGCTATTAAATTTGGTGGTACTGATACAGATGGTGATGGTGTTTATGACAAAGATGATGCTTGTCCTGAAGTTGCTGGTTTAGAAGCTTTTAATGGTTGTCCTGATGCTGATGGTGATGGTATAGAAGACAGTAAAGATGCTTGTCCTAATGCTGCTGGTACTAAAGAAATGAATGGTTGTCCTGATGCTGACGGTGACGGTGTTGCTGATAAAGATGATGCTTGTCCTGAAGTTGCTGGTTTAGCTGGTTTAGCTGGTTGTCCTGATGCTGACGGTGATGGTGTTGCTGATAAAGATGACGAATGTCCTCAAGAAGCAGGTCCTGCTGAAAATAAAGGTTGTCCTTGGGCTGATAAAGATGGTGATAGTGTTTTAGATAAAGACGATGCTTGTCCTGAAGTTGCTGGTACTGTTGCTAACAATGGTTGTCCTGAAGTAACTGAAGAAGTTCAGAAGCAATTAAATGAATATGCAAGAACTATCTTATTTGATACTGGTAAATCTTCTATCAAAGCAGAATCTACTGCTGTTATGGTTGATATTATCACAATCTTAGCTGAGTATCCAACTGCTAAATTTACAGTAGAAGGTCATACAGACAGCGTTGGTAGTGCTAAATTAAACCAAAAATTATCTGATTCTAGAGCTAATTCAGTTCGTGATTTCTTAATTGATAAAGGAATTGGTTCTGATAGATTAACTGCTATTGGATATGGAGAAGATAAGCCTATAGCTACTAATAATACTAGAGCTGGTAGAAAATCTAACAGAAGAGTTGAAATTAACTTAATTAAATAAGAAGATTTAACACTCTTATTATAATATAAAGCTCCGCAATTGCGGAGCTTTTTTTATATTTAAAAATGAATGGATTTTTAGAAGAAGTACTAGATAAAATACTTTCACAAAATAGTAGTCTTAGTAATCATATATTTATTTTACCTAGTAAAAGAGCTGGTACATTTTTAAAAAATTCCATTGCAAAAAAAGCAACAAAAACAGAATTTGCACCAGAAATATGGAGTATAGAAACATTTATAGAAAAAATTTCTGGTCTCTCCTATGCATCTAACCTAGAGCAACTTTTTGCCCTTTATAACACCTATTTAAAGAGTAAGCCCAAAGAAATAGAAACATTTTATTCATTTTCTAAATGGGGGCAAACACTTCTGCAAGATTTTAATGAGATAGACCGCTATTTAATAGACACAAAAAAGCTATTCTCTAACTTATCTGCAATACAAGAAATATCGCATTGGTCACCAGAAGCACCAAAAACCCAATTAATGGAGGACTACCTTCTTTTTTGGAACAATTTAGATGTTATTTACAAAAACTTTAATGTATCCTTACTAAATAAAAATAAAGGTCACCAAGGCTTAGTGTATAGAACAGCTTGCCGTAAATTAAAACCCTATTTAAAAGAAAATAAAAGCAAAACATTTATTTTTCTTGGTTTTAATGCCCTAAACGAATCCGAAAGTATCATAATACAACAAATTCTAGAACAACATAGTTCGGACATTTTTTGGGATATAGATAATAGTTTCCTCAAAGACCCTGTACATGATGCTGGTCTTTTTCTTAGGGGTCATAAAAAAAATTGGAACCATTTTAACTCTAATCAGTTTAAGGGTGTTAGTAATTACTATTCAGAACCCAAAAAAATTGAAATAATAGGTACGCCAAAAAATATTTCGCAAGCAAAATATGTTGGTAATCTTCTAAAAAAAATAACGAAAACCTCTAATAACACTATTAAAAATACAGCTGTTATTCTAGCAGATGAGAGCTTACTAAACCCAATACTAAACTCTATTCCAGAAGAAATTAACTCGGTAAATATTACTATGGGTTACAATTTAGAAAAAACACCCCTAGCTAGCTTCTTTAAGTTATTTTTTGAGTTATATATTAAACGCAATACTAAGGGTTGGTTTTATTCTAATTTATTAGATTTTTTGTCTCACCCAACCACTACATCATTTCTTAACAATAAAGAAGAAAACAATAGTAACCTAATAAGTAATGCCATAAAAAATAAAAACTGGTCTTACATAACACCTGAAAAAATTATAAGTGTTGCAAAAGATAAAGATTGTATCCCAACCGTATTTCAAGAATTAAACTTTACTCCTTTAAGTTTTACTAAAAGGTGTTTATTAATAATATCTAAATTAAAAGATATATACACAGAGCAGTCTAATTCTTTAGCATTAGAGTATTTATATCGTTTTAATAGCCTATTCAATCAACTTAATACGCTATTAGCAGAACATAATTATATGAACGATTTAAAATCCCTCTTAAGCCTTTACAATGAACTTTTATCCTCTGAAACTTTAGATTTTAGAGGGGATCCAATAGAAGGGCTTCAAATTATGGGAATGTTAGAAAGCAGAAACTTAGATTTTGAAACGGTAATCATAACTTCTGTAAATGAAGGTATTTTACCCTCAGGAAAATCTAACAATTCTTTTATCCCTTTTGATTTAAAAATTGCACATGGCTTACCAACCTATAAAGAAAAAGATGCCGTATACACCTATCACTTTTACAGAATATTACAGCGAGCAAAAAATGTATATCTAATCTATAATACAGAGCCAGATGTATTGGAAGGCGGTGAAAAAAGTAGGCTAATAACACAGCTTTTAACCGATGAAAATAAAATTGGGGATATTACGGAAAAAATTGCAACACCAAATGTTGTTCCTTCCCTAAAAGAGGATGAAATAATAGAAAAGGATGTAGACTTAATGTTGCTAATTAAAAATCATGCAAGTAATGGTTTTTCTCCTACTTCATTAAGTAATTACATTAGAAACCCTATAGATTTTTACAAAAGAAACCTTTTAAAAATAGATGATTTATTAGCAGTAGAAGAAACTGTTGCTGCAAATACTTTTGGTACTATAGTGCATGATACTTTAGAGGATTTATATACGCCTTTTGTTGGAAAAACCTTAGAGGTATCTTTACTAAATGAAGCTAAAAAAAATATAGAAGCCCTTGTAAAAAAACATTTTGCAAAGACTTATGCAGAAGGAGATATAAATTACGGAAAAAACTTAATTGCTTATAATGTTATTCTACGGTATATAGAACGATTTATAAATCTAGAAATTAAGCAAGTAAAGCAAAACACTATAAAAATAATTGCCCTAGAACAAAATCTTAAAGTTTCTCTTAATTTTCCAGAACTAGACTATCCAATAGTTTTAAAAGGAAAATTAGACCGTATTGATGAGGAAAATGGAATTTTAAGAATAATTGACTATAAAACTGGTAGGGTAGAACCTAAAAACGTTAAGATAAATAACTGGGAAGACTGTATTACAGATTACTCCTATAGTAAAGCATTTCAGCTACTTTGCTATAGTGTTATGTTTAATGCTCAAAATCCTATTTCTGAAATACAAGCAGGTATTATAACTTTTAAAAATCTTAACGCTGGAATCTTAAAATTTAACACTCCAAAAGAGCCAAAAAAAAGCGCACTAGATTCTCTAATAAATAAAGAAACGCTTGATCTATTTTTAGTAGAGCTCAAGCGTCTTATTTTAGAAATTTGTAATCCAAATATTCCTTTCAAAGAAAAGGAAGTCTAAGATAATTTTTTATCTGGTCTAGTAGGTCTCACCTCTATTTTACTCGGTAAGGTTCTAGGGTGCATTTTTAATAAATCTAATACCAATTCTCCTATATCTTCGGGCTGTATTTTCCATGCATCTTTATCGGATGGAGAATTCCCTGCAAACTCTGTAGAAACAGAACCTGGCATTATTGTAGAAACTTTAACGTCATATTGTCTTAAGTCTAACATAGCTGCTTGGGTAAACCCTACAACTCCATACTTAGTTGCATTATAACCTGCACCATTTGCAAAAAAATTTGTTCCTGCCAAACTAGCCAAAGTAATATAATATCCTTTAGATTTTTTTAAAGCCTCTACAGATGCTTTTAAAGTATGAAAAACGCCATTTAAGTTTGTATTTATCATAGCGTTCCAATTATCACTAGACATTTGGTCTATTGGTGCAAAATGCCCTACTCCTGCATTAGCTAGTACAACATCTACTTTTCCCCATTTTTCTATAATAGTAGAAATAGCAATTTGCTCATCTTCTATTTTAGTAACGTCCGAAGCTAAGGCTAATACATTCTCATTAATTTCTAAATATTCTGCTGCTTTTTTAACCGTTTTTAATGTTCTACCACTAATGGCAACCTTCATTCCCGCATCTACTAGTTTTTTTGCTATTCCAAAACCAATTCCTTTAGACCCCCCTGTTATATATGCTACTTTTCCTTTTAAATTTTCCATTTATTCTTTTTTATGACTTTATAACTTCAAAAGTATTAAATACTTATTCTTATATACCGTAAGAATGTGTTAAGAATTATATAGTTTATCAAAAAAAGCTCCAGTTAATATTAATTGGAGCTTTGAATACTTTACTAATTAAAAACTAAAGAGTACCTCGCAACTCTTGTTCTCTTTCTAAAGCTTCAAATAAAGCTTTAAAATTACCTTTACCAAAGGATGTAGCTCCTTTACGTTGTATTATTTCAAAGAACATAGTAGGCCTTGCTTGTACTGTTTTAGTAAATATTTGCAATAAATACCCTTCATCATCACGGTCTACTAAAATTCCTAATGGTCTTAGAGCTTCAATATCCTCATCAATTTTACCAACTCTTTCGGTTAAAACATCATAATAAGAATCTGGCACTCTTAAAAATTCTACGCCTCTATCTCTTAATTCTGTAACAGTTTTTACTATATCATTTGTTGCAACAGCAATATGTTGTACACCCTCTCCTTCATAAAATTCTAGATACTCATCTACTTGCGATTTTTTTAATCCTGGTGCTGGTTCATTAATAGGAAACTTAATTCTCCCGTTACCAGAGCTCATTACTTTACTCATTAAAGCGGTAAATTCTGTAGAAATATCTTTATCATCAAAAGACATTATTTGTGTAAAGCCCATAACCTCTTCATAGAACTTTACCCAATGGTTCATTTGCCCTAAAGCCACATTACCAACCATATGATCTACATATTTAAGACCAACTGGCTCTGGATTGTAATTAGCGGTTTCCCAAACAACAAAACCCGGCAAAAACGCGCCGTTATAATTTTTACGCTCTACAAATATATGCACAACCTCTCCATAAGAATAAATCCCTGAACGTACTACTTCTCCATGTTCATCTTTCTCTGTAACAGGTTTCATATAATGTGTTGCACCTCTCTTTATGGCTTCATTATACGCATAAGTAGCATCATCTACCCATAGAGCTGTAACTTTTACACCATCTCCATGGGTATCTATATGTTTGCCAACTTCTGTTCCACTTTTTAAAGGAGAAGTTAAAACCAATCTAATTTTATCTTGTACAACTACATAAGACTCTAACTCTTTACTTCCAGTTTCTAACCCTTTATATGCAAGAGACTTAAATCCGAATGCTGATTTATAATAATGTGCTGCTTGCTTGGCATTACTAACATAAAATTCTAAATAATCAGTTCCGTTTATAGGCATAAAATCTTTAGCCCCTTCTATTGTTTGCGACATTACAATTTATTTTTAATTATTTAATAAATGAAAAAGCAACTAGTATTGCTTTAGATACATTTTCTTCTTTTAAAAAGTCTTTTACTTTAGAGTGCAAAGCAGGAATATCTTTATTGTTTATCATAGTTTGCACTTCTTTGTTATCTTCTAAAAATGTAGAAATTTCTTTTTGCGTTGGTAGCTTTTCCGAATTACCTAATCTTCCTAAATTATTACCAGTAAGTATTTTGCTTTCTAAAATATGTTTAGGTAATTTATCAACCCCAATCCCTTTTGTAAATATTGGTTTTGGAATCTCAAATAACGCATCTTTACTTGCTCTGCAATACCAACTTTCTCCCATTCTTGCAACTAAATCTAGTTTTGTAGTATCTAATTTTCCATCTTTATTTGTATAGGTATCATCTACATGAACCATAACAACTTTTGCTATTATTAAATTTCCAGCTCCTCCTTCTTCTCCTAAAGGCATTACGTTTTCTACAATACACTCAAAAGAAACAGGAGATTCTTTAACTCTTGGCGGTTTTACTTTAACAGAAGGCACCTGTGTTAAACCAGATTTACTAAACTCATTAACCCCTTTATCATACTCTGTACTAGAAAGAGACATTTGCTCTACAATAGGAAAGTTTACAATATTTATAGTTACTTCTTTGGTAGCAATTGCATTTTCTAAGGTATGTTTTGTAGTATTATCTCTTACTCTTCTTGCAGGAGAAAATATTAATATTGGAGGGTTAGCGCTAAATACATTAAAAAAACTAAACGGACTTAGATTTACATTCCCATTAGTATCTACAGTACTTGCAAATGCAATAGGTCTTGGTGCTACTGCAGACAATAACAACCCATGTAGTTTTGCTGTTTCTACTTCTTTTGGATTAATACTTATTGCTCCCATATTATTGTTTTGCAGGTAATAATTTAGTTTTAACTTCTCCAAATCCTACTTTTTTACCATCCTTCTGGCAAAATCCTCTCATAATGACGGTATCGTTATCCGCTATAAAAGTTCTTTGGGTACCATCTTTAAGTTGTATTGGGTTTTTACCTGCCCATGAAAGTTCTAACATAGAGCCGTAACTGTCTTTAGATTTTCCGCTAATAGTACCAGAGCCCATCATATCCCCTACATTTATATTACAACCATTCATGGTATGGTGTGCTAATTGCTGCGCCATATTCCAATACATATATTTAAAATTAGAGTTACTAACTACAGTTTCTTCTCCATTTTCTGGTTTAATAGCTACTTGTAACCAAATATCATAATTACGTTCTCCTTTATATTCTAAGTATGGTAATACTTTTGGAGTTTGTTCTGGACCAGCAACTTTAAAAGGTTCTAAGGCATCCATAGTTACAATCCATGGAGAAATAGAAGAAGCAAAATTCTTTGCTAAAAATGGCCCTAAAGGAACATACTCCCATTTTTGAATGTCTCTTGCAGACCAGTCATTAAATAATACTTTTCCAAAAATATACTCCTCCGCATTTTCTACTTTAACCGTATCTCCAAGGCTTGTCTTTTTTCCAATGATGAATGCCATTTCTAATTCAAAATCTACTCTTTTAGATGGTCCATAGGTTGGTTCCTTAGCATCTGGAGCAATAGTTTGCCCCATAGGTCTATGCACATCTACACCACTAACAATAATAGAAGATGCTCTACCATGATACCCAACAGGAATATGTTTCCAGTTTGGCAACAAAGCGTTATTGGGGTCTCTAAACATAGTACCTACATTTGTGGCATGCTCAATACTAGAGTAAAAATCGGTATAGTCCCCAACAAATACAGGCAAATGCATTTGTACCTCTTTTTGATTTACAAAAACACTAGAATCTGTTTTTAAAACACTATCCACATTTGTTAGTTCTTCTTGAATTATAGTTCTTACTGTAGAAGTAATTTCTTTACCTAAAGCAATAAAATCATTCAATGTTTCACTTTTAAAAACATATGGGTTAAAATCTAAAGAATTAAAAACTCCTAATTCTGACGCTACAACCAAATCTAATATTTGGTCTCCAATAGCAACCCCAGCTCTTAATGTATTGCTTTTAGTTGAAAAAATTCCAAAAGGAATATTATGTATAGAAAAGTCCGAATTTTCAGAAATAGAAATCCAACAATCAGTATTTTTCATAATTGTAGTTGCTTAATATTATTGTTATTCTAACCAAGATTGATAATATGTTCCATCATCAATATCTAAGGCCATTTGTGTTAATTTTAAAGGCTTAAAAGTATCTATCATTACTGCTAATTCTCCTGTTTCTTTTTTTCCAATACTTTTTTCATAAGTGCCTGGGTGTGGTCCATGAGGTATTCCTGCAGGGTGCAAAGATATATGCCCTTGTTCTACGTAATTTCTGCTCATAAAATCTCCATCAACATAGTACAAAACCTCATCGGAATCTATGTTAGAATGGTTGTATGGTGCTGGAATTGCATCTGGATGATAATCATACAAACGAGGGCAAAAAGAACAAATTACAAAGGCATTTGTTTCAAAAGTTTGATGTACTGGTGGTGGTTGATGCACTCTACCTGTTATAGGTTCAAAATTATGTATAGAAAAAGCATAGGGAAAATTATAACCATCCCAACCAACAACATCAAAAGGGTGCGATGCATATACTAAATGGTGTAACTGCCCTTGTTTTTTTACTTTCATTATAAAGTCTCCTACCTCATCATATGCTTTTAAATTTTCTGGTAATTTAAAATCGCGTTCACAAAAAGGAGAATGCTCCAAGTGTTGCCCAAACCAATTTCTATATCTTTTAGGGGTGTAAATTGGAGAATAAGATTCTGCAATTAGTAATCTGTTATTCTCCGTTTCAAAAGTTATTTGGTATATCATTCCACGAGGAATAATAATATAATCTCCATATTCAAAAGAGATATCTCCCAACATGGTTTTTAAAACCCCTTTTCCCTTATGAATAAATAACATTTCATCTGCATCCGTATTTTTATAAAAATACGTTGTCATAGATTTTTTTGGAGCAGCTAAACTTACATGCACATCATTATTAAATAAAACTACTTTTCTACTCTCTAAAAAATCATCTTCTGGCTTTACACTAAAACCCTTTAACAGTCTAGATTTTATATTATGTTCCTCGGCAGCTATAGGCCTTAAGTCAATACTTTCCTTGACCTCTTTTACCATAGTGGGTCTATGTAAATGATACATTAAAGAGGACATTCCGTCAAAACCAATTGTTCCAAACAATTGCTCGTAATGCAGGGTTCCATCTTGCTTCTTAAAAACTGTATGTCGCTTAGATGGAATCTTCCCTAAAGTATGATATAGCGGCATAATTTTATATTTACATGAACAATTGTTCATGTAAATATATTAATTATTCTTTCACAAGCAAACTTTTTCCTTAGTTTTGAGGTCTTTAAGCATAAAAAAGCTTTTAAATGAGTAAAATGACAAAGAGAGAACGTTTTTTAGAAACCTCTTTAAAATTGATTAATGAAAAGGGATTTAAGGCAACTACCATGAGAGATATAGCTCATAGTTTAAACTGCGAAGTTGCTAATGTCTATAATTACATAGATTCTAAACAATCTCTTTTAGAAACTTACTTGTTTGGTATATCTAATGAGTTCCATGCAGCTATAGACACAATAATAGACTCCAACGCTAGCTCCGAGGAAAAAATAAGACTCATTATTAGAATACATATAGACTTAATGGTAAAAAAACCTTATGAATTAGCGCTATTAGTAAATGAGTGGCGAAATTTAAAAGAACCTAAATTAGGTACTTTTCTTGCAGAAAGGGTTGTTTATGAAAACAAAGTAAAATCTGTATTAAAAGAAGGTATGGAGGCTAAAGATTTTAAACCAATGAATATAGAAATTGCAACGTATACTTTTTTATCTACCTTAAGGTGGTTGCATGATAAGTATACGGACTTACCTATAAAAATTAACCCAAAAGAAATAGAAGAACAAATATCTGAATTTGTGTTTTCTGGTATTTCTAAAAAGTAACCTCTTTATTAGGGTAATTGTGGAGAATGACAGAAGTAATCTAAAAGGAGTACTGACTTAAAAACACATATTATTTACTTTCAATATTGAGCCAATATCTCGTACTTTTAAGCTCTCCTGTTTTAATTAGCATCCTTTTATCAACCATATCTTTTAAATCTCGGGTTGCTGTAGAAGCCGATGTTTTGACAATCTTGGTATAGTTTTCAGCACTTAATCCGCCTTCAAATCCTTGATGCCCTGCATCGAAAAGTCGCTTAACAACCTTATGTTGGCGTTCATTCATTAATGAAACAAAACTGTCAAAAAATTTAGCTTTTTCTATGATAAAATCAATCGTTTTTAAGGTGTCTTTCTGGGCTTCTATAATGGTTTGTCCAAAATAGACCAACCAATCCGTAATCTCACAAGTTTTATTATGAATTTCCAATGAAGAATAATAATTTTTTTTCTTAGCCTCAATTACTTTTGACAATGAAATCAAAGCAGGTTGCCCTAAACTTAACCCCAAGGATTTTTCAGCGATAGCACGACCAATACGACCATTACCATCTTCAAATGGATGAATACTTACAAAATATAAATGGGCAATACCAGCACGCACTAAGGGTAAGGTTAATTCTTCTTTATGAACACGATTAAACCAAGTAATAAATTGCTCCATTTCTTGGGGCATAGCCTTCGATGGAGGGGCTTCAAAATGTATTTTGGGTCTATCAATTCTACCCGAGACAACTTGCATTGGTTCCATATGGGTTCTGTATCCTCCAATATCTGTTAAATCACGTCTACCATTAGTAATCATTTCATGCCATTGAAATAATTGTTCATGGGTCAATGGTTTATTAAAATTGCGGTATAAATCGACCATCATTTCTGAAATGCCATATTCAGCTGGAGGAACTTTTCTTTTATCAACTTCCAAGCCCAAATTGTTTTTAATCGAAGATTGGATACTATCCCTGTTTAAATATTCTCCTTCAATTTCAGAAGTTTTAAGAGCTTCATTGGAAAGAACCTCAACAAGAAACTGGTCTTTTTCTTGTGATTGAACATGTTTGAGTGCGCCCAATACCATGCCATTATTTTGAGAAAACTCATGTTCTAAAGAAGAAAGAGCAGTCGCATCATAGGAAAAATGCGCCCATTCTTTTAACTGCCAGTTCCATATTTTATGTGTCATGAGCTATAAATCTTTCTTTTATAGCTCAAATATAAGCATATTATGAGCTATAAGTATGTACTTTTCGGCTCAAAGGGTTTTTTGAACGTATTGCTCAATTAAATCCAAAATAGAATCTCGGTCATAGAGGATTATTTTTCTACTTGGTTGTGTATAACCAATATCACCATTGTTACGCATCCGTTGTAAGGTAGACTTTGAAACACCATTAAGCATAACAACCGCATCTTTTTCTCCTATTCATTTTCTAGGAGCATTATTACGTTTACTCTCTAGGTATTCCACAGATTTATCTAAGAGGATGTAGAAAGCTTCTTCTTCTAAACAAATGACCCGTATATACTTTTTATTTAATACTAAAGGTCGGAAAATTTTGTGATTTTTGAAACACTCAGAAAAAGTGCAAATAAAAAAGCTTCACAAGTTAAAAACTCTGTGAAGCTCTGTATTTATTAGTGGAGAATACCGGAGTCGAACCGGTGACCTCTTGCCTGCCAGGCAAGCGCTCTAGCCAGCTGAGCTAATCCCCCAAAGTGTAGTGATTTTCTAATTCTTATTTGCACTAAGTACTAACACAGGAATTGGTGCAAAAAACTCAGATTTAGGTATGGTATTCTTTTCCCATAGTTTTTTAAAGAAACCTCTTTTTCTTCTAAATACACAAAGTAATTCTGGGCTAAAAGATTGTAAATGTTGCGTTACGCCCAAGTAAGTCGTGGCATTTTCTGTTAGTGTTAGGTTAGCACTAATATCCATTAAAGCAGTATTTACATTTAAATCGCTATCTACATAACCTGGAGTTTTTACTAAAAGTAAATTTACATTAGCATTATACTTTTTACGAATAGTTACTAATGAATTAAGAATACGGTTTCTTTTAATTATTCCTGATTTAAAAGCAACTAAAATATTTTTAAATGCAACATAACTGCTCCCTTTTGGTACTAAAAGGGCAGGTATATCTGTTCTTTTTATGATTTTACCAGAAGTATTTCCTAAATATAACTCTTCCTCTATAGCATTACTACGTGGAGCCAAAATTATTAAGTCTATTCCTAACTCTTTATCTAAATCTTTAATACCATCAACTATTCCTCCATTATACGTTGCTATTTTTATATCTACACTTTTAGCATTAATCTTAGCAATAATTTCTTTTAAACGCTCTCTACTATTTTCTGCTACTTTTTCAGAAATATTAGCCAAATTCCCAGCTTTTGCAGACACATTAAAAACATCCATCACAAAAATATTGGATGAAAATTCATTTGCAAAATCTACAGCATACTGTAATGTTTCATGAGAGGTGCTAGAAGTGCCAATAGGAACAAGTATATTTTTCATTTGTTAAGAAGGATTGTTTATTAATATTCTAAATTTACAATTAAAATAAAATCTATTCATACTATAAGACTACAAAGATATTCTAAATTCATAAAAAACAGGATAATTATAATACTCTCTTCAATATAAAAACAACTATTGAAAACCATTATTAATTTTAAAAGTATAAATAACCTTGCTATTCCTGCAACCATTGCTGGTATTGCAGAGCCGTTATTATCTATTACAGACACTGCTATAGTGGGTAATATTCCTGTAGATGGGCTAGAATCTTTAGCAGCCGCAGGTATTGTTGGTTCTTTTTTATCTATGCTTATTTGGGTTTTAGGCCAAACACGTAGTGCTATTTCTGCAATACTTTCTCAATATTTAGGTGCAGGAAAACTAGAAGAAGTAAAAACACTACCAGCTCAAGCAATATTTTTAAACCTTATTCTTAGTGGCATAATCTTACTTACCACCGTTTTTGTTATAGAAGAAATATTTATGGCCTTAAAAGCCACTGGTAAAATTCTTGAATATTGTATTAGTTATTATTCTATTAGAGTTTGGGGCTTTCCTCTTACTTTATTTGTATTTGCAATTATGGGCATTTTTAGAGGGCTACAAAATACGGTTTGGCCTATGGTTATTGCAATAGTTGGGGCAGTAATAAATGTTATTCTAGATTTTATTTTAGTCTATGGAATAGATGGTTTTATTACTCCAATGTACTTAGAAGGTGCTGCATGGGCTAGTTTTAATTGCACAAGCTATTATGGCAATACTTGCTTTTATTCTTTTAGTAACAAAAACCGATGTTAGTCTAAAATTAAAATTTCCCATTCATCCAGAGTTAAGTAGATTGGTAATTATGAGTTTAAACCTTTTTGTGCGAGCATTAGCCCTTAATACTGCCTTAATTTTAGCAGTAAGAGAAGCTACTGCTTTAGGAGATAAATATATTGGTGCACATACTATTGCTATAAATTTATGGCTCTTTGCGGCCTTTTTTATTGATGGTTTTGCGGCTGCAGGAAATATTTTAGGTGGTAAATTACTAGGAGCTAAGGATTATAAAAATTTATGGTTATTAGCTAAAAAAATAGTTGTTTATGGTCTTATTGTTAGCGGAATTTTAATGCTTCTTAGTTTTGTTTTTTATAAACCTATTGGCTTACTTTTTTCTAAAGAAGCACCTGTATTACATGCATTTTACGCCATATTCTATATTATAATTTTTGGACTACCTTTAAACACCATTGCCTTTGTACTAGACGGACTTTTTAAAGGCCTGGGAGAAATGAAATACTTAAGAAATGTTCTTTTATCTGCCACGTTTTTAGGTTTTATTCCTTTTCTCTTTATTAGTAAAGCCGCTGGTTGGGGGCTTTATGGTATCTGGATTGCCTTTACTATTTGGATGCTAATAAGAGGTGGTGCCTTGGTATGGAAGTTTAACCAAAAATTTCGCCCATTATTACAAAAGCATTAATTTTAAACAAAAAATATGTCTACATCGCGTACAGACGGAAGTCTTTATACCTCTATAAATAACCGAATAGCAACCATAGAATTTGGTCACCCTGCTAGTAACTCTTTTACGGCAGAATTACTGGAAAGACTAACAAAAGAATTAAATAAACTATCTGTAAACAGTACTGTTTCTGTAATTGTTTTAAAATCTGAAGGAGAAAAGGCTTTTTGTGCTGGGGCATCTTTTAATGAGCTAATGGAAGTTTCTAACCTGTCTGAAGGAAAAGTATTCTTTAGCGGTTTTGCCAATGTAATAAATGCAATGCGTAACTGTTCCAAAATAATTGTTGGACGTGTTCATGGAAAAGCTGTTGGTGGTGGCGTTGGTATTGCTGCTGCATGCGACTATGTTTTTGCATCAGAAAAAGCATCTATAAAATTATCCGAACTTTCAATTGGTATTGCTCCTTTAGTAATTGCTCCTGCCGTTGCGCACAGAATAGGAAAAGCTGCTTTAGGAGAGCTTTCACTAGCACCTACAGAATGGAAAAACGCGTATTGGGCTAAGGAAAAAGGACTTTTTGCTAAGGTTTTCGAAAACAGTAATGATTTAGATAAAGAATTAGATTTTTACACTAACCAATTATCCGAATATAACCCAGAAGCTTTAGAGGCTTGGAAAAAAGTACTTTGGGAAGGTACAGACCATTGGGACAAACTCCTCACCGATAGAGCTGCTATAACTGGAGAACTTGTGCTTTCTAATGCAACTAAGCAAGCGTTAAGTAAGTTTAAAAAATAATAATCGACTATTGTTATCGTTAAGATATCATAAAACTAATTAAATGAAAATTATCAATTTTTTAAACGGAGACCTAGTTTTTCCTTTTTTAGCTCTTTTTGTTTTGGTTATCTATTTTATAAATAGAATTCGTACCAGAAGAAAATACAAAAGATAAGCGTATACCAAATACTCGTCTCTATTGAAATAGGAATAAACCTTACCTTTGCATGACAATATTCCCAATAACAATGAGTAACATAAGAATTACAAAACAATTTACATTTGAAACCGGTCATGCCCTTTATGGTTATGATGGTAAATGCAAAAATGTTCATGGCCATAGCTATAAACTTTCTGTAACTGTAATTGGAAAACCTATTACAGATACAAACAATGTAAAATTGGGTATGGTAATAGATTTTGGCGATTTAAAAAAGATAGTAAAAGAAGAGGTTGTAGACCAGTTTGATCATGCTACTGTTTTTAATAAAAACACCCCTCATTTAGAGTTAGCTAATGAGTTAATAAAGAGAGGGCACGATGTAATACTTGCAGATTACCAGCCTTCTAGCGAGAATATGGTAATAGATTTTGCTACTAAAATAAAAGCAAGGTTACCTAAAGATATACATCTACATTCTTTAAAATTACAAGAAACTGAGACCGCTTTTGCAGAGTGGCATGCCTCTGACAACTAGTTTTCATGAAAAACATTATTGTTCCAAAAGGTAAAAAAGTATACTTCGCAAGTGATAATCATTTGGGAGCGCCTACTATGGAACAAAGTATGCCTAGAGAAAAGAAATTTGTTGCTTGGTTAGAGGAAATTAAAGAAGATGCTGCGGCCATTTTTCTTTTAGGGGATATGTTCGATTTTTGGATGGAATACAAAACCGTAATTCCTAAAGGATTTACAAGAACTCTTGGTAAACTAGCAGAATTGAGTGATGCCGGTATTCCTATATTCTATTTTGTTGGTAACCACGACCTTTGGATGAGTGGTTATTTTGAAGAAGAATTAAACATTCCTGTTTTCCATACCACACAACAATTTAAATTAAACGACACTTCCTTTTTTATTGGTCATGGAGATGGTCTTGGTCCTAATGATAAAGGCTTTAAACGCATGAAGAAAGTGTTTACTAATCCTTTTGCTAAATGGTTGTTTAGATGGTTGCACCCAGATATTGGAGTTCGACTAGGTAAATATCTCTCCGTGAAAAATAAAATTATTTCTGGGGATGATGATGTAAAATTTCTTGGCGAAGAAAAGGAATGGTTAGTGCAGTATGCTAAACGAAAACTAGAGACAAAACATTACGATTATTTTGTTTTTGGCCATAGACATTTACCTCTAGAAATAGACCTCAACGGAAAATCTACCTACGTAAACCTTGGTGATTGGATATCTTATTATACGTATGGTGTGTTTGATGGTACTACACTTTCCCTAGAAAAGCTCCCTAAGTAGTTTTAGTTTCCTCTTCTTCATGCGCATCAATATCTTTTTGTAAATCTAGTTTTCTAAAAGAAGGTAAAGAAAATGCAGTAATACCAACGGTAAGCAACGTCATTGTGCCCCCAAAAACTACAGCAGTTACTGCTCCCATCCATTTTGCTGTTAATCCACTTTCAAAAGCTCCAAGCTCATTAGAAGAACCTACAAAAATAGAATTTACAGATGCTACTCTACCTCGCATGTGATCTGGCGTTTTTAATTGTAAAATAGTTTGTCTTATTATCATAGAAACCCCGTCTACAGCACCACTCATAAATAATGCAAATACAGATAACCAAAAGTACGTAGACAAGCCAAATACTATTATACAAAGTCCAAATCCAAATATGGCATACAAGAGCTTTTTACCCGCATTTTTATGAAGCGGAAAACGAGTAGAGCCTAACATAGTTAAAAATGCTCCTACAGCAGGTGCTGCTCTAAGAATACCAAAACCTTCGGCTCCTACATGTAAAATATCTTGCGCAAAAATAGGAAGTAGGGCTATTGCACCTCCAAAAAGTACCGCAATCATATCTAAGGTTAATGCTCCTAATACCGCTTTGGTACTAAAAACAAAATCTAACCCTTCTTTTAAACTTTGAAAAACAGGTTCTCCAATTTTAGGATTTAAAATAGGTTTCTTTTTAATCTGAGAAAGAGCTATTACTGCAAGTATAGAAAATCCAAAAATTACGCACATAGACCAGTGTACACCAATCCAACTTATAGAAAATCCTGCAAAAGCAGGTCCTAAAACCGATGCCATTTGCCAAGTAGAACTACTCCATGTTGCAGCATTTGGGTATATTTTTTTTGGAACAATCAATGCTATTAAAGAAAATATAGTTGGCCCAATAAAAGAACGTACTATTCCTCCTAGAAAAACCAAACAATAAATAGCGTAAAGAATGGTTTTAGTACTATACTCTAATTGCACTTGCGGCATACTTAACATAAATAGCCCAAAGCTAATTATAGAAAAGCCAAGAATACATTTAACTAACAAACTACGTTTTTCTTTTTGGTCTACTATATGGCCAGCAAAAAGCGCCATAAGTACCGCAGGAATAACTTCCATAAGCCCAATAATACCTAATGATAACGGGTCCTTAGTCATGGTGTACACTTGCCACTCTATTACAATAAATTGCATAGACCAAGCAAATACCATAGCAAAACGTACTACTAAAAATATATTAAATTCTTTATAACGAAGTGCTGCGTATGGATCCAAAAGAAAAGTACTAAAATTAGAGCCTCAAAAGTAAGACATTATATAATTAAAGAGGAAGTTCTCTTTTTAAAAATACTTTAATTTTCTTTTATATCTCTTATCCTCAACTGCAGAGATGTCTTCCCTTGCCACTCATTCTCATCTATAGAAAAAACAGCATTAAAAGTACCTTGGGTAACAACATCTAACTTTTTTCCTAAACTAAAACCTATGGCATTGATTCTTTCTTTACTTGTGGTATTAGAAGGCTGATAAACAGCACATTTTAAATGGCTCTCTTCTGCTCCTACTCCTTTTGCATAACCAGAATCTTTTAAATTTTCTGCCATAAAAACTGGCGTCATATTTCCTGGCCCAAAAGGCTCAAACTGATTAATAATACGCATTAACTTAGGGGTTATGTCTGTAAAATTAATTATAGCATCTATACTTATTTCTGGAGTTAATAAGCGCTTGTCTATGGTTTGGGAAACTACTTCTTCAAACTTTGCTTTAAAATCTTCATATTGCGATTCTAAAAGAGTTAACCCTGCGGCATATTTATGGCCGCCAAATTGCTCTATAAATTCAGAACTGGCATCTAATGCGTTATACACATCAAAACCTTTTACAGAACGTGCAGAAGCTGCTAATTTATCGCCGCTCTTAGTAAAAACTAAAGTTGGTCTATAGTAGTTTTCTGTTAAACGAGATGCCACAATCCCTATGACTCCTTTATGCCAAGTATCTTTATAAACTACAGAAGTAAACTTCTCCTCTTCATTGTAATCTACAATTTGCTGTAAAGCTTCTTTGGTAATTTGTTTATCTAAATTTTTGCGGTCTAGATTGTATTTTTCTATTTCACCAGCAAACTTCTCTGCTTCCGAAATATCCGTTTCTGTTAATAAATTTACAGCATGTTGTCCATGCTTCATCCTACCAGCGGCATTAATTCTTGGTGCTATGGTAAAAACAACATCGGTAATACTTAATCTTTGCTTTTTTGTCTGTGCAATAATTGCTTTAAAACCTATTCTTGGATTACTATTTATAACCTGTAGGCCGTAATATGCTAGCACTCTATTTTCTCCTGTTATAGGTACAATATCGGCCCCTATTGCAGTAGCAACCAAGTCTAAATACGGTACTAAATCTTCTATAGTTTGTTCGTTATTTACTGCTAGTGCTTGGATTAATTTAAAACCAACACCGCAACCACACAACTCATCATAAGGATACGAGCAATCCTCTCTTTTAGCATCTAAAACGGCAACTGCATTTGGTAATTCTTTTCCTGGTCTGTGGTGATCACAAATAATAAAATCTATTCCTTTTTCTTTGGCATAATTTACCTTCTCTATTGCTTTTACACCACAATCTAAGGTTATGATTAAACTAAAATCATTGTCTTCGGCAAAATCTATTCCTTGGTAAGAAACGCCATATCCTTCGCCATATCTATCTGGAATATACGTTGCAACATTTGGGTAATAGCTTAGCAAATAGGAAGATAATAATGCAACAGATGTTGTGCCATCTACATCATAATCGCCATACACCAATATGTTTTCATTATTTGCAATTGCTTTTTCGATACGATTTACAGCAATATCCATATCCTTCATTAAAAAAGGGTCGTGCAAATCTGATAATTGCGGACGGAAAAAAGTTTTTGCTTCTTCGTAGGATGTAATTCCTCTTTGTAAAAGAAGTTGCGCAACTAAATTTTCTACGTTTAAAGCTTGCGCTAAAGCAGTAATTTCTTCTTGTTCGGGTTTTGCTTTAATTGTCCAGCGCATAGTTTAAAAACAAATTTAAATGTCAAATTCAAATACAAAAACTTACTTTATCAACTTTTGTTTTTGATTATTGTAGCTATGATTTTTATTAACTGTTCTACTTCATCTAAAATAATTCAACTCTTTTCTTTTCATCTCCATAATTTATCTTATCTAAGATTTTTAAGTTTATTCTGGATTCTTTAAGCTCCTTAAGTGATATAACTAGCTTTATTTCTGAAATCTCTGTCGGATTGAGTCCCTTGCATTTCTCCAAAATTCAAAGCTGAACTACCGCCTGAACGCAAAAGTTGATGTCCATAATATTGCCCAGTAAAATCAGTTGGGTTTTTTTGGCAAAAAAGTGCAGTTTCTGCAGCAAAGTTCACCAATCTTTCCTCTAAATTATAAGGCTTTACAGACATAAAATTGTATTTGAGTTTAGCTTTTGTATTTGTATTTACTTTGAATGATGAAAAACCGTTTTAATTTCCATGGTAGCAAACTGGCGGAACATCTCCATTACACCACAATACTTTTCTATAGACAAGTCTACTGCTCTTTGTAATTTTTTCTCATGTAAATTTGGTCCTGTAAAATGATATTCTACCGTAACTGCATCGTAAAATTTTGGATGCTCGTCTGTTAAATTTGCAATAGTTTCTATAGTAAATTCTTCTACCTCTAGCTTCATCTTTTTTATCATTGCTGCTACATCTAAACCAGAACAACCCGCAAGAGAACTAAGCATTAAGGCTTTGGGCCTATACCCACTACCATCTCCGCCATCTTCTTTAGCTATATCTATTTTTAGGTTATGCCCAGATGGGTTATCGCTCTCAAAAGCCATATTACCCAACCATTTTGTAGTTACTTTATTTGTTGTACTCATAATTTTTGTTTCTTGTATTATTCAAAAATACATTAATATAATAGACCAAAAAGGTATAAAGGGATTATGTTTAAACTTCCTATTTCCATGTCATCACGGACAACATAGGAATTATTTAACCCTTGAATCTGTTTGGTGTTTTTGCCTTTACCTCCTATTTCAAAGATATATTTTCTATCAATTATAAAATCTCCTTTTTCTGCTAAATGAATTTCATGGTTATTTAAATTTTTAAATTGATTTGCAAAAAACGTTTCTCGCATAGTTCCTACTTCATTTGCATTTTTACTCAATGCTAGAATTAAATTGGTATTATTCAAGTATAACTTTTCTGGTTTAGTAAAAGCCCCTATTCCTTTTGTTGGTCTAAACAACTCAATAACCAAATCTGCTCTATTTAATAATTTTATAGCATTTAATAAAAACTCTCTTGACATTCCTAAACGCTCACTTAATTTGGAAACATTAGGTGAAAAAGGAGCGGATTGTGCTATAGCTACTAATAGTTTTTTTATTTTTCTACTATCGGAATAAGGAATATTCTCTATTGCATTTAAATCTACTTCTAAGATTAAATTTATCGTCTGCAGTAGTTTTTGCAAATATTGATTTGTTCCTTCCATAAAGTAAGGATAGGAACCATAATCTAAATATTCTTTAAAGTCTTTTAACGGACTTTGTAAACTTTCTTTAACTGTTTTAGCAATTTTGTTATGGTTTATTAGTAACTCTTCTAAGCTTACTTTTGGGAGTTTATATCCATGTTTAAAATTTATATATTCCCTAAATGAAAGTTCTTTTAAATGATAATTTACTACTCTTCTGCTTAGATCCGATTCTCCTTTATAGATTTCTAACATAGAAGAAGAAGTAAATACCGTTTTTAAGTTAGGAAATTGGTCGTAAATTAATTTTAATTCTCTTGACCATTGTGGATACTTGTGTACCTCATCTAAGAAAAGATGCGTTCCTCCCTGCAATACAAATTCCTTTGCTAAGGAAACCAAAGTATTTTCTAAAAAATAAAGATTATCTAAAGAAACATAAAGTGGTATGGCATCTTTAGGCAGTTTAAATTTTATTTTTTGGTGTAGTAATGTTGTTTTGCCGGAACCTCTTGCTCCTTTAATAGCAATAAGTCTGTTATCCCAATCTATTTGGTTAATTAAATAACGCTCTTTTACTCCAACATGTTCCAGAAGCTGCTCTTGAAGAGCTAATAATTCTTCCATTTTGTATCTTTATTTAATAACAAATATAACAAATTGTCTTTCTTCACAAACAAAAAATGATAAAATTGTCTTTCATCACAAACAAAAAATGATAAAATTGTCTTTCATAGAAAACAAAAATACAAATATCCGCAACTACGGATTCCACCACTAGAGTAATTAGATAATTTTTTGTAGAGACTTTAGTTTTGATTAAAATTAATAACACAATGGAAAACTTTATAGTTAACTACAGTCCAATAATAATAGGCCTGTCCATTATATTCAGTAAATGGATAAGTGAGTATTATAAAACTAAAAGAATAATTAAGTTTAAAGATATGGACAATTCTAAAATTGAAGCGACTGGAAAATATGAAGATAATTCGAAAAATGATAAAAATTGAAACAAATATTTTACCAAAACTTAATGGTAAATATCTCTACAAATCAATACGATTTATAGGCCTTTGGGTTGTTTTACCTATCTTCTTAATTTTTGTAATATTAATTATTTTTTTTAGCGAGAAACTTGAGAGGTTTTCAAATGCTTTTTCACTTCTATTTTAATCTATTAAATCTTCAACTCTCTCCTTAAACACCGGCAAAACATCACTATTAAACCAAGGGTTTTTAGTTAACCAAAATCTATTTCTAGGAGAAGGATGCGGTAAAGGAAAGTGCTTAGGCAGGTAATTCTCAAAAACGCGAACAGTTTCTGTTAGGTTTTTCTCTGCCGTTTTTCCTAAATAATATTTTTGGGCGTAGATACCTATTAAAATAACTAATTCTAATTTAGGAAGCTTATTAAACAACTGCTCGTGCCATAAAGGAGCACATTCTGGTCTTGGTGGTAAATCTCCCGTTTTTCCTTTTCCAGGATAACAAAAGCCCATAGGAATAATTGCTATTTGTTTTTTATCATAAAAAACTTCGTCTGTTATTCCCATCCATTTCCGTAGCTGCTTTCCGCTGGGATCATCCCATGGAATACCAGAAGCATGTACTTTGGTTCCTGGAGCTTGCCCTATAATTGCAATTTTAGCTTCCGAGTGTGCAACAACTATAGGTCTTGGGCCTAAAGTTAAATGCTCCTTACAAATAGCACACGCTCGGATATCAGAAAGAAGCTTTTCCATTTTATCTTATTTTGTTTTTAATGCTTCTCCATCAAAAGAAATTCCATCAAAACCTGTTGCCATAAAATTTCTAATATTCTGGTGTCCTGTTCCTTCTATATCTTGTAAAACCTCTTCTGTATAGTACTTACCAAAGCAAGCTAAAGTGTCTTCTTTAGATAATTTTTCTAAACTAGCAAATGCAAATAACTTACAAGAACCTGAGTTTTCGCCAGCATTATTCTGCAATTTTCCATTTGTAAAAGCGGTTGGTGTAAATTCATAATTAGCTTCAATAACAGCCATGGTATCTGTAAATTCTACTTTACCTTCTGTACTTAATTTGTTTTTAAAATCTTCTATTTTCATACTTAAATATCTCTTATTTTTTTCCTCCAACGACAATTACTATTTCACCTTTGGGAGGTTTTTCTGTAAAATGTTTTAAAACTTCTTCAGCGGTTCCTCTTACAGTTTCTTCATACATTTTGGTAAGTTCTCTAGAAACGGAAACTGGCCTTTCGGCATCAAAATATTCTACAAACTGTCCTAATGTCTTTACTAGTTTATGAGGCGATTCATAAAAAATAATGGTTCTAGTTTCTTCGGCAAGTAGCTTTAATCGTGTTTGTCTTCCTTTTTTTACAGGTAAAAATCCTTCAAAAACAAACTTATCATTAGGCAACCCACTATTTACCAATGCAGGTACAAAAGCGGTTGCACCAGGCAAACAGTCTACCTCAATATTTTCTGCAACACAAGCTCTAGTAAGTAAAAATCCAGGGTCTGATATTGCCGGTGTGCCTGCATCCGAAATTAAGGCAATAGTAGTTCCTGCTTGAATTTTATGTACCAAAGCGTCTACCATTTTATGCTCATTATGCATATGATGGCTTTGCATTGGTGTGCCAATTTCTAAATGTTTTAAAAGTTTACCACTAGTCCTAGTGTCTTCTGCCAGAATAAGGTCTGCCTCCTTTAGTACACGTATAGCACGTAATGTAATATCTTCTAAATTACCTATTGGTGTTGGCACTAAATAGAGTTTTCCCATACTGCAAATTTACGGCCTTACTTTCTTTCCAAGAAAATACGAAGCCAATAAAACTATCAAACCTACAACTGCTAAGGTTTGTTGGCCATCATTAATCATATAATGTGCAAAAAAAGCTAATACAAAATCAAAGAAAAAACCTGCATATGCCCATTCCTTTAAAGCTTTTCCTTTATTAGATAATAGTACTCCTAATCCTAATAATTTTGCTACAGCTAACGGATAAATTATGTAGGTAGGATACCCAAAAGATGTAAACGCATCTTTAATCATTTCATGCTTAAAAAAATACATAGATGCAGAAAAAAGCATTAATACCGTTAATAACCCTGTTGCAATCCAATACATTATTTTTTGTGTTTTCATATCTAAATTATAATTGGTTTAAGCTTTAGTCGTACAAATAGTCTTAAAACAACAATACCCTGCAAAAGCAAGGTATTGAAATTAAAAAAAATATTTAATGCATTACGCAAATTTACGCTCAATAAGCTGCATAAAACGTTGCTCTAAATCTTCTTTTCCCTCCCAATTATTATAATCTGGTTTTACCATATTTACAATAAATGATACGGAACGTTCTTCTGAGTCTATAGTGTTTAATTGTGACAATACACGGTTGTAATCTTCTGTACTATCATTAAAAAGGTGCTTTACAAACGCAAGTCTATTATTTAGATCTACTTTAATTTCTTTTGAGCTTACTCTATCATTTACAGATTTTGTCTCTTTAGTAAGCAACTCATCACCTTTTGGCATAAAAAGCTCCTTATCATTCTTAGCGTAATTAGGTTTTTCTAAAAATTCTGATAAAACAGCATCTACCTTTTTATCCTCTGGCATTTCTAAAACCATGTCTTTTATAGTATCCATACCTGGAATCATAATATCTTCTTCATGCGGATTGCTTTCTGGAACTAGTTTGTTTTCATTTAAAACCGCATTCGCCATTTTTTCAAACTTAGCAGCTATAGGGCTTTTAGCAACATTTACTTCAACGTCATTTAAATTATCATTTATGTATTTTAAAACCGCCAATTTCTCGTACATCTCTTTACTTGCATCATAAAGTGCCGTAATTTCTGTAAGGTCTTCTGCAGTAATAATTTGAGTTGCTAGTTTTACTAACTCTGCTTTTATTTTCTTTTTCATGACGCTATTTTTATCCTTTCAGAAAAGGTGTATTTTTTTCTTAAATTTATATCATCGTTAAATAGGAACGAAAAAACACCTTATTTTCGTCTAAAATTACAAAATGTTTCTTGAAAATACCGTTAATCATAAAGAACAATTTGGCTGGATCGAAGTTATTGCTGGATCTATGTTCTCTGGTAAAACAGAAGAATTAATTAGAAGGTTAAAACGTGCTCAATTTGCTAAACTAAATGTTGTCATTTTTAAACCTATGGTAGATACACGTTACGATAAAAGTAAAGTGGTTTCTCATGATTCTAATGAAATACATTCTACGCCTGTAGAATATGCCGCCAAAATTAGAAAACTTGCAGAAAATTGTGACGTTATAGGCATTGATGAAGCTCAGTTTTTTGATGATGAAATCGTAGCTGTTTGTAATGATCTTGCAAACAAAGGTATTCGTGTTATAGTTGCTGGTTTAGATATGGATTTTAAAGGAAATCCTTTTGGGCCAATGCCTAACCTAATGGCCACTGCAGAATATGTAACTAAAGTTCATGCTATTTGTACACGATCTGGAAACTTAGCAAATTATAGTTTTAGAAAAGCTAACAGCGAGGACCTTGTTCTTTTAGGGGAAGTAGAAGCATACGAACCGCTAAGTAGAGGTTCTTTTTATAAAGCACAATTAAAAGAAAAGGTAAAAGAATTTCCTGTAAAATCTCAAGAAATAGCACCTTCTAAAAAAAAAGCTAATGACTAAAACTCAAGAAACAGTTTTAGAGATTAATTTAGCTGCTCTAGAACACAATTATAATTTTATTACATCTAAAATAAAACCTACTACTAAGTTCTTAGCGGTTACTAAGGCTTTTGCTTACGGTAGTGATGCCTGTAAAATTGCAAAAAAACTAGAAAAATTAGGGATAGACTATTTTGCAGTTGCGTATACAAAAGAAGGAGTAGAATTAAGAAATTCTGGAATTAAAACACCTATCCTAGTTCTACACCCGCAAGCAGTAAATTTTAAAACTATTCTAGAATATAACCTAGAGCCTAATTTATATTCCGAAAAAAATCTTGAAGAATTTTTAGAGGTAGCAAAACAAGAAAATAAAAGCAATTACCCTATTCATATAAAGTTTAATACTGGACTAAATAGATTAGGTTTTACCAAAGAAGCTATTCCTAAAATTATTTCTATTATAAAGAACAATAGTACTTTACATATACAAAGTGTATTTTCTCATTTAGCTGCATCTGAAGATCTCAATGAAAAAGAATTTACTAATGAACAAATAAAACAATTCTGTGAAATTAAGGAAGAAATAGAAAAATTACTTTCGTACCCTATACTAACACATATGGCAAACACTTCTGGAATATTAAATTATCCTGAAGCACATTTTTCTATGGTTCGGAGTGGTATAGGACTATACGGTTATGGTAATAATCCTGATTTTGATAAAAAATTAAAGCCCGTAGCAACCTTAAAAACAATTATTTCTCAAAAACATATCTTAGAACCTGGAAAAAGTATAGGATATAACAGGGCTTTTATTGCAGATAAAACTATAGTTACGGCAACATTACCAATTGGTCATGCAGATGGTATTGGTAGGCAATACGGGCAAGGAAAAACATTTGTAGAAGTAAACGGCAAAAAAGCACTTATTATTGGTAATGTTTGTATGGATATGATTATGATTGATGTAACAAATATTGATTGTAAAGAAGGAGATGAAGTAATTATTTTTGGTTCAGAACAATCTGCGGAAGATTTTGCAAAAACAGCAAATACTATTTCCTATGAACTATTAACAGGTATTGCATCTAGAGTTAAAAGAAAATTGTTAATTTAATTTATGTTTTCTAAATTTAAGATGTGACTTTTTTTATTAAATTGCGTCTAAATACATGTAACCAATTAAACACTAAATATTATGTTAAAAGAATTTAAGAATTTTATCATGACCGGAAACGTGATTGATTTTGCAGTAGCAGTTATTATGGCAACCGCTTTAGGCGCTGTTATTAATGGGTTTGTAAACAACATTGTTATGCCATTTGTTGGTCATTTTGCTGGTGGTGTTGATTTTGCAGACAAAAAAATTGTTCTAGATGAAGCTGTAGTAGATGCGGCAGGAGTGGTAACATCTCCTGAAAATGCAATTATGTGGGGTTCATGGATAAACACAATTATTAACTTAATTATTGTTGGTTTTATCATGTTTTTAATTGTAAAAGCTTACAACAAAACAAAAGCTCCAGAACCAGAAGCAGCACCTGCAGGACCAACTGCAGAAGAATTGCTTACAGAGATTCGTGATGCATTAAAAAAGTAATACATTTTACTTTTTACATATAAAATAACCCTGTCTAGAAATAGATGGGGTTTTTTCTTGATGCAAACATATTGTTATAAATAAAACATTTTGTTATATTTTAATTATTCTTTGTTTTAATACTTGTACAACTCCAAGTTATACTTAAATTTGCAGCTTAATCTTTAAATAAAGTAAAAGTGAAAATAGCAGTTGTAGGAGCTACAGGAATGGTAGGAGAGGTAATGCTAAAAGTTTTAGCAGAGCGTAATTTTCCTATTACAGAGTTATTATTAGTTGCCTCAGAGCGTTCTGTAGGTAAAAAATTAGCATATAAAGGTGTAGATCACACAATTATTGGATTAGCGGATGCAGTAGCAGCTAAACCAGATATTGCTATTTTTTCAGCTGGTGGAGATACCTCTTTAGAATGGGCTCCTAAGTTTGCAGAAGCAGGAACAACTGTTGTTGATAATTCATCTGCATGGCGTATGGATCCTACTAAAAAACTAGTAGTTCCAGAAATTAATGCAAATGAACTAACAGCAGAAGATAAAATTATTGCTAACCCTAATTGTTCTACTATTCAATTAGTAATGGCGCTTTCTCCTTTGCATAAAAAATATAATATGAAACGTGTGGTAGTATCTACTTACCAATCTGTTTCTGGTACAGGTGTTAAAGCTGTAAAACAGTTAGAGAATGAGGTTGCTGGCATAGAAGGAGAAATGGCGTACCCATACCCAATTGGGCGTAACGCGTTACCACATTGCGATGTTTTCTTAGAAAATGGCTACACTAAAGAGGAAATGAAATTAGCAAGAGAGCCTCAGAAAATTTTAAATGATAGAACCTTCTCTATTAGTGCAACTGCAGTTCGTATACCAACTGCAGGTGGCCACTCAGAATCTGTAAATGTAGAATTTGAAAACGATTTTGATTTAAATGAAGTTCGTAGAATATTAAACGATACTCCAGGAGTAACAGTACAAGATAATCCAGATACTAATACCTATCCAATGCCAATTTATGCACACGATAAGGATGATGTTTTTGTTGGAAGAATTCGTAGAGATGAAACACAGCCGAATAGTATAAATATGTGGATTGTTGCAGATAACCTTAGAAAAGGTGCTGCTACAAATGCTGTACAAATTGCTGAATATTTAATTAAGAATAGTTTAGTTTAAAAATACCTTTTTACTATTTAAAAAAGCTTTTAATGTTTAAAAATGTTAAAGGCTTTTTGGTTTCCCAAACAGAAGAAACAAAATACCATTCATTTTATCTCCAACCGTTTGCCTCAAGATTAAAAACGCTTTCGTAATATGAGCTTCTACAGACTTTATTGAAATCTCTTTATATTCAGCAATTTCAATGTTTGTAAGCCCTTCTTCTTTGCTCAACAAAAAAACTTCCTTACACTTTGGCGGTAAGTTTTTTATTTCCTTTTTAACTATTGTAATCA
This sequence comes from uncultured Maribacter sp., assembly GCF_947500405.1. Lineage (GTDB taxonomy): Bacteria > Bacteroidota > Bacteroidia > Flavobacteriales > Flavobacteriaceae > Maribacter_B. Next base: position 33,010 of record NZ_CANMRY010000013.1, read on the forward strand.
TATTATCAATTGAATGGCTATCATAATCTTCAACAATTATTGAAAGGGCATCTATATATTTCTTCTCCAAACGAAAAACAGGTCTATTCTTCCTGTATTCATCTATAAATTCATTATAAACAGATTTATACAAAAAACCATTAATTGAAAACTCACTTTTTAAATTATTACGCTTTTTCCAAACTCTAATAAAAACGTTTTGTACAATATCTTCAGCTAAATCTTTATCATTCGCTAAACTAAATGCGTACACACATAACTTGTGATGATAAGCGTCAACCAAGAATGTATAAGCTTTAGAATCACCAAGTTTTAGGGCTTTAATAAGCTGAATGTTATCAGAATAAGGATTTTTCAATTTGTAAAATGATAAAAAAAAGTGTAATTGTTTGCGCAAAATATAAAAAAAAAGCAACAAAAGTTAGGGTAAGGCAAAATTACTACGTAATAAATAAAAATAGTGCAAAACAATGATTAGTTCAAAAACGGAAAAATTAATCGTAAAATATCTCTGCAATCAAGCTTCTATAATTGAGCTAGATGAACTAGAATCTTGGATACTAAAGTCTCAAAAAAACGAAAAACTATTCAATTCTTATATAAAAACTAATTATGTGATAGAATTTAACACAAAAAAATTCAATACAAAAAAAGTAAAACTAAAATTACTTGAAACAATAAAAAAGGAACAGAGAGATCTAAAACTTCGAAGAATAAGAAAAATCATAAGCTATTCTGCCGCCGCAGCAATTAGCGGATTATTAATTACATCAATTGTTTTTAAAGAGGACTTCTTTAGTATTTCAAAAACCAATAGTCAACAAGAAGTCGTTAATACCAATATTGTTGTTCCTGGAAGTGATAAAGCTATTTTAACATTGGAGGATGGCTCATTTATAGAGCTAAACAAAGAAAATACATTTAAAAATGAACAAGCAAATAGTAATGGTGAGCAAATAGTTTACAAAAGGACAATTCAAAAAACGACTAAAATCAAATACAACTCCCTTACTATACCAAGAGGAGGTCAATTTTATTTAAAACTTGCAGACGGCACATCTGTTTGGTTAAATTCTGAGTCGAAATTAAGGTATCCCGTATCATTCACAGATGGTGAAACGCGAAAAGTTGAACTCATTTACGGTGAAGCCTATTTTGATGTGTCCCCTAGCACTAAACATAAAGGGGCTAAATTTATGGTCTCAAACCAATTTCAAGATATAGAAGTATTAGGTACCAAATTCAATCTTCAAGCTTATAAAGATGAAGCAAATATTTACACCACGTTGGTAGAAGGAAAAGTATCTGTTAATATAGGTGATTCCAAACAAACTCTACTTCCTAGTGAACAATCCAATCTAAATAAAAATAATAATGATATTTCAGTAAATCTGGTAGATGTTAAATCTGTTATATCATGGAAAAATGGATTCTTCAGTTTTAGAGGAAAACCTTTAAAAGACATAGCCAAAATACTTTCAAGGTGGTATGATGTAGATATCATTTTTGAAAACAAAGAACTTGAAGAAATTACCTTTAAAGGTGTGTTAGGAAAAGATCAAATGATTGAAGACATTTTATTATCAATAAAAACGCTTAGCATAATTAAAGATTACTCAATTAATGAAAACAAAATAACAATAAAATAGACACAAAACCTTAAGTATAACCTAAAACAAATATATATGAAATGACAAATACAGCACATAAAAAAAGGAAAGGGAACAGAGTTTTAACCTTGGAAAGTATCGAGCTCTATCCCCTTCATTAGTTATCAACTAATTAAATAATTAACCAATTTAATAACAAGACAAATTTATGAAAATTAAACTAAGAAATGTTTTTTTCTATTTTAGAAATGAACTATTAATGAATGTTATGAGAAGCTTTATTTTCTTATGCTGTGTAACAGCGTTTAGTTTTACCAGCAATGGAGCTTTATCTCAAAACTCCAAAATTAAAATTGACGCTAATAAAACCTTAACAGTCGATGAAGTTTTTGACCTCATTATGGAACAAACTGACTATAAATTCATCTACCAAGAAGGGACTTTTAAAAAATTCCCACTTGTAGTGGTAAAAAAAGGAATAGTATCAGCTAATGATTTATTACAGAAGAGTTTATCAAGTGGGAACTTTAACGTTATCCTGTCTTCTAATAATACTGTCATTATAGAAAAAAGAATAGAAATTGTAAATGAAGAACAAGGCTTTAAGGTATTGGGCACCATTACAGATGAGAATTCCCAACCTTTGCCTGGAGCAAATATTATTGAAAAAGGAACAACAAATGGCGCTCAAGCAGATTTTGACGGAAAATTTTCTTTAAATATAGCTAATGGAAATGCTACTTTAGTTATATCTTATCTTGGGTTTTTACCTCAAGAAATAGCTGTTAATAAGCAAACAAATATTACAATTATATTAAAAGAAGACACTGCAAAACTAGACGAAGTTGTTGTTGTTGGATATGGTACGGCTCGTAGAAAAGATATTTCTGGAGCTGTTTCAAGTATAAAACTAGAAGACTCACCTACTGCTCTTGCACCTAATTCTAATATTTTACAGGCGTTACAAGGAAGTATAGCTGGTATTAATGTAGGTGTACAAACCTCACCAGGAACTAACCCAAGCATTTTAGTACGTGGACGAAATTCAATAAACGGCTCAAATAATCCATTAATTGTTTTAGATGGTATTATCTATTTAGGAGGCTTAGCTGACATTAATCCTGATGATATTGCTAGTATTGATGTGTTAAAAGATGCATCATCAGCAGCTGTGTATGGTTCTCGTGCTGCAAATGGTGTTATCGTAATTACATCAAAAAAGGGGAAATCTGAAAAGCCAAGTATTACATTTAGTTCATCTATAGGTGTTAACGAATGGGCCAACCGACCTAATTTTATGAGTCGTGATAGATGGATTGAGAAATTCATAGCACAATCACCAAATATTGATTCAGTTGAGGATATTATTTTTGATGGTGTAACCCCTAATCGTTTATTTGAACAAGGGGTAGATACAGACTGGGTAGATTTAATTGCACGCAATGGTATTACTCAAAATCATCAAGCAGCAGTTTCAGGACGAAGTAAAGGAACAACTTATTATTTTTCTGGAGGATATAGCGATAATGAAGGTGTTATTTTAGGTGATGAGTTTACACGTATTTCTGTTCGAACAAAACTAGATACAAAAATATCAGATTGGTTAGAAGTAGGTTTAGATGGTGCTTATAACAATAATGACTTTTCTGGAGTTGAAGCTAATATCAGTAGAGCTTTTGAACTTCCACCACATGGGTTTCCTTACCGTTGGGAAACTATGCCAGAAAATCCCAGCATTGATAATGGAACGTTATTAGAAAGGTACCCAATAGGGCAATCTATAGAGAATCCGTTATGGGGTACTGATGGAACAATTGAAGATGTAGATAAAAGAAATTTCTTTAGGTTAGCAACCTATGCACTATTTAAAGTACCAAGTATTGATGGATTAACTTATAGATTTAATTATTCAATTAATTCAAATGCCAACATTCGCGAAAGATTCACTTTCGAAAACTTTTACATTCAAGAGAATTCAACAGAACCTTTTATAGATAGGTACTCAAAATCTGAGATTGCTAAAGGGTTAACCCAAGCAAATGGTTATAACCAAAGAGAAAATAATTATAACTATGTAATGGACAATATTTTAAATTATAAAAAACAATTTGGAGACCATTATATAGATGCTACATTAGTAGCTACCCGTGATTATACTTATAGTAAAAGATTAAGAGCTAGTGGCACCAATTTTGCAGCAAATGGCAACACACAATTGGGTGTTAATGGTATTCATTTTGCAGAAACGCAGAGTAATGATATAGAAGTAATTGAGAGATCAAATGTAGGATATGCTGCACGATTAAGTTACGCCTATGATAATAAATATCATTTAACAGCCACTGCCCGTCGTGACGGTGCTTCAGTTTTTGGTAACGAAAATAAGTTTGGTAATTTTGGATCTATTGGAGCTGCTTGGACAATGTCGGAAGAGGATTTTTTAACGGACTCCAAAACACTTAATTATTTAAAAGTTAAGGCTTCTTATGGAACCAATGGTAATCAAGGCCTTGACCCATACCAAACGCTAGCTACTGTAGTTAATGGGTTTAGTGGAGGTAATCGTTATCAGTTTTCTAATGCACCTTCTACATCATTATATGGTATTGGACAAAATGCTTTAGGAAATACAGCTCTTGGTTGGGAAGCCACAACAGCTTTTAATGGCGGCTTCCAATCAGCATGGCTTAACAATAGAGTGTTTTTAGATTTAGATTTTTACTTTTCAGAAACAAGAGATCAGATATTCTTGCGTTCAATTCCTATTTTCTCTGGCTTTAGTTCTATTTTTTCAAGTTTAGGACAAGTTAATAACAGAGGAATTGAAATTAGTTTAAGAACAGTTAATATTGATACTGAAGATTTTAAATGGTCTTCTGGCGTGAATTTCTGGAAAAACAGAAATAAAGTTGCAAGTTTATACGGTGAAGATTTAGACAATGACGGTGTAGAAGATGACGATATTGGTAATGGTTTATTTATAGGAAAACCTTTAGGTGCTATCTTTGGTTATGAATACGACGGTGTTGTTCAAGAAGATGACACAGAATACATAGCAAATACGGGAGCCTTACCAGGAGATGCGAAATATACAGATATAAGTGGCCCTGATGGCGTACCAGATGGTCTAATTACTGCTGATTATGACCGTAAAATATTGGGTTACGAGACACCAAACTTTAGAATGAATTTTTCAAATACTCTAGAGTATAAAAACTTCACATTTTATATGTTGGTCACAGGTGTATTTGGTGGCGGAAAAGACAATTTCTATTTAGGATCTAACCCGTTGCATAATTCATTTAGAGATAGAAGTACATTTAATGAAGTAGACCATGGATGGTGGACTCCTGAAAACGCTAGCGAAAAATATTTACGTGCAGATTTTGCAGATAACCGCTATTTAGGGTTACAATCTCGTGGCTTTGTAAGGATACAAGATATTAACCTGTCTTACAAGTTACCAGTTACTAAAATTAAAGGTATTGGGTTACAATCATTAGAGCTTTATACAAGTGTTAAAAACCTCCATGTATTTACCAATTGGTTTGGTGGCGGAGATCCTGAAGCAGGTATTCGAACAGCGCAAGGAAACATAACACCTGTTCCAAGAACATACTTAATGGGAATAAAAGCTAGATTTTAATTTTAAAAAAAGATATTATGAAAACACATAAAATAAAAATACAAGCCTTTGTTTTGTTCATGTTACTCTTTTCTTTTTTAGGATGTAACGATAATGAATTCTTAACTGAAGAACCAAAGTCATTTTATACTACAGATAACATATTTACTTCTGGTGAGCAACTAGATCAAGTATTGATAACCATATACAGTTCATTACGTGATTTAAGTAAAAATGCAGTTTTAATGGGGCAAGGGACAGATTATTTTGAAAGCCCGCAGTTTAGAATAAATAGCAATTTTACAGACTACAGCAGGATTAATCCTCAAAGTGATCAATTTAGAACTATTTTTAATTCCTTTTATGAAACTATTAAAGATGCAAATACGGTTTTAGACCCTGTAAATTTACAAGGTGAATTTAACTCTGAAACTTCAAAAGCTTATATAATTGCTCAGGCTAGATTTTTTAGAGCTTATTGTCACGGTATGTTAGCCGAACTTTATGGAGGTGTGCCTATAATAACTGAATTAGCTGTAGAGCCACGTTTTAACTACGTTAGAGCAACACGCGAAGAAACGTATCAGTTTGCTATTGATGAGATTGAAGCTATACTCAGTGATTTACCAGAAACTACGGCACAAGGAGGTAGAATTGTAAAAGCAGCCGCTCAACATTATTTGAGTGAATTTTATTTAGCCAAAGGTATTGAAACATCAAATAGTGAAGATTTCAATATGGCTATACAATATGCTTCAGATATTATTGATGGTGGTCGCTATGCATTAATGACAGAACGTTTTGGAGTTCGAGCTAATGAAGAAAATACAGTAACTGGGGGAGCTGATGTGTATTGGGATTTGTTTCAAAATGGAAATATTAATTTTTCTGATGGAAACACAGAAAGTATATGGGCTTTACAGTTTGATTATGATGCCTTTGTTCTAGAAGATGATGATAACTTTAATAGTCACCCAAGAAGTTTTGGACCAGTATATAGAGCACTTCCGGGATTTCTTGGAGTTGGAGAAGATGCAGGAGGTAGAGGTGTTGCTTTTTTTGCTCCAACCCCATTAACAGAATTTACTATTTGGGATGAGAGCATCTCAACCGGAGACCAACGCAATGCAGAACACAACATAAGTAGAAGAATATTCTACAATGATCCTAGTTTACCAAATTTTGGAGAACAAATTACCCAATCTGTTATTGATGAAAATAATGATAGAGGATGGATTTTTCCAATTTATTATAAACTAAATACAGACTTATATGAAGGTCTTGAGGATGGACAAAATAGAAGCAATATTTGGACAGATGTTTATGCTATTCGTTTAGCAGAAACCATATTACTGAGAGCAGAAGCCTACCATCGTAAAGGAGAAAATCAGAATGCAGCAGATGATATTAATTTACTTAGGTCTCGAGCTCAATGCGACATTCTGGCTACAGCCTCTGATATAGATATCGATTATATTCTAGATGAGCGCGCCAGAGAACTTTACCTAGAAGAAAGAAGATGGAATACTTTATTGAGGATGGGAGGTACTGTAGCAACAGACAGAATTAAAGCAAATTTATTGCACCCCCAGTTTGAGACATCACTCAATTTTGATTATAATTTATGGCCAATTCCTCAAGAAGCTATTGATCGTAATACAGATGTTATTTTGACACAAAATCCTGGTTGGCAAAACAGATAAAGGATTTCACTAAGTATTAGAGGTATAAATACCTCTTTACTTAATATTTTGAGTTAGTTAGTTTGAAACACGAGCCAATTGGCTCGTGTTTTTATTAAAACGCTATTATCATAGGTCTTTCAACATACTAACTGTTTATATTTTTAGATGTTTTTTAATAGTTCTTTTGAGTAAAGAAGAGGATGTAAACTTTTTTAGACGAACACTCTCTCTTTTTCCTTATTTTTGAGCCGATTAAACTAATCATTTATGAAAAAAGTACTAATAAGTCTTTTTACATTAATTATTATATTGGGTTGCAAAAATGCTAAAGTAGAAAAAACACCTCTCGCCGTGAATTACCCCCAAACAAAAAGTATTGATAGTGTAGATACGTATTTTGATACAGAAATAAAAGATCCTTATCGTTGGTTAGAAGATGATAGAAGTACCGAAACAGAAGATTGGGTAAAAGAACAAAATAAAGTCACTTTTAGTTACCTAGATAAAATTCCGTTTAAATCGAAAATAAAAAACAGGCTAGAAAAACTGTGGAATTATGAAAAATTAACTTCCCCATTTAAAAAAGGAAATTATACCTATTATTATAAAAATGATGGTTTACAAAACCAATATGTACTTTATAGAAAAAACTTGGAAGGCGAGGAAGAAGTATTTTTAAATCCAAATACATTTTCTAAAGATGGAACTACATCTTTATCTACAATAAAATTTTCTAAAGATGGCTCTCTTGCTGCCTACCTTATTTCTGAAGGTGGTAGTGATTGGAGAAAAGCTATAGTTTTAGATACTAAAACCAAAGAAGTAATTGGAGACACTCTAGTAGACATAAAATTTAGTGATATTTCTTGGAAAGGTAATGAAGGTTTTTATTATTCTAGTTATGACAAACCAGAAGGCAGTGAGCTTTCTGCAAAAACAGACCAACACAAAGTATATTACCATAAACTTAAAACTCCACAAAGTTCTGATGAACTAATATATGGAGGCGTAGAGACTGAAAAACATAGGTACGTTGGCGCTAGTGTAACAGAAGATAATACATACTTATTAATCTCTGCATCTACCTCAACATCTGGAAACAAGTTGTTTATTAAAGATTTAAGCATTCCTAACGCACCTCTTGTTACTATTCTAGACCATACAGAGACAGATAGTTCTGTCATAGAAAATGTAGATTCCAAGCTGTACATTGTTACCAATTTAAACGCTCCAAATAAAAAAATAGTTACTGTAGATGCTGCCAATCCCACACCTGATAATTGGGTAGATTTTATTCCAGAAACCGAAAATGTTTTAAGCCCTAATACTGGCGGAGGATATTTCTTTGCAGAATATATGGTAGATGCTATTTCTAAAGTATATCAATATAATTACAATGGTAAGCTTATAAGAGAAGTAAAACTTCCTGGAATAGGTAGTGCAGGTGGTTTTGGAGGAAAAAAAGAAGATAAAGATTTTTACTTTTCTTTTTCAAATTACAAAACACCAGGTTCTTATTACAAATACAATGTAGAAAGCGGGGAGTATAATTTATATTGGACTCCAGAAATTGATTTTAATTCGGATGAATACGAATCCAATCAGGTATTTTATACGTCTAAAGATGGTACCAAAATACCAATGTTAATTACGCATAAAAAAGGGGTTGAGTTAAACGGTAAAAACCCAACTATTTTATACGGGTATGGCGGATTTAATATTAGTTTAACACCTTCTTTTAGCATTACCAATGCTGTTTGGATGGAACAAGGTGGAATTTATGCTGTACCTAATCTTCGTGGCGGCGGCGAATATGGTAAAAAATGGCATGACGCTGGCACCAAAATGCAAAAACAAAATGTATTTGATGATTTTATTGCAGCCGCAGAATATTTAATAGAAAACAAGTATACTTCTTCTAGTTTTTTAGCACTTCGTGGTGGTAGTAATGGAGGGCTTTTAGTGGGAGCTACTATGACGCAACGTCCAGATATAGCTAAGGTAGCACTACCTGCTGTAGGTGTTTTAGATATGCTACGTTATCATACCTTTACTGCTGGAGCAGGATGGGCTTACGATTATGGTACTGCAAACGATTCTAAAGAAATGTTTAACTATTTAAAAGAATATTCCCCTGTTCATAATGTAAAAGAAGGTGTTTCTTATCCTGCAACTATGGTAACTACTGGTGATCATGATGATCGCGTTGTACCTGCTCACAGCTTTAAATTTGCAGCAGAATTACAAGCAAAACAAACTGGAGCTAATCCAACATTAATTAGAATAGAAACTAATGCTGGCCATGGCGCGGGTACCCCTGTAAGTAAAACGATAGAACAATATGCCGACATATTTTCTTTTACTTTATTTAATATGGGATTTAAAACTCTCCCAAATAACAACTAAATGTTACGAATAAATAACCTAGACTTTTCTTACGACGAAACATCTATTTTAGAAAAAATTTCTTTCCACATAAAAAAAGGAGAACACGTATCTCTTATTGGGGAGAGTGGTTGTGGTAAAAGTACCTTATTAAAGCTTATTTACGGTATTTATGATTTAAATAATGGCACCATTTTTTGGAAAGAAAATCAAATTTTAGGGCCTGCTTTTAAATTAATTCCTGGTGAAAAATACATTAAGTTTTTAGCGCAAGATTATGACTTAATGCCGCATACAACAGTTTTTGAAAATGTGAGTCAGTATTTATCGGTATTTGAGCCAGAAGAGCTTAAAAAACGCACCCAAGAGCTTTTAGAAACCATTGAAATGACTTCTTTTGCGCACACAAGGGTAAAGTTTTTAAGTGGCGGACAACAACAAAGGGTAGCTTTAGCAAGAGTTTTGGCACAACAACCAGAACTTTTATTATTAGATGAACCTTTTAGCCATATTGATAATTATAGAAAAAATAGTCTTAGAAGAAATATTTTTAAGTATTTAAAAAAAGAAAAAGTTACTGTTTTAACGGCAACCCATGATCCCAGTGACGTATTACCTTATGCAAACCAAGTTATTGTAGTAAAAAACAGAAAAATAATAGCGCAAGATTCTCCTGAAAAACTATACGAGCGCCCAACAAATTTATATGTTGCTTCTCTTTTAGGAGAAGCCAACCGTATTCCAGTAAATGTTGTAAAAACATATGCAAATACTAAAAGAAGAATAATTGTATATGCTAATGAATTTAAAGTATCCGAAAAATCTGGGTTAAAAGTACAGGTAAAAAAGAGTTACTACCAAGGTGTTAACTATTTAATAGAGGCAGTATATGAAAAGGAAAAAATATTTTTTTACCATACTACAGCTATAGAAAAAGGAAAAAAAGTGTATTTAAATATCTCTATTGAGACTATTAACCAAAGATTATCTTAAGACTGTAATGAATAAAACGCTACTGGTTTCTGAATTACAATTTAAAGGTATTAGAAGTAGCGGTGCTGGTGGCCAGCATGTAAACAAGGTTTCTTCTAAGGTAGAATTAAGTTTTGAAATTAATAAAACCAATGCGCTTACAACTTTTGAAAAAGAACGTATTCTTGAAAAATTATCTAATAAAATAAACAAAGAAAATGTTCTTATTTTGCAATGCGATGAGAGTAGAAGTCAACATAAAAACAAAAATTTAGTAATTAAGCGCTTTTTAAAATTAATAGAGAGTGCACTACTAATTCCAAAAAAAAGAAAAATTTCTAAGCCCAAAAAATCTGCTATAGAAAAACGTTTAAAATCTAAAAAAAGAGCTGCACTAAAAAAAGTAAATAGAAGAAAGCCAGATCTAGATTAGTGTTTTTAAAAAATAATCTTCTATTAACTCTTCTATTAATTGAGATGCATTTTCCATGCTATATTTTACTCCTTTAGATGGGTTATAGGTTTGTATTACTTTTTGCAATCCTAACTTTTGTAGTTCATTAGCATCTACATCTAACTTACCGCAAATAGCAACCACGGGAATCCTGTACTTTTTTGCCATTTTCACCACTCCATTTACCAATTTTCCATGTATGGTTTGGCTATCAATCTTTCCTTCTCCAGTAACTATATAATTAATCTTTTGACTTTCAATAATTTTAGGCACCTCTGCTAATTCTAAAAGAAAATCTACTCCGCTTAAATATGTTGCATCAAAAAAAGTTTTTAATCCATAAGCGGTGCCTCCAGCTGCTCCTGCTCCTGGAACTAAAGCAAAATCTTTTTGAAGTTTCTCCTTAATAATTTTATTTAAATGTACTAGTCCTTCATCTAAAAAGGTAATCTCTTCTTTACTAGCGCCTTTTTGTTCCCCATATACATTTGCTGCGCCATTAGTCCCAAAAAGCGGGTTGTCTACATCATTAACAGCATAAAATTTAATGCCTGCATATTTTTTAAATGTTTCGCTCTTTTCAATTTTAAAAACTGCAGCTAAATTAGCTCCTATTGGTTTTACTTCCTCCCCATTTTTATCCTTAAAAATATAGCCTAAAGCACTTGCTATACCTATACCAGCATCATTTGTTGCACTACCACCTAAGCCCAAATAAATTGTCTTTACTCCTCTAGAAACCGCATCTTTTATTTGTAAACCAGTACCATATGTAGACATTTGCATAACATTGCGTTCTTCCTCTTTTAAAAGTTCTAATCCAGAGGCTTTTGCTAACTCTATATATGCCGTATCATTTTTACTATTTAACAAATAAGAAGCAGTTAATTCTCTTCCCATTGAGTCTATAGTCTCTACTTTGGTTTTTGTAGTAGAAATAATATTAGAAATGGCATCTAAAAAACCATCGCCACCATCGGAAGCAATTATGTCAAAAATATTGGAAGAAGTATCTGCTCTTTTTATTCCGTTAGAAATGGCATTAATAACTTCTGGTGCGGTTAATGAACCTTTAAATTTATCTGGAATTAATAAGTAATTCATCATAACTAACTATAAATTTGTGGTATAAAATAACTTAACACCAAAATGAATACAAAAAATGCTATAAGAATATAAACCTCTTTAATAAAGAAATCTTCTTTTTTTTGGGTAATACACTTATCATTAGCTCTCCCTTTTCTTTTTGCCAACCATTTAAATAGCTAGTGTAGGTATAACTCCTGTAAAGTTTAATCATATCCAAAACACGTGTATACCTAAATCTACATTAAATATGTTTTGCATTGTTTTAGAAAAAATAAGATTAGTTAAGCCTGCCAAAATTATACCTGTATTCATTCCTATATAATTTACTTTTTTACTATACATGGCTAATAAAAAAATTACCAATACTGACCCATAAAACACCGAACTAATAGCATTAATAATTTCTATTACTGCACTTTTACTCCCCCAAAAAAATACAGAAACTTTAGAGATTATAAAAGATTCTTCGTTTACTGCATACCTAATTTTATATTATATCTTTTATAATTGTTTCTATACCATTAAAAACTATAGCTTCATTAACAGATTTTCCTAGTAATAATTTTGCAATAGGTGTAGCAGCAGATATACAATATACAGAAACATCTTTACCTTTATACTCTCCTGCAGAGATCGCAATAAAATAGGAAAGCTTGTTTGTTTTTACTAAACTTCCTAATCCAATTTTTTCTTGAGATTTTTCAATATCTATTTTGCTAAGTAATTGTGCTACTTTTTCGGCTTCTGCTAATTGGGCACCTAATTTTTCTCTTTCTAGCTGTACCATTGCTCTGCCTGTTTCATGCTTATCGCCCGCACTACTTTTAGTTTCTGAACTTAATGCTGTTTGTATTTCTTGTATTTGTTTATGAAGACGGTTAAGGCGGTTATCAATAAAATCTTTACAAAATTGAAAGGTATTTTCTTTTAAAGTGTTATGCGGCATACAACAAAAGTAACTGTAAATACCATAAAAGAATAATCTTACTCTTCAAAATGGTATAAATCGGCTAATTTAAAAACAAGGTAGTTTACCATAGCCTTTTCTTCTAAACCTTGAAGGTACATTTTATGTATTGCTTCATCATTCTCTGCTTTAAAGTAGTCTAAATCTCCAGACCTATCTTCACTAAAAATATTCCAAGACTTTAAGCCAGAAAGCATATTTTTATGTGCTTCATACTTTTTAATCACTAAAGCTACTCTTTTCTTTAATGTTTTATCCTTTTCTGTAGAAGCAGCTTCCTTAGAAGTCCAATACTCATAATCTTCCTGTAATCTAGTATCAGCTTTTTGTGCCTCAGAAATAATCTTAAAATATGCTCTAGATACTAAAGAAGCATATTTATCTTTAAACCAAGGGCTTTGTATTGTTTTAAAGGATCCTGGAGTACTTAAAATTAAAACGTCCTCTGAACTTGTATATAATTCATTAGAATTTGCATTACCTTTTGTAGAAACTAAAGCTTGTTTCCATGCTTCAGATTTTATAAGCTCCTTCCAAACTTTAGCATATTCCTTTTTATAATTAGACTTAGATGAAGAGCATGACTGAATAAGTAGCACTATAATTAATGCAAAACTTACTCTAAAATATTTTGTAATTAGTATCATTCCTATTTTATAATACTAGCAGGTATTATGATAGGCAAAGTTCTTGATAATATAGTTATAGATTTTTTGGGATTTCAATATAACAAATAATTTAAAAGAATAAGTCTTTTAAAAAGAAAACTATGATTTTAAATACAAACACGCTAGTTCTTCTCCAATAACTGTTCCTATTGCTACTCCCATACCTCCTAACCTAACACCGCAAAAAACACGAGAAGAAATACACTTAAGAATTGGTTTTTTTGTCTCTCCTACTCCCATTATACCACTCCAATAATGTTCTATTGAAAATTCTTTATTTGGTAGTATTATCTTTTTTAAAAGCTGCTCTAATTTTTGTTGTATTAAAGAAGTTACTCCAAACTCTGTAGTTTCTTCCTTTTTAAAATCTAAATTTCTACCACCGCCTAAAAGTATTCTATTATCAATATTTCTAAAATAATAATAACCTTCTTTTAAATGAAAAGTACCTTTAATATGTAAATTTTTTATTGGTTTGGTTATTATTACTTGTGCTCTTGCAGGTTTTATTTTTTCTGTTATTAAATTAGCAGCAAAACCATTAGTAGCTATAAAAAGTTGTTGGGTATTAAATTGAAATTTATCTGTTTTTACTTCCACACTGTCTTGTATTTCCTGGAAATTTTGGACATGTATGCCGTTTAGGATAGATATATTGTTTTGTAACGCTTTTTGTAATAAAGACTGCATCATAGCACCCGTATTTATTTGACCTTCAAACTTATGGGTAATATATTTGTCTTTAATGTTTAAGAAATTAAAAATGTTCTTATTTTCTTCAAAAGCATTCTCTTTAAAAACAGGAAACAATAATTTATTAACTTCTTCTATTTTAGATAGCGAAGAGTAGTATAGCTCTTTATCTTTTTCTAAAAAAAGTTCATGCCCGCCTAATTGTTGGTATCCAATTTTAGCATCGCCTAACTTTTCTCTCAACGCTTGTATACCACTATATCTTTTTTGAACTAACGAAACCACTTCTTCTGGAGTATGGGTTTTTAAATCTGATAGTATTTCTGAAATACTTCCAAAACATGCAAAGCCTGCATTTTTAGTACTTGCTCCTTGGGGTAAAATTCCTTTTTCTAAAATTAAAATACGTGCTTTAGGGTATTTTTCTCTAAGGTGTAATGCACAATTTAATCCTACTGTTCCGCTACCAACAATAGTAAAATCTATATTAGATAACCATGTTTTATATTCCCAATAACTAAGATTCATAGCACTAAAATAAGTACAATTGCATAAACACTAATTAGAAAAAAGAATCTATCTTTTTATTACGTAACCAACTAATTAGTCTGCTTTAATTTTTAAAACTCTACCTTCTATTACATTAAACATCGATTAACAGCTAGTTTTATCGCTAATGAAAAGTTTTAAAGAATATAAAAGAATTGCTTTCTAAAAAATTAAACTTTGTAGTTTGTTAATTACTCTGATTTTAGCCCAAAAAACAACTGAGAAAGTATATTAACCTTATCTAATTTACCTTCAATACTACCATTTAATACTACTTTTTTACTGGAAGATTGTTGAGCTAATATTTGCAAACTATTTAGTAAATTAAAATAACGATTTGCTTGTGGTAGTTGTATAGTTTCTTTTGCTCTATTAAAATCTATAAACAAATTCATAAAATTAGAACTAGTAATTTGTTCTGTACTCTCTTTTAATTTTTGGGTTTTAAAAATTGTTGCTGTATCATCTTCTTCCACGTAAAACTGATATAAAGGAATATTCTTAAGAATATCATTTTCAGTCAACAATTCTTGTTCTTTTAAATAGTTTTTTAAAGGTTGTTTATCTCTTCCTAAATTTAAAATAATAGAAGGTACTTCTTTTTCTTGTAGCGTTTTTTGTTCAATTTTATTAAAATTGTCATCGTAACCATACGTTACAATAGTATCTGTTTGCGTAGTTGTACCATTAACGCCTGCATAGAAAAAACCATTGGTTAATTCTGCAATCTCTGGCACGTTTATATTTACTTTTTTTAAGAATGTATTATTCTTCCAAGAGGCTATAAATTGGTCTCTATTTTTAATCCGATTAAAATTCCCATCCCAATAAAATTCTACTGCTGCATTAGGAACTCTATCATAAGATACTTTCTTAGGATACGTATCTTCTTCGTTTGCTTCTAGACTTCCTTCTAAAACAGCTTTACCATCTTTAAACTGAAGTTTTATTTCCCCTTTTTTGCTAATATGCGTTACATGACTTTTACTTTTAGAAAGGGTGGCAATCCATTTATTATCTTTTGAGGTTATTACTTTATCTTCCTTTAGAACATCTAGAAATACCTTTTTACTCTTTTGGTACGTATTATCTAACCCAAAAGAAATTATTACTTTTTCTGTATTCCAAGCACAGACCCAATGCTGTTTTTTATGCTCTAACCAATGTATGTTATGCTCCTTATCAATTTCCAGACGTAATCCCTTAGAATATTTTTTTATCTGATTTTTAAATGCATGATTATCCTCAATACTAAGAATAGAAAAAAATGTATTTTGTACTTTAGGTACTGTAAATAATACCAAGTTATAAGGTGTAAAATTTACTCCTTTTTTATCTACAGTATCTTTCTTTTTAGCTTTTTGTTTAAGTGATATATTGTCGGAATAATATTTAGGCGAGGTTAATGCATCTAAAACTAATGTTTCTTTAATATCTTGTATTCCTATTTTAATAACACTATCGGCATCTTTATGAATAACACCCAATAAAGAGGCTTTATTAAAATACCAAGTATAACCCCAATAACCAATTAATGAAGTTACACTTAGTAATACAATTATTTTTAGTGTTTTTTTCATGGTTACTAATCCATCATAGCATCTATCATATTAATAAAGTAGACAAAGCTATTTTTATGTCCTTCTGATGGAATTTCCCATATAAGTTCTCCTTTCATAGAGTTTCCTTTTATCTTCTGAAAATTAAACTTTATATCTTCTGTATTAGAGGTTAAGAAATCTACTTTATTACGTAATTCTCTAGGGAAAGATTCTACAGGAATCTGGGCTATAATTTTCTTACCGTTTACAAAAATACTAGAAGCATTTTTAGTAATGTTCTTTTTATGCGCACCAGAAAGTTTAGAAACAAACCTTCCGCTTTGTATTGCACTCATATCTTTTAAAGAGCTTCCAAGAAATACAGTATTATCCTTATACATTACATAGATATTAAATGGAGTAGATTTTGGTAAGTCTATTAATTGATACACACCATTATTGGCTTCTAATTGTTTTTCTTTAACTCCTATTCTTACCAGTCTATTAAATATTTCTTGCTCTTCTGATGTAAACATGAACATAAAATCTGGAATAGTTTCGGTTTTAGTTTTTTCTACTTCTTTGTAATTAAAATCTTCATCATACTCATAGTCTGTATAGGTTACTTGCTTTTCTGTTAGGTTTGTAAGTGCTAAAAACATATCTCCTCTAAGTATTTTAGATGCTCCTTCTTCATCTATTAATAACGAAAATACTTTAGCTCCTAAAGCTACCGACTCACTTATTGTTTCTCCAGAACCGGTATCAAACAAACTAGAGGCCAAGTTTGGGTACGCTTTAAGAACACCTTCTGTACTAAGGTTTAAAGACATATAGCCTAACATATTATCTTCATTAATATATTTGACAAAGTTTTTATTAATCTTCCCATTATACATAGGTTTATACAGCTCTGCCATTTCATCATTCATGGTATATTCCGTTTTTATAACCGCTTCATTTTCATTAAAATTTAACTTTGCCACTAAAGATAAACCCCCATATAATTTATCTATATTCATAAAATTATATGGATTAAAAGAGTTCCCTAACATATAACTAGGTATTGCTTGCTCATATATTGTGGCAAAATCGTTTACCCAAACACTAACTTCTTCTTTTCCTTTACCTAAACTTTTAAGATAGCTTTTGTTGCTTAGTATGCTTTTATTTGCATAAGTGCCTGTTATTATTTTCTTTGCTTTATCTAAAACTTCTTGTGAAAATTCTTTTTCTCTTTCTTCTCTTTTTTCTTGTCTTTCTATACGCTTTTTTTCTCTCTCTTCTTGTTCTTTTTTATAAGCATCACTATTATAATAATTTTCTTCTGTTGTATCTACAGCTTCCTCTACAACAGCTTCTACTGCAACTTCAGATTGGTAATTATTATAATAACTATAAGACTCTTCCTTTACTTTATTGTCTGATGAAGTAACAAACATTAAAACATCTTCATTCCACATAGTAATCTCATCTCCTCTATAATTTTGAATGTAAGATAAATTACCTTCTGTTATGGTTCTTTTTATTTTACTATTTCTTAATAAACCAGTAAAAGCTTTTCCATCCTTTAAAGGAATAAGAAAACAGTTGGTGTAAACACCATCATTCATTTCAAAAAAGTAATGAAATGTATTATTATAATCTAATCCTAAGTCTTCCAGAGTTTCTAGTTTCCCCTTGCTTTCATCCATTAATTCCTTCTCTAAAAAAGAACCAAACTTTGAGTTAGAAAACTCTTCTAAACTCATTAATTGTAAAACATTTTTTCCTTTTATAGAAACTACTGCCGAAGCCGTAGAAGGAACTTTTGTTATTAAGTCTTGCGCACTAAGCGTAATAGTTATAAATAAGGCAGAGACAGCTATTATAATTTTTTTCATCTAAAAATATTAATTTATTAATTGGATTTTATTTTCAACATTTTTTTCTCCTAATATTAGAGAAAGAGCATCTATTTTTAAAAAAACAGCTCCTTTATTTGGTGCTATTTTAGCATCTACATTAGAAACACTTTTTACTTTATCTTGAAACCTGTATATGCAAGTATAACTAGCATCATTAAAAACCTTACGGTCTTCACTTTTTAAGGTGTTAAAGGATTTTTTTATGGCATTATCATAAGTAAAATACCTATTAAAAACATTTTCTGATGGGTTATAAGATACATTGGTAGTAGTAAAATTGGTATAATTATTTTTATTCTGCTTTTTTATAAGCTCTTTAAAAATGGCATTTACATTATCTACATTCTTAAAATCACAGGAAATAGTAAAAACATAATTATCAAAATCTTTTGTTTTTTTTATGTTTGATATTCCTGGTGTTTTCTCTAAATGATACAAAGCATCTTTAAAAGATTCATCTATCTCATCTTCCGAAGGAATTTTATACCCATTTATGCTGTCTAAAAGCATTAGAGAAGCTAGTTTGGTTTTGCTCTTACTCATATTTAGAGTTACCATAATAGTACCGCTACCGTCCTTATTTAGCTTTATTTCCTCTAAAATTTCGAAACAGCTAGTGCATAAAGAAATACAAACAAATAAACTGAAGTAAATAAATGTTTTTTTAATCATATTAGTTGCGTTATTATAGTAATAAGTAACACTAATTTTAGTTATAAATTGTATTTGTGCTTTTAAACTTTCTCTTCCTAAAATGGATGGCTATTTTTCCCCATTGGGACTAAAATTTCTTGTAACTTATTTACAACCTCATTTTCCATTGCTTTTTGTTTCTCCTTTTTAGCATAAATGTAAATTCCTATTGGAAAAGAAACTATTAAGAATAAAATTAACATATCGTAATTTGTTTGGGTTTTTATCTTTCCTTTAGTACCGTTAACATTAAGTTTTACATTGCCTGTTAGTGTAAAACCACTAGTTCTTACCTGTAAGGTTCCTAATGAATTTTGTATTTTATACTGCGGAAAATTTTCCTTTAAAGAAGTAATTAATTGTGCTTTTTCAAAGGTTTTAAAATTTAGTTGTTGCATTTTTTAATAGTTTTAAGTTTCCTTATTTCTTAGGACAAAACTAAATTTTAAATAATGGGCCAAACAGGCCGTAAAATACTAAAAACACATCCCTGAAAAAGGGGTATATAAAAAAACCCTAATTTTCATTAGGGTTTTTTCTTATTTCTCTATTGGATTCATTTCAAAATCGTCCATAAATGCTGTAGTGTAATTACCAGCCAAATAATCTGGATGATCCATTAACTGCCTGTGAAACGGAATAGTAGTTTTTATTCCTTCAATAACAAACTCATCTAAAGCTCTTTTCATTTTATTAATTGCCTCTTCACGTGTTTGCGCGGTAGTAATTAATTTAGCAATCATAGAATCATAGTTTGGCGGTATAGTATACCCACTATATACGTGTGTATCCATACGTACACCATGGCCTCCTGGAATATGTAATGTAGTAATTTTACCTGGAGAAGGTCTAAACCCATTATAAGGATCCTCTGCATTTATTCTACATTCTATGGAGTGTAATTTTGGTAAATAATTTTTACCAGAAATTGGCACACCACCAGCAACTAATATTTGCTCTCTAATTAAATCGTAATCTATTACTTGTTCTGTAATTGGGTGCTCTACTTGAATACGAGTATTCATTTCCATAAAATAGAACTTTCTATGCTTGTCTACCAAAAACTCAATAGTACCTGCTCCTTCATATTTTATATATTCTGCAGCCTTTACCGCTGCTTTACCCATAGCATCTCTAAGCTTATCTGTCATAAACGGAGATGGTGTTTCTTCCGTTAATTTTTGATGTCTTCTTTGTACAGAACAATCTCTTTCTGATAAGTGACATGCTTTACCGTATTGGTCACCAACTATCTGAATTTCTATATGTCTTGGTTCTTCAATAAGCTTTTCCATATACATACCTCCGTTACCAAAGGCTGCAGTAGCTTCTTGTACCGCACTTTCAAAAAGGTCTGGCATTTCTTCTGCACTCCAAACGGCACGCATTCCTTTTCCGCCTCCACCGGCTGTAGCTTTTATCATAACAGGATACCCCATTTTTTCAGCTATTTCTAAGGCATCATCCACATCTTTTAAAAGTCCGTCTGAACCAGGAACTGTAGGTACCCCTGCTTCCTTCATGGTTAATTTAGCGCTAGCTTTATCCCCCATACGGTCTATATGTTCCCCAGATGCTCCAATAAATTTTATATCGTGTTCTGCACAGATTTTAGAAAATTTAGAATTTTCTGATAAAAATCCGTACCCTGGGTGTATTGCGTCTGCATTTGTAATTTCTGCTGCGGCAATAATATTTGGAATTTTTAAATAAGACTCACTACTTGGAGCTGGTCCTATACAAACGGCCTCATCTGCAAATCTTACATGCAAACTTTCTTCATCTGCTTTGGAATAAACAGCTACTGTTTTTATTCCCATTTCTTTACAGGTTCTAATAACACGTAGTGCTATTTCCCCTCTGTTGGCAATTAGTATTTTTTTAAACATCTTCTTTAAATTTTAAATATTAATTCTAATAGGTACTACTACTAAAAAAGTAGTATTTGCTACTTAAAATTATTAAGATGGGTCTACTAGGAATAATGGTTGGTCAAATTCTACTGGAGAAGAATCGTCCACTAATATTTTTACGATTTTACCAGAAACTTCAGACTCAATATCATTAAACAATTTCATTGCTTCTATAACACAAAGTACATCTCCTTCTGCAATGGTGCTTCCTACCTCAACAAAAGATGGTTTATCTGGAGATGGTTTTCTATAAAATGTACCTATTATTGGAGACTTAACTGTAATATATTTAGAATCGTCTTCTGCAGCAGGAGTAGCTGGCGCTGCAGGTGTATCTGCTACTGGAGCTGCTGCTGCAGGTGCTGGTGCCATTGCTTGTTGTGCAACAGGTATTTGCTGTACATATGTTGTTTCTGGTGCTGCATTTAATGCCCCAGTTCTAATAGTAATTTTTAAATCATCTGTTTCTAGTTTTACTTCACTAGCTCCAGACTTTGCCACAAATTTAATTAGGCTTTGAATTTCTTTAACATCCATAATAAAAATACATTAAGTTGGTTATTTTCTTTAATAATTTAGTAGGCCCATTTTAAATAAATAGAACCCCAAGTAAAGCCCCCTCCAAAAGCGGCAAATACAAGATTATCTCCTTTTTTTAGTTGTTTTTCGTAATCCCATAATAGCAGTGGTAGTGTTCCAGAAGTAGTGTTTCCATACTTTTGAATATTCATCATTACCTTACTTTCATCTAATCCCATTCTATTAGATGTTGCGTCTATAATTCTTTTGTTAGCTTGGTGTGGCACTAACCAGTCTACATCTTTATCACTTAAGTTATTACGCTTCATGATTTCTGCAGCTGCATCTGCCATATTAGATACTGCAAATTTAAATACAGTTCTTCCTTCTTGAAAAATATAGTGCTTTCTGTTTTTTACAGATTCTATAGTTGCTGGCATTAAAGATCCGCCACCTTCCATTCCTAAAAACTGTCTTCCTGTCCCATCTGATCTTAAATACTCATCTTGTAGACCAAAACCTTCGTTGTTTGGTTCCATAAGTACTGCTCCAGCTCCGTCTCCAAAAATAATACAAGTAGTTCTATCTTCGTAATCCAAAATAGAGGACATTTTATCTGCTCCAATAAGTAATACTTTTTTATACCTGCCAGATTCAATATAACTAGCTACTGTAGACAAGCCAAAAAGAAAGCTAGAACATGCTGCTAGTAAATCATAAGCAAAAGCATTACTTGCTCCTATTTCTGAAGCAACAAAGGCTGCTGTTGAAGCAACCATATTATCTGGAGTTGCAGTTGCTACAACTACTAAATCTATTTCTTTTGGATTTACACTTTTCTTAGCAATTAAATCTTCCGCTGCTTTTATTGCTAGATAAGAAGTACCCTCTCCTTCATCCTCTTTAAGAATTCTTCTTTCTTTAATACCAGTTCTAGTGGTAATCCACTCATCATTGGTATCTACAATTTCTTCCAACATTTTGTTGGTTAAAATATGCTTAGGGACATAGCCCCCAACAGCAGTAATAGCTGCAGTAAGTTTATTCATGTAGTAGTTGCTTTTGGGTAAAAAACTTCAAAAATGAATCAAAATCGTCGAAAAATAGTAATTTTTTGCGACTTTTTGATGAAAAACTGTCAATTTTTAACTTTTTTCTAAAAAAGAATCCCTAGTCAGGGATTTTAAATTTTAGTACAAAATAAAAGAATTTTATACCAAAAATGAAATAAAAAAAACTCTCGTCATTATAACAATGAGAGAGTTTTTTAAATATGTCTTCCTATTTAAGCTTCCGCTTCTACTGTTTTGTCAACTAAAACTTGACCTCTATAGTATAGTTTTCCTTCGTGCCAGTGTGCTCTATGGTATAAATGCATTTCACCAGTTGCTGAATCTGTTGCCAAAGTAGGAGCTACAGCTTTGTAATGTGTTCTTCTTTTGTCTCTCCTTGTTTTGGAAATTTTTCTCTTTGGATGTGCCATTAGTACTTATTTATCCGTTAATAGTTTTTTTAATTCGTCCCATCTGGGATCACTTTCTTCTTTATTTTCTTTTTCGTCTTTTGCTTTAGGCTGAAGCTCTTCTAATTTATCCAAAGCTTCCGATTTTAATGTGCCATCTGCTATTCCAGGGTGCACTCTTTTTTGAGGCACTGCTAAAACAAGCATTTCATAAACGTACTGAGCAATATTCACTTCATATTCCCCATGAGGTAATATTAAAATTTCATCGTCTTCATTATTAAATGCTTCTCCAAACTTAACTATTAATTGTATATCAGAATCTACTGATTGATTATAAGGTTCGTTTGTAGTATCGCAGTTAACATTTACGCTACCTGATGCTATAAAATCAAGCTCCATCATAGTGCTCGTTTTATTTAATAGTACAGTTAAATTAACATCTGCACTATTAAATTCATCATATTCAAAAGATTCAAAGAACTCGTTTTTAATTACGTACTTAAACTCATGTTTCCCTTGCTTCAATCCTGAGAAAGGAATAGTAAACTCCTTTTGCTTCATCGTATAAACACTTAAATTTTAGAACGCCCACCCAATTATAGGGGGGTGCAAAGATACTATTATTTTAATAATACCCAATTTTTACTCATTAAAATTAAACAATAAATCATTGTGTTTTAATACAATACTTATTTTCTAGTAATTTTTTGCTTTTTTAATGGGTTTGCTGTTAGCTCTAAATACTCTTCTCTATTTCTAAAAATATGTATTGCAGAAAATACTGCTTCTTTAAAAGAGCTATGGTCTGCCTTACCTTTTCCTGCTATTTCATAGGCAGTTCCGTGATCCGGAGAGGTTCTTACTTTGCTTAAACCTGCAGTATAATTTACCCCTTTTCCAAAAGATAAAGTTTTAAAAGGAATTAACCCTTGATCATGATAAGCCGCTAAAATAGCATCGAACTTTTTATACCCATCTGACCCAAAAAAACTATCTGCAGCATAAGGACCGTAAACTAAATGCCCTTTATTAGCCAATTCTTTAATAACTGGCTTCAAAATTTTATCATCTTCTATACCTATTACACCATTATCTCCGCTATGCGGATTTATTCCTAAAAGTGCAATCTTAGGCTTTGTAATTCCAAAGTCCATCTTTAAAGAATTCTCTATTACCTCAATCTTATCATTAATTAGTTTAGTAGTAATTGCAGCAGATACATCTTTAACGGCAACATGATCTGTTAAAAGACCAACTTTTAAATCATCGGTTACCATAAACATTAAACTCTGCCCATTTAATTCCTTAGCCAAATAATCTGTATGTCCTGGAAAATTAAATTCTTTACTTTGTATGTTATTCTTATTAATAGGAGCAGTTACCAAAACATCTATCTTGCCTTGTTTTAATGCTTCTACAGCCTTTTGTAGGGATTTAATAGCAAAACTACCTCCTTCTGGTGTTGCTTCTCCAAAATTTAACTTTGGAGTTTCTTTCCAAACATTTACTACATTAAATTTACCATCTAAAGCTTTAGATGCATCTGGTACACCATTATAATTAATTGGTATTTTTAAATGATTTTTTTGTTGTGATATTGTTTTGTTTGATGCAAAAACAATTGGGGTACAAAAATCTAGCATTCTAGAATCTGCAAAAGTTTTTAAAACAACTTCACAACCTATACCGTTTAAGTCTCCTATAGATATACCTAATTTAATTTTCGCTTTTTCCTGCATTATATCTTTACCTTTGTATCTAAATATTTTGCGCAAAATTACTTAAATAAAACGACACATGTTTACAGGAATAATTGAAACACTTGGACAAATTACTAATTTAGAGAAAGAAGGAAGTAATTTGCATATTACAGTTACATCTAACATTACTTCCGAATTAAAAATTGATCAGAGTGTTGCTCATAATGGTGTGTGTTTAACTGTTGTTACTATAAAAGACAAAGAATATACTGTTACAGCTATAGAGGAAACTTTAAAAAAAACAAGTTTAAATAACCTAACTGTTGGAGAAAAAGTAAACCTAGAACGTGCCATGATTTTAGGTTCAAGGTTAGATGGTCATATAGTTCAAGGGCATGTAGACCAAACTGGTATATGTACTTCTATTTCCGAAAAAGATGGTAGTTGGTTTTTTTCTTTTGAATATGATGCTACTTTAAACAACCCAACTATAGAAAAAGGTTCTATTACTATTGATGGCACAAGTTTAACCGTAGTAAATTCTGGTAAAAACACCTTTAGTGTAGCTATTATTCCTTATACGTATGAACATACCCGTTTTGGTTCCTATAAAGTAGGAACTGTAGTTAACTTAGAATTTGATGTTATTGGTAAATATGTTTCTAAATTAATGGCAAACAGAGGGTAATTACAAAATATCTTCTTTAAGAGCTTTCCATAATTTTATAAGCACTAAGGCAGAAATCATTGCAATACCCGTTAAGGTTAGCGCCAACGTTGTTTTGCCATATATCCAATATCCTGTAGCAAACATACATGTATAAATAAGTATACAACCCGCAATCATTGCATATATACCTTTAGGTACGCTCCACTTTTCATCTTTGTTTTTAATAGATATATTGTTTTCTGATGCTTTAACTTCTACACTCTTCCAACCTGGACCGCCTGGTTGTATTTTTTTATAAAAATTTTGTAAAACTTCTGGAGATTCTGGTTGTGTCATAAAAGTAGCTACCAGCCATATAACGGTGGTTACTAATACCACAAATGGATACTCCATCCAATCTGGGAAAACACCTGTTTCTACAGCAAAAAAGAAATCACCAATAGGGGTAAATTTTAAAATAATAGCTATTAAACCCGAAGCAAACATTGCGGTAATTTCGCTCCAAGCATTTATACGCCACCAAAACCATCGTAAAATAAATATAAGTCCAGTACCTGCTCCAAAGGTTAAAAGAACATCAAAAAGTTGTAGTGCATTTTGTAATAGTAATGCTAAGCCTGCACTTAATACCATTAAAAAAACTGTTGATAATCTACCAATAGCTACTAACTTTTTTTCTGATGCATTTGGATTAATTTGTTGTTTATAAAAATCGAAAACAATATAGGAAGAACCCCAATTTAATTGTGTAGAGATTGTACTCATATATGCAGCAATTAAAGAGGCTAACACTAGTCCTAAAAGTCCGCTTGGAAGTTTAGTAAGCATTGCAGAGTACGCTAAATCATGCCCTAATTTGTCCTCAGAAACAGTAGGAAAAGCTTCTTGTATACTAGTAATATCTGGAAAAACAACTAAAGATGCTAATGCCACCAAAATCCATGGCCAAGGTCTTAAAGCATAATGCATAATATTAAAAAAGAAGGTTGCGCCAATGGCATGGTTTTCATCTTTTGCAGCTAACATTCTTTGGGCTATGTACCCACCACCACCAGGCTCTGAACCAGGATACCATGAGCTCCACCACTGTACTGCTAAAGGAATAATAAATAATGTTATAAGTGCTTTTTTATTACTAAAGTCTGGTAAAATAGATAGTTTATCACTAACATTTTCATTAGCCATTAAGGCTTTTATACCACCAACTTCTGGAATATTTACAAGGAAATACGCAGCGCCAATAGATCCTGCCATTGCTACAAAGAATAACAAAAAATCAGTATAAACAACACCTTTAAATCCGCCTAAAGCACTAAAAATAACGGTTATTACTCCCCCGCAAATAACGGTTTGCCAGGGTTCTAAACCAAGCATTATGCTACCAATTTTTATAGCTGCAAGTGTTACTCCTGCCATAGTAATTACATTAAAGAAAACTCCTAGATAAACTGCTCTAAATTTTCTTAAAAAACTAGCAGGATTGCCTCCATAACGTAATTCATAAAACTCTAAATCTGTTTTTACATTAGATTTTCTCCATAATTTAGCATATACAAATACGGTTAATAATCCTGTAATTAAAAATGCCCACCATACCCAATTACCAGAAACACCATTTGTTCTAACAATATCTGTAACCAAATTAGGGGTGTCTGTCGAAAAAGTAGTTGCTACCATGGAAAGACCCAAAAGCCACCAAGGCATTGTTCTTCCAGATAAAAAAAACTCCGATGAGTCCTTTCCAGATTTCTTAGAAACAAAAAAACCTACCCCTAAAACAATTAAAAAAAAACCAATTATAAGCGTATAATCTAATGCACTTAAAGTCATATAGTATTCTTGATTGGTATTAAAGGTATTACATTTTTATATATACTTTTACGTAATCTTATATAATTACATAATATGGTAACATTAATTTCTTTAGAATTAACAAGTATGCAGTGGTTTTTGGCATTATTATCTGCATTTATTATTGGAGTTTCTAAATCAGGTATTAAAGGCATAGCAATATTAAATGTTACATTAATGGCTCTTGCTTTTGGAGCTAAAGAATCTACTGGTTTAATTGTTCCTTTACTTATTTTCGGAGATATTTTTGCGGTTATTTATTATAATAGACATGCCCAATGGAAATATATAGTACGCTTTTTACCTTGGATGATGCTAGGCGTACTAATTGGTGTTTTTATTGGAAATGATTTAGATGAGTTAACCTTTAAAAATAGTATGGCTATTGTTATCTTAGGTAGTGTTATATTAATGTATTGGTGGGATCGCAAAAAGTCTAAAAATGTACCTACGCATTGGGCTTTTGCAGGAAGTATGGGTATAATGGCAGGAATAACAACAATGATAGGTAACTTAGCTGGAGCTTTTAGTAATATCTTTTTTTTAGCAATGCGTTTACCAAAAAATGAGTTCATTGGTACTGCAGCATGGTTATTTTTTATTATCAATATTTTTAAACTCCCATTTCATATTTTTGTTTGGGAAACAATTACGGTAGACTCTTTTCTATTGAACCTAAAGTTAATTCCTGGAATAATAATTGGCATGTTTGTAGGCATAAAACTTGTGAGAATTATTAAAGATGATTTTTATAGAAAAATGATTTTAATGCTTACTGCAATAGGAGCGTTATTAATTTTAGTGCGTTAGTTTTCTTTACACTTATTTTTAAATAAAAAAGCTTCCAAGAATTAACTTGAAAATCCACTAGCCAATGGCCGCTTTCCTGTTTGTTTGAGAGTGACCAAAGATAGACGCACTAAATACTTTAAAACTCTTTTCAGTATTCCAGAAAATGAATGGGATATAAAAAGCGGTCAATTCAATGAATGAAATACAAATTACATTCAGAATAATCGTCTACTGAATAAAGTTCTAGATAGGGCTATGAAAATTTACGGTAACTTAGAAATGCAGACTGAAGATTTTGAAAAGCATTTTAGGACTAATTCAATCCCCGCTCGTCAAAAAAAGGTCTTTTTCTTTTTGTCTTTCTAATATATTTTTATTTCAATTCTTTCATTATTTTTTCGAGGAGTATTTCAAAATCAAGTGATTGACCGTATATCATACTATTCTGCATTTCTTTATAATCAGATTTGTAGCTATCTAAAAATTTGCTAGGCGATATAATGTTAAGATCTTGTAAAGTGAAATCTTTATAATCTGTATTCTTCAAAGGTGTTAGTACACTTCTATGTACAATAATACTTTCCAAAAGAACTGTGTTTTTTAAAGCATCTTGCCCATATTTAGAATATAAAGTCTCCAAATTCATCTTTACTCTCTTTTATTAACTATAACCTATTTTTTAATTTTTTCTATTAATGATTTTAATTATGCGACAATTATTAAAAGAACCTTGTATTTAGATACTTAAAAACTTGATTTATTACGGATTTCTGTAAACATATATGCCTCAATTTTAGCTATTTTTAATGCCTAAAACCAACATAAGATGCTAAAAAAATTATCTTGCATTCTTCTTTTCTTTCTTTCCTTAAATATATTTTCTCAAGAAAATACTATCAACTTAGTTTCATGGAATATACAGGATTTTGGGAAAACAAAAAATAGTGAAGAATTAGATAAAATTTCTGAAATTGTTAAAGAAGCTGATATTATAGCCATACAAGAAGTAGTTGCTGGTTTTGGTGGGGCGCAAGCAGTTGCTAAGCTTACTGCTATTTTAAACAGAAAAGGAAATAAATGGGATTACGCTATAAGCAATCCAACAAATAGCTCTAAGTATGTAACAGAACGTTATGCTTTTATCTGGAAAACAAAGCATCTTAAAATTAAGAATAGAGGTAGGTTAATTACTGAATTAGATTCTGTAATAGATAGAGAACCTTTTATTTTAGATTTTTATATAAATAAGAAAAAATTATCTATTATAAACTATCATTCTAGACCTTATAATCAAGACCCAGAAAGTGAGATTAAAGCATTGACCAAGTATCTCATAAACTCATTAAACACAAATCTAATACTTGCAGGAGATTTTAATGTAAACGAATCTAAACCTATATTTAACAACCTTAAGAATAATGGTTTTACTGCTGCCATTACCAAACAAAAAACAACCTTGAAAAAAGTTTGTAAGCAAAATCATTATCTAAACCATCCTATTGACAATATTTTTTTTTCTAAACATATTAAAAGAAAGGATAGCGGAATTTTAGATTTTGTACTGTTTTGCGAAAATTTAGAAAGAGCCAGAAAACTATCTGATCACTTGCCTGTTTATCTGAAGTTTAGTTTTTAATTACCCAAACTTCCTAATGCAAACACTTCTATATGATAGATAGATTTTTCCTTTAACAATTTTACTTCATCAAAAATAAATTCAACCTCTTCCGCGTAATATGATAACAAATATATTTGTTTTGACTTCATATCTACTTCCAGATTGTTGAACTGAAGCTTTAATTACATCTCATATCCATCGCCGCCTTTATTTATTATCTGACCCGCAACTTTCATACTATAATTAAATAGAGTACTTAAAGTTCCTCCTGCTAATGAGTTAGTTATTTCAGGCTGGTAGTAGAACTGATTTGAAAATTGATTGATAATCTCCCAAAACGATTACTACAATAGCTAAAAATATGACTATAATAATCTGTTTATTTTTCATTAATACGGTTTAATTTTATAAACAACAAATATGATTAAAGCCATAATTATTAAGGAGGGTAAACACCCGCTATTTTTTGCTTTAGAAAAATTTTTACGATACCGTAATCCAGGAGTACCAGTTCTCACAGAATACCCTTTAGAACTTACACTTCCTATTTTATTTCTATAACTAGAAGTAATACTAGATTTATTAATATTAACTCCTAGACCTTTAACTACTTTAATTCTCTTATTAAACCTGAATGCCATGATTATTCTTTTAAAATAAAATTTCGGATTATTTTATCCATATTTGATGGCAAATCAGCTTGCTTAATTTCAAAATTCTTTACATTCATTTCCTTAAACCACTTACTCCAATAAGCTCTAATTACATCTTCTTCATAAGGATTTTTATCATCTGGATTTACACCTAGGACTAGAATTTCTAGACTGGATAAATCATTATCTAAAGTTAAAAACCCATAATCTTTATTATCAAACTTATCTTCCCATTTGGAGTTGTTAAGCCCATTATTCTTTATGACTTGAGGTGTTAAAAAAGATGCTCTATTATTTTCCTTTATTCTAGTGTCCTTATGATAAATGTATCCATCTGTTAAAATCACTAAAATGTTTCTATACCTTTCTTCAATGCAATAATCATTCACCTTATTTTTAAAAAATCGCCAAGTATCAGACCCTACATAGTGATCATCTTTAATCGCCGATTCATAAATTAATTTAGAAATGCTATCGTATTTTTTACAAGTCATAAAAATTTTCTTCTTGGTAACATTCTCCTTATTAAAAGAAATTTTAAGCGCATTAAGTTTTATATTTAAATTGTTGTCTGAAGGTTCTGGGTCTATAAATACTTGTATTTTGTCATCTATTTTTATCATTTTTTTGTTCATAATATGGGATTCTAGAGTTTGGGCTATTGACTTTAGATAACCAACATCTCTTAAATAGAAATCCATTGCGGGAGAAGGATTTTTTTTTGGATTTATTCTATCAGATAAATCCAAAAGTAGACTAATATTAAGATTTTCGTTATTCGATAAAAGTTTTATAAAGCTATGATTATGAATTATCTCTTCAGACTTTGACTCTTCTTTACAGGAAATAAAAGTTGTGAGTAATACAGATAGTATCAATAAGAATTTAATATATTTTTTCATAATATCAATTAATGAGTTTGTATAATCTTCCTTCATAGCTTTCGTCGGCTATATCATGGGCTAGTAGGTGGTTTTTTTCTTCCTCAATGCACTTTGACAACAATTCGCTCCTAACTTTTTCTCCTTTGAAGTTATCAGTTATAGCCAAAAACCAGCCTTTCACATATTCTGCATGAAATGTGAGATAATGTTTATTGGAAAAGATAAAACCATCTATTGTTCTTTGGAGGTCATTAATTTTTCCTTCTATTCCAGAAATTTCCTCTATTATTGGATTAAGTTTTTCAATTTGATTGTCAATTCCTTTTTTGTAGTTCTGTATATCCTCTCTTTTTGCTCTAATAAAAGATTTTATCTTATCAAAATTATCATACTCCTTCATGATAAAATCAAATACTAATCCCCATATGATATAGACTACAAAACCCGCAAATATTATCCCCCAAAACTCTGCTTTTATGAAGGCTATTTGCACATTGAACTCAGGTGAATTAAGAGTTTTTTCAATATCATAAATCTTTTTTTCGATTTGATAAGCTAGTATTGCATCAAAAATAAAAGTGATTATGAACAAGATTCCAATCTTGAAGTATGATAGCCAGTTTTTATGTTTTTGAAACATGTGAATTAGATAGCCTAATCCCATAAACGCAAAAGGTATAGTTGCTACAAAAACTCCCTCCAGCCAACCATCATTTACGGCTTTTGTCAAAGCATTCGCATCAAAAATTGCATTGGTAAGCTGTTCAGTATTAAATGTTTTAAAAAAAGCAGAATAGGAAGCTGATATGTAAAAAACTAGTAAGTAAAAGGTAATAGGAATAAGTACAATTAACCCTAAATAAAATTGAGCCTTTGGTTTTCTATCAACATCTTCTACATACTTTTCTGGATTATGTTTTACATCTGCTATTTCATTTTTATATGTTGAAATTTTATTTTCTAAACTAGCAATAGCTTCTTCTATAATTCCTTTTATTGTTTTTCTTTTTTTTAATTCTATTTCATATTTACTTTTTTCTTGTACATATGGTTCTTTTAATTCTTTCTGAAGCTCATCATTTTCTCTACATTTTCCTTTGTAATCCATATAGACATTTTGTAAGCATGCTCTGAAAACCATATAATTGCCTTCTGCTTGTTTAGAAGAACCGTAACCACTTTCAAAAAAAGTAAGTTTAATTTTTTTTACATCTTCTTCTTTTGGTCTTTCAATCTCTAATAATGGAGTGCTTTTTTTTAAAGAAAATATTTTTTTTAAGGCGCTCATGTCAATCTTTAATTTTGCTGATTAATAATTTTTTAGAAACTTTTTCTTTAGCATTATTTAGAAGAAATTCACATAAATCATCTATGTTTTCCTCTAAAAATTCAAATTTTAAACAGTATTTTTTTAAAGTATTTACCTCATCTTCGGTCGCTATATCATCGGCCCAAATCATTAAGGCTAAATCATATAAATATTCTATTTTTTCATCTAAATTTTCTGGTATAGATGAGCCTTCTGAAGGATTTAATAATATCTCGTTTAATTGATCTTTGCTAACTCCTCTTTCTTCTGCAAACTTGTACAACATTTGCAATTCAAGCACATCAAATTTATCATCTGAGATAGCTATTTGGTAAAGTCTTAAAAAGTGACTTTTTAGTTCTGTTGATACATTTATTTTTTCCATAGATTTAGTAATTACCATTTTCACAGGGTATATTATCATTGTCTCTATCTAAAGATGTATTTATAGCTAAGACTAAAAAGAAAATTAGAACTCCTAAGCAACCCATTTTGTTATTCTTATTTTTAACTTTTCTATTTTTCATTCCTTTATTCACAAAATGTCCTTGAACATATGTTCCATCTTTTTTATAGTACCCTCTTCTGTAACTCATTTTTTTGAAACTATATGTTTAAAATCAGTCTACTATTTCAGCTATTGGTGCATTAACCATAACAGAAGCTATTCCTTTATCTCTCCCTTGTGTAGAGGTGTATTTTGTTCACTTGTTCCTATAACTTGACCATTAGAAGCTTTGAGGTTAAAATAAGATTTTCCGTTTATAGCTGGCTTCTTTTCATAATTACCTTCATCTTGCGCATTTAACTTTACTGAAGTGATACCATCCTTACAACTTTGCTTAGTAGTATACATTTCACTAGTTAAAATAATTTCTCCATTTCCTGCTTTAAGGTTAAAATAGAATTGATTGTTGGTACTGTTTTTAATTTCGAATTTTGGTTGTCCCATTATTACTTTTTATTTAAATTATTATTACTCCAAATCTATACCCACTAAAAGACAATTCCTTACAGATATCTGTAAAACAAAAAAGAATGGTATAAACCATTCTCTTTCTTCTTACTTAAATAAAAAGTCCTAATCTTCCCAACCACATAAGGTTCTACCTATTCCTTTTGCTTTAGATAAAGTAACTTCATAAACGTTTGTAGAGCAGTTAGATAATCCTCTGCAGTGTTTGCTGTAGTGATATCGTTTACTTCCCTTTCCTTTGCAGATATAGACATTGGTATCTGCTTTTTTTATTCTGAAAGAAAATAATAAAAGAAGTGACAATAAGAGTAAAGTTACTTTCATATTTTATTCATTGAGCTTCATTTTATTTATTAATGTTTTTGCTATATTTTCCTCACCAATAATTTGATGGTTAGGTAATATCATTTTAATTTTATTGTCTATTGGATTTTCAAAAATTTCAAATCCATGTCTGCAATTTTCGTATCGGAATCTAAAAGCTTTTAAACCTTCCCATAAACCATTTTTTGAAGTTTCTTCAAAAACATAATTTGAACAAGATTTTCTAAATATGCATTTCCTTCGTTTTGATTTTGGGATTAAAAACCAATAGATTTTAATCATTATTAAAAGAAAAATTTTCATTTTATCTTTGAAAAACAATCATTTGTCTTGTAGTTGTATATCCAGGCTTAGCTCCTAATCCAAAACACCCTGAATCTGGATGTACAAAAGTTGAAACACTCTCTAGACGGATATATTTCCAACCTTGATTGGAATGATGTTTTATGATTTCTTCTAGTTGATATGCTACTTGTGTTGAGTTACCTTTTTTAGAATCAATTGAAGCAACAAAAGGGATTACTTTGTATTCCATAACTTACCCTTTATAACCATTTCGCCTTGCATTATCAATACAATCCGATTTGTTAACATAACCTTGTGTTGAAGCTCCAACTATCCTTCCATTTGAAGCAGTTCTTCTCCATCTCCATTCTTTACTAGCATCTTGATAAAATTCCCATTTGTCCATAATATTTTTGTTTTTAAATTAATAATACCTCAAACATACCCGCATAAAACAAGAATCCCTTACAGATATCTGTAAGGGATTGTTATTATTTAAATAAAAATGTTGTACGGTCGAACGTAGTCGATACCTAATTAAAATTAGCTTTTAAATAAGCCCATCACGAGTTAGTATCGCAATAAGCTGAGTGGTGTTTTTTGCGCCAAAATCTGTATTATACTGAAATAGGTTGACCTTTTTTTTTGTCTTTTTTGTCCGTTCAAAAGATTTTTTTCAGCCGTTTGGAAGGCAAAAAAATAGTTTGAACTAGGCCTGTTCTTAAATTGTTAATTCAGGTAAATTTACATTATTTTTT
>NZ_CANMRY010000014.1 GCF_947500405.1 uncultured Maribacter sp.
TCCCAACTCTCAACCAATCTCTCAGCGATTGCGGGCTGCAAATGTACATCTCTTTTTCCTTTTCACAACTAATTTTTTAACTTTATTTTACTTTTTTTTTACACCAATCCAAACAACCCTTAAAACCAACTACTTACAACATCAAAAAAAATAGAGGAATGTAGGGTTTTAATCTGTCTTACTTTTATATAATAACAAAAGTCATTTTATAATGTGTTAAAGGGTATTAAAAAGATCTTAACACAGAGGTAATATTTGTTATTTCGTTAAGAGAAAAAGTTCCAAACTAATCCAAATCTTATTACAAAATCTCTATAAGGATAGTTTGGAGCGGCATAATGACTATTCGTTTCACCAAAAGAAGAATTAAAATGTTCCGCTTTTAAGTAGATTCTTGTTTGTTGCACTCTGGCATTTATAAAGAAGTCTAATAAAGGATAGCCTCCTAAACTTTCCGCGTTCTGAATATAGAACTCTCCTAGTAAAGGATTATATGCATCTATAGTATAGGAAGAAAAATACTTGAATGTAATTCCTGTTTGAATATACATTGCTTTTTTAAAAACGTCTGATGAGAAATAGAGCGTGTTTCTTGTTACTAGTTCTGGAACATTTAATACTTGATTAGTTTGCGCTACATTTTGATACATTATAGTATTGTTAAGAGCAAACTTTCCTAGCCGTATTTCTTTCTGATATTTTACTTTGATATGATTTACACTATTCCCTTCTTGAAAAGGTTTTACTGCGATGCTCTCCACACCATCTTCTAATACAACCTCTGGATCTATTTTAAAGTAAGTATACTTATTTAGCGTTGTAAGGTTTCCTTCTAAAAGCCCCCATTTTTTAGATTTCAATTCAAAATTGAGATTATTAACTTTTTCTTTTTCAAATTCTGTATTATACCAATTATAATTAAGATGTTCGCTTTGGTATAATATTTGGTTAAAATCTGGCATTCTAGAAGAAGAATGTATACCGAACTTTATACTCGTGTCTGGGTTAAAAGAATAACTAGCAGAACCATTAAATATATTACCTGTAAGATTACCCGATATTGTATACTTAATATCTGCAGTAACATTAAAGCCTCCTATTTGTTTTTTATAGTTACCTCCTAAGCTAATTTCTTCTCCTTTTAATTGGCTTGGTATAATCTTACCCTCTTTTACAAGCACACTATTAAAGTAGTAATTATAGTTATACAAACTTATATTCCCTTCTAACTTACCTAAAGTAGCATTGTAAAATTGTGCCCCTACTTGATTGTACATTGTTTTTAACACTGCTTTATCATTAACCTCTTCTAAAAATGCCTCTCCAAAATAACTATTATCTTCATCTTGCATGTATTGATAATATTTTGTTTCATAGTTAAAGGTATGTGCTAATGCTAAGGAGGTTTTTTCTACCCTACTAGAATCTTTACTTTTTCTGAGCAACTTATAGTTATGTTCTAAAAAATACCTTTTACCTAATACTTTGTTCTTTGCATCTACAAATAAAACATCTAATCTTCCTCGATCACTAAAATCTGGATCTTTGGAACTAAACTGTAACTCTGCATCTGCTAATCCTCCATTTTCCTCAGTTACTATATCTTGTGCTGCAATATGCGCAATTAAACTATATCTATTATTTTTAGAAAGGTAATTTGCAGTTGTTTTAAAGTTTCCTGACTGTGCTTGGTTAATCTGATATTTTCCTAAAGAACGAAATCCTTTAAACCCTAACGAAAAATTTAGCCTCCTAGAGGTATTAAAAGTTAGCATAGCATCTAATAACTGTCCTTGTTCAAAAGTGGTTTTAAAAAACAAATCGGTCATTGGGGTAGCTACATTATAATATTTAATGTCTTCTACTTCTGCATAATTAAAATGCTTTGCTTTTGCTCCTAACCTTGGATACAAGGTAGCTCTATTAAAATTTACTCCTAGTTTAGTATATGGTTGGCCTACATTTGCAAAAGGCATTAACTCAAAATCGTCCTTTCTTAAATAGTTATACTTAAACTCTTTCTGTATGGTTAATGTAGTATCTAAATAGGTAGTATCTCTTGCGTAGGTTATAATTTTATAATCCTTGATTGTGATTCCTAAAGTATCCCCTTCTTTTACAGAGAGTTTATTTTTAGGTCTTGGTTTTGTTTTTTTAAAAACCGTATCTATTTTTTTTGCGGAAATAATAGAATCTGTTTGCGCAGAAACCATAGTTGCAAAACAAATTAAAAAGAAAGAAAAATAATATTTCATAGTATAACTTACAAAAGCAAAGTTAATTTTTTTGTTCCTAATGAAATGTGAAAGTTTTCATGTAAATCAAAATTAATGAACTTTAAATCTTAAAATTCGTCTCTTGTTAGTACTTTAGTATGCTATAATCTTATATTTTATATATTCTTTTGCTTACCAATATTTTTAAATTTCATGATGAAATAGGAACCGATGAAGCCGGAAGAGGTTGCCTTGCTGGACCAGTTACTGCTGCAGCCATCGTATTACCTGATGGTTTTTCTAGTAGTATTCTAAACGATTCTAAACAATTATCAGAAAAAAAGAGAGTAGAATTACGTCCAATTATAGAAGCAACTGCTATTTCTTTTGGTGTTGCACATATTCATCCTACTAAAATCGATGAAATAAATATTTTAAATGCATCTATCCTGGCCATGCATGAATCTATTAACCAATTACAAACCTTATCGGAATTTATTATTGTAGATGGAAATAAATTTAAGCCCTACAAACATTTTACGCATGAATGTATTATAAAAGGGGACAGTAAATTTATGCGCATTGCTGCCGCTTCTGTACTTGCTAAAACTTATAGAGACGATTATATGGATAAAATTCATGAAGAGTTCCCGATGTATAATTGGAAAAAAAACAAAGGTTACCCTACAAAAGAGCATAGAGAAGCGATTAGAAAGTATGGCATAACAAAATACCATAGAAAAAGTTTTAGACAATTACCAGAGCAGGCAGTTGTAAAACCTTAAAAATTATAACTTTGTTATAAAGTAACCTTACATGAGATTTAAGATTTTTACTATTCTAACTTTTATACTACTTCTTGGTTGTTCTCAAGAAACCACTACTACACATTCTTTACTGAGCTATGTGCCTGATAATACAGCTATCATAATTAAAATAAACAGCTTAGATTCTTTAAAAAATCAGATAAACACTAACGATTTTATTTCAAAAATGAAATCATGGAAGGCATTCTCAAAGACAAAAAACAAAGTAACTCCTTTAAAATATATAACAAGCAATACTAAAGGAATTTTAAGTTTTACCGAATTAGGGAAAGAAAATTATGAATTCTTTTATATAACAGAGCAGATGGATAGTCTTAGTATAGATACTACCGCAAGAGACTCTACAAGTTCTATTTCCTATGAAAATAAAATAATAGAAAAACATGTATATCCTGATGCTTCTTTTTTTACTCTTACTATTGCCAAAGCTTTTATTATAAGTTCTTCAGAAGTTTTATTAGAAAACCTATTAAGAAAGCAACATAATTTAAGTATAAATCCTGTTCTTGAAAAATTACAAGGTGTTCCCAACCAGAATAAATCGGCTGTTATAATAGCTAATTTAAATAGTGCAAATTCTATACTTACTCCCCTACTTAAAGACCCTTCTTCTTTTTCCATTTCTAATTATGCCGATTGGTTATCTGTAGATGTAACCTTAAACCCAAAAAGTATACATATAAGTGGTATAAGTATTGCAAATGATTCTATTCCTAATTTTTTAAACCTATTTAAAAATACAAACGCATTAAAAAATACTATTGCATCTTTTGCTCCTAGTAGTGCAAATGCAATAGAGTCTTACACTTTTGATGCATACGCTACATTTTCTAAAAATCAGCAATTATTTTTAGACCGTTCTACGCCTCTAGATTCTTTGTTTAATACAGTAGAAGAAATAGGATACATACACCTTAACGGAGAAAAGGCTATTGTGCTTAATACCTATGGTTCTGAAAACATTTATGATTATTTAAATGCCAATAAAAAAGAATCTATAGATTATCAGGGGAACGAAATTTTAGCACTTAAAAACAATACCTTATTAAATAATTGCCTTAATCCTATCATTAAAAATTATAAGGCTTCTTATTGTACCGTATTAGAAAATTCTTTTGTTTTCTCTTCCAATAAAAACACACTTCAAACTATCATTAATAGTTATAAAAATAATGCAACGTATGCTACTAATACTATTTACACTTCTGTAAATAATACTCTAGCTGAAGAAGCTACTTCTTTGTTTATATCGGATGAAAAAAATATAAAAAATAGTATCGCTAAATATTGCACCCCTTCTTTTTATAACGATTTTAAAAAGGCAAAGTTTTCTGATTACGCTTTTGGAATACAAACTGTATCGGATAAGAAGTTTTATCATACAAATATTTCTATAACACCTATTGTTGAAGGAAATACTCGTACTAGTGTTTCGCCACTTTTCTCTTTACAATTAGAAAGTGATATTTCTATGGCTCCGCAATTTGTAACCAATCATAATACTAAAAAGAAAGAAATAATTGTTCAGGATATTAATAATATACTATACCTTATATCTAACACTGGGCAAATTCTCTGGAAAAAACAATTAAATAGTCCTATCCAAGGAAAAGTACATCAAGTAGACCTATATAAAAATAGGCGTTTGCAATTGGCTTTTACAACCGTAGACCAATTTCTAATTTTAGACCGCAATGGTAAAGAGGTTGCTCCTTTTACTATGGACTTTAAAGATGGTAGTTTAAACCCATTGGCTGTTTTTGACTATGAGAACAAAAAAGAATACCGTTTTGTAGTTACACAAGGAAAAAGGGTTTTTATGTACAACTCTAAAGGTAAGATTGTAAAAGGCTTTAAATTTACCAAAGCTTCTAATAATATCCTTAACGCCCCAAAACATTTTACTATTAAAAACAAAGATTATTTAGTTTTTAAATTAGATGGAGGAAAACTTAAAATAGTAAACCGAGTTGGAAAAGACCGTGTAAAAGTAAAGGGTAAAATTGATTTTTCTGAAAACGAAATTTATGTTTATAAAGATAGATTTAATACTACAGATATTGATGGTACGCTACACCAAATAGATGTTAACGGAAAAGATACAAAAACCCAGCTAGAGCTTGTAAAAGACCACGGCTTAGTAAGCACTTCTAGGTCTTTGGTATATATGAATGATAATACGCTAAGCATTAAAGGAAAAAAAGTAACCCTAGATTTAGGGGTCTATAATAAACCTCAAATATTCTTAGTAAACAACAAAATGTATATTAGTATAACGGACATACAAAACCAAAATATTTACTTGTTTGATAGCCAAGCTAGATCCATTCCTAACTTTCCTATTTTTGGTACCAGTGCTATTGACCTTACAGATATGGATGGAAACAAAAAACCTGAGTTAGTTACCAAAGACCAGGATAATTCTATTGTAGTGTATCAAATTCAATAATCTTTATTTACCAAGTATACTTATTTTACTACCATAAATACAGCCTTATAATACGTACGTAAAAAAATTAAACTTTTAAGATGTTAACCTTTGTATTTTGTTTCCATAAAATAGGCAAACAACTATAATGAAAACGTCATCAAAAAAATTAAAATTCATTTTTACACTTCTTTGTATATGTTTATTTTCTACAAGTGTAAATAGTCAATTTCTAAAAAATTTAGGAAAAAGAGCAGAAAAAGCTGCTGAAAGAGCTGTTGAAAAAAGAATAGAAAAAGAGACTGAACAAAAAACAGACCAAGCATTAGATAGTATTTTTGAACCTGGAACTAAGAAAAAGAAAGCTCCAAAGAAGAAAAAACAAACGAAAACAAACCAAGATGCCTCCTCTGAAAGTTCTTCTGAAATTAGTATCCAAAATTCTTCTTCTGACCCAGCCATAGAGGTATATAGAAAGTTTGATTTTGTCCCAGGAGACAAGGTGCTTTTGTACGATGATTTAGCCAATGATTTTCCTGGTGATTTTCCTGCAAAGTGGAATAGTAATGGTAGTGGAGAAGTGGTTACTATGGGAGAAAATCGTGAAAAATGGATGGAACTAAAATCTGGGCGCGGCACATACTATATTCCAGATACTCCAGATTTACCAGAAGAGTTTACTATTGAATTTGATTTTTTAACCACTGGTTTAGATCAGAAAACATCGTCCACAACAATTTTTGGCATTTATTTAGATGATAATAACGGTTTTACCACTAAAAAAAATACGGCTATAATAGAAATTCCAATGTGCCAGTTTATAGATATAGGAATGGTTATAGAATCCTGGAGCAATGGAAAAAGAACCATGCGAAATTCATTAGATATGGATATTCGTAAAACCATACAAAAGGAATCTCATATTTCTATGGCAATTAATAAACAGCGTGTTCGCTTATGGATTAATGAAACTAAGTATGTAGATATTCCAAGATTACTACCAAATACAAATATTACATCTGTTAAGTTTTCTCCTTTTAATTTTAGAGATGGCGTGGATAAAGTTTTTATTAGAAACTTAAAAATAGCAGAAGGTGGTGTAGATTTACGAAGAAAACTAATTGCAGAAGGAAAAATATCAACCAATGGTATTTTGTTTGATAGTGGCTCTGCTACTATACAACCACAGTCTATGGGCATAATTCGTCAAATATATCAGGTAATGGCACAAGAAAATAATTTAAATTTAAAAATTGTTGGGCATACCGATTCTGATGGAAATGCGGAAAACAACTTAAAACTATCCAAAAAACGAGCGGAAGCCATAAAAAATGCTCTAGTGAATATTTATAGTATTACACCTAATAGGTTAACTACTGAAGGAAAAGGAGTTTCTGAACCAGTAGGTGACAATGCAACTAATGCCGGTAAAGCCCAAAACAGAAGAGTAGAATTTATAAAACAATAATAAACAACTAAACGTACCAAAATGAAAAATATAGTAACCCTTTTAATTTGTTCTCTTTTTAGTATAGGATTATGCGCCCAAGATGGCTGCAGTAAATATTACCCCATGAAAGAGGGCTCTTCTTTTGAGTATACTAATTATAACAAAAAAGGAAAAGTAGAAGGAATTACCACCTACAATATCTCCTCTGTTTCCTCGGAAGGTGCTGCTACAAAAGCAACTTTAAATTTAACTTTAAGCGATAAAAAAGGAAAAGAAAATTATAACACAAGCTACACCTATAC
The DNA here is from genome assembly GCF_947500405.1 of uncultured Maribacter sp. GTDB lineage: Bacteria > Bacteroidota > Bacteroidia > Flavobacteriales > Flavobacteriaceae > Maribacter_B. The sequence continues at coordinate 7,224 of NZ_CANMRY010000014.1, forward strand.
TTGCGAGAATAATATGGTAAGTATTGACTATAAGTCTTTATTCCCTGCGGCTATGATGAAACAGTATGAAAGCATGGGAATGAAAATGGAAATATCAGGGAATGATATTGAAGTTCCTAATACTCTAGAAGTTGGTAAAGAACTTAAAGACGCCAATGTTACTATTAATATGAATATGAGTGGCATGAACATGTCTGTATCTGTGGATATGACGAACCGTAAGGTTCTAGCGAAAGAAAGTATAACCACCGTTGCGGGCACGTATTCTTGCTATGTGGTTTCTGAGAACACTACTTCTAAAACTATGGGAGCTACTATAGAAATGTCTTCTAAATTATGGTTAGCAGAAGGTGTTGGTATGGTAAAGAATGAGACTTACAAAAAAAATGGCGATTTAATGAGTAGAACTGAACTTACTAAATTTAGCAACTAGGTTTGTTAACCTTCATAAAAACACCACATTAAATAAAAAACAATACAAAACCAAAACATGAAAAAAGGTATTCTATTTTTAATGATCGTCTCATTTCTTCTTGTATTACAATCTTGTAATAATGATGATACTCCAGAAGAACCCCAAATGGAAAATCATGAACCCACTATAACGGTTTCTCCGGACCAAATGATTGTGAGGTTTGCTGCTTCCCTATCCGAGGATGATCGCACTGCTATTAGAAACGAATCTAATGTTACTAATTTTAAAAAATGCGATTGCGGTAATGAGAATATAGAATTGTGGGGTGTAGACCCTGGCGCATTAGATATAGAAAGAGCTATTAGAGGCTTAAGAGAAAGGCATCGAGGAAGAGCCGAAGGCGACTACCAGTTTTCTTTTACCTTACCCAATATAAACAACTTTGAAGTTCCGGATGCTATTATACCGTCTGATATTGTGCAGTTTACATCCAATACATTAAATCCAGAAACGGTTACAATTGCGGTTATAGATACGGGGCTAGATTATCGTAAATATTTTGATGCCGGTGGACTTTTATACCAAGACCCTGGTGCTCCAGATTGCGAACCGGAAAATCCAGAACAGACCCACACTTCTGGGTGGAATTTTATAAACAATACAGGCACTTCATTAGACCTAAATGGTCATGGCACCTATGTTACTACATTAATTACCTCTACCTTAGAAGATAAAGGTATTGACTACCGTATAATGCCTATACAAGCATTTAATGAAAATGGAGAAGGATCTCTATGGGATATTATTTGCGCTATAGGATATTTACAACGCGTAAAAGCAGAAGGTGGTTCTATAGATATTATAAATGCCAGTTTTGGTGGCACCATAGAAAAAGAACTCTTTGAAAATAATGGACTTTTAAGTACCCTGATTGGAGAATTGCAAAATGATATGCTTTTTGTTGCTTCTGCTGGTAACGAGGGTATTGATACCGATAGGAGTAATTTACGCCATTTTCCTTCTGGTTTTACTGCCGAAAATATAATAGGCGTTGGTGGTTATATAGAAAATGGTAGCACTATCATCATGCATCCAGAATCTAACTACGGAAATCTTAGTATAGATATTGCGGTTCCGTTTGATGGCTATTCCATTCCTCTTGATGACACTGCAAATATTGACTTAAGAGGAACTTCCTATTCTGCCGCCCGTATATCTGCGTTGGTGTCCGAATATTATATTAACAATGGTAAACCAAACCCTATAAACCTTAAAAATCAATTTTTGAGTACGGCAACTTCTACCCCTACTTTACAAGATTCTATAAATTCTGGTAGGGTACTCAGATAAAAACTAGCGTGAGTTCGATACAACAATACAGATAGAACATTAATAATCTATAAATTAAAAAATTATGTCAGGTTGAGCGCAGTCGAAACCTATTAAATTATATCGATTTTCAAAACCTTTCGACTACGCTCAAGGTAACAAACACTTATATTATTGAATTATTAACTGAAAAACAGAAATTCTTACATCGAACTCGCGTTAAACTAGTAACATAATTTTTAAATCCCACTAATATGTGGGATTTTGTTTTTTAGGAGACAAGCTCGGGGTACTCTCAAAAGGTTTTAAACTGGCTGATGAGAATGAACCTTTCGTTTAAAACCATAGGTTCTCGATACAAAATTCTTCCAAAATTTCACTCGAACGGACGGACTAATAAACTACATGAAATATATAAAACGTTCCTTTGCGTGTTTTTTAAATACTAAAATAAATCAAAAAAATGTCACGTAATTTTTGTTTAAAATTACAGAAATCAGCAGATAAATACGCAACAGTAAATACCTTCAACGGACGGTATTATTTTTTTTTAAAAGATTTCCATTGTCAGTTCGAGCAGAGTCGAGAACTATTCGTTAGTTCTAAATAGACTTCGACTTCGCCCCCTGACATTTGTACAAAATTTGAGCTATAATCTAAGGGGCTATCTACTTACCTTTATAAAATTATATGGATATTCATTTTAAAACTAATGTTTTGCCCCTTCAAGTGATTTTCCATTGAAAAGGATTTTAAGAACAGAAAAATGAACCCCGGTTAAAAACATCCCTAAATACTTCCTTATCTTTAAAAGATGAAATCGCATTTTCTTATAGCCTTCTTAATTACCTTGTTCTGTTCTGCACAAGATGAAACCCTACTACATATTTTGGATAGTGATTTGCCCATAGAAAAAAAAGAATTAAAAATAGATTCCCTATTAAGCATACGCAATCAAGAACAGCAGAGCGAATTACTGGCTGATTTCTACCATGATCTAGCAAGCAAATGGTTTTTAGAAAATTGGTGGGATTCTGAAAATCAAAAAGACATAGATAAAGCATTAATATTTGCTCATAAAGCTTATGAAATAAAAAAGGGATTATCTAATTTAAAAGAAGGCTCCTTAGAAAAAACGCTATTTAACATAGGCCATTTTAATTATTTAAATAATGATTTATATGAGGCCATAGATTTTTTCTTAATACTAATTACTAGCGGAAAAGATAATCGAATCATCCAAAAAACAAATATGGACCTAGGGGAAATCTATATATATCTCGGTGATTTCTATAAAGCCTTAGACAGATTTAAAGACTATACAGCACATTATAATTCTATTGGTTCTCTCACAGAACAAGAAAAAACAGATTTAGCTAATGTATATATCTTAAAAGCAAACACTTTTTCACAAATGGGAATACAACAATATGCTACTGAAATTCATTTAAACTTAGATACTGCAGATTCCATTCTTAAAAAAACGAAAAATAATGACACCTTTTATAAAAATAAAATAAACCAACTAAAAGGCAATTTATTTTTAGAAGTTGGAAAATATAATGACGCTATTATATCTCATAAAAAGGTATTAAACGATTCTCTAAATTTATACCCAGATGAAATGACTGCGGTATTCAATAGCATAGCTTCATCCCAAATAGAAATTAAAGAGTATGCTAATGCTCTCTCAAATTTAGAAAAAGCAATTTCTTATGATAACAGTTACACAGATTCTTATGAGAACTTAGGAGACCTTTATCTAAAACAGCACCAATATAAAAAGGCGCTTTTTTTCTACCAAAAAGCCATGGTACTGGCAACCCATAAAAAAGAAATTTTCTATGATGCACTGCTTACCAAACAAGATTTAGAATTGGCTGCCGAAAAGGTTTTTTTACTCAATCATATTATTACCAAAGCCAATGGTTGGTTGGCCTATTATAAACATGATAAGCAAAAATCGCATCTTATAAATGCACTAAAAACCTTTACCCTGGCGGATCAGTTGGTAGATATTATCCGCACGGAAAGTACCGAACACCAATCTAAATTGTTTTGGAGAGAAAAAGGGGCTTCCTTATACATGAAAGCTGTGGAAGTTTGCCATTTATTAGAGAAACCCAAAGAAGCTTTTCGCTTTATGGAACGCAACAAAGCATTATTACTATTAGAAGATGTATCTAAGGAACAAGCCAAAGAAATAGCACAACTCCCTAAAACTATACTCCAAAAAGAATATCAGCTAAAACAAGGCATCTATTTAGCGGAAAATGAATTACAACTTACAAAAGAAGCTCCGGACAGTATATGGAGGGGGCTTAAAGAAAACATCTATAAACATAAGCAAGCCTATGAAGTATTTATGGACTCTATTTCTACTGCTTTTCCTAAATACGCAAGTATTCATAAAAAGTCTGGCGTGTTATCTTTTCAAGAATTTAAACAAACAAGCATTACCAACAATGCTGTTGTACTACAATACATATTAAACAAAGAACAAGGGTATGGCCTTTTAACCTCTTCTGATAAGAGTATATTATTTAAAATTGAAAACGTAGAAAATTTAAATACCAAAATAATTGAACTCTACAGTCTCCTTACGGATGTAACTGCGAATAGAAAAAAAATTACGTATTACAACTCGCTATCCAATGCTATTTTTAAAATGCTGATTCCTACTTCTGTTTATGAAAGTATAAAAGGAAAAAGAATGACTTTAATTTCGGATTATAGTTTACAACAAATTCCAATAGAAGCATTGGTAACTAATGTAGATAAAAGTACCTATTTAATAGAAGATGTAGAAATACAATACGCCTACTCTATGTCTTATTTAAACGCTAAAAAGAAAATTACGACTAATGCCAAAAAACAATTATTGGGGATTGCACCTGTAGATTTTAGTACTTTAAAATTACCCAAACTAGCGTTTAGTAATGCCGAAGTAAATGGAGCCAACACAATATACCCTGGCGACATTTTACACCACACCACTGCAACTAAATCTAAACTATTAGAAATACTTAATGACTATAAAATAGTACACTTATCTACCCACGCAGATGTAGGCGAAGGCGGAAATCCTTGGATAGCCTTTAGTGATGAAAAATTATTTTTGAAAGAAATTTACGCTACAAAAAACCAAGCAGATATGGTTGTTTTAAGTGCATGTAACACCTCTATTGGGGAGCTTAAAAAAGGAGAAGGCGTTATGAGTCTTGCTAGAGGTTTTTTCCATTCGGGTGCTAAAAGTGTCGTATCTTCTTTATGGACTATTAATGATAAATCTAGCAAGGATATAATGTTAGAATTTTATAAAGGGCTAGATAAAGGGCTCACCAAATCGTCTGCCTTGCAAAAAGCTAAAATTAAATACATTAACCAATATAGAAACACGCTAACACCATCTTATTGGGCAGGTTTAATTGTTATTGGGGATAATGCACCACTGGAATACTCTAACTTTAATTGGGTATGGATTTTAGTTGCCATTATTGGAATACTAGTACTCACTTTCTCTTTCTACAAGTTTAAAAAGTAATGGTATTATTCTAGCTCTTGTAAAAGTACCTCAGCCTCTGCCTTTTTATACTTGCCATCTGCTATTACATCTTTAAGACTTTGCTTGGCTTTTTTCTCTTCTTTCAATTTTAAATGCGCCAAGGCTATGTACCACTTTGCTTCCGAAGCAAACTCTCCTTTTTCTCGAACTACATTTTTATAAAAAACTATTGCTTTTTTTGGTTCGTTATTATTTAAATACGCATGCGCTAAATAAAAATCTACATAAATAGCATCTTCTTTTGCGTTAAGTGCTTTTAGTAATTCTATTGCAGAGATAGTATCATTCGTTTCATATGCCACAAAAGCTTTTCTTTCTAGAGAATTATCCTCTTCCCCACTTCTTGTAATGGCAAAAACTGTATTGGGGTATTGCTGAAAATTAGCATCATACAAACTATCGTAATTTGCTCCCATATTGTTATAAGACAACCAACCAATACCTACTAGTAATGCTATAGATGCTGCCATTGCCCATTTTCTAAAGTTTAGTTTTACAACGGGTTTTGTATCTTTTTTAATATTGGCTTCAAAATCTTTTAATTTTCCTTTAAGAGCTTTTCCTTCTTTATTCTGAATAACCTTTTGTAAATCTTTTTCAAAATTAAATTGCTCCTTAAACTCTTTATCGGAAGATAACAAAGCGTTAAATTCTGCCTCCTGCTCTGGAGTTAACGAATTTGAAAAATACTGGTATAGTAACTGTTCTTTATCCATGATACTACCTATTTTCTTTTATACGTTCTTTCAAGGTTTTCATACAACGAGATTTTGCTGCTTTTACAACATTCTCACTATTATACTCCCCTTCCACTACAATTTCTTGTATGGTATACCCTCTGTAATAAAACAATTTTAAAAGCTCTTGGCATTTTTTCCCTAGTTCGCCAAAGTGTTTTTCAAGTAATGCTTGCTCGGTTGTTAATCCCGGTTGTTCTACCTCAATGGTATTTACTAAGACATCTTCATTGCCAACGACAGACATATCAAAGTCTCCTTTTACTTTTAGTTTGTTCTTTCTCATAATATCAAAAATTAAATATTTTCCGATACTGAACAGATAGGTAGATATGCTACTTGTAAAACTGTCTATCTTTCCACTCATCACATTATTATAAAAAATTACATAGGCATCTTGGTACACATCTATATTTTCATCCTCAGACAAATTATAGCGTCTTGCATAATTTAAAAACTTATCTCTATTTTCCTCGTATACTTTTTTAAGTACCGTATCGGAACCTTTTTTTAAGTCTTCTAATGTAATATTTGCCTCTGTATTTTTCACTTTAATGTAATAGGAAACAAAAGGTTAACAGTCTTCATGGTTAAATTTACTCTTTTTCCAATTTTTACCAATTTAATATGGAGAAAAAAGTAGTTAAAACAAACGTAACGTAGTATTTAACCTACTTATAACGAGCAAAACATTCCATATAAAAAAATATCAAAAAAATTCTTTTGCGTGTTAACCTTTTGTTTTTACATCCATAAAGTAGTAAACAAAATATTTTATTATGAAAACAAAAGATACATTTTTTAAAGGCCTATTTTTATTTATTCTGGCCATAACTATTACAAGTTGCAATAAAGACGATAATTCTCCAGAACCAATACAAGCAAAAACTATTTTTGGCAAATGGGAAGTAACCAGTGGAGAAATGGCAATAAACGATTCTAAGTATGTATACATTAATGAAGATAATACTATACACATATTAAGTGAAGACAACCGTGGTTTTAGAGATAGTTATACTACAAATATTACAATATCTGAAAATCAAATTATTTTAAGCGGCGGAGGCCAAGGTGGTTCCTCCATTAATAATTATACATTAGAAGAGAACAAACTAACTATAGTACTTCCTTATGATGCACCTCCAGCAATTTTAGAACGAAGAACTATGGATAACGAAGCTTCTAATTGGATTACATCCCTTAACATTTTAGAACAAGGAAATGCTCCTTGGGGTAGAGATAATGATATTGCTTTTGATGGCGAATTTATTCTAGGATATTACAGTGACGAAAGTAGTATCTTAAAAATAGACCCTTCTAATTTTTCAATAGCAAGTAGCATACCTACCACAAACCGCCCTAGAGCAATAGATATGGAAAAATCTAATTCTCCTCACCGTCAATTATTTCAAGGAGATAGCGGCAACGGTACTTTTGACTCTTATATTTATTCCAGTAATTCAAAATATTATACCTCTATTCCCTTAGGCTCATGGATTAAAGGAATAGCATCTATAGAACCAGAACTTTTATGGGTAAATAGTCATAATGAAGAAAAATTATATAAATACAAATCCAATGGCTCTTTATCTCCTGGTGAAATTGTACAGACTATAGATTTAGATTTTCAACCAAGAGGAATGGATTATAGAGATGGTTATTTATATATGGTTAAATACGATAAAATATATAAATGTACCACATCTCCGGACCTTAAAGCAGTAGAAACCTATTCCTTAAAAAGACATGACATAGATGGAATTACATTTGATGGTACAAACTTTTGGCTAAACGCAGAATCTTATGATGAAGATGGTTATAAACTTATAAAAGTGGACTTAACCTTATAAGCTTAACAATTAAAACATTTTAAAACCTGCTCTTCTTTTATCGTTGGGCAGGTTTTTCTTTTAAAAAAAAATCTCCTACCTGTTAACCTTTTAAAATAGAAAACATAAAAGGGAAATAACATTTAAAAACTACAATTATGAAAACTTTAAAAATAGTATATCTAGCACTTTTAACATTAGTAATTATTTCTTGTGATAAAGACGATATAACAGAAGAAAAAGGAATTCCTAAAGGGGGAGAAACAATAGAATTAAAATTTGAAGTAAAAACCCAGCAAGACCAAATGGGCGACTTTGCAGAAAATGCAATGATAGAATTTAATGACAAAATTTGGTCTTACGGAGGTGTAAATGATTATGGTGCTACTGGGGGGCATTTTGGTTGGTCTAGCGACAATGGAATTAACTGGGTTTCTTTAAGTATTACACCATCTTCACTAACCTCATTTAGAAGAAACCATACCGTAACACTTTTTAACAATGAACTTTATATCATTGGTGGCGAAAATGCTTCTGAAGATGCTTACGGAGACATTTGGAAATCTTCTGACGGTACAAACTGGACAAACGTGCACGCCCTTGCTCCTTTTGGATTAATTCCAGAACACGAAACTCTAGTCTACGATAACAAAATGTTTGTAATTGCTGGTAATAGAACTTCTGAAAATACCGAAGTATGGTCCACTGTTAATGGTACAGATTGGGTGCAAGAAACCACAAACGCTTTTTCAGGAAGAGCTGGCCAAAAAGGAATTGTTTTTAACAATGCCATGTACATTATTGGCGGAGAAGATATTGCTGGTCGTAAACTAAATGAAATTTGGACAAGCACTAATGGTTCTTCTTGGACACAAGTAAACTTTATTCATTTTCCGGGGAGAAACGCACATACTGTAAGTGTATATGATACTAAAGTTTGGGTAATTGGTGGTAAAGATGCTTCTATAGATTATAACAGTGAAATTTGGTATTCCGAAAATATGAACGATTGGACAATATATACCGGAACAAGACCAAGTGATGAAGGTATTAACTCGCATACCATACTCAATTATTCGGATAAACTGTGGCTATTTGGCGGGTACCAAAATGATGGTACTGGCAGTGCAGAACGTAGAGGAGAAATTACTACAATAGAAATAGAATAATCATTTAAAAAAAATAAAATCATGAAAGCAATTATAACACTATCTATACTATGTCTACTAAGCGGCTTTAGTTGTGCTTATGCACAAGAAACAAAACCCGATACTACAAAACAAATGAACCTTATGGATGAACAAGTTAAAATTTTTAGTTCTGTTCTTTCTTTAGGAGGTAGCGAACAAGAAAATCCATTTAATGGAGCAACTAATTACAAAGAACTTATAGAGAAAAGTGATATGCCCGCCGAACAAAAACAACAATTACTTGAAATATATAGCTTATACGATACCAGTTTAGACCCTAAGAAAAAAGAAGAACTACAAATAAAGGTTAACAAAATGTTGCAAGAGGCTATGCATAAAAGTTTATCTGAAGAAGAATGAGATATAAAGTTATAATCCTTTTTATACTTAGTGTATTTACTGGTTTTAGTCAATCAGAAATTAGAAAAAAGAAACTAAGCATAGGCTTAAACATTATGGGGCAAAATGTTACGGATAATTCTATAGAAAGGGAATCAGTATTTTATAATCACAAACCTATTAATTATGATGTACAATTTAAAATAGGAAGAATATTTTACAAAGAAAAAATTACTGCTGGCTTAGCTCTTAACTTTGGTTCTGTAAATTATTATGACAATGCATCTGCCCGACAAGATATTGAAGAAAACAGGGCTGACTACTATAAATCTACTATAGAATTGCAATTTGGTTTTTTTGCCAGATATAAAGTCTATGATGAATTTTTTGTAGACGCATATGTTGGTTTACTTGGGGTATTCCCAGACGGAGGATTTTTTCCTCGTGTAGATGACTCCCATAACATAACCAAATATAATTTTAGTATTGGCTACAGTATTCACTTATGGCATTTTATTGCATTAGAGCCACATATTAGTATTCGTAACTCCAGATTAATTTATATGGGAAGGGTAGATAATTATGACAAAATAAGCCCGCTTTCCCTAGGATTAGGACTAGCATTTAAACTGTAAGGTAATGGTATAACTATTCATTTTTTGTAAAAGTCGAGATAAAAATCTTGACTTTTATTATTTCAAATGTTAACCTTTTAAAAAAAGAAACATAAAAGGGAAACAATCTTTAAAAATTACAATTATGAAAAATTTAAATTACATTAAGTCTTTAGTCCTAATAGCAACAACAATTTTTTTAATAAGCTGTGACCCAACAGACTATACTCCTGTAGTAGATGAAACCCCTTCTATAGATTTATCTGCTGAAGCAATTTCATTTTCTATTACTAAAACAACACAATGGGAAGGTACTGCAACCATTACAGGAACAATTAAAAACATTGGCGACCATTTTTCTTCCGGCACAGGGCAGCAAGCCATTTATTTATATGAAAGAAATCTTGGAACGCCAACTACGCAACAAGGGAATCTAGTTGCTACAAAATCATTTTCTGAACTAGCTAGTAATGGCACATTAGAAGTTTCTTTTACTAGACCTTGGAACTCTTCATCTCCAGCAGAGGGAGAGTTTGCTCCAGAATACATCCTTGTATTAAGCTATGACCCAGACCTTTTTATAGATGACAACAAAAATAACGATGACACCAACCATGAAAATGACCAAATTATGGAAAGTGGTATAGAAATAAATAATTTATTTAGAAACTAAAAAACACATTCTCCTCTATATATTTAGACATTAATTTTACGGTATTTCTATAAAAAATTCATTTTTATTTATGCAGTTAGTTGGTTTTTTTAAAAGTCGAGATTTTTATCTCGGCTTTTTTTATTTCTAAATGTTAACCTTTTAAAAAAGGAAACATTAAAGAGAAACATCTAAAAAAAATAGTATGAAAACTTTATTCCAATCTTATCTTACAGTAGCAATTTTACTATTAGTATTTTCAAGTTGCAAGAATGATGACAATGCCTCAAATTACGAAATACCCGAAGAAAACATTGTTGTTAGCGGCCAGGCTACTTTAACAAATCAAAACAAGAAATTAACCATAGACCTTAGTGATGGAAATCTTATAGAAGAGACCGTATTAACAAGTGATAACAATATACAAATAGACAAAGGATACACTTATGATTTTTCTGCTACAGCAATAAAAAAAATAAATAGTGTTGGCAATATAGAATGGGTTAAAGAATATCCTGAAGAAGTAGGTAAATCTAACAAATTAGAAGATTCAAATATAGTATTTTCAGAACAGGTGCTTTATGTTTCTTATCAAATATTAAATACTGCAACCTACTCTAGTGCATATTATCTAGAGGCATTAGAGATAGAAACTGGAAACACAAACTGGAAAATAAACGTTAGTGCAGAAACTCTACCTTATTTATATAAAAATAGGTTAATAACTATACAATACCCTAACGGAAACGCCTCTATTGTTTTTCAATACCGTAATAAAGTTCATGGTCATGTTGAAGTAGAAAAAACTACTAATGAAAGGATAAATAATTATTTGTTTGATGGAGATCTTATTATTGCCAATTCTTGGAGTAATAAAGTATTTGCTTTAGATAGGTCCTTAAATACTGTATGGAGTTTTAATACGGATGGAGCAAACCCTAGAACAGGTTATATTCATGAAGACCAATATTTATTCTATTCTCGTGACCAACACGTATATTCTTTACATAAAGATACTGGAGAACTTAAATGGAAAACACTACTTCCAGAAAGGTTTTTTCTTGGTATGCACCAAAATGAGAACTATACTTATATAGGGCATCAATTAGGTACAAAAACATTGTCTTTATCTAAAATAAATAGCGAAAATGGAGAAATAGAATCTACTATGGAAACTGCAATGTCTGAAGATTACTATACTACAAAATTAATATTTGATAAAGAATATCTTTTATTAGTTACTTCTCCTACTTCCGATGAAAGAGATACTGAGATTGAAGTAAAACTGCTTCACTTATCAAAATCTAAAGAGATTTGGTCTAAATACTTTAATATGAATATACTACTTTTTAGAGCCACACTAAATTCTGAAGAATAATAGGCCTACAATTATATTTTAAAAGCCGAGATAAAAATCTCGGCTTTTTTATTTCTAGATGTTAACCTTTTAAAAAAAGAAACATTAAAGAGAAATAGTATAAACTTTTTAAAATTTTAATTATGAAAAAAACAATGAAATTATTAGGATTAGCTTTTATGACATTAAGCTTAACACTTACCTCTTGTGGTAAAGATGGGGATGATGGATTAGATGGTGCGCAAGGTATTGCAGGCCAAGATGGAACTAACGGCACTAATGGGGAAGATGGTGAAGACGGAAATGCGAATGTAAAAACTTTGAAGTTTGATGCTTCTATGTGGACAGGGAGTTTTATGTCTATTGATATCCCCGAGATTACACAACCAGTATTAGACAATGATGTTATTTTAGCATACATGCTCTCACAAAATACTTTTTATTACGCTATGCCAGGTACAGTAGATGGGGGTGCTTATAATACTAGACCTTATTACAAGGTTGGAAAATTCTATGTGAATTTTAACAATTTAGATGGTACAAGCTATTCTATTTCGGCTGGAGATATTGTAGAATTAAAATTAATTATTATTGAATCTACAGAAAGTTCCACTTCTAGTAAATCTGGAAAACGAGATATTCATGAAGAACTAAAATCTGCAGGAATTGATCGTAACGATTACAGAGCAGTTGCTAATTATCTTGGAATAACAGACTAAAAAACTTTTTAATTAATTTAAAAACCGAGGTTATGAGCCTCGGTTTTTTTAATTAATTTCCGCCTTAAACAAGACCTTAAAATGTTTTAGGAGTTTTTCTTTTACCTCTTCCATAGAAACTTCTTTTTGTCCAATTTCTACATTTAAAGAAGTAACTGCTTTATCTTTTATGCCACAAGGAATCATTAAATCAAAATATCCCAAATTAGCATTTACATTTAATGCAAAACCGTGCATAGTTACCCAACGGCTAGCACGTACCCCCATAGCACAAATTTTACGTGCAAATGGTGTTCCTACATCTAACCAAACTCCAGTTTCGCCTTTAGAACGCTCTGCTTTTAACCCATATTCTTGCAAGGTTAAAATCACCATTTCTTCTAAAAATCGCAAGTATTTATGTATGTCTGTAAAAAAATTATCTAAATCTAAAATGGGGTAGCCCACTATTTGTCCTGGGCCATGGTAGGTTATATCTCCACCTCTATTAATTTTATAAAAAGTAGCATTTTTTTCTTTAAGCTGTTCTTCATCTACAAGCAAGTTTTGCATATCTCCACTTTTACCTAAAGTATATACATGCGGGTGTTCTACAAAAAGAAAATGATTAGGGGTCACCAATTGGGCATCCTCTCTCCTATTCTTAATTTTAATATCTAAAGTTTCTTTAAAAATTTGTTCTTGGTAGTCCCAAGTTTCTTTATAATCCTTTAGCCCTAAATCTTGTAAAATAACCTCTTTATTCATTATTACAAAGATACAAAGCTGCTAAGAAACAATTATTAATACTAGTTTCTAAGTTTAGTTAGGATTATTTAAAATTACCAAAGCAGCAATTACTCCTGGCACCCAACCACAAAAGGTAAGCAGTAAAACAATAATAAAAGAGCCACATCCTCTTCCAATTACCGAAAGTGGCGGAAAAATAATGGCTAATAATACTCGAAAAAAACTCATTCTAATTTTGATTTAATTGGATTGATGTACTTATTTGACGAATATTTTTCCATTTTGTTACAATAAGTTGTAAACAAACAAGATTCTCGTTTTGCAAAATTGATAGATTAGCCTAGACTACCTATATTTGCAGCCTTAATTAATTAGATATGCAACTTTCGGAACAAGAAGTAATAAGACGCGACAAATTGGCTCGCTTAAGAGACTTAGGAATAGACCCTTACCCAGCAGCATTATACCCAGTAAATGCTACATCAAAAAGTAGTAAGGAAAAATATGAAGAAGGAAAAAAGGTTGTTATTTCTGGTAGATTAATGTCTAGAAGAATACAAGGTAAAGCCTCTTTTGCAGAATTACAAGATAGCGAAGGCCGTATACAGGTGTATTTTAATCGTGATGAAATTTGTACTGGAGAAGATAAAACCCACTATAACGAAGTTTACAAAAAGCTATTAGATATAGGAGATATTATTGGTATTGAAGGGGAGCTTTTTACCACACAGGTTGGCGAAAAAACCGTGATGGTAAAAAACTTTACTATTCTTTGTAAAACCTTAAGACCATTACCATTACCTAAAAAAGATGCCGAAGGGAATATTTATGATGAGTTTAATGACCCAGAATTACGTTACAGACAACGTTATGTAGATTTAATTGTAAATCCGTCTGTAAAAGAAACTTTTGTAAAGCGTACCAAAATAACAAACACCATTCGTCAGTTCTATAATGACCGTGGATATTTAGAGGTAGAAACACCAATATTACAACCTATTCCAGGTGGTGCATCTGCGCGTCCGTTTTTAACACACCACAACGCTTTAAACATTCCTTTATATTTAAGAATTGCCAATGAATTGTATTTAAAAAGACTTATTGTTGGCGGTTTTGATGGTGTCTATGAGTTTTCTAAAGATTTTAGAAACGAGGGTATGGACCGTACCCACAATCCAGAATTTACAGTAATGGAATTGTATGTTGCTTACAAAGATTACCATTGGATGATGAATACTACGGAGGAACTATTAGAAAAAATTGCAATAGACTCTAATGGAACTAGTAAAATCACTGTTGGCGAGAATGAAATAGAATTTAAAGCACCTTATGCTAGAGTTCCCATTTTAGAAGGTATAAAAACACATACTGGTTTTGATGTAGCGGGTATGGATCAAAAACAATTAATAGAAGTTGCCAGAAAGTTAGATTTAGAGGTAGACGACTCTATGGGAGTTGGAAAATTAATTGATGAAATTTTTGGTGAAAAATGTGAACACCACTATATACAGCCCACTTTTATTACAGACTACCCTAAAGAGATGAGTCCGTTAACTAAAGAACATAGAGATAATCCTGCATTAACAGAGCGTTTTGAGCTTATGGTAAATGGTAAAGAATTAGCCAATTGCTATTCAGAGTTAAACGACCCTATTGATCAACGCGAACGTTTTGAAGAACAATTAAGGTTATCCGAAAAAGGAGACGATGAGGCTATGTTTATAGACCAAGATTTTTTACGTGCTTTAGAATATGGTATGCCTCCTACTTCTGGTATTGGTATTGGTATAGATCGTTTAGTAATGTTAATGACTAATAATTCTTCGATACAAGAAGTATTATTCTTCCCGCAAATGCGTCCAGAGAAAAAAGCGGTGGAGTTAAGTGATAACGAAAAAATTATTTTCGAGATTCTTAAAAAAGAAAAACAAATGCCGCTTGCAAATTTAAAATCTGCTGCAAATCTAAGCAATAAAGCTTGGGATAAAGGTATAAAAGGGCTTACCAAAAATGGTTTAGCTAAAGTTGTTAAAGAAGGAGAATCTCTTCTTTGCCAATTACAAGAGTAAAATAAAAGCATATTTATAGAGATTAAGGAGTCCAGTATAGGGCTCCTTTTTTTTATCCAACAAAAATCATAGCTTAGAGGGCATTAAACCAACCTAATGAGCCTTAGTAAAAAAATAGGCCTTTTTCTAGGACCTATATTATTTTGTATTGGTATTAATTTACCTTTTTATTTAATCTCTGATAAAGGAGATGCAGTATTAGCTGTAGCACTTTGGATGGTTGTTTGGTGGATTACAGAAACGGTTTCTATCTCTGTTACTGCGCTGTTACCATTAATTTTATTTCCCCTCTTAAAAATAATGCCCATTGCAGAGGTTGGTGCCAACTATGGTAGCCCAATTGTATTTTTATTTTTTGGTGGTTTTGTAATGGCTCTTGCCTTAGAGAAAGTAAACCTACACAAACGCATTGCACTTAACATTATAAAAATAACAGGCACTACTCCCAATAAAGTAGTTCTTGGTTTTATGATTGCAACCGCAACTTTGAGTATGTGGATTAGCAATACAGCAAGTACGGTAGTTATGTTACCTATAGCCATGTCTGTAATAGGATTATTAATTAATGATGCCGATGGTTTTACTAAAGAAGACCAAAACTTTGCCCTGAGCGTAATGTTAGGAATAGCCTTCTCTGCAAATGCTGGTGGTATAGCAACGGTAATTGGAACACCTCCAAATTCTGTCATGATAGGCTTATTAGAAAGCGAATATAATATTCAAATTTCATTCTTAAAATGGATGGTCATTGGAGTTCCTTTTTCTTTTACAATGATTACTATAAGTTATCTTGTTTTAGTTAAATGGATGTTCCCCAATAAAAATTTAAAATTTAATGCCTCTAAAGGTGTTATTGAAGAGGAGTTAAAAAAATTAGGGCCAACTAGTGGAAAAGAAAAAATGGTATTAATCATTTTTGGGGTTACTGTTTTTCTTTGGGTGTTTAGAACCCTAATAAATACTATTTTTCCTGAATTAGGACTATCCGATACCATCATAAGTATTATGGCTGCAATAGCTTTATTTACAATTCCGTATAATTTAAAAAAAGAAGATTCTATTATTAAATGGCAAGACACCAGTAAATTAGCTTGGGGAATTTTAGTCCTCTTTGGAGGTGGTTTAGCATTAGCTAAAGGTATGTCTGTTAGCGGTATTGTAGATTTGGTTGCCAATACTATAGCTGCAAGTAATATACCTATTTTTACTACTGCAGCACTGCTTATTTTTTTAATGTTGTTTATGACAGAACTTATGAGCAATGTAGCACTTGTAGCCCTTTTAGCGCCTGTAGTAGCTGGCATTGCTATTGGTTTAGAAATACCTATTCTATATCTATTAATTCCTGTAACTATGGCTAGTAGTTGTGCCTTTATGTTGCCTATGGCTACCCCGCCAAATGCAATAGTATTTGCAAGTGGCTATATAAAAGTACATCAAATGGCTCGTGTTGGCGTTATACTAAACCTTATTGCAGTAGCATTATTAATTATACTGTTTCAGTTTATATTACCCTTATTATTTTAAATAAGAAAACCCCTGTCTCCACAGGGGTCTAAACTAACTAACTCAAAAAATAACTAACTTAATTTTTAGTTTACCGCAAACGCATTAAAGTTTACTGGTAAAAATATGTTTGTATCTAAATCTACTGTAATAGTATCATTAGCATCAATGTAATTAATACTTTGTACGTCTTTAGCATAACTATAAGCATCAAAACCAGAAGGTAAGTACTTTGTATAATCTTCTTCTTCTATTAAAGAATCCTCTACATAAACCACACTATTTACATTAAAATAAAAAGTATTTGGATCAAAGCTTTCTGGCAAATAATCTGCAGTGTTAAATCCTAAATCTATTTCTACTTCTTCTTCAATGTATTCAATAGAATTAATGTCAAAATCTTCAACGTTCTTAGCAGGAGTATTGTTTGCAAAAACTCCTTGGCATATTGCCAATCCTAAGATAATAGATAAACTCATTCTTTTGTAATTCATAACTTTCAGGTTAAATTCTGTGCAAAGGTAAAACTACATTTTAGAGTTATTATTGCGTTTAATGTTTTCTTAACATTGCTATTAAAAGGTCTAAAAAAGCACTTTAGCAACACCTTTCTAGTAAAATTATGAATATGATAATTTGCTGTTTAGAAACTTATCACTTACTCAGTATTTATAGGTAATTTTTACGACAAAAAAATATGCTTTTTTTGTGTTATTTTTTTCATAACGGTTAGTATAGCATCCTTTCATCGATAATTTAAGGCTTTAAACGACATATTAACACCAAAAAAGGCAAAGCCCAAAGAAAACTTTGGGCTTTACACATAGCTAATTCAAAGAATTTAAAAATGAAAACTCTTTATATATAAGACGCAACATAATTTTAAATGTTACACTTAATCGAAAAAAAATAAGCTTTCGATAAACGGTATACTAGCACTATTCTAAAAACCGTTATTACCACATTATAATAGTCTTTTATAATGCAAAAGAAGAAGTTAACAACAAAACGCTTTGTTTGTATAAGAAATTAAAAGCCCCCAAGTCATGACCTATAAAACAAAGAGTTTCATTTATTTTAGTGTATTTATTGCTACAGCACTTGTGTACTACATTACAGATTCTTCATCAGAAACAGAGAAAGAGATTTATGTTTCAAAAGAGAAAGTAATTTTAGAATCTACTGATACTATAACAACCACTGCAGAAATAAATTTAGAAGATAAAGAATAGCATCAAGTTTATTTATGAAATAGTAAACAGGTAAAAAACATCGATAAAATGCATCTTCCTTATGTAAATAGATGAACTGCAAAATTCTCCGATTAAAAAAACGCTTTTACCACACCTTTAGTACTTTTCACATCTAAATAATAGCATTTGGCAACAATGCACTTTTTAGTACTAAGATGCAACCTACCTTTGGATAAGAAATTAAAAACCCCCGAATCATGACACATAAAATAAAAAGTTTAGCGTATTTAGTAGCATTTGTAGCAATAGCATTTGCATACCATATTACAGACGACTCACAAACAGAAAATAAAACGTATACAGAAACTGCAGCGTTAATACAAACCAATACTAGTAATACCATTTCTACTACTGCGGTAGAAATACAAGAAATAAAATAAAACCCCAAATTAACCTACTTAAAAAAGGCGCAGAGGCTACTCTGTGCCTTTTTTGTTTTTTACCCTAAAGCTGTTAAAAAATTCACAAAGTAGTGCATACTATTAAACCTTTTTAGAAAACAACGGTCTTAGTAGTATAATCTTTAAAAAATAAAAACATGAAAAAGATATTTATAACATTGTTAATTTTAGTTGGCTTAACTGCCATAGCGCAAAGACCAGAAGGAAAAAAGCATAATCCTAAAATGCAAGATTTTAGTCCGGAACAGGTAGCTACATTACATACCAAGAAAATGACCTTAGCATTAGATCTTACTAGTGCGCAACAAAGTAAAGTAAAAGCTTTAGCTTTAGAAAATGCTAAAGAGCGAAAAGAAAAAATGGAAGAGCGAAAAGCCAAACGTAAAGATACAGAAGCAAAAAAGCCTACAAAAGACGAACGTTTTGCTATGCAAAATGCTATTCTAGACCATAAAATTGCTCAAAAAGCTAAGATGAAGCAAATACTTTCTGAAGAGCAATATACAAAGTGGGAAAAAATGCAGGCGCATAGGTCTAAAAGAATGGGAAAGCATAAAAAACATGCAAAAAAAAGAAAAGAATCTAAAAAAGAAGAAAAATAAGAATTTTTAATTACGTTTTTTATTGTTAAATGTTAAGCTGTATTTGTAAAGAATGCGGCTTTTTATATATTTATTAATGGATTAAGTAATTTTTTAAAATCTCATTCTCTTTTTTATTCTTATAAATTAGAATGCTGTTTTATTTACAAATATTATATTTGATGTAAACGAGAACAAAATGTCCTGTTATCCCGAAATTTATAGGGGATATATTGGAATATTGTTCTCGATATAACAAGTTAGCCACAAGCTGAAAAAACTGCACTCAATAAACAATCTGACTAAAAACAAACTTTATTATTTCAAAAAAAATGATTAAAATTTGTTTAGTTAGGATTCCTTACTATATTTGCATTGCAATAATGCACTAATTTAAAATTTAATAAAATGAGTAAATCAATTTTCTATCACGCAGGATGTCCAGTTTGTATAAGTGCAGAACACGATATCGTAAATTTAGTAGGAGCTGAAAATGTTGAAGTCGTAAATATTGGAGAAGACCGAAACAGAATATCAGAAGCTGAAAAAGCAGGAGTAAACTCTGTTCCAGCTTTAGTCACGCCAAATGGAAATACGTTACATATAAACTTTGGTGCTTCAATGGCAGACGTAAAAGGTTAATTTTTATAACAAATAGTTAGGATTCCGAATATTAAAGGAGTCCTAACTTCTTAAAACAAATTATAATGAAGTCAATACTATTATTACTTACAGCAACTTTGCTTCTAAACACAACAAGTTCGTGTGCACAAGAAAGCAAATATAAAAATGATAATTTCAAAATTAATGAAGTTAGTGTAACACACAAACCAGATTTAGGGATTACCATTTGGGAAATAACTGTAGATGGAACAGCAGGAAAAACAACACCAACTAAAGTTGGTCAACTTGATGGTGCACCAGTTTTGGGATATGTATTACCAACAAGTTTAAAACCTACAGATGTTGGATTTAATCAAACAGATGGAATTGTTGCACTTGCTCTAACATCACATCCAGACTTTGACGACACACCTCTTTGGGATGAGAATAGTGACCAAATATTTGATAATGATGGAATCATTTGGCATCCACATTGGGTAATACTTCACGAAGATAAAAGAGTTGATGGAGGACTTTCAGTTAAACAATTTAAGAAAGCAGATAAAACAGTTGTTTTACCACCAACAAACCCAGGAATGCCTATGTATATGGATTCACCAGGTTATCCTGTAACAACTAAAGAAAATACTATAAAAGTAGTCGTGCCAGATTATCGTATGAACAATAAAACAGATTTTAATTATGACGGTGTTACTGCATTTATGAAAGTAAATACAAGCAATGAAAATTTACCTATGCTTGGAGTTTATGAAGTTTTTAGTGTGGCAAGTGGAGATTTGTCATTACCTTATAAAGTAAAAAAATAATAAGATGAAAGTAGCAGTTTGGGACACTTATGTAAAAAGAGAAGATGGTAATATTATGCATTTTGATATTCTTGTTCCTGATAACTTAACTAATGAACAAATCATATTTAATTTCGGAAAAGATTACCTGAAGACAAAATCTTTTAATACTGAGCAATTAACCTCAAATGAATGTCGCTTGTGCCATATTGAACAGGCAACAGAAGAAATAGTCTCATCAATCAAAAGTCAAGGCTATTTTATAATAGAAATGGAAAATTGCAATTAATTTAATTAGGATTACTAACTTTGCCTGTCGAATAAATTTCGACAGGCTTTTTTATGAAGGAAAGTACATTTAACCCAGCACAACAAGAAAAAGATATTTCGAGTAAAATCGTTGCAGGAATGGAACGCGTTTCGGAAGTATTTAAAGTCTTGTTATGGGAAAAAGCAAAATTGGTTGGTTTAAGTCCAATTCAAATTCAAATACTCATTTTTATAGCTTTTCACAAACGTGAATTATGTAACGTTAGTCATCTTGCAAAAGAATTTAACGTAACAAAACCTACTGTAAGTGATGCGATTAAGGTTTTGGACAAGAAAGGAATGATTATAAAAGATTATTCTTCATCTGACAGTCGTAGTTATTCAATAACATTATCTGAATTAGGAACTGATGTAGTTTCTCAAACATATGACTTCTCAAATCCACTGAAAAAACAGATTGATGGATTTTCACAATCAGAATTAGAAAGCCTATTCGGAACTTTAAGTCAGCTGATTTACAAATTAAATCGCAACGGAATTATAAGCGTTCAAAGAACTTGCTATGGATGTAAGTTTTATGAAAAAAACAATGAAAATGATTATTGTAATTTATTACAAAAGGAATTATTGAATAATGAAATTAGATTAGACTGTCCAGAATTTGAGGAAAAAGCCAGTGGCTAACAACGTGTATAGTCAATTGCTCTAGTTGGTTAAGACAACGATCTTTGTGTACTTTTTACTATATTGTTACTGCGAAAAATTAATCGCATACTTGACCGCAACAAACCATACACGAACACGTTGTGCATAATGTAACCCAAACTCAAAACTAACTGAATTGAATAAAATACCGAGCAAAATAAAATATCTGATTTATGGACTTTGCGGACTGATATTTCTGACTTTGAATTTTGGTGTCGGAGCTAAACTTCAAATCGGACTGACTGAAAGTATTCAAAAATTTACCGATTACTTTTTCGGGATTTCAACAAATACTCTTGATTATATAGCCTTATCAACTATTCCTCTTTTCGGAATGATTTATAACTCGACAAGAGTAGAATTTAAAGTAAAAGAACTGATTATGGATATAATAACAGTTCTATTATTTGTGACAATAATATTCGGAATTGGACTTTTTATTATGACTTTTTCTGCGAAACATTCAAGTCTTTTAATTCCAGAATATTTATTGGCTGAACCTTTTGATTTATACTCAACAATCTTAATCGGAATAGGAATATTGACACCATATTTGATTATAAAACTGACAAAGAAAAAAAACACTATGCACAACAATGTATAACCGCAATTACGGCGGATTCGACTACGTCCGAATCCACTCGGAATTGCTAACGTCTGTGCTAAACCGAAAATAATCGCTAATTTAACCCGTAACTGACGGTTATACTAAACCGTTGCCATTAATACTCTAAAATCCGTCTTCACATCAAAATTTAGGAATAAAATTTGCTTAATGTTATCTAATTAGC
>NZ_CANMRY010000015.1 GCF_947500405.1 uncultured Maribacter sp.
ATGCGGAAGTACAACAAATTACAGTAACTATTCTTAATGACGATATCATTGAAGCGCAAGAAGCGTATACCGTAACACTGAATTCTACTACAAATCCACTTGTACCTATCAACGATGCTACCGCTAATGGTATCATTAACGATGATGATGCTAACCCAGGTGACGGAATCCAATTTACTCAAACAGAAGTAATTGTTACTGAGGGTATAGATGATTATGCAATTTTCAATGTTACCTTAACAGGAAATATTGGAGAGAACGTAACTGTGGATTATACTACCGCTGTTGGAACAGCTATAAGTCCTAATGATTTTACAGAAACATCGGGAACAATAACTTTTGAACCAACAGTTAAATCGTTCAATATTCAAGTACCAATAATCGATGATATTTTAGTAGAAAATCAAGAACAATTTACAGTTGTACTTTCTAATATTGTTTCTAACATTGGTATTGAATTTGTAAACGGACAACCAACTAATACTGCAACAGGTACAATTAATGATAATGATAGTGATACAGATTTTCCTGAAGACGAAACCGTAAGTTGTGATGCTGTACCTACAATCCCAACAATTGTATTAAATGCTAAGGATTGTGCTTACACTGTAGATGTTGTAGAAAACTTAACTGGTCAAGATGATTCTTGCCCATCCGAATATACAATAACTAGAACTTGGACAGTAACCGATTGTGTTGGTAATGTTCGTAACCATACACAAACCATTACAGTAGAAGATACTACAGCACCAACTTTTGTAGAAACATTACCGCAAAACCTTACGGTTACATGTGATGCAGTTCCTGATGCAGAAGCTTTAACAATTACAGATAATTGTGATGCTAATGCTACAGTAACTTATAATGAAACTGCCACAAATGATAGAAACTGTTCTACAGGTTATGTTATAACTAGAACATGGACCGCACAGGATTGTGCAGGTAATGAAAATATACATACGCAAACTATTACAATAGAACCTACAGGTCCTATTACTGCAAGTAACTATGATCAAGAAATTACAATTACTTGTGGTGAGGATATTCCAGAAGTTCCAGCTATAGAATTTATGGGTGGCTGCGGAGATTTCACTGTAGCATTTACAGAGGAAGAGCAATTCTCTACAGGTACAGATGATTATATGATTGTAAGAACTTGGAATGTTACCGATTCTTGTGATAACATGGAAACATTTGAACAAATAATATTTGTAATGCAGCCTCAAGAAGAATTAATTACCATTGATATTTGTATTGAAGACTCAGAAATAGATTTAATAAACTATTTACCTGAGAGCTTTGACACTAGTGGAACTTTTGAAGTAATAAGTGGAAACGCAACTTTAAATGGAAGTTATTTTGACCCAATTAATTTTGAAGTAGGAGAATATATTATTTCTTACTCGTCTATAGATACTTCTTGTAAATTCTATGCAGAATATACTATAAACGTTAATGCAGACTGTGTTCCTTGTGGTCTAAAAGATATAATTGTTTCTAAAGCAGTAACTGTTAACGGAGACGGAATTAATGACTTCTTTGAAATAACTGGAGTAGAAAATTGTGATTTTGAATTCCGTGTATTGCTATTTAATAGATGGGGTAAAAAAGTTTTTGAATCTGAAAATTATGAGAACGACTGGGGTGGTTTTGCTCCAAACGGTTCTTTTGGAAAATCAGGAGTATTACCAGCGGGTACCTATTATTACATTATTAATATAACTAATAGAGAATTAAAACCAATTAATGGTTACATATACTTAGGAACAGAGTAATTAAGTTTAAAAAAGAGGATACTACATAATTGTATCCTCTTTTTTAAAAATGACTAAGTATAAATAACCTATTCCCCCACAAAAAAGTAGCTTAACAAGAAAAATAAAGTTTTGAAACAAACATTTTATCTAAGATAATTCGCACATAAACGCTATAATTGTTTGCTAACGAATTTTACTTTTAGTTGAACGCATAAAATATTTATAATCGTAACATTACCGTTTCTTTGTATAGCTAATAAAAAACAAATCTTAATAAATCATTAACCTATCAATATGAAACTATCTAAAATATTATTTTTTGGATGCATTTTTTTAACAAGTCTTTCATCAAAGGCGCAACAGCTACCTCAGTTTACACAATATATGTATAATACTATTTCTGTAAACCCTGCTTACGCAGGAAGTAGAGAAACTTTAAATGTAACTGCACTTCACAGGAACCAATGGGCTGGTTTAGAAGGCAACCCCAGAACAAATACTTTATCTATTCATACACCTTTACGTGATGAAAGAATAGGTTTAGGGCTTTCTTATATTAATGATCGTTTAGGGGATGAAAGCACTAATTATATTTACGGAGATTTCTCATATTCTGTTTTTTTAAATAGAAAAGTGAAAATGTCTTTTGGATTAAAAGCTGGTTTTTCAAATTATACATTATCTAATCCAGATATTACAGACCCTTTCTTTAATGATAATTTTAATAGTTGGAATCCTAATTTTGGAGCTGGTGTTTTTGTAGGTAGTAACCGTTGGTATGCTGGATTTTCTTCTCCAAGAATATTAAATACCGATTTAAATGAAGGTGAATTTAAAGCTATAGAACGTAACAGTTATTATGCTATAGGTGGTTTAGTTTTAGACATGTCTGAAACACTTAAATTTAAACCCACTGTTATTTCTAAATTTACAAATGGTGCTCCTGCTACTTTTGATGTTACGGCAAACTTTTTATTTAATGAAAAATTTTGGATAGGCGCTTCATACCGTTTTAATGATGCTTCTAATTTTGGAGCAATGATGGATTATCAGATTTCAAAAGATATACGAATAGGGTATGCCTATGATTTACCAACCTCAACTATAAAACCTTATACAGGAGGAACTCATGAAATAATTCTTATTTATGAACTTGTTAAAAAAGTAATGGGACCAATAAAATCCCCTAGATATTTCTAATCCGATAAAAGAAAAGATTATGAAAAACTTAAAAATTTGGAACATACTTGTATTTCTATTTCTAGCAATACAAATTTCTTCAGCACAATACGGAGCGCAAAAAAAGGGAGATTATTATTTTGGTCAATTCTCATATATCAAGGCCATAAAAGAATATGAAAAAATGATTAAGGGAGACCTTAATACTAGCTATGCGCACCAACAATTAGCAGAATGCTACCTTTTAATTAGAGATTACAAAAAAGCTATTCCGCATTTTGAAGCAATAATTAATGATGCTATGCTTCCTACAGATTATTATTTTAAATATGCAATGGCGCTTTACAGCAATGGACAGCGAAAAGAATCCGAAAAATATTTAAAAAAATATAAAAAGTATAATAAGAACGATTCTAGAGTTAAACGTTTTTTAAAGGATGGAAATTTAGCATCTGTAGTATTTAATAGTAGACAACGTTATGATGTAGAACCAGTTTCTTTTAACTCTCCAGAAAGTGATTTTGGCACTTTCGTACATCAAGGGAATATATATTTTGCTTCTTCCAGAAAAACTGATACCGAAAATAAAACTTATGGTTGGAATGAAGAACCATGGTTAGACATTTTTCAAGTACAAGAAAACAATCCAATGTCTACTCCAAAAAAATTAAAAGGGACAATAAACACCAAGTTTCATGAAAGCTCTGTTGCTTTTTCTACCGATTATAAGAATGATACTATTATTTACTTTACCCGTAATAATTATTATGAAAAGAAAGAAGGTTATGGCGCTCTAAATGAAATAAATTTAAAAATCTATAGTGCTATTAAAGAAGATGGAGTTTGGAACGAAAATAGAAGTCTACGTATAAATAGTGACTACTATTCTACTGGACACCCTACGGTTTCTCCAGATAGAAAGAGAATTTATTATACTTCTGATAAACCTGGAGGTTTTGGAGGTACCGATATTTATTATTCCATTATTCATGAACGTGGTGGTGTTGGTTCTCCAATTAATGCGGGCCCAACTGTAAATACAGAAGGTAATGAAATGTTTCCTTTTATAAATAAAGAAGGTAAATTATTTTTCTCTTCTGATGGGCATGTTGGTTTTGGGCAATTAGATGTTTTTTCTACAATAACGGATGAGGATGGTAAAATTGTAGATGTTATAAACCTAGGTACTCCAATGAATAGTTCTGCGGATGATTTTGCTTATTTTGGAGAAACAAATGGTATAACAGGATACGTAAGTTCTAACCGCGAGGGTGGTAAAGGTGGTGATGATATTTACAAATTTAAATTTACGCCTGCTTTAGATATTGAAGGAGTGGTTACAGATGGTATAAATTTAAAACCTTTAGACAGTGTAAAAATTAGACTTTTTGACCAAAAGACAAGTACACTTGCAGCAGAAACAACTACAGACAAAAATGGATATTATAGATTACCTATAAACAGGAATACTAGTTATATGATTGAAGCTGTTCGTAGAACGCACCCACATGAAAATGTATTTTTAAATACGCATACTGTAAGCCATAGCACAAAAATGATTCGTCAAGATATTGTTTTAGAGCCTGTATTAGATTTAAAATTATTGGCTAATTTAAATAAGATATATTTTGATTTTAACAAAAGTGATATAAGGCCTGATGCTGCCAAAGAACTGGATAAAGTGGTTAATGTAATGACAAATATGTATCCAGATATGATTATTAGACTAGAAGCGCATACAGATCCTGTTGGTAGTAATAGTTATAATGACCGTTTATCTGAAAGTAGAGCTAAATCTACTTATGAATACCTCATAGCAAATGGGGTTGCTAAAGAACATATTTTATCCTACAAAGGTTACGGCAAACGAAAATTAATAAACCATTGTACTAGTAAAAAAGATTGTTCTCCAGAAGAGTTAGAGCTTAACAGAAGAACAGAATTTCCTATAATCCAAATAAAAAAAGGAGTCTTGCTTTCTAAATGAAATGCAACTTCTAATTAACTAACCAAAAAAAGGTTCATCAAAAATGATGAACCTTTTTTAATTAAACTATTTTTTTTAGTTTTATTCTAAAATACCATCTACAATACCATAAGCAATAGATTCTTCTGCTCCCATCCAGTAATCTCTATCAAAATCTTTCATTACTCGATCATAATCTTGACCACAATTATCTGCTAAAATTTGAGCACTTAATTCTTTTGTCTTTATAATCTCTTTAGCCTGTATTTCTATATTAGAAGCTTGTCCTCTTGCTCCACCACTTGGCTGGTGTATCATAACTTGCGCATGAGGTTGTATAAAACGTCTTCCTTTTTTTCCTACAGAAAGTAAGATAGATCCCATAGATGCTGCTAAACCTGTACATATAGTAGAAACAGGGCTCTTTAAGGATTTAATTGTATCATACATTGCAAAACCAGATGTTACATAACCTCCTGGGCTATTTATGTACAATTGTATTTCTTTGCTATTCTGCATATCTAAATACAATAACCTATCTATAACATGTTTTGCAGAATCATCATCAACCATACCCCATAGGAATACTTTGCGTTCTTCTAACATTTTTTCGTCTATAGCCTCTTGTATTTTTCCTTTTTTTGAACTCATCTTCTATTTAATTTATGCATAACAAAATTAATCAATTTATTGGGAATTTTATAGTTCCTGTAACATTGTTATAACTTTGCCTAAGTCTATAGGTGTAACGCCCTTTTTGGGAGAATAATATATTAGTTTAAAACTAATCTTCAACTTCAACAGTGCTTTCTACAACTTTACGAATAGGTACTACTGTTTTTCCTTTTTTAGTTTTTAATACCATAGAAACATTATCTATTGCCTCTACAGTACCTTCTACACCTTTAAACTTTATTTTATCGCCAACTTCATAAATTCTACGACTGTAAAAAGTGCGTAACAAATCTCCTACCACTTCTCTAGAACCTAACCCTAAGGCTATAGCCACTGTAAGTAAAAAAGCCCCTAAAACAATAGTAAAATTACTTGTTACAATCGTTGTATCTATACCCGCTTGGTTTAAAGATGTTACTAAAACAAAAATTAATATTATGTAGTATATAATATTACTAATTACTTTAGACCCTCCTACTCCCATTGAGTCAAAAACACTGGTAATAGCTTTTTTTATAATTTTTGCGGCAAACATACCAATCATAAAAATTACTACTGCACTTAAAAGTATTGGCAAGTAGTGTAAAAGGTTTGCTATTTCTATAGAAATAACACTAAGTCCTAAAACATCTGCAGCTACTATTGTAAATACTAAAAGTAAAATTCCTTTTACAAAACCTAATATTACTTTCCCTAAATCAACTTCTACCTTACTATCATCTCCAAATAGCTTAGCATCATTAACTTTTTTAGAAAGGGCTTCTATATTGGCTATTTTTAATACCTTCTTTAAAACAAACTTTACTATTTTAATACATAACCAACCAATTATTAAAACTATAATAGCACCAATAATTCCTGGCAAGGCAGATACTATATCTTTAACTATAGAGCTTAAAGAATCTGACATTAAATTTTCAAAAGTTTCCATACTGTATTTCTTAAAAGTATTCTTGTTTAGTTTTTATTCTTACTATTTGTTTTTAAAAGCCCTTCTAACAAGGAAGAATAATTCCCTGTAAAGAGTGTTGCCAAGTCCATTAATAACTTGGCTCTAGCAACATCTGACATTACTTTTTGTCGTAACTCCGGAGGCACTTCTTTCAGCTCTCCTTGTATTTTTATAAATGGATTATCTTGTTCTTTCATCTATGGTAATGTTTTATAGATTTCCACAATTTTTGCTTTTGCTCTTTTGAGGCGCATCTTAACTGCACTACTACTTAATTCTAGTAATTCCTCTAGTTCTTTTATAGACACATTATCTTGGTATTTTAATAACAAGATAGATTTATCTTCTGGAGAAATTAACTCTAATGCCTTTTTTAATTTAACTACTTGCAAATCATACAAACTTTCATCTGTAACTTCGACAGAAATTACATTTTCATTGTCTTCTATAGTTCCCGAATTATCGCTTATTTTTCTTCCTCTATCGCGGTTTACATAATTTACACAAAAATTATAGGTAAAGGAATATAGCCAGGTCGAAAATTTAGATTTTCCTTTAAAAGAACTTAGCTTTACAAATAGCATTAAAAAAACGTCTTGTGTTAAATCATTTGCTTCATCTTGGGACTTAGCAAAACCATAACACTTATTATACACTAATTTGGCGTACCTATCATACAAAGCTCCAAATAGCATAGAATCTTTATTACGTACTATTTTTGCCACGAGTTCCTCATCTGAAATGTCTTTATACGGGTCATTTTCTGCCAATTTTGGGTTGAATTGGTTACTTATGATTATAAGACACAGTTTTCTTAAGAAGGTCACTATAGTATCGTTTTAATAAAACAAAAATAGGTGAAACTTATCTTTATTAATACCTTTAATACAAAATGTGAGAAAAATGAAAGGAATTATCTATTTTATACCCCTATTTTTTATTCTTTTAACAGCTTGTAAAACAGACAAAAAAACCAAGCTATCTACGGACAAAAAAGAACAAACTATTCCCGAAAAGATTGCTTACGCTCATGGGTTTAAAAATTGGAAGAAAGTAAAGGAAATTCAATTTTCTTTTAATGTAGATAGAGACACATCTCATTTTGAACGTAAATGGATTTGGAATACCAAAAAAAGCCAAGTTACTCGTATATTAAAAAAAGATACCATTACCTATAGCCGTAATAATTTAGATAGTGTTACCACAAAGGTTAACGGCGGATTTATTAATGATAAATTTTGGTTATTAGCACCTTATAATCTTATCTGGGATTCTAAAAACTACACTTTTAATCATGCAATTAATATAGAGGCTCCTATTTCTAAAAAAGCATGTCAAAAACTTACTATTATCTATGGTAAGAAAGGTGGTTATACTCCCGGAGATGCTTATGATTTTTATTTTGGAGAAGACTACATAATAAAAGAATGGGCTTTTAGAAAAGGAAACCAAGAAGAAGCATCTATGATAACAACATGGGAAGATTATTCTAAAGAGAGTGGGTTACAAATTTCTAAAATGCATAAAAAAGTAAACAGCGACTTTAAACTGTACTTTACAAATTTAAAAGTTTACACTTATTAAGTACTAAGTTGTAAAATTCCCTTTTTTAATATCTGTCCAAAATTATATATATCTTCAAAAGAACAATATAATGGTGCTGGGGCAACACGTATTACATTAGGCTCTCTCCAATCTAGTATTACTCCATTTTTCATTAAATAATTAAACAAAGGTTTTCCTTGACCATGTAATAGCACAGAAAGTTGCGTTCCTCTATCTTTTGGTGTTATAATTTCAAAAGAGCTTGCAACCTCTTTGTCTATTTCTTGTAAAACAAACTCTAAATAAGAAACTATAAGGTTTCTTTTTATTACAATTTTATCCATACCTACAGCATTAAACAATTGTAAAGATGCTAAATAAGGTGCTACAGATAATATTGGAGGATTACTTAACTGCCAAGCATCGGCATTTTCCATAGGTTCAAACTCTGATTTCATAAGAAAACGAGTTTCTTTTTTTGTTCCCCACCAACCTTCAAAACGAGGAATATCTGGATTATTTAAATGCTTTTCATTTATAAAAACCCCTGAAGCGTTTCCAGGACCGCTATTCATATATTTATAACTACACCAAGCTGCAAAATCTACATTCCAATTATGCAATTTTAACTCTACATTACCAGCAGCATGCGCTAAATCCCAACCTACATTAGCGCCCACATCTTTACCTGCTTTGGTAATTTTTTGCATGTCAAAAACCTGTCCGTTATAATAATTAACACCTCCTATAAGTACTAGCGCAAGTTCATCGCCTACTTCATTAATTTTTTTAACAACATCTTCTGTTCTCCAAAAATTTTCGCCTTCTCTTTTCTTTACCTCTACTAATGCATCTTCTTCTGAAAAACCATGAAAACGAACCTGACTTTGTAACATATATTGATCGGATGGAAATGCTTTTTCTTCACAAATAATTTTATAACGCTTCTTAGTAGGAGTATAAAAAGAAACCATTAGTAAATGTAAATTTACTGTTAGAGTATTCATCACAGAAACTTCTTTAGTTTTTGCACCTACAATCTTTGCTAAAGGCTCTGCTAAACGTTCATGATAATCCCACCAAGGCTTTTCTGCATAAAAATGTCCTTCTACCGCTAATGAAGCCCAATCTTGCATTACATCATCTACATAACTTTTAGTTTGCTTTGGTTGCAAGCCTAAAGAATTTCCACATAAATAAATACTCTTTTTTCCATTAACCTCTGGAAAATGAAAATCGTTTTGGTAGGTATGTAAAGTATCTTCCTTATCTAATTGCTGTGCAAATTGTAGTGTGTTCTGAAACTTCATTCCTATATTTTTCTCAAAAATACAACTTCAAAAAAGATATTTTAATACCCAATTAAAGTTCTCTTTCTTTTTTACGAAAGTTCACCATTTTAAATACATATTTTTGTAAAAAAGTAAGCATGCATTTTTTATCTCCATTATTAGAGGAATACATAAAAAACAACTCGGAAAACGAGCCAAGTATTTTACAAAAACTTACTAGAGAAACCCATTTAAAAGTGATACAACCAAGAATGATTACTGGTCATTTTCAAGGTAGAGTTCTTAGTATGCTTTCTAAAATAGTTTATCCCAAAAACATTCTAGAAATTGGCACCTACACAGGTTATTCTGCACTATGTTTAGCGGAAGGACTTTCTAAAAACGGAGCGCTACATACCATAGAAATTAATGATGAATTAGAAGAAATGCAACGTAGGTATTTTAACGAAAGTGGTTATGGCGAACAAATTACACAACATATAGGAAATGCGCTTGAGGTTATTCCAAATTTAGAGGTCGTTTTTGATTTGGTTTTTATTGATGCAAAAAAAACAGATTATCCAGAGTATTTTGAAGCTGTATTAAAAAAGACAAAACCAGGCAGCGTAATTTTAACAGATAATGTTTTATGGTCTGGAAAAGTTGTAGAACCACTAGATCCAAAAGATAAGGCTACAAAAATATTACTAGATTTTAATATGCAATTAAAAAAAGACCCAAGAGTAGAAACCGTGCTTTTACCAATTAGAGATGGTTTAACTTTAAGTAGAGTGCTATAAATCTTTTATATAAAGCATAAAATAAGAATCCACTCAGAACACCAACTATTGCGCCAATAATTATATCTAAAGGGTAATGCACACCAACATATATTCTACTATACGCAAAAAGTAGTGGCCAAATAAAAAAGAGTAAAGCGCCTTTAAATCTTTTTCTCAAGAATAAATATAACAAAGTTGCTATTGAAGAAGAACTAGAGGAGTGGCCAGAGAAAAAGCTATAACTTCCTGGACTTTTTAATATTCTAATGTATTCTTTAATTTCTGGAGTATTATTAGGTCGCAGTCTTTCTACAGCATGTTTAACAACATCCGTTAACTGAGTTATGAAGATTGCCAATGCTACAACCGTTAAAACAACAAATAAAGCTTCTTTTTTAGGGTATTTTAAAGTTATAATTACAAAAAAAATAATAAAAACTGGAATCCAATTTTGAATGGTAGTAACTGTAATCCAAAAAAAATCGTAAGGAGTAGAACCTAAACTATTAAGATAAACAAAAAGCTCTTGATCCCATTGTAATAGTTGTTCCAGCATAGAAACTACTGCCTTTTAATAGTCCCTGTAACGTCACTTACATTTTTCTTTACCTCGTCTATTTCTTTTTTAATATCGTCGGTAAAACTTGTGTCTATGCCTTGCTTGTCAGCACTATTCTTAATTTCTCTTTTAATATCGTCTGTAGCATCTCTTAATTGACGCATACCTTTACCTAATCCCTTAGCTATACCAGGAACTTTATCTGCACCAAACACCATTACTACTATAAATAGTATAAAAAATATTTCGGCGCCACTAATAAATAAAAAATGTAATGCTAGCATATCGCAAATATAATAAAGTTTACACAGGAATATAAAAAACCCTGCTATTAACAGGGCTTTTTTGTTATTAAAAATAATTATTCAATTATTACCCTTTTATTTTATTTTTAAACTTATCAAAATCTGATTTTACTTCTTTTTTAGGCCATGTATTATTACTTGTATCAATATCTGCAGTCTCTAATTTAGGGTCTACAACAATACCTTTTAACTCTGTCATAGAAGATATAACTAATTTTACTTCTTTATCATTTTTTCTCCAAATTTCTGGAGGGTATGTAACATTTTTTACACTACCATCTGCATAGGTGTATTCTACAATTAAAGGCATTGGTATACCTCCTGGTTTATTAAAAGTTACTTCGTAAAAATACTTAGGTTCTTTAACTGCCGCACGCTCTGCTGCTGTTAAATTATCCATCATAAATTCTTTTAAGCTTTTAGAATTTTCTGTTGGCGCTTTTCGTTTTAAAGTTGCATCAAAACCTTCTGCTTCTTCATCTGCTAAATATACTAATGGTGGTAAATCTGCTTCGGTAATATTACGTGCCGCCATATATTCTTGCATTTGCTTACTTGGCTTATTGCTAACGTAATATTTTTTAATTCCTTTTACGCCTATATCTACATAATCTGTAGTATAAAACCATCCTCTCCAATACCAGTCTAAATCTACAGCAGAAGCATCTTCCATAGTTCTAAAGAAATCTTCTGGTGTTGGGTGCTTAAATTTCCATCTTTCTGAATAGGTTTTAAATGCATGATCAAAAAGCTCTCTTCCCATTACTGTTTCACGTAAAATATTTAGAGCAGTTGCTGGTTTTGCATAGGCATTTGGTCCTAG
Organism: uncultured Maribacter sp.; assembly: GCF_947500405.1. Classification (GTDB taxonomy): domain Bacteria; phylum Bacteroidota; class Bacteroidia; order Flavobacteriales; family Flavobacteriaceae; genus Maribacter_B. Next base: position 11,815 of record NZ_CANMRY010000015.1, read on the forward strand.
TTGGTAAACATTTTCTGGATTACTCATTATAGGAGCTATTTTACTTTGATCTCCGCTCATGTAAGGAATAATTTTAGATGGCTCTCCTCTTCTAGAAGGGTATGTTTTATTTGGCGCAATAGCTTCTGGATATTTTTCTCCAAATTCTTGCTCCGCCATATATTGTAGAAAAGTATCTAAGCCTTCATCCATCCATCCCCATTGGCGTTCATCAGAATTAACAATCATTGGAAAAAAGTTATGCCCAACTTCATGAATAATTACACTTATCATTCCATATTTTACTTGATCAGCATACGTACCATCTTCATTAGGTCTACCATAGTTCCAACAAATCATTGGATACTCCATTCCCTGCTGCTTAGCGTGTACCGATATTGCTTTTGGATAAGGATACTCTAAAGAGTGCTCTGAATAAGACTTTAATGTGTGTGCAACAGCTTTTGTAGAATACTCTTCCCATAAAGGGTTCCCTTCTTTAGGATACATAGAAACCGCCATTACATCTTTACTACCAACTTTTACAGCTTGCATATCCCAAATAAACTTACGAGAAGTTGCAAAACCATAATCACGCACATTTTTAGCTTTAAACTTCCATGTTTTTGTTGCTGTAGATTTTGTTTTTTCTGCTGCTTCTGCTTCTGCTTGTGTTACTATAATTACTGGCTTATCATACGATTTTTTTGCTTTTTCATAACGTTTCATCATCTCTTTAGAAAATACATCTTTTCTATTCTGAAGGGTTCCTGTAGCATCCAAGATGTGGTCTGCTGGCACTGTAATATTTACTTCATAATCCCCAAATGGTAATGCAAACTCTCCACTACCCCAGAATTGATGATTTTGCCATCCTTCCACATCATTATAAACTGCCATTCTTGGGAAAAACTGTGCAATTACATATGCTCTATTACCGTCTTTCGCAAAGTATTCAAAACCTGAACGTGCTCTGTTTATAGTGTGGTCAGGTATATTATAATTCCACTTTACAGAAAATTCTATTTGATCTTTACTTTTTAATGGCGTAGGTATGTTTATACGCATCATGGTTTGATTAATTGTATAAGATAACGCCTTACCAGACGCATCTTTTACATACTCTATATTAAAACCACCATCAAAAGGTGCTGTTAAATACTTTCCTGCAAAAGTTCCTGGCTGTTCTGCTAAAGGTACTCCACCCCCATTACGTAAAGGAGACTTAGAATCTTTTGCTCTTACATTTTGATCTAACTGTACCCATAAATATTCTAAATTATCTGGAGAATTATTTATGTAGGTAATAGTCTCTTCTCCATAAATTTTGGCATTAGTATCATCTAATGTAATATGCATTACATAATTTGCCTGTTGTTGGTAATAATCTGGCCCTGGAGCTCCAGATGCAGATCTATAGGTGTTTGGAGTAGAAAACTCCTTATATAATTGTTTAAATTTATTCTGGTTAGCATGTCCAGGTTCTCTTGCTTTAATTCCTGTTTCTTGCGCAAAGCCAACTGCAACAAACAAGAAAAAAAGCGTTGCAAAGCAATACTTAATTCTAATCATAATTGTTAATCTATTTTATTTAGTCGCTGAAAATTAAAGTTTTTTTAACTATTTATTAAGAAATGTTAAAAGTTTAACATTCCTTTATTATTTTCTCTGGTAAGAATTATTGTTTTTTTATCGCTATTGATTTTAACGTGTACTATATTTTGTTGTTCTTCATACAAATCTATTAAGACTTCATTTTGTATTTCAATAGATTGTAGTTCTTTATTATTTACGCTTGGTATTTCTATATAACACAACATTAAATCGCTTTCGTACTTTTTTCCTAAAAACTTACAAGAAGCTTTTTCTCCATTAATAGTTACTCCAAATTTTAAATTAAAATATTTTTCTAAATACATAGTTGTCCTATCAGATTCTTTATCTGTAGCTAGGTTTGCTTGTAGATCATATCTTTCTTTTAAAAGCAACTCCATATCATCTACAAAAACTCTACTAATAATTTGTATTGCTTGGTCTTTTTCCGAATAGGTTACATTTGTAACACTTATATAGTATTTATGCATCATTGTAAATGCAAATACAGGTAGTATAAATAGTAGTAATGCTTTTTTATAAATAGTCTTCATTGTTGTTTTTGTAATATTATAATTAGCAAGGGTTATGCCAAAATTAGTGCTTTAATCTATATTGTTTTCTTTTCTATAAATTACACTTTTTTTATGTAAAAATTCCCATATTTTAAGGTGGTCATGGGTATCTACTATTGTAGAAAAACTAGAGTCTACTTCGCAAAAATACATAAAATCAGAAATTTTTAGCTGGGGTATTTTTAAGTCTGTTGTAAAGAGAGAATCTACATAAAACGCTCTTACTCTTTGGGTTCGCTCATACTTTTCATTTCTTTTTATCCTGTTTTTAAGCATCTTTGTTCGCCCAGAAATGCCATTAATAATAGGGTTTAAAGGAATACCACCACCTGTAGTAGCCTCAAACAACTCTCGGTCTGCTTTAGAGATTGGTATAACATACGCATTAGGCAAACCTAAGGTAGATGCAGTTACTACTTCTTCAGTTTTTAAGGTATTTAAATCTTTAGAAATATCTCCAGATAAATTATACGGCATAACTACTACTTCATCTAACTCGGTTAAAGATTCTTCTAAAGGTATTTGTAGTAAAGAACTTTGCAGCATATCTGTACTAACTACAATTTCTTTTCTTTTAAATTGTACTGCAGAAATTACCAAAGTATCATTTACTGTAGCTTTAATGGTAAAATAACCGTTAAGGTCTGTTATAGTAGCTCTTTTAGTACTAATATTTTGTACGTGTACAGCAGCTACATCTTCATCTTTAGCTACAACTTTACCTTGTATTTCTTTAGAAAAAAGGGTTTGCGCTTCTGCCATAGAAGTCATACAAACTACTAGAATAAAAAGTAGTTTACTCTTTTGCATTAATTTCTGTTAGAAATGTTTTGCTATGGTTTACTAAAGCATCAATAAGCTGAAACTCATTTTCTTTTTTAAGTAAAGATTTTGCAGGCATACGCGTATCACAATAAAATAAAAACGCATTTATTTTATCTTGCGGTATTTGTAAATCAGAAACAAAAAATTGGTCATCATATACTTGTCTTAAAACTTGACTTACTTTTAATTTAGGAGCTTCTTCTCCCTTATTCTTATCGGAAGATTTAAACATAGCTCTAAATATATTCACAAAATTAAGTCCGTCCTTTAAGCCTCTTTCACTTTGCGATATTGCTATATTTTCTACCTCTGTAGTACGGTCCGTTTCGTATTCTATTTCTTTAAATTTTTCATTCTTCATAGCCAAAAAACGCTCTTGGTCTTCTGGGGTAACTACTACCTCTTCCAACTCGGTTACCTTTTCTTTTACTTCTACTACTAGCCTATTATTTTTTAATATTTCTGCTGTAATAGAAACTACTTTTAATTGGTAGTTAACTGCTGTAAAAACTAACTCATCGCCTTCTTTTACTAGTATAGCAAACTCTCCGTTGCTATTGGTTATAGTTGCTCTTTCTGAAGTTGAATTTATAACATTTTCATTAGGCACACTAATATCTCTATACAATACCTTTCCTCTTAATAGGCTTCTATCCTCTTGAGCATAAGATACTATAGAAATAAAAAAAGCCAGTAGCATTAAATTTTTCATATGGTTATTTTAAGATTTATAAAGAAACTACATGTTGTTGGTTAAAAAAAACTAGAGTAACTAAACTTTTGTTAATTTCAAACCACCTTCTAAACACCGTTTATCGTATATGTTCTTCACTTAATCTTAAAGCTATAAAATTTTACTATTTATTAGTGTACAAATACTTATATAATTTTATTTTTGTTGGCTACTCTATTTGCAATAGCGTATAAATGAGAATCTTATGAAATTAATAATTACTACATTATTTTTTAGCTTCTGTTTTTGCCTTTTCTCTTATGGTCAAATAAAAATTGGCGATAATCCGCAAACTATAGATGCCTCTTCTGTATTAGAGTTAGAAAGCACTTCGCATGTTTTAGTAATAACTAGAGTTACTACTACCCAAATGGAAGCCATTACACCTAGTCCTGGCGGTATGGTATATAATATTGATGAAGAATGTATACACTACTATACAGGAACCACATGGATTAACCTTTGTGAAGCTGGCGGTATTAGTAACCTAACCACAGACCCACTTGTAAATGACTTTAGAACCATTACTATTACCCCGCAAGGCGATATGAACCACATAGAAGTTGGCATTATAAGAGGAGAACAAATTGCGGACAACTCTATAGACACCAGTAAATTAGGTGAAAACTCTGTTACAGCTAATGAACTTAGCGATAATTCTGTAGGTACCAATGAACTACTAGATAACTCTATAGAACCTGTAGATATTGCAAATACAAACCCTAACCAAGTACTTACTACAGATACTAACGGTATTGTAGTTTGGGCAAATGCAACGAGTTTAACCAATGTTAATACAGATGGCACTACTATTACTGGAAATGGCTCTGTTGCTAACCCATTAGAAGTTTCTGCTACAATTTTAGATGCTATACAAACAAATACTACTGCAAATACTAATGATACTGATGGGGATGAGAGTAATGAAATACAACAATTAAGTATAAACCCAGCAGGCACTATAATATCTCTTACTGATGGCGGCTCTATTACCCTACCCGCTGGGACTGTAAATACGGATAACCAATCATTAAGTAGAACTGGAAATATAATAAATATTACTGGTGGTACTGGTGTAGATTTATCACCAATACTAACTAGTGGTGCAGACGGTGTAATTAATAATGTAGAATTAGATAATACAAATCTAAATTTTACTGGCATAGCAGGTGGTTTTAATGGCTCTATAGACCTTTCCGGTCTTGGAGGGGGCTCTAATCCTGAATTTGAAGCAACAAAAATTTCAGGCAATGGTGTAACCGCAGACCCATATACTATAGCAATTAATGCAATAACAACTACAGAAATTGCAAATAATACGATTAGGTCTGCCGATATTCTAAATGAGACTATAGCACTAGAAGATATAGGTCAAAATGGTGCTGCAGATGGACAAATAATAAAATGGGATGGAGTTGGAAATACTTGGATAATTGGTAATGATAGAACCGATGGTACTGGTATTCCTTCTTTAACAAACGGTACAATTCTTATTGGCGATAACGCTAACCAACCTCAAGAAAGGGTAATTGGAGGAGATGCAACGATGAATATAAATGGCGTATTAACTATTGAAGACGACGCTGTTACCAGTGCTAAAATTGTAAATGCTACTATCACTTTAGAAGACCTTAGCACCATGGGAGCCACAACAACTGGGGAAATTCTTAAATGGAATAACTTAACTACTTCATGGGAACTTGGAACAGATGAAACTGGAACTTCTATTACTGATGCAGAAGTGAACGATGGACTTTCCGATTTTAGCCCAACAACAGGATATAATATTAATGTAGATGATACTACTATTGAAATTGTAACAGATAATTTACAAGTAAAAGATGAAAGTATTACCAGTGCTAAAATAGCAAATGCTACTATCGCTTTAGAAGACCTTAGCACCATGGGAGCCACAACAACTGGGGAAATTCTTAAATGGAATAACTTAACTACTTCATGGGAACTTGGAACAGATGAAACTGGAACTTCTATTACTGATGCAGAAGTGAATGATGGACTTTCCGATTTTAGCCCAACAACAGGATATAATATTAATGTAGATGATACTACTATTGAAATTGTAACAGATAATTTACAAGTAAAAGATGAAAGTATTACCAGTGCTAAAATAGCAAATGCTACTATCACTTTAGAAGACCTTAGCACCATGGGAGCCACAACAACTGGGGAAATTCTTAAATGGAATAACTTAACTACTTCATGGGAACTTGGAACAGATGAAACTGGAACTTCTATTACTGATGCAGAAGTGAACGATGGACTTTCCGATTTTAGCCCAACAACAGGATATAATATTAATGTAGATGATACTACTATTGAAATTGTAACAGATAATTTACAAGTAAAAGATAATGGAATTACAACTGCAAAAATTGATGAAGGAGAAGACGGACAAGTTTTAACTACTAATGGAACAGATGTGGCTTGGGCGAACCCTCAAAATATTGAAAATTCGGATTTAACCTTACCTAATGATAGGATCCTTGCTTTAAACGGCAATAATCTAAACTTTTCTGGAGGTGGAAATATTGGAGTAGGAATCGTTCCAATAGAAAAGTTACATGTAGATGGGAATATTAGGGCTGAAGGAAATATCCAAGCTACTGGTGACATCACTACTGACGGTGACTTGGTAGATAATACCCCTGATTATGTTTTTCAAAAATACTTTAATGGAACTTCTAAATTAAAAAAAGAATATCAATTTAAAAGTCTTAATGAAGTAGAACAATTTATAACTAAAAACCATCATTTACCAGGTATAAAATCTGCTGAAGAAATTAAAAAACAAGGGTTTTGGAATTTAGGAGAAAGCACAAGAATCAACCTTGAAAAAATAGAAGAACTATTTCTACACACTATAGAGCAAGAAAAGAAAATAAAAGATTTACAAGAAGAGAAAAATAATTTATCTGAAGAATTAAATGCACTTAAAAAAGATATCAAACTTATTAAAGAAGCTCTTTTAAAAAAGTAAAAAATGAAAAAACTACTATACATAATTACATTGGTATTTACTTTTACTATACAAGCCCAAACTGCTATGTATAACAATGGCAACATTCAAATACATAACCAAGGGCAAATAGGTTTTCATACCAACTTTATAAACAATACCCCTTTTGACAATAATCTTGGTTTGGCTGGTTTTTATGGTACTAACGCTATTACACTTGCTGGCGCTTTTACGCCACAATTTCATGACATAGAAATAGCCAATGAAGACGGTGTATTATTAAGTCTAAACATAGACAACACTAATAATACCAACTTTATTATTGGCGATTTTAGAACCATTAAAACACAATCTAGTTCTTACCTAAATTTTATAAGTAATGCTAATTATGTTGGTTCTACCAACTTTTCTAAAGTAGATGGTTATGCAGCAATTACGAACCAACAAAATTTTATATTCCCAGTTGGTGATAATGAAGAGTTACGACCTTTAATTTTAAATTCTTCTAATGTAAATGCACTTGCAAAATGTGCTTATTTTAGAGAAAATCCAGATACCCCAAATTCATTTACTGAGCCTTTTAGTACTTTAAGCAAACCTTCTACTATTAAAACTATTAGTACTACGGAGTTTTGGAGGCTTGAAGGAAACATAAATTCTACTATAAGCATAAGTTGGAACCAAAATAGCCAAATAGACGTACTCACAGAGAATATTGAAGATATTATCCCTGTTGGTTGGAATAAATCTACCAGACAATGGGTTAATTTAAAAGCAACCGAAATAGTTGGAGATTTATCACAAGGATTTGTAACGTCAGATACTTTTAACCCAGATAATTACGAAATTATTACGTTTGGTAGTATAGAAGATAGGGAAACACTAACTACAGATATTTTAACTTTAGAAAACTACCTAATTACCCCAAACGGTGATGGTAATAATGATACTTTAGTAATACCAGAATTAGAATTATCTCCAAACAATATTATCAGTATATATGACCGTTATGGTCTAAAGGTCTACGAAGATGTTAATTACTCTAATAATTTTAGTGGATACTCTAACCAAGACAATATTCTTTTTGGAGAAGAAAAAGGACTACCTGTAGGAGTATATTTTTATGTTATTACCATGCAAGATTTACAAATGGATTTTCAAGGCTTTATGTATTTAGCTCGCTAAAAAATAACTTATCCCTTTTTTTTTGCTCCACTTGCAATCCTTTATTTCTACCTATTTAATAGATGAAATACATTTAAATTGTAAGTTTTTCTGTACAAATCCCTTTTCACAACAAATTTAAAGAACTATACAACATTTTAAGAAAGTACATCATTATACGTGGTAATTTTATATGCAATAATGTATTGCCAAAATAAAACACAAAGCCATGTATTTTAAAAGAATAAGTTTTCTATTCTTTCTAATTGGAATTCAATTTGCTACTTCTCAGGTAAAAATTGGAGAACAACCAGATACTATAGACCCAGCTTCTATTGTAGAATTAGAAAGCACAAATAAAGCGCTAGTGCTAACTAGATTATCTAATACACAAATGCAAAGCATATCTCCTTTGCGTGGTGCATTAATTTATAATACTGATACGCAATGTATTCATTATTATGATGGCACACAATGGAGCAATCTTTGTGCTGCTAGTGGAGGTGCAAACCAAAATTTAAGTTTTAATACTAATACAAACATTCTATCTCTAGAAAATGGCGGTTCTGTAGATTTATCAAAGTTTTTAAGTTCTTCTGTAACACAAGCAGAAATAGAAGCTTTAGGTTTTGAAGTTGGTCCGCATACTGTAGATACAAATACACAGTTAACAGAAACAGATGTAGATACATTTGTTGCAAACAATGGTTATATAACTACGGAAGCAGATGGAGATGCTACTAATGAATATAATACTGGAATTTCTTTTGATGGTACTTATTTAATTGTAACCGATGGTGGCGGAAATCAATCTATAGATATAAGCTCTTTAGCCTATGATGATACTGCCGTACAAAATAATATTACAGATTTACAAAACGATAAAGAAGATACCGCAAACAAATCTACCGATGTTGCTTTAGGTACTTCCGATGTTGCTTTCCCAACACAAAATGCTGTTAAAACCTATGTAGATAATCAAGTAGGTACCATTACTACCGATGATGATATTTCTGCCGTTACTTTTGATGGGACTAACTTAAGTGTTACCGAAAG
>NZ_CANMRY010000016.1 GCF_947500405.1 uncultured Maribacter sp.
CTACACCAAGTGGGAGAGTAGGAAGCCGCCTTCTTCAAAGTCCGATACATTACGTATCGGACTTTTTTTATGCTTGAAAATTACTAGTATTAAGTGGTGTTAATAATCTAAAATGTTAGCTTTATGTTATAACTAGTTCTGTGAGGTATTAATATTACTCAGTTATTAGTCTAATAAATGCCTAAGAATCGATATAATTGTGTAATACTATAGTATTATGTTGGTATAGTTTTAAAAGTAAATCGTTCTATTTGTATATGTAATAAGACGAACTAGAGATACTTTTAATTTGTTAATTACAGCACATAAAAAAGGCTGTCTTATTACTAAAACAGCCTTTTATAGTTGGTGTATAACTATAGTTTAAACTCCTGGTAAATCTCCAGTCATATTCTTAGATGGTAAATCTGATTTACCCATTAAATATTTATCTACTTGTCTTGCAGCTTCTCTTCCTTCAGATATTGCCCAAACTATTAAGGATTGTCCTCTACGCATGTCTCCAGCAGAAAATATATTTGGAACATTAGTTTGGTATTTACCGTATTTAGCTTCATAATTAGAACGACCATCTTTCTTTATGCCCAATTGTTCTGCCAGATAACCTTCCGGACCTGTAAATCCAAGTGCAAGTAATGCTAAGTCACATGGCCATGTTTTTTCAGTTCCTGGAACTTCAATTAATTTTGGACGTTGGCCAGGAATCATTTCCCATTCTACATTAACGGTTTTTAAAGCAGTTAATTTTCCCTCTTCATTGGTTACAAATTCTTTAGTGTTAATTAACCAGTTACGTTCTACACCTTCTTTATGAGAAGAAGATGTTTTTAATTGTAATGGCCAATAAGGCCAAGGTGTGCTAGGTGAACGATGCCCTGGTGGTTTTGGCATAATTTCAAAATTAATTACCGACTTTGCTCCTTGACGATTTGATGTTCCTACACAATCCGAACCAGTATCTCCACCACCAATTACAATTACATTTTTATCTGTTGCTAGTACTTGGTCTTTTACTTCTTTACCAAAAACAACTTTTGTTTGTTGTGTTAAGAAATCCATTGCTTGTACAACACCGTCCGCATCAATACCTGGTGTTGGTAAAGAACGTCTTTCTGTTGCTCCACCAGCTAAAACAATAGCGCTAAAAGCTTTTAACTCATCAATAGAAACATTTTTCCCAACATTAGAGTTTACTTTAAAAATAATTCCTTCGGCTTTTAAAATTTCAACTCTACGGTCAATAATACCTTTTTCCATTTTAAAATTAGGTATTCCATAACGTAATAAACCACCAACTTCATCGTCTCTTTCATAAACTGTTACTAAATGACCAGCTCTATTTAGTTGTTGTGCAGTAGCTAAACCTGCAGGTCCAGAACCTACAACGGCAACAGTTTTTCCTGTTCTTGTTTTAGGTATTTGAGGTTTTATCCAACCTTCTTTAAAAGCACGTTCAACAATATTTTTTTCAATATTTTCTATAGAAATTGGATCTTCAATAATACCTAAAACACATGCTTGTTCACATGGTGCAGGGCATAAACGACCTGTAAATTCAGGAAAATTATTTGTGGAATGTAAAATTAATGAGGCTTTTTGCCATTCTCCTTGGTGAACCATATGGTTAAAATCTGGAATAAGATTCCCTAATGGACAACCACTATGGCAAAAAGGTATACCACAATCCATACAGCGTGATCCTTGTTCCGTAATTTCTTTATCACTTAAAGGAACTGTAAATTCTTTATAATCTTTAACACGCTTTTCAACAGCAATGTATTGTTCGTCTTTTCTTTCGAATTCTTTGAATCCTGTTGTCTTTCCCATAATTACGCTATTGTTAATTCTTCTACCATTGGTTCTTCATTTGCAATACGCTCCAGAGCTACTTTGTATTCTTTAGGCATTACTTTCACAAATTTAGATATACTATTTTCCCAATCAGCTAAAATTTCTTTACCTCTATTACTATTAGTATTGGCAACATGTTTTTGTATTAACCCTTTTAATTCTTTTTCATCTTCTCCTGATATAGGGTCAAAATCTACAGTTTCTTCATTGCATAGGCCGTTAGTAAATTTTCCATTATTGTTTAATACGTAGGCATAACCACCGCTCATACCTGCAGCAAAATTACGTCCAGTATCTCCTAAAACAACAATTCTTCCACCAGTCATGTATTCACAACAGTGGTCTCCTACTCCTTCTACTACAGCTGTAGCTCCAGAATTACGAACTGCAAAACGTTCACCAGCAATACCATTTATGTATGCTTCTCCTTTTACAGCTCCAAATAAACAAACATTACCAACTATTATATTGTGTTCTGCTATGAAATCTGCTTCAACAGGTTTTTTAATAATTATTTTACCTCCAGAAAGTCCTTTTCCTAAATAATCATTAGTATTACCTTCAACAGTATATGTAATTCCACTTGCTCCAAAAACACCAAAACTTTGACCTGCTGAGCCTTTAAAATTAAGGTTTAAAGTATTTTCAGGTAGTCCTAGGTGACCATATATTTTAGATACTTCGTTAGAAACTATTGCTCCTAAGGAACGATCAGTGTTATGTATAGGGTAATTTAAAGTAGTAATCTCTTTTCTAAAAATTGCAGCGTGAGCATCTTTTAGTATTTGAAAATCCATTACATTTTCTAAATTATGATCTTGCTTTTCCGTATTTTTTAAAGTAGAATTATTGTACTCTGCAGGTTGGTATAAAATAGCAGATAAATCTAATCCCTTAGCCTTATAATGCTTTATGGCTTTATTGGTGTCTATTTTTTGGGTTTGTCCAATCATTTCATCTACAGTTCTAAACCCTAAGTCTGCCATTATTTCTCTAAGCTCGTTAGCAACATAGTAGAAGAAGTTAATTACATGTTCTGGAGTACCTTTAAAGTTTTTTCTTAAGTCTTTATCTTGTGTAGCAATACCTACGGGGCATGTGTTTAAATGGCATTTACGCATCATAATACAACCAGAAGCAACTAGAGGTGCAGTTGCAAAACCAAATTCCTCAGCTCCTAATAATGCAGCTACTGCTACATCTCTACCTGTTTTTAATTGCCCATCACATTCTACAACAATACGAGAACGTAAGTTGTTAAGTACTAATGTTTGTTGGGCTTCTGCTAAACCAAGTTCCCATGGTAGTCCAGCATGTTTTAAGGAAGTTAATGGAGATGCTCCAGTACCACCGTCATAACCAGAAATTAATACTACATCTGCTTTAGCTTTAGACACACCAGCGGCAATAGTACCAACACCTACTTCGGATACTAATTTTACGTTTATCCTAGCTTCGCGATTTGCATTTTTTAAATCGTAGATTAATTGCGCTAAATCCTCGATAGAATATATATCGTGATGTGGAGGAGGAGATATTAATCCTACAAATGGAGTGGAGTTACGAGTTTCTGCAATCCAAGGTAAAACTTTATGCCCTGGTAATTGCCCACCTTCTCCAGGCTTAGCACCTTGAGCCATTTTTATTTGTATTTCTTTTGCAGAACTTAGGTAATGAGAAGTTACTCCAAAGCGTCCTGATGCAACTTGTTTAATCGCAGAGTTTCTATTGTCTCCATTAGCATCTGGTTGAAAACGTCTTCTGTCTTCACCACCTTCACCAGAGTTAGATTTTCCACCTAAACGGTTCATCGCAATAGCTAAATTTTCATGAGCTTCACGAGAAATAGAGCCGTAAGACATTGCTCCCGTTTTAAAACGTTTTACAATATCTGTCCATGGTTCTACTTCATCAAGAGGAATAGGGTCTAAGTTGTTAAATTCAAACAATCCACGAATAGTTAAAAGATTTTTAGACTGTTCGTTTATAGCATTCTTATATATGTCGTACGATTTTTGGTCATTTAGTCTTACAGCTTGCTGTAATTTAGCAACTGTTGTTGGGTTAAATAAATGGCGTTCTCCATTACGTCTCCATCTATATTCTCCACCAATGTTTAGTCCAAGACGCTTATCAATATACGTATCTGGGTAAGCATATTTATATCTTTTTGTAATTTCTTTTTCAATTTCATAAAGACCTATACCTTCAATTCTAGAAGCAGTATAAGGGAAATATTTATTTACAAAATTTGAATTGAATCCAACTATTTCAAATATTTGAGAACCTCTGTAAGAATGTAAAGTAGAGATTCCTATTTTATTCATCACTTTTAGTATTCCCTTACCAATAGCTTTATTAAAGTTATCTACAGCTTTTTGCTCATCTAACTTTATAAACCCTTCTTTTACTTGCTCTCTAATAATTTCATTAACCATGTACGGGTTAATAGCAGAGGCTCCGTAACCAAATAGAGTAGCAAAATGATGCGGTTCTCTTGGCTCTGCAGATTCTATTACAATATCAAAATAAGAACGCTTACGTAAACGATTCATTTGGTGATGCACAAAAGAACACGCTAGTAAAGCAGGAATAGGTGCTAGACCTTCTTTTGCTCCTCTATCGGATAATATTATGATATTAGTACCTTTTTCTAAAGACTTTGTTATTTTGATAATGATGTCATCTAGAGCATCCTCTAAACCATTCATTCCTTGGTCTTTAGTATAAAGCATTTCTATAGTGTCTGCTTTAAAACCTTCTACATTAATATTTCTAATTTTTTCTAAGTCATTATTAGAAATTACTGGGTTTTGTATTCTTAACTTATGACATTGTTCTGGTGTTATGTCAAAAATATTTTTGTCATGCCCTAAAGCTAAACTAATATCGGTAACTACTTCTTCACGAATACCATCTAAAGGTGGATTGGTAACTTGTGCAAATAGTTGTTTAAAATAGTTTGATATTAATTGCGGGTTGTCAGATAAAACAGCTAATGGGGTATCTATACCCATAGAACCTAATGCTTCTTTACCTACTTGTGCCATAGGAACAATTACTTCTTGTATATCTTCTATGGTGTAATTGTAAAGGCGTTGTCTTGTTTTTAGGTCTAATGTTTCAATAGGACAAACTTCGTTTGTGTTTGGAACATCTTTTAGTTGCATATTGTTCTCTTTCAACCATTTTTTATATGGTCTTTCTGTAACAATTTTATTTTTTATTTCCTCGTCATCAATAATACGTCCATTATTCATGTCTACTAAAAACATTTTTCCTGGCTCTAAACGTCCATGGCTTTCAATGTCTTCAGGGTCTATGTTTACAACACCAACTTCGGATGACATAATAAGTTTTCCACTTTTTGTGACTGTGTACCTAGATGGTCTTAAGCCATTACGGTCTAATAATGCCCCAATATAATCTCCATCTGTAAAAGGAACAGAAGCAGGTCCGTCCCAAGGTTCCATTATACAGGAGTTGTACTCATAAAATGCTTTTCTTTCCTCAGACATTGTAGCATGTTTTTCCCATGCTTCTGGAATAGTCATCATCATAACCTCTGGTAATGAACGTCCTGTTAACGTTAATAGTTCAACAGACATGTCCATAGAGGCAGAATCGGATTTGTTTGGTAAAATTATTGGAAAAAGTTTTTCGAACTGATCTCCAAAAATATCTGATTTCATTATTTCTTCACGTACACGCATTCTGGATACGTTACCTCTTAAAGTGTTAATTTCTCCATTTTGACATAAGAATCTAAATGGTTGCGCCAGTTCCCATGTAGGCATTGTATTTGTAGAAAAACGTTGGTGTACTAAGGCTAATCTTGTAACTAAATCTGGTTGTTGTAAGTCTGTATAATATGGCCCAATATCTTCAGGCATTATAATACCCTTATATATTAAGGTAGTGTTAGATAAACTAGCAACATAGAAGTAGTTGCCTTGCGAAGTTTTAGAATTACGAATGGTATGTTCTGTAATTTTACGAGCAGCATATAATTTAGCTTTAAAGATGTTCTCTTCTAAATCTCCTTGTCCAATAAATACTTGTTCTATGTTTGGTTCAGATGCTAAGGCAATTTCCCCTAAATTAGAAGAATCTACAGGAACTGTTCTCCATCCTAGAATAGTTAAGCCCTGATCTGTTATTTCTTTTTCAAATTCTTTTTTACAGAAATTGTATTGGTTTTTTATTTTAGGTAAAAAAACCATACCTACGGCATATTTGCGTTGCTCAGGAATAGTAAATTCACATACCCTTTTAAAGTAATCATGCGGAATATCTATTAGTAAACCAGCTCCATCGCCTGTTTTTCCATCAGAACTAACCCCTCCACGGTGCTCTAGTTTTACTAAAATCTCTAAAGCATCATGTATTATTTGGTTATTCTTTTCCCCATTAAGGTTACAAATAAAACCTGCTCCACAGTTTTCATGTTCAAATTCTGGTAGGTACAACCCTTGTTTTTTCAACTTCATAGATTATGGTATTTCTTCAAAAATATCAATTTATTTATGTTTTATTCAATGATTAAGAATAAATGACATAATAAATTCAATGATTAGGATAATATGATAAAAATTGCCTAATAATGGATTTTTAAAAGGTTAAAATTATCATAATGATAAAAGTAGTGCATTATAGATAGTTCTGAAAGGTTTTTAAGGGGGTAGTTCTAAGTATGTCTTGTTTTGTAACAAATAACCCCAAATATATTAATGCAGTAACAAGCTTTGTAGTAAAAATAAAACAACCTTACCCATGAGATAATAGGGTAAGGTTGCAAAATGTATTTTTAAAAAAGAGGTCAGTCTCTTAAAATACTTCTAGAAATTACTATTTTTTGAATTTCTGAAGTACCTTCATAGATTTGCGTAATTTTAGCATCACGCATTAATCTTTCTACATGGTAATCTTTAACAAAACCATTTCCGCCGTGTATTTGTACAGCTTCTACGGTAGTATCCATGGCAACTTGCGATGCGTAAAGTTTAGCCATTGCCCCAGATAAATCAAAATTATGCCCTTGGTCTTTGTCCCATGCGGCTTTATATACAAGGTGTCTTGCAGCTTCTATTTGGGTATGCATATCTGCTAATTTAAAAGCAATTGCTTGGTGATTAGAAATTTCTGTCCCAAATGCTTTACGTTGTTTAGAGTATTTTTTTGCTAATTCATACGCACCTGAAGCTATACCTAAAGCTTGTGCTGCAATACCTATTCTTCCTCCGGATAAAGTTTTCATAGCAAATTTAAAACCAAAACCATCTTCACCAATTCTATTTTCTTTAGGAACTTTTACATCGTTAAAAATTAAAGAATGTGTATCACTACCACGAATTCCTAGTTTATTTTCTTTAGGACCAATTTCAAAACCTTCAGCTCCTTTTTCTACTATTATTGCATTAATGCCTTTATGTCCTTTTTCTTTATCTGTTTGCGCTATAACAATATATATACTTGCAGTACTACCATTAGTAATCCAGTTTTTAGTGCCATTAATTATATAGTAATCTCCTTTATCTATAGCTGTTGTTTTTTGAGAAGTGGCATCACTACCAGCTTCGGGTTCGGATAAACAAAAAGCACCTATAATTTCTCCAGTTGCTAATTTGGTTAAATATTTTTCTTTTTGTTCCTCTGTTCCATAAGCTTCAATACCATAACAAACTAAAGAGTTATTTACAGAAACAACAACAGAAGAAGACGCATCTACCTTAGATAATTCTTCCATAACAATAGCGTAAGAAACAGTATCTAAACCGCTACCACCATATTTAGGATTTACCATCATTCCCAGAAAACCAAGCTCTCCCATTTTTTTAACTTGTTCGGCAGGAAATTTTTGAGCATCATCTCTTTCTATTACTTCAGGAAGCAGTTCATTTTGCGCGAAATCTCTTGCTGCTTGTTGTATTAACTTTTGCTCTTCTGTTAAGGTAAAGTTCATATATTTGAAATTATGATAAAATAATGATGCTAATATAAGGTTATAGTGCGAATATCGTATTATTCAAATCTTTGTTTTTTGTTAAAAAACACCAAAGTAATATAAAAAAAATGATTTCAATTTTTTTATATTTGCATTACTACATTACATAGAATTGATGTTTAATTATTAGTTATGAGACAGCAGTAACCCCGAAAGGGGAGTTATATTTATTTTTTTCGGAGAGTACATAAAAACAAGTATTGCAAACTAATAATATCATAAAAAATCAATTCTTATGAAAGAATTATTATATACATACGAGAATAAACAAGCAGAAATAGTCTTTAATTGGAAGGACTCTGAGACGGAGGCTGAAGGTTGGACTGTAATTAACTCATTACGTGGTGGTGCCGCAGGAGGAGGTACTAGAATGCGAAAAGGGTTAGATGTTAACGAGGTTTTGTCTTTGGCGAAAACAATGGAGGTAAAATTCACAGTTTCTGGACCTGCAATAGGTGGTGCTAAATCTGGGATTAATTTTGACCCTAATGACCCAAGAAAAAAAGGCGTTTTAGAGCGCTGGTATAGAGCGGTAGCTCCTTTGTTAAAAAGTTATTATGGCACTGGAGGAGACTTAAATGTAGATGAAATTCATGAGGTAATTCCTATTACAGAAGATGCTGGAGTTTGGCATCCGCAAGAAGGGGTTTTTAATGGGCATTTTAAACCTACTGAGGCCGATAAAATAAATAGAATAGGGCAACTTAGATTAGGAGTTATAAAAGCTATTGAAAATTCTATGTATTCTCCCAAAGTTTCTAGAAAATATACGGTTGCCGATATGATTACTGGGTATGGTGTTGCAGAGACGGTAAAGCATTATTATAGTATTTACGGAGGAGATGTAAAAGGGAAAAGAGCTGTAGTTCAAGGTTTTGGAAATGTGGGTAGTGCCGCAGCTTATTATTTAGCATTAATGGGAGCTAAAATTGTTGGTATTATAGATCGTGATGGGGGAATTATAAAAGAAGAGGGTTTTTCATTTGATGAGATTAAAGATTTTTTCTTAAATAAAAATGGAAATACTTTAGTGGCTTCTAAGAAAAATTTTATTCCTTTTGAGGAAATTAACGAACGTATTTGGACGTTGGCTACAGAGATTTTTGTACCGTGTGCTGCATCTAGATTAATTACGAAGGAACAAATATCTAAAATGATAGATACCGGCTTAGAGGTTATATCTTGTGGGGCTAATGTTCCTTTTGCCGATAAGGAAATATTTTTTGGACCTATAATGGAATATACCGATGGGAAAGTAAGTTTAATTCCCGATTTTATTTCTAACTGCGGAATGGCAAGGGTGTTTGCATATTTTATGGAAAAAAGAGTTGGTATAGACGATGAACTTATTTTTACGGATACCTCTAATACAATCAAGGAGGCATTGTTGAAAATATATAAACAAAATTCTTCTACATTAAATATTAGTAAAACAGGATTTGAGATTGCATTGAAGCAATTGGTGTAATATTTTTTGAAAAAGAAAGAGCCTATACACTTATAATTTGTATAGGCTTTTAATAATTTAAATTTAACGTATTAGTTTGTTAAATGCTATGGTAATATTGTGTAGATAGATTTTTACTTTGCTAGGGCTCGTTTGCAACGAGTACCGTACCAAGGATTTTTATTCTAAAAAAACAATATCGTCAATTTTTAACACTGTATGGTTCTCTGCAAAATTTTTAGCCCTAGTGTATTTCCAATCTATTGGGTTGCAAACAAAACCTGTGACAACTGGATTGTTATGTATATATTCTATTTTTTGTTTTATAACAGTAGTACTCCATAGTTAAATGGGGTTGTTATTGTGCTGCTGATGGATTTTTAAACTTGTATTTTCTACTCATTGTTGTTTTTTACTCATTACGCCACTCGTTGCAAACGAGCGCGAGCGGGGGGATCCTGCGAGATGTAACCCTGCGCATTTTTTTTCCTTGCGAGAGAGCAATCAATAACTTCCAGCGAGCTTTAAAAAAACCAAAG
>NZ_CANMRY010000017.1 GCF_947500405.1 uncultured Maribacter sp.
CAATTTGGACTCTTTCTTTATGGGTAAGTCTTGTATTCTTTTTACGTACCATAATAACAAATCTATTAATTTAGATTCGTTGCGTTAAGTTCTTGAGTACGCATTTCAGGTCAGCCATTAAGGGTAACGGTCTCGTATATGAAACGTAGCGTGCAAAAAGACGCTAACTTTTCGGATTATACACGAGCCGATTTTTTATTTTTTCTATTTATCTTTAATTTTTTAAATATACAAAAATAAAAAATTGGCGGACTCAATAAATAAACAAAAACCTCTCGGAAAGCCTGTAATAGCTATGTTTTATATACATTGTTGTGCATAGTGCTTTTCACGTTCAGCTTGGTTTTCCGATGTTTGTTATTTTGTTCAAAAGTGAGCGTTGGCAAGACATACTCTTTTACAGTTTTGGTGAAGCGTGGTTGATGCGACTGGAAATGTGTATGGCTTTGAGCGTTGGCAATTCTGTGTTTTAGTTTAAATCCATCTTCTCACTTTTTCCGCGTATTGTATATATTCATTTCCAAATTCACGTTTTAAAAACTCTTCCTCTAATCTTATTTGTGTAGATAATGAGGTTATGAGTAAAGTGAATGCATTGGGAATTACAAGAAATAACCCAATATTCGCAATCATAATACCTAAAAATATTGGGTTTCTTGAAATTGAAAACATTCTATTAGTTACTAATTTGGTTTTGTTGTTTTCATCAATACCAATTCTCCAAGAATTTGCCATTTGGCTTTGAGAAATCCAAACTACAATTAATGATATAACCAAAAGTGCCCAACCAATCTTTTGTAAAATAGGATTTTCTAAATACCAAAATGGAAGCAAATATTCATACCACTCATTTTTAAAAGCATAGATTCCAACAACAATAAGCTCAAAGATTGTGATAAATGTAAAAACCTTACCATTATAATCGTGAGCATTATCTGTCTTTTTAAACGTAAGCGGATTTATTCCTGTTTTTCTCCAAAGCAAAATTGACCTTAATACAAATACCAATAAAAAATATAATATCAGATAAGCAAATAATAACATAGTTTCTAATTTGATACAAAAGTGCTCTAAATATCAATGCAATGGAAGTGCAATTACTGACCACTACATTTATCACAAATTCCTTTTACTACCAAGTTTACATTTTCTGAAACAAAACCATCAGGCACTTTAATTTGAGGAATTTTATGTTCTGTTAAACAAACAGTTTCGTTACAGTTGTTACAATGAAAATGCAAATGTAAATCCCTTTCAATTTCGCAATTACAACCATTTTCACACAAAGCATATTTTGTAATTCCTGTACCATCGTCTATTTGATGTACAATATCTTTTTCTTCAAATGTTTTGACGGTTCTGTACAACGTTGTTCTATCTGCTTTCTCAAAAGCATTTTCTATATCACTTAATGTAACAGCAATTTGCTTTTCTGCAAGGAACTTGTAGATTAACAAACGCATTGCTGTTACACGAATATTTTTAGATTCTAATAATTTTTCTATTTTTTGCATAATTAATCGTGGTCTTCGTTTCCAAATGGTTTAATTATTATACCTACACTAAATATAAATCCATCTGTTGGTGCATATATTTCTGGAAATATAGGATTTTCGTGTGGTGGTAAAACTAATGGTGAGAACCTACTTTGTCTTCTATCTGTGAAATTTTCAAAGTTCACAAATGCACTACCAAATTTAAAATTACGCATTAATAGTAAACCCATTGTAACAAAGTCCGTTGTTTCAGTTCCGTTTGATAAAAACTGCTTTCCAGTATAAAATGTTTCATATCCTATTCGCCATTTTTCAGATTCGTACATCAATACACTACCTGCGTTATGTTTTGCAGTTAGTGGTTTTTGTGGATTTCCTGCTAAATAGTTCAATTTAGTATCTATTAGCGCATAATTTAAAAACCATCGAAAGTCTTTGTATGTAAACTTTATGTTTGTTTCAGCTCCTTTGCTCAATATTTCGTCTGTTGCGTTTTCAAATGCAAACAATCCGTTATCTGTACTATTTAATAACAAACCGTTGTTTATTGCTGATACGTAAAAAAGTTGATTGATTGAAAACCCAATAGTTTCAAACAAGCGTGTTTGGTAATTAAAATCAAGATTTAAACCATAAGAACGTTCTGCTTTTAAGTTTGATTTATCTATACCAAGTACATTTTCGAAATTTATAAATTCTGCTTCTTCTGTGAAAATATCAGGTATTTTGTAGCCTAAACCACCACCAATTCTGCTTGAAAATCCATTGTCATTTTTATACAATAACGAAACTCTTGGAAGTGGAAAAAATCCAAAGTCTGTGTTGTAATCAGCTCTCAATCCAGTTTCTAAAATCCAATTATCTGAAAGGTCATAAATGTTGTTTGCAAACATTCCATACGTTATATCTGTTTGGTCACGTTGTAAAGTTGCACTATCATTCTCATCAAACTTTGAAGTATATAAGTTTGCTCCAAAAATCCAATCAGTTTTTGAAGTTGCTTTTTGATAAGTAACTTCTGTAAACGTATTGATTTGTTTACCGTCAAAATTAAAATCTGGTATAATTAGATTTCTATCAAAAAAGGAAACGCTATTTTTTATATTTAATGAACTTGTCGAGTCAATTTGCGTATTGTAAACAGCTTGACTGCTCAATCTTTTTGAGATATTTTCTTCTGTATATTGATGGATTCCGTTTTCGCCATTTTCAATTTTTGTTATATCTCCACCAATTCTGTCATCGTAAGTTCCATTTAAACCAATCCAAAAGGTTGTTTTTTCTGATGGATAATAAAAGAATTTTGGATTGAAAGAAATCGAAGTTGTTTTAGGCAAATTACTAAATCCATCATCTTCTGGGTCGTAAGCCTTTTGATAATGACCAGAACCATAAAGCGAAACACCAAATTTGTTATTTCGTTTGCTGTAAAATACATTTGCTGTACTTCCCAATGCTTGTGTTTGTGTTAGCATAATATCTAAAGCTGGTTCTTCGTCTGGTGTTTTTGAAACCATATTTACTAAACCTGCAATTGCTCCACCACCATAAAGTGTTGATGAACTTCCTTTTATGATTTCAAATTGTTGTAAATCTAATGGCGGAATTTGCAAAATGCTCAAACCACTCGAAAAACCACCATAAAGAGGAAATCCATCTCTTAAAAGTTGTGTGTAACGTCCATCTAGTCCTTGGATTCTAATATTTGTACTTCCACTACTTAAAGAAGTTTGTTGCATTTGAATTCCTGTACTTTCACGAAGTACCATTGAAATATTGGTAGGATTCATTATGGCTTTTTCGCCTAATTCCTCTGCACCAATAAATTCTATTCTTGTTGGAATTTTTTTAACGGTTCTCGTGCTTCTTGAAGATTGTAATACAACTTCGTCCAATTCGTTTCCGCCACTTTTTAATTTGAAAACTAAATCGGAATTATTTGGAATTTGAATAGTAGTTTTTAAGGGTTCAAAACCTAAAAATGAAATTATTATAATATGTTCTCCATTTGGAATTTCTGTAAAAGTAGCAATTCCGTCAAAATCGGTTACTGCCCCTTTTTCTAATTCCTCAAAATATACTGTTGCTCCAAATAACGGTTCGTTTTCGGATTCTGAAACTACTTTTATTTGTATATCAGATGTTTGCGCTTTTATAGAAAAGCACATTATGATTGTGAGCATTGCGCTCAATATGTATTTATTCATTGAAAATGTAAAAATTAATTAACTAAAATTTTTTGACTTCTGGTCAATAAATTAGCTAATCAATTGAGGCGGTTGCCAGATGTTGGAATGAAAATTAAATCTGTAGATTGATTGATAAACAGATAGAATTTCTGTAGCAATTTCATTGTTAATACCTAATTCAAAAGTTTGAATTGGTTGATATGTAATTGCGATTCCGCAACAATTACAAATACAAGTTATTGGACAAGTATCATCACTATCATTTTGATGATTGTGTTTAGCAGTTATTTCGTCTTGGTGCAGGTCTTCGGCATTATTTCCGTCAGAACAAGGTTTGATTGACAAAACAAGTATTATTAATGATAGTATGATAGTAATAAATTTCATTGGCACAAAGATAAATAAATTTCAATGCAATGGTGTTGCAAAGTTTTTTCTTAATCCTGTTTGTGTTCAGTTTTTGAGCGTTGGCTAAAAACAGCTCTTTTATTTTTTTGGCGTTGGCTTTTTGTGGCTGGAAAAAATAAATGTGCTGTTTGTGCGGTTGGCTTTTTTAGTTCAAATGTTGATGTTTAGCACGTTTTTCCGCATTATGCACAACGTCTCGGCTATGGTTAGTACGGGGATTAAAAGTAGTGAACTTTCGATTAAGCACTTAGCCAAAACTTTTTATTTTGTTTTATCTTTTTTGTTTTAAAGCCAAATCAAAAAGATTTGGCGGACTTGGTTAAAGGCTCTAAACTTTGGGTTAAGCACCAAAACCCGTATTAATTATAGCCATTGTTGGGCGTTCGTTTTCTTATTAATTCCATTATTTCAGTATGCACTATAAATGTCTTTTTGAAATCGTTCAAGTTATTTGCAGTATTTTCCAATACAACGAGATTTAGATTTGTCTGAGGATAATAGTAGCAAGCGGAAACAAACCCTGGTGCATAACCTAGTGCTCCAATCTGAATGTTTTGTTCGCCATCTTTAAATAATAAGCCATATCCATATTCTACAGTTTCAAAAATAGGGTGAATTCGAGTGGCATATTTAGTTTTCATTAACTCCAATGTTTCTTTTTTGACCAGTTTCTCAGAGAATAGTAATTGATTCCATCTTTTTAAGTCCTCAAGATTTGAGATAAATGAACCTGCCGCCACAAAGTTGTACAAGCTATTTTTGGTAAATTCTAAAATCCCATTTTCATTTTCTTCGTAGCCTTTAACAAGGTTCTTATATACTTTATTTTTGGGGTGAAAAGTGTTTTTTAATCCATATTTATCAAATAACTCTGTAGATAAACCTCTAAAAGTCTTTTTTGTAACTTTTTGAAGAATTTGTGCTAGTAATTCATATCCCAATTGCGAGTAGTGAAATTGTGAACCTTCTTTAAATTCCAGAGGTTTATCTAAATCCGTAATTCCGTGCGTATGAGTAAGAAGCTGGTGAATTGTTACGAGTTTAGCCCAAGGTTGACTGATTTCGGTCAGATACTTACCAATCGTGTCATTTAATCCAATTTTACCTTTCTCGTATTCTCTTAAAATCAAAACAGCAGTAATCTGTTTACTTATTGAGCCAATGACGAACTGGTCGTTTATATCAATCTTTGTTTTATTTTCTAAATCCGAAAATCCAAACGATTTCGAATAAATGTCAATTGAATCAGTTGAAAGAGAAATAACACCGTTAAATTTATTTTCGCTAATTATTGAGTCGATTTTTGAAGTCAATTTTGCGTAGTTTTCCATTTTTCCTTGTCCATTTGTTTGGCAAGAAGTTAAAAGGATAAAAGTCAAAATTATTAAACTGATTTTCATTAATTGTACTGTTTTTTTAAATGACGCCCAACGTCTCGGCTATGGTTAGTACGGGAATTAAAAGTAATGAATTTCCGATTAATCACTTAGCCAAATTTTTTTATTTTGTTTTATCTTTTCTTTATTAAAGCCAAATCAAAAGATTTGGCGGACTTAGTAAATATACCAAAACTTTGGGTTAAGCATCAAAACCCGTATTAATTATAGCCCTTGTTGCCAACCGTTATTTCAATTTATTGGGTATCTTATGGTCTATAGAAAGTTTTTATGCACCAAATTGGAAATAAAAACAATAAGCAATTCAGTATTGAAATAGATAAGTGTAAGAAATTACTAGGAAATAATAGAATGAAATCATAATCTTTTATTGTAGCTGAATAACTAGAAACACAGAAAGGGAACAAAAAAAGTCTAATTTTTACCCAAATATTTTGCTTTATGCCTTGTTGAATAGTGGATAGTATTAGGGCAAACCCGATGATAAGTGAAATTCCTATAGAGCTAGCCCATAATTTTAGTGAAGCTTCAAAGTATATGCTTATAATTGTTAGATACCAAACTAAATAACACCATAAAATCATTTTTTGGGATGTTATATTTTTGAAATATTTTAAAAAAACAGTTATCACAATATCGTATGCTTCTTTTTATCTTGTCTAATGTCAAGTTTTGTTATTCAGTTAATTATATTTGGGTCAAATCTACCAATTTTAATAAACATTTTAGAGTTTTTTTTCTCTTTAGCCCAAGGAATTTATCGGATTCTGATGGGTAATGGTTGGCAACGTCCCGGCTATGATTTCGGACTGGGAAAGTATAGGCTAACCAGTCAGCCAGAGATAAATTTTTAAAATTAATA
>NZ_CANMRY010000018.1 GCF_947500405.1 uncultured Maribacter sp.
ATTAATTTTAAAAATTTATCTCTGGCTGACTGGTTAGCCTATACTTTCCCAGTCCGAAATCATAGCCGGGACGTTGTGCAACATTTGAACAAAACCCGTAAATGAAAGAAAATTACTCGATATTTAGAAAATTTCCAACTTTAGAACAAGCTACTGAATTGAAAGACTTGCTAAACGAAAACGGAATTGAATCAATTCTTGCGGACAATGTTCCGCCTGTTGATGTAACTTTTTCTGGAAGCACTTTAAATAATCAAGTTGAAATCCGAATTAAACAATCTGACTTCAAAAAAGCTGAAGAAATTCTTGAACAAAATGCGGAGGAATTAATTGACCAAATTGACAAAGACTACTATTTATTTGAGTTTACTGACGAGGAACTTTATGAAGTATTATTAAAGTCTGACGAATGGAATGCGTTTGATTACACTCTTGCCCAAAAAATTTTGAAACAAAGAGGTAAATCAGTTGATAAGGAACTTTTGAACTCACTAAAAAACGAACGACTAAAAGATTTAGCAAAACCCGAAGGGAATCAAAAACCTTGGATTATCGGAGGTTATGTTTTTTCAATTTTGGGTGGTTTTTTAGGACTAATAATTGGATATTTCCTTTGGACATCGAAAAAGACTTTACCGAATGGACAAAAGGTTTATTCATATTCGGAAAATGATAGAAAGCACGGAAAATATATATTTTATATTGGATTAATAATTGCACCAACTGCAATGCTTTTAAAAGTAGTTAGTCAATTTTAAAATAAAAAACGTTGCACAACAACGTGTATAATTAATGGCTAGTTCTCGCCTACTTACGAAAATCCTATCGGATTTTCTATTCGGTTTTTATTTGCTAAATTAGGTGCTTAAACACGCCACTAATCATACACAAGACCGTTGTGGTGCATTAAAAAAAACATTGTGAATAAATGAAAAGCAGAAAAGTCCTTTTAATAATTGATATGCAAAAAGGTTCTTTCACACCGAAAACGCCTCGATTTGATACAGTAGGAGTTGTTAAGCGAATGAATGAACTTTCTGAATTATTTCGTAAAGCAGAATTACCTGTGATTTATATACAGCACGATGGAACTGGAACTGGAGAATTTGAGAAAAATACATCGGAATGGGAATTATTGGACTCTCTAAATGTTGAACCAACTGATATTCTGATTGACAAATATGCAAATGACGTGTTCTATAATTCAAAACTTCAATCAAAATTGACAGAACTAAATGCTACCGAATTGTTAATTACAGGATGTGCTACCGATTTTTGTGTGGAATCTACTGTTCAGTCAGCATTGACAAAGGATTATAATATTACCGTTGTTTCTGACGGACACACAACTGGAGAAAGACCTAATTTGAAAGCTGAAAAAGTAATTGAACATTACAATTGGGTTTGGCAAAATATGATTCCGACAAAAGGAGAAATAAAAGTAAAAACTCTTAACGAAATAAAAAACGACACCACAACAATGGCTATAATTAATACGGGTTTTGGTGCTGAATCCGAAGTTTAGACATATTTATAAAGTCCGCCAAATCTTTTGATTTGGCTTTAAAAATGAAAAGATAAAACAAAATAAAAAGTTTTAGCTAAGTGCTTAATCGAAAGTTCACTACTTTTAATTCCCGTACTAACCATAGCCGAGACGTTGCCCACAATTAGAAAAAACAGTTCCCTAATTGAAATGAACAGTTCGCTCATTATAGATTTTTACTATTAAAAAAGGAATGTAGTTTTGAATAAACTACCAAACTATGAATAGAATAATTATTGTAATACTTCTTTTTCCGACTTTATTATTAAGTCAAAATAATTGCGAAAAATACGTTGAGAAATATATTCCAACTGATTTGAATGACGCAATTTCCTTTTTTGAATGTAAGTGGTCAAAAGAAAGTCTAAACGAATTTAAAATTAAAGAAGAACAAAAAGCAACTTCTGAACTACATTTCGGAACTGGTAGGTCATTAAGAAACAACTGGAAACTTTGGGCTGGAACATCTGAACTGTCGAAATTTTTCAGGGATTTAGGAATCAATCATCCTGATGATATGTCTAGTATCATATTGACTTCACTTCATAGAAAACTAAACGGAATTGAGATTGAATTAGATAATCAAATAAAATACTATAAAGATTATTGGGCTGAATCTGAACGAAAAGAAAATGAACGAAAAAAAGAAGAATTTAGTGAATTTAAGATTGGCAACATTGTTGAATTTCTGTATGACTATGATTTCGTATCAAAACGTCAGGAAAAAAAATATATGAACGATAAGTGTTTCGCTACTGGAAAAGTAATTGAGCTGAATAAAGAAAAATTTGAACTAAAAATAAATCTAATAGAGAGTTGCGACAGAAAAGGAATTATTGTTCTTGAATATGATGTTTGGGACAAAGTAGATGGAGAATATAAAAAGATTGAAGAAGACAAAATTGAGATTATGAAAAAAGGAGAAACTCGATGGACTTCATATAGTTTATGGGAAACAGCGGAATAATAACTGTGGGCAACACCGTATATAATTTATTGCTGGCTTCTCGCCTACTTACGAAAGTCCTCGCGGACTTTCTTGGTCCGTAATTATTTACTAAATTAGGTGCTTGAAACACGCAACAAATCATATACAAACACGTTGTAATCAATTATGAAAAAGCTATTTATTACTTTAATCTTCTTAGTTTTTTTAATGTCCTGTTCAAAAAATGGTCGGACAATAATTGTGAATACACAAAACGCGGATGGACTGACAACGGAATCAAAACTGGACGTTAATGGACTTGAAATCGGAGAGGTTGTTCAATTAAACTTAGTAAAAGACGGAACCGTTAATTTGGTTTGCAATATCACTAACGACATTGAAATTCCCATCAACTCAAAGTTTAAAACAAAGAGTACAAGTCTCTTGGGTGGAAAAGGGATTAAAATTGAATTAGGTTCTGGAAATGGTAATATTGAATCGGGAGCAACTGTAAAAATGAGTATTGAAAACTCGGAAAATAATTCAAACCCTTTCACTAAGAAAATCAACGGAATAATTGAAAAATTAAGTGGAAAGGAACAGACGGACTCATTGCTTTATGAATTGCGCAGACTGAATGAAAATCTCGAGGACTTAAAAACTCGTGCGGAAAAATAACTGATTACAACAAAACCTATAAACAATACGGGCTTCGGGCTTAATCGCAGGGTTTGCGTATTTTTATGTAGTCCGCAAAATCTTTTGGATTTTGCTTTGGACAAAAAAAAGAAAAAACAAAACCAAAAGATTGTGCTATGTGCGTGGCGGAAAGCAAACGCTAGTTTGCTCCCGTACTGTTCATAGCTAAACCGTTATGCATAAGGCAAAAAGACATTCTGCAAACAAACAAAATTATATATTTATGAGAACCATTTTATTTTTTACTATTTCAATTTTAACTCTACTGAGTTCATGTAATAACCCGACAGTAATTCATGAAAAGAAAGATATTATTATTATTGCAGGAAAGATTATCAATTTTGATAGAAACTCTGGAAAGAACATTTTGACAATTTATATAAATGACAATGGCAGAGCGACACAATTAAATTATCCTACAAAAGTTGACTCCTTAGGAAATTTCCACGTCAAATTTGACAGATATTATCCTCAAGATGTAATGATTGCTTACAAAACAAACTTTAGAGTAATCGTGCATCCTGGTGACAGTCTTTATGTTGAATTTAATGGGAATACCAGACAACGGACAAAAATATTTGAAACAGTAAAGTACTCAGGAGATGCGGCTGAACTTAATTCAAAATTAGCCAAATACTTAAAAAACTACTTTGAGACCAGACCAAGTAGTAAAATAATTCACGAAAAGGAAAAAATACTTAATGCAGCAAATTACATAAAATTCCAAGATAGTATTCGAATTGCACGAGAAGCATTTAGGGATGATTTTATTACTAGTCATAAACCAGACAAAGAACTAATAAATTGGATAAATTCTGATATTCAATGTTCTTATTATGAGAAATTATTGGATTACCCAGACCGACATAAAAGATATAACAAACTTTCACGTGATTGGAGAATTGAAGAGGAATATTTTGATTTTATCTCAAACATTAAACCCCTTGGAATTGAAGACTTAATTTATTCTGATACACGTTGGTTCATTAACCGTTTTTTAAATGATTACATTTGGGAAATTGCGTGGAATCATGCTGATTCAATTTCAAAAAGAAATGCAGATTCATTAATCTTCCATCAGATAATTGAACTTTCTCCAAATAATGGATTAATAAAGCAAATTACCTTAAATGAGTTTGTAAATTCAAGACTGACAAAGTATGAAGTTGCTCTTTATGAAAAAAATGAGAACTTGATAAAAACTATTATTACCAAAAACTTTCTAATTGAGCCAATTAACAATCATTATTACGAGACTAAAAAAATAATAGAAAAGCCAGTATTAGCTTCGGAAATAGAAGTAAATGGGACAACTGACAAATCAGCCATAGAGATTTGGAAAAACATTCTAAATGACAACAAGGACAAAGTGATATATATTGATTGCTGGGCGACATGGTGCGGTGCTTGTATATCAGAGTTTCCTAATTCTAATAAAATGATGGAGGAGTACAAGGATAAAGATGTTGCTTTTGTCTACTTATGTCTAAAATCAAAAGAGAAACAATGGAAGACTATTTTAGCAGATAAAAAATTAAAAGGGAAGCATTATTTCTTGAACGATAAACAGAGTGCATATTTTGTGAAGGTTCTTAAAATAAGTGGATACCCAACATATTCAATTATTGACAGAAAAGGTCAGATAATTAGAACTGGTAGTAGCTTTAGACCAGCACACGTTGAAACTGAAAAAATAATTAACCAACTATTATAAACCCAACAAAGCCCAATGCATAACAATGTATAAAAATAATAGCCGAGACAGCAGTAAATTCAAGGGTTGTTGCCCGCTTCAACTATCTTGCAACTTGACAGTAAAGTAGCCACGCAGTCGGCTACCATTCTTATACTCAACGTTACCCTTAATGGCTGACCTGAAAAATTCTGACTGAATTTAATATTCTAAAAAAGAATCTTACTTGTCTAAATTTCCAATCTTTGGCGGAATTTTTAATATTTAGAAGCCTGAAAAATATAGTTTCTTCATTGAAAACAAATCCCCT
>NZ_CANMRY010000019.1 GCF_947500405.1 uncultured Maribacter sp.
TTCCAAACGGCTGAAAAAAATCTTTTGAACGGACAAAAAAGACAAAAAAAAAGGTCAACCTATTTCAGTATAATACACAAATCAAAATTCCTTTTTACAATTTGCCTTTTAATTCTTTGTGGTTGTAAAGAAAAAAATAAGGCTTTGTACTCTTTAGAAGATATTTGTAATTGTTACTCTCAGTCCGAATTTGTCGGATTTGATGCAACACTAAGCAGTTGTTTAACTGAATTTAATACTGCCATAAATAAGGAGAAGGAAAAAGCCAAAAAAGAGGACTTAGTAGATTTTGAAAAGAATCATCTGTTTGATATGATGAAAGAGTTAATTCAAACTTGTCCAAAGTATCAAAAGGATTTCAATAAAGTACTTCTTGGCAGATATTCCAAAAGGAATAAAGAAAATCTTAGTAAAAGAAAAGACTCATTGCTAAACTTAATTGATTCCGTAG
The DNA here is from genome assembly GCF_947500405.1 of uncultured Maribacter sp. Lineage (GTDB taxonomy): Bacteria > Bacteroidota > Bacteroidia > Flavobacteriales > Flavobacteriaceae > Maribacter_B. The sequence continues at coordinate 452 of NZ_CANMRY010000019.1, forward strand.
AAAATAAAGCGGGCAGGTACGTACAACTGTCTGAATTGGAAATTCTAAATGGAGATTTTGATAAGGCAACTGAATCGATTAACACCTCTATTGAAATGAATCCAAAAATGGAGATGTCCTATTTTGTTCGTGGATTTTTAAATCATAGAAAAGGCGATTTTAACAAAGCTATTTCGGACTTTAAAACAATGCGCAGTATAACGGAACAACAAGATATGAGTCTAACCGCTGATTTATGGATTTTGAATTTAGAACAGGAACTGAAATAAATACTGCTTACAACAAAGCCTAAACGTAATGCGGGCTTTAGGGCAAAACGAAAGGTCAGTATATATTTGTAAAGTCGCTAAATCTTATGGATTTAGCTTTGAATAAGAAAAAATAAAACTAAACAATAAGCTTTAGCTTCGTGCGTAGACGGAAACGAAAGGTTTCCTTACTACCGCACTACGCTTAGCCCAACCGTTGTGCCTAATGCGGGAAAAACAATCAGGCAGAAAAATTGTACCTTTACAAAATGGAATATTGGGAAGAAATAAATACTAAACTAAAACCTTGGATTGACGCTGATTTGAATAAAACAGTAGTCGATTTATTTGCTGGTTGTGGTGGACTTTCCCTAGGCTTTGAAGCTAATGGATTTAAAACTATTGGCTATGAAATGGATGAGAATGCTACAAAAACATACAACAGAAACTTAATCGGAGAATGCTTTAATCAAAAATTGACAACGGAAACCATTTATCCAAAAGCAGATATAGTTATCGGAGGTCCACCTTGTCAACCATTTAGCGTTGGTGGGAAACAACTCGGTTTAAAAGATTCTCGTGACGGATTTCCAATTTTCTTATCAGCAGTTAAACAGTTAGACCCAGAAGTTCTTCTTTTTGAGAATGTTCGTGGAATGCTGTATAAAAACAAATGGTACTTAAAAGAAGTAATTGAAGAACTTGAAAAATTAGGATATTATGTTAGTTATTCTTTATTAAATGCTAAAGATTATGAAGTTCCACAAAATAGAGAAAGAGTAATTGTTATAGGTTCTAAAAAGAAAAATAGGTTTCCTAAAAAAATAAATCGAAAAGTTACGGCAGGAGAAGCTTTAGGAGAACTAGCGTTTCAATTTGATGAAGACTCAAAATTCTTTACAAAGTCAATGGATGAATATGTTGCTAGATATGAGAAAGCATCAAAATGTGTAAATCCAAGAGATTTATATTTAGATAGACCCGCAAGAACTTTAACCTGTAGAAATTTAGCTGGTGCAACTGGAGATATGCATAGAGTTAGATTAAAAGATGGTAGAAGACGAAGAATTACTGTTCGCGAAGGTGCCAGACTTCAAAGTTTTCCAGATTGGTTTGAATTTATTGGAACAGAAACTCATCAATACAATCAAATCGGAAATGCAGTTGCACCAAATTTTGCCTATCATTTAGCTTCTAGCATCAAGGATTATTTGACAAACGATTTATCTTATTTAATTACAGAAAACGAGCAATTTAAACTATTCGAAAATGAAGCAATATATCAGTCCAGATAAATCAAAAACATTTAAAGAAAAAACCAAACAGGTTCAGGAACTGATTAATAATACGCTATATATTTTAGATTGTTTTGGTATTCCTTTAGATACTACACCAAGAAGATTGGAGCGAATGGCTATATCATTTTTGGCTTGTGGAGATGTTAAAACTATTTCTGATTTAAAAAACATTAAAGATTTGAAAGATAATTTTTCTCTCAAAACTAGGGATGTAATAGATTATGTAAATAAGAATTTCAAAGAAAAAATTAGTTCAGGTTCTTATGATGATATCAGAAGAAAGGATTTAAAATTATTGACTGTAGCAGAAGTAGTATTACGCTCAAGTCCTAATTCTGCAACAAACGACTCAACACGAGGATATTCAATTAATCCTCTTTATGCTAACCTTGTTAAGGATTATGGTTCTAAAGGCTGGGAGCAAAAAGTCAAAGATAAACTTAAGGGAGTAGAACCTTTAAACCAAAAGCTAAAAAGAGAACGAGAATTAAAAAAGGTTAAGGTCACATTACCTTCAGGAGGGAAAATTCAATTTTCTTCTGGCGAACATAACGATTTACAGAAAGCTATTATTGAAGACTTCTTACCTAGATATGGGTTTGGTGCTCAAGTCCTATATGTTGGAGATACTTCTGATAAATATCTTTATTTGGAAGAAAAAAAGCTCAAAGAATTAAAATTCTTTGACATATCTCACGAAGAATTACCTGATGTTATTGCTTATTCAAAAGAAAAAAACTGGCTCTACCTGATAGAGGCTGTACATTCTTCTGGTCCTATAAGTGAATTAAGGCTTCTTCAACTTGCAAAGTTAACTGAAAAATGTACCGCCGATATTGTCTATGTGACTGCTTTTTTGGACAGACCAAAGTTTCGAAAGTTTATAGCAGAAATAGCTTGGGAAACCGAAGTTTGGATTGCTGACAATCCCGACCATATGGTACATTTCAACGGAGACAAATTTCTTGGACCATATAAAGAATAAAGCACTAGGCACAACAACGTATATAAAAAATAGCTATTTTAGTGCTTAAACGAAAGATAAATAATGAAATAATGGTCAGTTATAAACTGAAAAGTTAGTGCTAAAAATCCGCTACTTTTCATATACAAGACCGTTGTAAACAATTTGAAAAAAATCCTGACAGCCATATTAGTTTTGACTTTTACGGTCTCTTTTTCGCAAACCGAAAAGGATTTGACTGAAATAATTGAATTGGTAATTGCGGAATATCAATCGGATACAATTATTGTAAATAACAGATTTCGGAATGAAGAACTATTATCAGCTCTTGATGGAGTAAAAAGCAGAAAAGATTCCGAAATTCACGATAGATACGGAACCGAATTGGACTCAAATGGAATTGACCCAAATTGGGAAATAAAAACGGCTGAAATGTATGACGATTCTGTAACCGTAAAAATTGAAAAGATAAAAGTAGAATTTTTTCCAGCAATTACGATTATAGATAAAAAAGACAATAAACGAATAAGACGTTACACAAAAACTAAATTAAAAAAGAATAAAAGAAAACCTGTGGCATATATTTCATTTCCGCTAATTTCAACTGACCGAAAAAGAGCTATTGTTTATGGTTCTTATATTTGTGGCGGACTTTGCGGAAGTGGCGGAATTTTCCATTTAGAAAAAATAAACGGAAAATGGAAAATGTTGGAATATGAAAGGCGATGGGTTGCTTAAAAAACTGTTTACAACAATGTGTATAATTCATTGCTGGTAATAGCCTACTTACGAAAGTCCTCGCGGACTTTCTATCTGTGATTTATTTGCTAACTTTAGTACTTAAACACGCAACGAAATCATAGCCAAGACGTTGGCAATAATATAAAACAACCCAATGAAACCAGTTTTAATACTAATATTTATCATCATAGCCTTTTGGTCAGTAATAACAACTTTTAGAGCAATCTATCTGATTTTGACAAAAAAATTTAAAGGAGACAAAACAACTTGGATTCTGATTTCAATGATTGGAATTATTGGTCCAATAATATGGATTACAAAAGGAAAAAAATTGCTTTCTGAATGAAATACAGCATTCCAGATAAAAGAGAATTGACAAAATCTGAAATAGAATTTCTGACTTATCTGTTTGGAAAAGAAAAATCGGAATGGACTAATTTAATCGGAAATCTGAAAGTTATTGCGAGATGTGGTTGCGGAAAATGTCCGACTATAATGTTTGGAAAAACATTTGACTCGGAAATTCAAAAAGGAAACTTAATAATAGATTACACAGGAAAAGGTCAAAACGGAGAATTAGTTGGGATTTCTCTGTTCGGAACTGACCAAATGCCGACTGAATTGGAATTTTACTCAATAGACGGTGAATCAGACATTACAGAATTGCCGAAAATTGACACTCTGAAATCTATAAACAAAAATCTGACTGAATAAAAAAAATACTATTGCCAACAATGTATAACCGCAATTACGGCGGATTCGACTACGTCCGAATCCACTCGGAATTGCGAGTGTCAGTGCCAAACCGAAAATTAACGCATATTAACCCGTAACTGACGGTTATACGAGACCGTTACTTTTAATGGTGCGACATCAAAATTTCGGCAGTATTAAAATTCTCGTGGCTGACTTTTTAAATGAAAAATTAC
>NZ_CANMRY010000020.1 GCF_947500405.1 uncultured Maribacter sp.
AAATTCAGACACACGAATCTTTTTTAGAATATTAAATTTAGTCAGAATTTTTCAGGTCAGCCATTAAGGGTAACGGTCTTGTGTATGAAATGTAGCGTATAAATAGACGCTAACTTTTCGGATTTAGCACGAGCCGAATTTTTTATTTTATGTTTAAATTTCTTTTCTAAATATAACCAAATAAAAAATTTGGCGTATTTTGTAAATATACAAAAACCTCTCGGAAAGCCTTTAATAGCTATGTTTTATACACGTTGTTACCACCAGTTTTTAATCACATCCGCCACAACCACCGCAACTACTACATCCACTATCACAAGAAGAGCAACCAGATGCGTCAAATTCAGAATCAAATGAATCTAAAGTGTCATCAAAGCTATCAAAATATGAATCAAACATATAATCGTCTTCAAAAAAGTCAACATATAACCACCAATCACTGTCAGAATCATAAGTATCACTATGTAAAACTTTTTGTTGATTTAGTAATTCTTTATCGATTGTTTTTAAAAGTTGAAAATCTAAGTTTTTTAATAAGAAAATATTTCCTCCAATTCTCAATAATAACTCTAATCCTTTCTTCTTATCATTATGAAGCAGATGGTCTATACTTTTATCAATCTCATTTAAATAGTTTGATATTTCTCTCCTTAGTTTGTTTCCGTTGTCAGTTAGTTTATTTAACCTAAATAAATTTAATAAGAATGATTGCTTAAAATAAGGGGTGATTTCTCGATTACTTCTTGTCGATTTTTTAAAATTCCAGCTTCCGTTTGAAGTATCGTAAGCCATTTTTATAAAGTTCTTAAATAGTATTTGAATTGAAGGACTTTTAATAAATGGACTCAAATAAATTAATTCGTGATTTTTTGGCTGGTATTTATTAAAGTTTTTACCTGAAATTACATATGTATAAGTTCTAATGTAGTTGTCTCTAGGATGAGATTTTTTATCAATTTCTTTAATTTCAATTACTTTCTTTAGAAGTAAATCCATAAAAGTAAACTTCATTAAATCTTTCAATTTTACATAGGAACAATCTTTAATTAGCATTGTTTCTGCAGGTGTTATTTGAGATAGTATTTTCATTACTTTTTAAATCGTAGTTTAGGTATTATCCAATTTCTCTTTCTATTAACTCTTGTAAAGTGAATCTCGTTAAATCTTGTATCAATATCAACCCAAATGTCACTTGGTGGTTTTTCATTAAATATTGATTCGTAAAAATCAAGTGTTTTTGAATATTGTTCTTTAAATAAAGTTCTTTCCTCTGAGCCTTTTGTTGGTCCGTGATGAATATTTTTATTTATTGTGTTTTTACAAAGTTCAATCCAATATGATTCCGTGTAAAGTAAATGAAGATGCCAGACTTGGTCAATTTGGTCTGAAGGTGTTTGAGGGAAATCTGAAATAGTAATCAGAAAAATAAATTTTTTGTATTCCAATATTGTTCTCAGCGAATATTCTATTGACCAATCATTTTCTCTTGCCAATCTATCTGTAAATGTAAAAGAAGAATCTATGTCGTCAATTTCAAAATTTTGAATTTTATTCCATAATTTATTTTGTTCTTCTGTCATTTTTGGCAATTGGTGGTAACGTTCCCGGCTATGATTTCGGACTGGGAAAGCATGCGCTAACCAGTCAGCCAGAGATATATTTTAAAATTATTAATTTACATAGAAAAAGCGCTTAGCCCAGTTTGAAATATAGCCATTGTTACTTTTAGTGGTTTTTCAATTCAGCACGCTATAAATTCAAACACTGCGTTTTGAAAATTCAATCTTCTAAATTTTCAACTTAAACTATGGGTTTACAATTTACCTATAAAATTTCATACAAAGGAAATCCGACCGAGTAAAAAGTCCGTCTGAGTGAGTTTTTTTAATTTTAAAGTCATTCAATTCGGTCTTGAGTAAGCATTCCGTCTGAGTGATAAAATTCGCGCCTGAGTAAGTTTTATTTTTTTCAATTCACACCTGAGTGAGCATTCCGTCTGAGTGAATTATTTTTTATTTAAAAAGTCAGCCACGAGAATTTTAATATTACCGAAATTTTGATGTCGTACCATTAAAAGTAACGGTTTGTGTATGATTAGTTGCAGGAAATCGGCTATGATTTTCTGCTGTGGTACTAAGTTAATTAATTTGAGTGAATTTTCGGTGAGGAAATTCAGCCGCAATTAATTATACACGGTGTTGTAACACGTTTTTATTTAATGAAAATTAAAAAATTCTATTATTGACATTTATAGTTTAAAATCCTATTACACCATTGCACTTTATAAATAAATGCAGATTGGTCATAAAGCAATTCCTTATCTCTATAAGCTTTAATTCTTCCATTATTGTCAAAGTTAAATGAAATAGAATCACCCAATTTTAATTTATCAGATTTTTCATTATAGTTATAATTAAAATAAAGATGACCAATGAATTTAATTGTCTTATTATCATTAACGATTACCGCATAATTTTTATCAAGTTTCAATTCATAACCGCTCGGTTTATTCGTAGTAATTTGATCCAGACAAATAAACCCACCTCCGTGATCAATAAGTTTGGTATAGATTATTTTCCCTGTAAAATAGAATTTTTCGGCCTTCAAATAATTCATAAAGTCAACTTTATATTGTCTCGTATCTTTTTCCCTACTTTTGTTACTGAAGTAGATAGTCGGAATGGATATTATTAAAATAATTAAAATTAAAAACCTCATAAATCTACTAATTTTATTCATTTTAATACGTCTATCTATTTTGATGTGTTACAACGGTTGAGCTATGAACAGTACGGGGGCAAACTAGCGTTTGCTTTCCGCCACGCACATAGCGAAATCTATTGGTTTTGATTTATTTTTTCCTTTCCAGAGCAAAATCCCAAAGATTTTGCGGACTTTATAAAAATACGCAAACCATTCGTTTGAACCCGAAGGCCGTATTGTTTATAGGTTGTGTTGTAAGCTGGCTTTTTGCGTTCTGTTAAGTATAATATTCTCCATCCCAAGGCTTTTGAAAAGAAATAGTATTGCTTGGATATAAATCAATACTAACCGATTCTTCATTAGGAATCAATCCACATTTTATTCCATTAATATCTATCTCAAAAGTTTCAACTTCAATATTTCCGTATGTAACTTGTCCCAATTCCGTTACTAATTCACTCATCTTTTCCCAAACACTTTGTCTCTCGGTTTCCTTTTCTGTGGACCAATATTTGTAATCAGAAAATTTACCGTTTTTATCAAACAAATATAGAATTGCAAGCTCTATTCGATTTTTTTCTCTTTCTTCAGGAGCTAATTCTCTTATTGGTTTTTTATATGCAAAAGTTACGCTCCCAAAGAATAATTTTCCATCAGCCGCTTTTCCTAAATAATGAGTATGATATTCTTCCATTCGCATTATAGGTATTCGCCGAGGGATTTTCGACTCAATTTTTTTGGTTTTTTTGAATAATTTGAACATTTCTATATTTTTTCAAGCTTGCTTACAACGCCTAAGCTATGATTAGTGCGGATCCAAGGAAACTGTGAGGTTTCCGACTTCGCGCTAAGCTGAAGCTTTTTGTTTGTTTTTTATTTTTGTTTTTCAAAAGACAAATCCATTAGATTTGGCGACACCATAAATATACACAAGCCTTTTGATTAAACACTCAAACCCGCATTAATTATAGGTTTTGTTGTAACCAGTTTTTTACATTCAGTCGCAAACATGTTAAATTATATGCGAGAAAAAAAATCTAACTATTTTGTCTTTACATAGTTTAAGTTTAATTCATAATTCTATCACGAATATCAAGTATTCCGTCATAAAATTCTATGTAATAAATATTAAAGTCGTCTACTTTTTTTAATCCTGTAAAGTTGATATTATTTTTTATTCTTTGGATAACGTTTTTTAAAGAGTTTTCGTAATCGTTACTTAAATATTCAATAGTCTTTGTTATAGTTTCTTCGCTAAGTGATTCATTTAATTCAATCTCTTCAAATGTTTTATAGAGGTGTGCTATTTTTTCTCCAACTATTAAATTCCAGATATTTTTAACAGTGGGGAAATTTTCCGAGTTGAAGAATTGATATTTCCAATTTCCTGTGTTGAATTTCAGTTCAAAGGCTTCATCGCTGTTAACTTTTCCATTGTTAGAAATTAAATTATTGTAATGTTCAATTGTATTAAAACACAATCCAAAATGGTTATGGTCAATTCCATAATCAAAGGCGAAGGCATAGAATGTTTCTTGTGTTTGATTCAGACTAATAAATTCAGTAATAGATTCTGTAGTTGCGTTATAAAGCGACTCTTCAAAATCTAATTCCTTTTCAATTTTACTCCAATCTAATTTCAAGTCGATTATATTTTTTTAAATTGGTTACAACGTCTCGGCTATGATTTCGGACTGGGAAGTTATACGCTAACCAGTCAGCCAAAGATATATTTTTAAAATTATTACTTTACATAGAAAAAGCGCTTAGCCCAGTTTGAAATATAGCCATTGTTACTTTTTGTGGTTTTCAATTCCGCAAACTA
>NZ_CANMRY010000021.1 GCF_947500405.1 uncultured Maribacter sp.
GAGATGTAACCCTGCGCATTTTTTTTCCTTGCGAGAGAGCAATCAATAACTTCCAGCGAGCTTTAAAAAAACCAAAGAACGTATTTATTTCCTTTTCAAAAATAGGGTTTATTCTTTCAATAGAAAAAAAGAAGGAAGTGAACTTTTAAAGCCCTCGCTCCACCAAAGCTAAGTTACATAATTGGGCATTATGGTTCTCTTATCAGGATCCATAATACAACTATGTAAAATAGCCGTTCAAAGACTAACAATCCTCGCACTTTATAGTATTAGTTTTGGTAAGATTTGGGGAATGAAGGTTTGGCTAATAGAAGGAACGTCGGATTCATAACCCGAAGGTTTTAGTGTTTTTACGTTTTAAAAAAGAACGATTTAGTGGCTGTTGTAGCGTTGGGAATCGTTCTTTTTTAAAGCATAGGCATTTGCGCCGATTGAGCAAATAAAACAAGGTTCGTAGTGCGTTGGCGGTAGTGGCAATTTTACATAATAGCGTTATGAACCCTGTAAGAGGAACATAACTACTATTATGTAACTTTGCTTTGGCTTATTGCAAGGGATGTTTGGTGTTAATGAGTTGTTTTAATTCTTCCAAGTTTGTAGTTCTGTATTGCGCAGTAGTAGCACTAACTTTATGCCCTGCAAAAACCTGTACGATACGAATATCATTTTTATAAAGTAAATTTTTAATCACACTTTGTCTTATTTTAAGCGGTGTAATTTTCTTTTCTTCGGGTCTAGACTTATTTATATACTCATTGATTTGAGAACTAACATAAGGCGTTCCATTTTTGGAGGTAAATAGATATTCCTGTTGTTTTTTTTGGGCTATCAGTGGCATAAGTATCGGCATTTGTATGGCATGCAAGGCTAGTGTTCTGTTGGGTAAAGTTACCTGTGCTTTTAAGGTGTTGAAGTGCTTTATTTTTAAAGCAACTAATTCGCTAGTAGTTAACGCCTGGTATACCAAAAAGCTAACCAATAATTTTTTGTGAATAGCCGTAGCATTTAAGTATTCCTGTAAGGCTATAGAGGAGTATAATTCGGTAACTTTAATACGCTTATCCATTTTATCTTTTAGCTGCAATTTTTTACAAGGATGGTCTTTACGTTTGCCTGTATATTGTAAAAAATCATAGTAAACTTTAATACTATGTAAATGGTTTTTTATGGTCTTAGGATGCTTGTTTTGGTTTCTTAAGAGCTGTATGTAAGTTAAAATATCCTGTAAAGTTCCTTTTTTGTGCTTTTTGTTGTAGCGCATATACTTTGTAATACGCACATGGTAAGAAGCAATGCTTGTAGCACTAAACCGTTGTTCTAAATATACAAGTAAAGTCATAATAACTGTTTTAGCTGTTGGGAACTAACCCTTGTATAAATTTCGGTAGTCTCTAATTGCTTATGCCCTAAAAATAATTGCACCTGTTCTGTAGGCATACCGTTTTGTAATAAATGCGTAGCAATACTATGTCGTAAGCTGTGTAATGTAATATGCTTAGTAATAGCGGAACGTTTTATAATATCTTGTAATACCACCCTTGCAGAATAAGCTTTTAAACGATTTCCTCTGCAATTAACCAATAAAGCATTAGTAGCAACCTTTAAGGAAGCCCTATAGTGTAGGTAGGTTGTAAAATCTAGAAGCATAGTAAGCGGTATAGGAACTATTCTATGTTGGTTGTTTTTCCCTTTAACCACCTTAATTATTTTTTGAGGAAGCAGCACATGTGCAACATTAATACGCTCCAGTTCTTTAGCACGTAGTCCACAACCATAAGCCAAGTGCAATACCATTGTCTCTTTCCTTTTTTTAGCAAGCTTATAAAGTTGTTTTACTTCTTGTTGGCTTATGGTATTTCGAGGTTTTTTAGGTTGTTTAATAAGCTGTAAGTCATAAAAATTACAAGGGTTTCTAGTAATGATTAACTCCCGTTCTAAAAACACAAAAAATTGCACAATAGAAGTGTAGTAATGCTGTATGGTACTACTATGTAATCCTTTTTTTTGTAGATGCCTTATAAACACAAAAAGGTCTTTTTCTGTAATTAAACAAAATTCTTTTTTAGTAAACGCCCTAAAATTAATAAGACACCTAATTTTAGTACATACCGTATTCTTTACATAGCCAATACTATATAATTCTCTTTTATACCTCGTTAGGTAAGCTTTCTCGGTTATCTCTTTTTTCATATTTCCGAACACTAGCATTAAGAGTTTGTTAATGAGTTAGTTACTAAGTTCTGGCGTTCGGTTGGTGTTCGTTTGGCTACCGTTGGTGTTCGGAGCTACCATGCCTTTTAGTGTTTTTAATTGTTTTTCAAAGTGTTGTTTTAGGTTCTTACGCACTTTGGCAATACTATCCTCAAAACCAATTCTATATTTAAACCCTCGGTTGCCATACCCAAACTGATGCAAGTATTCTAATTGCACCAAGCTGTTAAGATGGTATTGTAATTGTGTTTTTTTAAAACCTGTAGCCTCCATAGCTTCAAAACGAGTAAATGAATTTTTTCCAAAGGCTTTAAATAAGGATTCGTAAAAAACACGCTGTGTACCCTCTAGTTCATCTATTTTTAAGATGATACTATCAAAAAGAATGGTAATCGCCATTTCTATATCCTCTAAAGAAGAATAAATACAGCCATTTTTTAAAGCTCTTTGTTTTTGATGTATAAAGGTAATTTGCTTAATAATGCTCTGGAACATTTCATTTAAACGCCTTTTTTTATGTACAGAATTGGGTAGTTGTAATTGCGTAGCAAAAGGATTAATTACAGGAATGTCCTGTAGATTACGAATAAACTCTTGCAATACTTCCTTAGCCTCTTGCTCTTTGGTTTTGCTAATTTCTCCTGCATACCTTTTGTTTTGGTAGTGTATTACCTTGCTTGTCTGTGCCACAGACTCATCTACGGCGAGTACAAAACTACGGTTCATATTATCCTCATAAATACTGCCTTTGGTAGTAGCACTCATACTACTAAAAACCCCACGTACAATTTTAGTAGTACTTTTAATAGTACCTTTTTTATCTTTAATACTAACCCCGCTACTTACTTGGTGGTTGCTTACCAGTTCTCTAAAAGCCAGCAAAGCCTCCTCTTTAAGACCATCTAAATCCTCAATAACCAAAAGTTTACCAACAAGCATATCTTCACTAAAATTATACAAAGCACTTTCGGTAATACGGGTAAACCGTAATACATCTTCTACCGGTATCATATCTGCTATTTTGCCAATTAAATGGGTTTTACCACTCCCGGAAGACCCCTGAACAATAGCATGTAAAGGTTTTTGAGTTTTGTAGCTACTAGCAATAATAAAAAGTAACAAACGACTAGTGTTCTCGCCTACAATACCACTTTGGGCAATAAGGGTATTTAAATACTTTAAAAGGTTTTTAGGAAGCCCTTTTTTTGGTGCTTTAGGTTGTAGTATAGGTGCTATTTTTTGTTTGGGAGCTTGTATGGTTTTAGTAACAGTAGCTTCCTGTAATAAGGAGGTAAAAATAGTGGCATCCTCATTATTGGTCCATAAACTATTAATATCCTCCTCTTTTGGAGTAGCAATAACAACTATTATTGTATTTGGATGCTGTTGTTGTAATTGTGTTTGTAATTTTATGGCAGCAGCACGCCCAGCCCCATCGCCATCGAACCAGATACTAATGGTTGCTAATTCTTTTAACTGGCTAGCAGCTTCGGCATGTTCGGTAGTAAAGCCATTAGTGCCGTAACAAGCTAGAACTGCACTATTTTTAGGAAGGTTAGCATGTAATAGTAAGGTAGCAGCATCAATAATACTCTCGGTTAAGATCAGTTGTTTTGTTTGGGCATTAGGATAGTTAGGATATAAACCTTTGCGGTTCTTTAAATAAAAATGACAGTTGCGTAAGGTGTTGGTAAAACTTCTACCGTACAAAGAAACTACGGTACCCTGTTTATTTTTTAAAGGGAATATAATGCAGTTTCTAAGCTGTGTGTATTTGTAATACGAACTACTACGATAATTACTCGCCATATCTTCTAGACCTATAAGCCCTCTTTGTTGCAAATAGGCATGAACTTTACCACTACGCAAGCCTAATTCTTTAAGCTCTTGGTATACTTGAGCTATGGTTTGGGAGTAGCCTAGCATATTTTTAGCACGTACAATAGCCTCATATTTGGTAAGCTGCTCTTTATGCATAATAAAATCGATAACATCTATAGATGTACCACTTTTAGCACAATTACCACTAAAACAATAGACCGTATTGGTTTTAGGATACACCTGCATGCTAGGCACTTTATCGTTATGAAAAGGACAATGACAATGCTTGTTTTTAATAGGTATGTTGTAATGCTCTAATAGTGTAGTAATGGTAAGCTGTTTTTTTATTTGCGATATTTCCATAGCTAGTTTAGTTAATTTCTATGTGGATATTGCCTTTACTCACTTCTATTTTAACCACTTCATTCGTATTAAAACCATAGTCTTTAAAATAATGCCCTGATA
>NZ_CANMRY010000022.1 GCF_947500405.1 uncultured Maribacter sp.
CTAATGGTTTTTTCCAATTATATTTCAATTCATAAAGTAAGCTAGATGCACCAAAAGCTAGTTTATTGCATGCAACGTGTTTGTGTATGATTTCGTTGCGTATTTCAGCAACTAAATTAGCAAATACAAACCGAATAGAAAATCCGCGAGGATTTTCGTAAGTAGGCGAGTACTAGCAATGAATTATACACTTTGTTAGCACCTGTTATTTTTTTAGTAATATTCTATAATTCTTTCTTTTCTTGTCAATTCACTTTCTGACTTTATCCAATTTTGATTCAAGTCTAATTCATACGTAAAACTCTTGCTTTCTATCAATTTACCGTTATAATACTTTTCCATTTTGATTAGGTTTCCCAAGTTATTATGATAGAAAATTTCTTTTGATTCTGATGGCGGAAATGAATATTTTGTAGTCCGAACTTTTTTGCTTTCTTGAGGAACAATTTTTAATTCAGTTATTTTCTCTGGCGAATTACTTTTAAAAAATTCCTTTGTCAGAGTTATGTTTTCATTAGGATATTCATATTCCCAATTTCTAAATCCATTTGTTTCCACATATCCAAATTTCTTTTCAATGGTTTTTCCTAAACTATCAAGTTTAAATTCTGTAACTGTTTGAATTTTATTTAAATAAGATTCTTCTTTTTTTTCAAGTCCGAGATTATTGTATGAATATTTACTCGAAAAAGTAGAATCTCCGTCTGTAATAATTTGTTCTCTTATCAATCTATTCTTTTCATCATATTTATAATGTCTAACAATAGAGGATAAATTCGGTTCAAAATGTGTTTCTTCTTTTTCAATTACTCCATTTTCTTTATAGAATTCCAATACTCTTGATTTTAAAGTATCATTTTCAAAAGTTCTTGTTTCGACACTTTTTACTTTCCCAAATAATTTGTTTTCAATAAATTCCGCTTTCTTATTTTCCGATTTTTCATTGCAAGAATGAAACAACCCAAATAAAAGCAGAAATATTATTAAAGTGCTCGATTTCATAATTGGTGCTAACGGTCTCGTATAACCGTCAGTTACGGGTTAAATTAGCGATTATTTTCGGTTTAGCACAGACGTTAGCAATTCCGCGTGGATTCCGGACGTAGTCGAATCCGCCGTAATTGCGGTTATACATTGTTGTACACAGTACTTTTATATCCATTTTTTAATCAGTTCATTTATTCCGAGTAAAATTCCGTCGTTGTAATTCCCTTTTTTGAATTCAGGAATCATCGTTTCATCAATAACTTTTTTACAAAATTCGTCAGATAAATATAGATTTCTAGTTTTATCAGTTGTTGATATTCTAACTTTTCTCAACATTTTGCTTAACACAACCGTAAGTCCATTTCCGTCATTGTTTTGTCCAACATTCCAATGGTCAGACATACTTATTGCGTATTGGTCAAATTCCATATTTTCTGGTACAGATTCGATTGTAATTATTGCAATTTCTCTATTAGAATTCTCTTTGTAATAGGAAAGAGCATTTTCTAAAAATTTAATATCATCTTCCGTAAATATTTTTTCAAAGTCATTTACAAAACCAATTTGTTGAGGATATTCCGATGCAATTATTTCGGTTTTTGGTTGTTCAGTTTCGGTTTCCACTTTTGCAGTTTTGCAAGAGAAAAAGGTTAAAAGGAAAATTATAAATATGTTTCGAAATGTCATTTTTCGTATTGTGTACAACGTGTTTGTATAAGGAAAGTTGCGTGTTTGTGTGCGAGGATTTTCCGAAGGAAAATCAGAAGCTAGCAAACTAGCAACTAACTTTGGTTTAGGGTAAAACTAGCAATTTTTTTTATACGGTGTTGTACCCTGTACTTTTTAATCAAATTTATTTATAAGTTCTTTTATTTTCAATTCAGTTTTCTTAAAATCTTCACTCTTTCCAATAGTCAAATCAATTAGTGAATCACCTATTTCAACTAATTTTCCAGTTCTACTGTCTTTATTTGGAGACCAACAAGTTCCTGTAGTTAAAGTGTCATTTTTATTGACAATTGTAAAGTAGTAGAATTCTCCATCAAGACCTAATAATTCGTTTTCGGGTTTTACAGATTTATTCACTGCTTTTTTAAATAATGTTTCAATTATCCCAGCAAATTCAGGGTTAATATTTATAGATTCCTTAATTATTTTAACTTTATTTTTTCTCTCAGCATACCAATAACTTTCAGAACATCTATGATATATCATTTTGTAGTTTCCCAAAATATCTTTTTCAACAGAGAGTGTGTTTTCATATGAAAACGATGGCATTGAAGTAAATCTTGCAAGTGGTTTAGAACTTAATCCTTCAAAAAGTAAAGGGAAAATATTATTATAATAATCTTTCAGTACTCCTTGGTAACTATTTTCTAAGTCATTTGTAGGTTCTAAATTACTCTGACTAAATAAAGGACTATTAAATAATAATAAAAGAAATAATATTATACTTTTCTTCATTTCTGTAGGTATTGGGTACAACGTCTCGGCTATGATTTCGGACTGGGAAAGTATAGGCTAACCAGTCAGCCAGAGATAAATTTTTAAAATTAATACTTTACATAGAAAAAGCGCTTAGCCCAGTTTGAAATATAGCCATTGTTACCCTTTTTGGCCTACGATTGCTTAAGAATTCCAACAATTGGATTTAGTCACAGAAACTATGAATTTGGTACAATTTAGGAAATAAATTAAGTCAAAGAAATTAAATTCGGTCAAAGATTGGTTTTTCATAATAATTCTGTCCAACAGTTTTTAATTCACACAAGAGTAAACAATTCTGTCTATTAGTATTTTAGATAAAAATTAAATATTCCGCCTAAAAAATTACTTATACAAGTAATCGCAATAAAGTCAGCCAAAAGAGTAGGGGATTTGTTTTCAATGAAGAAACTATATTTTTCAGGCTTCTAAATATTAAAAATTCCGCCAAAGATTGGAAATTCAGACACACGATTCTTTTTTAGAATATTAAATTTAGTCAGAATTTTTCAGGTCAGCCATTAAGGGTAACGGTTCGGCTAAGCGTAGTGCGGTAGTAGGGAAACCTTTCGTTTCCGTCAACGCACGAAGCTAAAGCTTATTGTTTTGATTTATTTTTTTCTATTCTAAAGCTAAATCCATAAGATTTAGCGACATTATAAATATACACAGACCTTTCGACTTAACCCTAAACTCCGCATTACGTTTAGGTTTTGTTGTGTGCCGTATTTTATTTCAATTTTATAAATTCGAACTGTACACCACCATTTTCTATAATCAGCTTTTTTAAGTCCAAATAAATCAATTCAGAAATTCCGTCGTTTTCTAGAATGAAGTTTTTCAATTTAATGTCATTTTCTCCAACCACTTTAATAAGGATTTTGTCCGAAACTTTAAATTCTAAACCACCTTTTTGGAATTTTCCAATACTAAGAAACAATTGTCCATTCTGCTTTTCGACATAATATTTTTTTCCATCCTGTTTTTCAGACAACTTTTCCCAATATCCCAGTAAATCTTTTTCAGTTTTTCTAACCAACTCATTTTCAACAATTTTCTGAGAAAAAGTAAACATTGAAAATAAAAGGCAAATATGTAAGATTAGATTTTTCATATGGCATACAACGGTCTCGTATAACCGTCAGTTACGGGTTAATATACGTAGACTTTTCGGCTTAGTACTGGCTTTAGCAATTCCGAGTGGATTCGGACGTAGTCGAATCCGCCGTAATTGCGGTTATACATTGTTGTAAAACGTTATTTTTTCAAATCTAAATAGTAAACCTTTGCCGACTCTTCAATTTCTTCATCAATATTACCATCATACTTGAAACTGTGAGTTCGCCATTCATTATCGGGCTTATAGAATTGAAATGTAAAACGAATAGGTTGTCGGTCATATTTTACCAAATAGCTCATTAGAACGAAACTATCTGATAGTCTTTTCTCCACAATTAATTCGTATCCATAATATTTGCCAACAAAATCTTCATTTAAGGTCCCTAATTGTTGTTTTAATTTTGTAATTGCATCTGTTGCTCGGTTCATCCACTTATTATTCGAATAAAGATTATCTAATGCTTTTGAGGCTCCATCATTTTGATATTCCGTAAAAAAATTAGAGACTATTTCTTCGGGTGTGTTTTGTCCAACACTAATAAAAGAAATAGATAATAAAATTATTGTCGCATATGCCTTAATTGATTTTGTGTTTCTCATATTTTGTTTTTAATGTTTTACAACGTCCCGGCTATGATTTCGGACTGGGAAAGTATAGGCTAACCAGTCAGCCAGAGATAAATTTTTAAAATTA
>NZ_CANMRY010000023.1 GCF_947500405.1 uncultured Maribacter sp.
AATTCAGACACACGAATCTTTTTTAGAATATTAAATTTAGTCAGAATTTTTCAGGTCAGCCATTAAGGGTAACGGTTTTGTGTATGATTAGTGGCGTGTTTTAGCATCTAATTTAGCAAATAAAAACCGAATAGAAAATCCGCGAGGATTTTCGTAAGTAGGCGAAAACTAGCCATTAATTATACACGTTGTTCTACGCAGTTTTTATTCAAAGTTTAATTTATTTCTAAAGTCAAAATCAGTCGTCTCACTATGCGATGAGTTAAATCCGCTTTTGAATTTCAATCCGTTTTCTTTTACTTTTTTCATTTGTTCTATAATCTCATCATTTGGTTTATAACCGTCATTTGTTGCTATTTTCAAAGCTGTGTACGCATAAACTCTACCAACTGGATTAGTTCCATATAATAGTTTTTCTAAAACTTCATATTTCTTTTGTTCTAAAAGTGTTTTAACAAATCCATTTGCTAAATGTGGATAATCCTCGTCTACTTGGAAAGCACCAAAATTGTATTCTACTTCATTTAAATTATAGTAGGTATTTAATTCATCAGGTGTGTACTTGTTAAGGTCAATTTCCAACGTGAAATTCGGATATGTTTTTTGATATTCCGCTAAATTCTTTTCGTGAATTTTAAAGTATTCCATATTCGCTCCGCTACAAGTTAATGGAATTGTGATTTCTTTTAAGTAGATATTTTCAAAAACATTTTCTTCAACTTCTGTATCTAATCTTGAATAGATAATTAAATCATTATAAGTCAGTGTTTTTAGATTGAAATTTGTATAACCACCATAAAAATTGTGCGATATTAGCTTTAAATTATCTAATAATTCTATTGTTCTGCTAGAGGTATTTCTATTTCCAGTTAGCAAATCAGGATAAGTTTTTAAATATTCAGTTAGTGTTGGTTTTAAATCAGCTATTGGATTAACCATTTCTTTGAAACGAATTAAGTCCGTTTTAACCCATTCAGGATTTGGATTTGGATTTTTGTCTTTCGGTCTGCAAGTGTGACAATTTTCTAATTCAGCTTTATTTAATTCATACACATTCTGTCCATTGCACGAGCAAAGAAGCAAAAACATTAATATAGAAGTTATAAATTTCATTGGTTTGGCAAATTGCGTAGAACGTTTACGTATAAGAATAGTTGCGTGTTTGTGTGCGAGGATTTTCCGCAGGAAAATCAGATGTAACAAATAAGCAACGACCTTTGGTTGAGCACTAAACTAGTAATTATTTTTATACATTGTTGTGCTTTCGTTGTTTTTTCTTTCAGTTTGAATTCAGTTGCTATTTCTTTTTTTAGCGTTTGAGTGAATTCAGTCAGCTTTATATTCCGCAATATTTTTCAATTCCGCAATTTGCTAAATTCTGCAACCTGTTCAGTTTTTCGTTTTTAAATTCCGATTCTATAAAACTTGCTAAAATTCAGATGCGATTTTCATTGTGCTTTTGAGTGAGAAATCAGCGTAATTTATTCAGCGTAAAATTTGTCAAAAGTCAGATGTTCTTAAATTGCTTGTTTCCGTTCTGAGTGCGTTCCGCAATGAAGTACAACGGTCTTGTGTATGAAACGTAGCGTGTAAAAAGACACTAACTTTTCGGATTAACACAGAGCCGAATTTTTATATTTTGTTTTTAATTTTTCTCTTTTTAAAAGCCAAATTAAAAATTTGGTGGTCTTCATAAATATACACAAACCTTTAGGTTAAGTACTTATTAGCTATGTTTTATACACCTTGTTGTGCGTAGTTTACTAATACATCTCTTGTTCATTCTCTACTTTAAATAATTCTAAATTCATTTTTTGTTCAATTTCATATTCTAATTCTTTTTTGCAACCTAACAAAATTGGTGCATCTTCAGAGGTTGTTATACACCATTTTAAATTGTCCTCAAAAAGACAAGTATCTAATTGGAAATCATATAATTCTTGTATTTCAAAATACTCTTTTAATGTGATGTTATTATATTCTTTTTGCAAATCAGTAGTATAATAATCATATTCTTCATTTTCACAGATAAGTAAGTTCATTTTTGAATTCTCGGATATTTTTTTCAAAGATTCTTTAAGTCTTTTTATACTCAAACTGTCCAAATAGTAAATCCCTGGATTTTTAGGAATTAATTCAACCGTCTTTTGTGAATATTCTACACCAAATCTATTCGCCAATTCTTTAATTGAAATTGCTTTATATAGTTCCTCTTTTTTCAGTAAAACATTAAACTCTTTTTCAATTTTGACACGTTTATTCATGTCTTCAAACGTTTCGTTTTTCATAGGATATTTGTCAAAAGGAAAATTTTCTATTATTCCATATACCCAATGGACAATAAATTTTGTTTCAAAAAAATCAGGCACGTAATGTTTTGCAAAATTCCAATTATCAGAATTTCGATTGTTATAGAAATCTTTAAAAACATTAAACAGCTTCATTTTTAATTACGCACAACGTTCTAGTGTATGATTTCGTTGCGTGCTTAAGCACTAAAGTTAGCAAATAATCACAGATAGAAAGTCCGCGAGGACTTTCGCAAGTAGGTTGTTACTAGCAATGAATTATACACATTGTTGTGCGTAGTTTTTATTCACGTTCAATTATTTCTCCGTCTAGTTTAAATCTTTTACAAGGCCATTGTACTCCAGCGTGTTCATTCCCAAATGCTTTATAATCATATTCTAATACTTTTTCACCTTGCATTAAATATAATAAAACGGTGTCGTCTGGAAGTAAAAACCAGACAGAACTATCATTATTTTTATTTCTAATTTCAAAAAAGATGGCTTGTTCAATAAATTTTCTGTCAAATCTATAATTGCAACCACAATTATTTTTTTGTGAAGTTTTTATGGCTTTTGGAATATCAAAACTCGGTTCGATATCAACAGTTTTATACCAATCTAAACTTTTGACATAATCGTCTTGTCTTTTCCAATCTTCTGGACTTTTATTTACACCGTCAATATTATATTTATTTATTGTTTTGTTGTTGAAGAAATAAATATCTAAAGTGCTTTGAGTATGCTTTTTTAGATAATCAGTAATAAACGGAATATCCTGTACTCTTTTTAATGCCTTTTGATAGTTATTAATAATTGAATCTCTCGAATAAATTGATTTTCCTTGTTTTGATGACATAAAAATCAAATCTACGTTTGGAAGCATTTTTTCGTTGTGAAGTTTTATTTTGAAGGTTTGTGGTTCATCCCAAATATATCTTCCACGTCCATAGACTTCTCCAAAATATTTGATGTCAAATTCCGTATCTAATTCCTTAATCTCTTTGTAATACGTGTACGCTGACAATTCATAAAGTTTAGTGATGTTATAGTCGATTATCTTGTTTGCAAGATATTTTTGAAGTTTATTTCCTTTTAGAGGTTTTGGTCTTTTTCTTAAATCAAGAATTATATTCTCAATCTCAAAATTGTAGTTTTTTGTTCCAGTTAATGAGTTTGTCCAAGGTATTTTGAAACCTCCAATAGATTTTCTTGAAGTGATTTCATTTACCAAAAGATTATTTTCAAAAATCCTAATTTGATATTCATCTCGATATCTTTGATGCATTGTTATACAACATCCATTATTTAGATAGTCTAAATAGTATTTTTTATAATTTTTTAAATCTTGAAGTTTGGGTTTAATAAAATCTTGTTGCTCTTGATTCCAATCTACTTTTGAGCGTTTATACTTCTTGATTAATTTTAAAGGGCTATTTAATATTTTCAGAGTATCAATTTTCGAGTTTGTGAATATGTCGTCTACAGTTTGAACATTAGAAATAGCATTTAATAAGTCAGATATTTTTCTATTATTTTCAATTTGAATACTATCAGTTGAATATAAATATTCATCATTATCAAATCCAGAAGCGTAAAGATTATGAATTAAATAAACTTCTTTTTTGATATTTTGAGAAAATCCGAATTGATAGATTAAAAGAAAGAATATTATTAGTCGATTCATTGATTTGGTTTTAGTTTCTCAAATGTATTTTTCTTTTCTGATTCAGAAAAGTCATATTGAGTGAACTATGCTTTTGGTTGAGTAACGAAGTTTTTCTCAAATTACGCACAACTAATTGTATAAGAGCTGTTGCCCTTATCCAAAATAATAATTGATACTAAGATATTACTTTTTTGTAATTAGTAT
>NZ_CANMRY010000024.1 GCF_947500405.1 uncultured Maribacter sp.
TAATTAGAATTCCAACTCCTACGATTGAAACTATTCCGATTAAAATGTATGTCAGCATTGGTTTTGTCATATTGTGGCTAACGGTCTCGGCTATGAGTAGTTGCGTGGGTTAGTGATTAACTTTACAAGTACACACCAAGTTGGAAATTCCGCAGGAATTTCCAAAGTAGGCGAGAACAAGCAATTACTTATAGCCATTGTTGTGCACAGTAATTTATTCAATTATTATTTCCATTTGGTCTTTTTCCACTTGCCAAGCTGTAGTTACTCCAATTTGTCCTTTTGCATCTTTTGGGTCAATTTTTATTTCTGATAACGTAAAGCTCTTAATAAATTCAGAGTCTGAATCATCTAGCTTGTGGTAAAATCTATTACTCATTAAAATTCCATTTACTATACAATTCTTTTCAAGTCGAGCAGCAAAATTAATTTTGTCACCAATAAAAGTGACTTCAAAATCTTCCTTTCCAATGTTTAAAGCATATATTGGTCCAGACGCCATTCCGACTCTTGTTCCTGTTGCTATTTCTTGGTCAAGCTTCTTTTGAAAATCTCCAAATAAGTTTTCTCCCATTAAAATCAATTCAGCGCAAAATTGAGTTGCCTTTTTATAATTTACTTTATCTTTTTCTGGATAATTGAAAATAGCTAAAACGGCATCTCCAATAAATTTGTCAAGTACTCCTCCATATTTAAATACAAGTTCTCTAGCGTTTGTATAATATTTACTCATCAACTCGTTTAATTCTTCAGGGTCAGAAGCTGAAACAAGGGTTGAAAAATTCTTTATATCTGTTAGTATTATAATCGCATCATTATATTTATCTCCAAAGTTTAGGAATTCAGAAATCTTTTTAGAATCATTATCTAATTTAGAAATTGTTTTGTCAGAAAACTGTCTCCTTAATCCAAACCTTACATCTGATTTGTCAATTTTACCTTGATTAACGTTTTTTATATTTTGTTTTAAATTCTCTGCGAGTTTATCGTAACCTAAATCAGAGCCTATATGGCTTTTGTTATATAAATCATATTTTGAGGTTAATGCAGCTACTTGTAGATTTAATAATGAATTTCTAATATCATCTGTAAGTTCTAAATCGAGATTTTGATTCAGTAAATATTCGTTAATGCCTAACCAATGAACTTCTGTGTTAGAATCTTTAAAAACATTTTGAAATGCTTTTAACTGTTTAGGTTCTGGTTTTTCTGGTGTAATAAGATAGAATTCACTAATATCTTTATAATTGGAAATCACATTTTCGATATTGTGAATGGTTTTAAGGGTTATGTTTTGACCTTTAACCTCAATAGCAATTTTTTTATCGTCCTCACCTTTAATTAGAAAATCAAATTTTGCTCTATCTGAAGGTGTAGTTATAACTTTCTTTTTAAGTAAGTCAAATAATGACGATAATACTCCTTCTATTAAATATGATTCTATCATTCTGTTAGTGTTCTCTTATTGTGCACAACGTGTTTGTATATGGTTTGTTGCGTGTTTAAGCACCTAATTTAGCAAATAAAAACCGAATAGAAAATCCGCGAGGATTTTCGTAAGTAGGCTAGAACTAGCAATAAATTATATACGGTGTTGTAGCCAGTTATTTAATTCCAAATTTCATTCGATTCTGTTAAAATGACAGGATTTTTATCAGTTACAAGTATTGTTTGTTCGTGTTGGGTTACATATCCACCTTTGTTTCCGACTAAAGTCCAACCGTCATTCAGTTCTACTGCAACAGTTGAATTTGTTGAAATAAAAGTTTCTATTGCAACTGTTGTATTTTTTTTGAATCGCTCTCTGTTACTTTTAACTCTGTAGTTTAAAATATTTTCGGGTTCTTCGTGTAAACTTCTACCAACTCCGTGACCAGCTAAATTTTTAATTACTTTAAATCCCGACTTTTTTGCTTCAGTTTCTATTAAATATCCAATTTCAGAAATTTTCACTCCGCCTTTTATATTGTTTATAGCTTTACGTAAAATGTTTTTAGAAGCATCTACAAGAGGTTGATGATTATGAATGTCTTTTCCGAGAACAAATGAGCCACCATTATCAGACCAAAATCCATTAAGTTCCGCAGAAACATCAATATTAATTAAATCTCCTTCTTTCAATATTTTTTTATTTGATGGTATTCCGTGTGCTGTTTCTTTATTTACACTTATACAAGAATAACCAGGAAATCCATAAGTTTCATAAGGTGCAGATTTAGCACCATAACTCTTTAAAATTTCACCTCCATATTCATCTAATTCTTTAGTCGACATTCCAACTTTAGCATATTCCCTCATTAGTTTTAGTGTAGTTCCAACAACTTCACTAATTTTTTTCATTCCGATTAATTCAGATTCTTTTGTTATTGACATTTCGTTTTTTTTAATTGGCTACAACGTGTTTGTATATGGTTTGTTGCGTGTTTCAAGCAACTAATTTAGTAAATAATTACCGACCAAGAAAGTCCGCGAGGACTTTCGCAAGTAGGCAAAAAGCCAGCAATAAATTATATACGGTGTTGCCAGTAGTTTTATATATTCCGACCTCCAATTTCAAAAATATCATAAGTAGAAAATTCTCCATTTTCCATTTCAGGAACTTTTTTAAAATTCACAATTCCTGCTTTTCTTTCGACATTGTTGCGAATATTTTCAAATAATTCCAATAACTCATCTTCTGTAAATTCAACATTTGCAACAAGTTCTTTTCCATAATTGGAATATCCATTTGAACCAGGATGAAAACTAATTATTAGTGTTGGTTTATGTCCGTAATTTTTAAGAATTTCTTCTTTTGTCCAATGAAGTTTTTCAGCCATTTTATTTCTTGAAAATTCCTCAATAACTCCTAATTGAACTTTTAAATTTTTTAATTGAGTTTCATCATTTTCGGTTTTTTCTGCTTTTTGAAGTAATTCGTCATACATAGATTTGAATACATCGTAAAGCGTATATACTTGAGAATGTTCTAAATTGTTTATATCTATCATTTTAGTTTATTTATTTTTAGAAGTTCCTTTAATCAAATATGCTCCAGCAATTGCCATTAATCCAAAATAGAAAGGAATTGATGAAGAGTATCCTCCACCACCTGTGTCATATCCGTAAGAACCAGTCCATTCACTACTTAAATTACTCATTTCTGGAATATCTCCTATATTTTTTACAAATAAATTTAGTAGAAATAGTATTACACTTAAAATCGGTGGAATTAGTAAAATGATTCCAATTATTTTTTCGAAATTCGGTTTTTTCTCGTTCGTTTTTTCAGTTTCTTCCATTTTTATTTTAGTTAGTTTTTATTTTAGTTAGTTTTTATTCAGGTTTGAGTGAGTGCGTAATTACTGGCAACGTTCTCGGCTATGATTTCGGACTGGGAAAGTATACGCTAACCAGTCAGCCAGAGATAAATTTTTAAAATTAAT
>NZ_CANMRY010000025.1 GCF_947500405.1 uncultured Maribacter sp.
GACACACAAGATTCTCATTTAGGATATTAAATTTAGTCAGAATTTTTCAGGTCAGCCATTAAGGGTAACGGTCTTGTATATGAAAAGTAGCGGATTTTTAAGCACTAACTTTTCGGTTTATACCTGTCCTTTGTTTTATTATTTATCTTTCGTTTAAGCACCAAAACCGCTATTTTTTATATACGTTGTTGGGCGTTCGTTATTTTTATTCCGTCAAAGAAATAGTTCAATATATATTTATCAAATTCATCTAAATTATTCGTTTTTTCAAAAGTCATTTCTTTTCCAATTTCATTAAAGCTTTCAACTACGCTATGAATTGTCAATTCGTCATCATAGAAATTAATAATTTCCGATTCGTGTAGTTTTTTTGAAATCATTCGAGGTAAACCATATTCCTCTAATTGAAATACCACTTTTGGAAGAAATGCGTGAGAACACCACTTTATAAATTTAGAAATATCATATTGTTTATCCTTTAAAATTCTTTTTTGCAAAGTGTTTAAATCATTTAATAGAGCAGAAAACTTATATGTTACGTTTCTTTCTAAAAGAAAGAATTTATCGATGCTAACGTCATAATCTTCAAGTTCTTTTAGTAATTCGGGAATGGATTTACTCCAATTATATGCCATAATCTTAATAAACTCGACAAAAGTTTTATAAGCCGTATCCCAATTCCCTGGTTGTAATTTTATAACCTTGTATAATAATCTATCCCAATTTTCAGGTTTGAATTCATTCAAATAATATAAACCATTCCACTCTTCTGGATTTGTAGATAGGTCAATAGCGATTGTTTTAATTAATTCGGAATTACTTGATTGAAATGCAGATTCTGCTATAAGTTCGTCATATGCTTGGACGCCTATAAGTTCGCCCATTTCATCATTATAGATTTTTAATTTTGCAACTTGTTCTTTAGTTAGTAATCCTTCATATTTCGTATCGTTTAAATCTCCCAATATTTCATCTGGGAATGGAATATCTAATTGAGTTTTACCTTCAATTGGTGGTTCTTCCAAAATGTAAATTTTACCAATAAAGTGTTTAAACATTCTACCACCTCTTCCAATAATATTTTTGTAAGTGAAGTCATCTAGTTTTGCACTTCCTTTTCTATTTCGCCATATTATTACATTTTCTGCTGACGTATTCACTCCTTCTATAATTGAAGAAGTTGAAATCAAATTACGAATACCTGTTTCTTCTTCAAATAATTTTACTTGAATTTGACTTAACGAACGGTGTAATCTACCATTATGGACACCAATTTCACGACTAATTAACTTTGTTAAACTCCAATTGACATCATAGTTTTTAGAAAGCCAATCTGCAAACATATCAAGCAGTTCATTTTTTACAGGTTCGTATGTGTCAAGAAAAAGATAAGTTAAGCTATCTATGTTTGAATATGTACCTG
Organism: uncultured Maribacter sp.; assembly: GCF_947500405.1. Lineage (GTDB taxonomy): Bacteria > Bacteroidota > Bacteroidia > Flavobacteriales > Flavobacteriaceae > Maribacter_B. The sequence goes on from NZ_CANMRY010000025.1 coordinate 1,424, forward strand.
CATAAATCAAAGATTTCCCTCTATTTTCAGATAATATTTCTAATAGTTTTTCGCTCTTTTCTTCGTTGTTTTTTATTTGATTATATAATTTGTGTTTTTCTAAAAAAACTGTATTAAAATCAAGCCTGATAAATTCCATATCTTCTGTAAATGGATTGCTATCTATAGACGTGATATTTGGTGCGAGATAATATTTTTGATTAGATTTAGAACCAAGTTTTATCATTGCTCTAATTAAGCTAGGCGACCTTTCTTTATCAAACTTACTACTAGCTTTATAGAATTCATCAACAATCATTATATCAAATGATTCTACAATATTGATGTAATTCATTGCTCTTTCTTGCGGAAATATAAAAATATTTTTATCTGATAATTTAACATCAGAGGTAGTTATGATTTTATATTCGTGTGCAAATTTTTTATATAGTCTTCTTCTAGTTTCATCTGTTAGGGCTAATGTTGGTACAATAATTAATACGTTGTTCGGTTTTTTGATTTTGATGTAAGCGTCAATTACAAAACTCTTCCCAAAACTTGTAGGTGCACTTACAGCAATATTTCTACCCTCTAAAAGACTTTTAAGCAATAATGATTGTTCTCTATGAAGCGTTAGTGGTTTTTCCTCTCCAACGTCCACTTTAAAAGCATTGTAGATAAATCGTTCTTCCCAATTGGAGGTTTCGGGTTCTAAATAGGGGAAAAGTCCTGTTTCTCTTATTAAATGGTTAACCAATGGATTATAGGCTAATTCATTAGTGTTATGGTAGTCTAATAGCTTAATGAGTTCTTGTCGAGCTTCATTTTCTTGTTTACCAACTAGAAGTTCATTAATTATATGGCATTTATCAAAAACTTGTTCTTGCATATCTAATCTCTATAAACTTTTGCTATTTGAATAAATTTATCTACGATTTTATCTTTGTCAGCAATAGGAAACAGGATAATATGAAAATTAATTTTCTCGTATAAATGTACATCTGTACATTTTTGAATTTGCTTTTTAAAATATTGTGTCGCTCTGTCTTTGTGATAATCTACAATTCCTTGTTTATATTCTACTGTTAAAGCTGTTCCTGTTTTTGTTTGTTCGCATTCATATAAAAGTAAAATAGGAATATTTAAAATTGGCTTTATTTTATCAATTGATACATCTTGAGAAAGACTTGCTTTTATTTTGGTTTTTAACTCATCTGAAATTTCGTCAAAATCGTTGATGTCACTTAAATTGGTAATAATGCTATTCTCTTTTTTGATTTTTTCTAAACTAATAGAATCTTTCACAGAAGTGATAATTGTGTCTAAACGAGTATTTTCGATACTGTTGTAAAATTTAGATTCTCCAAACCATAGTGAAAAAGAGTCTTCTGATTCTATAACAATGTGGACACTGTCAGAACCTTTGGCTTCATCTTTTGTGTTTTGTTTGTAAAATATTTTAGGTACAATTGGAAGAGCAGAATAGTGGTCTTTCATTATTCCATAAAGAACAATTTCTGCAATTTCACTACCTCTACCAATTGCATCTACAGATTCAATTAATCGTAATTTCTTTGCTGATTCAGAAAGAATTGTACCTGCACCATCATTCAACAAAGCTTGTCTTTCGCTATGACTCAAAGCAGTTTCTTTAATGTTATCCCAAACATAGTTTTGAAACTTTTCATATCTCCATTCTCCATTCTCAAAATCATTGATTATTCCAAGAACTGATTTGTTGTCAGTCGGATTTAAAGAGTTGTCTAATTTAACGTCATCAAATATGTTATTTACGATAATTTCAAATTTCATTCTCGGTTTTTTTTAATGACGCCCAACGTTCTCGGCTATGATTTCGGACTGGGAAAGTATACACTAACCAGTCAGCCAGAGATAAATTTTTAAAATTAAT
>NZ_CANMRY010000026.1 GCF_947500405.1 uncultured Maribacter sp.
CAGTGGTCTTTTTGTGGTTTCATAAGTGACTGTAATTAAATGATTAATTTTTAGTCAACCTATTTCAGGAAAGTTCAGTCGCACCATTAAAAGTAACGGTTGGGCTATGATTAGTGCGGCGCAGAAATCCGACGGATTTCCAGCTACGCGCTAAGCAAAAGCTTTTGGTTTTGTTTTTTCTTTTTTTTGTTCGAAAGCAAAATCCCAAAGATTTTGCGACTTCATAAATATACACAGACCTTGGCTTAAAGACCAAAGTCCGTATTAATTATAGGCTTTGTTACCCAACGTTTTTTCCGACAGAGTAAGTTTTTCCAATAGATTAGCAAGTCCATCAACACAACAGTTGCGTTCGAATGAGGTCCATCTGCACAATTATGCTAAAAAGTTGGTTAATTTCTCTTTTCCAGTTTGATTATTATTCCCTCCGTTTCTATTCGCACAGCTATGGAATCTTTTTCAAAACCTTCAGAGTATTTTTTGCGTTTTTGCGGAAAGAATGTTGGTACTCTTGTGGTTCGGAGTGTCAGGTTTTCGTCACTAAGTTTTTCAATTGTGTACATTATTCCAACATCATAGACCATTACACCTAGCACTTTATTATTAGTTACTGAAAATGATTGTGGGTAATTGCATAATTGTGTCATTTCAGAATTGAAGACCTTCAATTGTCTTTTGTCAGTAAATTGAAAAATTGTACCTAAATTAAGTTTTCCACAATCATCCAAATGTTCAAATGGAAATATATTAAGCTCAGTCACTACCCAGTCTCCATAAATCTCAGATGGAATGACATGAGTCTGTGTAGCCACATTTTTTTTAGAAACACAACTTGCAAAAAGAACTATAATAATTAGTAATGTTAGTCGCATTTGAAAATGTTGGGTAACGGTTGGGCTATGGTTTCGTTGCGGAATCGTCCGCTAGGACATTCCGAGATAACCAAGCCATTATTGCAAGATAAGAATTTCCGTTTAGGAAATTCCGCCGCAATGAATTATAGCCGTTGTTGTACCACGTTTTTTAATACCTCACGTCTATGTTAAATCCAACTCCCATGCTACTGTGCTTTCTAAATTTAGCTTGACTTGATTTTTTATAAAGCGTTCCACTATTTAATATTCCAAGTGAGAAAAAGATAGCTTCTCCTTTATTGTTCTCTCCTTTGGTTTCAACCCATTCCAGTGTGGTAATTACATCATCTGTTAAAACAATATCATAAGGCTTTAAATCAATAGTTACGTTACCTGTTTGCTTTGATTCAATTGTAACAAGAATATTATCCTTTAGTAAATTAACATCTGGTTTACTTTTATTTATGCTGTAAAAGTTGAGCCTGAAAACCGATTTTGCGCTTAACCTGTTGTAAGGAATATTGAAATTGAACGCATCTACAATGGTAGGATTTTTACGAATGTTAATTTTAACACCCATTTCAGCTCCAAGCTGATCATAACTAAATCCTGTGCTTATGAACTTAGATTCTGTTTTATTACCAAGCGTTCTTTTTTTGAAACTTTTTGCTGTAATAACAACTTCATTTAGCTCACTTAAATCTTCTTCTAACTTATATACAACTGGTTCTTTTCTTTGGATTATTTTCCTTATCAGGACTTCGACTGGCTTAAAGCCAATTGAGGAAATTCTTATTGTGTCCTTATTATATTCTTCTTTTAGTTCTAATGAGAATTTACCGTTGGAATTGGAAACTGTGCCTATTTCTCGGTTTAGAATACCGATGTTAACGTAAGGTAGAGGCTCATTCGTTCGTTTATCAAGAATTAAACCCGCAAACTCTGCGGTCGTTACAGATGTTTTTTTAATGTCAAAAGGTTGTATGGTAGTATAATTTAAAGATGATATTTCTTTCCAAAGTGTATCAAATCCACTTTGTTGTTTCAGTGATTTGTTTAAGTAGGATAATGTTAATGATTGAATATCATCGTGAATTTTAATCGCATTTGATGTTGATTTAAGTATTGATGGAATACAAGTAAAATCTGCGTGCTGGCTATTTGTAAAACGTAAATAATGTTTTGGGGTTTCTAATTGTTTAAAATAATGAAACTCTTTTTCGGTTGTAAATTCATCGAGTTTATCTCCACTCTCTAAATAGAGATAGTCTAAATTTTGTACGGTTGGTAGTAAAACGTTACTATCGTGAATTTCTTGAATAAAATCGTCGTCTTCTTCGTTTTCGCCAAAATAATGTGTTTCGGTACCATCGAGAGAAACAAATGCCTTTATTTTAGGGTTATTTTTCGCAAGAACTGCTGAACTCATTCCGCCCCAACTGCATCCAATCAACCCTACATTGTCAAAGTTGGCATTTAGTATATTCTTATTGGTCAAGTAGTTTATGGCAAATTTGGCATCATACACTTGTTCCATCATATCTGCCATTTGATTAGTCATATTTCCTGGGTAACGTCCAACGCTCCAAACTGAAATTACAACATATCCGTTTTGAGCCAGCGTTTCAAGAATTTTATAATTCTCAAACCCCATTCCGTTGAAACCAGCCATATAAATAACCACAGGAAGTTTGGTTTCGATTGGTTTAAGATTTAAATATGTATTTGTTTTGATGTTCAGCAATTTTTTCCCATCTGTTCCTACTTCAAGTTCTGCAACATAAAATTGAGCTAATTCCTCTGTCATACCTGAAAAATCATCATTGCCTTGGTAGGCAACTGCGCGATGTTCAAACAGACTGAACAAGTCCCTGAAAAGCATTGGTTTTCCATTCTTTTCCTTTGATGGATACCAAATGTCTAAATCTACAGGTCGGTAATGCAAGCTCTCTGTTGTTTTAGTTTCTGACTTGTAAGTTCGTGCGCTATCTTTTAATTGTAAGGTTTTAAATCCAGCAATGTAATTTTGCCCAAATATTGATTGAATCAGAAATATAAATAGAATTAATACAATTGATGATGTGTTTTTCAAAATAATCGATTTTTAGTAATTCATCAATAATATGAATTTATAGGTTTTGAATAAGTTAAATGTTTTCTAATTGTGAATTAGTTAATGTTTTTCTGTCTCAAATGTGGTACAACTAATTGTATAAGAGCTGTTGCCCTTATCCAAAATAATAATTGATACTAAGATATTACTTTTTTGTAATTAGT
>NZ_CANMRY010000027.1 GCF_947500405.1 uncultured Maribacter sp.
GTGGTCTTTTTGTGGTTTCATAAGTGACTGTAATTAAATGATTAATTTTTAGTCAACCTATTTCAGGAAAGTTCAATTTTCAAATGTTAGCTAACGGTCTTGGCTATGAGTAGTTGCGTGGTTTAGTACTTAACTTTGCAAGTACACACCAAACTGAAAATCCTCGCGAATTTTCAGAAGTAGGCGAGAACAAGCAATTACTTATAGCCATTGTTGGCAAATCGTTTTTATCTTATTATTTTCATTAATTCGTCAAACACATAAATTTTGTTTCTTTTTCCTCCAGTTATCTCTATCAGAATCTTTTCTTCTTGAAACTTATCTAAAAGATTGTATATAGTCTGATAGCTATTCGTATTAATTTTAGTTTTAATATTCCTGAAAGAAGTTACTGGATTTTCGAAAATTATGTCAAGTAGATGAATTGCATATTGCGAATTAAAATCCGATAATTTTTCTTTGACAGACTTGTATAGTTCAAGCATATTTAAAACTTTGTTTTGAGTATCTAATGCTTGGTCTTTAATTGACTTTAAAAAGTATCTTACCCAAGATTCCCAATCATCTTCTTTATCTACCATTCTTAAATAAGCATAATAATCATCTCTGTTTCTTTCAAAATATTCACTTACATATAAAAGTGGATAAGAAAGAATTCCTTTTTCATATAACATAATCGGTATTAATAACCTACCTATTCTGCCGTTACAATCTAAAAATGGGTGAATAGCTTCAAATTGATAATGGGCAATTGCTGTTTGTACTAATATATCTGGTTCTTCTATTGAATTTACAAATTTTCCCCAATTTGATATTAATTCATTTAATTCAGATGCAGAAGGTGGAATAAAAATTGCGTTTTCAATTGTAGCTCCAGGTTTTCCTATAAATACTGGAATCTTTCTAAAATTCCCTTTGTCTTTATTTGTTCCTCTTACTGAATCTAAAAGGATTGAATGAAGTTTTTTTATAAAATTCTCACCAATTGGTTTTTTCTTCAATAACTCAATAGCAATATGGATTGCTGTCCTATAATTGATTATTTCTCGGATATCTTGTTCTTTTGAATCTTTTTCTGAACTTTTTCCTTCAGCTTCATATTTAAAAACTTCTTCTATTGTAGCTTGAGTTCCCTCAATTTTAGAACTTGCGACTGCTTCTTTAGTTAAAAGAGGTGAGATTAATAAGCTTTGATTGGGAATATTTGTTAATAATCCATTTAAGCTTCCTAAAACTCTATTTGCTTCACTTATTTCTTTGATAAGAAGAGTGTAGTCAATTTTTGGTGGTAATAATTTAAGTTTATGATTTTCTGCCATTTTTTCTTATTCCAGTCTATTGGAATTCAAAGATACGTTATTCCATTTAAACTAAAAAATATGGAATAAGAAAATAAGTTATTCTATTTGACTGGAATATGGGAAATGTTTGCCAACGTGTTTGTATATGGTTTGTTGCGTGTTTTAAGTACCTAATTTAGCAAATACAAACCGAATAGAAAATCCGCGAGGATTTTCGTAAGTAGGCTAGAACTAGCAATAAATTATATACGGTGTTGTGCATAGTATTTATTTTTTACAAATCACTCCATTTTGTGAAAATTTCTCTCCATTATTTGAAGTCATTGTCGCTGTGTAAAACAAGCAATTTTCTTCAATTTTCCGTTTAGAAACAACAATTCCATTATTTTCATTTACCCATTTTTCTGTTTCGTCCAATTCCATTTTAGATTCATCATAAGTCAGTCGATAGGTACAATCATCTATCCACTCGATTTTTTCATAAGCTGGTTGTCCGTTTCCAATTCCATTTATCCATTCCGTTTGAGTATTCTTTTTCCTTTCAATAACAGTTTTCGTTACTGTTGAGTCCAGTTGAATCTCAAAATTTTGAATACTATCATTTTTTATGATAGTGAAGTCTTTCAATTCCTCTGTTGTTGGAATATAAAATTGTCCGATTTTAAAATCCTTACAAGTTAATTCTTGCGCATTGATTTTAATTCCGATTAACAGAATTATTGCAATTAAAATTGTGGTTTTTTTCATTAAGCGTTCAGTTTGTCGATATTATGCACAACGGTTGGGCTAAGCGTAGTGCGGTAGTAAGGAAACTTTTCGTTTCCGTCTGCGCACGAAGCTAAAGCTTTTGGTTTTGATTTATTTTTTCTTGTCCAAAGCTAAATCCCAAAGATTTAGCGACATCATAAATATACACAGACCTTTCATTAAAACTCTAAAGTCCGCATTACGTTTAGGTTTTGTTACCCAACGTTTTTTTATTCATAGTAAGTTCGGTCATCATTAAAGCGAATACTTTCTTGGTTTGGCAAAACGGTATTCTCTAGTTTAGCCCCATCCATTATCTCCAAACTCTTAAACATTGAATTTTTCATATCACAATTTTTAAAGGTTGCAGGAAATTCTTTCTTACCACGAAGGTTAGCCTCTTTAATTCCGGAAAATCTGATGTTAGTGAACTTACTTTCAAATTTGCTGTTTTCAAATATGACTGATAAAATCCAAGCAGACCTAATATCACATTTTGAAAAAGTACAATCTAGGAATTTGGCTTGACTTCCAAAGTTGAAATATTTGCCTTTAAGTTTACAAGTTTCAAATACACAATCTTGATAAACTGTATTAACACCCATCATTGCATTTTGGAAATCCGTTTTGATGAATTTACACTCTATAAATGTGCAGTTCCAGAGTCCAATTTCTTTAAAATTTGTAGTTTCAAAAACACAATTTTTAAACACTCCTTTTGTCAACATGCAGTTTTCAAAGTTTGCATACAAGAAATTTACACCAGCCAGTTTTATGTTCTTAATATTTTTCTTTAAATAAGAATCAGCAAAAGGAAAACCTTGATAATCCCATTGGTCATTGTCGAACCCAGTTCCGTTTTTGAGTACAAGTGATAAATCCTTGTATGGTTTCCATCTTTCGATAAGATTCTTTTTGATTGGCATTTTGTATTATACTGAAATAGGTTGACCTTTTTTTTTGTCTTTTTTGTCCGTTCAAAAGATTTTTTTCAGCCGTTTG
>NZ_CANMRY010000028.1 GCF_947500405.1 uncultured Maribacter sp.
TAATTAGAATTCCAACTCCTACGATTGAAACTATTCCGATTAAAATGTATGTCAGCATTGGTTTTGTCATATTGTGGGTAACGTCTAGGCTAAGCGTAGTGCGGAGGCAAGGAAACGTTGAGTTTCCGTCTGCGCACGAAGCTAAAGCTTATTGTTTAGTTTTATTTTTTCTTGTCCAAAGCTAAATCCATAAGATTTAGCGATATTATAAATATACATAGACCTTTCGGTTCTGCCCTACAGTCCGCATTACGTTTAGGCATTGTTGTAATCAGTAGCGACACGCACGAGTAAGCATGAAATTTTGCTTTTTGCTTTTAATTCCGACCGAGTGAAGTCCATCTGCGCAACAGTTGCGTCTGAGTTAAGTCCGTCCAACTATTTACTGTTTAATCATCTGTGGAATAAACTCATCTTCTTGTCCAAACCGGTATTCAATTTTCTTTTCTCGGAGAAAAGTCAATATTTCAATAAGTTCAGGTTTATTTACTTGACTTTCTAAAGTCACATAAATCCAATCATTTTCTTCAGCCTTGTTTTCCGTATTCGGAAGATTTGCAATGATTTCATTTTTGCAGGATTCAGCAGAGTGAAATTTTAAGTCTTTCATCATTAGTCCATCTTCCGAAAACAGAATAAAATTATTTATCATTCTTTCAGATTTGAAATCTGTTTTAAGAGAATCATTATTGAAGGATTTAACCCATACATTGAATTTTTCTTGAAAGATTTGAATTTCTGTGTTCGAAGTGGCATCAGCTTGAACCTCAAAATTATCATCATTTTGACCAGTCATTAGAAATGGAATTTGAAATAAAATAATAATGATTAGGAGGTTTCTTTTCATTTTGAGCTATTGATTACAACGTCCCGGCTATGATTTCGGACTGGGAAAGTATAGGCTAACCAGTCAGCCAGAGATAAATTTTTAAAATTAATATTTTACATAGAAAAAGCGCTTAGCCCAGTTTGAAATATAGCCATTGTTACTTTTTGTGGTTTTCAATTCCGCAAACTATAAATTCAAACACTGAGTTTTAAAAATTCAATCTTCTAAATTTTCAACTTAACTATGGGTTTACAATTTACCTATAAAAATTCATACAAAGTAAATCCGACCGAGTAAAAAGTCCGTTTGAGTGAGTTTTTTTAATTTTAAAGTTATTCAATTCGGTCTTGAGTAAGCATTCCGTCTGAGTGATAAAATTCGCACCTGAGTAAGTTTTTATTTTTTCAATTCACACCTGAGTGAGCATTCCGTCTGAGTGCGTAATTTTTCATTTAAAAAGTCAGCCACGAGAATTTTAATACTGCCGAAATTTTGATGTCGCACCATTAAAAGTAACGTGTTTGTATATGGTTTGTTGCGTGGTTTAAGCAACTAATTTAGTAAATAATTACCGACCAAGAAAGTCCGCGAGGACTTTCGTAAGTAGGCAAGAAGCCAGCAATAAATTATATACGGTGTTGTAGCACGTATTTTATTTTGCATTCGCATATATTACTTTTTCAGCCAAAAATTTAAGAATTGGAATATATTTTATTACAATAGATTCGGACTCCGAGAATGGAATTACACATTCCTCTCTTGTGTATTTATCGCTTGAATGAACAAGTGAATTTCTAATATGTTTGATGATTTTAGAAACGTTTGATATTGCGTGTCCTTCTTCTAATTTTAATGGAATTCTCTCTCCGAAAATAGGTTCTTTAGGTTTTGAGAATATTTTTTCTTTAGCATTATTTTCTATCTCAATTATAAACTGAATAAACTCTTCTTCATCAATAAATTTAGTAAGTACTCTTTTTAGCATACTGGTCTCATCCAAATTTCTTTCGTGTTTTTGAAGTATTGAGAGAAGTCGATTAACATTATCATAGCTCGCATTAAAAGTTGTAGAATTAATTACGCCTTTCGTTTTGTTAAATAGTTCTTCATCAGAAACTTTTAAAAAATTATATTCCAAAATATGATAGTATGACAAAAAAGATTGTGTTGGAAAAATACTGCTTTTTGCTACTTTATAAAACCCAACCAAATCATCTTCATAGTTCGATTTTGGAATTGAAAAGTCATTTTCTCCATCTTCTGGTATTGGTATATTAAAACCTTTTGCTTTAACTGTTTCCCTTAATTCCCAACTTTCATTTTCTATTACCGCTAATTTGAATAAACAAGACTTACATTTTTCTCTACCAATTTCAATGAGTTTTTCTCTTTGTAACTTACTATTAGGCTGATATTTTACTGTAATATAATTTAAGAACAAATCGTCAAATCTAAATAGAAATCGAGGTCTCCTTTTTCTCATTCCTTCAGAGCGGTCGTTATATCTTCTCGTCACTCTATTCTTAATTCGTTCAGAGTTAAAGTCAGAAAATCTAAATAGATTTAGCTTATACTCTTTAGACATATTTGTTAAAATAACTGTATTTTCTTTTTTGTCTTTGAATTCATAAAGAGGTTTATAAACGAAACTTGGTGTTAGTTTGAAAACCTGAAATTCAACTTCTTGATTAGAAACTTGAAATTTACTTTCTTCGTTTAATTCATATTGTTTCGCTCTGTAAACTTTTTTAATCGCTTTCAACCAAGCTTCGTCGACATTCACTTCGAACTTAATTTCATTGTAGTCAATTTCAATAGAGTCTTTAACAACTTTTGTTTTGAAGTCAAATCTTTCTAAATCTTTCGCAAATTTTTCTAATGACATTTGTGTTTGGTTTATATGTGCTACAACGTTCTCGGCTATGATTTCGGACTGGGAAAGTATACGCTAACCAGTCAGCCAGAGATAAATTTTTAAAATTAATACTTTACATAGAAAAAGCGCTTAGCCCAGTTTGAAATATAGCCATTGTTACCCTTTTTGGCCTACGATTGCTTAAGAATTCCAACAATTG
>NZ_CANMRY010000029.1 GCF_947500405.1 uncultured Maribacter sp.
ATATTTCAAACTGGGCTAAGCGCTTTTTCTATGTAAAATATTAATTTTAAAAATATATCTTTGGCTGACTGGTTAGCCTATACTTTCCCAGTCCGAAATCATAGCCTAGAACGTTCTATGCAATAATAAAAAACACTCTTTGAAACAATTAACATTCATACTCATAATAGCAATCTTTCTTGGTTGTAAGCAAAATTCTAAATCTGAATTTATCGCTCTGGGTTCGGATAAAATCTCTATCCGAGAGCGAAAAGAATTAAATCAAAATATACTCAATTATGTAAAATATAATTCTGATGTTCTAGCTTTAACGAATGTGACAGTATTTGACGGAAAGGGAAATCCAGCTAAAGAAAATCAAACATTGATTGTTGAAAATGGTCATTTTCAAGCAATTGGACAAAGTTCGAAAATTGACATACCAAAAGGAGCGACTACAATAAATTTAAAAGGAAAAACAATTATCCCGGGAATTGTAGGAGTTCACAATCATCTACATATTCCAAGATTTCCATTTGTTGGAGAAACAGCCTCAAAACTTTACTTGGCATCGGGAGTAACAACTATTCAAACTTGTGGTTCAGCATCACCAGAACAAGGAGTAGAATTGTCAAAAAAAATTGAGCAAGGTAAATTCATTGGCCCCAATATAATAACAAGTGGTCCATATTTTACAGGAAAAGGAGGTAATCCAAATATGATTATCCCACGTGACGAAAAACATATAAAGGATACAATTCAATATTGGACAAAAAAAGGGGTTCGATGGTTTAAAGTTTATCGCCATACAACACCAAGCGACTTGGAAATAATCATCCAAGAGGCACATAAACGGAATGCGAAAGTAACAGGACATTTGTGTTCAATCACATTTGAGCAAGCAACAAATTTTGGAATTGACGGAATAGAACACGGACTGAATAGCACAAGTGATTTTAGAAAGAATAAGACATTCGGTATTTGTGATGGCTCAAGAGAATATATAGATGAGTTGAATATTGATAGTGAGAAAGTAAAACGGCTTCAACAGTTAATGATTGACAACAACGTTTTTTTGACTTCAACATTGGCAATTTATGAGTCAAGTGTTCCAAATAGAGCCTTTGCAGATGAACGTACATTAGAAGTAATGTCATCATTTTTAAAATCTCAATATAGTGAGAGAAGAAATAATTTCGATAGCCAAAAATCGAGTGATAACTTAAGGGAAAGAAGATTAAAACGAATCATGGAATTTGAATATCAATTTTTCAAAATGGGTGGAACTTTAACAGCAGGAGTTGATGCAGGCAGACACGTTCTTCCAGGTTTTGGAGACCAAAGAAATTTTGAATTACTAAAAGAAGCAGGATTCACGAACGAGGAAGCAATCAAAATTATGACGAGTAATGGAGCGAAAGTTCTTTCCAACTCTGAAGTTGGGGTAATTGAGAACGGAAAAAAAGCAGATTTTGTAGTAATTAATGGAGATATTAAAAAAAATATTCGCAATGTTGAGTTAGTTTTCAAAGATGGTTATGGGTATGACCCAAAATTAATTTTAAAGGATATGAATGGAAAATTTGGAGAATAATAACTGCATAGAACATTGTATAAAAATAATAGCGGCTTAATCCCTAAAACGAAAATGAAATATATAAACCAAGAGATAATAATAAACCGAATAATAAGTGCGTAAAACCCGCTACTATTCTTATACGTTACCGTTGTACACCATTTAAGAAAAACATTGAGAACAGAATTAAAATACTTAGAATTAAAGAGTGGATTTTCGGATAACGGAACTGCTTGGATTGGTCTCGTTTCATTCTCTAAAAGCAGAAAAACAATTTATTTTAATGGTAAAGGATTTCAAAGTTTAAATGGAACTGGAATTTCAGGCGGAAACTATTATGAAATTGAATCTGGAAATGAATACTGGATTTCTGGAGTTAAAAAAAATATGTCTGACCGACACAAATTTGGCGGAGGAAAAATCTTTGTGGAAAAACGGATTTTAAATGATTATCTGCAAACTATCGGAAAAACGGAATTGCCAAAATCTGGCTATGAATTGACCGAAGTAGAAACTGAAAAACCGACTGAAAGAATTAATGAATTAGAAAATTCTCAACTGGAAACATCAGAAATTGACGAAAGTATTTACAATAAAACGCCAAAGGAATTGACAAATTCTGAACTTGAATTTCTTATCGAAGAACTAATCGAAGACGAAAAGAATGCCAAGTATAATAAAGGTAGGCGAATGATTAAAAAAGACAGAATTGAATTAGAAACGGAACTTGAGAAACGTGAATAAAAACGGTGTACAACAATGTATAACCACAATTACGGCGGATTCGACTACGTCCGAATCCACGCGGAATTGCTACCGTCAGTGTTTAATCCGAAAATAATCGCTAATTTACCCGTAACTGACGGTTATACGAGACCGTTACCCTTAATGGCTGACCTGAAAAATTCTGACTAAATTTAATATCCTAAATGAGAATCTTGTGTGTCTGA
>NZ_CANMRY010000030.1 GCF_947500405.1 uncultured Maribacter sp.
GCTGCTTGACCGTCATCCTGTACTTCTAAGGTTAAATCTCCTGTAGCTGCATTGAAACTAAATGTATCTACTTCTTGGTTATCTGTATTTATACTTGAAAGATTTAATACAGGATTATTTCCTAATTCATTTGTAAATGTTAATTCGTTTGTCGTTCCATTAAAACCTAAAGTCGTATTCGTTTCTGAAATAGTTACTGAAGCTACATTCAAATAAAGACCTCCATCTGCACCGAATGTTATATCATTATTTGCTCCACTACTTATTAAATCTACTGTAGAAGGTAATACTCCGTCTCTTTCAAGTGATAAATTTAATTCCCCATCAACAATTGACAAGTTATCTATAGCCTGATTATCAGTCCCTGAATCATTCAACCCACTTAAATCAATATTCGTAGCACTTCCATTATTCGTAATGTTTAATGTTTGTGTACTAGCATCGTAATTTAAATCCTGTATCTCATTCTCATCATCACTATCGCCATCTACATAGTTTACCGTATAATTACCATTTCCATCATCGGTAACACCAATATCCCCTGTGCCTACTACAGTCTCTCTATAATCCGATAAATCTATCGCATTTGAATCCACTCCATTTACAGTACTTACCAACTCATCACTACCATTTAATGTTAATGTATTACTATTTATAATACTTACATTTGCTCCTGTTACGCCATCTACTGTTGTACTTAATGCATTTCCACTACTTGTATTAGATACCGTTGTTGCTGGAACTAATGCACTCTTATCTATCCACTCTACTACTCCCGCAGGATTTGTAACTAAAACTTTATCATTTCCGCCTGATGAAACATCTTCCGCTAAAATGGTTCCATTTACTATATTTTCTGTCTGTACTGCATTGTTTGCTAACTTTGCATTTGTAATTGCATTGTCTCTTACATCTAGAACTACATCCGTAAAAACAGAATCGTCTCCGCCTGTTACATCTATTGTATTATCTCCTGAAGTAATATTTCCATCGGCTATTGCTGCTTCTTCAAAACTTACTGTATACTCTGTATTATTTCCAGTTACACTTGGGGTTACATCTATTCCTGTTCCTTCTACTACTGTTGTAGTTAGTTCACTAGAGGTTATACTTGCATCTAGCTCTTCTAAAGCAGATTGCACATTTGTACTTGTTATATTGCCTGCTGGATTTACTGAAACTTCACCCGCATTTTGATCATCTGTAGCATAAATACCGTTAGCTCGTACATCTAATGCATTATTTGCATCTGGACTTGCTACTGCTGTAAACTCATTACTAACATCTAGGTTTAATCCATTACCTGCTGTGTACTGCGTATCATTATCGGTTGCACTGGCTAATGCTTCTATTGCTCCCTGTACATCCGTCTCTCCTAAGTTTGCTGTACTATCATCAAAAGTAACCTCTCCTGCATCTTGGTCATCTGTATCGGTAGCGTAAAGCTCACCTCCTACTATTGATAATGCATTACCCGCATTTCCACTAATATTTGCTGTAAACTCTGTTCCTGATAAATCTAAACCATCACCCGCTGTGTACTCTGTATTCGTATCTGTAGCATAAATACCGTTAGCTCGTACATCTAATGCATTGTTTGCATCTGGACTTGCTACTGCTGTAAACACATTACTAACATCTAGATTTAATCCATTACCTGCTGTGTATTGTGTATCATTATCAACCCCATCATTATCTACAATTAGAGTATCTCCATCGGCAGTTGTAATAGTTGAAGTTCCATTTCCATTATCTGAAATTGTAGAAGCTCTGAAAATTACGTCATCATTATTTTCATTCGTATATGTAAAACTACCATCTCCATGATCCACCAAAGTTGTAACTATATCAGCTATTGGTGTAGCACTTCCTCCTACTACATCCCAAGCTGAACCATCCCAAACATATAATTGACCTGCAGATTCATCTACATAAGTGGCTCCTATATTATTGTTTGCAGGGGCTGCTACTGGAGCTCCATTACCTACTACAGTAAGTTCGTTCGTAATATCTGAATCGGCATCTCTAATATCAATATTAGTATTTCCTCCTCTTTCTAAAACAATATTTAATGTTTCGTTAGCAGTAATAACAGAACTACTTATTTGCTGATTATCACTACTATTATTTACTATCTCATCAATAGCATCTTGTACATTAGTCGCTGTTAGTAAAGATGTACTATTGTCATAAGGGTTACTACTTGCATTGGTGTCTATAGTTTGGGTGTTTCCTGCTTCATCTGTATACGTATACACACCATTTACTGGTGTAGATAATGTTGAAATGGATGTATCTGAGATGATCACATCTGTACCCGATGCATCTGTAAAAGTATATGTACCATCTAAATTAT
>NZ_CANMRY010000031.1 GCF_947500405.1 uncultured Maribacter sp.
CTTCAAAGTCTCCTAGCTATCCTACACATTGCTTGACCGAAGTCAATACGAAGCTATAGTAAAGGTGCACGGGGTCTTTTCGTCCCACTGCGGGTAACCGGCATCTTCACCGATACTACAATTTCACCGAGCTCATGGCCGAGACAGTGTCCAGATCGTTGCACCATTCGTGCAGGTCGGAACTTACCCGACAAGGAATTTCGCTACCTTAGGACCGTTATAGTTACGGCCGCCGTTTACTGGGGCTTCAATTCAATGCTTCTCCGAAGATGACATCTCCTCTTAACCTTCCAGCACCGGGCAGGTGTCAGGCCCTATACTTCATCTTTCGATTTTGCAGAGCCCTGTGTTTTTGATAAACAGTCGCCTGGACCTCTTCACTGCGGCCCCCCATAAGGGGGCGACCCTTCTCCCGAAGTTACGGGTCTATTTTGCCTAGTTCCTTAGCCATGAATCTCTCGAGCGCCTTAGAATACTCATCCCAACCACCTGTGTCGGTTTACGGTACGGGCTGCTTCACTTGCTTTTCTTGGAAGTCGATATGCTGGATTATCACCTTGACCGTAGTCTCGGTGTACTATCGAGGTGTTACCACTCTCTTCAACGTACAATTCCGTCTGTACGCACCAACTTCTCGCCTCCGTCACTTTTAGCGTGAGCAGGTACAGAAATATTAATCTGTTGTCCATCCACTTCCCCCTTCGGGTCTGCGTTAGGTCCCGACTGACCCCCAGCTGATTAGCATAGCTGGGGAAACCTTGGTCTTTCGGCGTGTGGGTTTCTCGCCCACATTATCGTTACTTATGCCTACATTTTCGTTTGTAGCTCCTCCAGCATCCCTCGCAGGTACACCTTCAACGGCACTACAATGCTCCCCTACCCCTTACTTACGTAAAGCCATAGCTTCGGTGGTGTGCTTATGCCCGATCATTATCCATGCGGAATCGCTCGACCAGTGAGCTGTTACGCACTCTTTAAATGAATGGCTGCTTCCAAGCCAACATCCTGGCTGTCAATGCAATTCCACCGCGTTTTGTCAACTTAGCACACACTTGGGGACCTTAGCTGATGGTCCGGGTTCTTTCCCTCTCGGACATGGACCTTAGCACCCATGCCCTCACTGCGCAGAAACATTTTATAGCATTCGGAGTTTGTCAGGAATTGGTAGGCGGTGAAGCCCCCGCATCCAATCAGTAGCTCTACCTCTATAAAACTATCTACACGCTGCACCTAAATGCATTTCGGGGAGTACGAGCTATTTCCGAGCTTGATTGGCCTTTCACCCCTACCCACAGGTCATCCCAAGACTTTTCAACGTCAACGGGTTCGGTCCTCCACTATGTGTTACCACAGCTTCAACCTGCCCATGGGTAGATCGCACGGTTTCGCGTCTACTACTACTAACTATGGCGCCCTATTAAGACTCGCTTTCGCTACGGCTCCGTTCCTTAAGAACTTAACCTTGCTAGTAAAAGTAACTCGTAGGCTCATTATGCAAAAGGCACGCCGTCACCCTTACGGGCTCCGACCGCTTGTAAGCGTATGGTTTCAGGATCTTTTTCACTCCGTTATTCACGGTTCTTTTCACCTTTCCCTCACGGTACTGGTTCACTATCGGTCTCTCAGGAGTATTTAGTCTTGGCGGATGGTCCCGCCGGATTCATACAGGGTTTCACGTGCCCCGCACTACTCAGGATACCACTATCAACAATGATCTTTACTTATACGGGACTATCACCCTCTATGGTTACTCTTTCCAAAGTATTCTAATTCATTACACGTCAAATGTCGTGGTCCTACAACCCCATTATTGCCGAAACAACAATGGTTTGGACTAATCCAATTTCGCTCGCCGCTACTATCGGAATCACTTTTGTTTTCTCCTCCTCCGGCTACTTAGATGTTTCAGTTCACCGGGTTTGCTTGCTTTCGCATGACATATCTTCAATATGCCGGGTTGCCCCATTCGGATATCTGCGGATCATATCGTGTGTGCCAATCCCCGCAGCTTTTCGCAGCTTATCACGTCCTTCATCGCCTCTGAGAGCCTAGGCATTCCCCATACGCCCTTTTCCAGCTTGTCGCTAGACCTTTATTCTATTATAATTCGTACTTCTTTACTAAAAAAAA
>NZ_CANMRY010000032.1 GCF_947500405.1 uncultured Maribacter sp.
TTGTAATAGTTTAAAAAGGGCTTTGGTGTTTAAAAGCATAACATGTTCTTCATGGTAATGGCGTAGTGGTTTCATAGGTTTTGGTGTTCAAGTGAAAAAAATGAAATAAAACTATTAGACACAAATCTACCTTATAATTTTGATACTTCCAAAAACTATGGGGATTAAATATTGCTTTTAATTCTATATTTTTGTGTTATTCAAGAACTATGGTTGTTATAAATGTCCTGTAATTATGAATACAAGTAAAATTATTATTGCATTACGCAAGCAAAGAAATTGGTCACAGGCAGACTTGGCTAATAAAACAGATATTTCGCAAGTAATGGTTGGTAAATATGAAAGAGGAGATGCAACACCGTCTATTGAGGTGGCTAAAAAGATAGCAGATGCTTTTGGGGTAAGTTTGGATTATTTGGTGGGAGAAGGGCAGAATGTTTCTTTTGATAAAAAAACATTACAACGTATTCAGGATATTCAGAGCTTAGACGAGAGTACTCAAAGTGTACTTTTTAATTTAATAGATACCTACATTCAAAACTTTAAAACTAAACAAGCGTTCTCTGCTTAAAAACTATTTGTTATGGATAAACAGGATTTTAATTTATTGATTAATATTTTGAGGTTTGCATTTGATTTATACAAAAACCCAAAACAAGTAAAAAGCTTGTTGCTTACTGTTTGGAAGTATCTGCCACTTGTTTTTGTTTTCGCTATGGTTTTTTTGTTTTTTGTTATGCTAGCTCTTTCTCCTTTGGCTTTTAATAAAGGGGAGACACTATGGGGTGCTTACGGTAATTTTATATTATTTCTTGTTTTGGCTTTGGGAGCTTTACCATTTGCTAAGTTCTTTTACCAAGATTTTAAAATCACTAAAAAACCACAGCTTTAAAACTGTGGCTTATTATTTTTAGTAATCATAATTTACTACGAAATTGTAAGATTTGTAAAGTAAAATTGATTTATAATAATGCTTCTGGAGCTACGTTGTAATTTATTTCATCAATATCGTTATTATCAATATTCACGTTTAATTTTTTTGTTTTATTAAACATTAATTGGTATCCAAACTCTAAATCAAAAGGGGATTTATTTACTGTTTCTCTATATCCTATAATATTTATATTATATAAGCCATTATCTAGCTCATAGTAATCATTAGAACCAGACTTATTTCTATAATTCTCTTTATAGTTTAAGAAAAAATCAGGTTCATCCCAAGAGACAATAGTATAAATATCAGAAATAATAATAATGTTACTTTCTACTTTTAAGCCAAAATTATCTATATTAAATAATTGCCATTCAAAAGGGATGTAATTACTATCTTCAGAACAAATTATTTTATAATCTAGTTCAGGTATTGAATATATGGGAATTATTACGCCTTCATTGATTGCTTTTTTTCCAATTTTTGGATTTTTAACAAAATAATCAAAAACCTCATTAGTAGTAATTTTATTACTAATTATAAAATTATTTAAAACTACAGGGTCAAATATGCATAGACCTTGAAATTCTAGAGAAATATTGAATTTTTTCATATTAGTGACAACCTTTTTTATTCCATTTTACAGATTCATCAACAGATTGTGATAAAGTAACATTCTCAGCAATTACTTCTCCACTTCTAGGAATTTTTAAAGTTCCTTTTTGCGGAAACTTTTTATAAGATTTTTTAGTTTTTTTAATTAAACTATCTGCATCTCCATCGTATTTTTGATTAAAAGGAACACCATTATCTTTGAGTGATTGGTGAGCGTCTTTATGAAGAATGTCAGAACCTTCAACTTCATTAGGATACCAACTTGGAGAATCGTATTTAGTTCCTAATTTTGGCATTCCAGTGGAGTTAGCATGTGTTCGAGGAATTGGATGATGCCCCATACCTGTTGGTTTCAATGGTTTCCAAAAAGGCATTAAGCCAAACAAATCTACCCAAGTATTAGTATCGTGAACATGCGCATAAATATTAGGATTCCCACCTGCCAGCCCAATGGGGTCTTGAGA
>NZ_CANMRY010000033.1 GCF_947500405.1 uncultured Maribacter sp.
CAAAATTTCTTTAATACAAAGATATAAAAATAAGTTACCAAAACGGTAATTATTTGTTTTTTTGCTTGTGGCTAACGGCTCGGCTATGGCAAGTAGGGCAGGCAAGGAAACTTTTTGTTTCCGTCTGGTTTGCTAGCCAGAGCTTTTTGTTTTGTAATTATTTTTATTTTTTTAATTGCCAAATCCAAAAGATTTGGCGGACTCAGCAAGTAAGCCCAAGCCTTTAAATATAGAACTTTATGCCCTATTTGCTATAGCCATTGTTAGCATAAGTACTTTACACGATTATTTTGTTTCTTGTCCATTCACATAAACTTTCGAAAAGTTCAAAAGAAATAGAATTATGGTCATCGTCCCAAGGATTCTCTTTTGTCAATGGCATATTTTTCCAATCCAAAACACACTTTTCCAGAATATTATAAAGTCCCGTATCGAGTTTTTTTAATTCACTTAATGCTTTTGGATAATTAATATGTTGCTTAGGGTCAGCTTTTATCGCTATAAATTTTGCTATGTAAAAATCGATTGCCGTTGCGTTATAAACACCCCGCACTTTGTAAATAGCTTTTAAATCCTGTAGTTCTTTTTTTGTGCATTTGTTTTCATCATAGTCCTCAATAAATTCTTTTTTATCAAATCCTAGTTCTATAAAAGTAGGAAGCATCAAAATATGCGACATACAGTTTCCAATATGTTCGGTTAACTGCTGTGTTATTATTCCAGAAAGTTCAGGACTTTCCCTTACTAAAAGCTCGAAACTTGGGCCAAAATAAATTTCTTTTAATCTAATTTGAATATGAAGTAATTCGTGTGTAAATGAAGCAATGTTAAGGTTGTTTCTAGTAACATAGATAGTTGACTCATCATTTATTGAATAAACGCCATAATGAGGTTCATCTGTAAGTTCTACGGTAATTGAATGCTCCCGATTCAGTTCTGTCCATAGATTTTCATTTCTATTGTCAATTAGTTGCTCTATGTTCAAGGTCTGTTTTATTTTTTCAGTATTTATGCTAACGGTTGAGCTATGAACAGTACGGGGGCAAACTAGCGTTTGCTTTCCGCCACGCACATAGCGAAATCTTTTGGTTTTGTTTTTTCTTTTTTTTGTCCAAAGCAAAATCCCAAAGATTTTGCGGACTTCATAAAAATACGCAAACCATTCGTTTAGGCCCGAAGCCCGTATTGTTTATAGGTTGTGTTGTAAAACGTTTTTTTAGTACTGCTTTTCGTCAATTAGTTCTCCAGTCCTAGAATAGATTTTCCAAACTCCTATTTTTTTATTTCCAATCATTTTGCCCTCTTTCTTTAGATACATACTATCTAATTTCATTGAATAGTTATAGAATTTGTCATTACTTATAACTTTAGTTTTTTCGTCCACCCGCAGTAACTCTTCCAAATCCGTAGTTTCTGTATCAATTTCCAAGGTCGTTGATTCGCTGCAAAGTCCACCAAAGTTTAAGTAGCATTTTTGAGATAACAAATTTCCAAATCGGTCAAATTTGGCTTTCATTTTTACTTGTCCATTCCTGAAATACTGATAATAATCTCCATAATAGTAGTCGGCAGAATAATCGCCAACTTTATATGTTAAAACAGTTCCCTTTTCCTTAATCTCTCCGTTTTTGTATAGCTCTTCAAAATTTAAAGTATCTGTTGCAATTAACTTTTCAGTCAAAATTTCATACTCTTTAGAATATTGAGAAAATGAAAAAAAGGTTATGAAAACTGTAAATATGATTGTGGATATAAATTTCATCAAAATGTTTTACAACGTCCCGGCTATGATTTCGGACTGGGAAAGTATACGCTAACCAGTCAGCCAGAGATGATTTTTTAAAATTATTAATTTACATAGATAAAGCGCTTAGCCCAGTTTGAAATATAGCCATTGTTACCCTTTTTGGCCT
>NZ_CANMRY010000034.1 GCF_947500405.1 uncultured Maribacter sp.
TAAAAAAAATATATACACTATCCCAATATGTCAATGAACTTGTGGCGAGTCGCCACTGACAATTATAAAAAATGTCTTTGTGACTCCTCTTGCAATAAATGAAGATAAATTAATATCTCCAGGCATTGCCTGGTGGAGAATATCGGAGTCGAACCGATGACCTCCTGCGTGCAAGGCAGGCGCTCTAGCCAGCTGAGCTAATCCCCCATTTATAAGTTGGCAGTTGCCAGTTTATAGTTGACAGGTAGCACAACTTCTAAAATTTCCTTCAATACTTCTTAATGAACGTAACTTCCATAAATTATCTCTAATCTACTTCGGTTTTTGTAGTCCCAGGCAGACTCGAACTGCCGACCTCTACATTATCAGTGTAGCGCTCTAACCAGCTGAGCTATGGGACTGTCCCTAACACTCTTTGTTTTATAAAAAAACAACCAATGTTATTTACTTATATATCATAATTATAAAGACAACTTTTTACTATTAAATCGATAAAACGGGACCAAAATAAATTTTAGTCATTGTTCTCTAGAAAGGAGGTGTTCCAGCCGCACCTTCCGGTACGGCTACCTTGTTACGACTTAGCCCTAGTTACCGATCTTGCCCTAGGCCGCTCCTTACGGTGACGGACTTCAGGCACTCCCGGCTTCCATGGCTTGACGGGCGGTGTGTACAAGGCCCGGGAACGTATTCACCGGATCATGGCTGATATCCGATTACTAGCGATTCCAGCTTCACGGGGTCGAGTTGCAGACCCCGATCCGAACTGTGATCGGTTTTATAGATTCGCTCTGTCTTGCAACATGGCTGCTCTCTGTACCGACCATTGTAGCACGTGTGTGGCCCAGGACGTAAGGGCCGTGATGATTTGACGTCATCCCCACCTTCCTCACGGTTTGCACCGGCAGTCCCGTTAGAGTCCCCATCATAACATGCTGGCAACTAACGGCAGGGGTTGCGCTCGTTATAGGACTTAACCTGACACCTCACGGCACGAGCTGACGACAACCATGCAGCACCTTGTAAATTGCCCGAAGGAAAAACTATCTCTAGTCCTGTCAATCTACATTTAAGCCCTGGTAAGGTTCCTCGCGTATCATCGAATTAAACCACATGCTCCACCGCTTGTGCGGGCCCCCGTCAATTCCTTTGAGTTTCATTCTTGCGAACGTACTCCCCAGGTGGGATACTTATCACTTTCGCTTGGCCGCCCAAGACTCAAGGCCTCGGACAGCTAGTATCCATCGTTTACGGCGTGGACTACCAGGGTATCTAATCCTGTTCGCTCCCCACGCTTTCGTCCATCAGCGTCAGTATATAGTTAGTCACCTGCCTTCGCAATCGGTGTTCTATGTAATATCTATGCATTTCACCGCTACACTACATATTCCGGCAACTTCACTATAACTCAAGACCAACAGTATCAAAGGCAATTTTACAGTTGAGCTGCAAACTTTCACCCCTGACTTATTGACCCGCCTACGGACCCTTTAAACCCAATAATTCCGGATAACGCTCGGACCCTCCGTATTACCGCGGCTGCTGGCACGGAGTTAGCCGGTCCTTATTCTTACAGTACCGTCAGTAGGTTACACGTAACCCTTTTTCTTCCTGTATAAAAGCAGTTTACTACCCATAGGGCATTCTTCCTGCACGCGGCATGGCTGGATCAGAGTCTCCTCCATTGTCCAATATTCCTCACTGCTGCCTCCCGTAGGAGTCTGGTCCGTGTCTCAGTACCAGTGTGGGGGATCCCCCTCTCAGGGCCCCTACCCATCGTAGCCATGGTAAGCCGTTACCTTACCATCTAGCTAATGGGACGCATGGCCATCTTTTACCGACCGAAGTCTTTAATCATTTAATAATGCTAAAAAATGATACTATGAG
>NZ_CANMRY010000035.1 GCF_947500405.1 uncultured Maribacter sp.
AAATTTAGACAAGTAAGATTCTTTTTTAGAATATTAAATTCAGTTAGAATTTTTCAGGTCAGCCATTAAGGGTAACGTTTATGTATATGGAAAGTTGCGGTTTTGTGTGCGAGGATTTTCCGAAGGAAAATCAGACGTAACAAAACAAGCAACGACCTTTATTTAAGCCAAACACCAGCAATTTTTTATATACTGTGTTGGCAACAGTTTTTATTCCTAATCTCCTTGTCCTATTGGAACTATAACAAAAGCCCATTCAGCTTCGTAAGGAACTTTATATTTATCTAAAAATTTTCCTCCAAGACCACTAACTTGAGATTGCTTATCCTCAATTTCAAGTCCATAAGTTTCTCCAAACATAAATTTCACTCCATTGTCTAATTTAAGTGTGTCAATGTCTTTTAAGTTAAAAACACGGAACTCATTCGGTTTTATTTTTAGGTTTTCAATAATTCCAATTTCGTCAGAAGTTTCATTGTAAATAAACACTTTGTATATTTTTCCAGTTTTATTGTATTTGGCAGGAATTATTGAAATCTCATTTCCTTTTTCGGTGAAAACGTTTCCATTCGAATCAGTCCATTTTTCCTCTTTTTCAGATTCAGTTTTTTGTTCCAATTCCACAGACCTTTCATTCACATTTTCTGGTGTTTTCTTTTCAGTTTCTTTTTGTCCGCAAGCAGATAATGTCAAAAAGATTATAAAAATTTGAATGTATTTCGTCATTTCTTAAATTGTTGCCAACGGCTCAGTGTATGAAATCGTAGCGTGTAAAAAGATACTACATTTTCGAATTAGCACAGAGCCAAATTTTTATATTTTGATTTAACTTTTCTTATTTAAAGCCAAATTAAAAATTTGGCGGACTTTCTAAATATACACAAACCTTTTGGTTTAGCACTTATTAGCTATGTTTTATACACCGTGTTGCCTACAGTTTTTTATTCCTTTTCATTTTGCGTTATTGAATTAATCATTCTTTTCAAAAGTTCCGATGGCATTAATATGAATCTTTTAGAATTTAATAATAATCGGTCAAATGCAAGGAAACAAAGAAAAGATTGATAAACGGCTCTATCTTTTTCTGCAATTTCAAAAACACTCGAATTTTGAAGAAATTGGAAAGAAAAAACAAGTAGATAAATGAAAAAAGAAGAATAAATTATAAATCGAATATTTTCTTTATTAAGCACATATTCTGTTAATTCGTCCAATTTGAATTTTTTCATTTTTTCAGAGTCTTTTAATCTAAATGGTCCGAACTGATATATGAAGTTTAAAATCTGTTTGTAAAAAGCTACTGAAACACAAGTCGCAAAAGTCAATATTATAAAGAGATTTGTTTGTTCTTTTAAGTTTACATAATCAAAATATTCATTTGTTCTGATTAGTAATAAAGGTAAAGCAATGGTAAAAAGTCCAAATAGAAAAATATGTAATATCAATCCCATTGTCGGTATCGCAAACTGTAATAAAAACAAAGCTAATGCTAAAGGAAAAGAAATTACTATATTAAAATATTCAAGTATTTTATTAGGAAACTTTTTGTGTAACCAGCCGAATACAATTAATAGTACAACGTAGCCTAAAAAGTAGAATATCCAATTATAGTTTTTTGAGCTGTTTAAATGTTCCATTCCCATCGATAAGAAGAACATTATTATCAAAGAGATTACGATGATAATTAGTAAGAATAAGGTAGATTTTGATTCTTTTTTAATATTCACTCAATTTTGGTTTAAATTGTAGGCAACTAATTGTATAAGAGCTGTTGCCCTTATCCAAAATAATAATTGATACTAAGATATTACTTTTTTGTAATTAGTA
>NZ_CANMRY010000036.1 GCF_947500405.1 uncultured Maribacter sp.
TAATGGTTTTTTCCAATTATATTTCAATTCATAAAGTAAGCTAGATGCACCAAAAGCTAGTTTATTGCATGCAACGTCTCGTATAAGAAACGTAGGGCAGGTGATAAGCGATACGTTTCGAATTGGTACTAAGCCAAATATAAATATTTTGCTTTTATCATTTTTCGTAAACGCCAAATTTTATAGTTGGCGACTTAGCAAAAAAACAAAGATCTTTCTATTAACCACAAAAACCCTATGTTTTCTTATACATTGTTGCCAGTAGTTTTTCATTCCTTTTTATTAAGTTCAATTGGGTTTGGGTTTTCAGGTAATCCGATTAACTTATCATCATAAAAATACATTTCTTGGATTTCCCCATTCCACCATTTCAACACAATACTATCTCCTCTTTTTTCATTCATTCCCATTTCAATTACTTTCAGAGAATCCACAGGATTTGGGTTTAATTCATAAATTCCATATGTGTTTGGGTTTTCGGAAATTCTTAATTGAATATTTCTGTTCTCAATTTTAAAATCATATATAGTTTGTGAGTAAGGATTATTCTCAAGGTATGAATTCCAGAAAAATGAGAAAATCCAATAGCAAACTATTGTATTAACGAAAAATAAAATCGAAAGTCTTTTTTTTATAAAGAAAGCAATAATTCCAATCAGAATGTTCACTCCGAATATTTCAAGTCTGTGAGATTCAACTCCAACAGACATAAATGGGTAAGGTTTAATATTACTAATCCAATATTTCATAAGAAAAATATCGATTAGCAAAATCAGAACTGCAATTCCAACTAATAATTTTGTTTCTGATTTCGTCATTCTCAATTACTGGCAACGGTTCGGCTAAGCGTAGTGCGGAGGCAAGGAAACTTTTCGTTTCCGTCTGCGCACGAAGCTAAAGCTTATTGTTTTGCTTTTTCTTTTTTTGTCCAAAGCTAAATCCATAAGATTTAGCGACTTCATAAATATACACAAACCTTTCGATTTTGCCCCAAAGTCCGCATTACGTTTAGGCATTGTTGTAGTGCGTTTTTTTACCACAACCCCTCAGAATAAGTTACTCTTTTTTTATTCCCAACGATTTCAAAAGTCTGGCTCTTAGTAAAAGTCTTATTTTCATAATTTATGGTTTCCACTTCAGAATTTATTGGCAAATCGTAGCTTATAGAAAATGAATAGTCTGGCAAAAACCCTTCATATTCATAATCATAACTTATATTTTGTGCACCTTTCGGTAATTTTGGAAACCATTTGACTTTGGTTACCTCAATATATTCTTTCTCGGTTAGATTTTCAGCCTTATCTCCAAACCAGCTCCCTTCATACGGTATTATTTTATTCATAATTCCAGCTCTCAATTCTTTATTCAAGAATTGATTGTGATATATTTTCGATCCATAGGTGACGTAAAAATAACTGCTAATACAAAGAATAATTAATATTGAAATACTAATTCTTTTACGTGTCGATTTTATCTGTCTTTTTTGGAAAATTGATACAGCTACTCTCAATGAAATAATACCGATGATTGATATTCCAATAAGTTTTAAAGAATCTATGTAGAAAATCCCTCCATTAAACTCATCGTCAAATTTATCTATTCCAATGTACAATAGTAAAAGGAGTAGGATAAGATTTATAAAAACTATAGTTAGATATTTCAACGATTCTTTAATTTTTCTTTTGAGTCAAAATGCACTACAACGTTCTCGGCTATGATTTCGGACTGGGAAAGTATACACTAACCAGTCAGCCAGAGATAAATTTTTAAAATTAAT
>NZ_CANMRY010000037.1 GCF_947500405.1 uncultured Maribacter sp.
GGAAATTCAGACACACGAATCTTTTTTAGAATATTAAATTTAGTCAGAATTTTTCAGGTCAGCCATTAAGGGTAACGTTTAGTATATGAAAAGTAGGCGATTTCGAAGCACGGAACTTTCGGTTAGACACTTACTTTGATACGAGCCAATCCCCTTGAATTTAGCACTATTCCGCCTATTTTTTATATACAATGTTGGCAGTAGTTATTCTATCCATTCTAAAGTTTGGTCTTTTTGCTTTCTAAATACTTCGTCCTTATTAATATAATGATTCATAAAATTGAGTATCACTTCTGATTTGAGTTTATGTCCTTTCTCTTTATCGTAGCCTTTAGTTGCCATCATTGGAATCATAAATGGAATATCAGTAAAGTCAATATGTCCTGCATTATTAAAACGAACCCAATGCCTATTCGGAATACGGTTTTTAAAGAAATTCGATACATTTTCCAGTTCAAATTTTTTCACATCTCTATAAAATTTCACATTTGGCAATCCTTTCTCTGTAAGCTCATCATCTGATAAATCGGGCGAATATGAACTGATATACAAAAATGGGATATCGATTTCTGATGTTGAAGGCATTGGTCCGTCAATATTAATTATCATTGAAGGTTTCACCTTCTCTTCCTTGACACTTGAGCAAGTAGTACCTCCGAGCGAATGGCCTAACAAAATAACCTGTTCAAAATCTATGTTCTTAACAAAATCGAATTGTTCGGTTTTAAGTTCTTTGATTACAAATGAGATATATTCAGTTTGAAGTGGAACAACTTTATCCATCAATTGTGCATGAAAATCTTTTTGAGCCTGTAAAGTAAGCGTGGATGCCTGAACTAAACTTAGTTCATATCTATTAAATGAAAAACCAAAATCTATTGCTACAACGATAAATCCATGGCTTGCAATTTCTTGAAGTAAAGCTGTATTGTCAATATTGGTACTTGCTGCTCCATGAGCATAAATAACTAATGGTAACTTTTGCTCAGCAGCTATGTCTTCTTGAACTTCGTAAGCCCCGGTTTTCACAAGTTTTAAATGGCTAAAGAGAATTCCTGGCATTCCCATGACACCATCTAACGACTTAGTTGGTTGTTCTGAATATATATCTTTTTGTTGTCCAGCTTTTTCTATAGGATACCAAGCTTTTATGTTTACGATGCCTAATTCATTCTTATTAGATGTAAAATTTTCAATTCTAGTGCCTACCAAGTGTTTTCCATTAGTTTTTGGAAGGTAAAAAACAGGTATCACATAACTTAGTGTTAATCCAATAAGAATGAGAATAAATGAGAGTATTCCACCGATTATTTTCATCCATTTTTTACGCACCGTAGTTTTGGAAAAGAATAATGTAAGTTGAACAATTGAAAGAAGGTAAATAGGTAACATTTGCCATCTAATATTCTCTGTTGAAATATGAAAAACTAAGATAGCTAACAATCCTATATTGAGAGCCTTTTTTAGGTTGTTATATTTCCCTACATACTTTTCAATTAATACAAGAGATAGTAGAATTATTGTTATGATTTCAAATAGCCTCATGTTTTTTTCTAATTACCGCCAACGTGTTTGTATATGGTTTGTTGCGTGGTTTAGTACGTAATTTAGCAAATAAAAACCGAATAGAAAATCCGCGAGG
>NZ_CANMRY010000038.1 GCF_947500405.1 uncultured Maribacter sp.
AAATTTAGACAAGTAAGATTCTTTTTTAGAATATTAAATTCAGTCAGAATTTTTCAGGTCAGCCATTAAGGGTAACGGTTGAGCTATGAACAGTACGGGAGCAAACTAGCGTTTGCTATCCGCCACGCACATAGCGAAATCTTTTTGTTTTGATTTATTTTTTCCTTTCCAGAGCAAAATCCAAAAGATTTTGCGGACTCTATAAAAATACACAAACCTTTCGATTAAGCCCGAAGACCGTATTGTTTATAGGTTGTGTTGTAACCAGTTTTTTATTCCAATCGTATGGTCAATATTGCTCTCAAATAACAAAAAACAATTCATTTATTGAAGATTAATTTGAGCATTAATTCGCTTCAAATGTATTTTACCATTATCCGATTCTAACTTCATTAATAAAGCTCCTTTGTCTTCCGTAATATTAACCTTAAAATCTCCGTATAAATTTTTTAATTTCGATTTTATTTTAACTGAATCTCCATTTGAATTAAACTCAAATTGGGCTTTTATAACTTTTTGACTGTCGTCGTCCAAAAAAACAATTAGTTGATTATCCTGTGTGATTTTAGCTAGCTTAGAATAATAAACTAGTTCATTTTCATAATATCCAACAAAATCTTCTCCATTTACATACATGAATTGGACGTTCCAATCACCATATATCGGGTTTTGATTGGAATTGCTGACACATGATGTGATGATTAAAAAAGAGAAAAACAGTAATATTCGTAAAGTATTTATCATTTATTCAGGTCAGCCATTAGGGGTAACGTGTTTGTGTATGATTTCGTTGCGTGTTTCAGCAACTAATTTAGCAAATACAAACCGAATAGAAAATCCGCGAGGATTTTCGTAAGGAAGCGAGAACTAGCCATTAATTATACACGGTGTTAGGCTTTGTTTTTATATTTATTTATTATTTCATCGTCCCATACTTGAGCTTCAATGTACTTATCATATTTGAATCTTTCTTCTGTCATACACTTTTCATCCGATGGGATTCCGTAATCATTTATTAGGTCATTCATTTCGTCCAACAAGAAAACTTGTCCGTTGCAATCTTTTCTATAAGTTGCGAGTTTTGGCTCATCGTAAAACTGAAATGAGACCATACTATCTGGATAAGTAAAACTTATATGTTCAGGTTTAAATTCGGTTAAAGGAATTTTTATGACACCAGGATTCACATACCAAGATTTTGCCCAGTTACATTCTCCCAATGTAAAATAGAAAGGGTCATTTCGATTAGGTTTTCCACCTTTTGAGATTAATTGTTCTTTAATTCTCTTTTCTAATGCCAACCTTAATTCAATATAGTTTTCAGGCCTTTTGCTATTCCAACCTTTCGAGATTTGATTTTGAATTTTTTCAGCTTTTTCATAACCATGCTCGGTAATATTTCGGAATGGTCCGTTGTCGAGTTCGTAATAATGAAATAAGAATTTCGGTATAATCATATTTTTTTTGTATTATACTGAAATAGGTTGACCTTTTTTTTTGTCTTTTTTGTCCGTTCAAAAGATTTTTTTCAGTCGTTTGGAAGGCAAAAAAATAGTTTGAACTAGGCCTGTTCTTAAATT
>NZ_CANMRY010000039.1 GCF_947500405.1 uncultured Maribacter sp.
TTCATAAGTGACTGTAATTAAATGATTAATTTTTAGTCAACCTATTTCAGGAAAGTTCAATTTTCAAATGTTAGCTAGCGTATTTGTATAAGGAAAGTTGCGTGTTTGTGTGCGAGGATTTTCCGAAGGAAAATCAGAAGCTAGCAAATGAGCAACTAATTTTGGTTTAGCTAAAAATAGCAATTTTTTTTACACGGTGTTGTACTGCGTTTTTAATTCCGTTTTCAAGTATTTTATTACTTTTTCGAAAAGTCTTTTTTCTTGAAATCTGTAAACAATCCAAAACCAAATAATCATCAAAGGAAATAGAAAAAGAATCCAAACAGGCATTTTTTCATTACTAAATAAAAATATCAAAATAAAAATCACAGATAATATTCCGATAAAGTACATTTCAATCCGCAATCTTGTTGTCAATTCAATTTTAGTATTTCCGTTATTCAATTCAGTAATTTTTGCATAACCTTTTATTCCGTCAAAATATCCAGGATTATAGTTAAGCATTATTGTTCCGACTGAAAGTTTAGAGAGAAATTTAAATTCATTATCTGAAACCCAATCAAGTTTAAATTTTCTTTCTTTTTTGAATCGAATTTGTTCTTTCAATTCAGATATTGAACCTTTAAATTCAATAGATTCTTTTAAAAGTGTCTTGTCGATTAAGTCTTTCATTAATATTTATAAAATGTTTCCTAAATGCAGTACAACGGTTTAGCTATGCGTAGTGCGGAAGCAAGGAAACATTTTCGTTTCCGTCTACACACGAAGCTAAAGCTTATTGTTTAGTTTTATTTTTTGTTTGTTCAAAAGCTAAATCCACAAGATTTAGCGACACTCTAAAAATACGCAAACCTTTCCGTTTAAACCCAAAAGTCCGCATTACGTATAGGTTTTGTTGGCAATAGTTTTTACTTTTCTATTAAATCCAATATTGAATCAATCTGCCTTTGCTCAATTTTGTACTTTTCATAAAAAACTTC
Source organism: uncultured Maribacter sp. (assembly GCF_947500405.1). Lineage (GTDB taxonomy): Bacteria > Bacteroidota > Bacteroidia > Flavobacteriales > Flavobacteriaceae > Maribacter_B. The sequence continues at coordinate 981 of NZ_CANMRY010000039.1, forward strand.
TTTGGTATTTTTCAGTTTGTTTGTTTCAGATTTTAGAGTTAACGCAAGATTTGTTATAGTTTCTGAAATTTCCAGTTCATTATCAACAATCGTGTCCTTTATTAAAGTTAGATATATGCCAAACTTTTTCTCAAACTTTTTAAGGGATTCTAAATGATTTATCACTTCATTAAGAAGAGTATTGTCCGAGAATTTTTCCTTTTCTAATTTTAGTTCATTTAAATAGATATTAACCGCTTTAGATATTTGAATATTAAGAGTGTCGATTTCTGCTAAATTCGATTTGTCTAAATCTTGATTGTCAGTTTTTTTTGTTTCTACTATTTTTTGCAAATTCAGATTTCTTTGATTGAAGAGAAGTGAAGTCTCATTTTGTGCTTCTAAGCATAGTCTAACAACATCTAAGGTTCTTCCTTTTTCTTGCTTACAAGCTATTATCAGGAATCCAAGAGCTATAATAATGAGAGTAATTTCTTTGTTCAAATTGCTGCATTCAAGGTTCTAACGCAACAAACGTTGCTTTTTTTTTAGTTAGTCTAAGCTACAAATTTAAGTTCAAAATC
>NZ_CANMRY010000040.1 GCF_947500405.1 uncultured Maribacter sp.
AATTCACACCTGAGTGAGCATTCCGTCTGAGTGCGTAATTTTTCATTTAAAAAGTCAGCCACGAGAATTTTAATACTATCGAAATTTTGATGTCGAACCATTAAAGGTAACGGTTTTGTATAAGATTAGTGTGGGAGTTGATAATCGTGAGATTATCAGCCTAACACGAAGCTTATACTTATTTTGTGTTTTTATCTTGTCGACCTAAAAATAGATAAATAAGTTTAAGCGGACTTTTTAAATAAACCAAAACTTTGGTCTGAACCATAAAAACCCACATTAATTTTATACTGTGTTACCCAATGTTTTGTTTTTCAGAATAGACTCGGCAATTTCAACAGCAAACTTTTGATATTTATTTTTATTTTCGATTATGTTTCTTAATTCATCCTCAGATTTGTTCTCAAAGTTTAGTCTCATTTTTTCAATTCGAGTTTTAGGTTTGTGAACTTCTTTGTTTTTCTTTGTTTCTTTTTTGATTCTAGTTTTTTCTATAGTTTCTAAATCATTTATCTCATCTAATAAAAACGGTTTTGGTATACTAGAAAATTCAGGTAAAGGCATATTGTTTTCATTAGCTATCTCACATTGATTTTCATATTTTTTTTGCCACAAAAATAATTCAGTTCCAAATAATTGTTCTACATATAAAGTAAAACTCCATGCGAAACCAATATATACAATGCATAAATACCATGATATATCATTAAATTGAATCTTAGTTTTGTTGCTGATGAAAAACATAATAGAAGGAGGTAAATACAAAATAAATTGAACACCTAAAGTGATTATAAACCCTTCAATAAAGTTGGTTGTCCTATATCCTACAATTGAGATCCCTCTTTTAAAAGAATCAACAAATCCTTTTTTTTCCCACGCGAAAGCTGGAATCATTATAAACATTGCCATTCGAAGAGCTTTAATCAGCATGTCAATAGTAAATGTTGACCATGATAATGAATCTGCTCCTGCAAGAGTTTTTGCGATGTTCTCTGCGGATTCTTCTTGAGTTCCGTTATTTTTCTTTTTCGAAAACATTACCTTTAATAAAACAAGAAAATACCATGTTAAACTCCATAGCAAGGCTAATTTAATAATTTGCCAAATGTTTTTAAAGAAAGAGTCGTATACTGCTTTCGAGAGACTCATTTTAAATCCATATTCATCTTGTTCTATTAATTCAACTAGAATAGAGTTTGAAAAAATGAGAGAAAATGAAATTGTTAAAAAGAAAAAATAACCATAAACCAATTGTTCACTTGAACTGTAATTATCCCAAGGAAAATGCCATTTAAAATATATAACTCCAGTTGCCATTATTATCCATGTAATAAACAAAGGAAAAATTAATATTGGATATCTTTTAAAAAGGTTTATTGCTGAATTAATTGTTTCCATTTAAATTGATTTGTTTTGGTCGGAAATATTGGGTAACGTCTCGGCTATGATTTCGGACTGGGAAAGTATAGGCTAACCAGTCAGCCAGAGATAAATTTTTAAAATTAATATTTTACAT
>NZ_CANMRY010000041.1 GCF_947500405.1 uncultured Maribacter sp.
TAAAGTATTAATTTTAAAAATTTATCTCTGGCTGACTGGTTAGCGTATACTTTCCCAGTCCGAAATCATAGCCGAGACGTTGTGCAACATATGAAAATGAAGTTTCCCATTAACATATTATTCCTTTTCATCTTTACGTTTTCGTTTTCACAAAATGAAATTACGTATGAAAAAACTCTTTCTGATATTAAAGAATCCTCAAAGATTTTATGCACGAACTTGATAATTCCTAATAAGGACTTTTCAATTGGAATTTTCACAGAGGAATGGGATGTTGAAGACTTGACAATGGAACAGTGTGGAGATATAAAAACTGATTCAATAAAGAACTCGAAAATTATTGAAATTCTGACTTCAAAAAAACTATTGGATAAGTTATATCTGAATATGGAAAATAACGAATATGAAAGCATAAACTCATCTGACAAGTTTGAATGGAATAAAGCAAATCTGATTGTCGAACTGAACTTCACTCATAACTGGAATGGAGTTAATCAAGTTTATATTCCAATAAACAATAAAAAACAAGCGAAAGAATTGATTAAATCAATCTGTAAGATATTTGAATCTGACTTTTGTTTTAAAAAGTTAAAACGGAATTTATAAAAATACGTTGCACAACAACGTATATAAAAAATTGCTATTTTTAGCTAAATCAAAAGGTCGTTGCTCGTTTGCTACGTCTGATTTTCCTTCGGAAAATCCTCGCACGCAAACCCGCAACTTTCCATATACAAAACCGTTGGCAAACATTTGAAAATTGAACTCAAAACTAAATTTAGTCGTAATATTAATTTCTATAATTTCATCTTGTATGTCAAAAGTTGAAATGATTAAGTATATACCATCAACAGAACGATATCACATTTTTTATCCGAATAATTATTTCGTGAATGAAGATAATGATGGAATTGTAACAATAACTTCACCTAATGGAGAAACAAATATGACGCTATCTGGATATAATGCAAACGGAGAAGTTGACCCTAAAGTCTTAACTGAATTTATTGCTGAAATAACGGAAGGATACGAATTACAAGTAGAACCGAAAATAGAGTCATTCGGAAACGGATTGAAAATTAGCGGAAAATATAAAAAAGACGGAAATGATTGGTTGTGGAAAATATACTCTAAGAATGAGGCAATCGTAATTGTTTCTATCAATGGAGATGGAATTTTAACTGACAAAGAAATTAAACAGAATGAAATTATGCTTAATAATTTTGAACTGTATTCTGAATAAAAAAACGATTTGCCAACAATGTATAAAAATAATTGCTCAATTTTGGGCTTAACCAAAGGTCGTTGCAAGTTTACTACGTCTGATTTTCCTACGGAAAATCCTCGCACGTAAACCCGCAACTATTCTTATACGTAACCGTTACTTTTAATGGTGCGACATCAAAATTTCGGCAGTTTTAAAATTCTCGTGGCTGACTTTTTAAATGAAAAAT
>NZ_CANMRY010000042.1 GCF_947500405.1 uncultured Maribacter sp.
GATTTTGAACTTAAATTTGTAGCTTAGACTAACTAAAAAAAAAGCAACGTTTGTTGCGTTAGAACCTTGAATGCAGCCGATAAACAAACATAAATGAAGAAAAAATATTTTTTATTGATAATACCATTAGTGGTTGGTTATCTCGCAGGACTATATTTTCCGATTGCAATTCTTCAACCTCATTATTCTGATAGCGAAGTTTTAAATAAATCGGAATATTATAGATTTATAGTTTCTATCATATCAGCAATTATCACTTTTTGTGCTGTAATGGTTGCTCTATTTAAAGATGATTTAAGAGAGTATTGGAAAAGACCTAAACTAACATTTTCTGAACCATCACAAATGACAATAGAGGATTTGAGTTCAAATTCACAATCTGGTTCTTCAAATGACACACTAATTGCAAACAGATATATTTCAAGAATTGAAATAAAAAATGAGGGAAATTTACCTGCAATTAATACTGAAATATTTTTAGAAAAATTAGAGTTTAAAGAGAAAGGTTCTACTATAGTTCAACCAATAGAATGTTATGGCAAACCTTTTGAATGGAATGGCACAGATTCCACTTCAATGGTTCTACCAGTAGGTTCTAAAAAACTTATAGATTTAGTTATTATTACAGCACCAGAGAAAATATCGACACCAGATTCTCAAACAATCAAAACACCATCAAAAATAATTATAGGAGAAATTGAAAGTAATAAAGAACAACTTAAAGGAAATTGGTACGCAACCTTTGGACTATATGCACAGAACCATAAACCAATTTCATTCAAAATAGAAATGGAATGGACAGGAATATGGAAACCTCGATTAACTGAATTTAAATCACAGTATCAAATCAAAAAAGTTGTAGCGTAATGAAGACATATTTAATACAATATAACGAATCGGACAGGTCTATTTTTGAAAATAGAGTTAAATCTATTGGAGATTGGGTAAAATACTTTTCTGACAACTGGATTGTCACAAGTGATTTAACACCAAAACAAATCTATGATAAACTAACTGATGGGTATGAAAATAAAAGCATACTAATCATTGAAATAAGTAACTCAAATTATTACGGCAGAATGAACACAAAAGTTTGGGACTTTTTAAAGAACAGTAGGAAAAAATAAAAAACTACCCACAACAATGGCTATAAGTAATTGCTGGTTCTCTTCTACCTCTGAAAATCCTCGCGGATTTTCAGTTTGGTGTTTACTTGCTAAGTTTAGTGCTAAACCACGCAACTACTCATAGCCGAGACCGTTACCCTTAATGGCTGACCTGAAAAATTCTGACTAAATTTAATATTCTAAATAAGAATCTTGTGTGTCTGAATTTCCAATCTTTGGCGGAATTTTTAA
>NZ_CANMRY010000043.1 GCF_947500405.1 uncultured Maribacter sp.
TCTTGTATTCTTTTTACGTACCATAATAACAAATCTATTAATTTAGATTCGTTGCGTTAAGTTCTTGAGTACGCATTGGTTTTTTCGGCATTAAGCACAACGGTTTTGTATATGATACGTTGCGTGTATAACGTCACTAATTTAGCAAATAAAAACCGAATAGAATATTCCGCAGGAATATTCGTAAGTAGGCTAGAACTAGCAATGGATTATATACCTTGTTGTGCCCAGTTATTTTAAACGATAGATTGTCTTATTTTTTTCTCCTATTTTTTCAAATAAATTTAATTCAGCTCCTTTTTTTAAATCTCTACTTGCAGTTGCTGATGAAATATCTTTAAAAATATCCATATAGTCTTTTCTAGTAAATTCTTTTTTATTTAATGAAACATAATATTCTAATCTATCTTTTTCATTTAATGTTCTATTATTAAAATCTAATAACTGGCTTATTGAAATGTCAATTACGTTAAGCATATATTCAATAAACTTAGTTGACTTTCCAGATTTATCACTTTCAGCTAAAGCTTTGTAATATTTTTCTTGGTCGTTACTGATTAAAGTTTCAAAAGGCAAAAACTCAAAGATTGGATATTTTTCCATTAAAATTAAAGTTTGCCATAATCTTCCCATTCTTCCATTTCCATCTAAAAATGGATGTATAAATTCCATTTCGTAATGGAAAACACAACTTTTAATTAATTCAATTTCATCAGACTTTTTTAAATATTGAAAAAGGTCTTTCATTAAATATGGCACATTTCCAAAAGGTGGTGCTAAATGCTCAACTTTTGAGCCTTTTACAATTCCGACACTTTGATTTCTATAATTTCCAGAATTTTCAATTAAACCTTCCATTAAGTTTTTATGTGCTTTCAAAAATGATTTTTCATTTGAAGGATTGTAATCTTCTAAATTTTCATAGATTTTGATTGCATTTAAAACTTCAAGAACATCTTTTTTAGGACCAATAACTCTTTTGTTTTCAAGAAGTGCTGTTATTTGTTCCTCTGTAAGTGTGTTTCCTTCTATTTTTAAAGAAGAATGAATAGTTTTGATTCTATTCTGTTTTCTCAATTTAGGTGAAGGTCTGTTTAATAAATTAGCATTTACTTCTCCTATTTTTTCTGAAATAGAAGTTATTAATTTTAAAATAGAAGATGTTATTTCGTAAGGTGGTTTCATTTGTGATACTATCATTTGATACTATCAAAGATACAATCATTTAATCTGAATTATCTTATGAAACGTGATTTTTTAATTGGGCACAACGTGTTTGTGTATGATTTCGTTGCGTGTTTAAGCACTAAAGTTAGCAAATAAATCACAGATAGAAAGTCCGCGAG
>NZ_CANMRY010000044.1 GCF_947500405.1 uncultured Maribacter sp.
GTTGTGTGTAATTTAACCAATCAAAGAAACTAAGTATTGAAAAAGATTTTTTTATTTTTTCTAATAACAATATTCTTTTCTTGTCAAGATGATATAAGCAATGAAAAATTCAGAAATTCAAATTATGCGTTTTATCAAGAAGATGGAAAAGAAGGAAAATGGATAAAAGTGATTGCTAATTCAGAAATGAATTTCCCAAAATCTACTTCCACATACTTCTTTGATAATGGAAATCGTTTTGGTAAACAAATTGTTTTGGATAGTTTTCCTAATAGGATTTGCAATTTTTATGATACAGATGATAATCTTCAACTGATTGAAACATTTTTAAACGACTCACTTGTTTCAATAAAATATACAGATGGACATTACAAAGAGTACTATTCAAATAAGGGAAATCTGGACTCCGAAGGTAATATAAAGAATAACATAAAAGAGGGCAAATGGATTTATTACAGAGAAGATGGCACAACTGTAAAATATATAACTCACTTTCTGGAAAATCTAGAAGATGGATTACGAAAAGACTATTATGATACTGGTGAGCTAATGGTTTCTATCTATTACAAAAAAGGAAAAAAGAACGGTAAAGCCATACATTATTATAAGAATCAACAGATTAAGGAAAGTAAAACTTATAAAAATGGCAAAGAGAATGGTAAAGTCCTTAAATATTTTGAAGATGGTTCAACTAAGTTTTCAGCGACTTATTGGAATGGAAAAGAAATTGATACTTCTAGAATCTATTATCCTAATGGAACACTAAAACAAATATTCATTTGTATTCCGGACACATTAAACAATAATTTTGAAGGAAAGCTACAATCCTATTACAATTCAGGAGTTTCAAAAGCATATATGGAGCTAACAAATTACAAACTAAATGGATTAGTTAAAACCTATAATAAAGAGGGAAAATTAACTAAATTTTGGACTGCCAAAAACGATGAAAGAACAGGAGAGTTCGGCGAATATTACGAGAATGGCAAAATTAAAATTATGGGGAATTATAAAGAAGGGTACTTTGATGAAAAAATCAAGTTTTATAATAAAAATGGTGAATTGACTAAGACTGTTAATTTCAAAGATGGCGTAGCTTTGGACTCGGTAATGCACTAAACAGTACTCAATAAAACTACACACAACAATGCCTAAACGTAATGCGGACTTATGGGCAAAATCGAAAAGTCTGTGTATATTTAGAATGTCGCTAAATCTTATGGATTTAGCTTTGGACAAGAAAAATAAAACTAAACAATAAGCTTTAGCTTCGTGCGCAAACGGAAACGAAAAAGTTTCCTTACCTCCGCACTACGCTTAGCCGAGACCGTTG
>NZ_CANMRY010000045.1 GCF_947500405.1 uncultured Maribacter sp.
CAGTGGTCTTTTTGTGGTTTCATAAGTGACTGTAATTAAATGATTAATTTTTAGTCAACCTATTTCAGGAAAGTTCATTTTTTAAATGTTGGGTAACGTTGTTGTATATGGTTTGTTGCGTGGTTAAGCACGTAATTTAGCAAATAAAAACCGAATAGAAAATCCGCGAGGATTTTCGTAAGTAGGCTAGAACCAAGCAATAAATTATATACGGTGTTGTAAACCGTTTTTTATTCACAATTCTTTATGTTTTTCCAGTCAACTTTGACTGTTTTAGTTTTTTTATTGTATTCGAAATCAGTAATTTCCTGTTGGCAATTTAATTTTAGATATTCATTTTCGAGTTTATTCGTATACGTATATCCTAATAATTCAGTCCAGCAATATATCGGATAACAATGTTCTTTTTCCGATTCATTAAGTTTTTCGTATTCGGCAATTTCAATTGACTTAAAAGAAGGTAAGTTTATTTTACCCAAATCGATATTTGATGTATTCTTTAAATTTATGTTTTCGATAATAATTTTCAATGATTTAAAATAGGTGTGAGGATTACCTTGGTTTAAATTTAATATTAAGTCAAATTTTTCAGCATTTTTAGGTATTCCGATTTTGAAATTTCCGTCGAAATCAGATTCCACATAATCAGTTTCTTTATCAATTGATATTTTTCCAGCTGGAAATTCCGATTCGTACTGAAAGAGTTGTCCAGATATTTGAGCTTTAGCAATTCCGCTAAATACTATAATTAAAATTGATATGTAGAATTTTTTTCTCAAATGGTTTACAACGTTCCCGGCTATGATTTCGGACTGGGAAAGTATACACTAACCAGTCAGCCAAAGATATATTATTAATTTATATAGAAAAAGCGCTTAGCCCAGTTTGAAATATAGCCATTGTTACCCTTTTTGGCCTACGATTGCTTAAGAATTCCAACAATTGGATTTAGTCACAGAAACTATGAATTTGGTACAATTTAGGAAATAAATTAAGTCAAAGAAATTAAATTCGGTCAAAGATTGGTTTTTCATAATAATTCCGTCCAACAGTTTTTAATTCACACAAGAGTGAGCAATTCGGTCTATTAGTTTTTAGAAAAAATTAAATATTCCGCCTAAAAACTACTTATACAAGTAATCGCAATAAAGTCAGCAAAAGAGTGGGGAATTTGTTTTCAATGAAGAAACGATATTTTTCGGGCTTCTAAACATTAAAATTCCACCAAAGATTGGAAATTCAGACACACAAGATTCTCATTTAGGATATTAAATTTAGTCAGAATTTTTCAGGT
>NZ_CANMRY010000046.1 GCF_947500405.1 uncultured Maribacter sp.
TAATTTTAAAAATTTATCTCTGGCTGACTGGTTAGTGTATACTTTCCCAGTCCGAAATCATAGCCGAGAACGTTGTAATGCATAAAACCGTACCAATAAACTTATGAAATTCCATATATTATTTCTTCTTACATTTTTGACTTTAGGATGTAATTCTCAAGCACAAAATAAAATGTTTGAGAAAGAAGAAAAGAAAGCAATTAAGTTTATGGAATCTCAAATAGCAGAAATTTATAATAACCAATTTAAAACAGAATTTATTGGAACTTTTCACGAGTTTGGAAAAATTTACGGATTCCAGTTTTATATAGTAGAAAACGATGAATATCCTATTGCAGTTGTATACAACCTTGGAAACCAAAGCCCTTTTGAATTTGACAAGCAAAGGTTTGATAAAGAATATCAGGCAATTAAGGCAAAGGTTAGAGCTTCTGAAGCACTTGAAAAAGACATTCGGGTTTATTACCCAAAGGCAAGAGCAATTTCCGACCGAATTGAAAATAGTGATGGAACATTTCGTTGGGTAAATACAATTTATTCAGCTATACCACTAAAAAAGGAAAAAGAAAAAACATTTGCGGAATTAGACTCGTTATGTAGTTTGCTGATTAAAAAAAATAATGACCAAGAAGTTATTTACAATTTTTACTTTCCAAAAGTAACCGACAAAACTAAGTATACAGACAACCGATTTTCTTTCTTTGAATTTGAGAATTTTAACCAAAAGCATATTCATCATTATCGTATTGACTTTGAAAAAATTGGAGAGCAATTTAAAATAAACAACAAAAAACTTTATGACAATCTGAATGACGAACAATCCGAAAGATTAAAGGAATCAATTAAAAAATGGAAAAGTGAAAACGGATTCGAAAATTGGGAAATATCCTTATTAATTGAAAGTAGCACTGAACGTGACCTTGAATTCAAAAAATTTATGTTAAAGAGTTCGGATGGAGAGAAAAAATTCGGACTTATTAAACTTGAAACGAAAGAACTGAAATTTGAAAAATAAAATTACGCATTACAACACCGTATATAATTTATTGCTGGCTTTTTGCCTACTTGCGAAAGTCCTCGCGGACTTTCTTTGTCGGTAATTATTTACTAAATTAGTTGCTTGAAACACGCAACAAACCATATACAACAACGTTGCATGCAATAAACTAGCTTTTGGTGCATCTAGCTTACTTTATGAATTGAAATATAATTGGAAAAAACCATTA
>NZ_CANMRY010000047.1 GCF_947500405.1 uncultured Maribacter sp.
AGTGGTCTTTTTGTGGTTTCATAAGTGACTGTAATTAAATGATTAATTTTTAGTCAACCTATTTCAGGAAAGTTCATGTTTTTAATTGTGGGCAACGGCTTCGGCTATGAGTAGTTGCGTGGTTTAACACTTAACTTTGCAAGTACACACCAAACTGAAAATCCGCGAGGATTTTCAGAAGTAGGCGAGAACAAGCAATTACTTATAGCCATTGTTGTAGCACGTTTTTATTTTTGTTATCCAATTATTTTTGTTTTCAACAATATCACTCGGCAATTCATTAATTTCGTTCTGTTCAATTTTCTCTAAACAAGCCGATAATATTGTTTTAGTTCCACTAATTTGTAGAATTTCATTTTGGTCTGGTTTTCCAAATTCCAATGTTATAAACGACGACCAAATTCCAACACGATATTGATATTCGATTATGAATTCAGCGAAACTTTGAAGTCCAATATCTCGTATTATTTCTTTTCCAAGTTCAATAATTGCTTTGTACTCATCAGAGTCAGATTTACTAAAGTCAAAAGGATGAACTCCTAATGAATAAAGATTTTTACATCCGAATAGAAAATCAGTCGTTTTGGTGGCCATCTACAATTGTAATTTTATCTACAGTTCCATCATAAAGATTGAAAACAATATATGGTCCGTTTTCAATTTTTATTGTCAACGAATCTTTGTCAATTCCATTTTGCGCTTTCCAATTCAGTTGCAAGTGATTGACAAAGCTGATTATTTTATGAATTTTACTTTTAGATTTGATTTTAAAATTTTCAAAAAGAGAAATATCATATTTTTTATATTCTAAATTGGGAAACTCAAATGGCTTTTCAATCAGTTTAAATTCTATTGCCATTTCATTAATTATGTCATCAGTAAATCCATAGCGATATTCTCCGTAATGTATATAACCGTAATTTTTTTCTCCGCTAACATTTGTAGGCTTTCCCAAAATCGAATATAATTCTTCGATTTTCATTCCCATTTTTACTCCATTCAGAGTTTTTCCTCCTTTTAAAAATTCAATCATATTTCATTATGCGATTTTTTTCTCAAATGTGCTACAACGTCTTGGCTATGATTTCGGACTGGGAAGTTATACGCTAACCAGTCAGCCAAAGATATATTTTTAAAATTAATATTTTACATAGAAAAAGCGCTTAGCCCAGTTTGAAATATAGCCATTGTTACTTTTTGTGGTT
>NZ_CANMRY010000048.1 GCF_947500405.1 uncultured Maribacter sp.
AATTCAGACACACAAGATTCTCATTTAGGATATTAAATTTAGTCAGAATTTTTCAGGTCAGCCATTAAGGGTAACGTTAAGTATAAGAAACGGAGGGCAGGTGATAAGCACTTTCGTTTCGGTTTATTACTTAGCTAAATATAAATATTTTGCTTTTATCTTTTTTTACTATAAATGCCAAATTTTATATTTAGCGGACTTTATAAATATTCACAGACCTTTCGGTTTAACACAATCGCCCTATGTTTTTTATACAGTGTTAGCTTTAGTTTTTTTCTATTTCAGCCATTTCTTTCCAAAAGTTGCTCTTAATTGCAATTTTCTCAAACTTACCATCTCCACCGAAGTAATTCATTTTACTAATATTAATGCTCAAGTTTTTTCCTTTAATAATTTCCTGGTTTTCAAGAGAAATCTTTTGACCTAATATTATTTCCTCAATCATTCCTTCTAAAGGAATATACTCAAATTCATTTTTTGAAAAACAAATTAATCTGTATTCTTGTTCTCTATCCCAAGATTTTAGTTTCTCAAAGAATAGAGTCGATTTATTATCTAAAACACCTTTTATTTCATTATTGGTGTAGTCAATTTTGTAAGAGCAATAACTGAGTCTATCTTTATAATCTACTTGTTCGCATAATGGATGAAAAAGTTTAAAGTTTTCCTTGAAATAATTAACGACTTTTTCCTTATTTAAAACAATACATATACCTGTGTGATTTTCGGCATAATAAGACCACAAATTTGCTAACTGGTAGCCTTTCAATTTGTTTTCTTCATTTGAGGTTGAAAAACAAGCAATTTTACAATTTGTTATCCATTTAGTATTTAGAGTAGTTTTGTATTCTTCGGTTAACTTATGTAGATTTTCAATACTAATACCTTCCCCTTTTTTGAAAAGATGATGATTTCTATAAACACGATCTTTGTAATCTAGAGGGTCGTTAACATTTAAAATAGAACTTAATCTTATAGAATTTGTTTTAGAAATTCCATTTATGAATTTACTAAATGTAGAATAATGATAGAGTTTTTCAGACATAATATAATATTATTCAATTTAGACAATTTATTTAGTAATTAAAGCTAACGTCTCGGCTATGATTTCGGACTGGGAAAGTATACGCTAACCAGTCAGCCAGAGATAAATTTTTAAAATTAATAC
>NZ_CANMRY010000049.1 GCF_947500405.1 uncultured Maribacter sp.
TAATTTTTCATTTAAAAAGTCAGCCACGAGAATTTTAAAACTGCCGAAATTTTGATGTCGCACCATTAAAAGTAACGGTCTTGTATAAGATTAGTTGCGTTGTCTAAGCAACTAATTTAGCAAATACAAAACGAATAGAAAATCCGCGAGGATTTTCGCAAGTAAGCCTGTACTAGCAATTAATTTTATACGTTGTTGGGCATAGTTTTTTATAGGTTATTAATCATATTTATTTTCGTGTCAATTCCATTGAAATAATCCACATAATCAGTCAAGTCAGCGTCTATCCATTCCAATAATTCATAAATCTCATTCTTGATATTAATTGCTTCTGTAAAATCAATTACGTTTCCATTAAAGCAAATAGGTTCGTTATGATAAACTCGATTTCTAAATTCTCTGATGTTATTTAGTTTTTGGTTTAAAATATTTCTATTCACGTGAGTTGGTTTGTTAGGAAAGCAATGGATTACAACACCACCGATTAACCTGTAATGATGAGTGTCAAACAAACTTGTCCAAAAACCAAAAGATTGCTCCGCAATAACTTTTCCAGAAGTTACAATTCCGCCTTTCCGTCTAATTGTTCTTTCGGCTTTGTTTACTGAATTTTTTAAAAAGAACCTTGAGCCAGTTAGTGAAGGATGATTCATAAATCCGTTCTTTTCCGCTATTATCCAATTCGGATTTGCAAAATGAGATGAAACTTGGTAGTTGACAATGTTTCTAAAAAATATTTCGAAAAGATTTAAAACAGGATAAAACGATTGAGCAACTCTCAAATTTATTCTATATAATTTTTGTGCTTTTGATTTTGAGTTTCCAGTAGCGATTAAAAATCGGTCTAATCTTGGTTGAGATAAGTAGTATTCTAATTTTTGATATTCCAATATTCTTTTACTTTTATTTGTCTATTACAAAATAATTCACTTATTTTGTACTGTAATGCTTAATCAAGCCTCTTTCTTCATAGAAACGTAATTAAGTGAAAGATATACAAAACCTCTCAATTTTCGAGAGGTTTTTTTCATTTTTATACGTTCCGCTTAAATTATGCCCAACGGTCTCGGCTAAGCGTAGTGCGGAGGTAAGGAAACTTTTTCGTTTCCGTTTGCGCACGAAGCTAAAGCTTATT
>NZ_CANMRY010000050.1 GCF_947500405.1 uncultured Maribacter sp.
TTTTTTCCAATTATATTTCAATTCATAAAGTAAGCTAGATGCACCAAAAGCTAGTTTATTGCATGCAACGTGTTTGTATATGGAAAGTTGCGTGGTTAAGCACGTAATTTATCAAATAAAAACCGAATAGAAAATCCGTGAGGATTTTCGTAAGTAGGCTAGAACTAGCAATAAATTATATACGGTGTTACCCAACGTTTTTTATCATTTCTTTTATTCTATTTTCCGCTTCTGTTTTTAAAATTCCATCGTAATAATCTCGAACAAATGGATGGTCAAAATCTTCGTGAGGAAAAATTTCTGGTCTGTCATTTCCGCTTTTTGTCATTACATCGCAAGGAATTGAAGATGTATCTCCATATTCAGGAACATTGCTACATAACCAACCAAAGTATCCAGTTTCGTGATTCGGATTATTGTAATTTTCTTTATAGTCTAAATAACTTTTTTCGCTTAATGATACCCAAAGTCCGTATTCCAACGTTTCGCAAGCGTCTTTTACTTTTTGAGTAAGCGTTACTCTTATAAAACGGTCAATTTGGTCTTCGTAGTGAATTTCGCAAAAGTCCGATTCTAATTTTCCAAGTTCATTTTTTTCTTTATCAGACAGAAAGTCGTAATTCGCAGGTGATTTAAACGCTAAAGCAGGCCATTCCGAATGGACATTTCCACATTCAGAGCATTTAAATTCCGTTGATTTATTTTTCTTTCTTTTCCAGAACATTATTCAAGAGTTTGATTCATTGCGATTGTCATCATTATTCCAATATATAAAAATGGAATTGCACTTAAAAAAATCCAAATCAGATTATTTTTCAAGTCAGATTTATGTTTTGAAATCAAGAGTATTGTGTTAATCAGCGACCATAAAATTCCCCCATAGAAAACAAACAAGGAAATTAAACTACCATATTGGTAAATCCAAGTACCTCTGTAAGGTTGAACCAAATATTTTAAAAGCATTGCACTTAAACAAATTCCGATAATCAGAATTCCACTTTTCTTAGTCCAATTTATATTTTTAAGCAATATGTTCAATGGTTTGGTCAAATGTTGGGTAACGGTCTAGCTATGAACAGTACGGGAGCAAACTAGCGTTTGCTTTGCGCCACGCACATAGCGAAATCTTTTGGTT
>NZ_CANMRY010000051.1 GCF_947500405.1 uncultured Maribacter sp.
TTTCCAATTATATTTCAATTCATAAAGTAAGCTAGATGCACCAAAAGCTAGTTTATTGCATGCAACGTGTTTGTATAAGATTAGTTGCGTTGTTTAAGCACCTAATTTAGCAAATACAAACCGAATAGAAAATCCGCGAGGATTTTCGTAAGTAGGAGAGGTCTAGCCATTAATTTTATACGGTGTTAGGGTACGTTTTTATTCTCCGTATTTTATTTTTCTCGTTTTAACCATTTTTATTTTTTTCTTTTTCAACTTCCCACTTTCAGTTTTAATATGGCTATATCTTTTTTTTGAAATCCAATTTCCTTTTTTGTTATACTTATATTCAATTGTGTAACAAACATTATCATTGTCATTCCAATTTCTTTTGTAAAATATTAAATCTCCTTGTTCATTATATTCATTCGAAGTCTTTTGTTTTTTCTCTCCAGAATGACTTATAGCTCTATTCTTAGAATTAACCAGCTCGTTATTATTGTTATATTGATTAACGACGACGACATTATTTTCTAAATCATAATTTGCAGTTTCATAACCAATTAAACTACCATTTCCATTATAGTTCTCAAGTCTAATTAAGTTTTTTTCTTTGTCCAAGAAGTATTGAGCGATATTCGAAATTTGCTTTTGTGAATTATAATCTATTTGAACAAAATTCCCAATTGAATCATATTTATATTCAGTGTGTTTTGTTTGATATCCAATTACATTTATCCATCTTTTGTTATCAAGTCTAACTCTTCTCTGTAAACTGTCATATTTATAAATATTTAGCCAAATCAATTTGTTTTTATCATCGAATCTTTTAAGGCTTGTCAATTGCATTGATTTATTGAAGTCCTTATGCTCAATTTCCGTTTTAATTCCGTCCGAATTATAAAAACTCGTTTTTTCTATAATTTGAGTGAAATTCGCGTTTTTTTCGTATTTGGTAGCATTACTGTTATAACTTGCTATTGACTGTGAAAAGGTCAGTTGCGAGAGAAGGAAAGTGGCTATTAAAATTGTTAATCTCATTGATGTTTGCTTGGTTTCTGTAAATGTACCCTAACGTTCTCGGCTATGATTTCGGACTGGGAAAGTATACGCTAACCAGTCAGCCAGAGATAAATTTTTAAAATTAATA
>NZ_CANMRY010000052.1 GCF_947500405.1 uncultured Maribacter sp.
TTCAATTCATAAAGTAAGCTAGATGCACCAAAAGCTAGTTTATTGCATGCAACGTTGTTGTATATGGTTTGTTGCGTATTTCAAGCAACTAATTTAGTAAATAATCACGGACAAAGAAAGTCCGCGAGGACTTTCGCAAGTAGGCAATAAGCTAGCAATAAATTATATACGGTGTTAGGCAACGTTTTTTATTCGATTATAAATTTCACTTTTACTTTTGTAGAGAACTTCATTTTCTCAAAATCAATCACGATATCTTCTTTAGCTCGACTTCCATAAATGCTTGAATATCCTCTTATTTGAACACCTGCAACTTTGCCCTGCAATTGACTTGTTATTGACGCAGTTTCTAGATCCGAAATGTAAATTGCTTTTCCGATTTTCTGATTTAGAGGTTGAACCATTTTTTCAGCATTTTGTTTGGCTTTTAAAATTGCTTTGGCTTTTAAATTTAACAACAATTGGTCAGATTCAGAATATTCCGTTTTTGTAATTGAAACATTTGAAATTTCTTCACGTTCCAATCCTGCCATTACCTTTCCAACAGTTTGTGCATCGTTAACAATTAAAGAATACATTTTGGTTTTAAGTATTTTTTGTCCACTTAAAAAGTATTTTTTGAAATCGCTACTATAATCCAAAAGCGACAGATTTTTCTCTAAATCAATTTTTAGTGAATTCAGAACTCTCAACATTGAAGCTTCCAATTCCTCCGTTGACTTCCGGTTCCGATTATCTTCTTCGTTTAACATTATAACTAAATGAATTTTGTCAGGTGTTACTAAAGTGTCAATTTCCGCAATTGTTTCCAAAAATGGTTGGTCAATAAAGTTCTTATTTTGAGCAAACGTTTGAATTGTTATAAATCCGATAAGGATGAGTAGGATGTTTTTCATTGGTTTAAATTTTATAGTTTGTTATTTTCCTCGAAACTATAATTTTATTGGTTTTTTGGAAAGTCAGAATGAGTGAACTGTCTATTTCAATTAGTTTGTTGATTTTCAGCAAGAACTTTTTTTTAAATGTTGCCTAACGTCTCGGCTATGATTTCGGACTGGGAAAGTATAGGCTAACCAGTCAGCCAGAGATAAATTTTTAAAATTAATAC
>NZ_CANMRY010000053.1 GCF_947500405.1 uncultured Maribacter sp.
AATCTAAATTAATAGATTTGTTATTATGGTACGTAAAAAGAATACAAGACTTACCCATAAAGAAAGAGTCCAAATTGAGACACTTTTAAACGAGAATAAGACCAAAGCTTACATAGCTAAAATACTAAACAGGTCTCGCTCTACAATCTCTAGAGAAGTTAATAAATGGGTGGAAAATAAGACAGATAAATACAATGCCGATTTAGCCAATTGGAATGCTAAAGATGATTACTTAAATAAAAGAAATACAGACAAAATATCTACTTACAAAAGATTGAGAATTTATGTCTTTAAAGGACTATTATCTGGATGGACGCCAGAACAAATTTCAGGAAGATTAAAAGAAATATATCCTAATGATTCTATGATGTCGATTTCTCACGAATCAATTTACAGATACATTTATTTGACTCCTCAAGCACGTTTAAATAAAAAACTAATCAAACTACTTGTACGTAAAAAAACAAGAAGAAGGAAACCTAAAAAAAGACGTGGTACTGGAAGTAAAATAACCAACCAAGTCAGTATTGATAGTAGACCTAAGCATATTAACTTAAGACAAGAAGTTGGCCATTGGGAAGGAGATTTAGTCATTGGAAAAAATCACAAATCCGCTATTGGGACAATTGTAGAACGGAAATCAAGATATACATTAATCATAAAATTAAAAGCTAAAAATGCCAAGGAAGTAGCTAAAATGTTCTCTAAAAAACTAAATCAATTAAACCCTTTATTTAAAAAATCTATGACTTACGACAATGGAATTGAAATGGCTAGACACGAAACTATAACTAATAGAACAGGTATGAAAATCTATTTTGCTCACCCCTATTCTTCTTGGGAAAGAGGTACTAATGAAAATACAAATGGACTCATTAGAAGGTATCTTCCTAAAGGAACTGACTTCAATCAAATTGATGAAAAAAAACTCCTTTTTATTCAAGAAAAATTAAACAATAGACCCCGAAAAATAATAGGGTACAAAACTCCAAATGAAATCATGGATTTTGAACTTAAATTTGTAGCTTAGACTAACTAAAAAAAAAGCAACGTTTGTTGCGTTAGAACCTTGAATGCAGC
>NZ_CANMRY010000054.1 GCF_947500405.1 uncultured Maribacter sp.
TCAGACACACAAGATTCTCATTTAGGATATTAAATTTAGTCAGAATTTTTCAGGTCAGCCATTAAGGGTAACGGTCTGGTGTATGGCTCGTTGCGTGCAAATTAACTATTAATTTTCGGTTAGGCACAAGCCAGATTTTTAAATTTCACTATGTATCTTACCTTTTGGTAATCGTCAAATTTAAAAATTTGGCGACTTTCCAAATGTGCCTTTACTTCGAGTAAGCAACTGACCAGCAATGAGCTATACACGTTGTTACCTACAGTAGTTTTTCGAGTTATTTTTCAATTCTGTCGAATATTCGATTTTGGTCAATTAACTATAATTCAGACGTAATTTTAAAACTTAGTCCGTATTCTGATTGTATTTCTATTTGTCATCATTTTCCATTTATTAATTGCAATTCCGAATAGTTTTTCAATTCCGCTGTTGTTATTTTTTATATTCAGTTTGATTTTAATAAAATGAATGTACAAAGAGATAAGTCATTTGACTTTCCATATTTGTCCATAAGTAATATTCACTAAATGACTTTCTTTCAATAAAGTTCATTTTGTAATAAACTCTCTGAGTATTATTGTCAGGCAATTCGAGCCATTTAGGATTATTAACGCTCTTTTTTATTTCTTCTCTTATTCTATTAAACTCTGAAGTTTCATTTAAGGCAATTTCTAATGGTTGGTCGTGTGCGATTATTTTTTCCATAACTGTTGGCTCAAAAGTAAATGCCATCCAATACACATCTGTATCATATAATCCCCAATTTTTTAATTTGATTTTCTCAACAGATTTTGGTGGTTCGAATCCAAAGTTGTCTTGAAAAGAAGAAATAAGCTTTTCCCTATTTTCGGATTCGTATGAGCCCCCACAACTTATAAAAAGTGTTAGGAAACTTAAAACTGTTATGATTCTAAATATTTTCCTTTTTCGTCTCATTGATCCACTATTGTAGGTAACGTTCTCGGCTATGATTTCGGACTGGGAAAGTATACGCTAACCAGTCAGCCAGAGATAAATTTTTAAAATTAAT
>NZ_CANMRY010000055.1 GCF_947500405.1 uncultured Maribacter sp.
AACGTGTTTGTGTATGATTTCGTTGCGTGTTTAAGCACTAAAGTTAGCAAATAAATCACAGATAGAAAGTCCGCGAGGACTTTCGTAAGTAGGCTATAACCAGCAATGAATTATACACGGTGTTACCCAACGTTTTTTATTCAACCGTTTGTTTTAATTTCCAATTTCTGTCATTTAATTCAGTCAGTTTTCCTTTTTTTAAACGAAATTTTATGTCATTAAATTCAATCCATTTTGCACTAGATAATGCAAAACTTATTTCATTATCCTTATTCAGATTCTGAGAGTTTAAAATCAGCGTATCATTTATATTTTTCCACAAGCCTTCTGTGAAATCTGAACCGTGTCCTTTATTTACCCAAAACTTGAATGTTCTGTCCTCTTTTAAAACTAATTTAATCTCAAACCTGTCTTTATTCCGTCCTTTATATTCTCCATAGAAAAGTCTTGTTTTTCTATTTGGTGGCTCAATTCTCATTAAAGAATACATTCTCTTATTAAATATCCTAATAAAATTTTCGTCTCGATAAGAGTCAGTACAACTATGACAAAACTTTAAATTAATAATCTCGATATTGTTTAATCTAATAGTATCAATCATTTTGTCTGGACAACCAGAATAACCTCCAACAGCGCTTATTAAAATTCTTTTTCCATCAAAAAATAATTCGGTTGCTATTTGGTCAATTCTGTTTTCCAACCATTTATTATCATTTTCAGATAGATTAAAATCTTTTTTGAATCCATTATAAAGTTTTAGACTTCCAATAGTGTTTAAACTTCCTTTTATGATTGGGCTTTCTAGTTTATGAATTGAATCCGCTTTTAGATTTTCTGGAATATAATTCACTAAATCATAATACTCTTTTTCATATAGAGTTGATGATTCAGGATTTTGAGCAAAAATTAATGTGCTGAAAATTAAATTTAATATGAAAACTGTTTTTCTCAAATGTTGGGTAACG
>NZ_CANMRY010000056.1 GCF_947500405.1 uncultured Maribacter sp.
CGTTGCCATTAATACTCTAAAATCCGTCTTCACATCAAAATTTAGGAATAAAATTTGCTTAATGTTATCTAATTAGCTAACTTTGTGTTGAATTAAAAGTTGAGCAGATTTGAGTGAATTCAATCGGAAAATCGAAATCTATAAGAATCACTTTTGGGATTTTTATAATAAACAGAATAAAAAAGTACAGGACAAAATCGACTGGACAGTAACATTAGTCCAAACGAACAAAATTGTGCCTGAAAAGTATTTTAAGCATTTGACCAAAACTGACGGCCTTTGGGAAATTCGAGTTTCTGCCAACAATGGAATCTTTAGAATATTCTGCTTTTTTGACAAAGGAAATTTAGTTGTCTTATTAAGTGGATTTCAAAAAAAAACACAAAAGACACCAAAATCGGAAATTAAACGAGCTGAAAGACTTAAAAAAGAATATTATGAAAACAAAAAATAACGTAACGACTTGGGACGACCATTTAGACGCTAAATACGGAAAAAAAGGAACTGACACCAGAGAAAAGTTTCAAGAGGAATTTGAGGCATTCAGAATTGGTGTATTAATCCAAGAAGCAAGGAAAAGTAAAAACTTAACGCAACAACAGCTTGCTGATAAAGTTGGAACGACCAAAAGCTATATTTCTCGAATTGAGAACAATGCAAGTGACATTCGACTTTCTACTCTGATGAGAATAATTCGCGAAGGATTGGGCGGAAGTCTTAAATTATCGCTAAATGTCTAAGTCTTGCGAAAAGTACTAATGGCAACATTGTATATAAAAAATAGCGAAAGTCGTTGCTAACAATAAGGTTTAGGCATTTTTGGAAAGTCGCCAAATTTTTAAATTTGACGATTTCCAAGTAAAAAATAAATAGTAAAATTTAAAAATTGGCTTGTGTTTAATACGAAAAGTAACAGCTTATTTTCAGCGCTACTTTTCATATACGGAGCCGTTAC
>NZ_CANMRY010000057.1 GCF_947500405.1 uncultured Maribacter sp.
TAACGGTCTAGCTATGAACAGTACGGGAGCAAACTAGCGTTTGCTTTGCGCCACGCACATAGCGAAATCTTTTGGTTTTGTTTTTTCTTTTTTTTGTATCAAAGCGAAATCCCAAAGATTTCGCGACATCATAAATATACGTAGACCTTAGCGTTTAAGACCTTAGCCCGTATTGTTTATAGGTTTTGTTGTGCGTTCGTTTTTATCCGCCATCATTATGAATTGCTATATTTTTAGGAATATTTTCCAGTCCACAAATCTTGTCTAATCTTTCAAGATTTTTGACGTAAGAAATATTGTCTAAATAATCGCTTTTTCCATTTTTTACAATGTCGTTAATGTCTCTATTATCCTCAATTTCAGCAGCGATTTCATAAAGAAATTTTCTCCACCAACCATAATAAAAATACCTAAGGCTTTGAAGAATAGATTTATTTTCCTCGAAAGTGCTTATAATTAGATAAAATTCTAATAATTTGTAAATGACATTTATCTCTTCCGTCAACTCCTTGTTTTCTTTTTTTTCGCCCTTACCAAAATTATATTCTAGAAATTTACTTTTGTAATTCTTTTTGTTTTCCCATTTCTCTTTTACTACCCATGCTTTTGTCCGTATTTCTTTAAATCTTTCTCCATTAAATTCTTGAAAAAGTTCGATTGTGCCTTTTTGAACATCTCGTTGAATACTTTTTTTTGAATAAATTATTACAACAATTATTGATATGAATCCAGTTAGTGATATTGCGGTGCCAATTATTTTTAATGTTCCATCGAGTCGTTTATCTCTATTCGGTTCACTAAAAATATCATATTCGACGAAGACATCAACAAAGAAATAAATTGCAATTGATAATAGTATTCCAAGTATTATTATCAGAATGAATGGGTAAATTAATTCAATAAAATAGGATTTTAGTCTGTTCACTTCGGTTTTTTTAAATGACGCACAAC
>NZ_CANMRY010000058.1 GCF_947500405.1 uncultured Maribacter sp.
TAACGTCTCGGCTATGATTAGTACGGGATTAAAAAGTGATTAATTTCCGATTAAGTACTTAGCCAAAACTTTTTATTTTGTTTTAATTTTTTCATTTTAAAGCCAAATAAAAAAGATTTGGCGGACATTATAAAAATACACGAACTTTTGGATTAAACGCCAAAATCCGTATTAATTATAGCCATTGTTAGCCACTGGCTTTGTTAATAATCTTGTATAAGAACCTCAGTTGGAATATGCAAGGCAGTATTTAGTTTTCGAATCATATCCAGAGTAAGTTTTCGCTTTTTACTCAAAATTTCACTAACTCTACTTTTAAAGCCCACAACTTCTGCTAAATCTTTTTGTTTCATTCCCATTTGTTCCATTCGAAATTTAATGGCTTCAATAGGGTCAGGCATACCAATAGGGAAATTTTCATTTTCATATCGATCAATTAATATTGACAATATTTCAAGTTCATCTCCTTTTTCAGTTCCTTTTTTTCCGTCAAATACTTCCTCAAGTCTTATGAGTGCATTTTGATAGTCTTTTTCGTTTCTAATAGGTGCTATATTCATAATTAGATGTTATTTGCGTCAATTTTGTCGTATTCAGCATGAGTTCCAATAAATCTTATCCAACATATTTGGTGTTCAAAGTTGAATTTTACAATCAATCGATAATTATTACCTTTTATGTTATAAACAATTCGATTATCTTTTATTATGCTCGCACTTGGATACTCATTTTTTAATTCATTAATATTCTTCAATTCGGATTTTTCGGTTTCTCTAAACCATGCTTTTAATTGTTGTTCACAGTCAGCATGTTTTTCCCAAAAATCTCGTAATGTTCGTTTTGCAATTACTCTCAAATCAAAATTTCTTTAATACAAAGATATAAAAATAAGTTACCAAAACGGTAATTATTTGTTTTTTTGCTTGTGGCTAACG
>NZ_CANMRY010000059.1 GCF_947500405.1 uncultured Maribacter sp.
AAATTTAGACAAGTAAGATTCTTTTTTAGAATATTAAATTCAGTTAGAATTTTTCAGGTCAGCCATTAAGGGTAACGGTCTCGTATAACCGTCAGTTACGGATTTTAAGTTACTGTTTTTCGTTTAAGCACTGACGCTCGCAATTCCGAGTGGATTCGGACGTAGTCGAATCCGCCGTAATTGCGGTTATACATTGTTAGGCACTGTGTTTATTCAATTTTTTCTTATTATGTCGTCTTTGCTATTGTAAATTCCATCTTTTCCAGCAGAAATCAACGTGTAATTTAAAGAGTCAATTAATTCATATCTATATGGGTTTTTCCAGCTATCAGCTTTCCAACTTCCCCAAATAGGTTTACGTCTAATAAATGATTCGTAATTTTCTGGAAAAACCCCATAATGATTTTTATAAAGACTTAATTCAGTCGATATTTTATTCATTTCTTCTTTAGTTCTGTCTTCATTAACGTATTCATTTGTTATGAATTCAGCACCTTTAAAAAGTCCAGTTGTCAAAAGAGTTAGAGTTAAAGGAAATAATACAACTACAATTAGTAAGCTAAATGCAAGATATCTTGTTGCGGATTTTTTTCCATCACGTTTTTCAATCTTATCGAAAATATCAAAAAGTGCCCATATCATTATAATTATGTGAGGAAACCATAAGGGGATTAAATCCAAGAAGTCTATATTAAAAATAAGATAGGTTGAAACTATATTTACTAATAAAATGATTCCACCTTTTTTAAAGTCTTTAAGTATAAACTGTCCTGCTCCAGGTAAAAAGAAAGAAATAATAAATGGAAGTAGGTTTTTCATTTTGCGTTAATTTCGGTTTACATTGTGCCTAACGTCTCGGCTATGATTAGTACGGGATTAAAAAGTGATTAATTTCCGATTAAGTACTTAGCCAAAACTTTTTATT
>NZ_CANMRY010000060.1 GCF_947500405.1 uncultured Maribacter sp.
CCAAACGGCTGAAAAAAATCTTTTGAACGGACAAAAAAGACAAAAAAAAAGGTCAACCTATTTCAGTATAATACACAGACATCTATGAGAAAAATAACATTTCTATTATTATTGGTTATTACGTCTTCTTGT
This sequence comes from uncultured Maribacter sp., assembly GCF_947500405.1. GTDB lineage: Bacteria > Bacteroidota > Bacteroidia > Flavobacteriales > Flavobacteriaceae > Maribacter_B. The sequence goes on from NZ_CANMRY010000060.1 coordinate 133, forward strand.
AAACATGAGAATGAACCATATTCTATGTATGGATTATTAATTGAGGAATTCGTTCAATCAAGCGAAATGCTAAAAACTCAAATTGCGGAAAATCTAGCAAATGAAAAGTTGAAAAATAATCAATTAGCAAAATCATACGATAGTTTGACAACTGAATACTTAAAGTATTTAGACAAAATCTACTCTGAATTAATTAATAATCCGAAAATAGAACAACCACCGAATTACGATGGCGAATTTTCAAAAAAAGAATATATAAACGAGTTTTTCTTTGATGGAGAAAAATACAATCAAAAAGGAACTGAATTCATTTCTAAACTGGAAAAATATAGAACTGAAATCTTGAAATTGATAACAGACAAAAAATTAGCCGAACGAGTGAATATAATTTTAAACACCGATTATGTTCTAAATCGTGAAGGAAAGAAATTCGACTATTTGAATTATATGTACAAAGATTTACCATTAATAAGTGTTTTAGCCCATATGAAAAACAGAGAAAAGACAATCATAGAATTTGAAAACGACTTCTTAAAAAACAGACTGCTGAATAAATAAAAACTACTGCCAACACCGTGTATAATTAATTGCTTTGGCAAGTGCTTATTTGGAAAATTCCTTCGGAATTTTCTCGCGTTCGTTTTTGTTTACTAAATTAGTTGCTGAAACACGCAACTAACCATACACAACAACGTTACCCTTAATGGCTGACCTGAAAAATTCTGACTAAATTTAATATTCTAAAAAAGATTCGTGTGTCTGAATTT
>NZ_CANMRY010000061.1 GCF_947500405.1 uncultured Maribacter sp.
AACGGTCTTGTGTATGGTTAGTTGCGTGTTTAAGCAACTAATTTAGTAAACAAAAACGAACGCGAGAAAATTCCGAAGGAATTTTCCAAATAAGCAACGACCAAAGCAATTAATTATACACGTTGTTGTAGCACGTTTTTTGTATTCAGTACTAAATTCTATGTTTATAAATGATTTTGGAAATCAGCATTTTATGAAAATCGGCATTATTGTAAACCATTGTTTATCAGTTATCTATAATATATTTGATTTAATAGTGAAAATTTAATACAAAAAAATATTAAGACTTTAAAACAAACTTATAAACACTTATAGGTTTTTTTTAAAAAGGGAATCCATTTCTTTACTCTTAATAAAAAAGAAGATTTCTTTAATAAAAGTCAGAATTGTTATTATGTAGATTATCGCTTCGATAAATCAAAGATAGTTAATTGTTTCTATTGAATTTCAGAAAGTTAATAACAGTTATCAACATTAAATTGAGAAACTTATGTCAATTTTTTATTTTCCAATTCCGCAAACTTTTGTTTATCAGTTGAAGGAATATCAACTAGTTCAAAATGTTTTTTATCCAAAACATTAAAATTAACCAGACTTAAATAAAGGTCAACTACCTTTCTGTCAATCATAATTTTTCCACCACCAGCCCAATGTCGGTCAGTTCCGTTTTTCTTTATTCCAGAAATCCAATATTCGTCTCCGTTTTCTATATCGTAATAATTTCCAGCAATTCCTTGTGCATTTGAATTTTTAAGAGCTTTTCCATTAAAATACACAGTTCGACCAGATTTTGAGAATTCCGCCATTCCAATCCAAGCAGGTCCAGTATCTCCAAATCCGCTTTTCAATTCGATATATTTTAATTCAGGTTTCATCGTTTCTCAAATGTGCTACAAC
>NZ_CANMRY010000062.1 GCF_947500405.1 uncultured Maribacter sp.
TAATTTTTCATTTAAAAAGTCAGCCACGAGAATTTTAATACTGCCGAAATTTTGATGTCGCACCATTAAAAGTAACGTGTTTGTATATGGTTTGTTGCGTGGTTTGAGCACTTAATTTAGCAAATAATTACTAACCAATAAAGTCCGAGAGGACTTTTGCATGTATGCAAAAAGCTAGCAATAAATTATATACGGTGTTGCCAGTAGTGCTTTATTCTGTTATTCGTTTTTCATCATTCATTTTAGATGGGTTCTGTCTCGTATCAAAAACATCATTTATTATTACTTGATTATCCATTAGCCTGTATATCAATTTGTAGTTTCCACTCACTAAATATCTGTGATTTTCCTTAAGTGTTGTTAGGCTCTGTTCAATCTGACCAGAATTTGGATTATTTTTAAGCTGTTTAGAAGATTTAAGGATTTGTCTTCTAATTTTATGAGCTACTTTTTTATTTGCTTTAGTAGAATAATAGTCAAAAATATCTTTTAAATTTTTAACAGCAAAATCAGTCCAAACTATTTTCATCCCTACCAATTTGCGGATATTTTCTCTAAATCTTCTTGACTTTTAAAGTTTCCGTTTTTAAAATCCAATTCAGACTTTTTAATTCTATTGATTAATTCCTCAACAGTAAATGGTTTTAAGTCTGGATTGTATTCAATTTCTCTTTTCAGGATATAATTTTCTAGTTTATCAAAAAATATTTCATCCTTAATTTGAGCCAAATATGTTATTAAATTGAGTTTTCTAGTTTGTAAATCCATAATTTGAGTATTTAATCAAAAATACGATTTTTTTCGCATTACTGGCAACGTTCTCGGCTATGATTTCGGACTGGGAAAGTATACGCTAACCAGTCAGCCAGAGATAAATTTTTA
>NZ_CANMRY010000063.1 GCF_947500405.1 uncultured Maribacter sp.
TATCTTAGTATCAATTATTATTTTGGATAAGGGCAACAGCTCTTATACAATTAGTTGTGCGTAATTTGAGAAAAACTCGTTACTCATCCAAAACATTAGTTTACTCATTATGATTTTTGAGATTTGAAATAGCAAAATACATTTGAGTAAATAATCATAAATCAATGAATCGACTAAAAATATTCTTCCTTTTAATATCATTCGGTGCAATCGGACAGAATGAAAATCAAAGTTCGGAATACTTTAAAATGACGGAAACGGATTCGCTGTATTACATAGCGATTGAAAAATACATCGTGGAAATCGATTCGTTTTATAACAAATATTCTAACCAAAAACAGCCGAATAAGATTTTTATTGAATACCAAGACTACTTAATGAAAATACCTGATTCAATCAACGAATATGAAATCAAAAAAATCGGACTTGGAAACAGAAAGAAAGTGTTTAGAAAAAATAGAAACAAATTGAGGTACGTAAAAATATTTCCTTTGTCAATATCAGATGGACAGTTTGACATAACTCTGATTCCATACTTTGCGGAATTGAAAGGAGGAAAGAATTTGTATTTGAGTTTAAGTGATTGGACGAAAGTGTTGTTCGAATTTAAAAACGGACAACTGACTTATGAAAAGACTGAAAACGGTGGAATATAAAAAACTACGCACAACAATGTATAACCGCAATTACGGCGGATTCGACTACGTCCGAATCCACTCGGAATTGCTAACGTCAGTTTCAAACCGAAAAGTTTGCGTACTTTAACCCGTAACTGACGGTTATACGAGACCGTTGTGCGTCATTTAAAAAAACCGAAGTGAACAGACTAAAATCCTATTTTATTGAATTAATTTACCCATTCATTCTG
>NZ_CANMRY010000065.1 GCF_947500405.1 uncultured Maribacter sp.
TAGGATATTAAATTTAGTCAGAATTTTTCAGGTCAGCCATTAAGGGTAACGGTCTCGTATAACCGTCAGTTACGGGTTAATATACGCAGGCTTTTCGGTTTAGCACCGGCTTTAGCAATTCCGAGTGGATTCGGACGTAGTCGAATCCGCCGTAATTGCGGTTATACATTGTTGTACACCGTTTTTTATTCACATCCTTTTATTTTATTCCAATCAACAGTTATTGTTTTAGTTGTCTGATTAAATTCAAATTCCGTGATTTTTTCTTCGCAATTCAGAGTCAGATATTCTTTTTCAAGTTTGTTAGTTGAAAAGTAACCCAACAATTGTCCCCAACAATAAGTCGGTAGACAGTTTTCTTTTTCCGATTCCGAAAGTTGTTCGAATTCCATTATTGAAATATCCTTAAAATACGGGATTTCAAATTCTCCAATATCTAATTTCCCATTACTGAATTCAATATTTTTAATTTCTATGTATAATCCAGCATAAGAGATTATTAAACTGTTATTTTTAATTTCAGATTCTAAAGGCAAAACAAAATTTCCGTCAAAGTCCGCCATTACTATCTTGTCAGACTCTTTAAATTTAATTTCAGCTCCAGGCAATGATAATGAGTCCATTAATATTGTTCCACTAACTTGACTAAATACAACATTTGTCAAGGCAAAAAATACAATTATCAATATGGATTTCAGTTTTCTCAATGGCTGCATTCAAGGTTCTAACGCAACAAACGTTGCTTTTTTTTTAGTTAGTCTAAGCTACAAATTTAAGTTCAAAAT
>NZ_CANMRY010000066.1 GCF_947500405.1 uncultured Maribacter sp.
TCCAAACGGCTGAAAAAAATCTTTTGAACGGACAAAAAAGACAAAAAAAAAGGTCAACCTATTTCAGTATAATACAACTAATCTCATAAATTGAATTTAAAAAGAATAAGAATATTTTTTGGATTTTGGTTAATTTGTTTAATAATAACATTGATAGAATCTCAACTTATATATTCATCGACTCATTATAAAACACGTGTATCAATTCAATATGCCGAATTTCATTCGTTTATCACAGTTGGTTGGTTATGGTTTCTACCTATGATTTTACTTATAATTGACAATGTATATATGAAGAGGGTATATAGAATTCTGACAACATTAATTCCTTTAGTTATAATTTCAATCTATTATTCTATTTTATGGAAAAATCAGATTCCTGATGACATTGATTTCAGACTTTTTGCAGGATTTTATTACCGTTATCCTTACTGTTTTGACTTAATATTATCTGTTTTTATCGGAACCATAATTGAAATAGCCTTGATTGAAATAAAAGCAAAAAAAACGTATGCTAACACGGTGTATAAAACATAGCTAATAAGTGTTAAACCGAAAGTTTTGTGTATATTTAAAAAGTGCTCCAAATTTTTAATTTGGCTTTTAAGATTAATAAGTTAAAGCAAAATATAAAAATTCGGCTCTGTGCTAAACCGATAAGTTAGTGTCTTTTTACACGCTACGTTTCATACACAAATCCGTTACCCAACATTTGAGAAAAACAGTTTTCATATTAAATTTAATTTTCAGCACATTAATTTTTGCTCAAAATCCTG
>NZ_CANMRY010000067.1 GCF_947500405.1 uncultured Maribacter sp.
GTCTTGTATTCTTTTTACGTACCATAATAACAAATCTATTAATTTAGATTCGTTGCGTTAAGTTCTTGAGTACGCATCGTTTTGTTCAAATTACCCACAACGTTTACGTATATGAAATGTTGCGTGTTTGTGTGCGAGGATTTTCCGAAGGAAAATCAGATGCAAGCAAACAAAGCAACTCACATTGGTTAAGCACAAAATAGCAATTTTTTATATACTATGTTATGTGCTGGCTTTTATTCTATTCTTTTGTGATAACATAGGATTTCTCCTTTTTCTTCATCAAGAGTAACAGTAACTAACTCATTCCGTGTTATAGATAATATTGCTCCTTCACTTCTAAATAATTTGTCAGTTCCTAGTTCTTTCCTCCAGTATGCATTGTCAACATCATAATGAATAATTAATTCTTTGTTCTCAGAAAATTTCCATTTTCCAGTTTCACTCCAGTCACATTGCTGAGATTCATAATTTCCGTTTGTAAAGTATTGAATAGTGTCTTTACATTTAATTCCGAAATATTCTTTTCCGTCTTTAGTTTTATTTATTTTATTAACCCATTTTCCAACGATTAATTTGTTCCAATTCGTTTTCGATGTCTGAGTCTGTCCATATGTATTATTAACACATAGAAGAGTCAAAATAATAAATCCGATTGTTAATTTATAGTTCCTCATTTCAGCTTGCACATAACGTGTTTGTGTATGATTTCGTTGCGTGTTTAAGCACTAAAGTTAGCAAATAAATCACAGATAGAAAGTCCGCGAG
>NZ_CANMRY010000068.1 GCF_947500405.1 uncultured Maribacter sp.
CAACGGTCTCGGCTATGATTAGTACGGGAATAAAAGTTCGTTTTTGTTTCCGTTTAAACGATTAGCCAAATCTTTTTGTTTGTTTTTATTTTTTCTATTTAAAAGCCAAATCCAAAATATTTGGCGGACACTCTAAATATAACCAAAACTTAGCGTTAAGAACCAAAACCCGTATTAATTATAGCCATTGTTAGGCACAGGTTTTTTATTTAGTCCGTGCAAAATTGGAATTAGAACTAAGGTCTGCCATATTAAATACATGCCTATAAGAACATATTCCTTTTCCAAGGATAAAGATTGCCAAATTATGCTCCCTAGAACAGCCATAATGAAAACATAAAGTATTGTTTGCCTTAAATTTTCAAGTCCATAGTAACGATGTATAATTAGTGTCAACAGTACAGAGGCTGTCAGAGAACTTAGTCCAATATATAAAGCCTGAAGTAACAAGTCCGATGAGTCAATTTTGTAACCAATGTTCATTGAAAGAAAAAAGGCAGCAAAGGTTGCTAAGAGAAAAGTTCCATAAATGAGCAGAGTTGAAAATATTAAGCGGTTAATTTTTTTAAAACCCTGACTAATGAAAATACATATACTAAAAATCGTTAGATATCCAAGTCCTAATTTAAATCCACCATCTTTTTGAAAAAAGTCCAACTTATGAACGCATATAGCTGACCAGATTAGGTTAAGTATCAGATAGCTTATAATTGCGTAATGAATGTTTCTACTTATTTTCAATATTGTTTTCAACTTGTGCCTAACG
>NZ_CANMRY010000069.1 GCF_947500405.1 uncultured Maribacter sp.
AACGGTCTCGGCTATGATTTCGTTGTGGAATCATCCGCAGGATTATTCAGCTGAGAAATCAGCCGTTGATTTATACTTTTACTTTGGTGTCGCACAAAACCACAATGAATTATAGCCATTGTTACCCACAGTATTTATTTTCATTATTCGCTTTTCAGTCGGATTTCAGTCATTACATTATTCAAATCAGCGAACAGTTTGGAAAATTCCGATTCGCCACTTTCCATTTTTGATATGCTTTCAGTAATTCGGGTTTGTCCCATATTTGACAAAAAGTAAAAATTCGCATTTCCGTTTGTCGGTAAATCAGGATTCTCAAATTGTTGCCCTTTGAAAGAAATCAAATGTCCGTTTTCTACAAATTCTTTAGTTACTTTTTGAACACTTTCGTGTTGTCCAGCTCCGATAAATCCACCACCAGAACTTAAATATATACTTGCATCTCCAGTCAAATATGTAACCACAGTTGCAGTTCCACCGCCCATATCTAAATCAGATACAATTCCGTAAACTTTTATTGAGTCACCTGGAATTTGAAATCCAAGTTGTTCAGCTGTTACAGTTAATGCCATTTTTCGCATATCCATATATGGATTCTGTTCAGCAGTCATTTCCGTTTGCTCTGTTTTTTCGGTAGTTTCTTTTTTCGGTTTGTTGTTGCAGCTAATTAGAATTCCAACTCCTACGATTGAAACTATTCCGATTAAAATGTATGTCAGCATTGGTTTTGTCATATTGTGG
>NZ_CANMRY010000070.1 GCF_947500405.1 uncultured Maribacter sp.
GTTGGCGTGCATTTGAGGAACATCGAGAAATGATTAAAAACAGAGGGTATTTTACAGTTAAGTCATATTTATGAAGAAGGACCGATTTTGGACGTAGGGTTTTATAGAGAAAATTATAAAATCTATGTTATTTATGACAATGATTGGGAGAATCCAAAGGAAGTATTTGAATCTCAAAAAACGGAACTTATTGAAAATAAAGTTTATGAATGGATTGATAAATTTGCAAATGATATATGACAAACACAAAAGGATACACATATTTCGCAATTAAAACCGAAAATGAAAAGTTTGGAATCTCGGAATTTGACTCTTATCTAACAATTAAACCTACCGATTTCAAACAAAAATTTGAGAACGGAAAAACGCCTGTTTGTACAATTTGGGAATATTCTTCAGGAAAATTAATAAATCCATATTTTTTTAAAGAAATTGAAAAACTGATTGACAAACTTGAAAACCATAAAAGTGAATTAATCGGACTTAAAAAACGAAACCCTGAATTTGAATATGTTTTAGAAGTTGTCATTTTTCTTGGAGATGAAAGTCCAGGACTTCATTTTAGTAAACGAACAGTAAAATTTATGAATGAAATTAATGGAACAATAGATTGTGACATCTATAATGAAAAATAAAAAAACGACACGCCAACACCGTATATAATTTATTGCTAGTTCTAGCCTACTTACGAAAATCCTCGCGGATTTTCTATTCGGTTTTTATTT
>NZ_CANMRY010000071.1 GCF_947500405.1 uncultured Maribacter sp.
TGCGAGGATTTTCCGAAGGAAAATCAGACGTAGCAAACGTGCAACGACCTTTTGTTTAGCCTAAAATAAGCAATTTTTTATATACGGTGTTGCCTACCGTTTTTTTATTCAGATGACTTTTATTTAATATCTTATTATTTGTCAATAACATACTTAATAGCAAAACCTATTAAAAAAGTTATAACTGCAATTAGCCATCTAAATCTAATGTCCCAATTTCCAAGCCTTAAATTATCTCTAGTTAAATTCCGAATTTGGGTTTCCTTAGTTCGTATAGATTTTTGGTATTCGGAAGCTTCATTCTGTAATTTAAGATTTTGTAATTCTAAGTCTTCTTTTTCTTGTTGTTTTAATTCAAGCTCATTTTCATTCGTGTTATGGTCAGATAGATGTTTTAACCAGCCTCCATTATTAAAAACTTCAAGTCCGAACCTTTCTAATGCGCAGAAATCACCGAACATTCTTATAAGTCCTTCTCGTTCCATTAAGCGTGCAAAAGCTTTTGATTCGTTACTTGAGTGCATTTGTCTACCGTCTTTGTTTATAAAGTTGGTTAAATCAAATTGCGATGTGTTTTGTGATTCACAAAGTATTTTTAGATTTCTATCTATGTCTAAATCGTCTTGGTGTTTAGTCATACGTTTGAGTGAGTTCAAATGGTTGGCAACGT
>NZ_CANMRY010000072.1 GCF_947500405.1 uncultured Maribacter sp.
TATTAATCCAAGTTTCCCTGGGCTATCCCTCTGTAAAAGGTAGGTTCCATACGCGGTGCGCACCCGTGCGCCGGTCGTCAGCAGAAGCAAGCTCCTCTGTTACCCCTCGACTTGCATGTGTTAGGCCTGCCGCTAGCGTTCATCCTGAGCCAGGATCAAACTCTTCATCGTTGTTTTTTAAATATATTAAGCAACAACAACTAAATAGCTCTCAATCCCGTCTCTCGATTTAAAATTCTTTATGTTCAAATGTCTTCGTTTCCTAATGACATTCTTACGCTGTCTTTACAATATTTCAATGAACTTTTATCCGCCAATTTAACTCGGCTTCTAGTCTCTTTACTTAAGTTATTTCCCTAAGCGGCTGCAAATATATAACTGTTTTTTAAACTGACAAACTAAATTTGAAAAAAATATTTCTTTCTTTTTAAACCTATCTCAAAACAGCATAACTAAGAACGTACAACTCTTCAATATTTCCCAACTCTCAACCAATCTCTCAGCGATTGCGGGCTGCAAATGTACATCTCTTTTTCCTTTTCACAACTAATTTTT
>NZ_CANMRY010000073.1 GCF_947500405.1 uncultured Maribacter sp.
TGTACTTCTAAGGTTAAATCTCCTGTAGCTGCATTGAAACTAAATGTATCTACTTCTTGATTATCCGTGTCTACTGCTAATGCACTTAAATCTACAGTTACTGGAACTTCTGCATCATCTTCTAAAGATATTGCTAATTCACTAGTTCCTGCATTGAACGTTAAGCCATCTACTGTTTGGTTATCTGTATCTAATCCACTTAAGTTAGCTACATGTGCTGCTTGACCGTCATCTTGTACTTCTAAGGTTAAATCTCCTGTAGCTGCATTGAAACTAAATGTATCTACTTCTTGATTATCCGTGTCTACTGCTAATGCACTTAAATCTACAGTTACTGGAACTTCTGCATCATCTTCTAAAGATATTGCTAATTCACTAGTTCCTGCATTGAACGTTAAGCCATCTACTGTTTGGTTATCTGTATCTAATCCACTTAAGTTAGCTACATGTGCTGCTTGACCGTCATCCTGTACTTCTAAGGTTAAATCTCCTGTAGCTGCATTGAAACTAAATGTATCTACTTCTTG
>NZ_CANMRY010000074.1 GCF_947500405.1 uncultured Maribacter sp.
AACTAATTGTATAAGAGCTGTTGCCCTTATCCAAAATAATAATTGATACTAAGATATTACTTTTTTGTAATTAGTATCTAATACTTACTAGATATAGCAATGGCTTTTATACGTAGTTGTGTGCTTTAGTATTACCTACCTTTCAGTAATACGGGTTTACAGTCAACTAGCGCTACATATTAATCCGGCATATAGCATACTGGATTTTATTTTTTATGGGATATATCAACTGATATGTCAACCGTCAAAAATGAAATTATGAAAGCTCAAAAATGTAAAACCATTAGGAGTCCAACATAATAACCTATCTCAAAATATTGACTTTCTAAATTTTTTTCACTACCTTATTCAAGCTTTTATACGTTACAATACGTATTTGAGAGTACACTCTCACACGATTCTATCGATAAGCTTGGGTAGCTAGACTTCCTCTAGCCATGTTGTATTCCTAATGGTTTTTTCCAATTATATTTCAATTCATAAAGTAAGCTAGATGCACCAAAAGCTAGTTTATTGCATGCAACG
>NZ_CANMRY010000075.1 GCF_947500405.1 uncultured Maribacter sp.
CTTATTTCTATAGATTTTAGGGGAAGAAATAACTAGGGGTTAGAAATAGTGTAAAAAATAAAAGACGGAGCATTGCTCCGTCTTTTCCCCAAATCTTACCATGAACTTAACCTACTTATGCTATGGTTCTCCAAAAGTAATGTAAAGTAGTACAGTTAAAAAAGGTATTGGATAAAGCACCGTATCTTTAGTTAAAGTGTTAGAATGAAACTTTTAGTTGCTTATTTCTATAGATTTTAGGGGAAGAAATAACTAGGGGTTAGAAATAGTGTAAAAAATAAAAGACGGAGCATTGCTCCGTCTTTTCCCCAAATCTTACCATGAACTTAACCTACTTATGCTATGGTTCTCCAAAAGTAATGTAAAGTAGTACAGTTAAAAAAGGTATTGGATAAAGCAACCGTATCTTTAGTTAAAGTGTTAGAATGAAACTTTTAATGACTTATTTCTATAGATTTTAGGGGAAG
>NZ_CANMRY010000076.1 GCF_947500405.1 uncultured Maribacter sp.
ATAGAAAAAAAGAAGAAAGACCGTTTAAAAGAAAATGGCTCTACCAATGTTTTGGGATTAGTAAACAAGCCTTCTACAAAAGACTCAGAACACAACGAAAAAAAGAAATAAACCACCAAAAAATGATTACTATGGTAAAGGACTACCGTAAAAAAGTAGGCTCTAAAACTGGTGGTATAAAACTACATACAGAACTTAAGCAAGACTTTATAGACGTTGATATTAAAATAGGCAGAGATAAGTTCTACGACTTCTTGAGACTTCATAAACTTCTAGTACCTAAAGCTAAAAATTACATAACGACCACAAACTCTAACCATATGTACAAAAAATATAAAAACCTCGTGAAAGACCAAGTCCCGAACAGACCCGAACAGCTCTGGGTAAGCGACATCACATACATTAAAACTGAAAATGGACATAATTACTTAGCTTTAGTAACCGATGCCTATTCCAAGCA
>NZ_CANMRY010000077.1 GCF_947500405.1 uncultured Maribacter sp.
CAAATCTACCGATGTTGCTTTAGGTACTTCCGATGTTGCTTTCCCAACACAAAATGCTGTTAAAACCTATGTAGATACTCAAGTAGGTACCATCACTACCGATGATGATATTTCTGCCGTTACTTTTGATGGCACTAACTTAAGTGTTACCGAAAGTGGTACTACGCTTTCTGCCGACCTTTCCGATTTAGAAGAATCTGCAGATATTACTGCGAATACCAACGCTATTACTAGCAACGATACCGATATTACAAATAATACTACTGCTATAAATAACGAGGTTACTCGTGCTACTAACGCGGAAGCTGTAAACACAACTGCAATTACTAGTAATGATGCAGATATTACGGCCTTGCAATCCGATAAAGAAGATACCGCAAACAAATCTACCGATGTTGCTTTAGGTACTTCCGATGTTGCTTTCCCAACACAAAATG
>NZ_CANMRY010000078.1 GCF_947500405.1 uncultured Maribacter sp.
AGATTGGTTTTTCATAATAATTCTGTCCAACAGTTTTTAATTCACACAAGAGTAAACAATTCTGTCTATTAGTTTTTAGATAAAGATTAAATATTCCGCCTAAAAAATTACTTATAAAAGTAATCGCAATAAAGTCAGCCAAAAGAGTAGGGGATTTGTTTCAATGAAGAAACGATATTTTCAGGCTTATTAAACAATAAGAATTCCACCAAAGATTGGAAATTTAGACAAGTAAGATTCTTTTTTAGAATATTAAATTCAGTTAGAATTTTTCAGGTCAGCCATTAAGGGTAACG
>NZ_CANMRY010000079.1 GCF_947500405.1 uncultured Maribacter sp.
CCAGAGATAAATTTTTAAAATTAATACTTTACATAGAAAAAGCGCTTAGCCCAGTTTGAAATATAGCCATTGTTACCTTTTTTGGTTTTTCAATTCAGGCAGCAAGTTATAAATTCAAACCTCTAAATTTTCAATTTAACTATGGGTTTACAATTTACCTATAAAAATTCAGACAAAGGAAATTCGACCGAGTAAAAAGTCCGTCCGAGTGTTTTTTTGATTTTAATAATTCAATTCGGTCTTGAGTAAGCATTCCGTCTGAGTGATAAAATTCGCGCCTGAGTAAG
>NZ_CANMRY010000080.1 GCF_947500405.1 uncultured Maribacter sp.
TTAATTTTAAAGTTATTCAATTCGGTCTTGAGTAAGCATTCCGTCTGAGTGATAAAATTCGCGTCTGAGTAAGTTTTATTTTTTCAATTCACACCTGAGTGAGCATTCCGTCTGAGTGAGTTATTTTTGATATAAAAAGTCAGACACGAGAATTTTAATACTACCGAAATTTTGATGTCGAACCATTAAAGGTAACGGTCTCGGCTATGATTTCGTTGTGGAATCATCCGCAGGATTATTCAGCTGAGAAATCAGCCGTTGATTTATACT
>NZ_CANMRY010000081.1 GCF_947500405.1 uncultured Maribacter sp.
GACCTTTCTGATTTAGAAGAATCTGCAGATATTACTGCGAATACCAATGCTATTACTAGCAACGATACCGATATTACAAATAATACTACTGCTATAAATAACGAGGTTACTCGTGCTACTAATGCGGAAGCTGCAAACACAGCTTTAATCAATACCAATACAACTAACATTACTAGCAACGATACCGATATTACAGATTTACAAAACGATAAAGAAGATACCGCAAACAAATCTACCGATGTTGCTTTAGGTACTTCCGATGTT
>NZ_CANMRY010000082.1 GCF_947500405.1 uncultured Maribacter sp.
GATACCGCAAACAAATCTACCGATGTTGCTTTAGGTACTTCCGATGTTGCTTTCCCAACACAAAATGCCGTTAAAACTTATGTAGATAATCAAGTAGGTACCATCACTACCGATGATGATATTTCTGCTGTTACTTTTGATGGTACTAACTTAAGTGTTACCGAAAGCGGTACTACGCTTTCTGCCGACCTTTCTGATTTAGAAGAATCTGCAGATATTACTGCGAATACCAATGCTATTACTAGCAACGATACCGATATTAC
>NZ_CANMRY010000083.1 GCF_947500405.1 uncultured Maribacter sp.
TATCTATCGTACAAACCGATGTGGTAGTTACAGAAGGGGTTGGCGTTACTGCTACCTTTGATGTTACCCTGACTGGTGATTATGCTGCAGGATTCGATGTAGATTTCTCTACTGCGTTCGGTACGGCTACAGCTACCGACTTTACACCAATCACTAACGGAACTATTACATTCGCTGGAAATGATGCGGAAGTACAACAAATTACAGTAACTATTCTTAATGACGATATCATTGAAGCGCAAGAAGCGTATACCGTAACA
>NZ_CANMRY010000084.1 GCF_947500405.1 uncultured Maribacter sp.
GTTGGGAAAGCAACATCGGAAGTACCTAAAGCAACATCGGTAGATTTGTTTGCGGTATCTTCTTTATCGTTTTGTAACGCCGTAATATCTGCATCATTACTAGTAATAGCGTTGGTGTTTGCAGTAATATCTGCAGATTCTTCTAAATCGGAAAGGTCAGCAGAAAGCGTAGTACCGCTTTCGGTAACACTTAAGTTAGTGCCATCAAAAGTAACAGCAGAAATATCATCATCGGTAGTAATGGTACCTACTTG
>NZ_CANMRY010000085.1 GCF_947500405.1 uncultured Maribacter sp.
TTGAGGGCACCTTTAGAAGCCTCCGTTACTCTTTTGGAGGCGACCACCCCAGTCAAACTACCCACCACGCACTGTTCCCCGAGTAATCGGGGTTAGGCTTCAGACAAGCAAAGGCTAGTATTTCAACAATGACTCCACAACACCTGGCGATGCCACTTCAAAGTCTCCTAGCTATCCTACACATTGCTTGACCGAAGTCAATACGAAGCTATAGTAAAGGTGCACGGGGTCT
>NZ_CANMRY010000086.1 GCF_947500405.1 uncultured Maribacter sp.
TTGAGGGCACCTTTAGAAGCCTCCGTTACTCTTTTGGAGGCGACCACCCCAGTCAAACTACCCACCACGCACTGTTCTCTCTACGAGAGTTAGGCTTCAGACAAGCAAAGGCTAGTATTTCAACAATGACTCCACAACACCTGGCGATGCCGCTTCAAAGTCTCCTAGCTATCCTACACATTGCTTGACCGAAGTCAATACGAAGCTATAGTAAAGGTGCACGGGGTCT
>NZ_CANMRY010000087.1 GCF_947500405.1 uncultured Maribacter sp.
AAATTCAGACACACGAATCTTTTTTAGAATATTAAATTTAGTCAGAATTTTTCAGGTCAGCCATTAAGGGTAACGTTCCCGGCTATGATTTCGGACTGGGAAAGTATACGCTAACCAGTCAGCCAGAGATGATTTTTTAAAATTATTATTTTACATAGAAAAAGCGCTTAGCCCAGTTTGAAATATAGCCATTGTTACTTTTTGTGGTTTTCAATTCCGCAAA
>NZ_CANMRY010000088.1 GCF_947500405.1 uncultured Maribacter sp.
CGTTACTTTTAATGGTGCGACATCAAAATTTCGGCAGTTTTAAAATTCTCGTGGCTGACTTTTTAAATGAAAAATTACGCACTCAGACAGAATGCTCACTCAGGTGTGAATTAAAAAAAATAAAAACTTACTCAGGCGCGAATTTTATCACTCAGACGGAATGCTTACTCAAGACCGAATTGAATAACTTTAAAATTAAAAAAACTCACTCAA
>NZ_CANMRY010000089.1 GCF_947500405.1 uncultured Maribacter sp.
GTTACTTTTAATGGTGCGACATCAAAATTTCGGCAGTATTAAAATTCTCGTGGCTGACTTTTTAAATGAAAAATTACGCACTCAAACGGAATGCTCACTCAGGTGTGAATTAAAAAAATAAAAACTTACTCAGGTGCGAATTTTATCACTCAGACGGAATGCTTACTCAAGACCGAATTGAATAACTTTAAAATTAAAAAAACTCACTCAAA
>NZ_CANMRY010000090.1 GCF_947500405.1 uncultured Maribacter sp.
GTAGAAGGCTTGTTTACTAATCCCAAAACATTGGTAGAGCCATTTTCTTTTAAACGGTCTTTCTTCTTTTTTTCTATCTCTTTTGCTAATGTTTTGGGCAACGACTTTTTTGACATATCGACTCCTGTGATTAGTTCCATGTCTGCAATAATGTCTTGTTGGAAGTCTTTGACGAACTCAAGTTCCTCAATTTTTTCCTT